>CAVBHJ010000008.1:0-91223 GCA_963595445.1 bacterium
CAATCAAAGACAACCGACCTGGAAACGGGTGTTGCACTTACAAATTGAATCCAGCGCCGGGTTCTTCCCGGCGAAAATCTGATATGATGGCTGCGTTTAGGGCTTTTCTACTCGAACCCCTTGGTTCTTGGCGTGAAAGCCCTTTTTCATTGCTCCGGTCGGAGTCTGACGACGCTTCCGTCGTGTTTGATGAGGATGCAGTGTTCGAGTCCTCGTCTTTTCAGGGAATGCGGAATGCTTGAGATGGCGTCGGCGTCGCTGATGCCATTGGCGCGTGCGGACAGGTCGATGACAACCGCGGCCCCTTGGCGGGCGGCTTGGCGGATGAGGCCGTTGATGGTGTTCTTGGTCCCGCCGATGGGTGATTTGAAATCCGTCGCATGTCCGTTGATCATGCAGTCGGACGTGCGGCGGCCCTCCACATTGCTTCGTTCCCTGACCAGGACCTTGAATCCGTTCGAGGAAAGGATTCTCGCGGTATGGCGTTCATGCGGTTTGAACTCGTGGCGCGCGATCGGACTCGTAGTCGACTTTGGGAAGGTTGCCTGTTTTAAGCCATCCTGCATCACGTGTCGCGGCCTCGGCGTCCACCTGCGAGGCTGCCCATTCCTCGTATGTGGCATCCATGCCTTCCCACACCCCCAGGAAAGCCGAACGAAACGGGGATGCGGGCGGCGTTGACGGTCCGGCCAAGCGCCGGCGGCGGGATTCGAACCCGCAGCGGACGGCGTGACGGCGGAAGACGTGAGAGCGTATGCGTGAAATGCAATGTGAGATGAAAGGACACACGCCTCCGCCATCCGTCCGCGTCCATGTACGCCGGCGGATACGGTCAGACGTCGCCATCCACGTCATCGCGCGGAGCGAACCTGACCGTCAGCCACAGGACCGTGGTCAGATACACGCACTCAACCACAAGCGCGCCCGTCAGACCGCCGCCATGCCAGGTGAGCATGAGCGTCATGCTCACGACCATGCCGACGACGGCCAGCGCGAACTTCAAACGCCTGAGCGTGTAGTTCGGCCTTCCCTTTTCGAACCTGTCCTCGATGCGACAATCGTTGTCCGTCCTTGCGCCTCCGATTTTTTGAATGAATGTCCTCGCCTGGTCTTTTCCGATGCTCGCCAGCTCGTGGCTTCCGTCGACGTCGAGGTCGACGCATCCGATGATGTGGCCGAGCGGACGGTTCGCGTCGATCCCGTCCCATTCCTCGCCGACAGCCGGTCTGATGGCGTCGCCATGGTCGTCGAAATCGTCGAACACGGCCCTCACGCACGCCTTGCGAATGTCGTTCATGCAATGCTCCTTGTGCAATTCGTCTCACCCTCCTCAAGCCATTCGGTCACGGCCGTTTTCGGATAAAGGATCATCCGCCCGTGCTTCATGAACCGAGGACCCTGTCCGCGGAAACGCAACTGGGCCAGATACCCCTGCCGCGTCCGAATCTCCTCCGGCGTCTCAGCGCCGAGAAGCCTCGCCACCTGTGTGGTGGTCATCATCTGCCGCAAGACCATCACGCGCCTCCTTTGCGTGTGTGATGCCGGGCGGCGTTAGGAGAACCGCCCGGTCCGCTCCTAAAATCGGTGTCACCCCGCATTTCCGACGCGCGGGCCGTCCAGTTAGGAGAAGAATCAATGAACCCAGCCGAGTACATGCTGCAGTTCTTCAGGATCGAGGAAAGGGACGATGGTTTCGATGACGGGATATCCACATCGTTCAGCAGGATGCATGACACCGAAACATGCCTGGACAATCTGATCAAGATGAATGTCCGACGGTTGGGCACGACGAAAAGCGTCATGCCGCAGATATGGCAGAAGCTATGGGAGTCGTACACAAATTCTTCAGGAAGCTGCTGGGTCGGTTTCTCGACTTCCCAGCAACGGGATGTCCCTCTGGATGCGGCCGAAGCACAGGCATTGGAGATCATCGCCGACAAGTCGCCATCGTTGCCAATCTCCATCGCTGAAGAAGAGCACAAAACAATCTCCGAGTTCCTGGACGAAGCGTTGAAGGCGGTCCGAGAGGACGATAGTCTGCCGATGCCGCTGCGAGTGTATGTACTGGACCTCATCTCCGAAGCGAGAAGGAACCTCGACGAATACGTAGCTGGGAAAGAGTTCGATCTGAGAATCTCCTTGCAGGCCCTGCTTGGCGTACTGTACATGGCGGAAACACAGACCGAAAAACCCACTGTATGGGAGAACCTGAAGAGCAAGATAGCAAAACCGTTCATTTCAGCGCTTCTTTCCGAGGGTGCCCGTCAGCTTGTCGCGTCCGGATCATCTTTCCTTCAGCTTCCTGGGTGACTTCCGACGGCTTGTAGAACACCAGGCAGTCCTTGTAAAGCCGCTTGCGTGCGAGGAACCTGTTGGATGCCTGCGAGGCGACCATCAGCATCGCGAATCCGAAAAGGATCTCCCAACGTTCCATCCGCCGGAGGCCGGCAATCAGACAGAACGCTCCGACACCCATGTAGGTCAGCGCGAACAGCGCCTCGAACGGATTCGGCTTGTCGACACGATACGGCATAAGAGAGTTATCGACCGGCATCACGCGCCCGCTTCCAACGTTGGCTGAGCGCTACAGTACCGGTCGATAAAATAGCGCTGCCCCTTGCCCGTGACCTTCGGGGTGCGGCTGACCGTGGTGTGCCCATCCGCATGGGTGACGGTGGTCTCCTTGATGCGGAACAGGCCAAGGTCCATCGCCTTCTGCGTGGGAACGTTGCGATTCGAACCGGACTTGCCGAGATGCCCGTCAGCCTGAAGAAGACGGAACAGCCTGTTCTGGCCGATGTCCAAACCATTCTGCCGGAGCATCTTCGCCAATTCGCCCACCAGGCACGTGCCATCGGACGCGGCCACCGCATCGGCGAACAATGCTTTAGGCTCCAACGCCTTGATGCGTTCGTCTTTTTCCGCGATCTGCCGATTCTTATGCTCAATGGTCTTCTGTGCGACGAGCACGGCCCTGGCCATGATGTCCTCATCCGAATCCGAATCGCCTGCGGGGATATAGCCGCCGGTCTTGCGGATCTGGGGAAGCACCTCATGCGTCACCCAACGCTGGAATTCCTTGGCCTCCGGCTTGCGCGAGCGCATGACCAGGCGATACAGGCCGGGCTCGCTGATGATGAGCGGTCTTCTGCCCGGTTCTGACCAAACATAGGAATTTCCTAGGTTTGCCTTTTCATCGTCATCAAGCGATTGCAAAGCATCGGATGGATTGCTGATTTCAAGGATGTCGCATACGTCCTTGGCGACGAACCAGGGCTCCCCCGCCTCGTCGGTCAGGGTGCGCAATGATGCGCCCTTGAAATTGAACTTCTGGATTTCATTGTTCATTGGATTCTCCTTTCGATTCATGCTTTTATGAGTGTTGCCTCTGAATCTTTTTCTTCGGAATTTGCTGCGATGAAAATGTCAAGACCATCCCTCCACCTCAGTGCTGAAGCGATTTTGTCGAGGACTCGAATCGGCCATTCACGCTGATTGCGCATGTATCGATTCATGACAACGCGATTGATTCCAACTGCGTCAGCGACGTCGGATTGGGTGATTCCAAGTCGAGCCATCCTGACCTTGATTGCCTGCGTCACATATTCATTGCTGGTCACATCACCTCCATTCCCCGAATATTCGGGATTTCATTCGATGTTTACCGGATATTCGGTAAAACATGCCTTCAATACACTCCCAAATATTCGGTATGACAACTTCAACGCGCCGAACGGTAAAAAGATGTAACTTCCCGAAAATTCGAATACAGTCATTAGTATGGATAGCAGCACTACACGCACCGATATGGTGATTTGCGAATATATCAGCCAAGCAATGGGAGTCAAGGGAATCACTCAAGCCGACCTCTCCAAGGCACTCGAGGGACGATCCAAAGGATATGTCAGCGACCGAGTACTCGGTAAAAGAAGTTGGGCAATCAGCGAGCTAGACAGACTCGCTCCACTCTTTGGGCTTCCGGACGCTCTTTCACTGGTCGCGGCAGCCTGTGGGTCAATCTCCAGCGAGGCCGCCCGCGCCTACGAGGCCCGCGAGCGCCAAAAGATCACCGATAATCTGGTCGACCCGAGGTTCGAGGATCTGCCGCCGCAGGAGCTTGCCGCCAGCAGGGACATGAACCGCAATCTTGAAGCCGAAACACCGGACGAATGATGAAGACTCGCCGAAGTCTTGCGGAAAAGGAGCGAATCAATATGATTACATGTGACAGTACCCCGCACGCGAGCGTCTCTGACGCAGCGAACCAGGCGGGGTCGTTTCATTTTAAGGAAGCGCTTTCGCTCGACAGGCAGGTAGACCGTCTGCGCGAACATGGAATCACCGTCACCGATGACGATGAAGCGGCCAAGTGGCTATCGGAAACGAACTATTACCGGATCAGTGGCTACTGGCTTACCTTGGAGCACGATGACAAAATCATCCCCGGCACCACATTGGACGACATACATGAGATATACCTTCTCGACGAAGGGCTCAGATTATGGCTATGGAAAGCTATCGAACCAGTAGAGATCAAGGCACGCACCACATTCGCCTACCACATGAGCCTGGCGCTTGGTCCGATCGCCCACGAGGACCCCGATAACTTTACCAATACCAAAGCGCACAAGAAATCAATGAACTCATACCATCGCGAACGGGAACACGCGTTGCGAGACGGCATACCCTGCGTCAAGCACAACATGAGCAAGTACGGCGATCTGCCGGCGTGGGCTGCCGTCGAAATCATGTCGATGGGCACGGTCTCACGACTGATAGGCAATCTCTCACCATCTGCAGCTTACCCAGACGGCCGATCGGTAGGAAACGCCATAGCCGACGAGTTCGGAACGACCTACTATCTACTCAAAAGCTGGCTGCGCCATCTCACATACGTCCGCAACCTCTGCGGACACCACAACCGGATCTACAACCGCTCCATGACCACAAAGGTCACAATGCTGAAGAAGGACCTGCGTTTCAGCAGTCCGAAAGTTTTCCCGTCAATCATCACACTCATGCGAATCTACGAAAATCTATGGCCTGATCGCTGGAACGAACTAGCCACGGACCTTATAGAGCTATTCGACTCTCGCCCAACAGTAGATATCATCCCGTTAGGATTCCCGTCTGACTGGAGACAAATCATCAAGCCAAGCGAGGAGGGAAACGCAAACGAGTAGCGCGAACGACAGCATTGCATCGACCATTTTGTCACCGTATGGACTCAAGACTCTTCAAAAGCAAGTGGAAGAGGCTCATGTCCATATCGTCGAGCAACCGTTGCCGGACGGATTGTGCGGGGCATGGCACGAGGCGAGCCGCACCATATTCCTCCATGACAGGCTCAACCAGCGGCAGCGTCGCTGCACGCTGTGCCACGAGCTCGTGCATGCGAGACACCACGACCCAGGATGCGGAATCATCGGAGCGAAGGCGGAACGGCGCACGCGCAAGGAGACCGCGCTATGGCTCGTGGACCCCGTCGAATACGCGACCGCCGAACGACTGTACGACGGGGACTCGTATCCCATCGCCCGCGAACTCGGCGTGACGGTGCAGGTCGTGGAGGATTACAAGTCGCTGCTGGCTTCTCACGCCACGGCGACTTATGGAGAAAGGACAGCGGAATGACGCTGGTCATAGTCATCGTTGCCGTTGCGGCCATCGCCTACGCCGTGTCAAAGAAAGGCAAAGAGGGCAAAGGGCAATCGTCCACACCTGCGGAAAGTGGATTGTCCTGGGAATCGCATGCGGGCGATGACGGTCCGGATTCGTTCGCCGAGTTCAGCATGAACGCCGCCATCGCCGATGCCGTTGTCATCGACACGGAAACGGTAAACTCCCCTTCCGGAATGCGCGTCATCGATATCGGCGCCATCCTGGTGAGGAACGGTGCGCCAATCTGCGAATGGGAGCAGCTCATCTCCCCCGAATGCGAGATTCCGATGTCATCGACGCTTTTGACCGGGATCACCAGGGAGTCTTTGGCGTCGCAGCCAAAGGCAGAACAGGTGATGCCGGGATTCATTGCGGCCATCTCGAATCTCACCGTGATCGGCCATAACGTCAGCTATGACATCTCCGCATTGAACAATGAGGCATCACGGCTCGGCATTGCCGGTCTGGACGTATCCCGCATCGATACGATGTCGCTGGCGAGGGAGAAGTTCCCGAACGCCCCGTCGGCAAGCCTGCAGGAGACGATGCGGCTGCTTGGTATACACGCATCCGAGGAACATCGCGCCTTGTCCGACGCCCGATGGACTCTCGAATGCTGGCATCGGCTGGAATCCATATACAGTCCAAGGACACTCACGCAAACCGAAAGAGACGAATCGAATCGGCGAACGCTCAGTGACAGACGCCGCAAAGATTCCTTTTTCATGAAAAGCGCTTATCTTGGCGGCGAGATGCCCAGCGCGGCTAATGCGAAGCCGGATGGCGCCGTGATCGAGACCATTGCGTGCGGCGTGGAGATCTCCGGGGATGAGAACCACCAGCGGATTCTGCGAAAGTACGGGTACGACGCATGGGTCTGGGTGCACGTCGTCGAGGATTTGATCCGGAAGGGCAAGTACGCCGGCTATCCCACGTACTGGGTGTTCCTCGACGGCGAGGAGATCGGCCATATAACCGAATACCAGATGGAGCGCCATTGCGGTCAGGTACCTACCGAAGGTGCCGTGATGCTCGCCCATGTACGCAATAGAAAGGCGGATAGGGAACGGCACGTATGGCAGCTGCGCCTGCAGATGCCGGAGGAGCATGCCCCGATGAAACTCCCTCATCAAGACATTCCGAAGACATCGATTCCGGCGAAGAAGGCACAAGAGCCAAAACCCGTTAAGCCGAAGCCACAGGGTCACCCCACAGCCACTCAGAAAACCGCTTTCTCGAATCCCAAACCCCATAAGAAGGTGCTCGCTCCCATCGGCAGAACTGTCCCCATCAAGCCGGTCGACGGACTTGACTTGCTCCTCGCCCAGTTCGATGACCAGTCGCATATCTGGGTGACGGTGAAGACCTCGCACGAAGCGCTGGTGATCCGTCTAAGCGGCACCATCCTGGGAACCGTGGCGCTGCCGTCGGATCTCTCGCCGTTCGGCGACGATGCGAAGGTCACCGCCGCCGCCATCGGAAAGAGCGACGGGCATGTAGCCGTCTCCATCGATCTTCCTCCGGACAATCCATCCGCGCAGTAATGGCCGCGCCACGTTCTTTATACGCCTCTATATGGGCTCATAACGCTTTATACCCGTTTTGATTCCCTACAAAAGAGACCCCGGCGCCCGCATGCCCGCGAGCGCCGGGGTCTTCTGCCTCATTCATGAAGCGAACGTCACGCGTTTTGTCGGTCTTCTTTCCCTGGTTCGCGTTCGGTGCGTTGGCCGCGACTTCATTCGCTTTTCTTTGCGCCTCGATTTCCGCGTCAAGCGATTTCTCGGCCATGGCGATGATTCTGTCCGCCGCTCCCGGTTGGATCTGTTCGTAGCCTGCGAACTCGTCAACGGTCGGTAGCGGTGCGGAGCGCCATTGGAAGGCTACCTGTTGGGCGCCTTCTCCTGTTCCATCGACCTGCGGAGCGTCCGCCCGACCCTGTTCCATGCCGCAGTCTGGAGTTCCGAGGCCGATCTCACTTGGATTGGCGACCTGCACTCCACGCGCCTTGTCACCGCTATCCTTGTCCCGGCCGCTGCGCCGCGCATCATCGGTTCCATCATTGTCTTCATGTTCATTGTCCACGGCACCTCCTTGTTGGATTGGACTGTTTTTGTGGTGCGTTGGACTGTTGTTGGTTGTCGCTGTTTTTGTTGGAATTCCAACGTTTTTACCGGTTTTGTTCTTTGGCTGGTTGTGGCTGATTATGACCGATGCGAGCGGCCCTCATCAAAGCAATGACCGGACTCATCAAGGAGATGAGACGGAAACCGAAGAAGAGGAAGTGAGCAAGGGTTCCGGCCAGACTTGGGGGCCGGAACCCCATATCTCCGATTATGCCATGGGACATCATGAGAACGGAATCGATAGTCAGCGCGGTGTTCGCGCTCGGAACCGCCGCCAGCGCATGGTTCGGCTGGCCGTTCGCGCTCACCGCCGGATGCGCCATCGTCAGCGCCGCCTTCTCGCTCATCGTCGGAAGGAAGGACTGACATGACCATCGAATACCTGAGCGTCACCGACGTGGCCAATCGCCTCGGCATCAGCACCGCCGCCGTCAGCGCCTACAAGCTCCCCCAGCCTGACGCCACCATCGGCCGCACGCGCGGCTGGCTCCCCGAGACCATCGACCGATGGAACGCCAGCCGTCCCGGCCGAGGCATCGGCGGAGGCAGGCCACGCAAGAAGACCGAATAACAGGAAAGCCACGTCGCCGTTGTCGTATTCATCGACGACGGCGACGATATCCGAGACAGCCACTATTCTCATACCACCGCAAACAGCCGGTTTTGCGGTCATACGGGAATACCATAAGCCAGTCACTATACCCATACCGCCGCAAAACACATTGTTTGCGAACGTATGGAGATACACGAGTCCAGCGACTATACCCATACATCCGCTATGAAGACATCCACTTAACAATAGCGGCACTACACCAATCCCAAATCCTTGGAACATCCGTTCATTACCACATACGAAAGAACCGCATCCGCGATTGGAGAGGCTGAATTTTCTCAGACCAACAATCGGAATGCGGTTCGACGTCATCGATGTTCGACACGGAAGCTTTGACCACGACCTAAATGATCACACGTCCCGTCATCCACGCGAGCACGAAAACGGCAATCGTGACCACAACAGTCACCAGAAGCGATACTATGCGATTCTTGGTGTCCTTCTGAATCTGAAAAGTCATGATAAATATGAAGGCAAAGCAGACAACGGCACTAAGCAGATGATACGGAGGATTCTTCAGCACCTGGGCCGTGTAGAAAACTCCAAAAAGCGCCAGAATGAAGTTACCCAAGCCTAGAATCACACCACCGAACACGTTTTGCTTGTTGACGTAGTACGCGATGAATCCTCCAGGCAACGTAAGGAGCGTTGCCGGCCCCCAGAAGGAGCAGTAGTAATACAACGCCAGATCAGCGGAAAGACCAAACATCACCTCAACAATGAAGCAAAGCGGTTGACTGATAAGAAAGAAGACGAAGATCTTGAGCGCCGACTCCCAGTTTTTCGTGCAGTTGGATGCGATGATCACCGCAAAGATGACCCACCATTCATAGTTGACCGCAATGTCTTTGAGCGATGTTTCCGCCACTGCCGGAATGGATCCGACAATGCCGGTATAGATACCTGCGGCTGCCGCGAACAATATCACGGCAAGCCAACCCATGTTGAGGCCTCCAAAAAGTTTCCTCATATGGAAAGTCCTTTCTCTTCCCTGTCTGTAGCCGACACCGCCATTTCTTACGGATATGGCATTTTTCGAGGCGATAATGGCCGATGGATGAAAGGGCATACCACCTTTCGCTACAGACTACCCCAAGAGTACCGCAACACACTGCTAATCCAGCTCACTACAGGTCAGCCGTGTCAGCACGACAGCATGCCGGCCATACGGTTGAAATCGAAAGGGTCGCGTTCCTCAGCGGCGTTCTCCGGAATTGCAGATCTGCATGGCGACTCCGTCTTCCATGATTTGGAAGCCATGCTTCTGGTAGAACGTCGCGTTCTTGCTTTCCTCGGGCATCACTTCGATATACAGATAGTCGCGGTATTTCTCTTTGACCATGTTTACCAAACGTCCGGCGATGCCGTGCCCCTGATATTCGGGATCGACAAGCACGTAGTGCATGTACGCCACCATTTCGGTGTCGTCAAGCACGCGTATAAGACCGACCAGACGACCGTCGTGCCAAGCGCTGAACACTGAGGAGGATCCCATCAAAGCCTTATGCAGTCGTTCCGGATACTCCCCCGAAACCCAGCCGACCGAACGGAACAGCCGTTGCGTCTGCTCTTTAGTGAACTTCTTCTCTTCGGTATATTCGATTTCCATGGTTTCGCAGAGTACTACGCGGAAGGGTTCCCGTGTCGGAAATCTCTGCATATGGACGGCATGACACCTGAACAACCAACGACATCCACTGGCCATCGCATCCGCGACACACCGTTGCGGCAACTTGCATTAACCGCTTAAGTGATTAACATAGTTAATACATCAACCCAGTTACCACGTCATTGCGGACGACTCCAAGGAAGGACCCTCAACAGATGACAACCTCATACCCCGCCGAAGCCTACGTGTTCGGCTCCCAAGAGAACCACGACCTGCTCGAAGCCGAAACCAACGAACTCCTGCATTTCGGACACAACTTCCCCGCCCCACAAGGCGGTTCCTACTGGCTTGACGGCACAGGAAACCCCGACCTGACCCAAGACATCCATACATGGATCACCTGTCGCATGGCCCACGTGTATTCCCTTGGATTCCTTCACGGCGAGCCGCAAGCCGCGGAACTCGTGGACAAGGCGATCGACGGCCTTCGCGGCCCGCTGCACGACGATGAAAACGGCGGCTGGTATCCGTCGATCAGCGCCGATGGCACCACCCATAAAGAAGGCAAGGTCTGCTATGCGCATGCATTCGTGATCCTCGCCGCAACCTCGGCTAAGCTCATCGGACGCCCCGGCGCCGACGAACTGCTGAAAGAAGCCCTCGAGACCTACGACAAGCACTTCTGGGATGATGAAATCGGCCTCGCCGTCGACACCTGGAACACCGAATTCACCGAATTGGACGCCTACCGCGGCATCAACGCCAACATGCACACCACCGAAGCGTTCCTGGCAGTGGCGGATGTGACCGGCAACGAAGAATATCGCGAGCGCGCCGGACGCATCATCGACCATGTGGTCGGATGGGCCGCGGATAACGAATGGCGTATTCCGGAACACTTCACCGCCGACTGGCAGCCTGATCTGGAATGCAACCACGATAAGCCCGACGACCAGTTCAAGCCGTACGGCGCCACTCCCGGCCACGGCATCGAGTGGGCACGTCTGATCACCCAGTATGCGCTCAGTTCGAAGCAGCGTTCCGAAGATGGCAAGCGTCAGCTCATCGAAGCAGCTGAGAACCTGTTCAACAAGGCGTTGTCCGACGCATGGAACGCGGAAGGTACGATCGGTTTGGCCTACACCACCGATTGGAACGGCAAGCCCGTGGTGACCGACCGCATGCATTGGACGCTCGCCGAATCCGTGAACACGTCCGCCACGTTGGCCACCGTCACCGGAAAGCAGGTGTACAAGGATTGGTATGCGACTTTCTGGAAGTACATCGACGAATATCTGATCGATCATGAGAACGGTTCATGGTTCCACCAGCTCAATGAGGATAATGAGGTGATCGGCACGGTTTGGCCCGGAAAGTCCGATCTGTACCATGCCACGCAGTGCACGCTTATCCCTCGCCTCGACCCGTCGGTCTCCGTGGCGCCTGCGCTTAAGGCAAATCCGAACGCCTAACGGTGTAAGCACTGAACTCATTATTTGGGGTCGGATCCGTATCGGAATCCGACCCCAAATCGTATTAAATCCGTCGATTCCGGCAACACATTATTTGATGATCGGCCTCAATGGAGCTGAAACATCAACGTTATGCTTGTCCCCGATCACATTCGGATCGTTGATGATCTTGTCTACCACGGCCTTCTTCAGTTTCATCTCGGAAGAGTCGCCCCATACGATTATCTGATCGCCGCCGTTGAGTTCCGTGGTGATGGAATCCTGCGTTGCCGCCGTGACCTTGGTGATGGAGTTGCGCATCGATTCCGACAACGAGCTGAGGATTTTCAGCGCTTCCTTGATCGAACGATTCTTCAGGCTGGTTTCGACATCCTCGACTTCGATGACGGGAATCCCGTCCACTGACACTCCCTCGACCGAGTTGAGCACGCGGCCTTTGCTGTCGACCGCGGTCATGCTGTTCTCGCCGGTTTTGAGCATCGCAGCCGGCTTCTGTGCTTTGAAGGTCACTTCGAGCTTGTTCGGCATCACCTTTTTCGCTTCGGCTGATGTGACGCCGGGAATCTCTTTGATCTCTTTCTCGACGTCGCTGTTCGACACCAGCAGAATCGACTTGCCAGCCTGTTTTTCGGCGATTTCCATCACTTGGGAGTCACTCACCCATTCGTTGCCTCCCACAATCGTGATTTCACTCGTCTCCAAACGGAAAACCGACGAAAAGAAAAACAACCAGACCAGCATCGTCATAATCGCGACGGCAGCTGCCACACCAGCCACACGAATCGTGATGGCTCGGATGTTCGCCTTGCGTTTTTCCTCAAGCCGGGAACTGAAATCAACGACTTTCGGACGTGTCAGCAGACCCAGCGTGCCTGTGGTCTCGTCCAACGTTTTGGTGATGAGATTCTCACTGCGCAGTTTGCGAGCGTCAACGAAACCTTCGGATCTGGATGAATCCGTCGTTTCGTCGCTGACGATGGAGCGTGCCTGTCTTGGACTGGATTTCTCCGCCATTTGACGTTCGGCACGTGCCCTGCTCTGGATGGTACGTCCGGCCTCATTGGGTTCGGTCGCACCATTGTTGCCGGAACCGATGACCCTTCGCGCCATCAGCCCTCGCAATCCCAACGATGAGCCTCCAAGGCATGCAGAATCACTTCGCCCATCTGCGTGATGTCTCCGGCACCGACGGTGAGAATCACATCGTCATGATGCGCGCGCATCGCAATCATCTGAGCCGCGGTATGCATGTCCTCAACAGCGTGGATCCAATGCTCGGCCGGCTCATGGGCGAGCTTCACAGCCTCATCGACTATGGTCGCAGCACTGATTTGCGGGAAGTCCTCCTGCTTTTCACGCGCCGGGAAAATACCGGTGACGATCACATCGTCGGCATGAGCCAATGCCTGTGCGAATTCCTTGGCGAAGAACATGGTTCTGGAGAACAGGTGCGGCTGGAAGACAACGTGGATGCCGGCCTGCGGATAGCGTCGCCGGGCGGCCTGCAGCAAAGCGTCGATCTCAGTGGGGTGATGCGCGTAGTCATCCACCACCGTCACTTGACTGACCGTACCGCGCACCTGGAAGCGTCTTGCGGCACCCATGAACGAGGTTGCGGCCTGCGCGGCCTCATCCACGTCCGCCCCCAGGAGAGCCGCGGCGAGAATCGCGGCGGATGCGTTACGGGCGTTATGAATGCCGGGAACGGTCAATGTGACGTTTACACGGTGTTCGTCCGAATCGATCAATCCTGCGGGGATATGCAGGACGAATTGTTCCGTGCCGCTTCCGGCATGCTCGTTCTCCGATTCGATACGCACCAAAGCAGCGCCGTTGAGATCGCCCAGATTGGAGGGCTCCTGCGTCGAGTAGACGACCGCACGCCGCGCCACCTGCGGATCAAGCGAGCGAAGCACAGCAAGGTTTCCTTCGTCGTCGCCGCACATGACCACTGCCTTGCCAGCGCGTCCGAGATGGCCCACGAAAGCCGCACGATAGTTTTCCTGGGTTCCGTAATGGTCGAGATGGTCCGCTTCGCAATTGGTCACAATGGCGATTTCCGGGTGGTATTTCGCGAAACTGCCATCGGATTCATCCGCTTCCGCGACGAGCACGCTACCCTTTCCCGCGTGTCCGCCGTCGAGAATCGCACCGTCCTTGCCTTGGATGGATCCGCCTATGGCATAGCTCGGATCGGCCAGTTCGCCCTGCGCACCGTGGGTGAGGATGTGCGCCAGCATGGAACTTGTGGTGGTTTTGCCGTGCGCTCCGGCAACAGTGACCGCACGCTTGGATTGCATAAGCAATGCCAGAATGTCGCTACGATGCACGATGCGCTCCCCCGCCTCATATGCGGCGACGATTTCCGGATTGTCGGGCTTGATCGCGCTGGAGAACACGACCGTGTTCTTGCCGGCAACGTTTTCGGCTCGTTGACCGAATTCGACGGTGATTCCCAGGCTTTGCAAACGATCGGTTTTCGCACTTGGCTCACGATCGGAGCCATCGACGTTCACACCTTGCTCATGCAGCATTTCGGCGAGCACGCTCATGCCCGCGCCGCCTATGCCGATGAAGTGGGTTTCGCCAAGATCGGCCACGCTTTCCTGCGGCCCGAATGACGCATAAGTTGGATCAAGAACGATGGTACCGGCTTCACGCTGGTTGTCAGACACGACTGCTCCCCTTGCACATTGATTTCAAGCTCACTCCATTATGGCCACACCCATGGTCCTTGCACCGGTATGGCCATTACGCTGTTCGTTAAGACAATCTGTCGGGAATCAGATGAGAGCCAGTACTTTTCGAGCCATGACCTCGGCCGCGTCTCGTATGCCGTACTGCCAGGCGTTCCTTCCGTATTCCGACAACGCTTCGGCATCAGACAACACCTGAGGGACGTGACGTCTGACCCAATCAGCCGTGAACTCGCGATCGGCCACCATAAGACCGCCCTTGGCGTCCACTACCGGCTGGGCGTTGAACCGCTGCTCGCCGTTGCCGATGGGCAACGGAACATAAATGGCGGGAAGGCCCAATGCAGTCAATTCCGAGACCGTGCCCGCACCGGAACGGCAGATGATCAGATCAGCGCAGGCGAAAGCCAAATCGATGCGTTCCAGATACGGTTCGACTCGGTAATCGCCATCCGAAGCATGATCCGGACCAAGCCGGCCGAGCACACCGTCGCCCGCACTTACGGACACCAGTGATCGCACTTCCTCATCCTTGCCCTTGCCGGTCAGATGAATCACCTGCGCATGGTCAAGCAGTTCCTTAGCGCTGGCCGCCACCGCACGATTGACATTCACCGCACCAAGGGAGCCTCCGGTAACGACCACCAGTGGGCGGTCCGGGTCGACGCCCAGGCTTTGAGCCGCGGCACGACGCGTCGCGGCACGGTCCTTCTCCAAAGCGGAAGCCAAATCCGCGATGGCCGGACGCAACGGCAAGCCCACGCGTTCGGCTTCCACTCCCCTGCGAGGTCTCAATCCGGTCTGCGCATAGGCCGCGCCGATCATATCCGCCCATCGCGCGCCCAGCTTGTTGGCCATACCTGCGCGCGCGTTCTGTTCATGGATTGCGATCGGGATACCCATTTTGTGCGCCGCGGCATACACCGGCGCGGACGTATATCCACCGAAGCCCACAACCACCTGAGCTTCATGACGGGTCAGTATCTCACGTACCTTCTGCGTTTCGGCCTTCCACTGCGCGGGAAATTTCAACGCCGCCATATTGGGTCGGCGCGGGAAGGGAACCTTTTCGATCGTTTCCAATTCGAAACCGGCCTGTGGAACCAGATCCTTTTCCAATCCGACCGCGGTGCCCACCACCGCGATATCGGCGTCCGGCTCAAGATCGCGGATCACATGCGCCACCGCAAGCAGAGGATTGACATGACCGGCGGTGCCTCCACCGGCAAGAACGATATGCTTCTGATTGGTCATAACACACGAGCTTAGTCCAACCGGCAACAGCGAAGCGCTCCGCCGGAGAATCCACCGGCGGATAATCACATTTCGTCTACGTCTTGCATGGCCGGAACGCCCGGATGCGCATGCCGACGGCCTTGATTCACAATCTGCGCGTTTCCGCCTGTATCTGCGGCTGACCTCTCATCATACTGATGACCACGCCGGCCGCGGCAAGACACATGATCAGCGAAGAGCCGCCCGCCGACACGAAAGGCATCGGCACGCCCATGACCGGGAAGAGTCCGACCACAACGCCGATATTGATGAATGCCTGACCTACGACCCACACGGCGATGCATGAGATGACAACGGTGATGTACCGGTTCCTCGCCTGAAGCGCCACCACGAACATGCACCATCCAAGCACCATGAACAGCAGAATCACCATCGCAGCTCCAACAAAGCCCGTCTCCTCTCCGATGATGGCGAAGATGAAATCGTTATGCGCTTCGGGGAGGTATCCCCACTTCTCTCCTGAATTTCCTATGCCGACGCCCAGCAGCCCGCCAGAGGCGATTGCGTACTTGCCATGCACTGCCTGATAGCACACACCCTGCAGATCCTCGGCTGAGCAGGTCTGATACGTGGCGAGAATACGGTTCAGACGATTCGGACTGGTAATGACCAGACCGCCGACGCCGACGGCTCCAAGGCCACACAGGGCAAGCAGCCATTTTCCGGGAAACTCACCGAGGAAAAGAGCGACCGCACCGATCGCAAGAACGATCAGACCCGTACCAAGATCCTTGCCGAGCATCACCAATCCAAGGCTGCACAGATATCCAATCGCAAGTCTTGAATATACCTTAGGCATTCCTTCCTTGCGTACACGTTTGCGGGCATCGCTCAGTTCCTTTGGCATCCATATGCATAAGGCAAGCTTGACGACTTCCGCGGGCTGCATGGTGAACACACCTTCAATGCCGATCCAACCCTTGTTGCCGTTGACTTCCACGCCAAGCGGAGTCAAGGTCAGCAGCTGCATGAACATGGCCGCAAGCAGAATGACGGAGCTGAACTGCCGATACTTGTTGTACGGGAAGAACATCGCGACCATGGCGACGACGATGCCCACAACGCAGTAAGCACCTTGTTTGATGGCCTGTTGCCACGGTGATTGCTCGTTGCTGATCAGCGTTACGGACGAGCTGGAAAACACCATGATGACGCCGAAGAGTGTAAGGATGACGACGGCCAACTGGAATCCGTGATAACACCACAGCGGGTTGGACAGGCTCTTCACGCCTATGAATCCGCTGAAATCATCGTCATTGTTCACGGCATTGCCGCTTTTGGCGCGAGCATTGGCCTTCGCGCCGTTGTTCCGAGCCTTTTTTGCGGTGTTTCCCGCTTTTGCTTTTGCACCCGACGACGATGAGACGCTACGCGCGCTTCTAGGCTTGCCCATGCTCACTCACCCAACGTCGAGACTGTTCGGCGAACTGATTGCCCCGATCGGCGTACGACTTGAACTGATCCATGGATGCGCAGGCAGGCGCCATAAGCACCACATCACCGGATTGGGCATACTCGCCGGCGGCTTCGACGGCCTTCGCCATGACGGAAGACTTGTCGGAGGGGTCGATGACCGTCAGGGGAATGTCGGGAGCGCTCGTTCTGAAGGCATCCAGCATCGGTTCCTGTTCCACTCCGATGATCACCGCGGCCTTGATCACATGCGATTGATCAGCCACGAGACGTTCGAAGCGGCTTCCCTTGGCGAGCCCGCCCGCGATCCATACGACGGACTTGTCCGCGAAGCTGTTCAGCGACGCTTTGGCGGCATGGGCGTTCGTGGCTTTGGAATCGTCGACGAACCGGATGGTGCCGCCGTCCTTGGTTGTTGCCGTAGCCACGGTTTGGATGCGGTGTCCGCCCGGGGTGAATTCCTGCAGCGCAGCGACAGCGCGTTCCTTATCCGCGCCAAGTCCCAATACCAGTGCGAGTGCGGTCAGGGCATCGGCCAGAAGATGCGGATACACCGTTCCGTCCGGTTCCGTCAGGTGAGTGAAGTCGGCGATCTTCGCCACGCGCATGGCATGTCCAACTTCTCCCCCGGCAATGCCGGACATGTCCACGATCCAACCGTCACTCACCCCGATCTGGCCGTCGGAAGGCTCATGGAGCGTAAAACCGATCCTCCTGCAGTCTTGCGCGGTTTGGGCTGCGAAGGCCAGTTTGGTCACGCGCTCGTCATCGGCGTTGTAAACCAATGCCTTACGCGCGTTGTGGAAGACCTTCGCCTTGTCGGCAGCGTAATTGTCGATGCCGCCATGCCAGTCAAGATGGTCGTCGGCGATGTTGGTAATGGCAGCGCAGTCCAGTTCCATGGAATCGGTGAAGTGCATCTGGAACGAACTTAGCTCAACGCACAGCACGTCGTTGTTCGAATCCACCGCGGCCTGTGAGACCGCCTTGCCGATGTTACCGACCGCTGGTGCGGTGAAACCGCATGCCGCAAGCATCTCCGAGGTCATCTCGGTGGTCGACGTCTTTCCGTTGGTTCCGGTGATGCCTATCCATTGAGCCGGCTTGCCGGAGGTGTTGGCATCCACACGGATTCGCCATGCGAGTTCCACCTCGCTCATTACCGGAATACCACGGCTTTGAGCTTCGACTATGAACGGCGTTCTCGGGTTGAACACCGGAGATACGACGGCGATGTCAACATCGCTCCAATCTATCTGGTCGAAGGAGTGGATGTCGGCTTCCGGCTTCTTCTCATCCACGCCGAGCACCTTGCCGACACGCGGCCCCAGCACGCTCATCACGCTTTGACCGGAAACGCCGAGTCCCGCCACAATGACGGTCTTACCATTCATATCCATGTTCATCCACCCTTCTGATTTTCGCAACGTCAACAAATCGATTCAACCGTGCTTAATTCACCCACAGACCGGAACGGGTGACCCAATCCCCGTAGAAAATCACCAAGGCGATGAGCACGAACAGCAGTTCGATCATCCAGAAACGAATGACCACCTTCACTTCCGTCCATCCCTTCAATTCGAAATGATGATGAATCGGGGCCATTTTGAACACACGCTTATGCGTCATCTTGAAATATCCGACCTGGATGATGTCGCTCATGGTCTCGATCACGAACAGGCCACCCATCAACACGGCGAGGAATTCGGTATGCGTGGCGATCGACATGGCTGCGAACAGGCCGCCCAACGCCAACGATCCGGTGTCTCCCATGAAGATGGATGCCGGATTTGAGTTGTACCACAGGAAGCCAAGGCATGCCATCGCCGCGCAGGCCGCGATGATCGTCAGATCAAGAGGATCGGAAACCGCATAGGTGAAGCCCCTGTCCGACCCCTTGAGATGGTAGAACTCCCAGAAAGCGATCGCGGCATACCCGATGAACGCGATCATCGACGATCCCGCGGCCAAGCCGTCAAGACCGTCGGTCAGATTGATGGCGTTGGTCCATGCGGTCATCAGGAAATTCACCCAGATGACGAACAGCACAATGGAAACCACCTTGCCGGCGAATTCAAAACTGAAGAACGGGTCCTCGATGAAACTCATACCCGCCTGGGCGCTCGGGAACCCCGATTTTGTGGGAAGGACCAAAGCCAGCACCGCATAAATGGTGGCGAAGATGAATTGTCCGATGAACTTGCCTTTGACGGTCAGACCTTCGCTTTGCTTCTTGCGCACCTTCGCGAAATCATCGATGAATCCCAGGAAACCCATCGACAGCATCGCGAACAGCACCAGCATGGCCGACCAGGACGGCGTCTCATGCAACGCGATGAACCGATACAGCGCGGAAGCACCCCATCCGAGAAGAACGGCAAGATTGATGACCACTCCTCCAAGCGTAGGCGTGCCACGCTTGACCATATGGGACTGAGGACCATCCTGACGGATGTACTGCCCGTAATTGAGCTTATGCACCAGACCTATCAATAACGGGGTACCCACAATCGTCACCACCAGTGACACCACGATTCCGATAATGAGTGAAATCACCTGATTCTCTCCGTTTCAGTCAGCTCATTCGGCCGAAAGCCGATTCTCTCCCAAATCCTGCTTGCTCTATTTTGCCGCCAGGGCCTGCCAACGCTCCGCCAAAGCGCTCAAACCGGACGCATGCGAACCTTTCAGCAGCACCACGGTGTCGGCATGGCCGGACGCAAGTTCCGTGATCACCGCGTCGGCTTCATCGCAATCATGGACCCAATCGACGCTTACCTGAGGCTTGGCGATCTCGGAACCGCCCTTCGCCATGGCCTGGGCGAGCGCGTCCAGAGCACCATCATCGCCGCCGACGCATACCAACGCATCGACACCGCCTTCGATTGCGTACCGTCCGATTCCGGCATGAAGGGATTCTTCATCCGGCCCCAATTCCAGCATGGCGCCCAGTACGGCAATACGGTACGGCTGGTTTTCGGCTCCCGACTTCCAACGCAGAAGACCATCAAGACCGGCCTTCATGGAATCGGGATTGGCGTTGAACGAATCGTCGATCAGCGTGAATTCCGCCTGCGCCTTGCTCACGGTGGACACGGCCATGCGGTGGGGGCTGATGCTGGTGACGTTCGAAAGCCCGTTCGCCACGTCATCGATCGACATGCCCAACCGCATGGAGACGCTTGCCGCGGCGAGCGCGTTCATGACGTTGTGCTGGCCGCAAATGCCGAGCGTGACGTCGGCGCTCTCATCAGCGCAACGCAGCGTAAAGGAGGGACGGTCCAGCTCGTCGCACCGCACGTTTCGCGCGGTGACGAACGGCGAATCGGCATCCGCAAGACCGAACCACATGACATCGCCCGGGGCGATGCCACTCATTGCCGCCACATGTTCATCGTCCGCGTTCAGTATGGCGGTCCCGCCCGGAACCAGACCCTGTATGATCTCCGCCTTTGCCTGCGCGATCCGTTCGGCGGATCCGAATTCTCCCAGATGAGCCACGCCCACCTTGAGCACGACTGCCAGATCCGGCGGTACCAAAGTGGTCAGATAGGCGATTTCACCAACATGATTCGCGCCCATCTCCGCCACCAGAAAACGTGTTTGCTCATTCACCTTCAGCGAGGTCAGAGGCAATCCGATCTCATTGTTGAACGATCCGACCGGGGCGATGGTCGTCCCCAGCTCGGACAGCAGCGCCTTCATCAAATCCTTGGTGGTGGTTTTGCCTACGGATCCGGTAATGCCTATGACGGTGAACGGTTCGGATGTCGAACGTCGGCGTTCTATGTTGTGCTTGGCGAGCTCACCCAACGCCTTCACCGTGTCGGTGACCACTATCTGCGCGACCTGCGAATCGGCGACCTCATGATCAACTATCGCGCAGACCGCTCCCTGCGAAGCGATCTTCGGCACGAAATCATGACCATCCACGCGTTCTCCGGCAATGGCCACGAACACCGAGCCGTCAACCAGCTGACGTGAATCCGTAAAGGCACTGGTCGCAATCGGTTCGTCAGTCGGCGCGGATCCCGCCACCAGCCGTCCTTGAACGGCTTCGGCTATTTCTTCCAGACTCATCGGCATCATGGTCGGGCTGCTCACGTTCATTCTCCTCTTCAATGCTGCTGTATGCTGTTGTTCGCTTTGTTCGTCCGGTAACCGGATCGCCGGTTCAAGCTGCGTCGTTCACACCATCCGCGATCAATCCAAGTCACGGGATACGCGCAACGCGCTTCTGATGTTCGCCTTACGTACGCCTGCCGCCAATACCATGGCGATGGATAACGACAGCGTGCTGCTGTCGTCACGTCCGTACGCCTGCGCGGCCTGCGCGGCCAGTTGGTCGGATTCCTGCGTTCTGCGCGCGATACGCGTCTGCTTGCCGACCACACAGCCGTAGCGTGCGACCGATTTCGCGACCCGCACGTCGCTGCGCCCGTCATCAGTGCTGCCAAGAACGTCTATGCTCACCGACTGCAGGGCGTCGGGATTCAACGTGCGTTCGTCCAATGCGAGGATCACCGCGGCCGCGCCATCTTCGGCGCACACCGCCATCGTGCGCTGCACGTCGAAAATCGACAACGGGTAATCCAAATCCAAAAAGCGTTCCAACGACTGTGAGTCGGAAGCACTGACCACACCCACCGGATTGCCGAGCATATGCAGGAAATCGGCAAGATCATGCACGTTCCGTTCCACAGACTGCTTGTTTTCACCGATGATTGCGAACACGGCCAATGAGTCGGACGGGGAACCTACCATGTCACTGGCCAGTTCTCCCAACTGCTGGGGTGTGGGTTCCGAGTAGATCAACGGAATATGAACGTCACCCAAAGTTCCCCGCAAAGCATGCGGCACAACGGCTCCATACGCTCCGAGACGCTGCGCCTGCTCCAATTGGCGGACGTCCACGTTCCCCGACGGTACGAATAACGCCCCCGGACGAATCGAGTCCACATCGTCCGCGAGGGATGTGACCGTCACCTCCGTGGCAAAGACCGGATCGAGATCGAAGCCATACCTGCTGGCTACTTCCCCCAGAGTCATACGACGGTTCATGGATTCATTGACCGCGCTCATTATTCTCTTTACCGCCTTTCGACCTCACCATATTCACCAAGTAACCGGAATAGCATTGGTACGTTCGCTTGATGCCGCCACCTCATACTTCTGCATAAGGAATTCACCAATTTCCGCAGCGACCGGACCTGCCGTCAAACCACCGTAGCTGCCCTGCGGGTCCTTGAGCACCACAGTAATCACAAAACGAGGATTGTCGGCAGGAATGATCGCCGAATAATCACTGATGATCGAGCTCAAGGTTCCGTCCGCTCCGGCGACTTCCGCAGTACCGGACTTCGCCGCGATACGATATCCGTCCACCTTCACGAAATTGGCGTAATGATCGGATACGGACTCCATGGCGTCCAGGACCTGTGCGGCCACATCTTCGTCAATCACCCGTGTGGCTTCTCCCTCGGCCTTCTGCTCTTGCGTATGACCGTCCGCATCGGTGATCGCCTTGATGATCCGCTGGGTTTTCCTTACGCCTTTGTTGGCGATCACGGCAACCGCATTCGTCAATTGCAGCGCGTTCGTGGTATATCCCTGGCCGAACAGCACGGTGTTCTGCGTACGAAGATCCCAATCGTCCGACGAGTACAGCAGGCCCTGCGATTCACCGGGAAGTCCCAGTCCGTTGTCCTGCCCGATTCCGAATTTACTGATGAACTCATAGCGCTGTTCGTCGCTCATCTTGTCGCCGGCCATGATCATGCCGACGTTCGACGATTGTTCGAGGATGCCTGCGAGCGTCCAATGCTCATCTCCGTGGGTGGACGAATCGCTGTAGGTCTGACCGTTCACCGTGATATGGTCGGGGACCGTGAATTTGTCGGTCGCCTGGTGCAATCCAAGCTGGATCATGCCCGCCATGGTGAACACCTTGCCGATGGAACCAGGTTCGAAGGTCTCACTGACCGCGCGGGAAACGGTCATCTTGGCCTGGTCGCTGCCGGCTTCCACATTGTCACTATCGGCCAAGGCCAGAATGTCGCCGGTCTGGGTGTCCTGCACCACCGCGATTCCCCAAGGGGAGCCGTATTTCTCGCAGCTCTCCTTCAATGCCTTTTCCACATACCATTGCACGTCATGGTCAATGGTCAAGGTGACGTCGGAACCGTCGACCTCCGATTCGGATTCCGTCATGGTCCCCGGTATCTCAACACCACCGGTACCCTGCTGGTATACCTGGTACCCGTCCGTTCCGGTAAGTACCTCGTCCTCCATCTGCTCGATGCCGGCAACGCCTACGCCGTCGGCGTTGATCCCGCCCAACAACGCGCCCATAAGCGAACCGTTGGAATAGACTCGCTCATTGCTGAGTTCCGCATAGACGATGCCGCCGAGACTCAGTTTCTCGATTTTGCGCGCCACCGCAGGGGTCACGTCCCTCTTCAGCACCGCATACTGCCCGGAGCCGGAGAGCATCGCACCCAATTCGGTCGCGTCCATATCAAGCACCGACGCAAGGAGACGGGCCACGGCCGCGGCTCCGGTGGCCCCTACCGGCTGACCGTCGATCTGATGACAGTTGTCTCCCGTGTCCTCGGTACAGGTGACGGGAGCGAACTCCTGGGCCGCCTCCGGATTGCCGATGATCGTGTACCGCTCCACGCTTTGCGCGAGGATGGAACCATTGGTATCAAGGATCTTGCCCCGCTTGGCTTTCAGAGTCACTCTGATGGTTCTGCTCTGCGTGGCCGCCTGGGCCATATCCTTGCCGTTGATCAGCTGCACGTTGGCCAGCTGCACCAAACAAGCCGTTCCGACAAATGCCAGAATAAGGCCGACGGCCATGGTCTTCATGAATAGATTCCTATAGAATCTGGCGAATCCCCTCTGTAATCGGCGAAGCACGTTCACTGAGCGTCATCCCCGCTTGCCGCGTAATCGCTCAGGTCGATGGTAAGCGCGCCCTTCTGCGGGACCATGCCCATCTCCTCGGCCTTGTCCGGCAGAGACGCCTCAAGTTCGTCAAGTTTGACCTGATCGTCCTCCACATCCTGCGTCAAACGGGTGATGTTCGATTCGATCTGACTCGCCTCGAACGAGTTCTGCACCATCTGGGTGCGCAACGACAGCGATCCCAACAGACACAGCATAAGAAAAGCGACCGCGATGAACACATGCAGAACCGGCGTGTTACGGGCGCGCGTCCAATTGATCACATGTTCGAAGCCACGTCTGACGCCGGTGGCTTTATCCCGTTCTCCTTTAACGACGCGCAATTCGGGGCGCTTGTTTCCAGTCGTTCCAGACTGGCCCCTACGGCCCGCAGGAGCGGCATTGGACGAAGTCGTTCTTGATGCACCCACGTTTCAGCCCCTTCTCCCTCGACGTGTCATGCTTGCGTAATCATTGTTCCGGTCGAATCGTTTACGCCATCGATCGGGAATCGGCCTGACAAGTTCCACGGCCCGCAGCCTCACCGAAGCGGAACGCGGGTTCATGGCGATCTCCTCCTCGTCGGCCTTGATGGCGCCTCTGGTCAGTTCCTTGAAGAACGGCATCATATCCGGCGGCACTACCGGCATATCGGCCGGCACATCCGCCTTAAGTCCCTGATTCATAAACGTTTTGACGGTTTTGTCTTCCAACGAGTGGTATGACTCCACCACCAGGCGTCCGCCCACCGACAGATGGTTGGCTATCTGCGGCAATGTTCCGGCAAGCTTGTCAAGCTCACCGTTGACTTCGATGCGCAGCGCCTGGAACACTCGCTTGGCGGGATTTCCAGCAGGCCTGTGCGCCTGTGGCACGACCTCATCCACCAACCGATTGAGCTGGCCGGACGTGGTCAACGGTTCGATCTCACGACGGCGAACAATCTCGCGTGCTATCTGCTTGGAGAAACGTTCCTCACCGTATGTGCGGAATATACGGACCAGGTCGGCGAAGGAATACTCCTCGAGCACCTGTTGCGCAGTCAGAGGCTGGGTGACGTCCATACGCATGTCAAGAGGCGCGTCGTGGGAGTACGAGAATCCACGTTCGGTCTCATCGATCTGCAGACTCGACAATCCCAAGTCCATGAACACCGCCTCGACCCGTTCGATGCCATGAGAATCAAGCACCTGGGCAAAATCGTCGAACGCGGCATGAACCGGAATGAAACGATCCGCAAGACCTTCCTGTTCCATTCGTTGAGTGGCCAATGCGAGGGCTTCGGAATCCCTGTCAATGCCTATAAGACGCGCGTTGGGGCTCGACTTGAGGAACGCCGTGGAATGACCGGCCAGGCCGAGCGTGCAATCCACCGCGATCGCCCCTGGTTCAGTCAATGCCGGCGCGACCAAATCAACGCAATCACGCAACAACACTGGCTGATGAATCGTCGTCACATCTGTCATCAGAATTCCACCGCCGGTAGTACATCGTCGGCAATATCGGAATACCCCTGTTCCTTTTCGGACAGGTATTCCTCCCATGCCTGTTTATTCCAAATCTCAGCTCGGGTTCCCACACCGATCACCACGATGTCGTTGCCCAGATTCGCATATTCACGCAGCATCTGCGGCACCAGCACCCTCCCCTGCTTATCCGGATCCTGATCAACGGCTCCAGACAAAAACACGCGAAGATACTCACGCGCCGCCCTGTTGCCCAAGGACGTTCGCTGAATCTGCATGGCGATGCGGCGAAACTCCAACTGAGGCAGCAAGTAGATGCAGCGTTCCTGACCTCGTGCCATCACCATGCCCGCTCCCAGTTGGTTGCGGAACTTCGCCGGCAGGGCCATCCGTCCCTTGGCATCGATTTTGGGTGTGTAGGTTCCCAGCAGCAGTGGAGGCAATTGCGCCATACCGTCGTCAGACGCGGGCGAATCATCAGAGAGCGGCGTTTCGGCACTCTGAACCATTGCCGCACCTCCTTTTTCCAGCTTCCGGAACACACTCCACCCTGCAGCTGTCTCACCACTCTACCCCACAGCTCACCAAAGTTCCCCATAAAAACACAAAATACACACTCATTTCAATGGCTCTTTGAGGAAGTCGCCTTTCCATGTCCCCGTGCCGCATCACACCGGCCCGCGGTCATCGCAGAACTCTCTATACCCAATTTCGTAGAACCCTCAGAGTAGATTGAATTGCCTGAGTTTTTGATGAAGGGATTCCATAGATGTCGAGCTACTCCGCCCAGCTGAGGGAAGAACAGCAGGCCGTCAGCCGCGCCTATAACCGTTTGGACGACTTGCGATCGCAGGTTCGCGCACGCCTTGACACGGTTCGAGCCGCAGGATCGCATGGCTCTCCGACGCAACGCACCGAACGCGACTCGTTCGCCACCATGTATGAGGACAGGCTCACGCAGCTGCGTGCCGTCGAGGATCGTCTCGTGTTCGGCCGGCTCGACGACATCCACGGCGACCGCCGGTATATCGGACGAATCGGATTGTCCGACGAAAACCATGAGCCTTTGCTTACCGATTGGAGGGCCGACGCCGCGCGGCCGTTCTACGAGGCGACGCCTTCGAATCATGGAGATATCGTCATGCGGCGTCATATCACCCTGAGTTTCAGGGATGTGATCGGCGTCGAAGACGAAGTGCTCGATGTGCATTCCGACCAAGTGGGCGAGGCGTCATCCAACGGCACGTTGACCGGCGAGGGAGCGTTGCTCGCATCGCTCAATTCCAAACGCACCGGCAAAATGACCGATATCGTCGCCACCATCCAGGCGGAACAGGACCGCATTATCCGAGCCGACCTCAATCAGGCCGTGGTCGTTCAGGGCGGCCCCGGTACCGGAAAGACCGCCGTGGCGCTGCATCGGGCGGCGTATCTGCTGTACACGCACCGACGCACCTTGGAACGCTCCGGCGTGCTGGTCGTCGGCCCCAGTTCCACGTTCCTTCACTACATCGATCAGGTGCTCCCCTCCTTGGGCGAAACCGGAGTGGTCAGCCGCACCATCTCCGATCTGATCCCCGGAGTGATCGCAACCGCGCAGGACACCCCGCACGCCGCACGACTCAAAGGACAGCGCCGCATGGCTAAGGCCATAGCCAATGCCATTGCCGCGCGAGAACGGGTTCCATCGCATCTGCCTACCATACGAATCAACGGATTCGCCGTGCCGATGCTGCGCACGGACATCGAACAGGCCATCGCCGACGCCAAGCGAACACGACAGCAACACAACAAAGCCCGTGAAACATTCGTGCACAGCATGCTCATCTCCATGCGCAACCGGTATGTGGAGCGCCTCGACTACACGCCGGAACAAGCTGAATTGACCGATGTCATGCAGCAGCTGCGTATGAACGACGCCTTGCGCAAGACCTTGAACATGGCATGGCTGCCCATGACCGGAGAGTGGCTGGTCGATCAGCTTTTCTGCAAGACTGAGCAGCTGCATCGTTTCGCGCCGTGGCTCGATGAGCGAGACATCAAGGAACTGACCCGTCCGAAGGGGTCGCCGTTCACCGCCAGCGATGTTCCGCTGCTCGACGAGGCCATGGAGCTGCTTGGCCCCGACCCCAAGGTCGTGGCACGTCAGAAAGCTCTGGACGCCAAGCGTGCGGAGGAGGAACAGTTCGCGCAGGACACCCTGGCGCAGGCCGGAATCGGTTCGGGAATCGTCACCTCCCAGATGCTTGTGGACAACATCAACGGCATGGATGCGGAACTCACCGCGCAACGTGCGTCGGCCGACCGTGAATGGACGTACGGTCATATCGTCGTGGACGAGGCGCAGGAGCTCACCGCCATGGATTGGCGCATGCTCATCCGCCGTTGCCCATCCAGGTCGTTCACCATCGTCGGCGACGTGGCGCAGACCTCCGCGTTGGGCGGAACGCGCTCCTGGAACAAGATGATGGATCCGCTGTTCGGACCGCATAATTGGCAACTCAACGAGTTGACGATCAATTACCGCAATCCGAAGGAAGTTTCGCAGCTTGCCTGCGACTTCGCACAGGCGGAAGGCCTCTACATCTCCACCGTCAACGCGGTGCGTGGCGTCGAAGATTCCGTGAAGCGACTCACACTGTCCGACGAAAGCCTGCTCGTCGACGCAATCGCGCAGCAAAGCATTGAACTGGTGCGCACGTATGTCTCCTCGGACGGCACCGGACGTGTGGCCATCATCGCTCCCGACGATATGATCAGGCCGCTTCGCGAACATATCTACGAGAGCCTGCGGGAGCATCTGAATCCGAAGGAATTCGGTCGCCTCGAATCGCAGAGCTCGTGGGATGAACAGGTGACCGTCTGCTCCACGCAGACGGTGAAAGGCCTTGAATACGATGCCGTGATGGTAGTGCAACCCGGACGCATCGAAACGGATGCCCCCTCACGCGCCGTGGCGGCATCCGACCTGTATGTGGCCATGACCCGACCGACGCAGCGTCTGCTTATAGTCCGGACAACAGACGACGAAAAACTGCTCAAGCTATAAGGTGGAAGACATGCCTAAAGCACTGTTATTGGAAAATATTCATCCCGACGCGGCCCAATCACTGCGCGACCATGGTTTCGAAGTGGAATGCATGAAGGGCGCACTGAGTGAAGACGAACTGATCGAAGCCCTGGATGGCGTGGATCTGCTGGGCGTCCGTTCCAAGACCAATGTGACCCGGAAAGTCATGGAAGCACGGCCGACCCTTACCGCGGTTGGATGCTTCTGCATCGGCACCAATCAGGTGGATCTCGAATTTGCCGGCAAGAACGGCATCGCCGTGTTCAACGCGCCGTATTCCAACACCAGATCCGTTGTGGAATTGGTCATCGGAGACATTATCTGCCTGATGCGCCGCATTCCGGCGCACACCCACCATATGAAGCATGGTATGTGGGACAAGTCCGCTTCCGGCTCCCATGAGGTACGTGGCAAGACGCTTGGCATCATCGGCTACGGCAATATCGGTTCGCAGCTGTCCGTCATTGCCGAAGCCCTCGGCATGCGTGTGGTCTTCTATGACATCGAGGAGAAGCTCGCCATGGGCAATGCCCACCGTTGCGATACTCTGAACGAGCTGCTGGAACAGTCCGATGTGGTCACTCTGCATGTGGACGGACGCAAGTCCAACACCGGCTTCTTCGGTGAGGATCAGTTCAGCCATATGAAGCAGGATGCGATTTTCATCAACCTGTCCCGCGGATTCGTCGCCGATTTGGATGCGCTGAAGAACCACTTGGATTCCGGCCATCTTTCCGGAGCCGCGGTAGATGTGTTCCCCGTGGAACCCAAGAAGTCCGGAGACGAGTTCCTGACCGAACTCGCTGATGAGGATAATATGATCCTCACGCCGCATATCGGCGGCTCGACGCTGGAAGCTCAGAAGTCCATCGGCCAGTTCGTGACACAGCGCCTTGAGGATTACTGGTTCAAAGGATCCACCATGCTGTCCGTGAGCCTGCCGCAGATCACGCTGTCCGACATCAAGTCCAACTTCCGCATCGCCCATCTGCATGCGAATCTGCCGGGCGTGCTGGCACAGGTGAACCATGTGCTGGGCGAAGCCAATATCAACATCGCGGCCCAGGCGCTTGGCACCGAAGGCGAGATCGGCTATGTGGTCACGGATGTGGCGCAGCGCCCTGACCAGAAAGCGCTCGATAAGCTCGCGGCCATCGAAGGCACCATCCGCATGAGGGTGATCAGCTGACGCTTCGCATGGCAAAACAATGAGATGGGGTGTCTTCCGATAACGAAACGTCGGAAGACACCCCATCTCATTGATACGTTGGCGCAATGCGGAACCTCACATCATTGGATCGATTCCAGCTTGAGCTCGTTAATCGCCTTCTGAAAATCCTCAAGGTCTCCGAAATTCTGATATACGCTGGCAAATCGCATATACGCGACCACATCCAAATCCCTTAACGGCTTAAGAATCGCCTTGCCGACTTCATCCGACTTCACCTGCGCCAGACCCCGGGATCGCAGATCCTCCTCAACCTGCTGCCCCAGCATCTTCAGCTGATCCTCGTCGATCGGCCTGCCCTGGCATGCCTTGCGAACACCGGAAATCACTTTGTTACGGTCGAATTGCTCCACGTTCCCGGAACGTTTCACCACTAGCAACATCGTCGTCTCCTGCGTGGTGAAGCGTTTGAAGCATTTCGGGCATTCGCGTCTACGACGAATGGAATGGCCATCATCGCTAATGCGGGTATCGACCACCTTGGTATCTAAATTCTGGCAAAACGGACAATGCATGAGTTCAAGAATAACCTGAACCATTGAATTTACGCACATTCCGCATATTGCACAAATGTTCGAACCACGCGAACACACCTCGAACAGATGTTTGTTTTACCCTTCGTTTCACGCTATGCTTGTTCGAAACACGAAAGGAGCCACCATGAGCGGTATCTCTTCCACGCCCCGAAAGAACGCGGAACATCCGAACGAAAGTTCATTGACGGATCGCCAGCGCAAGGTCCTGTCCGCAATCAAGAAGCACCTTGCAGAACGGGGATACGCACCCTCCTTTCGTGAAATCGGTAGCGCCGCAGGACTGAAAAGCCCATCCTCCGTCAAGCACCAGCTCGAAGCACTGGATGAAAAAGGATTCATCCGTATGAACGCCAATAAAGGACGGGCCATCGAAGTGGTCAGGTTCGATGACGAGAACACGGAAACCAATTCGTTCGCCAAAGAGACAATTCCCGTCATGCGCGACGACGAGCATGTCTCCTCACCCGTCTCTCCCTGGACCACGGACGGAAACATGGCCATCATGGCATCACATGATGTTCCCTTGGTCGGAAGAATCGCCGCGGGCGTGCCAATCACCGCGGAACAGCATGTTGACGATGTGATGCGGCTGCCGGAACGTCTGACCGGAACCGGGAACCTTTTCATGCTGGAAATTCACGGTGACTCCATGGTCGACGCCGCGATCTGCGACGGTGATTTTGTGGTCATCCGCGAACAGAGCACCGCGGAGAACGGCGACATCGTGGCGGCGCTCCTCGACGATGAAGCCACGGTCAAGACGTTCCGCAGCGACAATGGCCACATCTGGCTCATTCCGCACAATCCCGCATATTCGCCGATTGACGGCACGAACGCTCAGATCATGGGCAAAGTCGTTACCGTCCTACGTAAAATCTGAATCTCACGCCTCACAGGAAGACCCACCAAGGAATCAGTCCACCCACATCAGCGATGCATTCGCTCCTGACTGGCGGAACTGTACCCCTCGGGTTCCAGCTGGAACGTGGTGTGCGGCACCGAAACCGGGAAATCCTCAATCAGGCACTCCTGCAACTGGCTGAGGATAGCGGCCCCCTGCTCCATGCTCAACCCTCGTTCCACAACGATATGGGCCATCAAAATAGGCAGGTCCGTGGAAATGGTGCTGGCATGCAGGTCATGCACCGCAACCACATGCGGAACCTGCTCAAGATGTTTCCGAACCTCCTTGAGGTTCAACCCTTCGGGAGTCTCCTCCAAAAGCACGCGAACCGCGTTGCGCATGAGCGCCACCGCACGCGGTATCATCATCAACGCAATCACGCCTCCGGCAATGGCATCGAATCCGGACCATCCCGTGACCATCAGCACCACGGCCGAGATCACCACCGCGACGGACCCCAAGGCGTCGTTCACCACTTCAAGGAAGGCCGCCTTCATATTCATATTGTCATCGCTTCGAGATGCCAGAATCACGATGGAACAGACATTGGCAACAAGACCGATCACACCCATGACGAGCAGAAGACGCACATCGCTCACCTCATCGACCGAGCTGACGAAGAGCCTCACCACCGCTTCGAAGAGCGCATATATTCCCACAAAAAGCAAGACCAGCGAGCCGGCGGCCGCGGTAAGCGCCTCCAATCGCGCCCACCCCCAGGTACGTCTGTTGCTGGGTCTTCGCTGGGCGAGTATCGCGGTTGCCGTGGAAGCGACCAAAACCGACATATCCGTAAGCATGTGGCCGGCATCCACCAGCAACGCCAATGATCCCGTAATCGCCGAACTTACGACTTCCGCAAGAAAAACCATCGCCGTAAGGGCAAGCGACGCCATCAGGCGTTTCTGATGTTCGGAATTCATATCCGGAGTAATACCATGCGTATGATCATGCGCCATGCTCAATCTCCCTCATATAGTCGGGCAACCTATTGAAATCGCTTCTCAATACCATTTTCATTAACCTCTAAAACGCAGAAACCCCAGCCCGAAGGCTGGGGTTCGCACGTATTTACGAATGCTTATCAGAAGCCGAACTGCGCGGCGGTTTCCTTCAGCGTCTCAGCGGAGCGCTTCAGGGCGGCCAGCTCACGGTCGGACACCGGGGTGTTGATCGCGGTGTTGACGCCGGAACGGTTGAGCAGGGTCGGCACGGACATGCAGACGTCGGAGATTCCGTGGAAGTCGTGCAGCATGGAGCTCACCGGAAGGATTCGGTTGGAGTCACGCATGACGGCCTCGATGATATCAACGCCGGACATACCGATGGCGTAGTTGGTAGCGCCCTTGCCGTTGATGATCTTGTAGGCGGCGTTCTTGACTTCCTGGTGAATCTGCTCACGCACATCGGCATCGAGCGGATCGTGGCCCGGCAGCGGGGTCCAATCGCACATCGGAACACCGCCGATGGTGGCGGAGGCCCACAGCGGGACTTCGGAGTCGCCATGCTCGCCGGCGATGTAGGCGTGGACGTTCTTGACGTTGACGCCGGTCTGCTGGGCGATCAGGAAGCGAAGACGGGCGGAGTCGAGGTTGGTACCGGAACCGAAGACCTGGTTTGCCGGCAGGCCGGAAATCTTCTGGGCGACGTGGGTGGCGATATCAACCGGGTTGGTGATGAGCATGAAGATGGCGTTCGGAGCCACTTCCACAAGACCCGGAATGATGGACTTAAGAATGTTGATGGTGGCGCCGACCAGCTCAAGGCGGGACTGGCCCGGCTTCTGACGCGGCCCTGCGGTGATGACGATCATGTCGGCGTCGCGGCAGATCTCCGGATCGTCGGAGCCTGCGATGGACACGGTCGGGTAGAAACTGGAGCCATGCTGCATGTCGAGCACCTCGGCCTCGACACGTTCCTTGGCGATGTCTTCGAGCACGATCTCACGTGCGACGCCACGCTGAGCGGCGGCGAAAGCGAGAGTGGAGCCGACTGCGCCGGCACCGATGATAGCGAGCTTTGTGGGCTTGATTGGTGAATCCACCATGTGCTTACCTCTCTTAATCAAAGAATGTCCCGATGTTAGCGGGCTTCTCTTAAAATTCCTCTTCAACTGTAGCCACACAGCATGACGTTTCAGGCTTGATAACACGGTTTTTCACGATGGAAAAGTGATTTGCGTCACAGAATATGTGAACGCTCACACCAGTGAATCGACCATCCGCGTTCCACTAAAATCGCATCGGAACGGCAAAGCCTCACCCGATGGACTGTTCCACGATCTGCGCCGCCAAATGGTCGTCCACCTCCGCTTCCAGCATCACACCGTCATCGCGGTATTCGATGGCGATGACCTTGCCGTATTCGCGCACCTTCGACATAAGCGACCCCGCGGAATACGGCATCAACGCCTCCACATGCACGTTCGGCGCGGGCAGCATCGATTCGACCAGTTCGCGAAGCCCATCCACGCCGTCCGAGGAATACGCGGATACGATATGCGCCTCGGGCATCAGCGATTCGATGCGTTCACGCATGGAGGAATCCATGAGGTCGGACTTGTTGAACACGATTATGGACGGAATGCTCTCCACGCCATCGATATCGGCCAGCACATCGTTGACCGCGTCGATCTGGGAGAACGGGTCCGGATGGGAGCCGTCCACAACATGCACGATCAGGTCGGCTTCGGCAACCTCCTCAAGAGTCGACTTGAACGCCTCGATCAGCTGCGTGGGAAGACGCCGCACGAAACCAACCGTATCGACGTACGCATACAGTCGCCCATCCTTGGCCCGCGCACGTCTGACCGCCGTGTCCAGCGTGGCGAACAATGCGTTCTCAACCAATTCGGCCGAACCTGTCAGTCGATTCGTCAACGATGATTTGCCGGCGTTCGTATAACCGACGACGGCCACCGTCGGCAATCCGAACCTGCGTCGGGCACCACGCTTGACGTCACGGGCCGGTGCCATCGCGGCGATCTGCCGGCGTAATTTCGCGATGCGGCTGCGAATCACGCGACGGTCCATTTCGATTTTCGTCTCACCCGGACCACGCGAGCCGATACCGGCGTCTCCGGCGGCACGGCCGCCGGCCTGACGGGACAACGATCCACCCCAGCCGCGCAGTCGGGGCAGCATGTACTCCAATTGCGCCAGTTCGACCTGGGCCTTGCCTTCACGGGATGTGGCATGCTGGGCGAAAATATCAAGAATCACGGCGGTGCGGTCCACCACCTTCACTTTGGTGGCATCCTCCAACGCACGACGCTGGCTCGGCGGCAGATCATCGTCCACGACGATGGTGTCGGCCTCCTCCTGAGCCACGATATTCGCCAGTTCACGCGCCTTTCCGGAACCGACATACGTGGCCGCGTCCGGACGCATGCGATGCTGCAACAGACCGTCGCACACCACCGCACCAGCGGTCTCCGCGAGCGCGGCCAATTCCCTCAACGATTCTTCGGCGGCTGCCTGCGTGGTCTCACGGCTTGACCATACGCCGACGAGCACGACCCTTTCGAGACGTACCTTTCGGTATTCGACTTCCGTCACGTCCTGCAGTTCGCCCAGACCGGACACGTGTTTGAGCGCGTTGCGCGATTCGCGTTCCTGCCACTGTTCATCGTGGGTCTCTTGGAAACGCCCATTGCCGTTATGGTCGAGCAGCACATCGGATTGGTCGGCGAGCACACCGCTTGCGTTGGCGGGGTCCGTAATCTGTTCGACGTCGATTTCCTGGCTCAATGGCACCTCTCACGGTTAAACTATGGTGTCTTTATTATCATCAGATTCTAGAGACATGAACTTCAGGCATTCAACCGGTGGACGAGACGGGCTGGATGTCGTTCGAATGAATACGCACCAAGGAGATGGCATGGCACAGGCCGAGCAGTATTTCGCGGCGGATCCGCAGTCGAAAGACGTGCGCAGGAGGCTGCACGTCACGTTACGCGGCAACGAGGCCGATGTGGAGGTATCGAACGGCGTGTTTTCCGGCAGTCGTCTGGATCTGGGCACATCGGTTCTTTTGAGGCAGGCCCCCGAACCGCCTGAGACCGGCTCTTTCCTTGATCTCGGCTGCGGTTGGGGACCCATCGCGCTGACGCTTGGCTTCGAGTCTCCGAAGGCCGAGATCTGGGCGTTGGATGTGAATGAGCGGGCTTTGGAATTGACCAAGCGCAACGCTGAGATCAATGGCATCGAAAATGTCCGCACGGCTTTGGCGTCCGACATTCCGGTGGACAAGACGTTTGATCTGATCTGGTCCAATCCTCCCATCCGCGTGGGCAAGGAAGTGCTTCACGAATTGTTGATGACGTGGCTTCCGCGTCTGAACAACGGTGGCGCCGCGTATCTGGTGGTGCAGAAGAATCTTGGTTCCGATTCGCTGATTCCCTGGCTTGCATCGCATCTCGGCGATGAATATGAGGTTGGCAAGTACGCAAGTTCGAAGGGCTTCCGCGTCATCGAGGTCGTCAAGGCATGAAATTCGAATATCCTTCCCAGCTGCCGGTTTCCGCGGCCCATGACGATATTGCAGATGCCGTCAGATCAAGCCAGGTGGTGATTGTTTCCGGTCAAACCGGTTCCGGCAAGACCACGCAGCTGCCGAAAATCCTGTTGGAATTGGGCAGGGGCACGCATGGCAGGCAAATCGTGCATACGCAGCCGCGTAGGCTCGCCGCCCGTACCGTGGCAGAGCGAATCGCGGACGAGATGGGCGTTCGTTTGGGCGATGAGGTGGGTTATCAGGTTCGATTCACCGATGAAAGCTCGCCGAAGACGCGTCTGCGCGTGGTGACCGACGGTATTCTGCTCGCGCAGATCCAGCGCGATCCGAAACTCATGCAGTACGACACGATTGTGATCGACGAAGCCCATGAGCGTAGCCTCAACATCGATTTTCTGCTTGGATACCTTACGGCCCTGCTGCCCAAACGTCGTGACCTGAAACTCATCATCACGTCGGCGACGATCGATTCGGTGAAGTTCCAGGAGCATTTCGAGAACGCCTTGCATACGAAGGTTCCGGTGATCGAGGTGTCGGGACGCACCTACCCCGTGCAGATCGTGTACGAGCCTCTCGGCACCGCTCCCGCGCTGATGCGTTCCGTGCCCGGTTTCGAAACCGGCGCGATGCCGGGAGATACGGATTACGAAGAACTGTCGGCAGCGCCGAACGCCGCGAAGAATTCCGGACGAGACGTCAACGTGGACATGCCTACCGCGGTGGCCCGTGCGTGCGTCGAATTGGTGATTCATTCCACCCATGACCGTGGCCCGCGCGATATTCTCGTGTTCGCATCCGGCGAGCGCGATATCCATGAGTTCGAAAACGCGCTTCGGCACCATTATGGTCCCCGTGCGGCCGATATGCGCAGACCTGACGCGATTGAGATCGTGCCGCTGTTCGCCAGGCTTTCCTCCAAGGAACAGCACAAGGTGTTCGAGCCGCATGAGCATCAGCGTATTGTGATCGCCACGAATGTGGCCGAGACGTCGTTGACTGTTCCGGGGATTCGTTATGTGGTCGATCCGGGTACGGCCCGTATCTCTCGTTATTCGAAGACGGCGAAGGTGCAGAGGCTTCCGATAGAGCCGATCAGCCAGGCGAGTGCGAACCAGCGTTCGGGCCGTTGCGGACGTATTGCCGACGGCATCGCGATACGTCTGTATTCCCGTGAGGATTTCGAAACGCGTCCGGAATTCACCGAACCGGAGATTCTGCGCACGTCGTTGGGCGCGGTCGTGTTGCATATGCTGTCGGTGGGTGTGGCGCGTACCGCACAGGATGTGACGGATTTCGGTTTCATCGATCCTCCGGATATGAGGGCCGTGTCCGATGGTTTCAATGAGTTGACCGAGTTGAAGGCCATCGCGCGCAAGCATGGCGAGGTCGTGCTGACGCATACCGGACGGCAGTTGGCTCGTATTCCGATTGATGTGCGGCTTGGCCGCATGATCATCGAGGCCGCGAAGTCCACCACGCCGAACACGCTGGCCGCGGTGCTGGTTGTGGTGGCGTTCCTGAGTCTGCAGGATCCGCGCGAACGGCCGGATGAGAACCGCGAGGAGGCCGACCGCATCCATAACCGTTATGCGGACGCCTCCAGCGATTTTCTGACGGCGTTGAATCTGTGGGACCGTGTGTTCCAGGCGGACGGCGACCCCAGCAATTCCGCGTTGCGCCGCATCTGCAAAGCCGAATATCTGAGTTTCCTGCGCATACGCCAGTGGAAGGATCTGGTCTCGCAATTGCGTGAAATGTGCAAGGAGTTCAAGTTCAAGGTCGGCGAGCCGATTCCGCAGTCACGACCGAGTCTGCAGATACGGCAGTTGCCGATGAACCAGCAGGCCGCGCATTCGCTGTGCTGTTCGTGGGATTCGCAAGGCATCCACTCCTCCATGCTGGCCGGTTTGCTGTCGATGATGGGCATGCAGGTGGTTCGGGAGCCCAAGGCTTCCGATTTCGCCGGTCTCAAGGGCGCGGCGCGCGCACGTGCCATGAAACGCGCGCAGAAGATGGCGAAGAACGACTATCTGGGCGCACGCGGAACAAGATTCGCGCTGTTCCCCGCATCGGCCGTGGCAAAAAGCACGCCTTCCTGGGTCATGAGCACGGAATTGGTGGAGACGAGCCGATTGTGGGCCCGCTACTCCGCCGAGATCGACCCGGCTTGGGCCGAGCCTCTGGCCGGATCGTTGACCCGCACCACCTACGCCGACCCGCATTGGTCGGGTTCGCGCGGTTCCGCGGTGGCCAGCGCGAAAGTGCTGCTGTATGGACTGCCGATTGTGCAGGACCGTACCGTGCAGTGGGGCCGCATCAATCCGCTGGAGGCCCGTGACTTCCTGATTCGCCAGGGTTTGGTGGAAGGCGATATCCAGCAGCGTTTCCCCTATGATGATTTCGTCACGAAGAACCGTGACGTTCTGGAGGATGCGGCCGATGATGCGAGCCGTACCCGCCAGGTGGCGCAGACGGTCAGCGACGAGGACCTGTTCGACTTTTACAACGGCATCATTCCCAATACCGTCACAAACGTCGCCGATTTGGCGAAATGGTGGAAGACAAAGCACGACGAACAGCCGGACCTGCTGGATTTCGATCCGGACAAGGTCGAGCGTCTTGCCGACGCCGATTCGGTGTCGTTGTCCGACTATCCCGACCATTGGCATACGCTCGGCACGGACGGCTCCCCCATCGACCTTCGTTTGAGCTACGTGTACGATCCGCATGATCCGAACGATGGCGTCACCGTGCACATTCCGTTGAAGGTGCTCTCCCGATTGACGCCGGAGCAGTTCTCATGGAATGTGCCGGGATTGCTGGATGAGCTGATCGTCAGCATGATCAAGTCGCTGCCGAAGACGTTGCGCGTGCAGTTCGTGCCGGCTCCCGACACGGCCCGTAAGATTCGCGCCTGGATAGACGAACGGTATCCGGATCTGCCGGGTTCCGGCAAACAGCAAAAGCCCAATCCCGCTCCGGAAAACGCGGACGGCGGCGCTTCCTGGCCGGATCTGCCGCATGTGTTCACGCAGGCCGCCATCAGCATCGTCGGCGCGCAGATTCATCCCGAAGTGCTTACTGGCGACCTGTGGAACAAGCTTGCGCCGTATTTGCGTATGACGTTCGCGGTGGAACAGCAGCTGCCGCCCAATCGCAAGCAGCAGCATGGCCGCCGTCATGCACGCGGACCGGTCAAGGTGCTCGGCACTGGCAAATCGTTGGTCGATCTGCAACGCAAGTTCGCGCAGCAGGCCGAGGCTTCCGCCCGGCAAATGGTCGAAAAACAGGCTGAAACTGCGGGGAACCAAGGCAAGCTGGTCGAGAAGGCGAATCTGCTGCATAAGGCGGGCGCCACTACCGAAGCGCGTGCGACCATGTTGTGGCAGGGCGCGCTTGATGCGCTGCGCATGCCTAGCGAACGTATTTCCTCGCGTTGGCTTGGCGCGGAAGCCCTCATGCTGGCTTCGGCACCGTACAAGTCCACCAAGGAGCTGACGGAGGATCTGCAGCTGGCCGCCGTCAAACGTCTGTTGCCGAAAGTCGACGAACTGCCTGATGATGAGGCGTTGGCGAATGCCGTGCTTGATGTGCGTGAAGTGTTCGAGGACACCGTGTACGCGGTCGCCCATGATGTGATCGCCATTTTGAAGCGTTATGCGGAGGTCGACAAGGCGGTTTCCGGCAAAGCCGATCTTCCCCTGCTGAGCGTGCTGCAATCGATTCGCGAGCATATAGCCACGCTGGTGTTCCCAGGGTTCATCGGTAAGACGCCACCCGAATCCCTCGCATCCATCGAACGGTATCTGCACGCCGATCTGCTGCGATTGGGCAAAGCGAAGAACGATAAGAACCGTGACGTCCGATGGGCTTGGGAGGCGGATGAGGCCAAGCAGCTGGCGGACAAGGCCATGGCGAAGGCGCAACGGGAACCGGCCGGACCTCGTCATGAGGAGCTGATGAAGCAGGCCGTCACGGTGCGCTGGATGCTTGAGGAATTCTACGTGTCGTTGTGGGCGCAGGAATTGGGCACGCCGAAGCCGATCAGTCTGCAGCGCATCAAGAAGGCCATCGGCTGAGCGTCCCCGATCAGGAACGCTCAGAACATCTGTGGCTGATGCCTGGAAACGCCCATACCGGCATGTTCCAGGCATCAGCCACAGATGTTATTCACCACGTGAGTAGAACGCGCGATCCCGAATCATGAAGGGTTTCAGCAGCGTGGTGGTTCCGATGGCGCACACCAGGAACAGCGCGCCCACAGGTCCGAGCCACATGAGTCCGAGATGGTTGTTGACCACACCGCCGACGGCGGATCCCAAAGCGATGCCGATGTTGAAGGACATGGAATTAAGCGACGCCGCCAGGTTCAACGAACCCGGGTGGGATTGCGACGCGACGTCCATATACAGCACCTGCGATGCGGAATTCTGCAGATACATGAACATGCCGAGCACCACCAGCAGCACGGCACCGTACACGGGCACCCAATGCGCCACGATCAGCGATGCCATGAGCACCGCATGCGCGCAATAAATCGGACGGATATGCACCAGCGGTTCGACTCCCCTGCCCCGATCCGCCAGCCTGCCGCCATACAGGTTGCTCCACAGGCAGGCGCATCCGAAGACGACCAGTCCGATGCTCAGATACTGTTCCGGAACGTGCACTTCGTCGCGCATGATCGGCGTCAGATACGTGTAGAACACGTAGCTTGCGGCCGCACCGAACATCACGTCGAGCACGCCCAGCTGAATACGGCGGTCGAAGAACAGGCGGAACTGCGGAAGGAAGCCTATTTTCACGATATGGCTGTTACGCGGCAGCACGATGAGCATCAGCACGATGAGCACGATGGTGAGCATGTCGACCAGATGGAAGGCCCAACGCCATCCGAACGTGTTCGCCACCCATGTGCCGACCGGCACACCCACCACGGATGCGATGGAAAAACCGGAGAACACCCATGCGATGAATTTCGTACGGTACCGTTCCGTGGTCACGTCGGGTGCGTACGTCATGGCGATGGCCACAAGGGTTCCGGAAACCAACGCGATGAGGATTCGCGCGATGACAAGCACGCCATAATTCGGCGCGAACGCGCACAGCACATTGCCCACCAGAAACACGCACACGAGGATCAGATGCGTCGCGAATCGCGGAAAACGCGCTGACAGCGCGGAACCGAACGGTGTGACCGGAGCGTAGACGATCGCGAACAGCGAGACCAGATTGCCGACTGTCACTTCAGACACGTTCAGCCCGGCCGCAATATCCGGCAGAATGCCGACCATGATGAATTCGCTCATGCCCAGCATGAAGCTCAAGGCAATGAGGATCGTCACCGCTGGATTGAAAAATCGTTCCTTCGCCATATCTTTACCCGCGTTAATCGTTCCACTTCCACTCTTATCGAGAGAAACAATAAGCCCCCCACGCTACAATAAATGGCGATGACACGCAGAACGGACCAGAGTAAGCGCACGACCTCAGCCAAGGACAGCAAATGGTTCTCATGGAGCAAGGCGACCGTGAAACAACGTGCCCTGATCATAGGTGAGGGCGCGATCGCCGTCATCATCGCAATCGCCATCATCGTGACGCTGGTGCAGTATGTCAGCTGGCGCATAGCCGTCAACGAGGCGCGTGCGGCACAGAGCCGGATTCAGTCGGAATACGATTTCAATCCCGGCGATATCATCTCAGACGGGCAGTTCTTCAACGGAAACGCGTTAAGCGAGGCCCAAGTCCAAAGCTTCCTCGACGAGCAGGGCGCATCCTGCAGTGGAGACAACTGCCTCAAATCCATGACGTTCGACACGCAATCGCAGCCCGCATCCGAGTATTGCGAAGCGTACAAGAGCGACGGCAAGGAAAGCGCCGCGGCAATCATATACAAATCAGGCAAAGCATGCGGAATCAGCCAGAAAGTGCTGCTCACCATGTTGCAGAAAGAACAGCATCTGGTATCCGCGGCCAATCCGAGCGAATTCCAGTTCAAATCGGCAATGGGATTGAGCTGCCCCGACGACGCGAGCTGCGATCCGGAATACGCCGGATTCTTCAAACAGGTGTATGGGGCCGCGCAACGGTACCAATATTACGTGCATCATGAAAGCGACTACGACTATCACGATGGTGCCATCAACTACATTCAGTACAATCCGGACGCCAGTTGCGGCGGCACGGACGTGTATATCGAAAACAAGGCCACCGCGCTGCTGTATATCTACACGCCGTATCAGCCCAACACGGAGGCTCTGGAAGCTGGGGTCGGTGAGGGCAACGCCTGCTCGTCATATGGAAACCGTAATTTCTCAATCATCTATTCGAACTGGTTCGGCAATCCATGAAGCTGAAGTCAGCGCACGAGCGTAAGCCCGATAATGAATTGGGGTGCGGTCCGTTGAACGGACCGCACCCCAATTCGTATAAGAATATATCGTGCCTATAGCTTCGGCAGATACTTCTTCAACTCGAACGGCGTGACCTGCTTGCGGTACTCCTCCCATTCCTGACGCTTGTTACGCAGGAAGTATTCGAAGGCGTGCTCTCCGAGCACTTCGGCCACGAAGTCGGACTTCTCCATGATCTTCAGCGCTTCGTCGAGAGATTCCGGCAACGGCTGGATACCCATGGCCTGACGTTCCGCATCGGTGAGCTCCCACACGTCATCGCTGGTCGGCTCGCTGAGCTGCATCTGCTTGTCGATGCCGTCGAGGCCGGCGGCCAACAGCACGGAGTATGCGAGATACGGGTTGGCGACAGGATCAAGCGCACGGAACTCCATACGTGCGGAGTTGTCCTTGCCCGGCTTGTACTGCGGAATACGCAGCAAAGCGGAGCGATTGTTATGGCCCCAGCAGATATAGCTTGGAGCCTCATTGCCGCCCCACAGACGCTTATAGGAGTTGACGTACTGATCGGTGACCGCGCAGATCTCAGCCGCATGGTAGAGAATGCCCGCGGCGAACTGACGTGCCGTCATCGACATGTTGAACTCCTGGCCAGCCTCGTAGAAGGCGTTGGAGTCGCCCTCGAACAGGCTCAGATGCGTATGCATGCCGGAACCGGGCGCATCGGAAAGCGGTTTCGGCATGAAACTGGCATGAATGCCGCGCTCCAGCGAAATCTCCTTGACGACGGTCCTGAACGTCATGATGTTGTCGGCCGTGGTGAGAGCGTCCGCGTAACGCAAATCGATCTCATTCTGGCCGGGCCCCGCCTCATGATGCGAGTACTCCACCGAAATGCCCATCTGCTCGAGCATGTTGACGGTAGCACGGCGGAAATCCATGCCTGGGCTACGCGGAACGTGGTCGAAATAGCCGCCCTCGTCAATCGGAACGGGAGCCTGAGACCAGTCGTCCTGCTTTTCGAACAGATAGAATTCGATCTCCGGATGCACGTAGAAGGTGAAGCCCTTCTCCTTGGCCTTGGCCAACGCCTGCTTGAGAACATGGCGGGGATCACCGAGAGACGGCTCCCCGTCCGGAGTAAGCACGTCGCAGAACATGCGGGCGGTACCCTGCGGGCCCCCACGCCACGGAAGAATCTGGAAGGTGGACGGATCAGGCTTGACGATCATATCGTCTTCGGACACTCGGGTCAGTCCCTCCACCGCGGAACCGTCGAATCCGAGCCCTTCCTCGAAAGCCGCTTCCAATTCAGCCGGAGCGATGGCCACGGATTTCAATGTTCCCAACACATCCGTGAACCAAAGACGAATGAAGCGCACGTCGCGTTCTTCGACAGTGCGCAGCGCAAACTCTTGCTGTTTATCCATAAAGCCCCATCGTTCCATGCGCATGTTACGAGAATCGTTAACACGCGCCGTGATTCCTGATGATTCGCCGCACCCACACGCAACCATGCAAGAGCCGCCCATACGAAGATGGGCGGCTCTTGCATCGGGAAATGCCGTTCCTTAAGAAATTACGGAGGACAATTCGTCAGCGAGACACTTCAAGCGCTTCCTCGAGCGTGAACGCACGGGCATACAGCGACTTGCCGAGAATGGCGGAGTCGACGCCCAAATCCGCAAGCTCCTTGATGGCGCGCAGGTCGTCAAGCTTGGAGATACCGCCGGAAGCCGTGACCTTCGCATCCGTACGTTCGGCCACCTCACGCAGCAGTTCGATGTTCGGACCGCTCATCATGCCGTCGCGGGCCACGTCGGTGACCACGTAACGGGAGCAGCCGACGGAATCAAGGAATTCCATGGTCTCGAACAGGTCGCCGCCTTCCTTCACCCAACCGCGTGCGGCCAGCGTATGACCACGCACGTCAAGTCCGACGGCCACGCGATCGCCATACTTCTTAATGATCGAAGCGGTCCATTCCGGATTCTCCAACGCCGCGGTGCCGATGTTCACGCGTGCGGCCCCCGCCTCGAGTGCGGCCTCGAGGGATGCGTCGTCACGCACGCCTCCGGACATTTCGATATTGACTTTGTCGCCCAGTTCCTTGACGATGGAACGCAGCTGGTCACGGTTGTTTCCGGTGCCGAACGCCGCGTCAAGGTCGACCAGATGAATCCACTGCGCACCGGAATCAACCCACGTGCGGGCGGCTTCCAGCGGAGAACCGTAATCGGTTTCCGAACCGGATTCCCCTTGACGGAGACGAACCGCCTTGCCGTCGCGAACGTCTACCGCGGGAAGCAATGTCAAAGACATGTCTGTACCTTTCTCATCTCACGCATCGTGATCTGTAATTCTCAAGATTCTGCAAATAGCATGGATGTCATCGGCCGTGCAAGGCCGACTTCCAACGAATCAGAAGGAAGCCACCCAATTGCGCAACAGCTGGGCGCCGGCCTCCGCCGATTTTTCCGGATGGAACTGCGTCACGAACAGCGGTCCCCTCTCGTATGCGGCAACAAAACGGCTGCGACCGTAGGTGCACCAAGTCACGTACTCATCGGCGCCACCGAAATCGATATGTTCGTCGGAAGCATCGGCCTTGGCGGCATTCATGGCGGCATAGGAATGCACGAAATAGAACCGTTCGTTCTCCACGCCGCTCATCAGCACGGAACCTTCCGGCGCATCCACGGTATCCCAACCCATGTGAGGTACCACATCCGCGTCAAGCAGTTCGACGTCACCCTTGATCAGGCCCAGGCCCGCGGTGCCGTCACCGTGTTCCATGCCCCGTTCGAACATGATCTGCTCGCCGACGCACACGCCCAGAACCGGACGTCCCGCACGCAGGCGATCCCTGATCACCGTGTCCCCGCCGACGCTTTTCAAACCTTCCATGCATGCCGCGAACGCTCCCACGCCCGGCACCACAAGACCATCGGCTTCCAAAGCCTGCCTATGGTCCGAGGTGAGGGTCACATCAAGATCGAGGTTCGCCAACGCACGAACCATGGAACGCACGTTGCCAAAGCCATAGTCGAAAACCACCACGGAAGTCATGGACGTTCTCCTTTCCACATCGATACATGCAGTGTTGCGTTATTCATCCACCTTCGAATCCGAAGGCGGGCAAGCCGTCGAGATCGTTACTCGACGGCTCCGCCGCCACGGCCGAAGCGGGTATGCTCGGCCAAAATCTCCATAGCCTCGTCTCTGCTCAAATCCGCGGAATCCACCACATTGACGCCGGAATCGACCAACGCCTTCATATCGGTGATCCCCAGCAAGAGATCCTCCACGAACGATGCGGTCGAGGTGAACAGCACCGGCGGCGCGAAGGTCCTGCCCGGCCTGCCTTCCATATACATGGTCGCTTCGAGCTTGTCGGCACGGTTGACCGCCAGAATCGCAGGCATTCCGGAAACCACGATGGTCATATCCTTCACCGCGGCTTCCGGACCGTCGCCATCCAGATTGCGCAGCACCGCCACGGCACCCTGCGCCGAGTCGATACACTGCGCGGAGATATCCGACAATTCGCAGAACGCCGCCAATAGCCGGGCGGAGGTAAGCCGGGTGATGATTACCGCCATTTTGGCGCGGTTACCCAGCAGCCCCTGCAGCTCGTCCTCGAATTTAAGCGAGTTCTCGGCTTCGTCAAGCATCTTGTCGATGTCTGACGATTCCCGACCACTTGATTCCGGTTGCGAATCGTCAGAGGACCGATCCTCCAAGGACTCGTTGAATTCCTTCTCGAATCCAGCCATGGCCGCTTCCAGCTCCTCTTCACTGAAATGCATGCCATCGGCGTTGAAATCATCGGAATTCATATCGTCGAAATCACGAACCTGGTCATCGGCCATCACAGAGCGCCCTTCGTGCTCGGAATACCGTCGACACGCGGATCAGGTTCAATCGCGAAGCGCAAGGCCCTGGCCAGGGCTTTGAATTCGGCTTCGGCGATATGATGCGGGTCACGGCCCGAAATGACCTGCAGATGCAGGCAGATTCCGGCATGCATGGCGATGGATTCCATGACATGACGCACCAGAGAGCCCGTGAAATGGCCTCCGATCATGCAATATTCGAATCCTTCCGGCTCTCCGGTACATACGCAGTACGGACGTCCGGAAATATCGACCACCGCTTTCGCAAGAGCCTCATCAAGCGGCACCGTGGCATCGGCGAAACGACGGATGCCACGCTTGTCTCCCAAAGCCTGCTTCAGAGCCTCTCCGAACACGATGGCGATATCCTCAACCGTGTGATGCGCGTCGATATCGGTATCGCCTGTGGCTTTGATCGTCAAATCGATAAGCGAGTGCTTGCCCAATGCCGTCATCATATGGTTGTAGAACGGCACGGAAGTGTCGATGTCGGTTTTGCCCGTTCCGTCGAGGTTCAGGCTCAACTCGACTTTGGATTCGCTGGTTTCACGAACGATGGTTGCGGTACGCGCCATGGTTGCGACTCCTTTATATGTATATATATTCAGTCCTGCTCCACAATACGCAGCACTTCAGCCAACGCCTCACGGAAGCGGGCCATTTCCTCATCCGTGCCCATGCACACGCGCATCCATCCGTCGGGGCCGACGGTACGGATAAGCACGCCTCGCTTGAGCAATTCGTCGAAGATGCGATCACGGTCGTCGAAATGCCCGCCGAAGAGAATGAAGTTGGATTGCGTCCGCGCCACTTCCAGAGGCTGGCCCTTATAGGTCTGCTCTTTGAGCCAGACGGCGGTCTGGTTACGGATGTCACGCAGATGCGCCACACGCCCCAACTGCTCATCGGTATGTTCGAATGCGGCAAGAGCCGCGGCCTGCGTGACCGCGGACAGGTGGTATGGCATGCGAACGATGCGTACGCAATCGATGATGCCCTTGCTGGCGGCCAGATAGCCGACTCGTGCTCCTGCGAACGCGAATGCCTTGCTCATGGTTCGGCTCACCGCAAGGTTCTCATATTCGTCGATGAGCTCAAGCGCGGTGGGGGTGCCCGGATCGCGGAATTCTATATAGGCTTCATCCACCACCACGATCGGATGCACGCCTTCGGCCGCTCCCTCCACCTGCGCATTGCGGGCGGCTTCGAGCACACGCTTGAGATCGTCCATCTCAAGCGGAGTGCCGGTCGGATTGTTCGGGCTGGTCAGCACGATCATGGCGGGCTTGACGTTTTCGATCGCTTCGATGGTGGCGTCGACGTTCAGCGAGAAATCCTCGTTGCGGTGCGCGAGGCTCCACTTGGTGAAGGTGTCTCGCGCATATTCCGGATACATGGAGTATGTGGGATCGCAGCCGAGAGCGATTCGTCCAGGACCGCCGAAAGCCTGGAACAGCTGCAGCATGATCTCGTTGGAACCGTTGGCGCCCCAAAGCTGTTCGACTTCCAGACTCACGCCCGATTCACGCTTGAGATAATCACAGAACGCTTGACGCAACGCGATATGCTCGCGATCCGGATACCGGTTAAGCGTCGGCGCGATCTCCTTGATCCGCTGCGCGATGGTCTCGACCACGGCCGGTTCCGGCGCGTACGGATTCTCGTTGACGTTGAGGCATACCGGCACGTCGAGCTGCGGAGCGCCATACGGCTCCTCACCGATCAGATCGTTACGCAGCGGAAGGTATGACGGAATGGCGTTGCTGGAAGTTTCACTCATCGAAGGCCTGCCTGCTCTTCCTGTTCCTTGATGGTCTCCTTGTTATACGGATCGTCGATGAAACGGCTGAGCACGCTCTCACCGTGGGCCGGCAGATCCTCGGAAACCGCAAAAGCGTTCACACGGGAGGCAAGAGCCTTCAAACCCTGCTCGTCGTATTCAATGACCTCAACCGGCTTCATGAACGTGTGCACGCCAAGACCGGACGCGAATCGAGCGGTACCGGAGGTGGGCAGCACATGGTTGGAGCCGGACATGTAGTCGCCCAGCGGAACCGGAGAATACGGGCCACGGAAAATCGCACCGGCATTGCGGATCTTCGCAATCACGGCATCGGGATCGGCGGTCTGAACCTCAAGATGTTCGGCCGCATAGGCGTTGGCCGCATCAATGGACTGTTCGATGCCGTCGGTGAGGATGATGCCGGACTGACGACCGGTCAACGATATTTCAACACGTTCCGCATGCTCGGTACGCGGCACACGATACTTAAGGCTCTCCTGCACCTTGGCGGCGATCTCCTCACTATCGGTGATAAGCACGGAACCGGCAAGCTCATCATGCTCGGCCTGGCCGATCAAATCGGCGGCAAGCCATTCCGGATTGGCACCCTCATCGGCGATGATGGCGATTTCGGTCGGACCGGCAACGGCGTCGATGCCGACGATGCCCGACACCATACGCTTCGCGGTAGCCACGAAGATATTGCCCGGACCGGTGATCTTATCCACCGGATCACACAGAATCTCACCATCCTGCGGTTCGGAACCCTTGGCTCCATAGGCGAACATGGCCACGGCCTGGGCACCACCCACCGCATAGACCTCGTCCACACCAAGAATCGCACAGGTGGCGAGAATGGTCTTGTCAGGCAGACCATCAGCATTGTTGCGGCTCGGCGGAGTGGCAATCGCCAAAGACTCAACCCCAGCGGCCTGAGCCGGCACAACATTCATAATGACCGAGCTCGGATACACAGCCTTGCCACCAGGAACATACAGTCCGACGCGCTGCACCGGAATCCAACGCTCGGACACACGCGCACCCTCAGCCAGATCAGTATGGAACGGCGCGGGAACCTGAGATTCGGAAACAGCACGGGAACGACGCACGGACTCCTCGATCGCAGCACGGACCTCAGGATCAAGCTCGTCAACAGCAGCCTTCATGGCCTCCACCGGAACACGCAGATTCTCCGGACGAATATGATCGAACTTCTCCGCGAAATCACGAAGGGCCGCAGCACCGCGGGCCTTGACGTCATCGAGAATCGGCTGCACAAGCTCCGTGGCCTCATTGGTGCCCATTTCGGCACGAGGCATGGCGTCCAGCATTTCGGCGCGGGTCAGCTTCTTGCCGCGCAGGTCAATGATTCGCATATAGTTTTCTTCGCTCATAACGCCCCATGGTAACAACGTCAAGTCACGAAAGCCCATAAAACCCGCCTGTTCAGCCGCATTGTGAGACATCCGCATTGTGGTGCGTTACGAAGAACTCGTTACATTGCAATGCTAGCTTGCACAACTAATCAATCCCGAATCACGACGGCAAGGAGACCCGGCATGTCTCAACAAACACCTACCTCGGCCGAAACCACGACATCCAAACCCAAGTTCTTCTACGGATGGTGGATCGTCATCGGCGGATTCATGATGATGTGCACCTGCTACACGACGTTCGTCAACTGCTCGTCACTGTTCCAAGCACACATCGTCTCCGACCTGCATATGACCATCGGCCAATACAACACCGGAACCGCGCTCGCTTCCATGATCTCCATCGTGGCCACGTTGTTCATGGGTTCGCTCATCGACAAACTCGGAGCACGCCAGATAGCGTCGTTCCTGGTGATTCTCTCCGCGCTTCTGCTGTTCGGATACTCCGCGGTCAACGCCGCATGGCAGATATATGCCCTCGCCGCGATTTCCGGCACTTTGATCACCTCCGGCGTCCGCCTGTTCATTTCCGTGGTTGTGACCAACTGGTTCAATCTCAAGCGCGGTCTGGCGGTATCCGCGGCATTGTGCGGCTCTGGTTTCGGAGGCATGATCCTCTCCCCCGTCACCAGCGCCGTGATCGCCAATTACGGATGGCGTACCGCATACGTGGTCCTCGGTGTGATTTGCCTGGTGGCGGCCCTGCCGATTCCGGTCATCTTCTTCCGCACCAAACCAAGTGAGAAGGGTCTGCTGCCTCTTGGCGCAGAATTGAGCGACGAGGAGATTCGGGAAGCCGAACGCAAGAGAGGCCATTCACTGTCCGAGGTGAATGTGGCCGTCGGCTGGAGGGTTCTGCGCAAGCATGCCGGATTCTGGCTTCTGGTGCTGGGATTCCTGTTCGTGGGCGTCATAAATGGCGCCGTTTCGGTGAACATGGTTTCCAACATGACGTCCGTCAACAACGATGGCACGGAAGTGATCACCGGTGGCCACAGTGTGGTCTGGGCCGGCTACATCATGTCGCTGTACATGGGCGTGGTGCTTGTCGCAAAGGTTGCGCTCGGCTGGATCTTCGACCGTTTCGGCATGGTGGCCGGTGCACTTGTCGGCTCCGTCTCCTGCCTTCTGGCCTGCTTCTTCCTGTGCTTCCCGTCCACTGATTGGGGTCCGATCCTTGCCGCTGTTTTCTACGGCATCGGCACCTGCACCGCAACCATCGGCCCCTCCATTATGATTTCCCACGAATACGGACGTCGTGATGTCGGCAAGCTGACCGGCATCGCCGTCGCGGCAACCGCGCTTGGCGGCATCATCGGCGCCATCGTCTCCGGTGTGGCGTTCGACGCGGCATTGTCGTTCGCTCCCGCATGGATCATCGGCATCGCATGCTCGGTGCTCATGGGCTTGGCCCTCACCGCTTCCGCACTGATGGCCAAGGGCGTGGTCGCCAAGTGCATCGCCAACGGCGCACCCCGCATCGATGTGGAAGGAAACATCATCGAGGAGGTCTGAGGCACCGAACAAACACGACTAATGATGGCGGAATGGTGAGGGCGCGGCTCATACGGGTCGTGCCCTCACCATTCCGCCATCATCCGCCTTCTCCCCTCACTCCGGTGATGCGCATGACGCGGTCAGCGCATCACGTTCAGGCCAAGGCAAGCGAATTGGGGCCGAACAGAATCTTGATTTCGGCAAACAACGAAGTGTCGCGATTAACACGGAATCTATCTCCGAACGTCAGCAACGTCACGTTGCCATCGTCATCCGCAAGGGCGAGTTTGACTTCGCAATACCCCGGATGATTGGAGAGAATCTGCCCCAGACGCTGCACATGCGACTGGTCGAGCGCGACCGGTGGGAGTGTGATCACCAGAGGACGCTCATCTTCCGCCTCAAGTGTGGGAACTTGGAATTCGCTGGCGCGCATGCTCACCGTTTCGTCCCGTCGTTCCACCTGCCCGCGAATCTGCACGACGGTATCAACCGCAAGTTCCGGAGCCGCCGCCTCGTACACCTTGCCGAAGAACATGCACTGAATCGAGGTTTCCAGATCCTCGATGGTCACAATGGCCCAAGGATTGCCTTTTTTCGATACCCTACGGTCCACGTTGGTGATCAGGCCGGCCACGGTCACCTGCTGTCCGTCCGGCATATGTTCCGCACTGTCGATCAGACGTGCGATCGACATCTCACGCAAAGACGACAGAATCGACTGCATGCCGCTCAGCGGATGGTCGGATACATACAGGCCAAGCATCTCACGTTCGAAATTGAGCTTGGTCTTCTTATCCCATTCCTCAACGTCGGGCACATTCACCATGGCGTCACCCATTCCGCTATCCTCGGCACCGGAATCGTCCAGGTCAGCGAACAAATCGAACTGGCCTTCCGCCTGCTTGCGTTTGAGGCCCACAACCGAGTTGATGGCGGTCTCGTGAATGGTGAACAGTGCGCGCCTGTTCGGGTCGATCGAATCGAACGCACCGGCCTTGATCAATGATTCCACCAGTCGTCGGTTCAGTGCGTTGAGCGGGACCCTCTTGATGAAATCAGGGAAGTTCACGTACTTGCCGTGGCTGCCCTCACGTTCTTCGATGATGTCTTCGACCGCGTTCTTGCCGACGTTTCGAATGGCCCCAAGACCGAATCGAACAACGTCTCCGACCGCGGAATACTCGTATACCGATTCGTTCACGTCCGGGGAAAGCACCTGAATGCCCATGCGTCGGGCTTCGCCGAGATACAGCGCGGTCTTGTCTTTGTTGGTGCTGGCACCCTGCAGAAGCGCGGCCATGAACTCCACCGGATAGTGCGTTTTCAGGTACGCCGTCCAGTACGAGATCAAACCGTATGCCGCGGAATGCGCTTTGTTGAACGCGTAACCGGAGAACGGCACGAGAATATCCCAAACGGCCTGAGCCGCCTCCTGGGAATATCCATGCTCCTTCATGCCCGCGAAGAACGGTACCTTCTCCTTGGCCAGCACTTCAGGCTTTTTCTTGCCCATGGCTCGACGCAACACGTCTGCCTTGCCTAACGAATATCCTGCGAGGATTCGCGCTGCGGACTGCACCTGCTCCTGATACACAATCAGACCGTAGGTTTCGTCAAGAACCTCCTTGAGCGGCTCGGCCACTTCCGGATGGATCGGCACGATTTTCTGCAATCCATTCTTACGCTTCGCGTAATTGGTGTGCGAATCCATATCCATCGGGCCCGGTCGGTACAACGCGATCAATGCCGAGATGTCGTTGAAGTTGTTTGGCTTCAGGGTTTTCAGCAGCGATCTCATGCCGTCCGAATCGAGCTGGAACACGCCAAGCGTGTCTCCTCGTGACAGCAGATCGTAGGTGGCGCGGTCGTCGAGCGGAATTTTGGTGTGGTCGATGCGCTCCTTGCCATTCGCATCGATGTTGTTCAGGGTGTCCCGGATCACCGTCAAGTTGGAAAGTCCCAGGAAATCCATCTTGACCAAACCGAGTGTTTCACAGGTATGGTATTCAAGCGTGGTGGTGACCGTGCCGTCGGTGCGTTCCAGCAACGGCGAGGTGTTGGTGATGGGTTCGCTACCCATGATGGTGGCGCACGCGTGCACACCGGTCTGTCTGATCAGACCTTCGATGCCCATGGCCTCGTCGGTGATGCGCTTCGCGTCCGGATCCGAATCGTACATTTCGCGGAATTCTCGCGCTTCCGCATATCGTTTTGCGTTCGGATCGAAGATGTCGTGCAGCGGAATGTCTTTGCCGCCGGTCTGGGCCGGAGGAAGCGCCTTGGTGATCTTTTCTCCGACGGAGAAGTCGAATCCCATGATTCTTGCGGAATCCTTCAACGCCTGCTTGGTTTTGATGGTGCCGTAAATCACGCATTGCGCGACTTTGTCCCGACCGTATTTGTCTCCCACGTAATCGAGGACGAGGCCACGGCCGTCCGGATCGAAGTCCACGTCGATATCAGGCAGCGACACACGTTCCGGGTTAAGGAATCGTTCGAAGATCAGACCATGCTGCAATGGATCGAGTTCCGTGATACCCATGGCATACGCCACCATCGCGCCTGCCGCGGAGCCACGGCCCGGCCCGACCATCACACCATGCGTCTTCGCCCAGTTGATGTAGTCGGCCACCACAAGGAAGTATCCGCAGAACTGCATCTGGCAGATGACGCCGCATTCGTAATCGGCCTGCTTGAGCACTTCGATCGGAGGATTGCCATCGTAGCGTTCCTCGAGTCCTTCCTCGACCTTCTTCAGGAACAGCGAAGTCTCGTCCCAGCCTTCCGGACATTCGAATTTCGGCATGAACGCACCGTCTTCGTGATCGTCGAACATGACATTGCAACGTTCGGCGATCTCCAAGGTGTTGTCGCAAGCCTGCGGAATGTCTCGGAACAGCTCACGCATCTCCTCGGATGTCTTCAGGTAGTATCCGGTGCCGTCGAACTTGAATCGTCCGGGCTCATCCAATGTGGAGCCGGAGTTGATGCACAGCATGGCGTCCTGAGATCCTGCGTCCTCGGCACGCACATAGTGCGAATCGTTGGTGGCCAGCAGTGGGGCGTTGAGCTTTTTTGCGATTTCCAGTAGACCGTCGGTCACCTGCTTTTCGATTTTCAGGCCATGATCCATGAATTCGATATAGAAATTGTCTCGCCCGAAGATGTCCTGCATCTCCCCTGCCGCACGCAAAGCCTCATCGAACTGCCCGAGAAGCAGTCGGGTCTGGATGATGCCCGAGGGGCATCCCGAGGATGCGATGATTCCTTTGGAATACTTGGACAGGATCTCCTTGTCCATACGCGGGTACCGCATGACACGGCCTTCAAGATTCGCGTCGGTGGACGCCTTCATGAGGTTCACGAGACCCTCGTCGGTTTCCGCCCACATGGTCAGATGCGTGATCAAGCCGCCGCCGGACACATCGTTGGGGTTTCGCTTACGGTGGTTGGGGTCGATGTCAGGATTCCAGTTGGTATCCCAGCTCACTCGGGTGGGATCCTGACGCGCGGTTTCAGGAGTAACATACGCTTCGATACCGATGATCGGCTTGATTCCCACACGTACCGCTTCGCTCCACATTTCGTATGCGCCGTGCATGTTGCCATGGTCGGTGATGCCGACCGCCGGCATGTTCAGTTCCTTCGCACGTTTGACGAGATCCGGGATTTTCGATGCGCCGTCAAGAAGCGAATAATGCGTGTGATTATGCAGCTGTACGAAATTTCCGGAAGTTTCCATGTGGTCCAATCTACCTGCGCTTGATGACTTGAAGTCACAATATATCGTCTTCGGGGCCGCTCATTCGATACCGACACGCTTGATTGTTGTGGATAACCCGCGTTCTCCGACCACAACCCCCATATCGACTTGACAATGCCTTTCCTATCAGCGTTACTGTCAATATGACGTGCAACTGGGCACACCTCACGAACACCAACGTCCACCAATGAATCGAGATGCATCATGAGTACGCGAACACAACACATACTCCGTTTGCTGTCGTTGACCTTCCTGCTGGCCGGGCTGGCGCTCGGAGCATGCACGATAGCCGGTTTCTGCTACTTGGGACGCGGAACGTACAATCCGCTCGACGCGCTGGTCGTCATAGTGGTTTCGGTGATGGCCTGCGCATGCCCGATATTGCTGGTATGCGCGGCCATATTGTTTGCCATTCAGCTGATAGGTTCGCTGGTTTCACGGTGACGGGTGCGCATGATATGGAGCGCCTGCTGCAGATCGGCGGGATACTGCGATTTGACGGTCGTCCAGATGTGGGTCCGCGGATGTTTGAATTCCAGCTGCATGGCGTGCAGCCACTGGCGTTCCAGGCCAAGCGCCTCACTGAGCTGCGGATTGGCCCCATACATGGCGTCTCCCGCAAGCGGATGCCCGATGGAGGAGAAATGCACGCGAATCTGGTGGGTTCGCCCTGTCTCAAGATTCACCGACACCAACGTAGCCTCGCCGAACCGTTCCATTACATCCCAATGGGTGACCGCGTCCTTGCCGGAAGGCGTCACGCAAAAACGAAAATCGGATACCTTGGCACGGCCAATCGGCGCCTCAATGGTGGCTTTGTCTTCCTTGAGATTGCCCTGCACCAGCGCATGATATGTTTTCACCACTTCGTGCTGGGCGAATTGACGGCGCATCTCCACATACGACAGCTCGGATTTGCACACCAGCATGAGTCCGGACGTGCCGACATCGAGCCTTGATACGATTCCCTGACGTCCCGCGGCACCGTATGACGTGATGTGAACGCCACGGTCAAGCAGGCTTCCCAACACCGTGGGCCCCGTCCAGCCCACGGAGGCATGTGCGGCCACACCGACCGGCTTGTCGACCACCACAATGTCATCGTCCTCATAGACCACAGCCATGTCATGGGCGATGGGTTCGGGTTCGGCACGCTCCTCGACAATGTCGAATTCCACGGTCTCCCCTGCCTGAAGATTTGAGGACTTGGAGATCTCCCTGCCAAGCACGCGGGCCTGACCGCTTTCGATCAATTCCGCGGCCTTGGCGCGGGAGATGCCCAGCATCTTGGCTACGGCAACGTCAAATCTTTTGCCGACGAGAGCGTCGGGAGCTGGAACCAGTCTGCTCATCAGGCCTTCGCCCCAGCCGTCCGTTCGTCGAGTTCCTTCTGGCTGAACGGCTCTCCGAGCAGCAGGAACAGCACAGCGGCGATTCCTGCGACCATGAGGAAGATATCGGCCACGTTACCGACCGACCAACCATAATTAAGGAAGTCGACGACCTTGCCATTGAGGAATCCGTCCGCATAAGCCACGCGGTCAATCAGATTGCCCAACGCCCCTGCGAACGCGAGGGAAAACACGAGCGTCCATTTCATGGAGATCGTGCGTAAGGCCAGCAATGCCAGAACCACGCAAGCAACGATGGCCAGTATGGAAATCAGCCACGTCATGTTCGATCCCATGCCGAGAGACGCACCGGGATTATGCACCAAGGTGAAGGAGAGGACTCCCGGAATCACCTGTACGGTACGGCCATCAGCCAATGCGGACTGTGCCCATGCTTTGGTGAGCTGATCGGCGACGAGCGCAACAATCGCAACGCATGCAAAGACGGCCACGCGAATGCGCAGCCGTCTTTGACCATTCATCATGATGTCAGACACAGCCTAATCTCAGTTGTTCTGGTCGATCTGGCTGTAGTTGTCCGTATCGGACACCTGAGACACGAGCTGACCGAGGAAATCGGTGAGACGTGCACGGTATTCGGTTTCGAACTGCTTGAGTCCCTGAATGTTGCCTTCGATGATCTTGGACTGGGCTTCGAGGTTATCATGCACCTGCTGGGCATAATCATCGGCGGCGGTACGAGTCTTCGAATCGTAATCGGAGGCACGCTCCTGAACTTCGGACTCATAGTTGTCGGCCTCGATATGCTTCGTAGAGAAGTATTCGTCTCCTTCCTGAGTCTTCTGAGCCAGGTAGGAATCGCCTTCCTGAGTCTTCTGCTCAAGATACTGGTCGCCTTCCTGAGTCTTCTGCTCAAGATACTGGTCGCCTTCCTGAGTCTTCTGCTCAAGATAGGTATCGGCCTTGGAATGGGTGTCCGCGGCATACTGATCCGCATCGGAGCGCGTGTTCTCGGAATAGGAATCAGCTTCGGTACGGGTACGGTCGGAATAGCCGTTGGCTTTGACGAGAATATCCTCGTACTTGCGCTGGCTTTCCTCAGTGATTTCCTTAGCCTTGGCCTTACCCTTATCAACGTACTGATCATGCAGCTGCATGGCAAGGGCCAGCATGGCGGTGGCGCGCTCGGCCTCGGTGCTGGCGCTTGCGGCGGCACCTGCGATCTTCTGCAGGCTGCCGGTTTCGGCACTCGGCTCCACCTTGGCGACCTGCTCACGCAACTGCGCCTCACGCTGCTGGGATTCCTCCAGCTGCTGGGTAAGCTGTCGAATCTGTGCGGCCTGCTGCTGCACCACAACAACCTGCTCCTGGGCGGAGGCAAGTTGACGGGATAGCTCCTCGGTGTTGGCACGGAACTGGTCGCGTTCATGCTGCGCCGCCGTGAGCTGCTCACCCAAATCAACCTGGCCGGCGGCCTGAGCGGCCTGAGCCGTAAGCTGATCAACCTGAGCGGACAGACGATCCACCTGATCCTTGAGCTGCTCGTTCTGCGTGGACAACGCGCGGTTGCTTTCCTCGGCCTCGGTAAGCTTGGACGCGGCGTCCTGAGCGGCCTGAGCGGCCTGGTCACCAGCGTCGGCAGCCTGTTCAGAAGCGGATTTCAATGCCGCGTTCTCCTGCTGCAGGGACTGCACCTGAGCGCTAAGCTCGGAAATCTTGGAATTCAGGTCGGCAACATCCGGACCTAAAGCCTGAGTGGACTGACCTCCAGATGCCGCCTGCTTGCCAAGTGTCTCAACGGTCTCGGTTACCTGATCAAGGAAATCGTCGACTTCATCGACATTATAACCTTCCTTGAAACGAACGGTCTGGAAGGTATGCTCCCTAATATCTTTCGGCGTCAACAGAGCCATAAATCTTACACCTCGCTTTGGGCTTGATGCCTCGCTGTGTTGTATCAACTTCCGAATACTATCACGAAAGCCATTACTTTTACGGAACTAAGGTGTTTCGCCCCTGTTTAGATAAGAAAATCGATGACGATGAGAATGAAATAAAGTACGATGAACGCAACATCGAAGTAGATCGGCCCCATCGGAATCGGACGTATGTACTGACGCAGCCAACGCAACGGAGGTTCGGTCAACTGATAGACAGCATCGATGATCGAGGCCAAGACTCCCCCCGGACGCCACATCGGAGAGAGAACCGACACCCAGTCGAGGATCATGCGAAGGAACAGCACCAGAATATAGGCATTCACCAGTAGATGAACGATGCTACCAATCATTGTCAGAATCATGTTGCAACACCTTAGCAAGTCAGCATAACAAAGGTTCCCCGCAGGGAGCCTTCATCCGTATGCGATGAACCAAGCCAACCGTCAGTCAGCGAACAGATCGTGCGCCGAATTGTTGGACTGCGGCTCCTCGACCTTGATGTTCACCAACGCCGGGGAAAGCAGGAACACGCGCGGAGTGACCCGTTCGATGGAACCTCGTACTCCGAACACCACGCCGGCGGAAAAATCCACGATTCGGTATGCCACCGACTCGGCCACTCCGGTCAGATTCAGCACGACCGGAATTCCATCACGCAGCGCGCGTCCGACCAGCTGCGCATCGTCATAGGACTTCGGGTGAATCGTGACGATACGGCTCACCCCTTTGCCGTGAAACGGGTTGGACTGGTCCCTCTGTTCCCTTGACGAGCCTGAAGACGCAGCCGACGAAGCGGACGGCATCGGTGTCACCGAGTGATCAGAATCGAACGACGTCTCCCCGGCATCCGCGTCATCGTTGAAGATATCGTCATCCTCAGCAATGTCGGACATGCCCAAATAGGACATCGCGTTCTTCATAAAACCTGCCATGAACGTTCCTTTCGCGGCCGCGCACCAACCTTAGCGCAGGAAATCCGGAATGTCGAGATCGCCTGCGGCATCGTTCGAGGAGATCACCTCATGCTCGGTGGTCTGATCGAACGAAGGAACGGACGGAGCCGGAGTGGACGGAATGCAGCTGGACAGCGGCTGCACCTGCGGCGCTGCCGGAGTCTGGATGTACTGCGGAGTTGCCGGAGTCTGGGTATACTGCGGGGTCGCTGGCTTCTGAGTATACTGCGGACGCGTGGTATGCGCCGGGGATGACAAGGCGGACAGAGGCACGGTTTCCTGCACCGGGGCCTTCTTCTCCTCCACTGCCTCTACCGGCTTCTTGGAATTGGCATCGAAGCCGGCTGCGATCACCGTGACTCGGACCTCATCTCCATAAGCGTCATCCAAAGACAGACCCCAAATGATCTGCGCTTCAGGATGAATGGCGTTCTGCACCAGCGTGACCGCTGCCGATGCTTCCAGCAGTTTCAGATCGGTCGGTCCGGCAACGTTGACAAGAGCGCCATGCGCACCTTCGATGCTTTCCTCCAACAGAGGCGAGCTGATGGCGATTTCCGCGGCCTGGGTAGCGCGATCTTCTCCCCGCGCGGAACCGATGCCGAACAGTGCCGTGCCCGCACCGCGCAGAATCGCGTTGACGTCGTTGAAATCGACGTGAATATACGAATTCGCGTTGATCAGATCGGTGATGCCCTGCACGCCGGCCAGAAGCGCGGTATCGGCGGTCTTGAAAGCTTCCATAATGCCGATGGAACGGTCGGAAAGCTCCAGCAGTCGATCGTTCGGAATGACGATCAGCGCGTCAACTTCCTCACGAAGATTCTCAATACCGAGTTCAGCCTTGCCTGAACGCTGCGGGCCTTCAAAGCTGAACGGTCGGGTTACCACCGCGACGGTCAATGCACCCTGCTGACGAGCGGCACGAGCCACAATCGGGCTCGCACCGGTGCCGGTGCCGCCGCCTTCGCCGCAGGTGACGAAGACCATATCGGCTCCCTTGAGCGATTCCTCGATATCGGACTGGTGGTCCTGGGCCGCTTTGGCACCCTTCTCCGGGTCGGCACCCGCGCCAAGACCACGACTGGAGGCGTCGTTCAAAGAAATCTTGATATCGGCGTCAGATCGCATCAAATCCTTCGCGTCGGTATTGATCGCAATGAATTCAACACTTTGAAGACCTTCAGTAATCATGCGATTGACGGCATTGCCTCCGGCTCCACCGACACCAACAACTTTGATATTAGTCTTGTCGTTGAAATTGTCAGTCTGGGCAATCTCGCTCACCATAGTCTCCTGTCACTCACGTTTACGCACAACTCTATCGCAGAGGTGCTGATATTACGTGCACTTTTTCACGCGTATACTGGTGTTTTTCACTTTTTCAACACGCTTGCAGCCAAACAGCCAGTCGATTAGCCGCAGCATGCTCCACCCCCTTAAACCCCCGAACATCCCCGGATAGTAGGTGTCAGTAGCTTGCATCCATCGGATCGTCACCGAATAATGTTTGACGTTCGTCATGCGTCGTTTCGCGCGATTCCAGCCATCCGTATGGGAGGTGCACTTTTTTCGCAAAGCGTACACGGCCCCTTGGCTTGTCCACGACGCGTTCGGGGAAACGCATGTCCGGATCGAGTTTATCGATCTCACGATGCACATCCTCAAGATTTTCACATTCCATGAACGCACGGCGGGTGGAGCCGCCAACCGGAAAGCCTTTGAGGTACCAGGCAACATGCTTTCTCAGGTCATGCACGGCCATACGCTCGTCGCCATCGTAGAATTCCGTAAGCAGTTCGGCATGACGCTGCACGACGGCGCACACATCGCCCAAGGTCGGATCAATACGTTCTTCGCTACCGGCGAAAGCGTTTTTGATATCGGCGAATAGCCAAGGACGCCCCTGGCATCCCCTGCCTATCGCGACACCAGCGCAACCGGTCTGCGCGACCATGGCCAGGGCATCGTTCGCACCCCAGATATCACCATTGCCGAACACGGGAACGTCGAGTGCTTCGACAAGCTCGCCTATACGGTTCCAATCCGAGTGACCGCCATAGTATTCCGCGGTGGTGCGCGCATGCAGGGTCACGGCCTTGCAGCCTTCCTCCTGCGCGATATGCCCGGCTTCCAGGAACGTCTCATGCTCATGATCGATTCCGACGCGAATCTTGGCAGTGACCGGCACGTTCGCAGTATCGCAGACCCTGACCACACGCTGGATGATCTCGCGGAACAGATCCGTTTTCCACGGCAACGCCGATCCGCCGCCGCGACGGGTCACTTTGGGAACCGGACAACCGAAATTGAGGTCGACATGATCGACCATGTTCTCATCGATGACGATCTTCGCCGCCTGTTCCACAATCGCAGGATTCACTCCGTACAACTGCAGGGAGCGAATCTTCTCACTGGGAGCAAAATGGCACAGCCGCAACGCTTTGGGGTTGCGTGCCACCAACGCTCGCGCGGTGATCATCTCGGCCACATACAGACCATCCGGACCGTATTCCTCGCAGAGCACACGGAACGGCCAGTTGGTGACCCCCGCCATCGGCGAAAGCACAACCGGCGTGGCAACATGCACGGGACCCAAATCAACAGGCTTGATAACAGGAGGAACCGACGGTCGCTCCGCATCGGTGCGCGGATCGAGCACGTCGGATTCCTCATAAGCAGTCACAATGCTATCTGGCATACGAACGATTCTGGTTGCGAGTCGTTTTAGTACAGACCGCCGGCTTCGGCGATCTTGACGGACTCCGGCCATGCCTCGCCACCCATTTCGACCGGCACCTGCGGGTAACGGACATGCTTCTCTCCGATGCGGCCGGCCACATAGTCGGCCACCTTGTCGAGAGCCACACGCTCCTGCTGCATGGTGTCACGTTCGCGGATGGTGACGGCCTGATCTTCGAGGGTGTCGAAGTCGACGGTCACGCACAACGGGGTGCCGATCTCGTCTTCGCGACGGTAACGACGGCCGATGGCGCCGGCCTCGTCGTAATCGATCATCCAGTCATGCTGGCGAAGGTCGGCAGCCAGGTTCTGCGCCACGGACTGCAGTTCCGGCTTCTTGCTCAACGGCAGTACGGCGGCCTTGACCGGAGCCAGGCGCGGGTCAAGACGGAGCACGGTGCGCTTGTCCACGCCGCCCTTGGTGTTCGGAGCCTCGTCAACATCGTAGGCGTCCACGAGGAAGGCCATGAGGGAACGGGTCAGGCCCGCGGCCGGCTCGATGACGTACGGCACGTACTTCTCGCCGGTGGCCTGGTTGAAGTAGCTCAGATCCTCACCGGAATGCTTGGCATGGGCGGACAGATCGAAGTCGGTACGGTTGGCCACGCCTTCGAGCTCGCCCCAATCGGAGCCTTGGAAGCCGAACTTGTATTCGATGTCGACGGTACGCTTCGAATAGTGCGCCAGCTTCTCCTTCGGATGCTCGTAATGACGCAGGTTCTCCGGCTTGACGCCAAGATCGATGTACCACTGGGTACGGGCGTCGATCCAATACTGGTGCCATTCCTCATCAGTGCCCGGAGCCACGAAGAACTCCATTTCCATCTGCTCGAACTCGCGGGTACGGAAGATGAAGTTGCCCGGGGTGATCTCATTACGGAAGGACTTGCCCATGTTGGCGATGCCGAACGGCGGCTTGGAACGGGAGGAGGTCATCACGTTCTTGAAGTCCACGAAGATGCCCTGCGCGGTTTCCGGACGCAGGTAGTGCAGCGAGTTCTCGTCCTCGACCGGGCCGAGATGGGTGCGCAGCATCATGTTGAAGTCGCGCGGTTCGGTCCAGTTGCCGCGGGTGCCGCAGTCCGGGCACACGATGTCCTTCAGGCCGTTCTCCGGCAGCTTGTCGCCATGCTTTTCGGCATAGGATTCCTCGAGCTTGTCGGCACGATGGCGCTTGTGGCAGTTGAGGCATTCGATCAGCGGGTCGTTGAACACGGACACGTGGCCGGAAGCCACCCACACGGCCGGCGGGAGGATGATGGACGTGTCGACGCCCACCACGTCACCTCGGGTGACGACCATGGAACGCCACCATTCGCGCTTGATATTGTCCTTCAGCGCGACGCCGAGCGGACCGTAATCCCAGGCGGAACGGGTTCCGCCGTAGATTTCGCCGGCGGGGAACACAAAGCCGCGACGCTTCGCGAGGGATACGACTTCATCGAGTTTGGATACAGCCACAATGCACCTTCTGGTTTGAACGGTTTGGGGTCTTTTACAACCGCACAGCCTACCGTCACATGCTGACAGCACAACCACCGTCCCACATACGCATGGAAGACCGTGCGGCAAGCAATCGAAACAGCCACCACTTGGCCGCAAAGATGAACAAATCCTCGGAGGCCGCGGGTGTGGCTTCCGAGAAATCATGTGTCACTCCCGCTCAGACGATTGCGCAAGCATACGCGAGGAATCATCCTTGCGGCGCTTCAGGAACCGCTTGATGGATATCACCTCAAGCACGACCAGCATCACGCCAAGCAGTCCGACGACAATCCAAGCCGCGGTCTGCCAGATCGGAATGCTGACCGAAGGCTCCCCCTGCCCATAGTGGTAACCCCATAATATTCGTCGTGCGCTCCGACCAACGGACGATTCCTTTTCCGAAGAAGACGCGAAGAGACCGGATGACATGGTAAGGCCACATATCGCAAGTACGAGCATGCAGACGAAAGTGACGGCCGCAATTGGTATACGCTTCATATCGTTCCTTCGCTGTAATGATCGTGCCGGTGAATGGCATGAAGGGGCGGCCCTGGCATCCGGCATCCTGGGTGCCGCGGAACAATCTTCCGCGCAATGGCCGCCCCCGTATCTTCGCTATTCGTTCTTCGCTATTCGGCAGTACCGTTCTCGGTCTGGCTCAGCCAATCGGATACGTCCTGCTCGGAAGCGGACTGCGTGAAACGATGCCCGGTCAGCCATGTGCCGGTGCCGGCCAGCTTCTCAAGCGTGGATGCGCTGTCATCAATGCCCGAGCTGGCGGAAGTGCAGAACGGAATGATTGTCTTGCCTTGGAAATCGTTGGATGATACGAAGTCGTTCACCGGCCATGCGGGATTCATCCACCAGATTGGGAATCCAAGGTACACGGTGGTGTATGTATCCCAGTCGGGGATGCTCGTATCCGCCAGCTTGACGTCCTGCAGGGATTCATCCTCATGTTCCCTGACGACGCGACTATTCGAATCCGTCCAATTCAGATCGTCATCGGTATACGGTTGCTGCGGCGTCAGTTCGAAGGTCGGCGCATCAAGTGCATCGGCGATGTATTCAGCCACGTTCTTGGTATTGCCCGAAGCCGAGAAATACACCACGATTGACTTGCCGTCCGAGGACGCCGACGTGGAAGAGTCCGATGACGTGCTGCCCGCGGAGGATTGCGCACTCTCCGAGGAGGAACCACACGCAGCGAATGAGACGATCATCGCCAGACAGGCGGTCATGGACAGCGCTCCACCCGTATTATGGTTGAAATAACGCATATTTCATATCCTTTCGATCGTATGAATGACTACTGGGATCATGCATCGCCACAGCCATGACGACGCATGGTTCCGAATCACTCACGCCCGGCACGCGCCTTGACATAACCGACGAAACGGTCGACCGCCTCAGGGGTATCGTGGCGGAAGAACAGACTGGTCTTGGTGTCGAGTCCTGCGATGATCTTCATTTCGTCATCGCTGAGACGGAAATCGAAGATGTTCAGGTTCTCTTCCATACGTTCCTTGTGCGTTGATTTGGGCAGGGCGATGATGTCTCGCTGGGTGAGCCAACGCAGGATCACCTGGGCCACGGTTTTGCCGTACGCCTCACCGATTTCGGCCAACGTCGGATTGGAGAACATGTTCTGCATGCCTTCTCCGAACGGAGCCCATGCCTCCTGTGCCACACCAAGCCTGATCATGTTCTCGCGGGCTTCGATCTGCTGGTTGAGCGGATTGGTCTCGACCTGGTTGACCATCGGTGCGATTTCGTTGAAGGCAACCATGTCGGCCAATCGATCGGGATAGAAGTTGCTGATGCCGATGGCGCGGATCACACCGTCCTTGTAGAGTTTTTCAAGCGCGCGCCACGCGCCGTAGGTGTCGGAGAACGGCTGGTGCAGCAGCACGAGGTCAAGATAGTCGGTGCCGAGCTTCTTCAGTGACACGTCGATGGATTCAAGAGTCTTCTCATAGCCGTAATTGCTGATCCACACCTTGGTGGTCAGGAACAGATCCTTGCGGTCGATGCTAGAGTCTTTGATGCCTTGGCCGACTTCCGCCTCGTTGAAGTACGACTGCGCGGTGTCGATATGACGATATCCGGTTTCGATGGCCTCACGTACGCAACGCGGTGCGTCTTCCTTGCTGACCTGGAAGACGCCGTAACCGATTTTTGGGATTTCCACACCATTGGCAAGTTTCAGGTATTCCATAGCATTCCCTTCATGAGTTCGTTGCCTGTGAACGCCGGTCCGCGGCCGGCGATGCCCCAACACTAAAATCCGGTAGTTACTACCGGTCAAATCGCAACACGCCGGTAGAAGCTACCGGCAGTAATTACCGACAATGGAAGCATGTACACGATGAAGCAGGCATGCGAGCTCACCGGCATGAGTTACGAAGCATTGAAGTTCTACTGCAATTCAGGGCTTGTCCCCCACCTTGAGCGGGATGAGCGCAACCACCGCGTTTTCGATGACCAAGCCATTTCATGGCTCATAGGTTTGAACTGTTTGAAACGTTGCGGTCTCAGCATCAAAGAGATGCAGCGCTATACCGAGCTTTGCCAGGAAGGCGATTCCACCATTCCCCAACGCAAGGAGATACTCGCGCAAAAACGCCTCATTCTTGAGCAGAAGCTTGCCGAAATCCAGGGAGACATCGATTACATCGACAGAAAGCAGCAGTATTACGACATTCTGCTCGCAGGAGAGACCCCTTCCCCCGACATCCTTGCCGAACTCAGGCGCAGACCGGCGCCTTCCTCGCGTCAATAAACGGCACCGCGGCAGACACATCGCGTCAAGGGGTACGTATAGGTTGAAAGCACTTACACATGCAGGGGAGCTTCCGGCAAATCGTCGGAAGCTGAGATAGGTACGAAAGCCTGACCCTTTGAACCTGTTGGTTAGGACCAACGTAGGGAGCAGATCATGAGTGACAGCTCATATATCAGTGCACTGCGCGAACAGATCGCGAAATCCGTCAAAGACGTGCGTGAACGGACGCCGCTGGCGCAGTCGTTCACCAATTTCGTCACCATTAACCTCGTGGCCAACACCCAGCTTGCCGCGGGCGGCACCGCGGCCATGAGTTTCCTGCCGGATGATGTGATCGACACTGCCGAAATCGCGGGATCCAACTACATCAATGTGGGCACGCTGCTGCCGTTCTTCAAGGATGCGCTGCCTGAAATCGCACGCAAGCTGCACGAGAACGGCAAGACCTGGGTACTCGACCCGGTCGCGGCCGGCATCGGCAAGACACGTACCGCGATTCTCGAATCCTTCCGCGCATACCCGCCGACCATCGTACGCGGCAACGCCAGCGAGATCATCGCGCTCGATGCGATGTGGGGGCTCGCCTCGTCCGACACCGCCCCCGGCACCCGTCCGGCAGGCGTGGAAGCCGTTGACGAGGTGGACGCCGCAATCGAGGCTGCCCAGCGTATGGCACGGCACTTGGCGAAGCATTCGCCTTCCGGCAAAGGTGCCGTCGCCGTGTCCGGTGCCGTCGATCTGGTGACCGACGGCGAGCGCACCTTCCGTCTGCCCGGCGGCAGCGCGATGATGACGAAGATCACCGGCGCCGGCTGCTCGTTGGGTGGTGTGACCGCAACATATCTGGCGGTCTGTGAGCCGCTGGTCGCAGCCATTAGTGCATCGTTGCTTTATAATCGCGCGTCTGAAATCGCCGAGCAGGAGTCCAATGGACCGGGATCCTTCCAGGTGGCGCTCCTTGACGCCCTGTGGAATGTGACCGCCGAGCAGGTGGCCGCTTCCGAAATCATCGAAGACTGACATCTCCGTCATGCGTCGTCATGCACGCATCGTTCTTTCAATGTTCGATTGTCATGCATGGCGACGCATGAAGGCAGGTCATGTGCGCACAGCTGCGCACGCCGATTGAGTCCAGCGTCGGATCGCGCGGCTCGCAAAATTTCTTCCGGATTTACTTACCGCAAACAAGATTTACTTACCACAAACATAGGGGAACAACAATGAATGACTATCCATACGCATCGATGCGTGATTGTTTCGATATGAGCGCGTACTTCGTGGTCGGCCCGCAGGACTGCAAGGGCCGACCCATCACGGACGTAGTCGATGCCGCGTTGCGCGGGGGCACGACTTTCATCCAGCTGCGCGCCAAGAACACGGACGCCAAGGATCTGACGCTCATGGCACAGGACATCGCGCAGATCATCGAAGACAACGATAAGTCCGATTCAGTGGCCTTTGTGATCGACGACCGTGTGGATGTGGTTTGGCAGGCCCGTAACAAAGGCATCAAGGTTGACGGCGTGCACATCGGACAGACCGACATGGAGCCGCGCGAGGCCCGTGCGCTGCTCGGCGAAGATGCCATTGTGGGCTTGTCCGCCGAAACGGAAAGCCTGGTGAAGCTCATCAACGAACTGCCAAATGGCTGCATCGACTACATCGGCGCCGGGCCGCTGCATGTTTCCACTACCAAACCTGAAGCTTCCGTAGGCGGCAACGATGGTTCCGGACACACGCTCGATGAGGATCAGATCAACACCATCTGTGCGGCGAGCGATTTTCCGGTTGTCGTCGGAGGCGGCGTCACTGTCGATGATATGGAGATGCTGGCCCGTTCGAAGGCTGCCGGCTGGTTTGTGGTATCGGCGATTGCCGGCGCTGACGATCCGGAGGCCGCCACCCGTGAGATGGTGTCCCGTTGGAAGGCCGTACGCGGGGAAACGAAGCATGGCTTCGCGCCACGAGTGCAGTCGGCGGATACGGCGGAGACCACCGATACGCAGATGACGGAGGACAACAACCGGAAGTTCACGAACGCCAAGGAAGCGAAGGCCGCTTCCAAACTGGCCAAGCAGCAGCGCGTGGACATCGCCGCCCGCGGCTCCAAGCAGCGCGACAGGGCGCATGTCCGCAAAACCACGCCAGTGCATTTCGAAAACCGATTCGGCTCCTACGACCTTGAGGTGCCCTATACCGAAATCAAGTTGTCCGACACCCCGGGCGTCGGCCCGAACGCGCCGTTCAAGGATTACAACACCGAAGGCCCCAAGTGCGATCCGAAGGAAGGACTGGCGCCGCTGCGTCTCGACTGGATCCGCGACCGCGGGGACGTCGAGGAGTACGAGGGTCGTCGGCGCAATCTCGAGGATGACGGCAAACGCGCCATCAAACGCGGCAAGGCATCCAAGGAGTGGCGTGGCCGCCAGCATAAGCCGCTTAAGGCGAAGGACCATCCGATCACCCAGATGTGGTATGCGCGTCACGACATCATCACGCCGGAGATGCGTTATGTTGCCGAACGCGAGCGCTGCGACGTGGAGCTGGTGCGTTCCGAATTGGCCGCAGGTCGCGCGGTCATGCCGTGCAACATCAACCATCCCGAGGCCGAGCCGATGATCATCGGATCGAGATTCCTTACCAAGCTCAACGCCAACATGGGCAATTCCGCAGTGACCTCCTCCATCGACGAGGAGGTGGAGAAACTCACATGGGCCACCAAGTGGGGAGCCGACACCGTGATGGATCTTTCCACCGGCAACGACATCCATACCACCCGCGAATGGATCCTCAGAAACTCCCCCGTGCCGATCGGCACGGTCCCGATGTACCAAGCGCTTGAAAAGGTGGAAGACGACGCATCCAAGCTCAGCTGGGAGCTGTTCCGCGACACCGTAATCGAACAGTGCGAGCAGGGCGTGGACTACATGACCATCCACGCCGGTGTGCTGTTGCGGTTCGTGCCGTTGACCGCCAACCGCATGACGGGCATCGTCTCGCGGGGCGGATCGATCATGGCCGAATGGTGTCTGCAGCATCATCAGGAAAGCTTCCTGTATACGCATTTCGACGAGCTGTGCGAGATCTTCGCCAAGTACGACGTGGCGTTCTCTCTGGGCGACGGCCTGCGGCCCGGCTCACTGGCGGATGCCAACGACGCGGCGCAGTTCGCGGAGCTCATGACCTTGGGCGAACTCACCCAGCGAGCATGGGAGCATGACGTGCAGGTGATGATCGAAGGTCCGGGACACATTCCGTTCGACACCGTACGCATGAACATCGAAATGGAGAAGGCCATCTGCAAGGATGCCCCGTTCTATACGTTGGGCCCGCTCACGACCGACACCGCACCCGGCTACGACCACATCACCTCGGCAATCGGCGGTGTGGAAATCGCCCGTTACGGCACCGCCATGCTGTGCTATGTGACGCCGAAGGAGCACCTCGGCCTGCCGAACAAGGATGATGTCAAACAGGGCGTGATCGCCTATAAGATCGCCTGCCATGCAGCCGACATCGCCAAACACCACCCGCATGCCATCGACCGCGATAACGCGATGAGCAAGGCGCGCTTCGAATTCCGTTGGCTCGACCAGTTCAATCTGAGCTACGATCCGGACACTGCCATCGCCTTCCATGACGACACCCTACCCGCCGAACCGGCGAAGATGGCGCACTTCTGCTCGATGTGCGGTCCGAAGTTCTGTTCGATGGCCATCTCGCAGAACATCCGCAGGAAGTTCGGCAATGCCGAGGCGCAGGAAAAGCTCGTGGCCGACGCGCAGACCATCGCTGCCGGCATGCAGGCGATGAGCGAGAAGTTCCGGGAAGGCGGTTCCACGCTCTATCAGAACGTGGAATAAGCTACAACATCGGATTTCAACCAACCGACAAGCTCTCAAACTACTTCCACCAGCAAGAGTCACAACATGACAAAAGGAGCATTCATGACCAGCACACTGCCACCGGTATTGAGCATCGCGGGATCGGATTCCTCCGGCGGCGCGGGCATTCAGGCCGATCTGAAGACCATGCTTGCAAACGGCGTTTTCGGCATGACCGCCATCGCGGCGCTGACCGCGCAGAACACCACCGGCGTGAGCATGGTCACGAACACTCCCCCGGACATGCTCGCCGCGCAGATCGATGCTGTGTTTGAGGACATTCCGCCGCTGGCGGTGAAGATCGGCATGGTCTCCAGCGTCGAACTCATCGATGTGATCGCCGACCGGCTGGCCTTCCATAAGGCCACGAACATCGTGCTCGACCCGGTGATGGTGGCCACGTCGGGAGCCAAACTCATTGAGGACGACGCCATCGCCTCGCTGACCTCACGGCTCTTCCCGCTGTCCACGGTGATCACGCCGAATATGCCGGAAACACAGGTGTTGTGCGATCTGGCCGTCGCACAAGGAGCGCAGCCGGTCGATTATGAGAACGGCGAGGCCATCTCCACCCCGGACGATATGACTGCGGCCGGCCGCATGCTGGCGGAACATTTCGGCTGCGCGGTGCTCGTCAAGGGCGGCCATGGCACGCAGGACGCCAGTGATGTTCTGGTCGAGCCGAATGGACAGACAACGTGGTTCACCAGCCAACGAGTCGATAACCCGAACACCCACGGCACCGGCTGCACATTGTCGTCCGCCATCGCCTCGCATCTGGCGCTTGGAGAGGATCTGCCGACGGCCGTCGACCATGCCAAGCTGTATTTGACGGGTGCCTTGGAAGCGCAGCTCGACCTTGGTCACGGTTCCGGCCCGATGGACCATGCCTGGCGGTGGCGCTGAATCCGCAACCGTTATCAGCTGACCAACAGCATCAAGCACATCAAACGTGTCAAAAACGCATCAAAGAAAGGAACATCATGGCTCTTGACCGCAACGCCGAAACGCAGGAAGTGCCGGTCGATCCGGAAACCGGCAAGCCGTATATCAACACTTTGGCGGCCGTCGCCATCTCTCCGGCCGGGGCAAGCCCGGAAAAATCCGAATATGTCGCGCAAGCGGTCGACGTGATCCGTCAATCCGGACTGCCGAACGAGACCAACGCGATGTTCACCAACATCGAGGGAGATATCGACGACGTGCTTAAGGTGATTCGTGATGCCACCATGAAGCTCGCCGGTCAGGGGTACCGTACCGATGTGGTGATCAGGCTTGACATCCGCCCGGGATTCGAAGGTCAGATTCACGCCAAGCAGGCGCTCGTCGACAGCATCCTTTCCGAGTAATCCTGCTACTCAAAATGTGTTTGAATGTGTCTATAAGACATATGGTACACATTGAGATGGTGAAGTCCTCGCGGTTGCTTCTTACTGTTTCGTCGTGTATGTTTTCGCGGTCGTGTCCGACGCGCTACTTGCAAGTTCTTGTACACTCCACAGTCGTAAGTTCCTGCGTAGCCCGCAGTACGTGTCTTGTGGTTTATATGCGGTTTCGTAGGTTGTGGCGTCTCGTAGGTTAAGGCTCGCGTTGAGGTCCCTGTCCTGTGTGTGTGTCCGCACTCGCATTCGTAGGTTCTGTCGGAGAGCTTCAAGTCCTTCCTGACGGAGCCGCAACGGTGGCATAGTTTGGAGGACGGGTACCATCTATCGACAATCCTCAGCTCGATACCGTTCTCGTCGCATTTGTTTTTCAGTTTGGTTCTGAACTCGTAGAACTTTTGCGACGCGACGGCTTTCGACAGATGCCTGTTTTTCATCATGCCCGACACGTTCAAGTCCTCGACGGCTATGTAAGACGGCCTGGTTTTCACCATCTCGGCTATCGTTTTGTTGACGTAATCGGTGCGGAGGTCGTCTATCCTGCGGCGGAGTTTCTGGATTTTCAGTCTTTGCTTGCATATGTTCGACCCGTGGTCGGTTTGCGTTTGTTCCGCGTGATCGTATTTGCGGGAGAGGCGGCGTTGTTCCCTGCGTAGCCGTTTCTCCAGTTTCCTTATTTCCCCGATTTGTTGATGTTCGGATAGGTTGTGCCGTTGGAGCAGACGGCGAACTGTTTTACACCCAAGTCCACGCCGATGCCTTCGCCACTGTTTTCGCCGTGGGGCTTGTCGGGGACTTCCACGAGGGCCGACACGTAATACCTGTCCGCCCTGACGGACACCGTACCGCTTCTGATGGTGTACCCATCCTTGGCGGTGGGGATGTAGCCCTTTTCTTTGATTCGCACCCAACCCAACGTCGGAATCTTGAGCCGGTGTCTTTCGCAAACGCAATCGGTCGGGCTGTTCTTCACGAAATACATCTTCACGTCCGATTTGCCTTTTTCTTGAACTTCGGGAACCCTCCCTTGTGTTTGAAGAACCTCATGAACTCGGCGTACCCGTTTTCGATGGACTTCTTCACGGCCTTGGACGACACGTCTTTAATCCACGCCTTATCGGGGTTGCGGGGAAGGTGCTCGTTGTCCACCACCACTATGCTCGTGTCGAACTTGGCGTAGAACCTCTCGAACCACCCATAGCCGAATCTGACGAACCTGTCTTCGTGGGTGACGATGATGGTTTTGATTTTCCGCTCCATCACCGCATCCAGCAAACGGTTCCACTTCTTGCGGTTGTAGTTAAGCCCGCTGCCGTAATCTTCGATGCACTGGTCGGCGATAACGCCTTTGGCATTGCAGAACTGCCGCAGAAACGTTACCTGATTGCGTAAATCGTCTTTCTGGTTCCTTGTGGACACTCTGGCGTAAATCACGGTCTGGCGGTCGTCGTTTTGCTTGCCAACGCCTTTGAACTGAAGATACTGGTCTAGGTGTAATACCGTCTGTCGGTCGGCGTGCGGTTCGCCTTCAAAACGCCGTCCCCGTCCCAGCGTTGCAGCGTCTTGACGGAGACACCAGCAGTTCGGCGAAGTCTTTCGGCTTGTAATTGGTGATATTGGATGTGTTCACGACAATAACCTCACAAACACATTTAATCACCAAAGTCAATATTTTGAGCTATTTAAAGATTCCTCCAAAAGGATCACAGTAGATCCGAAGCGACTCTTCAGGTCCGATAGCTTCTTTCATTTTAGGGGTATAAGGTTCGTCGAATTCGCGTCTTTCATGAGGAAAGGCGCGAATTCGGCATATATTGGGTATATTGTTGCGCTTATGACGACGATGAAGGAAATTGCCGAAAAAACCCAAGTGTCCGTTTCCACCGTTTCCCTGGTGCTCAACGGACGAGACGAGGGGCGTGTGAACCCCGCGTTGGCACAGCGGGTTCGCCAAGTCGCCAATGATCTCGGCTACAAAATCAATCCGCTGGCGCGAAGCCTGAGAACAAGCAAGACGCGCATCCTCGGATTCATCAGCGAGGAAGTGGCCACGACCCCGTATGCAGGCGGCATCATTTTAGGCGCCCAGGATGCGGCCAGCGCGTACGGCTATATGCTGTTCACCGTCAATACCGACGGCGTCTCCAGCGAAGACAGCGAGATCGCCGCACTGAAACGCTACGGCGTGGACGGCTTCTGCTATTCGAAGATGTCGAATCGAATCACCAAGGTTCCGGAAAGCATGTCGGGATACCCGGTAGTGCTGGTTGATGCCACGGATGCGGAGAACCGGTTCCCGAGCGTGGAACCCGACGAATTTCAGATTGCGTACGATGCCACCGAACGACTCATCAAAGCCGGGTGCGAACGCATCGCATATATCGGATGCGCGGAGAACATGATCGCACAATACGGCCGTCTGGAGGGCTACCTCGCCGCTTTGAACGATGCGGGCCGTGAACGTGACGATTCGCTGGTGTGCAACGTGTTCAACAACGGTCCCGCGTTGCGCGCTGTGGATAAGCTGTTCGACGACAGGAATCCCGACGGGTTCTTCTGCTTCAACGACGCCCGCGCATGGTATGTGTACGAATGCGCCGCACGCCGTGGCCTGACCGTCGGCAAGGATCTTTCCGTGGTCGGCGTGGACAACCACAGGGTGCTTGCGGAAACACTCGAACCGCAGCTGACCACTGTAGAGCTGCCGCACTACGAGATGGGCTATTGGGCGGCAAGCAAGTTGATCTCCATGATCGAAAACAAGCCGGTCGACGTATCGAAATGGCCTGAGACCACATCTCCCATGCCGCCGCTCGATGCCCCCATTCCGACGAAGATTCACTGCTCGCTCATAGAAAAGGGGTCCGTGGTGGGCTGACTCCATAGTCAGCAGCCAAACCCGTTTTATTCAAGACACGCCGAAAACGGCGTGTCTTTGTCGTATTTTCGGCCATATTTCAACATTTGTGCATATTCTATGCCGTTATTTACGTCAATCGTTTGACGTAAATCGATTGACGTCATATACTTGACTACAAGCTCACCGACGGGCGCGGCAGCCCCCGATGAACGCACAACACAACATCAGCAATAACAACTGGCTTTGCATGGCAGCATCGTCAACATAGAGAAAAAGAGAATCGCATGGCACAAGACACTCGTTCTGCTTGGAAGAATCCTTCCTACCTGCAGAGCTCTTTCGGCATCTTCATGTTCTTCTGCTCCTGGGGCATTTGGTGGTCCTTCTTCTCCAGGTGGCTCACCGATCCGACCCACGGCCTGGGTATGAGCTCCGCGGAACAGGGCCAGATCTACTCCATCAACTCCCTCGCCACCCTGGTCATCATGTTCGCCTACGGCGCCATTCAGGATCAGCTCGGCATCAAGCGCAAGCTCGTCATCTTCATCTCCGCAGTCGCCGCACTCGTCGGACCGTTCGTCCAGTTCGTGTACGCTCCGATGCTCACCGCAGGCGGCGCAACCCGCTTCGCCGGTGTGCTCATCGGCTCCGTGGTGCTGTCCGCAGGCTTCATGGCCGGCTGCTCCCTGTTCGAAGCGGTGACCGAACGTTACTCCCGTAAGTTCGGCTTCGAATATGGCCAGTCCCGCGCTTGGGGCTCCTTCGGCTACGCCATCGTGGCTCTGTGCGCAGGCTTCCTGTTCAACATCAACCCGCTGCTGAACTTCTGGGTCGGCTCCATCTGCGGCCTCGGCATGCTGTGCGTCTACGCCTTCTGGGTTCCGGCTGAGCAGAAGGAAGAACTCAAGAAGGAAGCCGATCCGAACGCGGTTCCGACCAACCCTTCCTTCAAGGAAATGATTTCCGTCCTGAAGATGCCGACCCTGTGGGTGCTCATCGTCTTCATGCTGCTGACCAACACCTTCTACACCGTGTTCGACCAGCAGATGTTCCCGAACTACTACGCATCCCTCTTCTCCACCACTGAAATCGGCAACGCTACCTACGGCACCTTGAACTCCTTCCAGGTGTTCCTCGAGTCTGCCATGATGGGCGTCGTTCCGATCATCATGAAGAAGATCGGCGTGCGCAACTCCCTGCTGCTCGGCGCAACCGTGATGTTCCTGCGTATCGGCCTGTGCGGTGTGTTCCACGACCCGATCTCCGTGTCCATCGTCAAGCTGTTCCACTCCATCGAGGTTCCGCTGTTCTGTCTGCCGGCGTTCCGCTACTTCACCCTGCACTTCGACACCAAGCTGTCCGCAACCCTGTACATGGTGGGCTTCCAGATCGCATCCCAGGTTGGCCAGGTGATCTTCTCCACCCCGCTCGGCGCCCTGCATGACGCCATGGGCGATCGTCCGACCTTCTTCACCATCTCCGCCATCGTGTTCGCGGCACTGGTGTACGGCATCTTCGTGATCAAGAAGGACGACCAGGAAGTCGGCGGCGACCCGTTCTACACCGACAAGCAGCTCAAGGCCATGGAAGCCGCAAAGGCCTGATCCAGCCGCTTGCCTGAACAATAAATGAATCGTGATGCCCGACAGCGTTTCCCCTTTTACGCTTCGGGCATCATTTACACAAACAGAACGAACCACTACCTCAAGAAAGGCTGTTCAACGATGACTGGCTTCACCCCGGACGCTCCCGTCCTCAACGAAATCAAGAATCACGGCGAGGAACTCGCCAAGGCGGAGGCCGGCGTCGCGGCTCTGGCCGCCCAGCGCAACAACCGCTGGTATCCGAAGTTCCACATCGCATCCAACGGCGGCTGGATCAACGATCCGAATGGTCTGTGCTTCTACAAGGGCCGTTGGCACGTGTTCTACCAGCTGCATCCGTACGGAACCCAGTGGGGTCCGATGCATTGGGGTCACGTCTCCTCCACCGACATGATCAACTGGCAGCGTGAGCCGATCATGTTCGCCCCTTCCCTGGAAGAGGAGAAGAACGGCGTGTTCTCCGGTTCCGCGGTGATCGGCGATGACGGCGAACTCAAGTTCTACTACACCGGCCATCGTTGGGCCAACGGAAAGGACAACGGCGACGGCGACTGGCAGGTGCAGATGCTCGCAGAGCCGGACAACGATGAGCTCACCAGCGCCACCAAGCGTGGCATGATTATCGACTGCCCGCTCGACAAGGTGTTCCGCAACTTCCGTGATCCGAAGGTCTGGAAGACCGAAGGCAAGTGGTACATGACCTTCGGTGTGACCTCCGCGGAAAAGCGCGGCCAGATGTGGCTCTTCTCCTCCGATGATATGGTTCGTTGGACCTACGAGCGTGTGCTGTTCGAGCACCCGAATCCGGACGTGTTCATGCTTGAATGCCCGGACTTCTTCCCGATTCGCGACGTGGACGGCAACGAGAAGTGGGTCATCGGTTTCTCCGCCATGGGCGCCAAGGCTTCCGGCTTCATGAACCGCAACGTCAGCAACGCCGGCTACATGATCGGCACTTGGGAGCCGGGCGGCGAATTCAAGCCGGAAACCGAGTTCCGTCTGTGGGATTGCGGACACAACTACTACGCCCCGCAGTCGTTCAACGACGGCAAGCGTCAGATCGTCTATGGCTGGATGAGCCCGTTCGTCGAGCCGATTCCGATGCAGGACGATGGCTGGTGCGGCAATCTGACGCTGCCGCGCGAGATCACGCTGGGCGCCAACGGCGATCTGGTCACCGCACCGGTTGCCGAAATGGAGAACCTGCGTGAGGATACGACCGACCTCGGCGCGCTCTCCCTGGCAGTCAATGAAGAGAAGATCATCTCCGACGACGCCGAGGCTGTCGAGATCGAGCTGACCATCGATCTGAAGAACTCCACTGCCGAACGTGCGGGCCTGAAGGTGCACGCCACCGAAGATGGCGCATACACCTATGTGGCGTTCGACGCGCAGATCGGCCGTGTGGTCGTGGATCGTCAGGCCGCGGCCCAGGGCGATCGCGGATACCGCACCGCACCGCTTTCCTCCGACGAGCTGGCGGCCGACGAGCTCAAGCTGCGCGTATTCGTGGATCGCGGCTGCGTTGAGGTCTATGTGAACGACGGCAGCCAGGCCATGAGCTCCTTCAGCTACGCTTCCGAAGGCCCGCGCGCCATCAAGCTCGAAGCCGAATCCGGCACGCTCGAGGTCACGTCGCTCAAGATGCACAACCTCAAGTCCATCGGTCTGGAGTAACCCGCCAACGAAGTACGTTCGTTGAAACTCATCAGGATGGTTCCAATTGCAATACGATTGGAACCATCCTTTTTTCTTATGCCAGCATGTTTGCCCGACCGAAAGGACCGACAGTGAAGCACATCCATCCAGAAGACACCGACATCGCAGTCGCGGAAACACCACGGCAAAGTAATCCGCTGAAACGCCGTATCATCGCCATCGTCGCGGCGGTAATCGTCGTTGCACTCGTGGCAACGGGAGGATTATGGTACACCGTTTGGGGAGGACGCTACATGTTGGTGGATCTACGCAGACCGAAGGCGATCGCGGCAACCAGCAATACCGTACGGTCGGCTCAGTCGTTCGCCTATGAGAGCGCGGTGGAGATTCTCAACGAAGACGACAATGTCAACTACTCTCCCGTCTCGCTGCAGATGGCGTTGCTGATCGCGTCCAAAGGCGCGCAGGGAGACACGTTGGTTCAGCTGCAGCAGGCTTTGAATAGTGCCGATCTGACCGACGAAGACCTCAACTCGTTGTATCTGTCGATAGCGGGCAAACGTGACGGCGATTCCCGTCTTGATGCCGCGAATTCGTTGTGGGCGTTACGGGACCTTTCCGTAAACTCCGATTATTCCGACACCGTCCAGCAGATCTTCGGAACGCAAGTCAAGCGGGTGAACGCGTTCAACTCCGCCACCAACAGCAAGATGAGCACATGGGTCAGCGATCAGACACACGGCGTGCTGAAACCCGAAATCGAGCTCTCCGAGAACACCGGGCTGGCAATCCTCAGCGCGTTGTACGCCAATGGACATTGGAGTTCCCCGTTTGATGTGGAACTGACCGAGAAGGCCGAATTCCAGACGCTGGAAGGCTCGTCAAGCAACGTTGATTTCATGCATAAAACCATCACCATCATGCAGGATTCGTCAAACGATTCCGACACCTACGCGAAAGGCGACGGCTGGCAGCGTGTGGACCTCACCTTCGATAATGGTGGCCGTATGAAGATTCTTCTGCCGGACGACAACACTCGTTTCAAAGCATTGTTGACCGACCCCGCAGCGCTGCATGACGCGTTCCAAGCCGAGCCGAACGCACAGGATGGCGCCGAGATCAACGTAAGCCTGCCGAAGTTCACCATCAGCAACACTCTCGACAGCGATTCCATGATCGAAGCCATGCGGCATATGGGAGTCACCGACGCTTTCGATGCAAGCAAAGCTGATTTCTCGCAAATATCGGACAGTCAGATGTTCATCGGTTCGATTGTTCAGGGCACACGCATCGAAGTATCGGAAGTCGGTGCCGAGGCCGCCGCATACACACAGATCGGCATGATGCTGGCCATTCTGCCAACCGAAACCATCGAGTTCAATGCGGATCATCCGTTCCTTTTCGAACTCGATTCCCCTGACGGTCTGCCGCTGTTCGTTGGTTCCGTAGTGAATCTGTAAGCGATTTTCCACACGTTCCGACCTTGGCTTATACTGGTCAGCCGGCAATGAACTTTTCTGGCCGGCTTGCGAACAGGCTCCTCACCTTACTGGTTTCTCGCAGCCGGCCACGTGGGCGCCCACTTTGGCGCAGAAAGCAAGGTGAACGATGGCTCAAACGCGCGTTCAACACAAACCGGCACAGCACGGAACGATTCCTCTGGCGGCAGGCAAACTGGCCGCCGTCTGCAAACGACGCATCCCGACAATCATCGCAGTAGTTGCGCTGCTTGCCATTTGGGAGGCTTGGGTGCGCATCTGCAACGTGCCGAGCACCATGATTGCCGCACCCAGCGAAATAGCGCAGGCGACAGTGGAGACGTGGTCCACGCTTTGGCCCGCCACACAGGTCACACTGCTGGAAGGCACGGTCGGATTTCTGTTCGCCGTGGCTTGCGGAGTTCTGATCGGCATTCTGCTGTATTGCTCCCGTGTTGCGAACGCCGCGTTGTTCCCGTTGCTTTCCGCCGCGCAGACAATGCCGTTGATTTCGATTGCACCGTTGTTCCTGATCTGGTTCGGTTTTGAGATTTCCGGCAAGATCGTGATCGTCACCGTTTTCGGCCTGTTCCCGATTGCGGTGCAGACGATTCGCGGACTTGAAGCGGTACCACAGTTCTATTCCGATGTTGCACTGACCTGCGGCGCGACCCGCACGTGGACCTTATGGCATGTGAAGTTGCGTGTTGCCGCACGACAGATATATGGCGGTATCCGCGTCTCAGCCGCCTATATCTTCGCCACCGCGGCGACAGCGGAATATCTGGGCGCACGCAAGGGCCTCGGCATCTGGCTGCAGGCGGCATACAACTCATTCCGTACGCCATTGATCTTCTCGGCCACACTGGTCATCATCGTCATCACCGGTGTGCTCATGTGCCTGGTGAATCTGAGCGAGCGCGTGCTGCTCGGCCCCGCCAGCGACGATGAGGATCCGGATGCGGATCAGTAGATTTCAGAAGTTAATTTTTGTCAAATCAGAGTTTTTTCGTCGAAATTGGATTCGTTCTCGACATTAGTTAGTAAATGCAACTTTTTGCAACAAGAAAGGAACGAACCATGTCCGCAACGCAAACCGAACTCTGGTTTAAGCTTCAGGATGAAATACGGAACATCGACGACCGGAGAAACGCACTTTCCAAGGAACCGGAATCCGACAAGAACAATTCAGACAACATGTATCTAGTCCGAAACATCTGTCCAAACCTACCTACACAAGTCGTATCACAGGTAACAGATGCCCTTGCCTCCCAACCAGGCATCGATGGCCAAAAGGGGCTTCGAATCGCAATGCCTACCGCGGCCAAGGTGGTGCGGCATAGGTGTCATATCCAGTACGGGGACTACGGATTCAAACGGGCCAAAGAACTTTTCGACTACCTTGTCCACTTGGGAGAGGTGGTATACGACGGTATCGACAATGGACAGCAGCCATTGATTTCAGTGAAGGTTTCAGTGAAGGAAAGGACTTTCTTGAACGAGCCCGAACCGGCCGTCATCCCTTCCGCATCCAAGAGCAGTGCAAACTGGTTTGACGGTATCAGCCACGATTCCTTAAAGAGTTTGGCCACTCTTGCCATGCCGAACCGATTTACGCTCTTTTCGAGTGCGATAGCCAATCTGGTAACAGATGGTGTCTACGTGGTTTCTGCGGTGCCGACGACAGCACTCTTGGCAAGGAATTGACATCATCAATTCCATAAACTCCCCGAACGCGCAAGCTATTTCGACAAAGACAATTCTCCTTTCTTCGATTCGGGCGCCGCAAAACCATCGCCCTGTACCACGATTGGCTCGCAAAGCAGACGGACGATTGGGATGATGGGCAAGCGTGACCATTCTTCGGACTGTCACGCTTTATCGGCGTCTCTCCCTGTAGACATCATGGGCATGCTCACCCGAACCGTGAAATCATGTTCGGTGTAGTCCACCGAACATTCGCCGTATAAACGCTTGGCTATCATCTTCACCAATTCGAGTCCGATGCCCGCACCTTCATGTTTGGTCGAGAGGAATCCACCGTTCCGGGCATTAAGCTTCCCGTCATAGCTATTTCGCACCATGATGATGCAAACATTCTCGACTTCGCGAGCGCGTATATCGACATATCGCCGACCTGCCGCGACACTTCCCGCGGCCTGCACCGCATTTTCCAGCAGATTGCCCAGTACGACCGTCAGATCGACCGATGTGAAATACCGTTCAATGGGCACCTCGATTCTCCATCTCAATGTACGCCAGATTCCCTCCGGCTCACTCACCCCCTCACGCTGCATACACCCCACGATTCCCTGACCAACCAATGACATGCATCCATAATCCATGGCATCACATCGAATATCGAAGGCAGCCATAATCCACTCGTCCCACCAACCCGTATAATGAAACACGCTGTTTAGCCAATGTGTGGCAAACCGGCAATGTTCCACGTCTCAACGTCGCATGGAAACCCATACGAACACCAAGACACCATAAGGAACGTCGGGGGCATTGGACGAGCGGGGACACTGGGCCCTTCGTATCGTTTTCTGCCCGAATTCCGTTCACAGCGCATCCCTAGAAAACGATAGAGAAGCAAGATTCAAGGGAAATCGCATTGACGAAGAAAAACATCTTCAACACAATCGCAACGAAAGCAATCGCTCTGCTGGGCTCCACCGCCATGATTCTCGGCATCTCCGCATGCGGACAAAGCAACAACGCCAGCACCGATTCCGACGGACTCACCAAGGTGACGTTCATGCTTTCCTGGGCACCCGACACCAATCATATCGGCGTATACGTGGCCAAAAACAAAGGCTACTTCAAGAACGTTGGACTTGACGTGGACGTCGTGGCCGTAGCACAGGCCGGCGCCGAACAGGCCGTGAACAACGGCGTGGCCGACTTCGCGCTGTCAAACCTCACCAATGTAGGCATGTATTCCGTCAAGGGCGCCGAAATCACACAGGTCATGCAGGTGCAGCAGAAGCCAAGCGCCATCTGGTGCGCGCTTGCATCCAACACGGAGATCACGTCTCCGAAGGATTTCGACGGCAAGACCTTCGCAACGTTCGGTTCGAATGAGTCCGATGCCGTGATCCGCCGTATGATTCAGTCCGACGGCGGCGAAGGCACGTTCGACAAGGTGACGGTCGGCACTTCCACGTTCCAGACCCTGTCCAGCGGAAAAGCCGATTTCGGTGGGTTCTACGCAACTTGGGAAGGTGTGCAGGCCGATATGTACGGCCCGCAGCTCAACTGCTTCACCGAGCCGGATTACGGTGTGCCCGGCAATGCCGACACCATTGGCGTGATCACCAACAACAAGACCATCTCCTCCAACCCCGATTTGGTGAAGAAGTTCGTTCAGGCCACCAAGAAGGGCTACGAATACGCGTATTCCAACCCTGATGAGGCCGCACAGATTCTCGTGAACGAGGCTCCCGACGCCAATCTTGAAGTCGAATTCGTGAAGAAGAGCATGAAGACGATCGTTGACGGCCAGTATTGGGGCGATCCGGAGAAAATCGCCGACGGATCATTCGTTTTCGGTACGAACGATGTTGACGGCGCACAGCAGTATTTCGACTTCCTTGCCGAAGAGGACGCCTACACCGATTCGCATGACAAGGTGATCGACACGGCTCCGCAGGCCAAGGATCTTGCCACGGACGAATTCCTGAAGTAGGACGGCATCATCCGCAACCTTTCGTGACACATATGCGCAACATGATTGAATGTCATGTAGCAACCCGCATACACGGCACGACATTCGCTTTCGCTGCAGCGATTCGACATCGTTTCACTGCAGCGATCGCATAATCTCACATTTTGAGGAGCCTATGAACGACCGCAAACTGATTCTCGACGTGGATACCGGCATCGACGATGCCTTGGCTTTGGCGTACCTCGCCACGTTCCCGGACGTCGATCTGCTCGGTGTGATCGGCACGTACGGCAATGTTGCGGTTGACACCGCCGTACGGAACACAGTCTATGTGCTGAGCCGATTGGGTCTTCGGCATGTACCGGTGTTACGGGGAGCATCGCATCCATCGTGGGCTGACTGTTTCATTCCCGATGCCGGATGCGCTCAGTTCCACGGGCCGGATGGCCTGGGTGGTTTCGGCCCCGAACTGGACCACGGCATGATGGCTGACCAAGGCGTACGGCCATCATCTCCTGTTACGTCTGTCACGGATGTAACGTCCGTGACGTCAGAAATCATGACTTTCGACACGGCATGCACCGATGCCGTCGTTTCCGTAGGCGGCTACGCACTGGACGATCCTCATGCGAATCCTGCTACGCAGGACATGCCCTCCCCCACGCTGTCCGCAGTCACATCCACAGTTTCAACGGGGACCGATGAAAACATTCCGCTTTCCGACGGCGCACAATTCATCATCGAACAGGTACGTCGATACGGTACCGACATTACCGTCGTGGCGACCGGTCCGCTGACCAACATCGACGCCGCCATCAAAGCTGCGCCGGACATCACTGACAAGCTGAAGCTGATGTTGATGGGAGGAACCCTTACACAGGAGGGCAACTGCTGGGATCTGACCGCCGAAACGAACATCATCCAGGATCCGGAAGCTGCGGACCGCGTATTCCACTCAGGCGCGGACGTCACTATGGTCGGTCTCGACGTGACGCATCAATGCTTGATGGGCAAAACCGTCACAGCCGAATGGCGTGGCTCCGAATTAGGTGATTTTCTTGCCGATCTTGCCGATTTTTCAATCGCAGCCAATCTCAGATCCGACGCCAGACTGTTTTCCGGAGGCATGCCGTTGCACGATCCGCTCGCCGCGGCCGTGGCGCTTGACGGAACCCTTGTTGGATGCTTCGATCTGCCGATGAAGGTTGAAACCAAGTCTGGAGATCTTCACGGCACCCGTGGCCGCACCGTGGGAGACCCAGAAGGGCTCATCAATGACGAAGCGCCACGAGTTCACGTGGCGCTTCAGGTCGATCACAATCGGTTCGTCAACGATTTCGCGGCGCGAATCACGAATCTGGTTCGTTCATAGCGCGCAATCGTACAACCGACGGTTCCGCGACTTACTTCTTCACTCCGCCGAACCTGCGGTCACGGTTGACATAGTGGCTGATGGAACGCCATAGCACATCACGTCCGCAATCGGGGAACAGTTCCGGAACAAAGTCGAGTTCAGCGTAGGCCGCTTCCCACGGCAGGAAGTTCGACGTGCGCTGCTCACCGGAAGTGCGGATCACCAGATCGCAATCCGGAATATCGGGATTGTACAGATGGTCGGCGATCATCTTCTCCGTCACACGGTCGCCGGAGATTTTACCGTCACGCACTTCCCTTGCGATTGCCGCGCACGCGTCGGCGATTTCCGCACGGCCGCCGTAGTTCAGGCAGAACACCACGTCGATCGTCTTGTTGTTCTTGGTCTTCTCCTGCGCTACTTCCAACTCGTCGATGACCGATTTCCACAGTTTCGGACGGCGGCCGGACCAGCGCACGCGCACGCCCCACTCGTTCATCTGATCCACACGGCGGTGGATGATGTCTCGCGAGAATCCCATAAGGAAACGCACTTCCTGCGGGGAGCGCTTCCAGTTCTCGGTGGAGAACGTGTATAGGGAAAGGTAACGTACGCCCGCTTCAATCGCTCCGGCGATGGTGTCGAACACCACAGGCTCGGCGGCCTGATGGCCTTCGGTGCGAATCATGCCGCGCTGCTGGGCCCAACGGCCGTTGCCGTCCATAATCACGCCCACATGGCGGGGAACCTTGTTCTTGGGAAAATCAGGAATAATCGACGGGTCGGAAAAGGGCGCCGCCGGAATATCAAGAGACTTGTAGTCCACATTCTCAAAAGCCATACACGCTAATCTAGCAAGCGCATGGAACGAATCGGACGTTCCAGATAGTACTCACCCCATTTTCCCACCAATTGGCGGGTCTCCAACGTCAATGGAGTGCCGTCCAGCTCCTGCCAGTCGCCGTCCACAAGCGCTTGAAGCTGGCAGAGCGAGTTCCATGAAATCTCAGTCGACTCACGAACATGGTCCGTCCGGCACATCAAACCACCGGAGGAAATGGAAAAGAACCATGTTCGTGATTCATTGATCGGCTCGCCGCATACCACGCAGGCACGCAGACGCGGAGTCCAACCGGCGAGCGCGAGTGCGCGCATCACGTAGGAATCGCTTATGGCGGCCGGCTCATGCGCGTGTTTCGATAAAGCGTTCAGGGCTCCCAATACCAGTCGATATTGCGCGCCGGCATGCTCGTGTTCCGTGGAAATCAGTTTGTCGATCGTTTCGCAGATCACGTTTGCCGCGGTGTATGCGTTGAAGTCGGCGCATATGGGACCGGCATAGGCTGAAATCGATTCGGCTTGTGAAATCACGTCGAGGGAACGGCCTTCGGAAATCAGCAAGGCCACGCGCATGAATGGTTCGAGTCGGCCGCCGAATCGTGATTTGGTGCGACGTACGCCTTTGGCGACCGCCCGTACTTTGCCATGATCGCGTGTGAGCAGAGTGATGATGCGGTCCGCTTCACCGAGTTTTGTCGTGCGCAATACCACGCCTTCGTCTTGGTATAACGCCATTGGTTTCCTCCTTTCCGTGAGTTTTCCGTGGGTTGTTCTCTTGGAGTGTTCCACGGGTTGTTTCATGTCCGTTCTGCAGGTTATTCCGTGATTCGTTCCGGCGCAGATATTTCGTTCTAGTAGATGAACAATCCCCAGAAAGCGAATACCAGCAGCACATTCAACATGGCGAAGACGGTGAACCAGAACACCACTCGGCCGAATACTGTGGAGGCAAGCACCGGCTGCCAGCTGGAAATGATCTGTTTGACGGCTCCCCTGTGTGGCGGCCAATGGGTAAGTCCGCGACTGCCGGCCACTTCGAGCAATCGCGTGAATACGCGGGACCATGCCCATACCACGATCACGCAGACGATCTGTATGACTGGCCAGCTCCAATACATCATGCCCGGATTTTCGGTCGGGGCGCCGCCCCATGCGAGTTTGACCACGCTCATGATCACCTCGCCAAGGCCGGCCGCGAACAGCAGCAATGTGGCCATGGTGGTGATCGTCAACGTAATCAGAGCATTGCCGAAACCATGTAGGAATCCCAGTTCGTACCGACGCCCGTGCATGCGTGCGTGCAGCTTGCGAATCGCGACGATCAGCCACAATACGGCAACCACCATCAGCAACAGCATCATACCGACGTGCAGCATTACAAGATACACGGTCAGTCCACGATCGGCCTCGAGTTCCAAGGGCACGGCAATCGACTGGTACAGTTGCGCTCCGGCGACGCGTTCACTTGTCTGTTCCAAGCCTTGGGTGGTGCCGACGGCCCAGTCGATCACATCATCGACGTAGTCGTCCGCGAACGGTGTGCCGCTGTTGGCCTCATCGCCCAGTCGCAGCACATGGTTGGCTATCGAATATGTTCGGACCGTGACGTTCCAGTTATCGGCCTGATGCGCCATGTCCACTATCTTCTCGGTGCCTTCCACCTGCGCGGTCATAACGTCTTTCGTACCGTATGCCACCAGCGTCGGTATGGAGTACGCTTGTGGGTCCAACGTGTCGATGTCGAGATTGTCGAAACCGAACAGGGAAACGTCGAGATGGAAGATGCGGCATACGATCGACTGGTATCCGTCATGTGCTCCTACGAGGGCGAAATCCTGCGCAGCAAGAAATCCCAACGATTGCCGGGGCGAGTAGACCATGGGGCTAAGCAGCACCTGAAAGGCCACGTCCGAATCGGACTGCAGCAGGTATGAGGAGATCCACGTTCCCTCCGACGTGGCGTAGATGCCAACTTGACTGGCGTCCACGTTGTCGAATGAGCGAAGCAGATCGATGACTTGGTCATATGCCGACGCCGACGCCGGATAATCCCTGGTCGCGTCGTTGGTGGACCAGACCGGTTTGTCGAGCACTGCGGTCACGAACCCCGCGGAAGACAAATCGTATGCCATGTCTCCGAACGAGTTGTCGCAGGTGCCATATCCGGCTCCATGTATGAACACCACTCCCGGCCTGTTGTTCCCGGCGTTTTCCGGCTCGCGAATCAACACCTTGATGTCTTGCGTCTCACCGGTGGAGGGCTGTTGGGCTTTAATGGTCACATAGCGCTGGGTCACCTCGTAATCGCCTTGTTTGGCGAGTTCGCCGCCAGTGGTGTTGTTGAAGGTGATGGCCGTATCGGAAGACAGCGTTTCTATGGTCTGGCCGGTTGGCTCATAATTCCAAGAGGCTGCGGTCAATGTCGAAACCGCCATGAGGATGCCAAGCAGAACAACGAAGATAGGCAGACTCACCCGCAATCTTCTACCACGGGACCAGCCCCGAGTCTGTTGAAGGTCCGGGGCTGGCTTGGATGATTGATGTTTCCGCTTTGACACGTCGCTCATTCTACCGAGCGTTTCTGAATTGACAATCGAGGCTGCGGATGCGACGCAGTCAGCAGTTTCCTCCGTTGGCCACCGGCACAACCACCGGGCCCGACGTACCGGCCGGAACCTGCCCGTCGGCTTCCATCTGAGCCGCGATCTCCTGCGCCTTGCTCAGCAGCGTTTCCACGATCTGATCCTCCGGCACGGTTTGAATGACCTTGCCTTTGATGAAGATCTGCCCTTTTCCATTACCGGAGGCGACGCCAAGATCAGCTTCACGCGCCTCACCCGGACCGTTGACGATGCAACCCATGACGGCAACGCGAATCGGCGCGGTCACGCCCTTGAGCCCTTCGGTGACGGCATTGGCCAGCTGAATCACATCCACCTGCGATCTGCCGCAGCTCGGGCAGGAGATGATGTCGAATTTGCGCGGACGCAAACCCATGTATTCCAGCAGCTTGCAGCCCACCTTCACTTCCTCGACAGGCGGCGCGGACAGCGAGACGCGAATCGTATCTCCGATGCCTTCGGCCAGCAAAGCACCGAACGCAAGACAGCTCTTGATCGTACCCTGCCATGCGGGACCGGCTTCGGTAACGCCCAAGTGCAACGGCCAATCGCCTTTGGAGGCAAGAAGACGGTATGTTTCCACCATGGTGATCACATCGTGGTGTTTCACGGAGATTTTGAAATCACGGAAGCCGACGTCTTCGAACATGCGTGCTTCCTTCATGGCCGACGCCACCAGCGCTTCAGGGGTGGGACCTCCGTATTTGGCATACAGATCCTTGTCGAGAGAACCGGCATTCACGCCGATTCGCAGGGATATGCCAGCATCGGTCGCAGCCTTGCATATGGACGGACCGACCTCGTTGAACTTACGAATGTTGCCGGGGTTCACACGTACCGCCGCACAGCCGGCATCGATGGCCTGAAACACGTATTTGCTTTGAAAATGAATGTCCGCAATGACCGGAATAGGTGATTTTCGAACCAGTTCCGGCAATGCGTCGGCATCGTCCTGGCTGGGGACCGCCACACGCACTATATCGCATCCAGCTGCGGTCAATTCCGCGATCTGCTGCAGCGTCGCGGGAACATTGGCCGTCAAAGTGTTGGTCATGGATTGCACGGAAATCGGCGCGCCACCGCCCACCGGCACCGGCCCGACCATAATACGACGCGATTCGCGGCGCGGATGCAACGGGCTTTCGCTGATATCGGCCTCACCGGTTTTGCGGAACGGCTTCTCATTCTCTTGCATACGTCAGTAATCCTTGCATGGCAAGGGCTCCCATGCGGGAGCCCAAATGATTATTCGATTTCGATTATTCGATTCGATGAACGACCGACTACCTGTTTATCAGATTGTCGGCACGACGGCGCGCTTCCAACTCAAGTTGGCTCATTTCCTCCACGGAAGCGAACAGCGGATTGCCCCGCAGTTCGGCATCCATTTCGTTAAGAACCTCGCTGACGGTGTCGACGATGCCCAGGTATGGGAGTCGGTGCTCAAGGAAGGCGTGCACGGCCTGTTCGTTCGCCGCGTTCAATACGGCCGTGTGCTTTTCGGACGCCTCCAAACAGTGCCGTGCAAGGCTGACCGCGGGGAACGCCACGTCATCGAGAGGCTCGAACGTCCATGTGGCGTTCTTCGTCCAATCGCAGGCCGCGGCAACGTTCGTAAGACGTTCCGGAGCGGAAAGGCCGAGTGCGATCGGCAGACGCATGTCGGGCGGCGAAGCCTGCGCGATCGTGGCCCCATCCTGGAATTCGACCATGGAATGCACAATGGATTGCGGATGAACCGTAACGTCTATACGACTCGGCGGAATGTCGAAAAGTCGGCTCGCTTCAATAACCTCAAGTCCCTTGTTCATCAGCGTGGACGAATTGATGGTGACCACCGGACCCATGTTCCATGTTGGGTGGTTGAGGGCCTGCTCCGGCGTGATATCGGTCATCCGTTCACGCGTCCATCCACGGAACGGACCTCCGGACGCAGTGACCACGAGTTTGGACACTTCCGCGTGCGTACCCGAACGCAACGACTGCCAGATGGCGGAATGTTCCGAATCGACGGGATTGATCTGATGGTCACGCACCTGGGCACCGAACAGCAGGTGTCCGCCGGCCACAACGGATTCCTTGTTGGCCAGAGCCAGTTGGGATCCCGATTTAAGTGCCGCGATTGACGGTTCCAGGCCGATTGAACCGGTGATGCCGTTAAGCACCACATCGGCTCCAGCTCCGGCCATGGCTATCACCGCATCCGGTCCGGCCGTCACTTCAACATTGACGGCCCCCGCCTGTGTGAGGGCTTCCCGCAGGGCCGATGCCGATTCCTTGTTGAACACCGCGACCTTTGGCACATGGAACTGCGCCACCTGCTGTGCGAGAAGCTCCACGTGGGTGCCGCCGGCCGCGAGACCGACAACGCTGAAACGGTCGGGATGACGGGATATGACGTCAAGTCCCTGGGTGCCGATTGATCCGGTCGATCCCAGAATAATGACTGTTGAAGTCTGCATGAGTTCCTTTGGCTGCTGCTGTTGATATGGGAATATTTGCCGGCATGTTCCTGTTACGCCATGCCATGCGAACGTGAAAAAGGCCGGCATAAGAGCCAGCCTTTTTGTTGACTATCAGTGGAAAGACGGGAACAACAAATCCGGAATGTCAACATCCAGATTGTTGGTGGAATTCGTGTACAGCGATGCTGACGACGGCTTCTTTTCTTCCTTCTTTTCGCCGGACTCCTGCGAAGACGCAAGATTCTGAGTCGGCTGAGCCGACGGAACGGACGAATCGAAAATGCTCATCGTAACATTCTGCGACGAGTTGGATGCAGTGGAAGATGCGGAGGCAGCTGTCTGCGCCGTATAACCGTCCAACGCAAGCGAGCCAAGGGAATCGTTCACCGATTCCACGTTGAGCTGCGGAAGGCTGGGGGTCGGCAATTCCGGAACGTGAAGAGCGAACGTATCCTCTTCCGGCGTATCCACGGAATTCGCCATCTGAGCCAGAGCCGCAAGCGAGGAATCGACTGCAGGTGACTTGGCGGCGGTTTCAAACGGCTTGGTTTCAGTGGTGGCCGTCGGTGCCGGTGAAGTGTATTCCGGACTGAACGAAGGCGGCAGTTCCGCGGAAAGCGGGTCGAATGTCTCGGTCTGGGTTCCAGGCTGAGACGATTCCGGCTCTACCGGCTTCGGCATGCTCACCGTCGGCTGAAAGACCGGCGGAGCCACAGGAGCCGTCGACGGAACGTCGGTCTGCACCGCGGGAGCGCTCACCGGAGATACGGTCGAAGATGTGAAAATCTCACGTTCGACTTTGTTCAACGCATCAAAGGATTCCATGCTCATCGTCGGCTGAGTAGGTTCGGCAGGCGTGTCGGCGGATGCGTCAAACGTGGCGAACAGCGGTGTAATCATCTGCGTCTCGCCAGCGTTGGCCGTCGCCGTGAAATCGGCATTGTTGGTGCTGGAAGGTTCCCCCACGAAATCGGCCACACGGGCATACGACTCAAGACGGGTCATCAGCTGCACACAAGAGTTCAGATAGTGGTCGACCTGACGCTCATCATAGCCATGCTTGCCCTTACGCTGGGTGAAGATGACATTGGCCACGGTCTGTGAGCTCACATCCGCAAGCTTCCTGACGCTCTGCTCATCCAATTTCTCAAGACCAAGCTCATTGGCAGCCTTGGTCAGGCACTGGTCGATGATGCGGTCGACCTGCTTGCGGTCATAGCTCGGCTCCTTGCCTTCACCCGGCTTGAACCGTTCGCGTTGTGCACGTTCGGCATGGGAATCAAGCTCACGGAACAGGCTTTCCGTCTGAGCCTTCCAAGCAACCCGACCATGCTGAGATATCTCCCACGTGGTCTGCTTATCCACCACCGCTCGCTCAAGACGTGCCAAGGCGGCGTCCACCTGCGCGATCACGTAGCCACCCTTGACCAGATCGAAGGAAACGTTCTGAATGTCATACTGGGTGAGCTGAATGCCTTCGCTGTCATAAAGCATGTGCGCACGTTCAAGGAAAGCATCCACCTGTTCCGAATCGTATCCCCACTTACGTTTTCCGGTATATGCGATTCCCGATGCGTTCTTGCCGGACTCAGGTTCCTGCGCCATTGGCTATCGACCTCCTAGAACAGTATTCAACGACACCACTTTACGTGATTGATTCGACGCCTACCTTCTTTCGGGGAAAACAAGCCATAAATAACGCCAAAAATTCGCTTTCAAACACCAAAAAACATCCATGCGACACACTGCCGTTCCTAAAACGGCATGCATACGGTACAGTTGTTCGTTGCGGGCGATTAGCTCAGTTGGTTAGAGCGCCACCTTTACACGGTGGATGTCGGGGGTTCGAGTCCCTCATCGCCCAC
>CAVBHJ010000009.1:0-90890 GCA_963595445.1 bacterium
CCATAAGCGGACAACATCGCACTACACTACTCTCACCTATGCCAAAATATGCCAATTAAAAAAACGGGAGAGCCGAAAACGACTCTCCCGCAATTTCTCATCAAGCCCGGTCTCCACCGAAACCGGCGCTTTTTAGGCTTGATCCTACTGATCGCTCCGCTTGGATATGACGGAGAACAGTCGGATTCCAGCTGCGGCCACGAGCGCGACCAGCACCGCGACCATCAGGAACGCGACCGAGCTACCGGTCTTCGCTACTACGGACGAGGCTTCGGCTGAAGACTTGGACGAGTCCGCATTGGACGAGGCATTGCCGTTGGTATTGGAATTGTTTCCATCGGTCTTGCCGTCATCCTTCTTATCGTCGGAATCGCCGTCATCCTTCTTGCCGTCGTCAGGCGTGTCGCCGCCGTCCGTCTTGCCGGGCCAATCGGCGAGTCGATAAACGGAGCCACCGCGGACGGCGTTGCCCGGGATAAACACGACGTAATCATCAGTGATGGCGAAGTTACGCATCGTCTGGTTCGAATCGTCGCCGAGGCCGTCAAGCGTGATGGTATCGATGTTGATGTTGCTGCCGTCGGAATCGCTCGTGATGGCGTAGGTATCGCAACCAGCAACCGAGGTCTTAACGGCATTCAGGCAAGTCAGGAGTGCGTGGAGCTGCTTTGCGGATTCCTTGTTCAGCACCTGATCGAGGACCTTCTGGAGCGACTCAGGGATATCTACGTCACCCTGGCCCACATACTCCTGATAGACGTCGACGAGCTTCTTATAGACCTGATAGAACGCATCGATGTTCTCCTGGCCGCTCGCATCGACCAAGTTGGTGATGGAGCCCATGCCATAAGCAAGCGAGAGAGTATCGGAAGCGGTCTGGGAATCCATCGAGTGAAGCGCAATGGAACCGTTCTTGATGTCTTCCACGAGAGAAGCGGTCTGCTCATCCGTCAGCACGACGTCACCGGAAGCAGCGTCGTCGGATGCGGAATCGGACGTCGAGGAGGCACCGTTTGCCGCGTCATAGGCCTGCGCCGCAGCGAGTGCCTGAGCGACTTCCTGCTCAGCGCTCAGCGTCTCGTTATTGGACTCTGCAGCGGAGCCGTCTTCGTTAACGCTTGCCGTGCCGTCGGTCGACGAGGCATCCTTCTGCAGAAGCAGCTGAATCAGGACCTTGACGTAGTTGAGCTTTTCAGTCCACTCGTCCTTGCTCATCTTAAGCACGTCGCCATTCATGACCTTGACCATCGGGCGGAGCAGCGAGCCTTCGTCCAAGGTGCCAAGGAGCATAACGCCGTCGTTGTCATCGGTCTTGTCGGTATCCCAAATCTGGGTCATCGAGGTGTACTGGTTGATACGGCTTCCGTAACCGCTCTCCCAACCGGTGAGGGAGCCATCGGGGAAGTCCTCGGTCGCGTCACCCACGACCAGCTCGATGTTATGGTCGCCATCCATGCGATACAGGTTCACGGATTGCGAAAGCACCGTGGACAGGTGGACGAAGTCCATGTTCAGCATCGGGTAGGTAGCCTGGGTCACATCGTTGTAATCACCGATGTAGAGGTAGCCGTTGTAGACCTCCAGAGTGCAGATGGCTGCGGCGAAGCGGTGAGAGTCGATGTTGAAGGTGTACATTGCCGGATGCTCGTCAGCGGAGTTGACGCTGTCGTCCCACTGATCGTCAGCGGTGTTGCCGATGATCGGCGTCCAGGTCCAAGCGTCGCGGTCGGACGGAGAAGCACCTTCCTTAAGCGTGCCTTCGAGAATCGCATAACCCGCGTAGCAACCCGTATCGTCAAGAGTGGTGGGATCCACTGCAGTGTACTTGCCAGCCTCGGGGTTCAACGTGGAGTGCAGAGCCTTCTGGCCCGCGTTGATAGCCATGTACAGCTTGCCGTTGTACTCGATCATCTGATAGACCGTGCCACCGTAGTTGGCGTCGTACATGTGATAGGCAGGATAGTTGAGGAGTTCCCTGGTCTGCTCTGCGATCTCGGTGAACTCGGGGTTGCGCAGAGCGGAATCGCCGTCGACGCTGATGCCCTTGAAGTTGCCGTCCTCGTCGTAATCGTCGGCGTCGGGCGTGAAGCAAATGATATGCGCACCATCCATCTGGGTGACGGAGGCAACGAGCGAGCCGTTGTAGACGGCAAGGGCACGCGGAACCGGGAACACATAGGCTGCCTGCATGGCCTTGTACTCATCCATGGAGACCGCCTGGTAAACCGTGCGGAAGGAATCATCCTCAGGATTGACCTCGAAGATCGAAGGGATACCCGTCGCCGCACCCGCAACGCTCTCGGTTCCGACCTGAGTGCCGATGAAGTAGAAGCGACCGTTGTACTCGACCGCGTTACGCAGCGTGACCTGGTATCCGTTGACCGATCCGGCCATGATGATCTTGGTCTCGCCGGTCTTGACGTTCATCTTAAAAAGGACACCCTGAGTGGCCACCGGGTGCTCGGTGTAGTAGTTGTCGCCGTAGAGAAGACCGACGACACCATCGACCATCTTCTGGTTGTACTCCGCTGCGCCTTCCTCAGTGGCCTCGTCCTTCAGAAGACCCATGGAGTCGAGCATCTTCTTGGCGTTGTCCTTGGTGATGCCAGTGCCACCGTACATAGTTCCGATATAGACCCAGTCGCCATAACCCAAGGCAGAGAAGGCGTAGGACTGGCAGGCATCGCCGTCCAGGCTTGATTCGGCCTCGGAAACCATGCGGTCAATCTCGGATTCGGATGCGTTGGGATACTTGGACTGCAGACGCTCCTTAATAACGGCGAGCTCAGCCTCAGTATCCTGCGTGGTCTCGCCATCGGCATAAATGTGTTCGGTCACACCGGTGCAGATCTTGCCGTCGGGATCCGTGTACTCGTAGTAATCGACAAAACCGTCCGTGTTACCGGCCGAGGAATCGGCATGGGAGATCTTCTTGAGCGTATAACCATTATTGGTATAGGTATACGTCGTCTCCAGCTCCGAATTCGTCGCATCCTGCGCGAGGGCGGTGGTGGGCGCCATCGTCGTCACCGTGAGGGCGACGGCGAGCAGGCATCCCAACTTCTTCTTCAACATTGCTTTGCCTTTCATTGTGTGCGAACAAGTCGGCGCACTGACGGTGTGCCCGGCTTGAGCCGTGAAGTCACGCAAATCGCTGGCATTCTGAACGCCAGCCAAATCACTTTGCTATTTGTAGGGGATTCTAGGGACAATAATTCCCCCCATCAGCAATGTCGAACCCTAGGTTATCAGCCCTACCAACATGCCGACACACCCCCTACTTCATGGCGCCGATGTTCTCCCCTGTATCGAAGCAGCGAAATTTACCGAAATATGATTTGGAAGGTCGAGAGATCCTGCGAAGCCTCATTGTTTGGCGGAAAACAAAAAAGTCCTTGGAACCGTTAAGTTCCAAGGACTTGTCTGTGCCCCCTCAGGGATTCGAACCCTGGACACGCTGATTAAGAGTCAGCTGCTCTAACCAACTGAGCTAAAGGGGCGTTGGTCTTGCGAGGTTTTGTATCTCGCTGAGCACAAGAGATAAATATACACGCTTCTAAGAATAATGCAACTCTCGGCGTGTCGGGCTTAATTCCAACGTTTTTGAGCATTCAAAAAGAGCCAAAAACAGCGGCCATCCGTCAAAAACTACGAAAAAACGGAGAGGAATCAAAACTAGAGCAAGGAAATCATCCGCAAGATGCCACACGACGTGCACGAGGAAATTTCACTAGACAGCAAGCCCGCAAAAACTTGCATATAAAACGAGGGTTCCGTTCCACAATCGGAACGGAACCCTCAATGCTTAAGCTCAGACGTATTGCAGTCTGAAGTCATTCACTCCAGCCCGAAAGCCGGAGCAAATGGTGCCGAAATCACTCAGCGACGACCTTCACGGTGAAGGAAGCGGTGATTTCCGGGTGCAGAGCGACGGTTGCCGGGAACTCGCCAGTGGTCTTGATGGTATCCACGGTGATGTTCTTCGGGTTGACGTCAACCTTGGAAGACAGCGCGATGGCAATCTTGTCGGCGGAAATGCCACCGAACAGCTTGCCGGACTCGGAAACCTTGGCGGCGATCTCGACGACGGAGCCTTCGATCAGTTCCTTGGCGGCAACTGCTTCTTCGCGGGTAGCGACGGCCTTGGCCAGACGAGCGCGCTTCATGGCCTCGATCTGAGCTGCGGCACCCTTGGTCCAGGCGAAGCCCAGGCCCTGCGGGATGAGGAAGTTGCGTGCGTAACCGGACTTGACGGTCACAACGTCACCCGGCTGACCCAGGTGATTGACGGACTTGGTAAGAATAACCTTAGTTTCAGCCATTTTTCAAACCTCTCTAAGATCAGCGACCGGAAGTGGCGTACGGCAGCAGAGCCATCTCGCGGGCGTTCTTGATAGCCTTCGAGATCTCGCGCTGTTCCTGCACGGAAACACCGGTGATACGACGGGAACGAATCTTGCCGCGATCGGAAATGAACTTGCGCAGCAGTGCAACGTCCTTGTAATCGATCTCGGTGACCTTGGCGGTCTTCAGCGGATTCGGCTTCTTCTTAAACGGCTTGACCGGCGGCTGCGGCCTCTTGCGTGACATCTTGATGTTCTCCTTAAATCTGGAAATATGCTATATAAGCTGCTGTGTTCGCGACTATCTGGCTTGGATCAGAATTCCGGTTCGTCGCTGTCTCCACCGAATTCGGAGGAGCCAAAGGAACCGAACGAGGAGCCGGAGTTGCCGGCGTTGCCCCAAGGATCGGAAGCCGGAGCTGCGGGAGCGGCATTGGCAGGAGCGGAAGCCCCACTCTGATAGCCACCACCGGAATAACCAGCTCCACCGGAATAGCCGGCGCCGCCCTGGTATCCACCGGCGTTGCCGCCGAAGCCTCCATTGTTGCCCCCAAAGCCGCTGCCGCCACGATTGCCGGCAAAGCCATTGGAGCTGGAGGTACGCGTTACCTGGGCGGTCGCGTAGCGCAGGGACGGGCCGATCTCGTCGACCTGAAGCTCCACAACGGTGCGCTGCGAGCCGTCCTGCGCCTGGTAGGAACGCTGCTGCAAACGACCCTGGGCGATCACACGCATTCCCTTGGAAAGGCTCTGCGCGCAATGCTCGGCCATGTCGCGCCACGCGGAGCAGCGCATGAACAGGGCCTGGCCGTCTTCGAACTGGCCCGTGCTACGGTTCCAGTTACGCGGCGTGGAGGCAATCGTGAAGCTGGCCACGGACGCGCCGTTGCCAGTGGTACGGATTTCCGGATCAGCCGTGAGGTTTCCCACCACGGTGATGATTGTTTCGCCTGCCATGACGTTACCTACCTACTATGCAGCCAAAAAGCTTGAATTACTTACTTGCGAAGAATCTTCGTGCGGATGACGGATTCGTTCAGGTTCAGCAGACGATCGAGTTCGTCGCTGGTGGCCGGCTCAGCGGAGTAGTTGACCACAACGTAGTTACCTTCGGTCTTGCCGGCGATCTCGTAGGCAAGCTTGCGACGGCCCCAGATGTCGATGTTCTCGACGGCACCGCCTTCCTTGGTGACAGTTTCCAGATACTGCTCGGTCAGCTTCTTCAGACCACGCTCATCCAGCTCAGGATCGGCAATGAACATCAGTTCGTACTTATGCGCAGACATCACCCACCTCCTTCGGACTATCGGCCATGGACCTTCCATGGCAGGAGTGTGTATGCGTACTGCCCTCAAACATCTATATATAAGGAATATGGATATGCGTTTGATGACAACCTGTTTAGACTAACCCCATGCCCCGACGAACCGGATACGTCCGGAACCGCCCAGCCGACGCCTCCACAGCACGGCACGGCCGCCTTGGAAACCCGTCCGTGAACCGCTCCGCCCCTTGGAACATCCTTGAATCATCCTTGGAACCTTCCGGCTTTCGCGCGCCGTGGCCACCCGCATTGTTATATTTAAGTTTGGCTTAATTTCACGTACCGAAAACGTTTGGAAGGCGAAGCATGTCGGCGATTCTCGAAGGCACCCCAGATAAGAAACTTGCTTTGGTCACGGGGCGCGCATACCCCGAGCAGGCCGCGGAAACCGCCAAGTATCTGGGCATCGATGTTCTTGAAACCACTGCCTACGACTTTGCCAACGGCGAAATGTATGTGCGTTACACCCAGCCGGTGCGCGGCGCCGACGCTTTCGTGATGCAGGCCCACAGCGAGTCGATCAACAAGTGGATCATGGAGCAGCTCATCATGGTCGATGCCATGAAGCGCGCGTCCGCACGTTCCATCACCGTAGTGGCGCCGTTCCTTGGCTATTCCCGCCAGGACAAGAAGCATCAGGGCCGCGAGCCGATCACAGCCCGCCTGATGTTCGACCTGTTCAAGACCGCCGGCGCAGACCGCATCATGACGGTCGACCTTCACGCCGCGCAGGAGCAGGGCTTCTTCGACGGACCGGTCGACCATCTGACCGCCACTCCCGTGCTGCTGGATTACGTGCGTAACAACATGCCGCTGGAGAACACCACCATCGTCTCCCCCGATGCCGGCCGAATCAAGGTTTCCGAACAGTGGGCCGCCAAGCTCGGCAATCTTCCGCTCGCGTTCATCCACAAGACGCGCGACACCACCCGTCCGAACCATGCCGAAGCGCATGGCATCATCGGCGAGGTTGCCGGCCGTGACTGTGTGGTCGTGGACGATATGATCGACACTGCCGGAACCATTTGCGAGGCGGTCCGCACGCTGCGCAACGCCGGAGCGAAGTCGGTGACGCTTGTGGCCACCCATGGTCTGCTTTCCGGACCGGCCGTGCAGCGTCTGAAGGATTGCGGTGCGAAGGAGATCGTGCTCACCGATACCGTGCCGATCCCGGAAGAGAAGCGTCTGCCGAACATGACTGTGCTGTCCGTGGCTCCGCTGCTGGCCGCCGGCATCCGTTCCGTTTTCGAATCCGGCTCCGTTTCCACGTTGTTGAACGGTCTACCGGAAGACATGCGCACTCGTAATCTGTACGCCTGATATACGTTTTCCATACAAAAAATCCCGCGATTCTTGCAGTTTCGCGGGATTTTTTGTTTTCGGAGAGATATTGTTGCGATTGCGGCCACACGCTCACGGCCGCAATCACGATTATGGAGAATCGCAATCGGATAAATCGCGATTTACTTGGAGAACGCCTCACGGATCTGCGCCGCGTTTCCGTACGACGCCTGCGCGCCGTAACCCGTGGCGGCATATGCGGAAACGTACGACGCGAGTTCGGCGGCTTCGGCCAACGCCATTCCGGAAGCGAGTCCCGCAAGCACGGTACCCATGAAGGAATCGCCACAACCGGTGGTGTCGACGGCCTTCACGCGGACCGGCGCAATACGGTGAATCGGCTCATCCTCGGTGGCGTCGAGCACCACGGAACCATCTCCGCCCAAGGTGACGATGGCCTGTTCGAAGCCGAAGGAACGCAACTCGCTCAACGCATTATTCCAGTCGAAAGCGCTCCAATCGTCATTCTCCGGCTCATCGATGCCAAGCAGCTGGGCCATCTCATGCTCGTTGACGAGCAGAATGTCGGCGGCTTCCACCAATTCGGCCGGCAGCGACGGATTGAACGGGGAATTGTTGAGCAGTACCTTCACACCGGCCTCATGGCAGATGCGTGCGGCGCACGTAACGGTTTCGATCGGGCTTTCCAGGCACAGTCCGAGCACCGATGAACGTACCAGCGCGTCTCGCATGGATTCCACATAGTCCACGGTCACCTGCGCGTTGGAGCCCGGCGAATACACGATCGTATTCTCTCCGTCCGCATCCACGGTAATCACCGTGGTTCCGGACGGTCCGAGCACGCGGCGCACGCTCGAGGTGTTCACACCGGCTTCGCCGAGCGCTCCCAGCAGAAAATCCGCATTGGAGTCAGACCCGACCGCGCCGAACATCTGCACGCTGGCGCCGATGCGTGCGGCCGCGGCAGCCTGGTTGCCGGACTTTCCGCCGGGCAGCAGCTGCAGCGGTCCACCGGTGATCGTCTCACCCGGACCGGGAAGTCGCTGCGTAGTTACGGTGTAGTCCGCATTCATGGAACCAATCACCGATACTGTTCCGTGGATGCGGTCCAGTGCGGAGAGCGCTTCGACTGAGCTCATTTTCTCCTCCTTACATAGGATGCTCAGATCAGGACGCCCGGATCAGGCGGCCTGCTTGTTGCTTTTCTTTGTTTTCTTTTCCAGCGCGTGGTTGCCCTCGTAGACACGCCTCTTGAGCATGTAGAAGGCGAGCATGCCGATCAGCACCATCAACGCTCCGATGAGCAGCAGGTTGGAGTAGCCCGCAACGGCACCGGTACGGCCCACGGCGTAGGTGGAATCAACCAGATAATCCGAGCTCAGCAGTTTGCCTATGATGGCGATGCCGATAGATGGGGAAACGTTCATGATCAGATCGTTCATGCCGACGCCACGGCCGGATTCGTCCTTCTCCAGGGTTCCCAGAACCGTGGAGACGACCGGCGAGTACATCATGCCGCATCCCGCGTAGTACACGCAGGCGAACAGCGTAAGGGGAAGGAATCCGTAGTTCACGGAGAACGCGGCGCCGACCCAGCCCACGAACATGAGCTCAGCTGCGAACACGAGTCCCCTCTTGATGCCGATCTTGCCGACGATCCAACCGGAGCAGGTTCCCATGACAGCCGCGACCACGTAGGCCCACACCAGATACTTCGAAATCTGCGTGGTAGTCATGCCGTAAAGGTTGGTTCCGATGGCGTTGTAGATCGGGGAAAGCGCATAGTTCGTGAAGTAGAAGAAGAAAATCAGGCTGATTGCACGACGCCAACGTGGATTCTTGAAGAACGCCGGCGTGATGAACGGATCGGAGGCCTTGCTGATATACACGGCGAACAGCACGAACAGCACTGCGGAAACACCCAGCATCCACCATGCCTCATACGAGAAGAACAGCGTGAGGAATGCGGTCGCCAGGCCGAAGACCACAAAGCCGAAGGCGTCGATCTTCTTGCTGCTGCCACCCTTGGCCGGCAGGGTCTTGAGCAGCACCGGCAGGAAGAAAATCGTCACAGCCGGAATCAGGAACAGATACTGCCATGCGACGGCGCTGAGCGCACCAGCCGCGAACACGCCGATGGATGCGGACAGCTGGTATGCGGCGGTGAACAGACCGAAGAAGATGACCTTCAGATCGTTGCGCAGGTACTTGGTGGCCACCACGAGGAAGGCAGATCCGGCCACCTGCTCGCCCGCGGTCTGGATTACACGCGCGATGATTACGGTCCACAGGTTCGCGGTGAAGAAGAAATTGCAGACGAATCCGAACACGGATCCGATGAACAGCGTGGCCAGGCCGAAGGTCACCAGCTTACGCAGGGACACGAAATCGCCCAGGGAGCCGTAGATGAAGCAGACGATGCCAAGCACGATGCTCGGGAACGCGGTGATCAGCGAGGCCTGTTCCGGGGCACCAACATCGGCACCCACCTGCTGAAACACAAGGTTGAATCCCTGCAGACACAAGGTGCCGAGCACGAAGGTGATGAGCAGCGGGATCAGCGCACGGATGGCCATCCTATTGGTGATTCCATCATTCTCGACCGTGACTTCGGGGGCGGCTTGAGCCGCGTTTTCGGTTACGTTTTCGCTAAGTTCAGTAGCTTCAGTCATTGCGGATTTTCCTATCTCGCCTTACTCTCTTCACTCCGCCTTGGCGGCAAGGCCGGAAATACGGGTCATGAATTCGTTGAGGAAGCGCGGCACGTCGACTCCGACGGCCACCTTCATGGTCTTGTTCGAATCGTTCAGTCGCGTTTCATCTCCGATGGTGCGACCACGAGTGGGGCCTTCGACGTCGACCTTCATATTGATGTCAATCGTGTCCACAAGCGTCGGGTCGACCGCCACGCCCACCGCGAGCGGATCATGCAGTCCGCAACCACCCAGGTGGGGGGACGTAGTTTCGTAAGCCTTGATGTAGAAGTCGGTTATGTCGGCCAGGAATGCGCCGGCCTTGGTGCCGAGCTCTCGCCACTGTTGGGTTTCCTTGTAGGTGAGCAGGGTCTGCAGAGTCACATCGAGGCCGATCATGGTGGTCGGGGTGCCGGAACGGAACAGGTAGTCGGCGGCTTCCGGATCCTGGGAGATGTTGGCCTCCATGCAGGCGTTGCAGTTGCCGGGAACGGTCAACGCACCGCCCATCAGCACGACCTGGCCGATCTCATCCTTGATTTCCGGCGCTTTTTCAAGTGCTGCCTGAATGTTGGTCATAGGGCCGGTCGGCACGTAGATGAGGTCCTTGCCGTACGTTTTGACGGCGTCGATGATGAAATCGACTGCGGATTCGGTTTCCACAGATCGGTTCGAGTCGGGAATCTCCACGTCTCCGATGCCGTTATTGCCGTGAATGAATGCGGATACCGGCAGCACTTCGAAGCCGTCCGTGGTGCTGGAGTGCGGCAGGCCCTGATACACCTTGACTTCCGGATGGCCCAGCAGATCGGTTATGGCGAGCGAGTTGCGCACGCCCTGCTCCACGAGCACATTGCCGTAAGTGCCGGTAATGCCGATCAGCTCGACTTCGGGGCTTCCCAATGCGTACGAGATGGCCAGGGCATCGTCGACGCCGGTGTCGAGATCAAGAATCAACTTTTTCATAGTCGTACCTTTCTTCATTGACGGAACGATAAACACCGCCACGTTTTTCTTCTATTCCTTACTCGTGGCACTTCCGAAAAGTTATGGTAAAGCGTTTTATCAAGTACGTCAAATACACAGTCGTCAGCGTGTCGCAATCAAGATTGTCTTACCGCCACCAAACCGGGTCGACCTGAAATAAGACCACGTACCGCATCAAACGCCCTGGCCGACGTCAGTCGAATATGCCGTCTCATACACTCCCGGCCAGAGGCCGGTGGTATGCATAAAGTCAGCCGGTTACATGCAGCCATCCGAATCCATACGTCTGGGCACCCCAGACATACTCAGCTATTTTCCACACCCAGCCACCGCCGAACCGTTCATATTCCGCACATGCCGCATGCACCAACGCATGCACAAATACACGCACCAACGCATGCACCACAGGACCATGCGTTAGACGGTTACGAATTACAGGGTGGACGCCTGCACCAGCGTCGGAGTCAAAACCTCAACCCGTGGATTCGCCAGCCACGGGCGGCCGTTTGACTCGGACTTCCCCGCACCATCGGCACCCCTGCCGAGCGAATCCTTGATACGCTCCGAAAGCAGTCCCCAACACGTATTGGCCAGATCCGCAACATTCTGCTCAACAGTGGTCATGCGCCAATCGAATCCGAATCGCTTCAAAATATTGTCGTAACCGATCACCTGCACGTTTTCGGCAACGTCCGAACCGCGTTCCATCAATCGCTGGCAAACGCCAAGCGCCATAACATCATTGCAGCAGAACACGGCTGTAGCGCCACCGTCAACAATCTGATCCGCGGCATTGTAGCCACTATCAAAACGATAATCGCCTTCAACGCACAAAGAGGAATCGAACGCGACTCCGGCCTGTTCAAGCGCGTCCACGAATCCATTGCGACGTTCCGCAGCACTCGACTCGGCAACGTCTCCCGTAATCAAGCCAATGCGTCTATGTCCATTTTCCAACAAATACATGGCAGCCAGACGACCACCAAGATAATTGTTGAAACCAACCGCATCACACCATCCGCACTGCGTCAAACGGTCTATCATCACCACCGGGCATGTAACGGCCTGAACGTCAGCCTGCAATTGCGCGCCAACCCCGTCCGCGCAGGACTCTCGCGCGGGAATGAGCATAACGCCATCCACTCCACGAGACGTAAGACGCTGCAACAGGTTATGTTCGGCCGTACGCGAATCGTCGGAATTGGCGATGATCAACGAATATCCCTGCGACGCGCACTCATCCTCCATACATTTGGCGAGCGCCGCGAAGAACAGGTTTTCGATGTCCGGCACAATGAGCGCCACCAGCTTGGATTGCTTGGTGACCAAGCTCCTCGCGTTCTGATTGGGTACATAGTTAAGTTTTTTCGCCGCTGCTGCGATTGCCTCACGCCGTTCGGTGGAAACGCGCGCCGGACGATTGTTCAACACCAGAGAGACCGTAGTCACGGACACCCCTGCCTCTGCGGCCACATCCTTCAGAGTTGCCCTACGCGCCATGGAATCTCCCTTTTACGGCATTTCTTTTTCTTAGGTAAAACGTTACCGCATCACAGCGCATGCGGAGTGGCGGATAGGGCTGTGTGGGATTGCGATGGGATTTATGCGGGATGGAGCCGGGGTTTATGACGGGATGGGGCGGGGTTTACGGCGGAATGTCCGGATCCAGCCACTTCCACGCCTAATTTACCCAGTCACTGGCTAATTCCACCCACTCAGCAGCTCCCCAGAGCCCCAAATCATCCAGTCACCGGCCAATTCCACCCACTCAGCAACTACCCAGAGACCCAAATCCACCAGTCACTGGCGATTTTCGATCTCTATAAGGCCCACAGCGTCCAAACTCATCCAGTTACTGGCTAGTTCCACACTCTTAGGGGCACTTCAACGTCCAGAAACCTCCAGTGACTGGCGATTTTCTCCCCCTAGAGGACCTCCTAGCATCCCGATTCCACCACCCACTGGATAAATACTCCCGCACATCGCCTCCTCAACGACCATAAACCTCCAGTCACTGGCTAATTCCGCCCTCCAAATAGCCTCTCAGAGTCCTGTTTTATCCAGTCACTGGCGATTTTCGGCCTCTACAGGGTCTCCTAACATCCCGATTCCACCACCCACTGGATAAATCCGGACCTGGAATGGCTTAGGATGGGTCAATTCCTCCAGTGACTGGAGATTATGATCTCCACAACCGCACCGGATAGGGACACCCGATGCCATCGCTCAGTCGCAACGCAACGCCGCGTATGTCCGGACATCGGTCAGCCGATTGGCTCAGCCCTGCCACAACTCGGAGTTGCAGCCATATATCGCATATCGTGGCCGAAAAGGGGGTGCCACACGCACTAAATCCCAAACATCTAGAAAATGGAAACGGCCATTTTCCAACGATTATCAAACACAGAAAAACCATTCGATGGAAGACCTTCTGCCCCAAGTCGAGAATACGCCCGTATCTCCGACTTGGGGCACAACCAGCATGGCCGAAACGATTTCAACCGCAGCCACAATCCAGCACACACAACCGTCCGTCTCACAGGCCGCCTCGCATACCGTCTCACACGCCGCCACACACCCTCTCGCACAAGCCACCTGCGAAAGCCAAAAAGACAACTGCAGTATCAGAAAAACCAAGAATCTCCATACCCATCCTCATACAAGCAATCACCCGGCGTCAGATCCGAGCGCCCACAGCCCCACTCAGGCAGCCTCACTCAGGCAGCCTCACCCCAAGCGTCCCGACACAGATCACCAAGCCATTAAACTCACGAGACTCCGCGAAAATCCATTCGAGCAGCATAGCTCCCAGAGCCCCTAGGCAACAGCACCCGAGCAATCACATCCAAGCTTCACAACACCCACCCTTTTCTGAGACTGCGGTATACTCGCTACGTTTTATTGACACCCGCCCAAAAGGAGAGAAAATCATGCAGAAGGACAGCACGACAACAAGAAAAAATATTGCGATCGTGACAATCGTGGCCGTTGTGGCGATTGTCGTAGCTGCTGCGCTGTTTATTACCATGAGCAATAATCGCGAACTTGCGCAGGCCGCGAGCGATACGTGCAATCTGAACGTCAAGTCCCTTACCGTGCATCAGGATAGTTTCAAGGAAGCGCGGGATGAGGCCGACGAAGCCGCCAAGCTCACTACCGACGATGTTGCCGACAGTTCCACTCTGGAAACGCTGAAAGATGCGATCGATTCCGCCAAGAATATTGCGGACGCTCCTTCCTGCCCCACCAGCGGCAGCACGAACGATTATGACAAAGCTACCGAAGAGATCAAAGATTACGCGGATACACTGCGTAGTGTGACCAACGAGCTTGATTCCGCCACGAAGGCCGTGACCGCCAGCCAGGAACTCAAGCAGGGCTCCAGCAAGTGACGTTGGCCGTCAGAAACGTTCGATTCGACTGAAACGATTCGACTGCAGTGACCCACCTGAAACGTTCAGCCCGAAACAAACCCTGAAACATTCACGTAGACAGCATGAGAGCCGGATTTCCCGGCTCTTCGCATATTCGCACCGCATCAGCGAGGCTAAGAAGAAACAGTCATCATTCGCCGGAAACATGTCCGAATCCAAAAAACGAATGGTCGCCATCAACAATTCCTGCAAAACTGACGATATTGCCCAAAAGGTTACGCACTTCAACCATGCGGCCAGTGGCAGTCCATAGCGGACCGCGACACGATGATCAGCTCAACAACCCATTCCTCTTACGGTTGCACCGAACGCAGACGCAGACGGCGCGGCCGAGGCAACCCGACCGCCTTTACTCCCTCGACTTGATGATGATCTTGTCTTCCGCAACATCTTTGAGATGCTTGCCATACGGGCTCTTGCCATACTTGACAGCCGCATCCATAAGCTGGTCGCGGGTAATCCACCCGTTCTCGAAGGCGATCTCCTCGGCCACCGTGATCGGCAACCCCTGCGCACGCTGCACCGTACGCACGCTCATCATAAGATGCAACCCGTCACCGCGTAAATTGGACGAGTGGATTCGCTTACAATGTCTAAAAGCGTTTGAAACGAATAAAGAGGAATTCATATGATTGACGAAAGACCCTTGGTTTCAATTATCGTCCCCGTATACAATGCGGAGAAATACTTACCGTACTGCATCGAATCAATTTTGAATCAGTCATATCGCAATCTTGAAATCATTCTCGTTGACGACGGATCGAAGGACTCCTCTTCCGAGCTTTGCGATAGCTATGCTGCAAGCGACTCTCGAGTCACAGTCATCCATCAAGAAAACGGTGGCATCGCTAAAGCCCAGAATGCCGGACTTGATGCAGTGCACGGTGAATACATCGCTTTTGCCGACAATGACGACATACTTGACCGCCGCAACATCGAGCTTCTACTTCATGCCCTTATCAGCACCGGCGCAGATATGAGTAAAGCACGCTGGCAACAATTCGGGGTTTCCCAAATTGAAAGTGTCAGGGAAAAAGCTTCAAGGGGCATCACAGACCCTGAGAAGAAGACCACTTTTAAAAACCCGCTTCATGCATATCAGACCGTGTTCTGCAAGAGTCTGCGATTGATGGGTAAATTTGCGGGGAAAAATACAGAAGCTCTTTACTTCAACGAAGCAAATTGGTGCAGGCTTTACAAAAGCGAACTTTGGGATGGCATCCGATTCCCTGAAGGAATGTACGCCCAAGACACAGCAATAGCTGGAGCGTTATACGACCGCATGAATACAGTCACTGATATCGACACGGTTCTGTATCACTGGCTGCAGCGTCCCGATTCGGTCACACACAAGATGTACAGCTTCAGCTTTTACCACGACCACATCACAGCGGCACTGCTCAACATGCAACTTTGCCAGAAGAGGGGCATCTTGCCCGCTCGAAGCTACTACACCCTCACCACGAATCTTAAAAACGAAAAGAAAGCACTAAGCGAAGAGGCCGATAAAGAAACCTATCTGAACGATCTGCATAGCACAAAACAAGTCACACAGACAGTACCTTTACTTCAGAGAATAATCTGCGTAGTTTATCGTCAAATCAGGCTTGCCGAAAAATACATATATGATCGCAAAATTAAAAACATGAAATAAGTACTTATTCACATGAAAGTGATGTGGTTTCTCAATGTAGAGAAACCACATCATCACTCCAGATTCATAAAATCTGTTTGCTTCAAATAATTCTTCCCTGATGTAATATCATACTGAATCAGCTTGTAGTCTTCCAGCAAGTCTTTCATCTCTTTGGTAAGATCTTCCTCGTTTATTCTATTACCTTCATCGTCAAGATATACAGGAATATCATCATCTTTAGATTCAGCAGGTGCAATAGCAGGAATCACATTTCGCAACTCTGTCAGAAAAGCGAGATAAGGAGTCACCTTGGCGTTCATATGCTCTGCAGCTAACGCCATGAAATAATTCGAAGATGTATATGAAGTACCATTTTGTATCTTTACATCTTTACCAGAAGAAGCCTTATTCGACCATATGAAATAATCTGTTTCACGCAAGACCCTGGCATCTTCAGTCTTATCATTTTCATGCTTATATATACCAGGAAGATGATCACCATAAAAAATAACAGTTATAGGTTTATCTAACTCATCAAGCTGGTTCAAAAATTCTATTGTGGAGTTGTCAGTATATTGCATTCCTTTTGCATATGTCTCCACATCTTGTTTTTCGTAATCGTCTTCGTATTCCGAAAGATCATCATCCTTAAATTCATTGTTATCATACCAATCATAATATGGCATATGATTTTGCATAGTAACAACTTGAATAAACTGGTTTCCCGAATTTTTTTGAGAAACTTCCTCATAAACACTTTGATACGTTGATTCATCCGAAATATAGTCACTATTGTCTATAGTGTCGGAGAATGAAATTTCATTAGGCCCATCCGCAGTCCAAAAAGTTGAAAAACCAAACTTTTTATAGTTAGTTCCTCTGAAATACATCGTTCTGTTATACGAATGGAATGCCTGGGAAGCTCCCTCCCCATTAGCGTCATTCCAAAGCTGATTGAAACTTGGAGTCCACTTTTGACTCGGAATCAACTGCTGATATGGAATAACACTTGTATTGTAATTGGTCATGCTCAGTCCGGTTAAAGCCTGGAATTCAATGTTGGCCGTACCGCCACCATAGCCGGTCGAAAGAGCCAGTCCCGACGTACACGTTTCCTTCAGACTTCTGATCTGAGGCATTGGATCCGACGCCAGTTGGATTCCGGGAACTCGCGTGGGATCGGAAAACGATTCCGACAAAACCATGATTACAGTACTGTCAGTCAAATTATTATTTCGACTGGTATTAATCTTGTCGGCTGCTTTCTTATACTTATCAGCTATTTCATTCATCCTTGCTTTGCTATAGCCGTCCGGCTCGTCAATTGCTTTGACATGCATATATCTGACGAATCCAACCACGTAGCCGTTCTTTTGCATATCCCCTAATTCACTAAAACCTACAGTCGCATTGGAGCATGCAGAAGCAAGCCTCGACGCCCAAGACCCCGATTCACTTACAGACCAGACAAAAGAGAACAAGGCACCAAAAGGAACAACCCAGCAAACACAACGCACAACGAACAACCATGGATTAATCGTTTGGATTTTTGCCTGCAAACGACTTGACAAATCCTTGTAATCATGTTTTTTTACATGTTCTAAATATTTTTCATAAGAAGTTTTTTCCCGAATATGTATAAAATGTCTTCTGGAATCAAGAATCCAAAACACTAGACATACAATAAAAGATACTAGAAGTATCCAAATCACAGTAGAAATCAGAGAATAGCCGTCTGCAGGAATAAATAAGGATATCTCACCCACATTTCCGACAAAATTAAAATCCGTAGGTATGACCGGCTCACTACGAAGCTGCACTTTAAAATAATTCGCAACACCTAGAACACCGAAAAAAACTATATACAGAATCGAAGCAATCCAAAAATTGTTAAACAATAAGATAAGGCACAAGAGAAGAAGAACTAGAATTCCATAATTCAGTAAAAATATATATTGCTCTTTAAGCCATATCTGAGTAACAAATTTTGTTATCTGCTTAGCGCCACCTTTTTCATAAAGACTAGACTGCATAACCTCAACAGCGACAGCAGGTAGAATTAAGAAAAATATAACATACGACAGATAAGAGAATTTAAACGCGCCTTTTTTTATTAAAAATTCTAGTTTACGTAGGCAGAGTCTTGCAAAGCTTTCTTTTACACAAACATTAATATCTTCTGAAATGACCTTCTTTTCAGAAGATGCACCTATACCACTCTGCCAAACATGAGAAATCGGCGTTGAAATTACACGTTCTTTTTTTGTAACATTACTAGAACAGGCTCTTTTGTCATCCTTCATTACATATATAGACTTCTTTTGTCTATAAATAGATTCATGCAACTTACGCGACATTGACTAAGCCTTCTTAAAAAAACAATTCATTAAACTAGAAAAAGGCTGACTTTGCCCAAGTTCTCATTAAACAAAATCAGCCTATGACAATAATATCTACCTGGCCTGCTGCTTTTCCAGAGAATAGGAATCAATCGTTTCCTGATCGTTCAAATCCACTTTGATGGCAGCCCTGACGCCCTTCCATTTTTCAAGTACGAAAAGCGGATTCAAAAGAAGCCAGTATATTTTACGCTTCCACGAGTACTGTCCATCACGCAGAATGAACATTGAACCCAGAGTGTAGGCACGAACCATCTGCTTGATTACAAACGTGACCGGAATGGGATCCATGGTCTTTCCGACCCGTCGCACGCCCACAATCTCATCAAACATACGCTTCTTATAATCACGGAGCTTGATTTCGTTTGTGTGCCACACATTCGCACGAGGAGCATAAGCCTTCACGTAACCGTGATCGACTAAATCTTCACCCAGTTTCTGATCCTCGGCGTAGGGAATATCCTGATAAGGAACGTCGCCCAAGAGCACACTCTTACGCGCCGCAGAATTAACATCCGAATAGAAGGTCACCAGATCATAAATCTGTTGCGAACCGATGAAATCATCAGAGTAGAACAACGTGGTTCCGAAATCAGGGCCAAACTGCTTAAAAGTACGGATAATCTCCTCTTTCAGGAGAGGAAGAGCATTAGGACGTGGATCCTGCTTGCCCATAACACCCGCTACGTTAGAAAAGCGCTCCATCGGTTGAATTATTTCGTACAGCCATCTGCGGTGAGCAGGAGTCGCATCCTGGGTCAGATATACAACATACTCACCACGAGCCATCTGAGCAGCCTGCTGGCGAACCCTTCCGTGGGAGAAATCAGCTTTTGTTATAGTCTCATAACGGAAGTACTTGAACTTAGGTGCCCACTCCTTGATGATTTCCGGGGTACGATCTTTCGAGCTGGTATCAATCACCAAAATCTCGTACTCGAAATCCACATCCTGCATCGACAAGCTCCCGAAGAGCTCCTCCAAATTGTCTTCACCGTAATATGTCGGGATGAAAACAGTCGCTTTAATGTCACTCATGACTCGTGGCCGTGGCCTCTCTCAAAATAATTCTCTCAAACTTGTCATAGGAAGCGTCCCAAGAGGAGCTCTCAGCACTCTTGGAAATACGCTTGCACCGCAATTCAATGTTGGGATCGGAAACCACTTCATCAAGTCCCTTAGCCAGCTCGATAGGCGAGTCAAGAGTATAGACGATATCCGGATTTTCGCCGATGACCAATCGATTGTTTTCTCCCTCGTTCATCACGGGAACACAACCGGCAGCAAGCAACTCAAGAGGCAGCAGAGACGCATTCGTCAGAGAAAGGACAAGACATGCTTGCGACTCGTGATATATTTCCGCCAGCTCAGCCGGACTTACAATCCCACGATTTTCATACGGGAACGGAATATCAAAATCAGAAACATCCCATCCGAAAAACACAATTTTGTAGTCGGGATGCATCTGGTGGAACTTCGCCAAAGCCAACACGCCAATCTCAAATGCACGGCGTTCAGTGACGGGACGTCCGTAGAAACAAATTTGCTTCTTCTTTTTCTGGGTTTCCGTTGGACGGTAGATGTCCAGATCAGCACCGAAATCAAAGAAATCGGCTTGCATGCCATATTCTCCGACTTTCTTCGTCAGCCATCGACCTGCCGTCACACCATAAAAACCGAAACGATACGTATTCTCCGCCAGCACTGCCTTGGATCCCATGCCGTAGAACAACGGCTCAAAATCCTGCACGAAGTACATCTTGTGTGCGGAAATCTTCATGTTGAAGACCGGGTAAGCCGTCTCCCACCCGGTGGCAAACATCACATCGAGGTTCTCCTTTTCCGCTTGGGCCACAGGAACGCAACGAACATCGATATCAAAATGTTCCTTTAAGAGCTGATGTGAATACTCGGCAGGCTGCTGGGCAATACTTTCATAGATAAAGAACGTGACGTTATGTCCACGCTTCTGCAGGGACTTGGCGAACCTTGCAATGGTATGCTGGCCGCCACTGCCAATGCTGATCGGTGAAAGAACCCATCCGATATTGAGCTTATCCTTGTTGAGCTTCTGTGGCTTCTGATACGGATTAGCAACGAAATCCGCCGAAACAACGTCATCAGCGGACGTCATGACATCAATGGCTCGTTTCGTAACGACTCCCTGAGCAACAGAGGTATGGTGAATCTTACGCTTCATAAAATCAAAGGCTCTGCCGAACGCTACCCTCGCTCCGTTATGTCGAAGGTACTGGAAAAAAACACGAATCCTATTCACTTTTGGCCTTTCTTAATCAAATCCTTGATTTTGCGTCCAGGAGCAGTGACGGCTAAACCGACCTTCCAAGTGTTCGAGTTCTTGATTTCTTCAATCTGCTTATGCAGTTCCTCATTTTGAAGAATCAAATTTTTCCGAATCAAATCCAATTCTTCGATACGGGCATTCTGATTTTCCTGAACCTTGTGCAAATCATCATTAATCCTGTGCAAGTCATCATTCTGCTCTTGCAACCAGCTTTTATCTCCCTCAAGCAACAAAGCTCGATTCAATGAATGGAAGCCCTTGGTAAAGAGCCTGATATAGGACTCATTGCTGGCAATCTTGGAAAAATCCACAGTTCTGAAAGTAGAGCCATTGTTGTAACCCGTAAATTCAGAAACCGTAGAAATCAGCTTTTCTCGAATCTTCAAATAAGTATCCGGATTGGCCTTTGGGCTATCAACGTCAAAGAGCGAATAGTCCTCCAAATATTCCGTATCGGTCGCGCTGTTCACCAAATCCGCTAATCCAGCATATCTTTTCTCGTCATATTTCTGATGATCTTTGACAAGGAACACTGGAGTGCCCATAGCGAGAGAGGGAAGCATCGCGTGCAACCTTGTGGAGACGACCGCATGTGCCGACTGATACAGGTACAAGAAATACTCTGCAAGCTGGAATCGATCCGTCTGGCTCATATTCGCATCAAAATAAGGAGATGACTGAATCACAGGCCGATCAGTATGCTGACGAATCATGTCTGCGACAGGTTGCGGAACATCCACAGCCAATATGAAATCACCCTTGGGGATGTTCGGATCCCTTTGCAGGGTCAAGGTCATGCAACCAGAAAAATACGCATCAACCCCATGCTTTTTCAAAAGATCCAAGGTCGATAAATCCCTGGCGCCCACAGGTCCATGCGAGTTCAGGTACTCGATTCCCTCATCGGAGAAGAAAGCATCCGACACTTTAGGATCAGCCGGATCGATATACATGGAAATCAATAATGGCTTCACCATTTCAGATTTAGGAGGCCACTGATATGGCGCATGCATGAACCAGCCATTGGTTATCAGCTTGACTTCTTCGGATGGAGTATATTCTCCAAGACGATCTCTGTCTATCAGCTCATCCACCGTAGGTAGAAACCGTCTCGCCGCAATACTTTGAATCTCATCGCCGATGTTTTCGGTCTCATACTTGAAAAGGCCGTATTTCATGGTGTTCTACTCCTCCACTGGAGATAGCGACAACGCAAACGGTGGCTTCCAGTTCTGACTTACATCAACTGGAGCATGAACTTCAAACAGCAGAGCATTATTGGCCATCAAATAATTTTCGCTTCTGTCTTTCTTCTTTACAGCAACCTGCACAGAAAAAATACCATTGGGGAAAATATTATCTACAGCCAGATGAACCTTGGTTCTCTTTCCTGGAATGAAGTCAATGTGCTTATTGACATTCTTATCATCAGTAGCCACTCGGAACACAATTTCACCGACCTCGCTATTGATGACAAACGTAAGTACGGCATCTTCCAACTCCGTCTTCGGAATGATCTCCAAGTCGAAATGAATTTTGTCCGTATCCACCCTGTGGGAAAGAACGAAATCGACATTCTCCTCACGCTGACGTCGCTCTTCCTCTTTCTCGGTGGATTCAGAAGATTCCTCGTTACCATCGAACTGAGATTCCAAGTTCGCCAAATCCAAGCGCTGGCTATTCAGTTCCTGATATGCCTGCGCAACCTCCAGAGGACTACCGTCAATCTTGAGATCTCCATCATGAATCAAAATCGCTCGATTACAGAACCTCTGAACAGAATCCATCGAATGCGTGACCAGAATAACGGTCTTCTTCTCCCTGCGAAGCTTGGCAAAATATGCGTAGCACTTGCGCTGGAAAGCCTCATCGCCCACTGCAAGAATCTCGTCCAGCAACAGGATGTCGGATTGCGCACGGATTGCCATGGAGAAGGCAAGACGAACAAGCATACCGCTCGAATAGTTCTTGATCTTCTGCTCCATGAACTGACCAAGCTCAGCAAAGTCAACGATATCGTCGTACATCGCATCAATTTCTTTGGACGAGAAGCCCATCAATGCACCGTTAAGATAAACATTATCGTGACCCGTGAGTTCCGGGCTGAAGCCAACACCCAGTTCAATGAATGGAACGAGAATACCGTTGACGTCGATGCTGCCGGAATCCGGATAGTAAATTTGCGCCATCAACTTCAACAAGGTGCTCTTGCCGCTACCGTTTCGGCCAACGATACCGATAAAGTCACCTTTATGGATTTTGAAGGAGATATCCCTTAGAACCTGATGTTCCTCATATCCCTTCTTTCCGCCAATCGTGTTAAAGATGGCCTGCTTCAGACTGGAAGCCTTCTCCAGTGGGAGTTTGAAGCTCTTGGAGACATCTTTTACTTCAATTGCAACGTCGTCGTTCAATGCAGCCACTCACATCACCTCAGCAAACTTTTTGGCGCTCTTGTTAAAGTACCAAGAACCAATAGCAAGAACAATCAGTACAAAGCCAAACGGAACTATACCAATCAAAGGGGTATCCCACATCGACCAAAGAGTCTGCGTGTAATCCGTCACCAAGTTGTATCGAATGTCTTGAATGACCTGTGCCATAGGACTAAGCATCATCAACTTGGCCATAGTCGGATGCGTGGCGCTCACCATGGTGATGGGATAGATGATAGGCGTGGCATAGAAGAAAAGCTGCAGGGCGACTTCCCACAAGTAGCCGACATCACGGTACTTAACATAAAGGGATCCCAGGAACAGGCCGATTCCCAGTGCCAGTAAATACATCTCTATGATATTGAGGGGCAGAAGCAATAACGTCCAACGGAATTTAACGCCCGTCAGAATGGCGAAAACAAACACCACGATGAGATTAAAGAAAAGATTAATCAGAGCCGAAATCGTACCGGACAAAACAATGATATATTTCGGGAAATTAATCTTCCTAATCAGGTCGCCTCGAGAAACGATCGCCTGCAAACCTTGGGTTGTCGCTTCTGCGAAAAAGGTCCAAAAAGAAATACCAGCCAAGAGATACACAGCATAGTTTGGTATATCTCCACCCATGGCAAGGAACTTTGCGAACACAATGTACATGACCGCAAACAGCATCAGGGGCTTCAGAATAGACCAAAGATATCCCAAGGCAGACTGCTGATAACGTAGTTTGAAATCTGTAACGGTTAGCTCACGAAGAAGCACACGGTTCCGTTTACTGAATAAACTCAAACTTCCTCCTAAATGGACTGCGGATTCCCTTACCCCGCATTCGACAAATATTATTGATGGAATTCAGAAAAGCTTACAAAGCTCCTACCGCATCTTTCGCTTTAACAATTATCTTGTTATCCGCGACATCTTTAAGGTGCTTGCCATACGGGCTCTTGCCATACTTGACAGCCGCATCCATAAGCTGGTCGCGGGTAATCCACCCGTTCTCGAAGGCGATCTCCTCGGCCACCGCGATCGGCAACCCCTGCGCACGCTGCACCGTACGCACAAACTCACCCGCCTCGAACAGAGAATCCATCGTGCCCGTATCAAGCCACGCATAACCACGCCCCAACGTACGCACGCTCAGCGCGCCCGCCTCGAGATACATACGATTCAGATCCGTAATCTCCAACTCGCCACGCGCACTTGGCACCACACGCTTGGCGAACTCCACCACACGTTCATCATAAAAATACAAACCCGTCACCGCATAGTTCGACTTCGGCACCGCAGGCTTCTCCTCAATTGAGATGGCCTTCTTATTCTCATCGAACTCCACCACGCCGTAGCGTTCGGGATCATCCACGTAATAGCCGAACACACTCGCGCCCTCGCCGGACTCGGCCTTACGTACCGCAGCACGCAAAGTAGCGCCCAGACCGTTGCCGTAAAAAATGTTGTCACCCAACACCAACGCGCACGGTTCTCCGTCGATGAACTCCTCACCCAACAGGAACGCCTGTGCCAGACCATCCGGGGAAGGCTGAACCTTGTAGGAGAAGTTCACTCCATACTGGCTGCCATCACCCAGCAAACGTTCGAAATTCGGCAGATCATGCGGAGTGCTGATGATCAAGATGTCACGGATGCCCGCCATCATGAGCACACTGAGCGGGTAGTAGATCATCGGCTTGTCATACACCGGAAGCAGCTGCTTCGATGTGACCGTGGTCAACGGATATAGGCGAGTCCCCGAACCACCCGCGAGAATAATGCCCTTCATGACCTGTCCTGCTTTCTATCATGTTCTCTTTCACTGAGCGTTTCCAGCTTAGTAGAAAGAGACAGAATATGGAAAACCGCGCAGGCGACCCTGCGCGGTTTCACCCCAAAATCATCAAATTATCGGTTCAGTTCTTTCGCAACGTACGCGTTCAGGGACTCTTCCCAATCCGGTACGGTCAGACCGGTCTGTTCGATCTTCCCAAGGGCCAGCGCCGAATTGGTCGGACGTGGACTCACCGGATTCTTCGCATTCGCGAAATACTGGTCGGTCGAAATCGGCTTGACCTTCTCACCGTTGCCGTTCGTCTCGTCAAACACTGCCTTGGCGATGTCAGCCCATGACTTCACCACGCCGGATCCCGTCAGGTTGTACGTGCCGTACTCGGCGTTCGTGCCCAGCAAGTGGAAGATCGCTTCGGCCATGTCTTTGGTGAAGGTGAGTCGACCGTACTGGTCGTCCACCACGGTCACCTCGTTGAGCTGGTCGTTCGGGTCGGCCACGCGATCGGAAAGCATCATCATGGTCTTCACGAAATTATGCCCCTCGCCGATCACCCACGAACTACGCACGATGTAGTGGCGTGGCGCATTCGCCACCGCGATGTCACCCGCAGCTTTGGTCTGCCCGTACACGCCCAACGGAGCGAAGGCCTCGGTCTCATCATGTTCTTTCTCAACACCATCGAACACATAGTCCGAGCTTACGTGCACGAGCGTGATGTTATGTTCCTTGGCCACTTTGGCCAGCAGTGCCGGCCCCTGCGCGTTCGCCTTCCATGCGACTGGACGGCCTTCCACGGTCTCGGCCTTGTCCACGGCCGTGTATGCGCCCGCGTTGATGACCGTGCCGTACAGACTCCAGTCGAACTGGTCGTACTGGCTCGGATCGGAGAAGTCGAACGTGTCGATGTCGTTGAACTCGAAGCCTTGCAGTCCATGCTCCTCCACATAGTTGCGGATCGCATGGCCCAGCTGACCGTTGCAGCCGGTCACCATCGTGCGGCGCGGAGCCATGGGCTTGGCGTCCTTGAGCATCGGGTGATGCAGGTCGGCCTCGCTCCTCTCGGATTCCTCCAGCGGAATCGGCCACTGAATATTCAGCTCCGGATCGGCAAGGTTCACGAAGGTATAGGTCTTCTTCTGTTCCAGGCTCCAGTGCGCGTTCACCAGATACGTGTACGCGGTGCCATCTTCAAGGGCTTGGAAGCTGTTGCCTACGCCACGCGGCACATAAATCGCCTTCGACGGATCCAAACGTGTTGTATACACCTGGCCGAAGCTTTCACCCGGGCGCAAATCCACCCACGCTCCGAAAACCTCGCCCGCCGCGATGGAAATATACTTATCCCACGGTTCCGCGTGGATGCCACGAGTCACGCCCTTCTTCGCGTTGTAGCTGATGTTGTTCTGCACCGGCCCGAAATCCGGCAGTCCCAGCTCCAGCATCTTCGCTCGCTGCCAGTTCTCCTTGAACCAACCGCGATTGTCGCCATGCACCGGCAAATCGAACACCAGCAGGCCCGGAATATTCGTCTCCGTGACCTTCAGTTCCTTCTCAAAATCCATGCTTTCCCATCCGTTTCATCAAAACATGTGAATGCGAACGGACCGAGGCAAAGCATTCCACGCCTCGATCCGTGCCTATATCACTGGCCCTGGGCCTTGTAACGAGCCTCGGTAGCGGCCTTGGTCGACTCCCACCACTGGCGGTTCTCGGTGTACCAGTCGATTGTCTGCTTGAGCCCTGACTCAAAGTCCGTATGGGTCGGAGTCCAGCCCAGTTCCGTCTGCAGTTTCGTCGAATCGATCGCATAACGACGGTCATGGCCTGGACGGTCGGCCACCCAGTCGAACGCGTCCTCGCTCTGTCCCATCATCTTCAGGATCATACGCAGCACAGTGATGTTGTTCTTCTCGCCGTTCGCGCCGATCAGGTACGTCTCCCCCATACGTCCCTTGGTCAGAATCGTCCACACGCCAGAGGAATGGTCCTCCGTGTGAATCCAGTCGCGCACGTTCTCGCCCTTGCCATACAGCTTCGGACGTACGCCTTCCAGAATGTTCGTGATCTGGCGCGGAATGAACTTCTCGACATGCTGGTACGGACCGTAGTTGTTCGAGCAGTTCGAAATCGTCGTGCGCAGGCCATATGTGCGCGTCCACGCACGTACCAGCAGGTCAGATGCGGCCTTCGTGCTCGAATACGGAGAGCTCGGATGATACGGGGTGGACTCGGTGAACTTGGCCGGATCGTCCAACGCCAAATCGCCGTACACCTCGTCAGTGCTCACGTGGTGATAGCGGATGCCGTACTTGCGTACCGCCTCGAGCAGACGGAACGTGCCCTCCACGTTCGTATGCAGGAACGGTTCCGGATCGGCAATGGAATTGTCGTTATGCGATTCCGCCGCGTAATGCACGATCGCGTCATGCCCCGGCACGATTCTGTCCAGCAGGTCAGCGTCACAGATGTCCCCCACGACCAGTTCGACGCGATCCTCCGGAAGTCCGGCGATATTCTCCGGATTACCCGCATATGTCAGCTTATCCAATACAGTGACATGCACATCCGGATGATTATTGACCACATAATGCACGAAATTCGAACCGATGAACCCACAGCCACCGGTCACGATGATGTTCTTGGGAATAAACGTCTCTTCAGCCATAGGCACCATAATACTTTCCGTTCTGACTCAAAACTCACATCCCATAAACGGAACTGGTGAACAATCCGGAAAACAGAACGTACATTGCCGCAGCCGCCGACCCAAACTGCAGAAGCAACATCCAATAAACCGATGAAAGAGAGGAAACTCCCCTATCGGAATCCATACATTTTGTTGCGATGAAACGTACTGGCATAATCATCAAAATGAGAATAGGTAGGAAATAACGGTCCTGAATGCCAGAAATATGCTTAGCACCCACCTCACAAAATTGTAGATAAATAGCTAAACATATCAAAAAGAACACGCAAGCCACTACAAAGAAATTACTGATAGCAAAAATAGTTTTGTGTTCTTGTAATTTTACTTCTTTTTCCCTAACATCCTTTAGACATATAGCAGTCAACAAAATAAAAATTGTAACCCAACCACTATAATCCCAATGACCATGCAAATCAATCGTCCCAAAAATACCTAAACTAAAGAAATTCGAATCCATTAATTGCTCTATCAGCAATCTCACAAAATAAAGAGGATGTTCAATCACGAATTGTTTTTGATATGTCGGCGAAGCATTGACATCAAACATCGCACATGAAGAAATATTCAGAACGCGACTATACCAGAGAAGAAAAACAATACCAGCAGAAAAAGCTATAGAAGCAAGCCTTATAAAGGTTTTCTTATTTCTTTCATTAAAAACAAGAATCAGCCCAATAAGTAGAATAAGAGGCAAATAGGTGATTTTTACCAAAGCAAGCGCAATCGACGCCATGGCAAGCATCCACCAGTGAGATCTAGAGAGCTCCGCACCTCGTGAACAGATGGACAAGAGAACCGTCATAAACGCAGCACACACCACGTAAGTGACGGTATCCGCCGTAACCATGGAAACGCAAATGACTAAATTTGGAATCAAAGAGATAGAAGCTAAGACCCACTTCCCCGCGGGCATTTTCTTAATGCACCAAAAAATAGCAGCACAAAAGAAAAATAATCCAAAGACTCTCATTATAATAATGACAGCATAAGCATTATTTGTAAATAAACATGCAAACCAATAACCTAAAACAAAAGGAAAATATACAAAAGGTGAGTTAACAGCAGTATTAGAAAATGCTTCTATATGACTCCCCTGACCTAAAGTCAGATTATTCACCACACCAGGCGTCTTCCACGTAGGGAAACTATATCTATCTTGCCCCTCTTCAGACCTCTTCTCCGTATGGAATTTAACCATATTATTCCATGCCGTATCCGTCAAAGCGTTATCAACTACTCCGCCATAAAGTACAGCATCCTTCTTTTCCACATCCAACGTAGATGTATAGCCCAGACGATCCGTAATCTTATCGGCAACGATATTCCCCTGGCTAATACTCGCCGCACGAGCAATATGATTCGGCTCATCAGCACCAGCTCCTGCCGGTATCAGAAAAGCAAAATTTAAACCGACAATAAGAGCAAATAACAGAAAACACCACTCAGGTTTGACGAACCTACAAACACGATTCTTCTTTAAAAAATCCACAACAAAACATCTCCAAGATATATCTTGGCAATCAACGATCTTTCAATCACATCAATGCCCAGCCTCTAAAAAGTATGGCACTGGTCATCAAGAAAGCCTGCAATAGATTCGACCGTTAATTAACGCACAGATATCGAACCATTCTGAAAATCCTGGTACCAATCATCACCGAGTTTCTTCTCTTCCGATACTGGACCACCAAGTTCATCGAATCCCCCTTGTGAATAGTACTCTTCGCGAAGGTTATACATGACCACGTACTTCTCGGACGAACCATTGCGCGTCCACACGTCACCGTTCTCGCAACGCTGACGCCAATAACCGCCACCCATGTTCTCCTCATTCGCAACGGGACCACCAAGCCAGGAGAAGCCATTATGCTGGTTCCACGAATCACGAAGATTGTACTTGATCACATACCTGTACGACGTGCCATCCTTGCTCCACACATCACCGTTCTGGAAACGCTGGCGCCACCACCCACGCCCCATCTTCTCCTCATTCGCAACGGGACCACCCAAAACGGAATAGCCACCGTTCTCATCAAAAGAATCACGAAGGTTATACATGACCACGTACTTCTCGGACGAACCATTGCGCGTCCACACGTCACCGTTCTCGCAACGCTGACGCCAATAACCGCCACCCATGTTCTCCTCATTCGCAACGGGACCACCAAGCCAGGAGAAGCCATTATGCTGGTTCCACGAATCACGAAGATTGTACTTGATCACATACCTGTACGACGTGCCATCCTTGCTCCACACATCACCGTTCTGGAAACGCTGGCGCCACCACCCACGCCCCATCTTCTCCTCATTCGCAACGGGACCACCCAAAACGGAATAGCCACCGTTCTCATCAAAAGAATCACGAAGGTTATATAAGACAATATATTTGGTATCGGTCCCTTGAACCCAAATATACCCATGTTGGAATCTTTGATATATCCAATTGTTTGAAAGCGACTTCTCGTCTTCAATCGGATATCCCAAAACACCATGTTCATAGTTACGGAAAGCCCACTCCTTACGCACTTCGCCGGTTGTGTAATGCGCTCCTGTCGAAGGCGTCCAAGAGATTGCGCCATTTTCGAAATTCTGATAGCAATTGACGCGTCCTGATGTCCAGTCACAGACTTCGTTCGCAATAGGTCTGCCTATTACACTTTTCTCCGCTCCAATAGCCTGCCATTCCTTCCCCATATCTCCTTTTACTTCATAAGCACTTGTATTGTCAGTCGATCCACCATTCACATAATCCTTGTTGCCGAAGGCGTTCATGTCTACGTTGCCGCTGATGCCGTCAATCTGACCGGAACTGGTGTACTGCCAGCCGCGACTGTTGGTTGGGAAGGAGTTGAAGCCCATCACGGCGCCATACTGAGCCACCCATGTGGTCTTGGAGTAAATATTCGAATGATTCAGCGGACCCTGCAAATAGCTGGTGTACGAGTAAACGCCCAGATTCGTGTATCCGCTGGACTGCAGCACGCCATACCACGTGTTGACAATATCGTTATACACGTTCGGATCAGTGGGAGGCGTATGGCCGGTCCAAGTCCACTGTTCCAAATCGTAGTAAATCGGGTATGAGAGATCACTCGGGCTCACGCCGAGCTGCTTCAACTTGGCAACAACGTCCTCGCCTTCTTCGCGAGCGCCGGCGGAATCATACGAATATGAGTACCAGTAGATGCCGAAGGAAATGCCAAGTCGTTTGCATTCGGAGATGTTGCGTTGCGCTTTGCCGTCCACACTGTTGCCGGAGCCGAAGCCCAGGCGAATGATCGCGCCTTCCACGCCGTCGGCTTTTGCTTTATCCCAGTCGATGTCTCCCTGCCATACGGAAACGTCGATGACGCCTTTGGCTTGTTGCACGAACAGGTTGTTTTGGTAGTCGAAGAATGCTTTCGTGTTGTTGTAGGTGCCCCAGTGTGCGCCGTATTCGTTGCTGTCGAATTTGGCGAGGTTTACCGTGCCGGAAGTGGTTGCGGAGGATTCGGAAACCTGGCCGCTATCGGAGTTCAGCGTGTTGTCGGTCTGTTCTACGGCTTCTTTCACTTCCGAGATATCCACGGGAATGAATGATTCTCCGTCTGTTTTGGCCAGCGGATCCGGCTGTTGGGTTTGCGTGCCGACCAGATTTTCGTCGGTCACGGTTTCGCCGGTTTCGATGTTTTTGATTTCTCCTGCGCTGGTTACGGCCAGATCTTCCGAGACGACCGTGGCGTCGTCGGGGATGTCCTCGCTTACCGTGTCCGGTAGTTTCATGTTCGGATTGTTCGGCATGCTTTCCTGATCGTCGTCCGTGGTTTGTTCGTCAACCGTGGTGACGGAGGAGTTCCGTGTTGTGGAATCTTCAATCGCAATATCCTGCAATGCGTATGCCGGCACTCCCATGCAAGATATGGCGCATGCGGCCACCGTAACAGCGATTTTCTTCAGCATACCCATGGTAAAGGATCCTTCTTCAGCTCCGACTTGTCCTCCTTAATTTAAGCAGGAAAACATGCTCCGCAGAAAGCATTGCAGGCAGCCCACACCGTTACCTTGCAAACGAAGCTGCCGTAAGGGGGCGGAAGCCGACACTGAGGAAACGTGAAACGCAGGTTGAGAAGGTAATATACGCCTTGTATGTTTTCGGTGTACACCGGTGAACGCCGATGGACATCGAAGTGTAGGGCGCAACTGTTGGAGGGTCAATGGCACGTCATGGAAGGAAACCGAACGGCAAGTCGGCTTCACCACGCACAGTCTCCAACAATTGGAGTGACGCTGAAACCCGGGATGGCTTCTCCGCGTCCCATTCCGACTCGTTCGGCAGTGTCATCATCCAGGGTGTCCAAGACGGTGAGAATCGGGTCAACACACAGGTGAAGGTGTTTACGCGCCGTATTGCTGCCATAGTGTTGGCGATTCTGGTGGTATGTGGAATCACATTCGGACTCATGGGGTTCCATGGCTCGCAAAAAGTACGCGAACTGGCAGCCATGAACAGCTGCAAGGAAGCCGTGGCCACTATGAACACCTCGTATTCGAAAGCGTTCCAGGATAAAGCCAAGATAGCCGAAATCTTCGGCACTTTCGACACCACCTATGATCTCGACAGGCTTTCCGAACTATATCAGGAGGAAGTGGCCGCTCCGGAAACGTTGAACTGCGTCACCGACGCGGAAGCCACCGTAAGCAAAGCCAATGAGGCCACGGCCGTATACGATGAGCAGGCCGCAAGATTCGAGGAAGCGCTTCAGCCGATCAGCACGGACGATGGAAGCGGCGACGTCGCCGAAGAGGGTACTGCTGACGGCGCAACCGACGGCACGGCAGACGGTACTGCTGAAAACACTGAGGAAGTGGTTGAATAACGGCGGAAAATCAGTCCGCATAGTGCGGGGCGCTGGATGCGGCTCTCGGCGTTATGCCTCTGGAAGTCTGGTTCCTGTCGGCAGATAACGTTGCAGCTGCGGAACGTGCGGATGAACCGGACGAAACCTGCTGGAACGTACCTGTCACAGAGCGCGCCGGCGGAATGAAACTCGGCGGTAGTATCTGGGTGGTGGCGGTATCTTCAAAAGCGGAAGTCTTCTCCCGTGGCGAATCCGAAGCGTTCGTAGTGTCCGCACTCCTACGCGCCAGAGCGGCCATGGAGTCACGAGTGTCCAACTCCTGATGGCACTGCTCGGCCAATAGATTCTCATCAGCCATCATCGTGCCTCCCTCTTTGTACCCGCTCATTCTTTCTGAGACTAACGCAACACAGCGGTCCAGCATGGTTGGAATCGGCGATATACGCAACTTCCCCACCGTTTCGAAACCATTATGCACGATATGTTCATCGAAATAACATATTCCAGCCAATCATGCACATCATTCGCAACTGTACTCACAAAAATTCACCTCCACCCCCTACAACATTGTGGACCAATCCCCGCGCCGCTATACAATGGGCCCAACATACGCTCCCGGGAAGGATCCCCATGACAACGCTAGGCTTTGTTTACTGCATACTTGGCGTCATACTATGCATCGTCACCGTCGTTCTGGCCAAGAAACATCCGAACCGCATTTCGAACGGATTCATTCTGGAAGCGGCCGTGCTCCTTCTTCTCAGCGGATTCTTCTACCTGATATTCAGCAAGCCAGCCGACACCGGAACGTTCTCATGGAAGCTTGTGGCGGAATACGTGTTCTACTACCTTCGCCCGGCCGTCTACCTCATTCTGGGCGTGGCACTGCTGGCAAACGGCATTGTCAACACACGCAAAGAAGGCATATCCCTCACCCACCTGCTTCCCTTCGCATGGGGCATTGTGTTGCTGTTCTCCGGATACTGGTCCATCTGGGGGCCGGGCAGCTACGTATCAGGATTGGACCTTTACGTCGACATCATGCTTTTCGTGGGTCTGATGGTGGGTTACATTCCCGTCGCGCTCATCGGCGTATGGCTCTCGAACGACATCTGCCATAAAACCAGGAAAACACCGGAAACCGAATACATCATCGTGCTCGGTTGCGGCATCCTCGCCGACGGAACCGTAACCCCGCTTCTGCGCGGACGCCTGGACGCAGCCATCAAAGCATGGGAGCAGGGCGGACGCCAGGCGAAAATCATCACCTCCGGAGGGCAAGGCTCAGACGAAGTGATCTCCGAAAGCCGGGCGATGGCCAACTATCTGCTTTCACAAGGTGTGCCGGAAAACAGCATCCTTCTGGAAGACAAATCCACCACCACCGAGGAAAACCTGCTGTTCTCGCAGGCGATCATGGAAGCCAGAGGCGGGACTTCGCACTGCACGATAGCCACAAGTTCCTACCATTGCCTACGCGCCGCGATGTTCGCCAAACGACTCGGCATCAACGCAGACTGCGTGGGCGGGCATACCGCGGCCTTCTACTATCCGGCGGCTTTCTTCCGTGAATACATCGCGCTGATCGTGCGTAATATTCCCGCTGTTGCCGTGTTTTTCGTACTGGTGATCATCCGGTTCGCGCTTATCAAGATGGAGGTGGTTCCGGAAGGGCCGTTCTTCTAAAGACGGTTCCACTGGAATGCAAGTTGATTTTCGTCGATCTTTATCGGCCCTTACCCGCCTTCGTTAGTCTCATACCCGCCCCCCGTCAGCCGTTGTCGGTCTTCTTGTCGGTCTTCGTACGCGTGTTAAATGGCACGTGTGAGAAAACTGATCGAACAGCTTATGAAATTTGGCCTCGTGGGTGTAATCGCCTTCGTCATCGACTGGGGCATTCTGAACATTCTCGTCGGCGTATGCCACATGCACAACGTGCTCGCCGCCACCATCTCCTTCATCATCTCCCTGATTTTCAACTATCTTGCCAGCATGAAACTGGTGTTCAAACACCGCGACGACATGGCACGATGGATGGAAATCCTGATTTTCGTAGTGGGAGCCGTAATCGGCCTGCTCATGAACGATGCCATCATCTGGATTTCCACATACGGCATGAACCATGACGCATACATCACCCAGCACACCGAATACATGATTCGAACCAATGTGGGCAAGCTCGTGGCCACCGCCGTGGTCATGGTATGGAACTTCCTGACCCGTAAATGGCTGTTGGACGACACCCACACCAACGCCATGAACCGTTTGAAGAAAGCCGAAAACCGTCTGACCCCCGAAGAGCTGGAAGAAAAGTGGCGGAACAGCTTCTCGCACAAGCTGGGAATCTGGTCTCTTGAACACACGCCGAACGGTTGGCCGAAGTGATTTGATTTAGGGTCGTTCAGACAGTCAGACAGTCAGACAGTCTGACTCGGGGGCCGTAGCTAGTTCGGGTGGTCAAACCAAGCCAAAACAGCCGAACAAACAGCCAGAAAAGAAGGAAGGTTGCATCCGTACCATACGGAGGCAACCCTTCCTTCTTTTTCTATCCAGATCCAACCCGAGAGACCATGTAATCTCAGGTCTCGCAAATCCCACGAATCAAATCGAATCGCAAGATCACGACGAACACACGAGATCACACACTCACGGACGTAAGCATCGGCTTCTCTGTGGAATCCTTGATCTGCTTGAAACCGATCAACGCAATCGCCAACGAGGTCAACGCGAGCGCGGTGACCACCAGGAAACCGCCATGCGATCCCATGCGGTCGATGAACTGGCCGGCAATGGCCGAACCGACGGAACCGCCAATCGAATTCATGGCACCCATCCAAGCAACACCTTCCGTAAAGCGCGTGGGCGGCACCAGATGCAACATCAGCTGGTTGCCGTTCACCCAAGTCGGAGCCTGGCAGATACCAATCAACAGGTAAATGATCATGATTACCCACAGGTGCTTGGCGAACATGAACGAGCCGATACCCAGATTGACCACCGTAAGGCAGAAGTAGAAACGCTTCCACAGCGGAATGGTCCAGTTCTTCGCGCCGTACACGAGAGCTCCGATCAGCGAGCTGAACGAGAAGCAGGCGAACACGAAACCCGTGTACTGCTTCATATTCGCTTCCGTGGCGAACGCGACGATCGAAATGCCGGCAGCCGACTGGAATGCGCCCAGACCGAACCAGGTGGCGCATACCGCGATCAGGCCCGGTCCCCAGATCGACTCCTTATGGCCGGACTGTACGTCGGCCGCGGCCTTATCCATGGCAGCCTGCACTTCAGCTGCGGTCTTACCTTCGGAACGGGCACGGTCGCGCGCGTATTCCACGGCCGCTTCAGCCTGCAACGCCTTGGAACGTGCGGCCTCATGATCACGGTATTCCTTACGGGTCATACCGGCCTCACGAGCCAGCTGCGTCTGCGACTTCGGTTCGGTGGTCAGTTCCGTAAGGAACATCAACGCGCCGATCACCACGCACATGCCGGTGAACGAGAAGGCGAGAACACCGGAAATCACGGCCAGCGTGGACGCCAGCGGATTGCCGACCACCCACATGCACTCGTCGAATACGCCGGAAAGCGAGAGCGCACGGTTCGTCTTCTCCGAATCACCCTTCAGCAGCGTGGTCCAACGGCGGCGGCTCATGGCACCCCACGGCGGAATCGCGGCCATGAACGGCACAATGCAGAACAGGATCCACGACGGCACTTGGGCGGCGATGCACGAAACCAGCGCGGTTGCGGCAACCATCCACACAATGATCGTCGGAATCGAAACCTGACGCTGGCCGAACTTGTCAACCAGCTTGCCCAGCACCGGGCTGGCTACGGCCAACGCGATCGCCTGCACTGCGGTCAGCGCACCAGCCAACGAATAGTTGCCGTAGTAGTGCTGTACGGAAATCGTGATTGTCATGCCGACCATCGGGAACGGCATGCATGCGATCACCGAACCGACCGAGAATCGCGCGGTATGCGGTATGCGAAGAAGTTCCGCATACCCTCCAAAAAGACGATGGCTGACGTTTTTCACGCCAGAGAAAACATTATTGGTCATGCTTTGCCGCTCCTTTCTGCTCACGGTTTTGCTTATGCCTGCCGCTTTGCGTCGCACACAGGCTGGTTAGTTTGGGTTTTGCTTGGTTTTTTGTTGAATTTCTGCGCTTTTCAGACCCTGTTTCCGCAGCTCATCTCATGCCGATTACCTTGTTTTGTCTCATTAATTTGTCTCACTTCAACTCGACTTGAAGGCAAACCGATGCATGGTGGGTGTGTTGTGGAATGGATGCTGTTTTATACGGGCTTTTTCAGCCAAGGGCAACTCTATGCGCAGGTACTGCCGTAACACGCGGTAAATTAAATTCCCAAAGAATAAAATTCGGTAAATTTTTTAGCTACGATTGGGAAGGACCAATCGGAATCCATCGCGAAGCCCCTCAAACGAGATTCCCAACCCGACGAAAGGTGCGAAAACATGCCAGCAACGACCATTCATTTCGTACGCCACGGCAAAGTGGAGAATCCCGGACATCTACTCTACGAACGACTTCCCGGATTCCATCTTTCGGCAGTAGGCGTGCGCATGGCCCAAGCCACCGCGCATTACATTGCGGCCAGCCCGCAAATGAACACCGTGACCGCCGTATACTCCTCCCCGTTGGAGCGCACACGCGAAACCGCAGGAGAAATCCTCACGGCGCTCAACGCCGTGCGCACGATTCGCGGCGAAGCGCTGCTGGAACTGACCACCGACGAGCGCATCATCGAAGCGGGCAACGAATTCCGCGGCAAGCGCATCGGCCACGGCGAAGGCGCTCTGTGGAAAAACGGCAACTGGAAGCTCGTACGCAACCTGTGGAAGCCGAGCTGGGGCGAAAGCTACCAGTCGATCGCACGGCGCGTGCAGGAATTCGCACTTGAAAAAGTGTGGGAGCATCCGGGAGAGCAGATTGTGGTGGTAAGCCACGAATCGCCGATCTGGAGCTACCGCCATCTGCTGGAGACCGGACATCCGGAACACAATATGCTGCTGCGCCGCACCGCCCTCGCCTCCATAACCTCCATTACCTACGATTGCGACACAAAGAAAGTGCTTTCCATCACCTACGCCGATCCCGCCGCCGACGTGCAGTGAGAGGCGGCGAGGAAGGCAGTCGGGATTGCGGGTTGAGCCTATGCGACGGGAATTGCGGGGCAGACCTGTAAGCCGAATCCGCGCGACACGCCGTGTTTTGCCTTTCACGCAAGTCTGTTGTATCTTAATCAAGTTGCGTTTCACGCCTTCGGGTTGAGAAACGTTGCATAATTGGAGAATTCGCCTAGTGGTCTATGGCGCACGCTTGGAAAGCGTGTTGGTGTAACAGCCTCACGAGTTCGAATCTCGTATTCTCCGCCATCAGGGTTTTCGAAGTAATTCGAAAGCCCTTTTTTCATGCCAAAAAATGGCTTCTTTTCAGTAATTCCGACCGATTCGGCCCCACATCGCATCTTGCCGTGAAGTGCCTCTGAGAGACGTATAGGGCACCGATATCAGTGGCAAATTGCGTGGCACATATGGCAGGCCAGATCGGTGTGCCACTCTATCGTCGAAAGGAGCCCCGGCATGTCCCTCTTCCATCCGCATCCGGGCACGCGCACGGTTGACGCATCCAGCGCCCACGCCTCCCCTGGAGCCCCAATCGCAAGAAAGGACCGTAATTTTCCAGTTGTGGGCAGCACACACATCGATTACCCCAGTACCGCAAACCGCAAATCGTTGGAAAATAGCCATTCCTGCATCACACGAAAGAAACGGGACGCAACAAACCCATACCCCCTTCAAGCCACAACCCTCAAAAAAGGCCGTATCTCCCAGTTGTGCGCAAAAGGAATGAGAACGACCCGCAACTCACCTCAAATCCGCATTTACGGGATATACGCAACTGGATACAGGCACCACCCCGTCACACATTTGAAGTGCGCTCATCCTTTTCGGTCGATCAAGCATCAACGAGCGGCTTGATTCGCCCGATGCTGCTCTCGTCGAAACTCAGCAGGTCATAGTCGCTCTGCAGGTTAACCCAAAACTCGGGCGTGGTCCCAAACGCCTTTGCAAGCCGGTACGCCATGGCCGTGCTGATGGAACGTTTGCCGTGAATAATCTCGCTAATCGCCGTCTGCGAAACATGGATAGTCTTGGCAAGCCGGTAGCCAGAGATACCAAGCGGTCGCATGAACTCCTCTTCGAGAATCTCGCCCGGCGTGGAGAGGTACTCGTCAGTGGTAGTCGATGAAATGGACATCCGTCGCCTCCTTGGTTTCATCATTCCATTTGAATACGAGTCGATACTGCTGGTTGACGCGGATGCTCCAATATCCCAGCAGGTCGCCTTTCAACGATTCGAGCATGTTCCCAGGAGGCACCTTAAGATCCTTCACATCATGCGCGGCCTTGAGCATCTGAAGTTTTCGCTTCAGAGGCTTTTCCAGCCCGGTCGGATAACCCTTGGGATAGCGACCACCGTAGAGGTAGTCGCCAAGAGCTTTTTCTCGTGTCTGCACGGCGCCAATACTACCGTAACGCGATAGTATTGTCAATACGTTAGTACCGGCGTTCTGACGAACCCGCGAATCGCTTTCATGGCACCCAAGCTGCGGAAACGGTCCGAAAGACGCCTGGAATCCAACGAGATCAAGCTCAGGGATGCACTCACCGAAAGTGAGACCCGAAGCATAGGAACCCGTGTGACGCTGGAGCCCCAATCGCAAGAAAGGACCGTAATTTTCCAGTTGTGGGCAGCACACACATCGATTACCCCAGTACCGCAAACCGCAAATCGTTGGAAAATAGCCATTCCTGCATCACACGAAAGAAACGGGACGCAACAAACCCATACCCCCTTCAAGCCACAACCCTCAAAAAAGGCCGTATCTCCCAGTTGTGCGCAAAAAGCCGACGAACAGCATGCCAGGCACGCATCCCGCAACTCACACCCACGGTCATTCCTCCGAAAAGTATCGGCACACGAATTTCGAGACGCACCGGACAATCAAATATCCTTCCCGAATCGCACTTAGACTTGAAGCTGAATCATACGCGAACATCGAACCCCAAGGAGGCACCATGCCGGTCATCCACACCCACGTTTCCGTTTCCACCACTCCGCAGCAGCGAGAGGCGCTGAAGACCGCCTACGGCAAGGCGATCACTTCGGTCCCGGGCAAGTCCGAAGGCTGGTTGATGTGCCCGTTCGAAGACAATATGCCGATCTACTTCGGCGGCGACGACTCCAAGCCCGCCGCTTACGTCGAGGTGAACGTGTTCGGACGCTCCGTGCCGGGTTCCGCCTGGGAGCAGCTCACCAAGCAGATCATGGACGCGCTTGAGAAGGAACTCGGCATTCCCGCCGACCGCACGTACATCCGATACACCGCCACCACCGACTGGGGCTGGAATGGCGGCAATTTCTAAGCGCAACCAGATTCCGATCTGGCACTGAGCCGATTCTGGGCTGATTCGACCGAGAACGATTCGGACGAATCAGCCCAGTTTAATTTGACGTAATTTAGCCGTCGTACACAGCTCGGCCCGCTTTGTCCCAATCAAACACAGCGGTCAAAAGCGCCAGTCAGACTAAACAACCAGTCAAACCGAACAGAATCAGTCGAGCTGTTCCGAAAGTTCCATCCATTCCATCTCAAGCTCTTCCGACTCGTCGATAATGGCCTGAAGTTGACCGTTCAATTCGCCAAGACCGGTGTAATCGCTTGGATCGCAGGCAGCCATACGCGCTTCCAAATCGGTTTTCTGCTCATCCAATTTGGCAAGCTTGCGCTCGATCGCCGACACTCGTTTGGAAGCCTCGTGGAACGCTTTGCCAGTCAGCTTCGTGGCGGACTCCGAAGCAGCCGAACCACCATCCCCGATAGTCCCGGCATCTCCAGCGGAATCACGTTCATCTCCAGCCGAAGCACCAGCCTTACCTGCTCCACCGGAAGTGCCGGCCGACTCCCCCGCAAACGGATTCTTACCGTTCTTGATGGCTTCGGTCATGTCGAGATAATCCTGCACACCTCCAGGCAGATGGCGCACCTTGCCGCCGATCAGCGCATACTGCTGATCCGTGACTCGCTCAAGCAGGTAACGGTCGTGGGAGACCACGATCAGCGTACCCGGCCACGTGTCGAGCAGGTCTTCCATCACGGCGAGCATGTCGGTATCAAGATCGTTGCCCGGCTCGTCCATGATGAGCACGTTCGGCTCGTCGAGCAGAATGAGCAGCAGCTGCATGCGGCGCTTCTGGCCACCGGAAAGGTCTTTGATCGGCGTCATCAGCTGCGCGGATTCAAAACCGAGACGCTCCATCATCTGCCCCGGCGTGGTTTCTTTGCCATCCACGATGTAGCTTGGCTTGTACCGGCTCAGCACTTCCTTGATTTTGTACTTGCCGAGTTTCTCCAACTCGTCGAGACGCTGCGAAAGCACCGCGAACTTCACGGTTTTGCCGATGTTCACATGGCCCGCGGTCGGCGTGATCGTACCGTCAAGAATCTTCAGCAACGTCGATTTTCCGGCGCCGTTCGCTCCGACGATGCCAAAACGGTCGCCCGGGCCGATCAGCCACGTCACGTCGTCGAGAATCTTACGACCGGTAACGGTGATTTTCTGCGCCGCGGACGTCACCTGCTCCCCCTGAGACGACTCCTGAGATTGCGACATTCCTTGCGATGCGGAAGCGTCCGTTCCGCCGTTCCCCGACTTTTCCGCCGCTCGCGCCGCCTCACGCGCGGTTTGCACGGCCGATTGCGCGGCTGCCACTCCGGCATCGACCAAACGCGGATCGGTAAGATCGTCGACTGCGACTTCCACGGATCCGTGCACTTGCGGTTCGGCATACATTGCCGGCACCACGTCGACGCGCGATGCGGAAGCTTCCATTTCCGCCACATCGGGATCGTAGTCGGCTTCTCCCTGCATGTGTTCGAAAATCTGCGTCACGTCGATCAAATCGACCACCTGCTTGCCGAGACGGGATGTGGCCATCTGCTTCAATTCCAGCGTGTTTCGCACCGGTGGCACATCGGCGATGAGCTCTCGTGCGGCCTTCACGTGGAATTTCTGTTTGGTGGAGCGTGCGCGGGCGCCACGGGTCAGCCATGCCAATTCCTTACGTGCCAGATTGCGACGCTTGGTTTCGCGCACATCCGCCTGACGATCACGCTCGACACGTTGCAGCATGTATGCGGAGTAGCCACCCTCGAACGGTTCGATCACGCCGTCATGCACTTCCCACATCGATTCGCAGACTTCGTCGAGGAACCAACGGTCATGGGTGACGAGCAGCAGCGCACCGGAGCCCGCCGACCAGCGGTTCTTCAAATGATCGGCCAACCAGTGGATCGTAACAACGTCCAAGTGGTTGGTGGGCTCGTCGAGAGCCAGAATATCCCAGTCTTTGAGCAACAGTCGCGCAAGATCGGCGCGACGGCGCTGCCCTCCCGACAACGAGCCGATCTTCGCTTCCAGACTGATGCCGCCGAGCAATGCTTCCACGATTTCACGCGATTTGGTCTCCGCGGCCCACTCGTAATCCTCACGGCCTTCGAGCGCGGCTTCGCGCACGGTCGCATTGTCGTCAAGCGGATCACGCTGGTCCAGCATGCCGAACGTGAGTCCTCCACGAATCGTCACACGGCCGGAATCAGGCTCCTGCGTCCCTCGGAACAGGTGCAGCAATGTGGACTTTCCGTCGCCGTTCTTGCCGACGATTCCAATACGGTCGCCTTCGAAGACACCTTGCGTGACGTCGGTGAAAATCGTTTTCGTGGCGAAAGCGAGCGATACGTGTTCAAGTCCCAAATCATAAGTCGGCATAGTCCACCAATGTAGCTCAACGGCGGAACCTCAGCCCAACATCGGCCCTATGCAAGGGAACGACTCTGGTCCAGCATCGTCCTTGCACACGAAAACACCCTCAGTACGTAAGGAAACGCCCTCAGTCCGTCATCGTCTGCGCGTAGGAATTGCAGCGTGCGGCGAAACTGGAGAACACCTGGTCGGCGAGAGGCTGCAATTGTGGATTGCATTCGGCGAACGCCTCACGCAGCTTCGACTTCGAACCGCCCGCGGCCTTCAGATCCTTGACCATGCTCGGCTCATCCAGCCACTCCTCCAGCAATGTGGGCGTGACCTCCAAATGGAACTGCAATCCCAGCGCGGAACCGAACCGGAACGCCTGGTTCTTGGTCTTCTCACTGCGGGCGAGCGGCTGAGCGCCTTCCGGAAGCGTCACCACGTCGTTGTGCCAGTGGAGCACGTCCGCGGTTTTGTTCCACATCGAGAAGAAATCATGCTTGTCGATTCGTTTAATCGGAGCGAATCCGATTTCCGGCGATTCCCCGACCTTGAGCTTCGCACCGAACGCGGTGGCGATGATCTGGTGTCCCAAGCACACGCCCAGTATCGGCTTGCCCACGCTCACCGCGGCACGAGCCAGCTTGGCCTCCGCCTTGAGACCGGGATACTTGCCGTAGTCGAGCGCACCCATCGGCCCACCCATGATCACCACGCCGGAAACTTCCTTGAAGTCGGGCAGATCCGGCTTCTTCTCCTTGGCCACGTTCATGATCTGGTATGACAAACCCAAGTCGTCCAAACTATCCAAAATACGTCCCGGCTTCTCCCACGGGACGTGCTGCATAATCAACACCTTCGATTGCGTCATGCAACCATTTTTACATCACGTGCGTAAATAACATTCACAAATTCAACAAAACAACCACCAACACCCAGTTCGGACGGCTGTTTCACGAAGCGAATCCACGCATGATTATGTCCGATTCTGGCAATACCCTCATGCTTATGACGAACACGCAAGAACCGCAGAATACCAACACTTCCGGCGTTACCGACATCGTTCCGGCAGTAGCCGAGGCGGCAGCAGGCCTGAAGCTGTACGACACCGCATCGCACGCTGTGTCGAATTTCACTCCGATCAAACCCGGTCAGGTCGGCATCTACGTGTGTGGCGCCACCGTGCAAAGCTCGCCGCATATCGGCCATATCCGTGCCGCCGTGGCTTTCGATGTGGTTCGCCGCTGGTTCGAACGTCTCGGATACAAGGTCACGTTCGTGCGCAACGTCACCGACATCGACGACAAAATCCTCGACAAGGCCGCCGCTGCCGGACAGCAGTGGTGGGAACGCGCCTACATCTACGAACGCGAGTTCACCGAGTCGTACAACACGCTCGGCGTCGAGCCTCCGACCTACGAGCCGCGCGCAACCGGCCACATGATCGACATGATCGACCTGATCAGGCAGATCATCGACAACGGCCACGGCTACGTCGTCACCGATGAGAACGGCAACCCGACCGGCAATGTGTATTTCGACGTGGCAAGCTGGCCGTATTACGGCGAGCTGACGCATCAGAAGCAGACCGCCATCTCCGACGAGGCTTCGAAGGTCACCGACGCGATGGGCCCGTCCGTGGACAACGCCGGCAACGACAAATACAATCCCGTCGATCCGGCCGACATGTCTCCCGACAAGCATGATCCGCGTGATTTCGCGCTGTGGAAGGCTCCGAAGGATTCCGATCCGCTCGATGCCCGCTGGAACACCCCGTTCGGCGCGGGTCGCCCCGGCTGGCATATCGAGTGCTCTGCGATGAGCCACCGCTACCTGAAGGACATGTTCGATATTCACGGCGGCGGACTCGACCTGCGATTCCCGCACCATGAGAACGAGATGGCGCAGACTCGTGCCGCCGGCTACGATTCGGCCGCCCGCTGGATGCATTCCGCTTGGGTTACCGCCAAAGGCGAGAAGATGAGCAAGTCGCTTGGCAACGGCCTGTCCGTTCCGGCGGTTTTGGCGCAGAATTCCGCTTGGGTGGTGCGTTACGCGCTCGGTTCCGTGCAGTACCGTTCCATGCTGGAATGGTCCGATCAGACGCTGACCGAGGCACAGTCCGCCTACGATCGTGTGGCCAACTTCATCGAACGTGCGGCCGCCGCAATCGGCGAGCAGCCGTCGCATGACGAGATCGCCGCGATTTCCGCGGACGCACTTCCGTCTGATTTCGTTGCCGCGATGAACGACGATATCAACGTTTCCGGCGCCACGGCCGCGATTTTCACCGCGATTCGTTCCGGCAACACGCTGCTTGCCAAACTTCCGGAACGCACCGATTCGGAAGCGGCGAAGGCTGAGGTGCGTGCCGCGCTGGTAAACGTGCGCGCGATGCTTGACACGCTGGGATTGGATCCGATGGCCGAACCGTGGTCGAACGGCGCGGCTTCGGGCACCGCAGGCTCCGGCAACGAATCCGCCGAGCATGACGTGCTCAACAAACTCATCGGCGAACAGCTGGACGAACGTGCGCAAGCCCGTAAATCCAAGGATTTCGCACGCGCCGACGCGATTCGCGACGCACTGAACGCGGCAGGAATCGCAATCGAGGATGGCCCGCAGGGGTCCACATGGTCGCTGAAGTAGTCAATCGAACGCTAAACTGAGGAACATTATGGCAGCATTTAGTTCTTTGACAGACAGGCTCTCGAATGCCTTCAAGCATCTGAAGAGCAAAGGTAAGCTTTCCGAAGCCGATATCGACGGCACGATCCGCGAGATTCGCCGCGCGTTGCTCGACGCCGACGTGGCGCTCGACGTGGTGCGCTCCTTCACCGGCCGCATCCGCGAACGTGCGCTCGGCACCGAGGTCTCCCAGTCGCTCAATCCGGCCCAGCAGGTTGTGAAGATCGTCAACGAGGAGCTCACCAGCGTGCTTGGCGCCGGTGTTGACCGCCCGTTGAATTTCGCGAAGAATCCGCCGACGATCATCATGCTCGCCGGCCTTCAGGGTGCCGGTAAGACCACACTCGCCGGCAAGCTGGGTTACTGGCTGAAGGATTCCGGCCACACTCCGCTTCTGGTCGCGGCCGATCTGCAGCGTCCGAACGCAGTCACGCAGCTGCAGGTGGTCGGCGAGCGCGCCGGCGTTCCCGTGTACGCTCCGGAGAAGGGCGTGCAGTCCGATGGCGGCGAGGCCGTTGCGTCTCCGGGAATGACCACTGGCGATCCGGTGAAGGTTGCCCGTGATTCCATTGCTTTCGCCAAGCAGAAGCTGTATGACACGGTGATTATCGATACCGCGGGTCGTCTTGGTGTCGATGAGGAGCTGATGAAGCAGGCGCGCGATATTCGTGATGCCGTTCAGCCGAATGAGATTCTGTTCGTGATTGACGCGATGATCGGCCAGGATGCCGTTCAGACCGCCAAGGCGTTCGATGAGGGCGTGGATTTCACCGGCGTGGTGCTTTCCAAGCTTGATGGTGATGCTCGTGGCGGTGCCGCGCTTTCCGTGGCGTCCGTTACCGGCAAGCCGATTCTGTTTGCCTCCACTGGTGAGAATCTGAAGGATTTCGAGGTTTTCCACCCGGATCGTATGGCTTCCCGCATTCTCGACATGGGCGATATTCTCACCCTGATCGAGCAGGCGCAGAAGCAGTTTGATGAGGAGGAGGCCCGCAAGGCCGCCGTCAAGATTTCCGACGGCTCCTTTGGTTTGGATGATTTCCTTGACCAGCTTCAGCAGGTGCGCAAGCTTGGCCCGATGAAGAATCTGCTTGGCATGATTCCGGGTATGGCCGCGCATCGTAAGGAGCTTGAGCAGTTCGACGAGAAGGAGATCGACCGTACCGAAGCCATTATTCGTTCGATGACTCCGGCAGAGCGTCGTGATCCTTCGATTATCGATGGTTCCCGTCGTGCGCGAATCGCCTACGGTGCGGGTGTTACCGTCTCGCAGGTCAACGCGCTGCTGCAGCGTTTCGAGCAGGCCGCGAAGATGATGAAGCGTATGAGCAACAAGGTTGGCGCTGGAATGCCGGGCTTTGGCGGTCCTTCCATGGGAGGCGGCAAAGGCAAGGGCAAGAAGGGCAAGAAGAAGGGTTCCAAGTCCGGAAATCCGATGAAGCGCGAGGCTGAGGAGAAGGCATTGCGCGATAAACTTTCCGGCAAGGGTTCCGATGGCAAGTCGAGCGGTGGTTCGGCGTTTGCCAAGAAGCCGCAGAATCCTGCGCTTCCTGCCGGCTTGCAGGAAATGATGGGCGATTCCGGAGAGCTGCCGCCGAATTTCGGTGGCGGATTGGCTGGTTTGCTGCACTGATTCGCGGGTCCGTCTTGGTCTCGCATTGGTGAGCAGGACGGGCCGTAATCAACGTGGTCTTTATGAAGGTGGGCGTCGGATTTGATTCCGACGCCCACCTTCATGTTTTTTGCAGTCTGGCTGCCATTCATTCGCTTCCGTAGGTGTGGATGCGATTTTTCAGGCTATTTCAGCGTAAGCGTTGCGGTCAGTGCCAGGTGATCCGAGCCCTCGACCACGAAGGAACGCATTTCGGAAGCCGTCAATCCGGAAGTGAACAGAATGTGGTCGAGGATGATTCGCGGCCATGCGACCCACGAGGGGAAGGTGGCGTGGCGGCCTTTCGCTTCGACCAATGCGGCGTCCTGGAATCCGGCGGCCATCAGCTTGCGGAAGCTCGGATGTCCGGTACCGGAGTTGAGATCGCCCAGGATCACGGTTATATCGCCTTTTTGCTGCGTGCTAGCAAGTTCCGAAAGCCCGATGATTCCGTCCGACCATTCACGGCAGCCGCGCATCGGGGATTTCGGATGTGCGGAGACGAACGTGATACTGCGCATCGAATCGATCGGGAAGCTCACTCCCGGCACGTCCGACGCGGGAATCTCCGCCGTGACCGGAGACATATCGCTCGGTTCGACGCGAATCCAGACACCGTTGAATCCGCCATTGTCCGTTTCCTTGGCCTCCCCCAGCTGACAGTACGGCAGCAGCTCGTTGAGTCCGGCCTCATGCAGGGATTCGACCAGATCGTCGGTCAGTTCCTGCAGCGCAAGCACCGCGACGTCATGTTGTTTGACCGCAGCCACGATTTTTTCCGCATTCGCCCGACCGAAACGGCAGTTCAGCGTCATAACCCGGAAACGGCCGTTTCGCGCCGATTCCGCACTCTTGTCAACATCTGTTTCACGAGATGTTTCACGCTTTTCGGCAAGCTTGTCCGCAACCATCTGCGCGGTGTTGCGCGACTCGAGGTTGTTGGACCAGTACGCGACCTTGCGCAGCAGCGATGCCACGCAGATCGCGGCGGCGACCACGCCGAGACCCGTTTCGTGCAGGGCGAAACCGGCGACGCTGACCGCCAGCGTCGGAATCCACAGAAACGGCAGGAACGCAATCAGATACGGCAACGGCATGCGGCCATCCCAACCTGCCGGCACCTCGCCCAACGCGACCCAAATCACGCATATCAACAGCACAATCCACAGTGCGACAACCATCCCCCGGAACCCCTTTCAGCATACCTTCGGCACTAAAATCGCAATAATCGGCCGTACCGACGACCTTCACAAGCAACCGACCCTCAGTGTACCGGGCCAACCTGCCACCCACCTGAGAGGCACCTAAATCCACCCAAACATCTCACAGCCCTGCGAGTCCAGACCCTGCGGTTATAATTGCCAGGTTATTCGCGCGCGCGAGGCCCTCTAACTATCGCGTGACGTGAGGAACACGTGGGTTTCGGATTCCGTGCCCCACACAGAAAACGAGACACACACCCCTAGATTACAAGGAGAGCCATTTTGGCAACCAAGATTCGTCTGAAGCGCATGGGTAAGAAGTTCTACGCGTTCTACCGCGTGGTGATCATGGATTCCCGCACCAAGCGTGACGGCCGTGCTATCGAAGAGATCGGTACCTACAACCCGAACACCCAGCCTTCGACCATCAACATCAATTCCGAGCGTGCTCAGTACTGGCTCGGCGTCGGCGCCCAGCCGACCGACCAGGTGCTGAACCTGCTGAAGATCACCGGTGACTGGCAGAAGTTCAAGGGTCTCGACGGTGCTGAAGGCACCCTGAAGACCGTTGAGGCTGGCCCGGATGCCGCCGCTCGCGTCGAAGCCGTCGAGGCTCAGGCTCAGAAGCTGAAGGCCGCAAAGTCCGAAGCTGCCGCCAAGGCCGCCGCCGAAGCCGCCGCTGAGGCCGAAGCCGCCGAGGAAGCCCCGGCTGAAGAGCCGGCTGCGGAAGCTGAGTGATCATGCTCGCCCAGGCTGTGGAACATCTGATTAAGAACATCGTCGATTTTCCCGATGATGTTTCGGTGAAGTCCCACGAGAACGCGCGTGGCGAACTTATTCGCGTGCGCGTGAACCCGGAAGACATCGGTCGCGTCATCGGACGCAGCGGACGCACGGCAAATGCGATTCGCACCGTGGTACAGGCATTGTCCGACCACAAGGTGCGCGTCGACATCATGGACGTGCGCAGGTGAGCTCCTAGCATGGTGCGTGATATGCATTCTGACGACCCTCAACAGCTTGAGCTGCTGAGGGTCTGTCGTATTGGACGTGCGCAGGGGCTCAAAGGCGAAGTCACCGTACAGATCTTTACGGACGAGCCGGAATACCGGTTCGCTCCCGGTGCCGTGTTGTACACGAAGGACGGTGAAGAAGAGTATGTGGTGGAACATTCCCGTACCTTCAAGAACCGTTGGATCATCAAGTTCGAAGGCATCGACAACCGAGACGATTCCGAAGCCGCCAACGGCGTTGTGCTGTATGGCGAGGCGGACGATCCGGAAGACATGCTGGAAGCCGACGAGTGGTATCCGAAGGACCTGATCGGCCTTGAGACGCGCCTTGCCGAAGGCAATACGCTGGGATTTGAGCCCGGCACCGTGGTCGGCAAGGTGGTGGATGTGGTCGAAGTGGCCCAGTGGCTGCTCAAGATCCGTCTTGCGAATCCGGTGAAGGACGCCGACGGCGTGGTTGTGGAAAACAGCGCCCTGGTGCCTTTTGTGGATGAACTCGTGCCGGAAATCGACCTTGAGGAAGGTTATCTGACCATCAACCCGCCCGGAGGACTGATTCCGGGACTCTGAGTCTGATGAGTCGGAAAACCAGATCAACCTCAACTTCGATGCGGGGTTCGGGAATCGTTCCCCGAACCCCGCATTCGCTTGGCAGACGTTCCATTATTCTGGAACATTATGAAGATTGATATCGTCTCCGTGTTCCCGGAATACTTCGAAGTGCTGAATCTCAGTCTGCTGGGCAAGGCGCAAGACAAGGGTCTTGTGGAAGTCCATGCGCACAATCTGCGCGATTGGACGCATGACGTTCATCACTCCGTCGACCATGCACCCATCGGCGGCGGTGCCGGCATGGTCATGAAGCCGGAAGTATGGAGCGAATGCCTCGACGAGCTGCTGAATCTCGAACCGACCACGATTGACGGCAGCTGCGATGCCGTAGCCGAGGATGATGCAGTAGCAGATAGTGCAGTAGCGGAAGATGCCGTAATCGCACAGAATACGCCGGTGTTGATCTTCCCGAACCCGTCGGCGCCGCTGTTCACGCAGCAGGATGCCACGGAACTCAGCCATGCCGACCATCTGCTGTTCGGCTGCGGCCGTTATGAGGGCTACGACGCCCGCATTCCGCAGTATTACCGTGCGCAAGGCATTGACGTACGCGAGTATTCGATCGGCGACTACGTGCTCAACGGCGGCGAGGTCGCGGTATCCGTCATGTTGGAGGCAATCACCCGACTGCTGCCGGGCTTCATGGGCAACGCCGAATCGATCGTCGAGGAATCCTACACCGGCGACAACGCGCTGCTGGAGCACCGTCAGTACACCAAGCCGGCCCAGTGGCGCGGCATCAAGGTTCCCGACGTGCTGCTTTCGGGCGATCACGGCAAAGTGGACCGTTTCCGCCGAGATGAGGCATTGGCCAAAACCAACGAGCTGCGTCCGGATCTCATCGAAGCGTTTGACTGCACCAAACTCAGCAAAGCCGACCGCAAAACGCTGATGGCCTTGGGCTGGGAGGTTTCCGGAGCGCATCCGCGCAAACGCTGACCGACCATCGGGCACGCGGCTCAGTCTTCCTGTACGGCATCTTCCTGCGCGGCACAGATATAGTAGACGGCCGTCTCACCGTAGTCGCGCCGATCCACGATCTCCCATCCGGCGGGAGGAGTCGGCTCGTCCGAACGGGTGGAACGTTCCAACACGATCACTGAACGTTCGTCGGTCATGTCGCGCCCGGCCAAGTCGGCAAGCAGCTGATTGCACTCCTCGGTTGCGAACGCGTACGGCGGATCGATGAAAATCACGCCGAACGGCGCCACCGAGGCCGCCGAGGACGCATACTTTTCCGCCCGCGCTTTGATCACTCGCGCATTCATGCCCGATTCCCATGAACGATTGTGCTTCAACGTATTCAGGGTTTTCGCGATCAACGCCGCCGCCGGAGCCGAGGATTCCACGGCAACCAGATCGCAGGCGCCGCGGCTCAACGCTTCGATTCCGAGAGCGCCGGTTCCCGCAAACAGGTCCAGCACATGCGTGTCGTCGAGCGCTCCCCACGAATCGAGGCGTGAGAAGATCGCCTCTTTCGTACGGTCTGTGGTCGGCCTGGTACCAGCTTTCGGCGTGGTCAGCGCCACGCCCTTGAATCGTCCGGAAATAACACGCATGGCATCTAGACTAATTGCTGGTCAGGAAGGTCTCGTTGCCGCGCGTGAAATCAAGCACCGCGCCGGCGAGCTGCACGTATTCGCGTAGCTCCGGATCGTCGGCGACCAGTTTCGTGGCTTCGTCCCTGGCGGTCTCGATAATCTTCACATCCTTGACCACACGCAGGAGCTTCAATCCCGATTTTCCGCCGGATTGCGCGTCTCCCAGCACATCGCCAGCGCCACGGAACTCCAAATCGGCCTGTGCGATTTCGGCACCATCCAGCGTGCCCTGGATCACGGCCAGTCGACGTGCCGCATCGCTGCCTTCCGGAGCTCGGGAAATCAGGAACGCGCCCGATTCGGTACCGCCTCGTCCCACTCGGCCGCGTAGCTGGTGCAGCTGGGACAATCCGTATCGGTCTGCATCGAAAATCACCATGCAGCTGGCCCGCGCCACGTCCACACCGACTTCGATGACGGTGGTGGACACCAGCACCGGAGTTTCCCCGGATTCGAAACCCGCCATGACCTGCGATTTCGTAGTATCGTCATCACGCCCGGTCAGGGTGGCGATGCGGATGCCGGCGAACTGCGGCAATGACCGCAGACGGTCGGCGATTTCCGCGACGGAGTGCAGCGGCGGACGCTGCTCGCGTTGCTCATCATCCTCGCCAAGATCGTATAAGTCATCGAAATTCCGGCCTTTTGAATCATCCTGCAACGTATCGGGCGTTGCGGAATCCGCGTCAATACGCGGGCAGACCACGTACGCGCGCTCCCCCGCGTCGATGCGGTGGCGAATCAGGGTGAACATCTCAGCCATCAGCGGCGCATTCTCCTCAGGCACTATGAAGGTCCGGATTGGCTTTCTGCCGCCTGGCAGTTCGGTCAGCCAGGAGATGTCAAGGTCGCCGAACCAGGTCATGGCCGCGGTGCGTGGAATCGGCGTTGCGGTCATGACCAGCAGATGCGGGGCCGTGGAGCCTTTGGAGTTCAACGACTCGCGCTGTTCCACGCCGAAACGATGCTGTTCATCGATCACCGCCAGTGTGAGGTTCGGAGCCTGGAATGTCTTCGAGAATGCGGCATGCGTGGCCACGACTATGCAGGGCGTACCTGAAGATGCCGCAGCAAGCACACGTCGGCGTGCGGCGAGTTTCATACCGCCCGTCAGCAGCAGCAGCACCGGAATGTCATTGGCCGCCGAATCGACTTGTCCACCTTTATCCACAGGCGCGTTGTGCGTTGTCATGTTACGGGATTCCCCGGATTCCGGTTGGTCGGCATCCTTTTCGTCCTGTTCGAAAGCGTCGGTCTTTCCCATTCGCTCGACCATGCTTCGGATGCTGGCGTAATGCTGTTCCGCAAGCACTTGCGTCGGTGCGACCAGCACGGCCTGCCCACCCGAGCCCACGGCCTGCATCATGGCCGCAACCGCGACCACTGTTTTACCGGAGCCGACTTCGCCCTGCAGCAGGCGTTGCATGGGGTAATCGCACGCCATATCGGCGGAAATATCGTCGATGACCTGCCGCTGCCCTGCCGTCAACGAGAACGGCAGCGATGCCACGAATGCATCCTTCCACCGCGTATCGGCGCAGGCCGTCGCCTTGGCCTTGCGTGACGAATCGCGCGACTTCACCAGCGCCGTCTGGCAGATGAGCGCTTCCTCATAACGCAGCGTCCGCAGTGCCTCGTCGAAGCGCCGACGGTCATGCGGATCGTGAATCGCCATGAACGCCTCGGCACGGTGCATCAACCCATGTTCCGCACGGAATCGTTCCGGCATGATGTCCGGAATCGCAACGGCCAACGCTTTGGTCTGCTCCTCACGATCGACTTGGGGAAGGCCGAATTCCCCGTTTTGCGCAGTGGATGGTCCGCTCTGCTGCGTGGCGCGTCTCGCTTGGGCCGCCGTGTACTCGTCGCCGCGCAACGCATCCATGTATTTCTCGATCGACTCGTGGATGTGTTCGCTGGAGATCCGCGAATTCGCATGATATACGGGCCTCGGGCGGCATACGTGCCGCAATGCCTCCGAAATCGATGCCGCATCGTATTTCAGATGGTTCGTATGGACGTTCGTTCCGGCTGGATTCCCCGTGAAATCCGCTGATTCGCCGCTTCCGAAACCGTCATCCCATTGCGCGCGTTCAGCGTCCGTCCGATCGCCGGCCGGATCCACGGTCAGCAGGTCGGGATGCGTGAATTGCAGACGATCGTTGTACACGCTCGGCTCTCCTGCTACCACCAGCAGGACGCCCGGCTGCAGTTTGCGCTGAATCCAGTCGATATACGATTTTCTGTACGAGAAAAAGACAAGCGACGCCGTGGAGCCGTTTATATGGCGGCTTGCGGCAAAATCGCCGTCATCCACGTCGGCGACCAGACGGAATCCGCGACGGGCCATCGGAAACACATGCACTTCCCTCACGTGCGCGGCGAATGCCATCTTTTCCCCGATTTTCGCTTCGTACAGGGCTCGCGCAGGCACGGGATCGGTGACGCGGAACGGATAGTAGGTCAGAGCGTCGCCGACCGACACCACGCCCAGCGATTTCAACGCGCCGACTCTGCGACGGTTGCTTTCGATGGAAGAAATCGGGGTTTCCAGTGTGGTGCTCATGACATTCCATTGTGGCACGACCGGATGATTGGCGCCGATTCCCCATTATCCGCCGTATGGACGCGTTAGCATTTCAGCGCGCTCGTCCGCGTCGACGGCCTTCCCTGCAGCAAAGCAAAACCCCGGCGACCAAAGTCTACCGGGGTTTCAAGCTGTTATTTCGCGATTCACGCTTCAACGCGCTGAACCTTGCCAGCCTTGAGGCACTTGACGCAAACGCGAACGCGAACGTTCTCGCCGTCGATGGTGGTGCGAACCGGCTGCAGATTCGGGCGGAAGGTGCGCTTATTGCGAATATGTGAGTGCGAAACGGTGAAACCGGTCTGCGGTCCCTTGCCGCACACTGCGCAACGAGCTGCCATAATGGACTCCCTATAATTACTATTGACTTGCAAGTCTGCGTTCGGAGCCCCGCATATGCACGCGAGGCAGAACACACAACTTTTTAACTATACAACCAGCCCCGCCCAACTGCAAACAGCGGCCAGCAAACCGTTCTCCCGACTCGCATACTCACAGCCGTTTCAGCACATATCCAGCCGTCCGCCATCCCATGCCAAGGTGTTGTTCATAGGCTGTTCATGTTGAGTGGGTCCGACCACCGCCAATCGCCCCTACGATGAAATAAGATGCACCCATGATTGACATTTATCCAGAAAGAGTCAACGAATGACGGACACTTCCAGCGTCGAAACGCCCAAATCTCGTGTAGCCCAATTCAGGGAAAGCATACGATTGACCCCTCGCGAAACCAAGTGGATAGCGTACGACATCGGCAATTCCGCATTCGTGCTGCTCTCGACCGCCATAGTGCCGATTTACGCCAGTTCCCTGCTGCAGGCAGCCGGCGAGACGAACATCATGTCGACATGGGGATACGCGCAGACCATCGCGTCGCTGGTCATCGCCGCCCTGATGCCGCTACTTGGTTCCATCGCGGATGTTCAGGGCATGAAAATCCGCTTCTTCATAGGATTCTTTCTGACCGGCGTGGTCATGTGCTGCGCGATGGCGATGCCGCTCGGCTGGTTCGCGTTCCTTGTTGTATACGTGCTGGCGACCATCGGATTGAACGGCTCACTCACGTTCTACGATTCGATGCTGGTCGACACCACGTCGAACAGCCGCATGGACCGCGTGTCGTCCCACGGCTACGCTTGGGGATACATCGGCTCCACGGTGCCGTTCATCGCATGCATCACGTTGATTTTCGCAGGCCCGGCGCTGCTTGGCATGAGCACGGTCACCTGCATACGCATATCGTTCCTGATAACCGCCGCATGGTGGGTTGCGTTCACCATTCCGCTGCTGACCAGCTACAAGCAGACGCATTACCGTGCCACTGCAAGCCAGACCGGGCAGGCCATCCGCAACACGTTCGTCGAACAGGCTGCGACGTTCAAGGCCATCCGCAAGAACAAGTCGCTTTGGATGTTCATGATCGCGTTCTTCTTCTATATCGACGCCGTGAACACCGTCATTTCCATGAGCACCTCGTACGGCACCCAGCTCGGCATCGATTCCACCCAGCTGGTGGCCGCGTTGCTGGCAACGCAGTTCGTGGCGTTCCCGAGTTCCATGCTGTACGGAAGGCTGGCCGGACGGTTCGGCTCCAAGAACATGATCGTCGCGGCTGTGGTGGCCTACATGTGCATCGTGTTCTTCGCCGCGTTCTTCCTGCGTTCCGCCGCGGAATTCTGGATTCTCGCGATTCTCGTGGGCATGTTCCAAGGTGGTATCCAGGCGTTGTCCCGTTCCTACTACGGCAAGATCATTCCGAAGAACCACGCCAACGAGTATTACGGTTTCTACGATATCTTCGGCAAAACCGCTTCGATCCTCGGTACGTTCCTTGTGGCGACCACCACCGCCATGACCGGCAGCGCCTCCATCGGCGTGCTTTCCATAGCGCTGCTGCTGACCGTCGCGCTGTTCTTTCTTATTCGGCAGAAGGATCCGACCCGCGCCTGACAAACAAAAAAAGGGTGTGCGGCGGAGATTCCGCCGCACACCCGGCATGAGCTTCCAAGAAAGGGAGAGGAGCTCAGTGAGTCGCTATTTCGTCGACCTTGGTAACGTGGCCACCGAATTGGGCGCGCATGGTGGAGACCACACGCAGAATGTCGTCCGCACCGCCGCGCGAAGACTGACGGGCATACAGTGCTGCGGCCGTAGCCGGGGTGGGCACGCCCAGCTCCAGCGCGGCTTCGATCATCCACTTCGCCTCACCGGATTCGTTGGCCACCGGAGGCATGGATCCAAGCGTCGGATCGGCTTTGAACGCGATGGCCAGCAGGTCCAGCAGCCACGACTGCACCACCGAACCGTCACGCCAGGATGACATCACCGCCGCCGGATCATTGATCAGTTCGGATTTGACCATGGTGGCGAAGCCTTCGCCGAACGCCTGCATCATGCCGTATTCGATGCCGTTGTGCACCATTTTGGCGAAATGTCCGCCACCGACCGGACCGGCCAGTACCAGGCCACTCTCGCCTTCCGGTTTGAGCGCTTCGAATATGGGCTTTGCGGCTTCGAAGTCCTCTTCGCTGCCGCCCACCATCAGGGCGTATCCGCGGTCAATGCCCCAAACGCCTCCGGACACGCCGCAGTCCATGAATCGAATGCCCTTGGCGGCGAGTTCCTTCGCATGACGGGCATCGTCGGTATAGCGGGAGTTTCCGCCGTCGATGATCATATCGCCCGGCTCGAGCAGTTCCGACAGCGCGTTCACGGTGCCGTCCGTAGCCGCTCCGGCAGGCACCATGACCCATACGGTTCGCGGTGCGTCAAGCGCTGCCACAAGCTCTTCAAGGCTTGCCACCGTACGGTCGGATTCGGGTGATTGGTCATAGCCTACGACCTCATGTCCTGCGGCCGCGATGCGCTTCGCCATATTGCCGCCCATTCGTCCGAGGCCGATCATTCCAAGCTTCATGATGTTCTTCTTTCTGTGTTGGCTTCAGCGGTCATGCATTCGAAAAACGTGTTTTTTGAATGCTTCTAACGAGTCGCCGTTGAATCTGGGTTTTAAGGTTGCTGTATTGGGTTGGATTGAGTTGTGCTGAATTGAGTTGGGTTGGGTTGTAGGAAAGGTCGCCGCCCGCTCCCCCGTGTTCTCCGCAACGCGATAAGGAGGATTGCGGGAGGGTCGGGCGGCAAGTGTTTCAGAAATCAGTTATTCGTCGGGGTCTGGGAAGTAGCGGATGCCGGCGGACGATTGCCGCATTCACCACCGAATTCATAGGACCAGTGAGAGCAGCATCACGCATCCGAGGCCGACCACCGACAGCACTGTTTCCATCAGCGACCAGGTCTTCAGCGTCTGCCCCACACTCATGCCGAAGTATTCCTTGACCAGCCAGAATCCGGCGTCGTTCAGGTGCGAGAAGAACACGGAGCCCGCGCCGATGGCCAGCACCAGCAACGCCAGATGGGTCGGGCTCATGCCGGTGGCGAGCGGCACCATGATGCCGGATGCTGTGACGGTGGCCACGGTGGCCGAACCGGTGGCGAGTCGGATGAGCACGGCCACCAGCCATCCTGCGATCAGCGGGTTCATGGCCGATTCGGTGATCGAGTTGGCGATCACGTCACCGATGCCGGAATCAACGAGCGTCTGCTTGAAACCACCGCCGGCGGCGACGATCAGGATGATGCTCGCAACCGAGCCGAAGGACTGTCCGACCATGCCGTTGACTGCGTCACGGCTGAATTTCTGCGCGTATCCGAGCACCACCATCGCAAAAATCGTGGTCAGCAGTAGCGCCACGAGCGGCGTGCCGACAAACGCGAGCACACGACCCCACGCGGTTTCGCTCTGTCCGGTCAGATCAACCACGGAGGCGGCGAGCATAAGCACCACCGGCAGCAGGATGACCGCGATTGCCGTGGCGAAGGAGGGGCGGTTTTCCGCGGATTTCGGAGCTTGCGCCTCAGCCTGGTTTTCAGGGGCCGCGATAGGCACCCACTTGGCAGCGAGACGGCCGAACAGCGGGCCGGAGATGATGACCGTCGGAATGGCCACAATCAGACCGAGTCCGAGCGTGACACCGAGATTCGCGTTGAGCGCGCCGATTGCTGTGAGCGGGCCGGGATGTGGCGGCACGAATGCGTGCAGCGTGGAGAGTCCGGCAAGGGCCGGGATACCCAGGAGCACGACCGGAGCCTTGGCTCGTCTTGCTGCGAAGAGCACGACCGGAATAAGGATGACCACGCCGACCTCGAAGAACATCGGGATGCCGACGATGAACGCGATGAGCGCCATGGCCCACGGCAGCCGCTGCAACGGGGTCTTGTCCATGATGGTGTCGACGATCGTGTCGGCTCCGCCGGACTTGAACAGAATCGTGCCAACGATCGAGCCGAATGCGATCAGCAGGCCCACGTTGGAGATGGTGGATCCGACGCCCGAGGTGAAGCTCGTGAACGCCTGATCGTATTCCACACCCGCGCATACGGCCATGACGAAGGATCCGGCCAGCAGCGAGAGGAACGGATGCACTTTGCATGCCGCGATGAGCAGAACGATTACAGCGATGCCGATGATCGCCGCCGCTATGAGATTCATGAATCCTCCTTGATTCCGAATTTCCTACGATTGGCGTTTATTACGCCGCTTGCTCCTGCGATTTCGCGGCGACGGTCGCGGCGTAGTCGTTCAGCGCGTCAAGCGCACGTTCCACCATGTCGTCGACGCTGCCTTCGATGGAGATCTCCACACCGTTCTCGTCTTCGGCGAGCGGTTCGAGGATGGCGAACTGGCTTGGCAGCAATGCTGGCGGCATGAAATGCCCCTGGCGCTCGCTCAGACGCCTTTGGATGAGTTCGTGGGTGCCGCTGAGGTGGACGAAGAAGACGGGAACGTCCTTGGCGAGCACTTCGCGGTAGCTGCGCTTGAGGGCCGAGCTGGACACGACCGTGTTCTCGCCCAGCGTCTCGCGTGCCACCATCCACTTGTTGATGACTTCCAGCCAAGGCCAGCGGTCCTCATCAGTCAGCGGAATGCCCGCGCTCATCTTGTCTATGTTGGCTTGTGGATGGAAGTCGTCGCCTTCGGCGTACGCATACCCCAGTCGTTCGTGAATCGCTTCGGCCACGGTTGATTTGCCACATCCTGCAACGCCCATCACCACTACGTGAATGCTCATTATCGCTCCTTTGGAATGTTTTCCGCCGCTGCCTCGCGATCGGAATGAGAATATCATAAACCTAAAAAGTATTACCTGTCAATTCAAAAGTACTACTTTTTAGAAAAAACATATGACTTGGTATGATTCAAGAAGCTCATCACGAAAGGAAACAATGACCGAGAACGCCGAAAACACAGGAGGAGAACTACTCCAGGAAGCCGTAAGTCGCACCTTGGCCATTGAAATCCTCGACGGAGTCTGGCAAGCCGGACAAAGCCTCACCCTGGAAGATCTGCAAAGCCGCTTCGGAATCTCCCGAACCGTAGCCAGAGAAGTCGCGAAAACCCTCGAATCCGTGAACGCAGTACTGGTACGCCGCCGCGTCGGACTCGTAGCCAGACCCTTCAACGAATGGCAGGCACTCAACCACCAAGTAATCGAATGGAGACTGCACTCAACACAACGAGAACAACAACTCTCCTCACTCACCGAACTACGACTCGCCGTCGAACCAGCCGCCGCAGCCTCCGCGGCACGACTCGCACCAATCGACGTCAAAGCAAAATTCCCCGTCTATGCGTCGCAAATGCGCCAATACGCCGAAGCCAACGAAGAAGGCTCGGCCGGATTGGCAAAATTCCATGACCTGGACGTGGAATTCCACACACTGATACTGCACGAAAGCGGCAACGAACTGTTCGCAGCGCTCGCAGACACCATCGCCACCGTACTGCGCGGACGAGTGGAACTCGGCAAATACCCGATGAAACCGAAACCGGATGCACTCGACGCCCACGACGCCGTGGCCGACGCGATCGCAAAAGGCGAGCCGGAACGCGCAAGGAAAGCCATGTTCGAAATCGTCGACGAAGTGGCGAGGGCACTCAAGTTCTTCTAAGCCGTGCGGCAATCACGCAGCAGCCGCAATCGCAAACGCAAATCGCGCATCGCAATCGCACGGCCTAGCAATTGCAAACGGCAAACGCAACGAAAAAAGGCGTTTCGGCCGTCAACAAACAGCCGAAACGCCTATCGAAACGCTTATACGGTCATAACCGCTCAGCGGCCATACACCTCGTGCACGAACTTCTCAAGAGCCGTGATGGAACGCTCCACCTTCTCCGTATCGATGCAATACGCCATACGGAAGTAGCCCGGAACGCCGAAGCTGTCGGACGGCACGAGAATCAGATCGTAATCCTTGGCCTTCATGCAGAACGCGTTCGCATCCTCCTCAAGCGCCTTCGGGAAAATGTAGAAGGTGCCGCCCGGACGCACCACGTCAAAGCCCAAACGCACCAACGCATCGTAGAGGAGATTCATGTTCTTCTCATACACGGAAAGATCGCTCGTCTCATCCACAACCTTCGCCACCGCCAGCTGCACGCTGGAACCAGGGCAGTTATGGCCGGTTCCGCGGCTGATCTGACCGCACATGGGAACAATCAGCTCGGCATCGGTGGCACGCGGACTCACCGCCACATATCCGAGACGCTCACCTGGCAGGCTCAGCGACTTGGAATACGAATAGCAGGAAAGCGTGTTGTCGTAGAACTTGCTCGGATACGGCTGCTCTCCGCCGTCGAACAGAATCTCACGGTAGGGTTCGTCGGAAATCAGGAAGATGTCGTGGCCGTATTCGCGCTGCTTGTCCAGCAGAATCTCCGCGAGTCGAGTCAGCGTCTGCGCGGAATACACGGCTCCGGAAGGATTGTTTGGCGTATTGATGAGCACCGCCGCGGTACCCGGGTTCAGAGCGGCCTCGAACGCCTCGAAGTTGATTTGGAAGTTCTCCGTATCGGCCGGAACCACGGTCAGATGCGCGCCGGTTCCGTTCACATACGGCTGATATTCGGGGAAATACGGCGCGAAGGTGATGACCTCGTCACCCGGAGCCGTCACCACACGCAATGCGTGGGCCAATGCGCCAGCCGCACCGGTGGTCGGGAAAATATGGTTGGCTGTGTAATCCATGTCGAAACGTCGGTTGAGACTGTCGGCGATCGCCTCACGCACCGACGGAATGCCCAGAGAAGGCGAATATCCATGCAGCGCCACCGGCTCGGAATTCTCATACAGATCCATCATGGCGTCGGTGAAGCTCTGCGGGCATGGCACGCTCGGATTGCCAAGGGAGAAGTCGAACACGTTCTCATAGCCGATTTCGGCGCCGCGTTTGGTGGCGTATTCGCTCAACTCACGGATTACGGACTTGCCGCCGAGCATCGCCTTATATGCCTCGTTGATCATTGCAACCTCCCTGTCTTACCTTCCGGTTCGCCTTAAACCGCCATGTTTCATTCGCCGGCACGACCTTGCGTCCGGCACACACGTTCGGCAAACACACTATCCACGGTTTTACCACTGAAAAGTCACTTCAGAGCGCGTTTGGCTCACTGTGCGAATCGGCGCCTGCCTCCACTTCCCCATCCGACGTCCGCTGGACGGCCTGTTTCCCCGGAACGAAGCCGCTACTGAAGATTCGACGCCAATAGTCGAGCATGTTGGTCTTCGACATCGACATGAACATTCCCGCCGACAGTATGGCAAGATCCTCGTTGAACATCGCATCCAACGGCAGCTGTTCGTTGAGCTTCGGCCAACGTTGCAGCACCGCGAGCATACCTCCGACCGTGAAATCGAGCATCAGATCGGTTTTGAGATCCACATTGTCGGAGTCAAGTCCCAGAACATCCATGAGCGTGAGCCTGCCGAAATCACGCAACGACGAGATGAGTTCCGGGGAACTGTGCGGACCGGCAAGCAACGCCAACCGGGCAAGACGCTGCCGCTGATCGGGATCCCTCAGCAGAGCGGTCACATGTTTGCGCCATTCGTAATCGGGATCCCAATCATCATCGGGAAGCGCCGGACGGGGCGTGTTCTCCACGGCATGCTGGATGGCGGAATCGGCAAGCTCCGGCAATCCCGCGAAATGATAGTAGAAGGAATTGCGATTCACCCCGGCCGTACGTACGACATCAGTCACGGTGATCTTGTGGTATTCACGTTCTGAAAGCAGTTCCCAGAACGCGTTCTCCAGACGCTCTTTGGCTGGCAGGATTTCGGAATCTCGGCGCGGTCGCGGCATGACGGCCTCCTGTAACAAATTAGTCACACTGTCTACAAACATGATTAACTGTACAGACTGTCTAGAACAAATCACGTTACTTTCGCTGCACCTTGGGATTTCTCGCGAGCGCCGCCTGCAAGAGGATCATCAACGCCTGGTTAATGTTTTTCCGTTCTTCGCCGTTCAACCCAACATAGGTGCCGAGCATTTCCGGTATGACTTTCGGTCCGGCCGCCATCATTCCGGAAATGCTGCCCGCTCCGGATGCCTCCAGCACCGAGAACAGCGCATCCACGGCATGTTCGCGTTGTTCTTTGGAGAGGTTGGAAAGCCAGTTGTTCAACGCTTTGTTGAATACTACGGAGCTGTCGGCCACGTCTTCCACTTTGGCGAATTCGATGCCGTGCATCTGCCATGAGAACACGAAATGCTGCATGATGCCTTCCACGTCCGATTTGACCACTATGCATCGTTCCGGTGTTTCAAGGACCATGCCCACTACGGAGGAGTCCGGCACGATTTTCGTGATTCGGTCGCATACGCTTGCGTATTCGTAGCCGCGCACCACCGCTTCCGGGAATCCTGGCCCGTCCAGCGAGTAGATATGTTCGATGCGGTCCTTGATTTCGTCGGGAGCATTCATTGCCGCGTATACCGCCAGATTCCCGCCTTTGGAATGCCCTGTGAGCACGATTGGACCTTGCCATAGGGCTGCCACGTCGTTCAGGTATTGCGCGGCGGAGACCTGTGCCGGTACTGGGTATTGGAAGGCCATGTTGAAGTCTTCCTTCCATCCGACGAGCGAGTCGTCGGTACCTCGGAAGGCTATGATCAGCGCACCGGATGGCAGACGGTAGGTGACCGCGGCGAATTGCGTTTGCTCCTCGTTGTCGAATTGCTCCCGGTATGCGCTCATCTCGATATCCGCGAATCGCGGATTCGCTGCGACTGCACTGTAGAAGTCGTGGGTAACCTGCGGATCCACTAATCCGACGCTTTCCACATCATGCCCTTCCCGTTCCGCGACGTGATGCAATTCGTCGTCGGCGCGGGCGATGGTCACTCCGCAGTAGGGTGCGCAGCGCAGCGCACGCAGCGATGCCACCGGTCGTCGGATCGAAAAGTCCGTGGTGAAGCTTCGCGCACGCCGTTTGAAGGTGGAGTATCTTGTGATGAGATCGTCCAGTTTCGCGATGGATTGCGGAACGTCGTCGTAGGAAAGCTGAGCCAGTACGAGCGCGTCGGCGGCCCGAAACGGTAGGGACATGAAGCTGCGCGTTTCATTGCGTGCGTAGTCGATGATGTTGCTCATTCGCGCTTCCTCCCTTTCCACCCGTGGTTTCCTTTTTATTATGCGTCGAATCGAGGGACGTTCCGCTCTTGTTCACTCATATTGGAATCGTGGTTTCGCATCATGCCAGCAGCAAGACGTTCGGCCTGCGCCAAATCCGCTCGTGTACACTTGGGCCGCATGAATCCGTTTGAAGTCTTTGTGCAGTGGCTTGCCGCAAATTACAACAAGCTCATACTTTTGGCCGTCATGCTGGTTATCGCCTTCATCGGCGACAAAGTCCTTACGCGCGTCGTACGCAAGATCCTTTACAAATCGCAGGTACCGAACGCTTCCATATTCGTCAACATCCTGCGCGTGGTGGTGTGGGTGCTGGCCATCGCCACGGTGCTTGAGCCAGTGTTCGGCGTGAGTCCGACCAGTCTGTTCACCGCCCTTGGCATCGGCGGTCTTGCCATCTCCCTTGGCTTGAAAGACACCATAGCCAATGTGATCGGCGGTTTCGGACTCATGGTCGGCCGTGTCATACAGCCGGGAGATATGGTCAGCGTGGCCGGCACCAAAGGCGTGGTGCAAGACATCAATTGGCGGCAGACGATCGTCCACGAACGCAATGGCAACGAGCTGGTCATCCCGAACTCCATTCTCAATACTGCTTCGCTTGAAAAGCTCGACCCCATCAACGAGTGTTTGGTTACGGTGCCGTTCACCGCGAAATCCGGTTCCGACGCACACCAGGTCGAGCGGGACGTAATCGCGGCCGTGAACGAGAAGGCCGGCGAGTTTTTGAATCCGAATTATCAGACGGATGTTCGCCTGAGCGGTTTTTCGCCTTACGGCATTGAAGGCAGCGTATACGCGTTCGCCAAGAACGGACTGCAGCTTTCCGCCGTCGCGGATGCCGTAGCGCTTGCGATTGCCGATTGCGGTTATCTGGAACATCGCGCGATCAATCAGTAACATCAAAACTGGAAAGCATCACAAAAAACGGTATTGCCGTGACGCAACAGTCCGTACGTCACGGCAATACCGTTTTTTTTAGATTCTGGACAGGTTTTGTTTTGTGATAGACGGCTCTACGGCAGCAAATAGTACAACGTTCCGCCTGCCGTAAGCAGAATGAACAAGATCATGCCCATGTTACCGAGCACGGTTTTCGTCCGTGCTCCCTTGGGCAGTTCCTCCGGTGCGGTGTAGAACTCGAAGTCCCTGCGTTCTCGAATAAGCAGTACCGTTCCGACTACGATCAGTGCGAAATATGCCAGGAAGTACACGAAAAACGCGGTCATGCTGCCTATATTCTGGCTAATCCATCGCGTCCCCGCATCGACCTGTCCGTTTTCGATGTTCTTCTGCGCCATCTCCAGCGATTCGAAATCCATATTCGAGAATATCCACGGCACCAATACGCCTCCGTTGAAGTTGAGCAGCATGTGCATGGCCACCGAATAACGCAGTTTGCTGGTACGCATGTATACGTATCCGAGCACGAGTCCAAGTCCGAACGCGTAGAAGAACTGGAACAGATTCATATGGAACAGGCCGAACGCGACTGCGGAAAGCAGAATCGCGGTTTTCTCGCCGTATTTGCGCGTATGGTCGATGAGCTGCTTGCGGAACATCCATTCTTCGAAGAACGGTCCAAGAACCACCAAGAACATGACGCTCCACAGGTCAGGGCTCTCCGCCAGTTCGGAGACTCTGTTGGTAGCCTGACCGCTCGACGCGGCCATCGAACATACCGTGCCGATAATCGACCCGAGGCACATGATCGGGAAGCACATGGCCAGCAGTTTGAAGAACATTCCCGGCTTCATGTCGAACCGTTGCGTCCGTACCGGCAACACTTTGCGCATAATGGATACTGCGATTGGCATGGCCACGAAGTACAGCGGAATGCTCGATGATACGTATACACCCCAGTTCGGCAGATTCTCGACACCCAGGTACAGGTACAACGCCGTAGATATCACCATCGCCAATGCGATCCACAGCACGACCAGAACGCTCAATCCGGCACCGACGCGAGAGAAGTCACGTCGCGCGTTCTTCAGCAGCTCCATATACGGATTGGGATTCCCGTGCTGCGGCGGCTGATTTCCCCATTTCCGTACAGGCTGTTGCGCATTGCGCGGCCTCTGGTTGGACGGTGGAGCGGGAGCCGGTGGTGTAGGAACCGGCGGAGTGGGCGGAAGAGTCATATAAAACCTTCTCTCAATGCTGAAAAAGCTGTTCCAATAGAAAAGCTGATGTTCAGAACCGTTGCGTCACTATTCTAAACATCAGCTTGAAATCGTTGAAAAACAAAGCCCTCAACAGTCGCGCATCACACGGCGAGCGCCGGAATGGCACGCGGCACCACGGTCACTTCGGAACCGACCACCATGCCGGACGGCAGTTCGTTGGCCGGCAGCTGCACGGTAACCCGCAGGCCCCTGCCATTCGCGATGCGCACGTCGACGCGGGCCAACGCGCCAAGGAAGTGGACCATCTCGACGTGGCCGCATTCCCCGATTCCGGAATCGCCGTTCGGACGCAGCGTGACCGTCATGTTCTCCGGACGCACCAATACCACGGAACCGTCTTTGCGTGATCCCTTCAGCAGCGGGATGCGCTGGCCGAACACCACGGCTTCCGTTCCGTTGCTGATGCCGGGCAATCGGTTGGTGAGGCCGATGAACGTCGCCACATATTCCGTTTCCGGATTGCGGTACAGGCTTTGCGGATCCGCAAGCTGTTCGATGCGCCCGTGGTTCATCACGCCGATGCGGTCGGCCACGGCCAGGGCTTCCTCCTGATCGTGGGTGACGAACACCGTGGTGGTACCCGCTTCGAGTTGGATGCGGCGGATTTCATCGCGCAGCTGCACACGCACTTTGGCGTCCAATGCGGAAAGCGGTTCATCGAGCAGCAATACGCGCGGATTCACGGCCAGCGCACGGGCCAGGGCTACGCGTTGCTGCTGTCCGCCGGACATCTGCTGGGTGTATTTTTTCGCCTGATCGGCAAGACCGACCAGTTCCAGCTTCTCCATGGCAAGGCGACGACGTTCGGCGCGGCCGATTCCACGAATCTCAAGGCCGAATTCCACATTCTGCAAGGCCGTCATGTGCGGAAACAGCGAATAGGCTTGGAACACCATGGCCATGTCTCGCTTGTTGACCGGCACTCCGGTAACATCCTGACCGCCGACGAGAATACGGCCCGCCTGAATATCTTCCAGCCCCGCCAAGGATCTCAGCGCGGTGGATTTGCCGCATCCGGAACCGCCCAGGAGCACAACCATCTCTCCCGGTTTGATTTCCAGATTGAAGTCGTCGAGCGCCCTCGCGTTCGAGCCCGGATAGATTTTGTCGACTCCCAGCATCTGCACGCCGCCGCCGCGCGCTTCGGAATCCTTGAGCACGGCCTTGGCGGCTTCGGTCACCACGTTGGCATCGGGCATATTGTCGGTGAAAACCTCGGCGGTTTGCGCCACCACGGCTTTTTGATCGGCGAGAGACATTACTTGTCACCTTCCTTGGTTCGACGCATCGCGTCGGAGATAAGATCGAGGGCCACCAGCAGAATCACGCCGAACAGCAGTGCCAACAGCGACATGGCGGTGGAGATTTGCGAATTGGACTGACCGAGCTGGTAGAGCGCGACCTGCAGATTCATACGACCGAGCAGAGACGCCACGGTATATTCGCCGAGCACCACGGCGATGGAGATGAACGATGCGGAGAGAATCGACTGCCACAGGTTCGGAATGATCACACGGAAGAATACGCGCGGCCATGAAGCGCCAAGAGACCTTGAGGCCTCGCACAGCGTCTTCACGTCGATGGAATTGAGTCCCACCGCAAGCGCGCGGAAAGCGAACGGCATTACCAGCACCACGTAGGCGAAGCACAGCCAGATCGGCTTGGTGCTGAGCACGTCCGCCGACAGCCATCGGTAGATCGGGCCAAGCCCCACCACCAGCACGATCGCCGGAATGGTCAACGGCAACGTGGCTACCCATTCGATGGCGCGTTCAAGCCGGCGCGACCGAATGTGCACAATCACCATGGTCGGCACGAGCAGCATCAGCATGATCGCCACCGTTACCACACACAACGCGAGGGAGGTTCCGAGACCGCTCCACAGCGTGGTCAGATCGGCGCCGAGCGCGCTGCCGTCACCGGTGAAGATGGCAATCCAGGGATCGAGGCTCCATCTGCCGGACAACGGATGCCGAATGGTGAACAGAAACATCGAGACGAGCGGAATGACCAGGAACAGCAGCGTCACGCCGAGAATCACGGTTTTGATGACGCGCTGCTTCGCCATGCGGGCCGCACGAAGCTGCGGCGGCTTCTTTTCGGTCCGCAGTGCGGTTTCCTTCGATTGTTCGGATTTTGCGGTCACTGCCATCGTCCAGTCCTCTTTTCCACTGCATGGCTGATCAGCATGACCACCGCCACGACCACGATCATGGCGAAGGCGAGCACTTGCGCGAATCCCTGCTGATTGGGATCCATTTCGTTGCGCATCGCACCCTGAATCATCAACGGCACAAGGATCGAACGCTGGGAGAACAGCGCCGCCGCGGTCGCATAGGCGGAAAACGCGGATGCGAACAGCAGGAGAAATGCAGAAATGAATCGTGGGGCAAGGATCGGTCCGGCAACGCGCGTCCAGTATTGGAAGGTGTTGCCGCCAAGGCTTTCCGTGGCTTCGCGCCACTGCGGACGGATCGAATCGACCGCGGGAAGGAAAATGATGATCATCAGCGGAATCTGGAAATAGCAGTAGATCGTGATCAGTCCCGGCAGTGAACTCAGCCAGTTCGGGTTTACGGTAAAACCGGTCAGCTGCTTGATCAGCATCGTGCCCACGCCGTTGATGCCGATGGTGGCGATGAACGCGAAGGCGAGCATCACGCCGCCGAACTGGGCCAGTACGGAGGAGATGGCGGAAATCATACGACGGAGCAGTCCGTTCGGCTTGGAGCCGATCACCAACGCGTAGCTGGCGAGCGCACCCACCACCGCGCCGACCAATGCGGATGCCAATGATACGAGAATCGATGTGATGAGCGCCTCGATGGTGTTCGCTTCAAACAGTTTTGCGAAGTTGTGCACGGTGAAGCTGCCGTCGGATGCCTGGAAGGCGCCGACTATCACGATGATGGTCGGTGCGAGCAGGAAGCATGCGGAGTATGCGAAGAAGGGGACGGACACGGCGAGGGTGCCGAGTTCCTTCTTATGCGCGGAAAGCGAGATGGCGGAGGAGCCCGCGCGGGTGGCGCGAGCTTCTGAGATGAGAGCTGCGGTCATGTCAGTTACCGATGGTCTTGTCCCAGTTGTTCTGCAGCCATTCGGTGATGCGGGTGGAGTCCTCGTTGGTGTAGCTCACCGGATCGCCTTCGATGGTGATGGCGTTCTTCAGGGTGTCCTGATCCACGGTGCCGTCTTCCTTCATGAAGTCAAGCAGGACGGGATTCGCACCGCCCTTGAACCATTCGTTCTGGGCTTCGGTGCTGTACAGGTATTCCTCCCAGAGGCGCGCTGCGGCCGGGTGCGGAGCGTCCGCGTTGATGGCCTGGTTGTAGTAGCTGACCACCTGCGCGTTCTTGAAGGTCTTGTACTTCCAGGTGACGCCCTTCTCCTTGAGGCTTGACTGGTAGGAGGCCTGGTTGTAGGTCCAGTCCATCACCACGCCGGTCTGGCCGGAGTCGATGGTGCCGTCGGTCACGTCGACGGTGGTGAGGTTGCCGCAGTCCTTGAGCTTCTTGAAGAAGTCGAGGCCCGGCTGGAGGTTGTCGAGATCGCCGCCTGCGAGCTGGTTGATCATCAGGAAGCCGTTGAACGCCGCGCCGGCTTCAGCCGGCTTTCCGTTGAGTGCCACCGTGCCGGCGAACTTCGAATCGAGCAGGTCTTCGATGGAATCGATGTCGCCATACTTGTCGGCATTCCAGCCGATGGACATGATGCCGGTGTAGTCGGCGTAATACTTGCCGTCGGCATCCTTGGCGGAATCAGGGATCTTGTCCCATGCCTGCACCTTGTAGGATGCGAAGCTGTCGGTGTTGGTGGAGGCCACCGCTAGGCCGAGATCGTACACGTCTGGAGCGGCGTCGGTGCCCTTGTTGGTCTTGCCGGCGTCCACTTCCTCCTTGGAGGATGCGTTCGGATTCATTTCGTTGACGGTGATGTTCGGATACTTCTTCTTGAATCCTTCGATGACCTCACCGTAGTTGGACCAGTTGTGCGGCAATGCGATCACATTGAGGGCGCCTTCCTTTTCGGCAGCCGCAACGAGGTCGTCCATAGTGCCGAAGTCTTCGAGCGAGGTGGCGGTCGCGGACTTCTGGTCCACGGTCACGGCGTTTCCGGTGGTCGAATCGCTGGATTCGGAGCTGCCGCTCGATCCGCAAGCGGCCATGGAGAATGCGAGCACGGCGGCAAGGGAGCCGGCGGTGATCTTACGCAGAGAAATCATGTTCATCCTTGTTGTCTTTTCGTTCTGACAACAGGAAAAATAATGACGATTGTTAAAGCCAGACTGTCGATATAGTAAAGCCGGAGCGATATTTGGGATTATTTCCGTATCACTCCGGCAAACTTCCGGTTAACCCGATTGCGTCCGCTACTCCAGCACGCCTTCGATGAGGGTGGAGATGAGGTCCGTATAGTTCAGACCGGTGGCATCCCATGCCTTTGGGTACATGGAAATCGGGGTGAAGCCCGGCATGGTGTTGATTTCATTGACCATCACTTCGCCGTCGGGAGTCACGAAGGTGTCGACTCGGCTCAGACCGGCGCCGTCCACCGCTTTGAAGGCTTTCTTGGCGATTTCGCGTACGATTTCGAGGGTTTCCTTGGGCAGGTTGGCCGGCACTTCCACATGGCTGGCCTCGGAATCCACGTATTTACTGTCGAAATCGTAAAATTGGTCGCCGTCCGCGCTTCGCTTGTCGAGTACGATTTCGCCGGGCCAGCTTGCCTGCGGTTCGTCGCCCGCTTTCGGGCACAGCACCGCGCACTCGATTTCCCGCGCGTCGATGCCCTGTTCGATCAGGATGCGCCAATCGTGATGGGAGGCTTCGAACACCGCGGCCGCGAGTTCGGCCGCATCGTCTTCATGCTCCACCTTGGTCACACCGAAGCTGGAACCGGCACGTGACGGCTTGACGAACAGCGGATAGCGCAGTCCGGCTTCCTTCACTTCGGCGAGCATGTCGTCGCCGTTCGCGGCGAAGGCCGAATCCGCATCGTAGGAACGCGCGTCGAGTGTGATGCCCGGGGCCACGGGAATTCCCGCGGCGGAGAGCAGCACCTTGGTGTAATGCTTGTCCATGCAGGTGGAGGATGCGAGCACGCCGCAACCGACGTATGGCACGTTCATCATTTCGAACAGCCCCTGAATGGTGCCGTCCTCGCCGTACGGGCCGTGCAGTACAGGCAGCACGGCGTCAACATGGCCCAGCGGTCTCAGGGTGCCGTCCGGCTCACGGGCAAAGAATCCGTCCTTGCCGAGGGCCACGTCCAGCACGACGTCTTTGGCTCCTTCGACCTTTTCGACGGTCGGCATGCCTTCGCTCATGTTCCATCCGCGCGGGTCTTCGCCATCGACTATCCACTGGCCGGCCTTGGTGATGCCGATCGTAACGGCCTCGAACTTGCTTGCGTCAAGCGCGCGCAGCACTCCCGCGGCGGAGATGCACGAGATTGAATGCTCGTCGGCCTTGCCGCCATACATTACGACAATACGTTTTTTCGCCATGTTCGTCTTACTCCTCGCTGATCGCGTCGTCAAAAAGTTCGGAAAGCATCTGCGCGCAGGAGATGCCGTCGGAAAGCACTCGGCTCATGGCGGAGGCAAGCGGGGTGGCCACGCCGTACTGCTTGCCGAGCGCCACCACGGCATCGGTGGTCGGCACGCCTTCGGCGACGCCGTTGCTGGCCTTGGTGGCCTCTTCGACGCTCAATCCCTTACCAAGGTTCGCGCCGAACGTGTAGTTGCGGCTCAGCGGCGATCCGCAGGTGGCGATCAGGTCACCCACGCCGGCAAGCCCGGAGAAGGTCTTCGGATCGGCGCCCGCGGCCTTTCCCAGAGCGGTGAGTTCGGCCAGTCCTCGGGTTTCGATCATGGCCGCGGTGTTCTCGCCGTAGCCTGCGCCGCGGGCCATACCGACAGCCAGCGCGACCACGTTCTTCAGCGAGCCGCACATTTCAAGACCGATCACGTCACGGGTCACGAACGCGCGGAAGTAATCGGTGGTGCAGGCTTTCGCGATGATGCGCGCATTGTCGATGTTCGTGCAAGCCACCACGGTTGCGGCCGGCTCGCGGTCCGCTATCTGCTTGCTCAGGTTGGGGCCGGAAATCGCCGCAAAACGTTCCTCCGGCAGCTCAAGCGTTTCCATGACCACTTCGTCCATGCGCTTGCCTGTGGTACGTTCGATGCCTTTCATCAGGGATGCCACGAGCGCGGTCTGCGGAATGAGGTCCTTGAATTCCGCGAGTGCCACGCGCGCGAACTGCGCGGCGATGGCCACGATCACGATGTCCGCGTCCGCCACGGCTTCCGCACGGTCTCCGGTGGCCGTCATGTTGCTTGGCAGCACCTCCACGCTTGGCAGGCGCACACCGTTGTGGCGGTGGTCTCGAATGCCTTCCACGATTTCCGGCTCAATCGCCCACATGGTCACATTGTTGCCGGCATCTGCCAGTACTTGGCCGAAGGCCGTTCCCCAAGCGCCCGCGCCCAGTACCGTCACGTTCGTCATTGTTTCGCTCCTTGGATCGCTCCCGCGGATTACCGCCTTTAACGTTGCCCTCACTATGCTACAGCCGACTCGGTATGGAATTCGGTTTCCACCCCGACCGTCTGCGGACCATCCGCACCTTGTACACGTTTTTACATAATTTCGTGTACAAGCTGTACACGTTTTTTGTAATTTCGTGTACAAGCTGTACATGTTTTTACATAATTTCGTGTACACTAATTGCAGTCACCACACAATTCCGGTTGATTGGACAGGCGATTCCATGACATACATGAAGCGCAAAATCGAAAGCACCGTCATCGAATGGGCACGCTCCCACGACACCCGCCCCCTGCTGATACGCGGCGCACGACGTACAGGCAAGACATTCCTGATCAAGCACATTGGCCGTAACGTATTCAACGGCAACATGATCAACCTTGATTTCCAGACCGACCTGGACACCATCGAAAAGATATTCGATATACCGACCAACGAACCGGACGCAATCGTTCAGCGTATTCAGGAATACACCGGCCAACAGTGTGATCCGGACAAAACGCTTCTGTTTTTCGATGAAATCCAACTCTCCGACAAAGCCCTTAACTCACTACGATTCTTTTCCGGAACGAAATGGCGCATCATCGCGACCGGCAGTCTCCTGGGCGTCACCGTCAGAAAGCATAGGCTCCCTTTCCCATCAGGCGTACGCCAGATAGACATGCACCCTATGGATTTCGAAGAATTTCTCTGGGCCCTCAATGAAGAATCGTTGGCGGATACCATCCGCAGTCACGCACATAGCATGGAGCCTCTGCTCACACACAGTAAGGCATTGGACCTCTACCACCGATACCTCATCGTTGGCGGTATGCCGAAGGCCGTATCAGCATACCGCGAAACCGGCTCCTTCGTTGAGGTACAGCAGGAACAGCAAGAAATCGACGGCACGTACGTCAACGACATGACCGACCCGGACAATGGCATCAGCGGAATCTCCGCCAAACGTATTTGGGAAAGCCTGCCCAAACAGCTGCTGCGCTCTTCCACTAAAAAATTTAAATATTCAGAGGTCATCCGCGGTGGACGACGCAGCCGCCTGATGGAGCCGCTCAAGTGGCTGGAAGCCGCCGGAATCGTATCCCGCAATGAAATGACGAAAGACATGACGCCGCCATTAACCGAATATTGCGACGAGGAAGGCAGCTTCTTCAAAGTGTATGTCTCCGACACCGGCATCATGTTCCACAAATTTGGAATCAGCGCCGAACTGTTCCTCTCACCGGATTCGGCAAAAACGTTGTCGTCAGACTTCCGTGGCGCATTAGCCGAGAACTACGTGATGCAGTCATTACGTTGCAATGAAATCAAAACGTTTTATTGGACTCCGGAAGGCAATGGTCGCGGAGAACTAGACTTCGTGTTTCAGAACAGTGCGGCGCAGGCGATTCCCATCGAAGTCAAATCCACGCGGAACGTCACGGCGAAGAGTCTGGCGAAGTTCGTAAGGGAAGGCCACTCCCCTTACGCGTACCGTCTGTCCGAACGTAATTTCGGATTGGACACGGTCGCCGACACGAACGTACCTTTGCGCAGTCTTCCCCTATATGCGGCCTTTGCCATTGCCGCCGACTAATCTGGCGTGTCCCCGTCAGGCGACGCGAATCACCGACCAATCGGCGGCCAAAACCGAAGATGCGGACTACTCCTTCACCCGTTTCATGGCACGGTAATCCCAATAGCCTTCGGGCGCCTTCTCACCGCGGATTTCAGCCATGATCTCGGTCATGCGCACGCGGATGCGTCGGGTCAGCTCGTCCGCCAGATGTTCGGGCACTTCGTCGCCCCACTGTGCGCAATCGGCCAGCAAATCCGAATAATCCAGCGCCTCGTCGAAGCACATGACCACGTTCTTGCGCGGCCACGGCCACCAATGGTTGATGCTCGCAGCACCCCACGTCACGGAACAATACAGCGGAATCTGGTAGCCAAGTCGCCTGGACGCTTCGAGCGCGATCACACCGACGCCGTTCTTCATGCTCATAGGCCATTTCTGGGGATCACGCGTCACCGTACCCTCCGGCCATACCGTCAACGGACGGCCTGACGTAAGGATTTTGACGGACGCTTCCTCGATGGCCTTGGCCTTGCCGGAACGTCGCTGAACCGGCTGCATGCCTACCAGTTGGAACCATTTGCCGATCAGCGGCCACTTGGCCATTTCGGCTTTGGCCATATATCTTGGACGTCGGCCCTGATGGAACAGTCCGACCATCGGCACGAACACGTCGTACATGGTCACATGCGTTGCTGCGGTGATGAACGGCCCTGTTTCCGGAACGTGTTCAAGTCCCCATGCCCGTATTTTGCTTCGGTTGCGCATGACGATGTCGCAGCCGGTCAGCAGCCTGTGCGTGGCCTTGGGATTCTGCGCTTCGATTTCCGCCGTATTCGCCGTTCGCGGTCCGGTCGGGAAGTCGTAGGTGGGATCGACAAGATGATGTTTTTGAGCGAGCTTCGCCACTTGTTCGTCGCTGAGCGGCGTCACTGCGGAGCGCGGCGACGGTTTTCCTTTGGATGCCATGTGTTCCATTGTGCCACGAATGCCGGAGTTGCGGCCCATCGAGAAATCACCATCGCGGGGTTATAGGCCAAAATGTGTGGCTGAAATCAGCCTTGAGATCTTGTGCCGGAAAGGTTCAGAAAGGTTCGGAGGGACTCAAAATCTGGCCTGCCAGGTTTCAAAGCCGACCAGAATGTGCGTCCGGCATCAGCCCGGATGCATTGCGGCGGCAGGCACAGGACAGGTTCAAAACAGTCGCCCTGGGATATGGGAGTTCATCTCCCCCGCGCCCCGGACGAGACAAGACGATGAAGAGGAACGGTTCCCCGCCATCCGTCCGGACTCGCCGCCAGTGCAAAGACAGCGTGTGCGGATTTTTGCGATATGAATCGCAAATGGTCTTACGCATCACGCAAAGAATTCGAGGCGGACGGGCCTTCCCCGCCGCGACCGCGAGAAACGGCCCTATCTCCCGGTCGTACACAATTCGGATGCCGACCCCGTTCCGGCACCAAATCACGAATCGCCGGAAAACAGCCGTTCCCAAACCACACGCAAGAAAAACAGGACGGCTGCGAGCCGCGTCCCAAAACCTGGACGGCCTGGATAAAAGCCGCACCGCAAGGGACCGGTTCCGAAGGAATCCCCCTGAAGCCAGTCCCCTCGGCCCAACCCGCCTGAGCCCAGCGTCCCAATGGGCGACGCGCGCCACCCGGACGCCATCGAACGACACCCCTCAGACACACATTTCAGCACATTTTGACTGGCCTCAAAACCAGAGGCCACTACTTTCGTGACCCTCCAAGCCCTTGCGGGACAAGGGTTCAGAAGTGATTTCAGACACACATTCTGGCCGCTAACCCCCATCGCGCATATGTCCGTATATGCGCATGCATGCAAAACGGCGGAATCGATGGTCGCTTCACTTTCCATCAATTCCGCCGTTCGATTTGGCCTTCAGCCGTTCGCCTCACTTCGGTTCCCGCTTCGGTCATGTTGTCCGGCAGCCTTCTGATTATTCACCCAAGTCGTGTGCGGTCACCCCACGGTACTTGGAATCTTCGCCGTCCCCACTTGATCGAAATTGTCGATTTTGTATCGCAACTCGTTGACCTGCTGCTGCAATGCCGTGATCTGCTGCACCTGCTGATAGATGATCAGATCACGAACATCGAGCGTCTCCCGTCCGGTTTTGCCGGTGCTGATGGTCGCAAACGCCGCGTTGGCGATGTCGTAGCCGTTCAGCACGAAGCCCCTACCGGACCGATTTCCACCCGTTTCAGCATTCTCGACAAGCTCAGCCCTCTCATCGGGAGTCTCGCGTTTGACCGCTTCATCCATGATGGACTTGGTGTTCTTCCAGCGCGCGACGCAGCGTTCGATACGCTTTGTCCCGATGATGGACGGTTCAAGTCCAGCATCGCGGAAGATTCTGCGGGCCGAATCTCCCTTGAGATATCGACGTACGCATTCAACCTTGAATTTGTCGGAATAGGTGATACGGGTGGCGCTCACTTCCTTGACCGCCGGAAGAGACCGCAGGTACGCGGCCTCTTTCAGTGTGAATAATCCCTGACTACCAGTCATAATCAGCCCCCTTTGAACTACCTAGGAGACAATCATGCCTGTTGAGACGTATCAAAAGCGTACCTCGTGGGCATTTCGAATAAACACCCCACCAACCCCTACTCCCTATTTCCCAAAAATGTTCATCCGTACGGAGGGAAGATATGAAAAAGCCGGTATCCCGGGTAACCGACTCCCCGTTTCTCATGTCCAAGAAACGGGGAGTCGGTTCACAGGAATACCGGCCTTTGGAAAATCCAAAAGTGCGGATCAGTCGAAATCAGCGCCCAAGGCTTCCAACTTGCCACGGAAATCGGCATAGCCACGGTCGATCAGGGAGATTCCCTGCACATTCGAGGGGCCTTGCGCGGTCAGCGCCGCGATCAGATGGCTGAAGCCGCCACGCAAATCCGGCACGTCGATGTCGCGGCCGGTCAGCGGGGTCGGTCCGAAAATCACCGCGGAATGCTTGTAGTTACGCTGCTGGAAGCGGCACGGCAGGGAGCCGAGGCATTCACGGTACAGCTGAATCGTGGCACCCATCTGTACAAGCGGCTTGGTGAATCCGAAACGGTTCTCATACACGGTTTCATGCACGATGGAGAGGCCCTTCGCCTGGGTGAGCGCCACAACCAGCGGCTGCTGCCAGTCGGTCATGAAACCGGGATGCACGTCGGTTTCGATGGCGACCGGCTTCAGGTCTCCGCCCGGATGCCAGAATCGAATGCCCTTGTCGGTAATGTCGAATTCGCCACCGATCTTGCGGAATACGTTCAGGAAGGTCATCATCTCCGGCTGGGTGGCTCCCTTGACGAAGATGTCGCCGTGCGTGGCGAGCGCCGCCGAAGCCCAGGACGCGGCCTCGATGCGGTCGGTCAGCGAAGTGTGCGTGTATCCCTTGAGTTCCTTGACACCTTCGATGCGGAAGGTACGGTCAACATCAACGGAGATGATCGCACCCATCTTCTGCAGCACGCACACCAAATCCATGATTTCGGGTTCGGTGGCGGCACCGGAAAGTTCTGTCTTGCCTTCAGCCAGCACCGCGGCGAGCAGCGTCTGCTCGGTGGCACCTACGGACGGATACGGCAGATTGATCTTGGCGCCGTGCAGACCGTTCGGAGCGGTGATGTGAATGCCGTCCTTATGCTCCTTATCGACATTCGCACCAAGCTTGCGCAGGGTTTCCAGATGGAAGTCGATCGGGCGTCCGCCGATGTTGCAGCCGCCGAGAGCCGGAATGAACGCCTCTCCCAGACGATGCAGCAGCGGGCCGGAGAACAGAATCGGAATGCGGGAGGAACCGGACAGCGTATCAACGTCCGCCACATCGGCCAGCTGCACGGTGGAAGCGTCGATCGTGACGACGCCGTTCGCTCCGTCGACGTCCACATCCACGCCATGCAGACGCAGCAGATCGGAGACCACATGTACGTCTCGAATCTCAGGAACATTCTTCAGCACGGATTTGCCCGGGGCAAGCAACGCGGCCACCATGGCCTTGCTCACGAAGTTCTTCGCGCCACGCACCTTGATGGTGCCGTTCAACGGCTTCCCGCCGACCACGTGCAGAATGTCGCTGTTTTTCTCAGACACGCTCCACCTCTTTCGCTTCTTTACAGGGTTCAAGCTTGAAATACACTAACGCCAAGTTTGCCATAAGGACTGTAGCGGAACGTGCAAATACCGCTTTCGGCGCAGTGTCTCCCAATTTTGTACGATTCCAGCCGTCGAAACGACTGAATCGCACAGAAAGACATCCTACGGGCGTGAGCCCGTTCAGACCGCAGCCTTGATGCTACGCGCCAGATTCGCGTCCCACATCGCTCCGGTGGCGCTCATGACCGCGTTGGCGCCGGCATTGCGGTATGCAAGATAGTCTTCGGGACGAATCACGCCGCCAACGCCCACAATCGCAAAATCGAGTCCCAGTCGTTCACGAATCGCGCTCAGACGGCCGACCATGTCAAGTCCGGCGCCACGAATCGCATTGCCGCACACTCCGGAACGGTCGCGCCCCTCTCCCGGCAACGCCTGGTTGCCATCGGCGTCGACCAGCTTCGCGGAAATCGTGTTGATTGTGGAGAATCCCTGCACCGCGCCATGCGTCACGGTTTCCTTCACCATGGTTTCCAAATCGGCATCGTTCGGAATGTAGGCGAGTTTCACGATCAGCGGACGATCGCCGATCTCGTTCTTCACGGCCTCGGTAATGCGTCCGACCAAATGCGGGTCATGGCACAGCAGACGATTATGCCCCTCATTCGGGCAGCTGGTGTTCATTTCCATCAAACCGGCCCCTGTTTCGGCAACCAGCCGCGCGGTCGTGACATGATCCGCGATGTACGCCTCCTGATCCATGCCTTCCACGCGGGACCCTTGGAAACTCGGCACCAGCAGCTGCCCGTTTCCAGCCGCCGCAATCGCCTTCTTCATATCCGGCTGCCATTCGTCCGGATCTCGCGAAGGGACGCCGAAACTGTTGGAAATCGAAATCGGCAGCTCGTAGCGGGTATCGGCGAGCACGCCCTCATCCAACTCGTCGCTTCCCGGAACCAGGGAGCCGTCCGCGTTCTTCGGATGCACGGCTAGCACGTTGGGGAAGGCGTTGCAACCCCATGCCCGCGAGCGCACGGTCTTGTACACCGCCAGGTCGAATCCCATACGGAACGCCGCTGTGGTGAATTTCTCATTGAGCAGCGGTCCCGCGGGAATGCCGAAGGGCAGGTTCACCCGGAATCCGAGGAATTCTTCGGCGGATGGCTCGGCCGTCGCTTCCACTGTTCCTTCACTTGCCGAATCATGGTTCAGCGCTTCGGCGAACGCGCCGAACGGGCCTTGCAGGTAATTGTCTTCATACGTGCGGTTGACATCGTAGAACGGGGCGAATTCCTGGCTCATACTTCTCTCCGAATGTTTGGCTATGCGGCAAAAACATAACCACCATACCGCGTATCGCCGCCTTTGAGGGGCGTCCCTCTCATTCGGAGACGGAACCTGGATTTTTCGGAATGGAAATGGTGATTTTGGTGCCTTTTCCCGGCTGGCTGGATATGGCGACCGTACCGTGAGACATCAGCCGTAGTCGTTCGCGGACGTTTGCCAGACCCACATGGCACCTGCCGTCGCCTTCCATGTTGTCGAATCCTTCGATGGTTTGCGCGATGTCTCCCGCCAAGCTGTTGAGTTTGTCTTCATCCATGCCCACGCCGTTGTCGGAGATTTCCACATAGGCCATCTCCTGCCTTTCGCGTGTGCTGAGTGTGACCACGCCGCCTTCCGCTTTGTTCCCGATGCCGTGTTTGATTGCGTTTTCGACGATCGGCTGCACGCTCAGCGCCGGAACCCGGAAGTTCGTGGTTTTGATGTCGTACAGGACGACGAGTTTGTCTCCGAATCGCATTTGTTCCAGGGAGACGTAACGTTTGACGTGCTGCAGTTCCATAGAGAATGGGATTGGTTCCGTACGGGCCACCGCATCCGTGTTGTCCCGCATGTATGCGGAGAACACTCCGAGGGCTTCCTTGGCTTTGGCCGTATCCGTATCGCACATGGCCTGAACGGTGGCGAGCACGTTGCACACGAAATGCGGATTGATCTGGCTGACCATGATCTGCACGCGCGCGGCATGCTGCAATGCCTTGAGCTCTTTTTCGTTCGCCAACATCTGTCCGAAGTGGGTACGGGATTTGTACCATGCCACGCATGTTCCCAATATCGCCGAAACAGCCAGGTCGAACATGTTCGTGATGATCAAGGGATCATTCGTGCAACGCATCACCGAATACAGCGCGACCAGATACAGCAGATACGCTAGGAGGATGTCGAGCGGCCGGCTATCGAACAGCGAACCGACTACCAGAATCGCCACGCAGGTCATAACGCAAACGGAACCCGATTCGACCACGAAATCGTAGTATCCCGGCAAAACGATCACCACCATCGAAAACAACGCCGTCTGCGTATAGGAGTGAAACAGCACGTTCCCTTTGCCGATGACCCGGTTGTTCACCATAAGAATGGCCGTGATCACCACGCAAGCCGCGACAAACGGCATGATATTGCCCCAACTCAAGCCGACCATGAAATTGCGCAGCACGCACATGACGACCAGAAAAGGCTGGCAGAAAATACATACCCGACGCACCATGTCAAGATTGTCAGAAGCAAGTCTGCGCATGTACTTCACCTGATCGAATTCAGGGTAGCCCAGCGTGTACCAGTGTCTCAGCACACGGCGCATGTAATTCATATTCCGCTCACTTTCAGGCAGCCTTCACAACCCCTCATTGTTTACGAAGTATGGCAGAAGGCGCGGATGCGGCAATCCCACACGGGTCCAACGAAAAACACTAAGGACATGCCTCGTTTTCCAGATTAAAGTGTGAGACATGTATGTGATTGCCGTGGACGATGAACCGCTGATCCTCAGGGGTATGGAGCGGACTCTGACGAATGTGTTCCCTGATGCGCAGGTGGAGGGATTCTCAACATTCCAGGAAGCGGAATCCTTCGTACGGGAAACAACGGAAGATGGCATATCAGCGCGGCCCGATTCCCCCGAATCCCACGCTGAAATCGCATACGCGTTCCTTGATTTGCGAATGCGCGGGGAAAACGGCCTGCAGATGGCGAAGGCGATCAAAGACGCCAGCCCATATACGAAAATCATTTTCTCGACCGCATATGCCGGATACACGTTCGATTTACGCGGAGACGTCAGCATCGGCTACGTAATGAAGCCCGTCACGGAAGACAATGTACGCGACTGCGTGACCCTGCTTGACGAAGCGATGCGGCAATATCCGTCATACCGGTACGACCGGCCGACAGACGCCGCGAACAGCGGCCGCAAACAGTTGATGATTCGCACATTCGGCACATTCGAGGCATACTCCCAAGGAAAGCCGCTCACGTGGGATTCTCAAGACGCCAAAGTCCTGCTGGCCACACTGATCAACGCATACGGCAAACCACTCACCAACGGCCAGATCGCGGACATGCTGTGGCCGGATGGCAAAGGCAGACCGAAAAACAATCTTCTGCTGGCGATCCGCATTCGCGCCCTCGTCGAATCATTACGAAAAACGCTGCGGACAGTGCATCCGCAAGCCGGCGATCTGATCTGCCACTCCCGCAGCATGACGAATATCGTGAAAAAGCCGATCGACGGCTTGGCCACACATTGCGATTTATGCGACATGCTGCGCGGCAGCGCCTATGCCGCCAACACATATTACGGAGAATACCTGCCGGATTACCCGTGGGCCGTATTCCCGACGGAACGACTCGACCCGGACAGATGACCGGCCGTACGTAAAACAAAAGGCTTGTCGGCCGCTACGACACCGACAAGCCCAATACATACGAAACACGCCACCACGCGCAGACCAGCACCACCCTCGCTCGGCTCCCGCCTCACTCAGGCATGGCCCTGCCGGCAGTGCACCGCACCACCGACCGGCCATCGCGACTAAATAACGCCGCGATCGGCCAACGGGCCCTGCCAGTCAGGATATTCGCCTTCGCGGGCGGATTCTATGGGCTGCACCGGCTCACGCTTGACCGGCAAAGTCTTCGGCTTAAACGGGAACTTTTCGGCACGCATCTTCTCATACGCAACGATATCGTCCTCATACTGCAGCGTCAGATCAATATCGTCATAACCGTTCATCAGACGCCAACGAATATAATCGTTCACCTCAAACGGCAACGTCACATCACCGCAAGTGACGGTACGATCCTCCAGATTCACGGTCATCTCCCGGCCCGGCTCCTCGTCAAGCAGCTTCCACAGCAACTCGACGGACTCCTGCGGCATAATCGCGGCCAGCACACCGTTCTTGGCGGTGTTGCCATAGAAAATGTCGGCGAAACGAGACGAAATAACCACGCGGAAACCGTAATCATGCAACGCCCACACGGCATGCTCACGAGAAGATCCGATACCGAAATCAGGGCCGGCAACCAGAATCTGACCCTGCTTGTATTCAGGCTGGTTGAGCACGAATTCCGGATCACGACGCCACGCGTAGAACAGCGCATCATCAAAACCGGTCTTCTGCACGCGCTTGAGGAACACAGCGGGAATAATCTGGTCGGTATCGACGTTGGAACGGCGCAGCGGCACAGCCACACCGGTGAGAGTAGTCAGTTTATCCATTTCAAAAATCCTTACGATTCGCGGTTTCGCGATGGTTTACAGATCAGCCGGAGAGGAGATGGTTCCACGGATAGCCGTTGCAGCCGCCACGGCAGGCGACGCCAGATGGGTACGGGACCCCTTGCCCTGACGTCCTTCGAAATTACGGTTCGACGTGGAGATGGAGCGCTCGCGAGCCACCATCTTGTCCGGGTTCATACCCAGACACATGGAGCAGCCCGCATTACGCCACTCGGCGCCAAAATCCTTGAAAATCTTGTCGAGTCCCTCTTTTTCGGCCTGCAGACGCACACGGGAAGAAGCCGGCACGACGAGCACACGGTGAATGTTCTCCGCCTTGTGGTGCCCCTTCATGATGGCCGCGGCCACACGCAGATCCTCAAGACGGCCATTGGTGCAGGAACCGATGAACACGGTGTCAACCGCGATGTCCTTGATCGCCATTCCCGGCTTGAGGCCCATGTACTCGATGGCTCGCTGGGCGGCGGTACGCTCGGTCTCGTCGTTGAAGGATTCCGGATCCGGAACATTGCCGGAGATCCTGATGCCCTGACCCGGGTTGGTGCCCCACGTCACGTACGGTTCGAGGTCTTCGGCCTTGATGGTCACTTCCTTGTCGAACACGGCATCATCATCGGTCTTCAGCGTCTTCCAGTATTCGACGGCCTTATCCCACATCTCGCCTTCCGGAGCGTGCGGACGACCCTTCAGATACTCAAACGTCACCTCATCCGGCGCAATCATGCCGGCACGGGCGCCAGCTTCGATCGACATGTTGCAAATGGTCATTCGAGCGTCCATCGAAAGCTTCTTGATGGCTTCGCCACGGTATTCGATGACGTGTCCCTGACCGCCGCCGGTACCGATCTTCGCGATGATCGCGAGAATGATGTCTTTGGCGGTGACGCCCTTCGGCAGATCGCCTTCGATATTGACGGCCATGGTCTTGAACGGCTTCAGGCTCAAGGTCTGCGTGGCCATGACGTGCTCCACTTCGGAAGTGCCGATGCCGATGGCCATGGCGCCGAACGCACCATGCGTGGAAGTGTGCGAATCACCGCACACGATGGTCATGCCCGGCTGGGTCAGACCAAGCACCGGGGCGAACGCGTGTACGACACCCTGATCCGCGTCACCAAGCGGACACAGGCGAACACCGAACTCCTCACAGTTCTTCTCAAGCGTGGTCAACTGCAGCGTGGAGGTCTCATCCGGGTTCGGACGGTCGATGTCAACGGTGGGCGTGTTGTGATCCTCCGTTGCGATCAGCTGGTCGAGATGACGAGGCTTGCGCCCTGCCAAACGCAGTCCTTCGAACGCCTGCGGGCTGGTCACCTCGTGCATGAGCATCAGGTCGATATACAGCAGGTCGGGAGCTCCATCGTTCCCTTTGCGTACCAAATGATCGGCCCAGACCTTCTCGGCCAATGTAGTTCCCATTGTGGAACCTCCTCGATTTTTCTCACTATTTTTCACGCGGGTATTGCCTTCCCGCATCGTTCGTGCTATAAGCCTATGGGGTTATGCGCGCGTTGCAACCCCGGCATGCCGGTATTTGAGATACCAAGGCCGCTTTTTCAACTAATGTTCGTTGGGATTCCAGCGTTTTTTCAAATTCCGTCACGGCACAGTAAGCCCCGGAATATATCACATACAACACTACGACATTACATACGTTTTGCATTTCAATATGTGAGATGGCATAATCCGTCTTATGACCTCATCGAACACGCAAGACAATATGCCGAATCCACAGCTCGGCATCGCCGAACCAGAAACAACGCAATCCTACCAGACGACCGTAGGCAGCAACGAAATTCATTCCGGCGTAGGAGTGCTCGATAAAACCGTCAAAATCCTCGACGCGCTCGAATCCGGCCCCGCAACGCTCGGACAGCTGGTTTCCGCAACCGGTCTGGCACGACCGACCGCGCACCGTCTTGCGATCGCGCTGGAGCGCCACCGTTTCGTACTGCGCGACCAGCATGGCCGTTTCGTCCTCGGCTCGCGTTTCGCCGAACTCGCTGCAGCAGCCGGCGAAGACCGACTCTTGACGGCGGCAGGCCCGATTCTGCAGACGCTGCTGGACCGCACCGGCGAATCGGCACAGATATACCGCCGCCAAGGAGACATGCGCGTGTGCATCGCAGCTGTGGAACGCGCCTCCGGCCTGCGCGATTCCATTCCGGTCGGCGCCATGCTTTCGATGGAAGCAGGTTCCGCAGCGCAGATTCTGCTGGCCTGGGAAGATCCGGAACGGCTGCATCAGGGATTGCGCCACGCCAAGTTCACCGCAGCCAAGCTGTCCGCAGTCCGCAAGCGTGGCTGGGCCGAATCGGTCAACGAGCGAGACGAAGGTGTGTGCTCGATCTCCGCGCCGATCCGCAACGCGTCCGGCCAAGTGATCGCCGCGATCTCCATCTCCGGACCCAACGGCCGTATGGGAGCCAATCCGGGGCGCCGCTACGCCCCGCTGGTAATGGCGGCAGGCCGGTATCTCACTGAAGCCCTGATCAAGGCTTCCGCAGGACGCTGACGGCACCGCACAATCGACACATCCATACGTAACAGGTTCACAGGTAACGGCCACAAAGTAACGAAAATGCAGGTGAGACTCCATACCCACCTGCATTTTTCATATGTGTCACGTTCCGCAATGCGTACGATGCGCGGCCAACAGACGCCGCACACCCGTAACGGACCCGGACGACTTACGCCATCCCGAATCGTTCAGCAATCAGACTCAGCAACGTCGGACGATGCAGCAAATCCACACCCTTACTGTCGGATCTGGACTCGCTTGTCATGCCATACGCATAAGGCCTGCCAAGACTCGGCTTGCCCACCAATTCGCCGTATTCAAGCAGCTGCGTACGAGGCTCATACGGGTGGCGGATGTCGAATTCAATCAAACGAGAGGCCCTCCTTTCCGGAACCGGCCCATATGAGCCGAAACCGCTCGTAGGAGACGCAATCATCGTCAAACCCTTATCCATACCGGCAAATGCGTTGCGGTGGTCATGTCCGGCCGAAATCGCAAAAAATCCGTTATTTAGCAGAATCTCATGTTCGCCGCTGTCCGCATCAGGGCAGCTGATACCCTCACCCAAGTAGCCGCCAGGCTGTGTTTTGCTTTCATCCAGCACGTAATATCTGCCAGCAAAATTACGATACCCCTCGATTGCACGAGCCGCATTGGCGGCCGCGGGCTTCAGCAAGTCATAATATTGCGCAAACGCAAAATGCTGGAACACCATGCAGGGCAACGCCGATGCGCCTTCCCGCACTTTGGCCGCATCATCCGGCCGCGCTGCTATCCGCTCAGAAAGCGAGGAACCTCCCATCCGATACGGCACATCGGCCAGAAACTTCAGCGTGGCCTCGGACGGGCTTCCATAGCCTCCGGAAGGCGTATAGTCTCCGGAATCCGCCAGTACCAGCCCCAACACGTTGCCTTTACGTTCGCAATCCATTACCGGCAGGGCAAAAGTACCCGGTTCACACGAATACACGCGCTGCCCCGGCAGCATTTGGGCATACGATTCACAGATGGATTCCCCGTTCGGATCGCAAGGCGACGGGTTCAGGCATCCGGGAAGCCCACGGCAGATGGCGTCAATCTCCGCATTATCCAAACCACACTGAAAATCGTGGTTGCCGAATGTGACTACCCACGGAATGCCTCTTTCCGAAATCGGCTTCGTGAGCCGTTCCAGAGTGGAGCGAACAAGATACCTGGTATTCCCCAATGCGGCTTCATACCGTTCCTCGGCAACCTTCCTCACAGTATTGCGCAAGATGGTCTTCGTGCCGTGCGGAGCGCCCCATTCCGCACCGGCGAGGCCGGACATACCCGTACCGACCCCGCTCCAACGGCGCTTACGAGAGGTGGCGGCATACGCGGAATCATAGCCTGCGATCTGGTTGCCGGTGAAAATCACGATATCCGGCCGGGTCGCATCAAGAGACGCCTCGATAAGCCTGATGGTGTCTTTGCTTACTTCCGGGTTTTCCTGAACATCCGCGAACTGCAGTATGCGGAATTTGCCGGAATTATGGAATTGCAGCTGTCCCAAACGGGTAGATATGGATAGCGGACGATCATCCCCCTCCTCTGCGGGTTGTATACGCGGCCGTGTAAACACGGCTTTCGCTGCGTGCTGCAATTCAGTCATACATACTAGGGTAATGCACTTTTCCCGGTTTGCCCTATCAACGGAGAACGATCCCTGTTGCCGAATGTAACTCGGCTTATAAGAGTTGAACGTAGAGGCCAAACCATGACGCGGACCTTGTGTCGAAGGTGTGTCGGCGTGTGTTTTTCGATATGAATGCCCGGCTAAACGCCATCCTATGCCCGCCTTGAGACCACGATTTGTGGCACAACTGAGGCCACAACTTGTACCACAACCGCAAAATACAGGCATAACTATCGAGTTGTGCGCAGTGCGTATGCCAGCGGTTTCGGCACATAAACCATAAAACGTTGGAAAATAGCCGTTTTTACATTACATAAAAAGGACGGAACACAAAAGCGCGCACCCCCTTTGAGCCACAACTGGAAAAAACGACTCCATCTCCCACTTGTGTGCAGAAATCCATCCCTTATATACGCAGAAATCCACCACGCACATACCGACCTGCGCGCCGACCAGAAGGCCATCCCCATGCGCGCAAGAACCTATCCCCTAGTCACATACAGGAAGAATTGGAGGCCACGCACCCGGTTCCAGATATCAAGTCAAGGGCACTCCTCTGAACGCGCATTTTGCGACCATAAAAACCGGATACAACCTTGGAGCCCGAAAATCTCATGGAATTAGAAAACAAAAAACCCTCGCATCTGCGAGGGTCATTGGCTGGGATGCCTGGACTCGAACCAAGAATGGCTGAACCAGAATCAGCTGTGTTGCCAATTACACCACATCCCAATTTGGCTGGCGTGGCAACTTCGAAAAGTTGTCCGTCGTACCCCCAACCGGATTTGAACCGGTGTTGGCGCCGTGAGAGGGCGTAGTCCTGGACCGCTAGACGATGGGGGCTTAAATTTTCTCCGCTGCGATTCTCAGTGAGCTGTAAACCGCAACGAGTGATTAATATACGCGAATCCTCACCCATATGCAAATCTCGGCGTGTCGCGCTATTTTCCAACGATTTGAAAATGCCGCCCCTTCATCGAAAAAGGAGCGGCATTGCAACATCATCGCATCACAGATGTTCGTGCAGACCACGCAGACGGGCCACGGCAATATCCTTGCCGACGATCTCCATGGACTCGAACAGCGGCGGAGACACGCGGCGGCCGCTCATGGCCACACGCACCGGACCGAACGCCAGACGCGGCTTATAGCCGCCTTCCTCGATAAGGGCCTTGTTCAGGGTCTCATGCAGGAAATCGGTCTTCCAATCGTCTTCAGAGACGGCATCCAACGCTTCGACGGCCTTGTCAAGCACATCTCCGGCCGATTCCTTGAGCTGCTTGCGAGCGTCATCATCCGGCTCGATGTAGCCTTCCGTGGACAGCAAGGAGCCGACCATGCCGGCAACCTCTCCCAGCAGTCGCACGCGCGGCTGTACGAGCTCGACGGAAGCGAGCAGCACCTCACGTTCGCGATCGGTCAGAGCATCCCAGGAATCAGCGGACACCACGCCGTCGCGGTGCAGGTACGGCACGGCACGGTTCAGGAAGTCCTGCGGCTCAAGCATGCGGATATGCTCGGCGTTGATGGAAATGGCCTTGTCGATGTCGAAACGGGCCGGATTCGCCTTGACGTCGCGAACGTCGAACTTCTCGATCATCTCTTCCATGGAGAACACGTCGCGATCGGCCGCGATGGACCATCCCAGCAATGCCAGGTAATTCAGCAGGCCTTCACGGATGAAACCGTTATCGCGGTGCAGGAACAGATTGGATTCCGGATCGCGCTTGGAAAGCTTCTTGTTACCCTGACCCATCACATACGGCATATGTCCGAACAACGGCATCTGCTTGGCGATGCCCAGCTCGATCAGGTAACGGTACAGCACGATCTGACGTGGTGTGGAGCTCAGCAGATCCTCGCCACGCAGCACGACGTTGATGTTCATCATGGCGTCGTCGACCGGATTGGTCAGGGTGTACAGCGGATCACCGTTCGGTCGAACGATCACATAATCCGGCACGGAGCCTGCCTTGAATTCGATACGTCCACGAATCAGATCATCGAAGGCAACGTCCTCGTCGGGCATGCGGATACGCAGAGCCGGCTTACGGCCTTCCTCGCGGAACGCGGCCTTCTGCTCCTCAGTGAGGTTGCGATCGTAACCGTCGTAGCCGAATGCCTTCGGACGTCCGGCAGCCACGTTACGCGCTTCGATCTCTTCCGGAGTGGAGAAGGACTCGTAGGCATAGCCTGCTTCGAACAGCTTGGCCGCCACATCCTTGTAGATTTGGGTTCGTTCGGACTGACGGTACGGACCGTCAGGACCGCCCACGTTGATGCCTTCGTCCCAATCGATGCCCAACCAGTTCAGCGCGTCGATGATCTGGTTGTAGCTTTCCTCGGAATCTCGCTGGGCGTCCGTATCTTCAATACGGAACACGAACGTGCCCTTGGTATGGCGAGCCTCAGCCCAGTTGAACAGTGCGGTACGGACCATGCCAACGTGCGGGATGCCGGTCGGAGACGGGCAGAAACGCACGCGGACGTTTTCTGGAAGTTCTGGTTTGGTGTTTTCAGCTTCAGTCATAGGCTCCATTGTGCCGCGCAAACCGGACGTGTAGGAACGCGCAGGTAACATACGGTCCGATTCCATAGTGATTACCACCGCACAGATGGCAAGAGAGTACTGTTGATATCGGCACCCCTGTTTTCAGCGTATATTTTGAAAGGGTAATCACCGATGAATTCCAACCCGTATAATCCTCAAAACCCGTATTCCGCTCCCCCACAGGGAGCCCCGGCACAATCTTCCGGGTTCTTTGCACTGACCGCGCCGCTTGACCAGCCGGCTTACGGTTGCGGCATGGGCGAAGCCTTCGTCCGATTCTGGAAGAAGTACGCCACTTTCAAAGGTCGCGCTTCCCGCGGCGAATTCTGGTGGTGGATCATATGGCTGCTCATCATCTCTGTGGCACTTCATCTGATTCCGAACGTGTTCGGACTATTCGGAGCCGGCGCTCGGAACGCCATGCAAGACTTCACCGGCATCATCAGCAATATCTTCGACATCGCATCTTTCATTCCGATGCTGGCGCTGTCCGTTCGTCGACTGCATGATATCAACAAGCCAGGCTGGCTGCTCGCCATCTACTACGGCATCGAAGCCATTGGCGGCATACTTGCGATAGCCGGTGCAATCCTGCTTGGCGCAAGTGACGTCCGGGCCATCGTGAATGGCAGTGAGTTCATGATGCACGGAAGCTCTTACCGAATTTCCGAAGAGGCCGCATTGCTTGGCATGGCGCTCTTCTTCATCGGTATTGCGGCCATGCTCATCATGGGAATCGTCTACATCGTGTTCATGGCCGCGAAGAGCAATCCTGCCGAAGCCCGTTACGACGCCCACTACAATGTTCCGGCTGGATATGCGCCGATGCCGCCTGCTGCGGGCTACTACGCTCCCGGCGCTCCGCAGCAGGAACCGTATGGTACTCCGTATGCTGCGCCGAACGCTCCGATGAATCAGTCTCCTGTAACGCAGCAGAATCCGTACTCGCAGAATTATGCCGCTCCTGGCTATGCACCTGCAGCCTCACAGCAGGCAGTGCCGGTCGTACCGACTGTTCCCGCTTCTCCGGTACTCTCCTCCGAGCCGCAGCAGGCTTCAGCCGAGCAGATTCCGTCAGAAAACGATGGGAACAGGGGAAGTGCGTCCGACCAGCAGCATTGATTGCGTAATCAGCTGAGATAATCGCAACTTGCGGAAATAAAAATCCCGGTTGGATGGTGAATGGATTGTTCACCGTCCAAACGGGATTTTCATTTACAGTTCGATATGGGGCTTGTTCGGATCGTCTTTCACGTGCTTGAATTTTTCCTCAAGCACCTTTTTGCTCTTGAGTTCGTCGGCTTCCTTAGCTTCCTGCTCCGCTTTTTTCGGATCCCACTCAAGTTTGTTCTCGCGGTCGGCCCATTCCCGATGGTCGATGGGTGCAAGGAATTTCACGGACTCGCAGAAGGTTCGTTCATCGAAACCGCTATGTACGGCTGTTTCGGAATATATGGGCGTCCGCAGATCGATAAGCTGCGCAAGCTCCTTGACATTCAGCACCGTATGCGGCACTCCCAGCAATTCACGGAGTTCATTAACGTACAACAGCACTGGAAGCGCGTATATGGCCCTTTCCTGCCTGTTTTCCCCTCCGTGGCACACAATATTCGTCAACGCATCGAAAATCGCTTGTGAGGCCAAATATCGAGCGATTAGCGGATGCTGGGATGCTTCGCTCTTGCCGTTTTCCTCATCTTTGGTTTCGGCGCATACGGTTTCGGTGAACATCATGCAGATTTGATTCATGGATTCGACCGTACTCGGCAACGTTTCCCGTAGTTCCGCTTCCGTGGAAGCATCGATGCGGATATCAAGCGTCCTCGCGGCTTCGAAGAATAATTCCGTATCGACTGTTTCACTGAAGACGCTCATGTCGTCATACGCCTGATTGGCGTTCATAAGCGCATCGACGATTTCCTGGCTGCAGCCCGGAATCCAGTCCATTCCCTCATACACGGCTTCAGCTACGGAGGTGTCGATTTCTTCCTGCGATTTGAGTAGGGTCTGCGCCATCATTTGCGTGAAGCGCACCTGCAGATCTTCCGCGTATTTAGCGTCATTTTCCATTTCCTGCGCTGTCTGCAGCGGCCAATGTGCCACCAGTTTCGAAGCGGAATCGATCGCTTCGCTCACCTCATTGATGAGCTGCTGCGATTGGCTCAATACGGATACCACATCCTCGCTGATTTCAAAAGACATATTCGCTCCTTTGCCCCAACCTGGATTTTACCCGGATATGCGAAAAGGGGAAT
>CAVBHJ010000010.1:0-90450 GCA_963595445.1 bacterium
TCCCTCATGCTTGGCACGCGCGTCGATGATTCCACGTCCCGCGTCGATGACCTCCCGGCGAAGTTCGTCGGACAGCCGCGGAAGCGGAAGGTTGTTCCATACGACGGTGTTGCTGAATCGGTAGTCGCTCTTCAGTCTGCCGCCGATGGCGTTCTGCCATGTCATGAACATGCTGGATTCGATGATCGCGAAGTTGAAACCATCAGGATCATCACAAGTAAATACAGAATCCGCCGCGATGATATCCGAAGAATACCAATCGCAGGTCGCGTATTCACGTCGGCCGCTGAACACACGTGGAATGGCGAGGTAATTGTTCTCAGGCTGATGATTGTCTCTGAACAGCCATGGCGTCGAACGGTTCTTGTACGCGTCGCCCGTCTTGGTGGCGTTCTCCCTGTATGCACGGCAAGCCGTCACTCTTTGGGCGATGAACTTCGATTTGCGCATGTCCCCCGGTTCCGCGTCCACCAGCCACAGGCACCAACGATCCTTGTTGTTGATCAGTTCCTTGCCCATACGGAACGGTCGCACGTATTTGGCGGCTATCGGATCGGCCATGGCCTCCGCGTGCTCCTCGGTCGTCTCGATCAGCAGGTTGCCGTTGTCGAGCGGCATGGAGCCGAAATTCGCGAGGTTCAGCATCGGGGACAGTGTCCCCTTCTTCTGGCTGCGGGCCGTGACGAACACGTCGGGCGCGGCGAGCAGGTAGCCGTTGACGTGCTCCGGCCGGCTTTCAATCGGCTCGGCTTTGATGTCCGGATACGAGTACAGGGCCGGTTTCTCCTTGTTGCGGCTGAAGCCGACGATGACGACGTGCACGTTCGCGTTGTCGGTGGTCTGCGCGTCCCACATGAACGTGCGGTGCGCGAACCTGATGTGCCATCCCCGTTCCCTGACATGACCGAACAGCGGGGCGACCTGCTGGCCCTGGGTGATGCTGTTCGTGGATACGAACGCGAACTCGGCCGGCTGGTTGTCCTCGAGGTAGTCGATGGCTTTGTAGTACCAGCCGGCCACGTAGTCGAGGCTGCCGCCGGCCTTGCCGCACATGAGTTCCATATCCTGCTTGATCTGTTCGGTTCGCTGCTGGTGTCCGATGAACGGTGGGTTGCCCATCACGTAGGAGCATTGGCCCGCGGGCAGTAGATCGTTCCAGTCGTAGCGCAATGCATTGGCCTGGACGATGTTGCCGGAATCGTGTAGCGGGAGGTGCGGCAGCGCCTGGCCGGCGATCTCCTCGGTGTCGTCTAACGCCTGCTGTTCCGCGATCCACAGGGCGGTCTTGGCGACGGAAACGGCGAAGTCGTTGATCTCGATGCCGTGGAACTGGTCGATCCTGACCTTCACGAGGCTGTTCTCTCCACCGAGGTCGATGTAGCCCTGGCCGTGGAGCAGGTCGGCTATCGCCTTGTTCTCCAGTTCGCGCAGGCGCAGGAACGTTTCGGTGAGGAAGTTGCCCGACCCGCACGCGGGGTCGAGGAACCTCAGCGACGCGAGTTTGTCCTGGAACGCCTTGAGACGGTTCGCGCGGGCGCGTTCGCCCAGGCTCTTGTCGTCCTCTATGGCCTTGAGCTCGGCCTTGAGACCGTCGAGGAAGAGCGGGTCGATGACCTTGTGGATGTTCCTCACGGTGGTGTAGTGCATGCCGCCCTTGCGCCGCTGGTCGTGGCTCAGGGTCTCCTCCATGAGGCTGCCGAAGATGACCGGGCTGATCCCGTGCCAGTCGAACCCGTCGCCGGCCGCGAGCAGGGAGTCGCGGATCGGGTCGGTGAACCGGGGTATCTCGATGCCCTCGGCGAACAGGCCGCCGTTGACGTACGGGAACCGGGCGAGCTCGGGCTCCAGGTATCTGTCCCGTTCCTCCGGCTTGGTGTTGAGCACCTGGAACAGGTCGATGACGCCACGGCGCAGGCGGGCCGCGTCGAATCCCTCCACGTACCGGCTGAACGCGCTTTGCGGGAACAGTCCGGCGTCCTCGGCGTACAGGCAGAACACGAACCGGACGGTGAGCACGGCGAGGCTGTGGTGGCTTTGCGGGTCGTCGGGGTCGGCGTACTGGGCGGCGATGGCGTTGTGGAGGTTGGCCACGAGGATGCCCGCGTTCTCGGACAATTGCTGTTCGGCCACGATGCGGCTGTTGCCCGCGTCGAACACGCTGGCGAGGGTGTCGATGTGGTCGCCCAGCTCCCGGAGGGTGAAGTCGGCCACGGGAGAGCCGGTGGCGCGGGGGTCATTCTCCAAATCGTAGAAGCGGAACCTCTGGAAGTTGCATGCGCAGATGACGGATGGTTTCAGGCTCAACGGCAGGTTGTCCGAATATCGTACGGCCTGTTCCACTGGCGTGACCATGGTGCCCTGGCGTTGTTCGGGCTTGTCCAGGTCGATGCCGGCGCTTTTCTGCTCGACCAGGAACCGGGCGTCCGGGCACAGCACGTCGATGAACCCGCCGCTGGCGGTCCTGTGCTCGAATTCCGTGTCGTGGATGGCGTTGGGCACGTCGAGCACGTTCTGCATCAGGTCGAGCCAGAACTTCTGGGTCTCCTGCTTCTCGTCGCCGTGCCCTTCCCAACGGTCGATGAACTCCCGGATCTGCTTCTTCGTAGTCATGACTCAATCATGCACCGGAATGGCTTCAGGGGCGACGTTTTGTCCGGCGGCGAGACGCGAGGCAAAACCCTCCCCCAGAATGAGACCGGGTTTTTCACCTCCCGGCACAGCCACGATAAGTGTTGCACGACAATATGGGGCAACATTTAAAAAGCTTGTCGACGGTATGGAAAGCAGGGGTCCTCGCAGCCATCGATGTGCCCGTCCATCCAATCGAGGATGCGTACCGCGTTGACGCGGCCCATTTTGCGTAGCTCTGGACCGCTGGCGGTTGGCCCGGCTGTTCCCGGATGATCCGCGCGTAGCGTTCGGCCGCGTCGCCGTGGAAGTTCACGTCCACGGCGGTGGTGCGTCCGTCCTCCCACTGATCGGTCTGCGGGTTGAGCCTGCGTTCGGTGTGCAGGATGCGGAAGCTGACGAGTGCCGGGTACTGTCCCTGGGGGGGGGGAGTGCTTCGGGTCGGCGGCGAGGTTGCCTTCGCCGAGGCTGGTGGTCTTGATGACGCCCATGACGGTGGTCCTTAATGTTGCCGCCCCAAAAGCCCTCCGCTTCGCTCCGGTCTGCTTTTGGGTTGCCTAGAAACGACCCATGATCCATATATCTCGTTGCATCTGATTCGGCCGGATCTGGCGTGAAAGTCGGGGCAAAGCATGTGTAATGGACCCCATAACCCTTGGAATTATTAGGTTTGGGGCTTTTGAACAGAAAATGCATACTACAGACAACTCTATAAAGTGTAAAAGTGTAAGCAAGAACGTTGGAATTCCAACGTTTTGTTACTCTTTTCAAAACCGTAAAGAGTAAATAAGAGTAAAAGTGTAAAAGTGTAAGTCAGAGGCCCTGATAGGCGCTTAGAGTGACAAATAGAGTGCTACAATCAATCCAGTAATTGCTGAAAGCCTTGCTATCACTGGGTTTGAAGATAGTTGTTGGGGAATCTCGTATGTTCAACGCACACGGCGCGTGATTCCCGGAATCCAAAACGGATGTCGGGAACCACTCGCCGCAATCATAAAGACGTATCCGAAGACGTATGCCGGAACGGCCTTCTATTCGTGATGTTCGCTCCACTCCTCGTCGGTGGGGGTGTCGTCGTACAGCTCCTTGCCTTCCTGCTCGGCGAGTTTCATCTGCTCGTTGATCCAGGCGGCTTCCGCCGGATTGATTTCGGCGGTGTCCAACACCTTCTGCCATACGGGGTACAGCAGGTGCATCACCGGATAGATGGCGGTAAGCAGAATCTCCGGCTTGTGTTTGCGTGAATGCTGCGGATGCGCGTTGAACGTGTTCTTGAACCGCCTCATATAGTTCAGGAACGATGTGGGGGAAGTGTCCATGCGTCGCGCGCTGATTCCGGAAATCATGTGAGGGCTGTACGCGGTTTTCAGATCGTTTCCGAGCAGATGCAGGGAAATATCGATATCCTCATGCATTACGTCGTCTTCGTCAAGGCAGGCCTCATCGGCGATTTGATGCCATGCCGACGCCCGCAAAGCCATGTTCGAGCCGAACAGAAGCGGCTGTCCGCCGTCAGCCTTGTAAATGCGCTTGCGGGTGGAATTGTCGCTGCGCAGACCGAAATGGCGGCTTGGCAGGTCGTAGTACATTACCGGTCCGGTGGCGCCCATCGCATCCGGATCGTCGGTGAAAATCTGGGAGACCACTTCGACCCAGTTCGGGCGAATCATGCAGTCGGCGTCGAAACGGCCCAGGATATCGCCTGTGGCATGGTTCAGCCCATAATTTCGTGTGGGAATCAAACCCTGATGCTCATCCTGATGCAGCAGACGTACAGGCGCTTCGGGATGTTCCGCCATGAACTGTTCCACCACCTGCACGGTCGCGTCGGTGGAACGGTTGTCGACAACGATCACTTCATGCGGCATCACCGTCTGCCTGGTGGCATTGAGCAGGCAATCGTTGATACGCTCCTCTTCATTCCAAGCGGGGATGACAATTGAAACGTTCAGCATGTTTTCAAGAATAAGGTTCAGCACGTACACGGCGCTTCCCGCCATTATGTCGACGGCGGAAAGCGCCGATTACCCATAACGCTACAATGGTGAGCCATAAGCGAACGCGAACAGCGAATGGAAAGCACGATGCAAGACGACGAAAACAAAACCGACACAGGTCAACGTTGGGATCTGGGCACTCTGTTCCCCGCAAAAGGAGACCCGCGTCGGCCTCCGGAATGGCTGGGACGCGCCCTGCTGTACATCTGCATCGCAATCGTGCTGTTCACATTCTGCTGGCGCAGCTGGGGTAAAATCGACTATCTGATAACGGACGTCATCATCTCGCTGTTCATCGCGCTCGCAGTGGAACCGGTGGTGGTGCCGCTGGTCAGGCATGGGTGGAAGCGCTCCTTCGCGTCGCTGTTCGCGTTGGTGCTGCTTGCCGCAATCCTGTGCGTGCTGTTCGGACTGTTCGGCAACATGTTCGTGCAGCAGGTGATCGCGTTGCTCAATGGTCTGCCCGAACTATACCGTCAGATCTGCGATTTCGTCAGTCAGAACACCAGTTTCGAACTTCCGGAAATCAACAATCTCGGCAGCGAGATCTTCAGGAACCTTCAGACATCCTGGGTCACAGATTTCGCGGGAACCGCCTTGAGCACGGTATCGGGCCTGTTCTCGTTCCTGCTCAACCTGATGACCATTGTGATGGTCACGTTCTATATTTCCGCGGCAGGGCCGAGACTACGCCGTTCCGCCTGCCAATGGATGGCTCCGGAGGCACAGCGCCGTTTCCTGTTCGTATGGACGGTCAGCCAGACGCAGATCTCCTCGTTCCTGTTTTCCCGGGCGATTCTCGCATTGCTCAACGCCTTCTTCACCGCGGTCTGCCTGGAGCTGCTGAACGTGCCGTATTGGATGCCGTTGGCACTGTTCTGCGGCGTGACATCGCAGTTCATTCCTATGCTCGGCACCTATATCGGCGGCGCACTGCCGGTACTGTTCGCATGGGTCAACGGCGGAGTGCTGTGCGGTCTGGGCGTTCTGGCGTTCATCTGCGTCTACCAGCAGATCGAGAACCTTATCTTCTCGCCGAAGATCTCCCAACGCACCATGGACATCAACGATGCGGTGGCGTTCCTGGCGGTGCTGGCGTTCAGCTCCCTGTTCGGTGCGCTCGGCGCATTCCTCGCGCTGCCGGTCGTCGCCTCCATCCAGACCATTCTGCGCACCTACACCAAGCGCTACGACCTGGTCGACTCCCCGTTGATGAACGATCCCGAACCCGACAAAAAATCGAAACTCGTCGAAGGTGCCGAAGCAATCAGCGAACACGTGCTGCATAACATGCCCCGCGCGGTGCAAGGCTCCAGCGCCCATGTGCCGATTTCCGATGATGTACGTCACCTGCAGGAACAGGCGTACAATATCGGGCAAACCGACGAATCCGGCGAAACCGACGAATCGCAGACAGTCGCCATTCCGAAACATCTGCTCGACAAAACGGACGGGAAACCGCTGAAAGGCACGCGGGAAGCCGATGAGGCTGACGAACCACAGTCCGGGCAGGCAAGCGAACCGCAAATACACGACAATCCGAGAAGCAGGTGGCACTGATGGTACTGCTGAGCGTACTTGACGTCCTTCTGGTCATAGTCGGCGGAGCCGGCATGGTCTATCAGGCGGTGTGCATTCTCATATCGTTGTTCGCCAAACCGATCAAATTCCCCGACGCTCCGATGGACAAGCGCTACGCCGTGCTGATTTCCGCACGAAACGAATCGAACGTGATTGGCAACCTCATCACCTGCATCCAAACGCAGACCTATCCGTGCGAGCTCGTCGACATCTGGCTCGTAGCCGACAACTGCACCGACAATACCGCGCAGGTGGCACGCGACATGGGATGCCACGTGATCGAACGCTTCAACAAGGAGCTCGTAGGCAAAGGCTATGCGCTGACCTATCTGCTCGACCAGATGAACGAATCCGGCGCATCCGAACCATACGACGCGTTCTTCGTATTCGACGCCGACAACAAGCTCGATAAGCACTACATCGAGGAAATGAACAAGGCGTTCCACGCCGGCTTCAAGATCCTCACCAGCTACCGCAATTCCGTGAACCTGTCCGACAATTGGGTTTCCTCCGGCTCCGCATTGTGGTTCATTCGAGAATCGCGATTCCTGTCCGCGTCCCGCATGTGGCTCGGCAACAGCTGCCACGTCGGCGGAACCGGCTTCATGTTCTCTCAAGAGATCATGCGCCGCAACAACGGCTGGAAATTCCATCTGCTCACCGAAGATCTGGAATTCACCATGGACTCTGTGCTGCACGGCGACCGAATCGGCTACTGCGGCACCGCCATCCTGTATGACGAGCAGCCCGTGACATTCCAGCAGAGCTGGCGTCAGCGACTGCGTTGGAGCAAAGGCTTCCTGCAGGTGTTCCGCTACTACGGTCCATCGCTGATCAAACGCGCTATCCGTGAACGCGACTTCTCCGCAGTGGACTTCACGCTGCTGTTGTGCCCGTTCACCGTGATCGGCATCGCACGAGTGCTGCTAGGCATGCTGTTCGCGCTCTGCGGATTCGTCACCTGGCAAAGCCAGCTGAACTCGCTTACCGGATGGTCTTCCGGAATAGTGTTGTCGGTCGTCGGCATGATGGCGCTCGCCGCTTTGACGATTATCGTGGAACGCGACCAAGTCGGTGCCACGAACAAGGAGCTGTTCGCCTACGTGCTGAGTTTCCCGATTTACATGTTCAGTTATGTGCCGATCTCATTCCAGGCGGTGTTCGCCAAGTCGGAGTGGAAACCTATCGAGCATAAGGGCTGAATCATAAGAATCAGGCCATAAAGATTCAGGCTTTCCGCCGGACGGCTGGTAGGATGGAGCCATGGATTCAGACAATATGTCATCTTCTGTTGTATTTGCTCAGGCCGTTCCTCTTGATAGTGAAGCCGCGGTTTCGATTCGAGGATTGTTCAAACGCTTTGATCAGAAGGTGGCGGTCAACGGACTGTCGCTCGACATTCCGGTGGGTTCCTTCTATGGACTGGTCGGTCCGAACGGTGCCGGCAAGACGACCACGCTCAACATGGTGACCGGTCTGCTCGTGCCTGATGGCGGAAAGGCCATGATTCTCGGCCGTGACGTGTGGCAGGACCTGAACGCGGCGAAGCGTTCCATTGGCGTGATGCCACAGTCCGACCAGATCTTCGACAGGCTGACCGGTTTGCAGCTGCTGGTCTATGCGGGCATGCTGCGTGGCATGAAACGCGATGAATCGGTCAAACGCGCCAATGACCTGTTGAATGCGTTCGATATGACGGGTGCCGCGAACGTGATGGTCGCCGACTATTCGGCCGGTATGACCAAGAAGATCTGTCTGGCCAGCGCCATGATCCACAGTCCGCGTGTCCTCGTGCTCGACGAGCCCTTCGAATCGGTCGATCCGGTTTCCAGCGCGAATCTTAAGGACATCCTCATCGAATATGCGTCCACCGGTGGAACCGTCATCATCTCGTCGCATGTCATGGCGCTCGTCGAGAAGATGTGTACGCATGTGGCCGTCATCAACAACGGTCAGGTCTGTGCGGCCGGAACCGTGGAAGAGGTCGCTGCGGGAGAGGATCTTGAGGAGCGCTTCCTGCAGTTGGTCGGCGGTCGTCATACGGCCGCGCATCTGTCATGGTTGGATGGTGGTGCGCAGTGAATACCATCGGTACCATCATGAGATTGCATTGGGCGTTGATGCTGGCGACCATGCGCAAATCGACCATGATGCTTGTCAGTTACATCATCGGCGCGGTGTTCGGTGTGGGCGCGATCGTCGGTTCCGTGGTGCTGGGGCTTGTGCTCGGTCCGCTCATCGGCGGCGTTGACGGTGCGGACTGGCAGGCGTTGCGTGTGGTGATGGTGTTGGGCGGAACCTTCGTCACGCTTATCGTGATCATCGTGCAGATCATGTATTTCGGCCAGGGCACCGCCATGAGTCCACGAAAATTCGAGCTTTACGGTATCGACGACCATACTCTGGTCAGTGGCCTGCTCCTATCCGGTCTGACCGGTTCAGGCACAACCTGGGGCGCGCTTGTCATGCTCGGTCTGGTGCCGATCTATCAGGCCGCGGGTGTCATCGGCATTGTTGCTGGCATCATCGTGGTCCCGTTGGCGATTGTTACCATGCTGACGTTATCGAAACTCGTACTTTCGCTGCTGACCACATTGACGAATTCCAATAAGAGCAAAAGCACGATCTATATCGTCACCATCCTGCTGTTCACACTGCTGTGCCAGATACCGAGCATGGTGGTGAACGGCCAGGGTGTGGAGAATCTTGGCATCAAGCGGTTCATGATGTTCGCTGACGTGTTCTCATGGACTCCGTTGGGTGCGGCGTTCCAACTTCCTTTCGACATGGTCGCCGGTTCCTGGGGGTCTGCTGCGCTTCGCGTGCCGATACTTGCGGTCACGTGGGTGGTATGCCATTTCGGTTGCCTGTGGTGCCTGAAGAAGGACCGTGCCATCGCGGGATCTGTATCGAATGTCGCGTCCTCGAAGGGCATCGGCCTATTCTCCACGATGCCGGATTCCCCTTCCGGCGCGATTTCAGCTCGCTTGCTCACCTACCTGCGCAGGGATCCGCGGCAGGCGCCGATGATGTGCATGCCGTTGCTGTTCGTCGTGATATTCACCGTGCAGGCACATGGCGAGAACGCCATGATATGGCAGTCGATCATCTGGTCCGGATTCTTCCTGGTGTTGCTTGAAGGCAACGGATTGTCTTATGACGGCCGTGGCTTCACCATAGAGGTGATCGGCGGCATTCGCGGTGTGGACGACCGCCACGGCCGAGTGCGCGTCTATATGTGCATGCTGATCGCCTACATCGCGATACTGATGGTCGTCGTCTATGCAATCACCGGTGATTGGCGCAGTGCTGAAGGGCTGGTCACGGGACTGGTTTTCGGTTGCATAAGCCTGTGCCTGGGGTTCTGCGGATTGGGCTTGGCGGAAGTGGTCTCCTGTGTGTTCATGTATCCGGTGCCGTCCATCTCGCGCCCGTTCTCGTCGCCGCAGGGCCGAGTGGGTGCCCAGATGCTGTTTCCGTTCCTGCATATGTTCGGCATGATCGCGTTGATGCTGCCTACCGGTATCGTTACGGTGGTGTTGGCGTTGACGGGCAATATGGGACTGTACTGGCTGCTGGCACCGGTTTCGCTGGTCAACGGCATTGCTGTGCTTGCGATTGGTACATGGCTTGGCGGTAAGCTATTGGAGGCTCGGATGCCGAAGATTCTCGCCACTTTGAACACTTTCGCGTCCCTGCAACAGTAAGGACGGATTTTCGACGCAGTGAAGGGGAGTGATTGGTGGCGCGCAGAACAGGAACGTTCCGTGAGGTGAGGATTCGCCGTCGCATTACCGTATCGCTTTCCGTGGCCATCACCACGGTGCTGTGCTTGGGGTACGTGGCGGGCGATCTGTACGATGTGCTGCCGGGCGTGCTGACATTCAACGAGGTGGAACGCACCACCGCAACGGAACCACGTGCCGTGATATCCGCTTCGAAGGTCGTCGGGAATTTGGACTCGTCGATTGACGTGGACACCGACGACGCACAGCAGCTCATCGACGAATTCGCCGCGACCGAGGGAATCGGCGGCAGCTATTCCATCGCCATCGCCGACGCCGAGGGTGAGATCGTGGCCGAAAGCGGCATCGACGAGAAACGGGTGCCGGCCTCCACCATGAAGACGCTCACCGCATATGCGGCGGCAAGCACGCTTGATATGGGAATGACACTGGCCACGCAAACCTATCTGGAGCAATACCAAGATGGAACAGCAAGCGTCGTGCTCAAAGGCAATGGAGACATGCTGCTCGGATCTGGGCAATCGGATAGTGCCCATGTCAACGGCCGGGCGGGTCTCGGCACGCTCGCCAAGGAGACCGCGACGGCTCTGAAGCAGCGCGGTATCAAATCGGTGACGCTGTTGTACGACGACTCGATGTTCGGCGATGACCGTTGGCCCGATGGCGTCGGCGAGCTCGACCCGGACCATGTGTATTATGCTCCGACCGCATCCATGGCAGTGGACGGCGGACGTTATTGGGGAGATTCCGCACCATCGAATCCGGATGTTTTCAGCGCATACCCCGAACTATCCACCCAGCCGGCGCTGGAAGCTGCGCAGACCTTCCAACAGCGGCTGCAGGAACAGGGAATCGACGTGATCGAGGTGAGTGAGGGTACTGTTCCGGAGGGAATCAGTCCGATAGCGGAAGTTGAATCGGCATCTCTAAGTGAGATCATGGCCTTTATGATGCGTCATTCCGACAATTCCCTGGCTGAGGAATTCGGAAGGCTCCTGGCCATCGAGACCGGTGACGACAATTCTCCGGAAGGCGCGGTGAAGGCCGTCAAACGGGTGTTGCAACAGTCGGGAATCTCCACCGACGGACTCACGATGCTTAATTGCTCCGGATTGGCAAGTGGGTCGAAAACCACAGTGCGTACATTGCTTGACGTACAGCTGCGAAATCTGCAGGAAGGGACGGGAGCTGCCGCGGCCGAGGGATTGTCGGTCGTGGGTTTCGTCGGCACCGCGGCGGAACGTCTTGACGATGAAAGCGAGGCCGGTCTGATCCGCGTCAAAACCGGCAGTCTCGGAAACGTCACGGCCATGACGGGAAATGTGTCCCGCACCAACGGGGGAGCGCTCAGCTTCGCCGTGATCGTCAACGATCCCGATAACATGCAGTCGGCCAAGAACGCCATCGACGCGTTTGTAGCCGGATTGCCAAGGTTGTGATGTGCATGCCGTATTCGTCACGCTTGCGTAAGTCCATCGGAGCGTTGCGCTCCGCGTTGTCCGAAGCCGGTTTCGGCATGCAGGATGCCCGCTTTGCCAAACATGGCGTTCACCAGCCCGATTTCGACGCTCCATTGATTATGGTGGCCTGTTCCGGCGGGCGTGATTCGATGGCCCTGGCTGCAGTGGCGGCAAAGGTATGCGCTTCGTGGGGCCTTCGTTGCGGCGCGGTGATCGTCGACCATCAATTGCAGGACGGTTCGGCGCAGGTGGCGCAGGTCGCGGCGGAACGGTGCGCTGGTCTCGGGCTCGACCCGGTGCGTGTATGCGCGATTGAAGTGCCGTCGGCGAAGGGCCTCGGTGTGGAGGCAGTGGCGAGGCAGGCCCGATACGATGCGATCGTCAAAATCTGCGGCGAGCTGGGAGCCGCCGCTGTTCTGCTGGCCCATACGAAGAACGACCAGGCGGAGACGGTGGTCATGGGATTGCTGCGTTCCACGGGTCTTGACGCGATCGCAGGCATGGAATCGACCTTCATGCGGGACGGAATGATGTTTTTACGCCCCTGGCTGAATGTGACTCGTGAAGAAACCACGGGGATTTGCGAAGACCTTCAGCTGCAATGGTGGGATGATCCGACCAACGGCCCGGATGTGGAAAAACCCGGAACCCTCAACGATGCGGAAAATGGCGGAACAACGACGGAACTGACGTCCGATTACCCGCTGCGTTCCCGGGTGAGGCACGATCTCATGCCGTACATCGAACGATTCTCCGGAAGCGACGTCGTCGACCGTCTCTCGTTGGGGGCACGTCTCGCGCAAGACGATCGCAGGTACCTCGACTCTATGGCGCAGCGAACCATCGACGAAGCGTTCGCGTTCGGGCAGGGCGCAATCGAAATTGATGCCCGGTCCATGCTGAAACAGGATGTGGCCATCAGAAGGCGGGCCATCGCGCACGCGCTCGCCCAAGCGGGCATCGACTGCTCGGCGCGTCAGGTCGAAGGGATCGATTCGCTCATCTCCGACTGGCATGGTCAGCGTGGAGTGAATCTTTCCAGCGGATATTCAGCGTATCGTCAGAAACACGTCATTCGCGTGTGCCAAGATGGTGGGCATGCGAATCGCTGACGTACAAGAAGATATTGATCATGAGCTGATCAGCAAGAAAGAGATCGCGGACATCATCAACCGCGTGGCAGCCCAGGCTAGTGAAGACTACCAGGGGAAGACCCCGTTGCTGGTAGGCGTGCTGAAGGGAAGCGTGTGCACATTCTCCGCTTTTGCCCAAGCCCTGACCATTCCCGTTGAAATCGACTTCATGAGCCTTTCGAGCTACGGTTCGGGAACCAAATCCAGCGGCACGATCACCATTCGTCAGGATTTGTCCACCGACGTGCGTGGCCGTGATGTGCTGATCGTCGAAGACATCATTGATTCCGGCAACACGCTTGCCTGGCTCGTTGAGGAGCTCAAGGGACGCGGTGCGGCATCCGTCGAGATTTTTGCGCTTTTGGAGAAGCCGTCTCGTCGTGAAGCGGATGTGGATGTCAAATATAAAGGACGTGAGATTCCCGACGAATTCGTGGTTGGTTTCGGATTGGACTATGACGACCGCTACCGCAATCTCGATTCGATCGCAGTCCTGAAGCCGGCAGTCTATAGAGGAGGGCAGGCATGAGTTTCCCCGGTCCGGGCCAGCCGCCAAGTAACGGCGGCAACAATAATTCCAACGGAGGTAACAATCCGTTCGGCAATCCGTTCAACCGCAACAACAACGGTTCGAACGGCCAGGACGGTCAGCGTCCCAACGGGCCCAAGCAGTTCTGGCAGTCGCCGTGGCTGTGGGTCGTGGTCATCGCGCTGCTTGCCGTGACCATGTTCCAGATTTTCGCGGGTTCCGGCTATCAGACCATCGACACCAAGGATGGCATGCAGATCCTCAACGGCGGCAACGTTGAGTACGCGCAGATAGTCGACAATACGCAGCAGGTCAAGCTCAAGCTCAAGAGCGACTACTCCGCCAGCGATCCCGACACCGGCAAGACGCGCAACTACGGCAAGAACGTGCAGTTCTACTACACGTACGCGCAGTCCGCGGCCGTGGTCAAGGCGGTGCAGAGCGCCGATCCGACCAACGGCTGGACCGCCACCATGCAGCAGACCAGCATCTGGACGTATCTGATAACGTCGTTGCTGCCGTTCATCATCATCTTGGGCCTGTTCTGGTTCATGATGGGCCGCATGGGCGGTGCCGGCGGCATGTTCGGCATGGGTGGCAAGAAGAACAAGGGCAAGCTTCTCGAAGGCCAGACCCCGACCACCAAGTTCGCCGACGTTGCGGGCGAGGACGCAGCGGTTCAGGAAGTCGAGGAGATCAAGGACTTCCTGAAGGATCCTTCACGATACAAGGCCCTCGGCGCCCGTATTCCGCGCGGCGTGCTCCTGTATGGCCCTCCCGGTACCGGTAAGACCCTGCTGGCACGCGCCATCGCAGGTGAGGCGGGCGTGCCGTTCTACTCCATGGCCGGTTCCGACTTCGTCGAAATGTTCGTGGGCCTCGGCGCGTCCCGTGTGCGTGACCTGTTCGAGGAAGCCAAGAAGAACGCTCCGGCGATCATCTTCATCGACGAGATCGACGCGGTCGGCCGCAAGCGCGGCGGCTCCGGCATGAGCGGCGGCCATGACGAACGCGAGCAGACGCTTAATCAGCTGCTTGTCGAAATGGACGGCTTCAACAACGACACCAACCTGATCATCATCGCGGCCACCAACCGCCCCGACGTGCTCGACCCGGCACTGCTGCGCCCCGGACGTTTCGACCGTCAGGTTGCCGTGGAAGCTCCGGATCTGGAAGGCCGTGAGGCCATTCTGAAGGTGCATGCCAAGGGCAAGCCGTTCGTTCCGGACGTCGATCTGCACATGATCGCCGTGCGTACTCCGGGCTTCACCGGCGCCGACCTGGCCAACGTGCTCAACGAGGCCGCGCTGCTGTGCGCCCGTGCGGGAGCCCAGCTGATCGACAACCGTGCCATCGACGAGGCGATCGACCGCGTGCAGGCCGGTCCGAAGCGCCGCTCCAAGGGTATGGCCCTTGACGAGCTGCGCAACACCGCATACCACGAGGGTGGTCATGCGCTGGTGGCAGCGGCCATGAACGACACCGATCCGGTTACCAAGGTGACGATCCTTCCGCGAGGACGTGCCCTCGGCTATACCGCGGTCATGCCGACGGAGGACCGTTACTCCATGTCACGCAACCAGCTGCTCGACCAGATGGCCTATGCCATGGGCGGCCGCACCGCCGAAGAGGTCGTGTTCCACGATCCGACCACCGGCGCGTCCAACGATATCGAGAAGGCCACGAAGATCGCGCGTCAGATGGTGCTCGATTACGGCTTCTCCGACAAGCTGGGCGCGATCAAGTGGTCCGACGACGAACAGAGCGACTTGGGTTCCCTGAACCACAAGTACTCCGCACGAACCGCCGAAATCATCGACGAGGAAGTGCTCAAGCTGGTTGAGACGGCGCATACCGAAGCGTGGAACGTCATCAACGAGAACCGTGAGATCCTTGACGAGCTGGTACGTCAGCTGCTTGTCAAGGAAACGCTCAACGAAAAGGAACTCGCTGAAATCTTCGCCAACGTGAAGAAGGCTCCGAAACGTGAGGTGTGGCTGAGCAACAGCCAGCGTCCCGACTCCGACGTTCCGCCGGTCGAGATTCCCGAATCCCTGAAGAAAAGCGCAGGATTGACCAACTGATGAGCGATACCGAAACCTTCGATACCCTCCTCGACGATAAGGCCCGTGCCGCCCATGCGGCCGGGCCTGTCGGCTATGACGAGGAAGGCGTACGCCAGGCAGTACGACTGTTTTTGAAATCGATTGGAGAGGACCCCGACAGAGAGGGACTCCTCGACACCCCCGACCGTATCGGGCGTGCATGCAAGGAGCTCTTCGCCGGCTTGGGGCATGAGCCGCAGGAAGTGCTGAAAACCAAGTTCAAGGTCGATACCGACGAGATGGTTCTCGTGCGCGACATCGAACTGTTTTCCGTATGCGAACACCATCTGCTGCCATTCCACGGCGTGGCCCATGTCGGATACATTCCATCCAATGGCCAGGTGACCGGTTTGAGCAAGCTGGCCCGTCTGGTGGAGCTGTACGCTCGCCGCCCGCAGGTGCAGGAACGTCTGACCCAGCAGGTGGCCGACGCTTTGATGGACTGTATCGAGGCTCGTGGCGTGATCGTGGTCACCGAATGCGATCACATGTGCATGGCGATGAGGGGTGTGAAGAAGGGCCAGTCCCGTACCGTGACATCGGCAGTTCGCGGCTGCATGCGAAACGGCACGGTACGTTCGGAGGCCATGAGCCTGATTCTTTCGCAGCATGCGTGACTGTCTCGCGCACGCCGCACAGGCGTGGAAAAGCCATATGTCAAAAAAGGGGAAATGTGATGGCGATTGATATGGCTGCCGTTCGCAACAGCGAACGCACGTTGGTGATGGGTGTGCTCAACATCACGGAGGATTCGTTCTCCGACGGTGGATTATGGCTTGATCCGCAGGCCGCGAAAACGCATGGCGAGGAGATGATGAAGGCGGGTGCCGATATCATCGACGTCGGGGCCGAATCGACGCGACCCGGAGCCAAGCGGGTAAGTGAGGAAGACGAACTGCGGCGTGTGCTCGGTGCCGTGGATGCGCTCATACCGGAAGGCGCCGTGATTTCCATCGATACCACGCGCGCTTCGGTGGCGCTGGCTGCGCTTGACCACGGCGCGCAGATCATCAACGACGTGTCGGGCGGACAGTTGGATGCTGATCTGCCGCATGTCGTGACCGACCATCCGCAGTGCCTGTACATCGTGCAGCATTGGCGTGGCTGGCTTGCCGGAGCCTTGGGGAACGTTCCCGATGCGGACACGTCGGCGTATGCGCATGGCGTGCTTGACGACGTGTACGACGAACTGATGCGGCAGGTCGATGCGGTGCTTGCCGCGGGAGTGGCGCAATCGCAGATCATCATCGATCCCGGTCTGGGATTCTCGAAGCCGGGAATCGAACACAATCTGCCGCTGTTGGCCAACATCGAACGTTTCAACGCCACCGGCTACCCAGTGTTGATCGGTGCGTCCCGCAAGCGTTTCGTCTCCGCAGTGCTTGCCGATGCGGGAATGACCGATCCTGATCTGGCAAGCAAAGACAACGCCACCGCGGCGATCAGCGCGTTGAGCGCCGAACATGGAGCGTGGGCGGTCCGCGTGCACGACGTCGCGAAATCGCGTGATGCGGTCGCCATCGGCAACGCGATGCGCGCCTATGCGAACGCATGACGGAAAAACGCAAGAATCGTAAGGAACACCAGAAACATAAGGAACGGAAAGGTTGGCATGGACCAGATTCGACTGACGGGAATTCGCGCGGCCGGCAAACACGGCGTGCTTGATTTCGAGCACGAGCGCGCGCAGACGTTCGTGGTGGATGCCACCTTGTTCCTCGATCTGGCCCCTGCCGGAGCCTCCGACGCTCTTGCCGACACCGTCGACTATGGCGCGATTGCCAAAGGAATCGTGGCCATCATCGAAGGCGAACATGTGGACCTGATCGAAAAACTCGCCGCGCGAATCGCCGACATGATCCTCGAATATCCCGCTGTGGCAAGCACGCAGGTGACCGTGCACAAGCCGAACGCACCGATCGTGGTGCCGTTCGACGACGTAAGCGTAACCGTGGAACGAAGTCGCGTTGCACACGATGCTCGGGTGCATCGCGCCGTCATCGCCATCGGCGGCAATCAAGGCGACGTTCCAAGCACGCTGCGGGACGCGGTGCGTCGCATCGACGGTCTTGAATCCACTCAGGTGACCGGCATATCGCCGTTGTACCGCACCGACGCCTGGGGCATGCCGGAAGGAACTCCCGAATTCCACAATGCGGTCGTCATCGTCAAAACGAAACTGGACGCCGCGCAACTGTTGGACGGGCTTCACCGCATCGAAGCCGATCATGGCCGTGTGCGCAACGACCATTGGGCGTCACGCACGCTTGATCTCGACATCATCGATTTCGATGGGGTGGAGAGCGACGATCCCGACCTGACGCTGCCGCACCCGCGTGCATGGCAGCGTGCCTTCGTGCTCGCCCCGTGGCTTGCGGTGGACCCGGATGCCGAGTTGGGCGGCGAACATGCCGGTTCCGTGGCCCAGCTGCTGTTCGAAGCGTCCGATCGTACACATGTGAACGAGATTTCCGACGATTGGATGACCGGCGACTCATCCTGTGATTGTGAGACCGATAGCCAGGAAACCGGCGATTCCGGCACCTACGATATGACGGCACCGGCGGAAGGAACCGCCGCGGCGAAGGCCGTCGCATCCGCAAGAACGCAGGAAAATCCCGTATCCCGACGTGCGGTGATTTCGCTCGACAGCCCATCCACCGACGCGGAACTGCAATTCCGCAAGGCGATCGTCGCCATCGACGGCATTCCCGGCAATCAGGTGGAAGGAATCTCGCCGCTGTACCATGTGGGACTTCTGGGAGGAGCGCCCGACAAAATGTCGGCCGTCATACAGATCTCCACCCGTCTGGACGCCGCGGGACTGATCGAAACGCTTATTTCCGTACAGGAAAACATCAGCGACGACCTGGATATCGACTTGGTCGACATGGAAGGCGTCGTATGCGATGAGCCGAACTGCCGCGTTCCCTGGCCATCCGCGCGTGAACATGCGTCAGTGCTTGCCCCGTGGCTCGATATGGACCCGGATGCCAAACTCGGCAAAGATCCGGTGTCGTTCCTCCTGGCCATGGCCCCGGATAGCGCGCAGGTGGGCATGCTCGCCGACAATTGGATCGTCGGAGGCACGTTATGAAAGCACATCGAACGCCTTGGTGGCAGTACGTTCTTGCAGCGGCGCTCGGCGTGCTTGCGGGCATGGGTCTAGCCAAATACGGCGAGGTCGAGGGGTTGCCGCTGGTCGGTGCTTTATGGATTGTTCCGGTCGTGTTGATAGCGCTTGGCCTGACGGTGCTGTATCTGGCGTTGCAGATTCACAAATACACCACCGACGATCCTGTGAAACGCGCACAGTTGAAGCCTCTGGACCCGCAAAGGGCGTTCGGCACGCTTGTGGCCTGCAAGGCGTTGGGTATCGCCGGCGCTGCGTTGGTGGGCTGGTATGGAGGGCAGATCATCATCTGTCTTCCCCACAGTGAGGCCACGTTTTACAGCCAGGCCATCATCGAATGCGCGGTCGCATGCGTGGTGTGCGTCGTGGACATGATCATCGGCATCGTGGGGGAGTGGCTTTGCCAGCTTCCGCCGATCGATGGTCCCGAAAGCCCAAAAGTCAAGAAGACCACGCAACGGCAGCGTTACGCAACCACGGCAACCAAAACCTCCGATACGTCGTCTTCGATATAGCGCAGCGGCATGGGCCTCAGGTGCATTGTGGCCTGCATTGGGTGAACCCGCGTTGAGTAAATCCGCAGGTCGCACCCATATCGAAAGTTGTTCGCGCGGACGAGATCTCCGGATGCCAGATGGAGGGCTACTTCAGGTCGTTCTCCGGCACGCGAATCATCGCTTCCTGGGCCATGCACGCAACCAGCTCGCCATCCTGAGTGAATACCTGCGCCTGGCCAAGTCCACGGCCGTGGGCCGCGGTGGGAGTGTCCTGCACGTACAGATGCCACTTGTTGATGTCGATATCCCGATACCACCACATTGAATGATCAAGGGAAGCGAACGAAATGCCGGGAGTACTGATGCTCAGCCCGGCGCGACGCAACACGGGCTCCAGCATGATCTGATCGCAACCCATGGCCAGCATCGCGCGGTGCATGACCTGCGGAACATTCACGGTGCCGTCCACCTTCATCCACACCATCTGCTTGCCGGAATCCTTGCGGGCGCTTTTCTCATCCGCATCCAGCATGATCGTCTGCGTCACATGGCGAATATCGAAAGGCGATTTCTCCGCATAATACTTGGCAAAGGCCGACTGGTCGCTGTATGGCTCCATCAGCTGTTTCGCACTGTCCAAGGATTCGGGATCGGGTATATTCTCTGGCATTGAATCTGCGAATTCTATGCTTTTCTGGCCTTGCTCCTGGAAACTGGCGATCGCGGTGAGGATCGACCCCTGCGCCTGGGTCACGTTCACGCGGCGTGCCGAGAAAGACCGGCCGTCGCGCAGATTCTCCACATCGAAGAGCAGATCCTGCCTGATGTCTCCGGCGGAAATGAAATAGCCGTGAATCGAATTCGGCAGGCGTGATGGCGATACCGTTTTCGAAGCCGCCATCATGGCCTGTGCGATCACTTGGCCGCCATATACGCGGCCGGTGGGGAAGTAGAGGCTCTCGCCGTTCACATATGTGTGACTGCGATAGGTGGAAGGCTCGCCCAGCTGAAGTACTTTCGTCAGGCGCTGCAACGGTGTCGACTCGGCTTTGGCCATAACGATCCTCGATTCTTTGCGTACGTTGTCAAAAATGCCGTAATAGCTATGAGTCTAAGCAAAGGCGGTAAATTCCATCGGATTGTTATGTAACAAGTACGTGAGAAGCGTGAACGTTAGGTGATTATTGCAATCTGGCTCAGGCGATTGCACATGGCATGTTCCCGCGTGGCATGTTCCCGTATGGTCCTGCCGTCGTGGTTTTTAGTACGTTGCATGCGATGCTCGCCGGAATTCGCTGAAAACTTCTCCAGTCGTCGCAAACGACGGAGCGCCGCTCCCCGATAGGGAAACGGCGCTCCATTGAACAAAGTTGCTGTTCGATTGGACGTTGGCTGGACGTCGATTGGACGAACTAGCGGGTCAGCTTGCGGTGCAGACGGTGCGGACGGGCCGCATCCTCACCGAGGCGGGCCACGCGGTTCTCCTGATAGGCCTGGAAGTTACCTTCGAACCAGTACCACTTGGCCGGATTCTCATCGTCGCCTTCCCAAGCGAGGATATGCGTGGCAACGCGGTCGAGGAACCAACGGTCGTGGGAGATCACCACGGCGCAGCCCGGGAATGCGAGCAGTGCGTTTTCCAGCGATTCCAAGGTTTCGACGTCAAGGTCGTTGGTCGGTTCGTCGAGCAGCAGCAGGTTGCCGCCCTGCTTCAGGGTGAGGGCGAGGTTCAGTCGGTTGCGCTCGCCGCCGGACAGCACGCCGGTGAGCTTCTGCTGATCGGAACCCTTGAATCCGAAGGATGCCACGTAAGCGCGGGTCGGCACTTCGACGCCGGCCACTTCGATGAAGTCGAGGCCATCGGACACCGCTTCCCACAGGTTCTTGTTCGGGTCGAGGCCTGCGCGGTTCTGATCGACATAGCTGATCTGCACGGTCTCGCCGATCTTGAGCGAACCGGAGGTCAGCGGCTCAAGGCCGACGATGGTCTTGAACAGGGTGGACTTACCCACACCGTTCGGGCCGATCACGCCGACGATGCCGTTACGCGGCAGGGTGAAGCTCAGGTCGTCGATGAGCACGCGGTCGCCGAACGCCTTGTGGATGTGTTCGGCTTCCAGAACGGTGGAACCCAGACGCGGGCCGGCCGGAATCTGAATTTCGGAGAAGTCGAGCTTCTTGTTGCTGCGTGCCTCCTGCTCCATCTGATCGTAACGTTCCAGACGTGCCTTGTTCTTGGCCTGACGTGCCTTCGGCGAGGAACGCACCCAGTCGAGTTCGTTCTTCAGGCGCTTGGCGAGCTTGGCGTCCTTGGCGCCCTGGATCTCCATACGCTTGGCCTTGGTCTCCAAGTAGGTGGTGTAGTTGCCCTTGTACGGGTACAGGTGGCCACGGTCGACCTCGCAGATCCACTCAGCCACGTTGTCCATGAAGTAACGGTCGTGGGTGACGGCGATGACGGCGCCCTTGTACTGGTGCAGGAACTGTTCCAGCCACAGGATCGACTCAGCGTCGAGGTGGTTGGTGGGCTCGTCGAGCAGCAGCAGATCGGGAGCTTCAAGCAGCAGCTTGCACAATGCCACACGACGGCGTTCGCCACCGGAGCACACGTTCACCGGAGTATCCGGATCCGGGCACTGCAGTGCGTCCATGGCCTGCTCGAGCTGGGAATCGAGATCCCAGCCGTTGGCCGCGTCGATGTCGTTCTGCAGCTTGCCCATCTCTTCCATCAGGGAATCGAAATCGGCGTCCGGATTGGCCATTTCCTCGCCAATCTCGTTGAAGCGCGCGACTTTTTCGGCAATCTCGCCGAAGGCCATCTTGATGTTCTCTCCGACGGTCTTGGTGTCGTCCAGCGGGGGTTCCTGCTGCAGAATGCCGACGGTGAATCCCGGAGTCAGGTATGCGTCGCCGTTGGAAACGGAATCGATGCCGGCCATGATCTTGAGCAGTGTGGACTTACCCATGCCGTTCGGGCCGACGACGCCGATCTTGGCGCCCGGCAGGAAGCTCAGGGTCACGTCATCGAGGATCACTCGGTCGCCGTAAGCCTTGCGGGCCTTGATCATCTGATAAATGAATTCAGCCATATGATTCTACGATCCTGTTCTTTTCGTTGAAATTTCAACATTTTGCCACGGTCTCAGGCTGGAATGGCACAACTGAAAACGACGCACGTCTGGCTACAGGGTCATTTTCCGACATCATGGTGCGTCGCGATGTGTTTTCCAACCACGTCTCAGGCAAAAGTACCTTGCAGATTATCCCATATCCCGTCTACACATTGCAACAGCGGGCGGCAGCAGGTTTCTGGATTATGGTGTCGGCGTGTGCCGTTGCTTCAAGGCTATGCGTACGGCGGTCCATGATTAAGACATTTTGCTGAAAGTGTCCACTGGTTGTCTGTTGTCGGTTTGTGTGGGATGCAGAGCTTCATACGGCCGTTACTGTGGTCATCAATGAGACTGTCCACATAATGCCACTGTCCACATAGCGCTAGTGATTGCATAATGCCAGTGATTGCCGAATAAGGGCATCTGATTGTGGACGGTGAATATGGCGACTTCGAAGTGAAGGGAATATGCGATGCCGGTGGCGGTAATCAGCGGTACGACGTCTGGATTGGGACGTGAATTCGTGGACGCGGTGATGGATGAATGCCCAGAAATCGATGAGATCTGGATGATTGCCAGACGGCGTGACCGGTTGGAATCCATTGCCGCCGAATACCCGCGCATGCGGTTCGTATGCTTGCCTCTTGACTTGGCTCAAGACGCAAGTTATGAAGTATTGAAGAATGAACTGGAAACACGCAAGCCTGATATCAGCGTAGTGGTCGCCAATGCCGGTGTCGCCAGCGCCGGACTGGTGGCTGAATCGCAGCCGGAATCATTGGAACGCATGATCCGTCTCAACGCCATCGGCTCGACAATACTTATCCGCCTGTGCCTGCCGTATATGCGTAGTGGATCATCCATCATTCAAGTGTCGTCGGCGTCGGCGTTCGCTCCGAATCCGAACCTCACGGTCTATTCGGCGACCAAAGCCTATGCTTCGTTCTTCGCCGCTGGCTTGCGTGAGGAATTGAAACCACGTGGCATCAACGTGCTGCGGTTGAATCCGGGCAATATGCGCACCGCGATGCAATCCGGTGTGGTCGATCATCCGGACAAGGCTCACGGCAGTAACGCAGCCAAGCTGCCGTTCATCGACATGGCGAAATTCGCGCGTACCGCATTGCGTAAGGCGCGGTCTGGTTGCGCCTCCTATACCATGCATCCGGTGTATAAGGCGTATCAGGTGCTCGCCAAACTTGTACCGATGCGACTGTTGACTCCATTCTCGTGGGCCTGATGGCAATCGGGTGGTTAACGGGAAAGCTTGGAAGCGGCCAAGGATGCGGATAAGCTGAAATCATGAAGGCAGATGAACAACGCGCCGCCAGCCGTGCAGGGCGGCGAATTCTCAACGGCATGTCGGACGCGTTGCTTGAACTGGTCAGTGAGCAGTCGTTCGAACAGGTGAGAGTGAGCGCCATCTGCGAGCATGCCGATTACCCACGTGCCACCTTCTACAATTATTTTGCCGACAAATACGATCTGCTCAACCATTGCTGGGCGCGGTTCGCAACCTCGATGGAAATCCAGGATTTCGAAGGCGCCGATGACGGTTTCCATACGTTGTTCGACAGATTCGCGGAACTGTTTGACAGCAATCGTGAACTGATGAAGGCAATATTCACGCACAACGGACTCGACGGAGCGCTCATGCGCAGCCTGACCTCGTATTTCACGACGCGAGTGCGAGAATCATGCCGAGCCAACCATTGCTATCGTCTCGAAGTGGGCGGTGGCATACCTCAAGACTTACTGGCTGACTTCTGCGCGAATACCATGCTGCTCATCGTGCGCTGGACGTTCCTGAACGCGACTCCCATCAGTCGCGCTCAGGCGCATGCCCTTATCGACCAACTCATCATCAACACCGAAACCAGTGGTTCGGCATCCCGGAAAAAGTGAACCGATCAGGCGGTCAGCGGGCCGAACAGATGCTCGTGCAGCGCGGGACGCATTATGTTGTCGAAATCGCCGGACTCCGGGCACTGCACGGCAACAACCAACCCCTGCTTCGGCAGCACCGTGGTGATCTGGCCATACGCGCCATCGGCCCGGTACGCGCCGTCATATGGAGACATCCAGAACTGGTAGCCGTAGCCGCAGGTCCAGATATTGTCGTTCGGCGTTTCGATCTGCTTGGCTGAAGCGTCCCTCACCCACGATTCACTCACTATGCGCTCGCCGTGCCAAGTACCGCCGTTCAGATACACCTGACCGAGTTTGAGCATGTTTCCAAGTTTCATGAACATACCGGATCCTGCGGTCGGATGCCCCTGCGGATCGCATTCCCAAAGCGGCCACCCCTGGCCCAGACGAGAGAAAACAGTGCGATACAGGTATTCACCAAGACGTTCGCCGCAAGCCTTCTCAAGCATTCGGCCCGCCAGATACGAGTCGGCCGACGAATAACAGAATTCGCTTCCGGGTTCCTTCTCAACCTTTCGAGAGAACATGTATGCCATGTAATCAGGTGCGCCCACACCACCACGACGGTCGGGATTCATCAGATACGCATGGTTGAATCCGCTCGACATGGTCAACAGGTGGCGCAGCGTGATATCCGACAATTCAGGCTGTGCGTCGTCGGGCACATATTCGGGGAACGCGTCCGCCAGCTTGTCGTCAAGACCCAGAATCCCATCTTCGACGGCGATGCCGATGGCGGTCGAAACATAACTTTTCGTATGGGAGTAGATATTGCGCTCCTGATCGGGAGTGAAATGGTGCTCCGCAATCACCGAGTCGCCATCGGCGATCGCCACAGCTTCGATCGGAAGGCTGTTATGCAGCGCAAAATCCTTGAAATCGTTGAAAACATCGACTACGTTCATGGAAATCCCCTTTGATGATGCCTACGCATGCGGTCAATAGAAATTGTAGGCACGTCAATCGATTTTTTAAACAGGAAAGGGGATTCCCGCCATATAGTGGTCAGATGATGATTCCCTCACAGTGATCGACCTCATGCTGAATGATCTGCGCGGTGAAACCGGTGAACGTGGCGTGGCGCTCGCGGAATCTGCGGTCGAAATACGTTACTTCGATACGCTGGTGGCGTACGGTGTGGCGCTCTCCTTGGAGGGAAAGGCACCCTTCGGATGTGTCGAACGCGCCGTCTCTCGCGGTGATTTCGGGATTGAACATGATGAAGATGCGGCCGCCGAAATCTTCGTCCACAAAGGCGATGATGCGTTTGGAGACGCCGATCATGTTCGCAGCCATGCCCACGCAGCCATCGCGGTGCGCGTCAAGGGTGTCCTTGAGATCCTGCGCCACGGCAAGATCCTCATCCGTGTTTCTTGCGTCCTGGGATGGTTGCTTCAAAAACGGGATGGACGTCATGATTTCTCGACGCATGTTCTTTTCCTTCTTTCCTTCCGCTGTATGGAACGTGGGATGGGATTTTCCTTCCGCATAGCGGATTTTCCTGTTGTGCGTACGATGCGGTTCTCTCAACGCTGGTAGGTCCAGCGTCCGCTCAGCATGGTGCCGACTATGTGTTCGGGCATGGCCCGCATATGTTCAGGGGTGTTGATGGTGCTTGGGTCACGGTCTAACAGCACCAGGTCGGCGTTGTCCGCGACCTGCAGATTCGTGCGTCCCTGAGCGGTGGATGACGCAAGGGCGGTTTCGAAGTCAAGTCGTTGCTCCGGCTGGAACGGTTCGCGGTCGGAACTTTCCGCGCCGAATACGGCGGCGGAAATGGCCAGCCACGGGTCGAGGGGCGCGACGGGCGCATCGGATCCCATAAGGAGTTGCGTTCCGGATTCGTGCAGGGAATGGAATGCGTAAGGAATTCCCGCGGGATTGCCCCAGAATCGCGTGATGACGTCACGGTCGTCCATTGCGTGCTGCGGCTGGATGCTTGCGGCGAGTCCGAGCTGCCCCAGTCTTGGGATGTCGGCTTGCTTGAGCATCTGGGCGTGTTCGATGGAACCGTGGGCGTGGGTGCGTTCCGCACAATCGAGCACGATGCTGTTCGCCTCGTCTCCGATGGCATGACAGGCGATGTCGAATCCATGTTCGGTGGCCAAACGCATGTAGGATTCGATTTGCTCCGGCGTGTAGCTCAGGGTTCCGAATGTTTCCGGAACGATGCCGGAATACGGCGTGGAGCAGTAGGCGGAACGGGTGTTCAGCGACCCGTCCGAAATCATTTTCATCGCGCCGACGTGACCGAGTCCGTGGCTTCCCGGCAGTTCGTCCCCGGTGTGCCATCCGTCGTTGATGGCCTGCTGGAGACGCTCCGGATACACTCCGGCCTGAACACGAAGTCCGTCAAGTCCTTGGCTGAAACGGTCGATCCAGGTGTTGATGTTTTCGGCCATCTCGTAGTCGCGTATGCCGACCACGCCTTTGCGGGCGGCGTCAAGTTCCGCGTTGCGCAGGAGCTTTGCCAGCTCGTCGGCCGCATCAGGACCGTCGCTGAGTTTGTGGTAGGCGTCGAACCATTCCAGTTCTCCCACCAATCCGGATTCGTTCACGTGGACGCCAAGTTTTTCGGCCGCGGCGGAATTCACCCAGCCGCAATGCATGTCGGCGCTGGACAGTGCGACGGGCTGGTTTCCGGCGACTGCGTCGATTGCGGCCAACGTCGGCTGTGCGTCGTCGGCCCATAGGGAATGCCTGAATCTCATGCCGACCACGTACTGATTCGGATTGAGCGTGCCGTCCGTACGTCGTGCATCCAGATGCTCGCGGAGCATGCCGAGGGCTTCTTCGGCGCTGCGGGCGTCGATCAGGTCAAGCCGTCCCAAGGTGTACGCCCATTGGGTGAAGTGCGTGTGGTTGTCCCAGAGTCCGGGAATGACCCAAGTGTTCGAGAATCCATCGGAAGGGCTGATCTTGATGATGCGACCGTCTTCGATTTCGATGTTCACCGAAGTGTCGGCGCCTACGAAACGTACGTCGTTCAGGTTCGTCTTTTCGTCCATGAATCCTCTTTTCCGTTGGGCCGACTGTGATGATTGCGCTGGCTGTATCGACTGTGATGATTGAGCTGGCTGTGGGATGCGTTTGAGGATTCTCGGATGTCGGCATCAGATGTCGGCTGATACCCGAGACCGACATCCGAGAATCTGTGACAAAACGTTGCGTCGCCTACTCGCGTCGCCTACTGGATGGCCGCCAGAGCCTGGTCGAGGTCGGCGATGATGTCGGCCGCGTTTTCGATGCCGCAGCTCAGACGCACCAGATCGATGCCGACGCCGGCTTCCTCAAGCTGTTCCTCGGTGAGCTGGCGGTGCGTGGTGCCGGCCGGATACAGCGTGCAGCTGCGGGCGTCGGCCACATGCGTGGCGATGGACACCATCTTGAGGCTGTCAAGGAACGCCGAAACCTTCTCGCGTCCGCCGGGCACGCCGAAGGAGATCACGCCGCAGGTGCCGTTCGGCATGTACTTTTCGGCCAGCGCGTGGTACTTGTCGCCTTCGAGTCCGGGGTAGCTCACCCAGCTGATACGCGAGTCGGCGTCAAGCCACTTGGCCACGGCCAGCGCGTTCGCGCAATGGCGTTCCATACGCACACCCAGCGATTCCATATGCATGCCCATGATCCACGAGTTGATCGGTGCCGGCGTGGAGCCGAAGTCGCGCATGAGCTGCGCGGTGGCCTTGGTGATGTAGGCGGCCTTGCCGAATTCCTTTGCGTAGGTCACTCCGTGGTAGGAGTCGTCCGGTGTGGTCAGACCCGGGAATTTCTCCGCATGGGCCATCCAGTCGAAGTTTCCGGAATCCACGATCGCACCGCCCACGCAGGAGCCGTGGCCGTCCATGTATTTGGTGGTGGCGTGGGTCACGATGTCCACACCGTATTCGAACGGACGGCAGTTGATCGGAGTCGGGAAGGTGTTGTCGACGATCAGCGGCACGTTGTGGCGGTGCGCGGCGTTCGCGAACTTCTCGAAATCCAGCACGATGAGCGCCGGGTTGGAGATCGATTCGCCGAACACGGCCTTGGTGTTCGGCTGGAACGCGGCTTCCAGCTCCTCTTCGGTGCATTCGGGGCTCACGAACGTGCATTCGATGCCCATCTTGCGCATGGTCACGTTGATGAGGTTGAACGTTCCGCCGTAGATTGCGGAGGATGCCACGATGTGGTCGCCGTTGTTGCAGATGTTGAACAGCGCGAAGAAGTTCGCGGCCTGGCCTGAGGATGTCAGCATCGCGGCCGCGCCGCCTTCCATCTCGCAGATTTTCGCGGCGACGGTGTCGTTGGTCGGGTTCTGCAGTCGGGTGTAGAAGTATCCGGCTTCGGACAGGTCGAACAGTCGGCTCATCTGTTCGCTGGACTGGTATTTGAAGGTCGTGGCCTGGATGATGGGAGGAGTGCGGGATTCGCCGTTGCCGGGCTGGTAACCGCCTTGTACGCAGATGGTGTCGACGTTTTCGTTCATGGTTTCGAATCTCCCTTCGATCGTCTTCGCGTCATATGAGATGCAACAAACAAGGCCACTCTATCATTGCGCTGGAATTCGGCTGTTTTCCAACCGAAACGCCGGATAGTTCAACGAATTGACAAATTTAGGTAGATGAATTTATTATGTATGCAAGACGGGCGGAAGTCCGCCGCGAGAAAAGCTTCGAAACAACAAACGAAAAGCAAAGGAGCAACCCATGGGTCTGTGGGACATCGAAAAGATTCCGTATGTCGGTCGCGAAAAGGGACCGGAAGAGGGCCTCGCCTTCCATTACTATGACGCCGACAAGGTCGTCGCCGGCAAGAAGATGAAGGATTGGCTGCGCTTCGGTGTTGCTTGGTGGCACACCTTCGATCAGGAGCTCGTCGATCCGTTCGGCACCGGCACCTCCCATCGTCCGTGGTACGGCAAGTATTCCAACGAGATGGATCAGTCCCTGGCCAAGGTCGACTACGCATTCGAGTTCTTCCAGAAGCTCGGTGTCGAGTACTTCTGCTTCCACGATCGCGACATCGCTCCGGAAGGCGACACCCTTCGTGAGACCGACGCCAACCTCGACAAGGTCGTTGACAAGATCGAGGAGAACATGAAGTCCACCGGCATCAAGCTGCTGTGGAACACCTCCTCCCTGTTCACCAACCCGCGCTTCGTCTCCGGCGCTTCCACCTCTCCGTTCGCGGACATCTTCGCCTACTCCGGCGGCCAGCTGAAGCACTCCCTCGAGATCGCCAAGCGCCTCGGTGCCGAGAACTACGTGTTCTGGGGCGGCCGTGAAGGCTACGAGAACCTGTGGAACACCCAGATGCAGCGCGAGCAGGCTCACATGGCCAAGTTCTTCCACATGTGCCACGAGTACGCTCAGGAGATCGGCCTGGACGCCCAGTTCCTGATCGAGCCGAAGGCCAAGGAACCGACGATGCACCAGTACGATTTCGATGCATCCACCGCAATCGCCTTCCTGAAGACCTACGACATCGACTTCATGAAGCTGAACCTGGAAGGCAACCACGCCAACCTGGCCGGCCACACCTACCAGCACGAGATCCGCACCGCCCGCGAAGCCGGAGTGCTCGGCTCCCTCGATGCAAACCAGGGCGACAAGCTCATCGGCTGGGATATGGATGAGTTCCCGACCGACCTGTACGAGACCTCCACCGTCATGTGGGAAGTCCTCGCCGCAGGCCAGATCGGTCCTCACGGTGGTCTGAACTTCGACGCCAAGCCGCGTCGTACCTCCTTCTACGCCGAGGATTTGTTCCGTTCCCACATCGCAGGTATGGACGCATTCGCCGCCGGCCTTCTGGTCGCCGACAAGATGCACGAAGACAAGTTCATCGAGAACCTGCAGGCCGAGCGTTACAGCTCCTACGATTCCGGCATCGGCGCGACCATCGAAGATGGCACCGCGACCCTGGCTTCCCTCGAAGAGTACGCCCTGGATATCCCGCAGGCCAAGCTCATCGAAGCCACCAAGTCCGATCACCTCGAGTCCGTCAAGGCCACCATCAACAACTACATCGTTGATGCCCTGGCTGAGGCCTGATTCCACACCGATCCTCGATTCATCACTGGATTGAACAGCGAGGCCCAGCTGTAATAACAGGGCCAACGATATAACGGGTCGGGAAGTCGATTTCCCGACCCGTCTTCTGATACTTTCCTTTCCTGACTCCTTCCAAGAAGGTCGCCTGCAGGCGTTGTGGCTTGCAGGCGATTTTCTGTTTTGAAGAAAAAACGAAAATTTCGACTTCCGCTTATACCCCAATTCGCAAAGGAGCGACCTATGGCGGCCGAGAAGGTCAACATCTCCAATCCGATCCTCAACGGCATGTACCCGGATCCCAGCTGGATTTGGGACGATTCGAAGCAGCGGATAACGCTCGTCAATTCATCGTTCGAACTCGTTCCGGGACTGCCCATCCACGTTTCTGACGATCTTGCGCACTGGACGCATGTTGCGGATGCCATCGATTCGGATATGGCCCGCCGACTGCTCATCCCGTTCGTGGAGGATTCGGGCGGCGTCTACGCACCCACGCTGCGCAAGATAGGCGGCAAGTATGTGATTGCATGCACCGTAGCGCGCATCGACGAGAACAAGGCGACGGAATCGGGCTGCTCGCAGGAGGAGCTGGAGCAGGCACGTCTTGCGGACGGAAACTTCATCATCGAATCCGACGATATTGAAGGGCCGTGGCGTGGCCCGTACTGGATTCGTGGGGCGGAAGGCATCGATCCCGACATTTTCGAGGATCGCGACGGATCCGTGTATTGGACGCAGACCAGGCCGGCGGTCTTCCCGCAATGGGAGGGGCAAACCGAAGTCTGGACCCAGCGCATCGACCCTCAAACCTGGACGCTGATCGAGGATGAGACGGCCGTCGGTTGCGCGAAGACCGTCATCTGGCGTGGCTATGGCCTGGAGGCGGTATGGGCCGAAGGGCCGCATCTGTACCGTATTGATGATTATGTGTATCTGCTGACAGCCGAAGGTGGAACGAGTTTCGAGCATAGTGAGATGGCCATGCGTATCCATGCTCCGCACGCATTGGCCGAAGCGTTCGCGGAATATGAGCTTACGGTGGTTGAGTCGGGGGAGGATGTTTCGCAGGTTCGAGAGGGTGAGCGCTGCTATCTGGGCGGTGCCGTCCGCGCGTTCCACGCCGATAAGAAGAATCCGATCCTCACCCACCGCCATTTGGGTATGTCTGAGCCCGTGCAGTGCGTCGGGCATGGGGATCTGCTGAATCATCCGCGATTCGGATGGTGGATGGTGTGTTTGGGGGTGCAGGAGACGCCAGGCCCCAATCCCGGTGAGCTGCTGAGCTATCTCGGTAGGGAAAGCTTCGTCACGCCCGTAAGTTGGGAGCATAATCCGACCGATTGGAAGCTGCGTGGAGATGGTATGCCATCCCATTCGGACGATGACCCCGGCTGGCCGGTGACATGTGCGGGTCTCGGTCGTCTGCCTGATGAAATCGTGATGACGTTGAATGGTGACGGTGAGCCGAAGGTCGAGGCCTGCGTGCGGCGGTCCGCTTCCGTGAATCCGGTCGTGTTGGACGTTCGGCATGGTGAACAGGAAGATGCTTTCGTTCGTGGCGATAGGGATGTGCGGTACCGGCGTATATCGCAGCTGCCGTGCCTGATGTCGTTGCCGGAGTCCGGTTCCCTGGTGGTGCGGCAGGATGACGTCAACTATGCGATATTCAAATTGCGGGACGGCGGCGTCGAGTCCCGTCTTTGTTCCGGCGGTGATGAGGTCGAATTATCCCGAATCGAGATGCCGGATAACGATTCGTCTTGTATGGCGGTGCTGTTCGCCGACAATCGTCTTGCGATCGTTGCCGTGGATGGCGAATGGTCGAGCGTTGCCGGCTCTTCCCGGAATGTATACCAAGGCACGTGGAACGTGCTGCATGATGTCGACGCGCGATTCCTGAGCACGGAATGGGCGGGCGGTTTCGTCGGGTGCATGGCCGGTCTACTGACGGATTGACGGGCTTCCGAAAGCTGAAACGGCCGGATGGCGGGGTGACCGTTTGTCGCGGTCACGGGCCCGCATGCTTCCGGCCGTTTCTCTGATTTGTTACGCATCAAGCCGTTGCGTGCTGTTGCGAACAACCAGAGACGTTGGCATGATGACGTGCGGTTGCAGGACGTCGTTGGTGGTAAGCGCTTCCGCAAGCATGCGTACCGATGTTCTGGCCATATCCTGCAGCGGTTGGTGGACCGTGGTGAGTGCCGGGCCTAGGAAAGCGGCCGTTTGTACGTCGTCGAACCCAACGACCGACAGGTCTTCCGGAATGCGCAGTCCCAACTGTCGGGCGGCTTCGTAGACGCCCATGGCCTGCAGGTCGCTGCCTGCGAAGATCGCGGTGGGTCTGTGTGGATGCTCGAGCAGCGATATTGCCTGCGCATATCCTCCGGAGGTGGTGAAGTCTCCTTCGGTAATCAGTTCCGGATCCGCCGCGATGCCCTGTTCCGCCAGTGCGGATGTATAGCCGTCGAGTCGGGCCTTGGAACACATCATTGCTTCGGGGCCCGTGATGATGCCGATGCGTTTGTGCCCTAATGCGAGCAGATGCCGTGTGGCGATCACGCCGCCGGTCCAGTTGTCGGCCTGTACGGACAATGTGGTCGGATCCGGGTCTCCGAATGGGTCGAACAATACGAACGGAATGCCGCGGGAATGCAGTTTGTTCCGTTCGATACGCGTCAGACTGGAGAACACGAGGACGGCCCCGTCCGTCTGCCTTCGCAGCATGTTGTCTATCCACGATGAGTCGGGATGTTGGCGGTTGCCGCCTTCCGTGGTGATGACGCTCATGTCGTGCAGTTTGGCTTCGCGGATCGCACCACGCATGACCTCCATCGCCCACACGTTCTCGAAATCCTGGAAGACTATTTCGACCATCTTCTGTTTTTTGCCGGGGACCGCCTTGCGCGAATAGCCGTATTTTTTCAAGGCCGTGTTGATGGTCTGGCGCGTTTCCTCCGATATGTCCGCACGTCCGTTGAGGGCTTTTGACACAGTGGCCAGCGAGTAACCCGTCTCCTTGGCGATGTCGGTCAGGCGGATGGATGTCTTCTTTGCTGATTTGTTTGTTGCGGGTGCCATGCTTCCCCCTTTCGTCTCTATCATACGTGGAAAAAGCTGCGAAACTTTCGGTTTTCGATTTTCGAAACTTTCGGAAAAGGAAATATGTTTGAAAAGACTGAGAAATCAAGGAAAAGAGCTTAGTAAGTTGATTTAACGAATAATTTGACGTACAATATTTTCGTCGTCTATAGTAGTTGTACAACGAAAGAGAACGAAAGTTTCGGAGTGAAATCAAGGGCTGATTCCACTCGATGGAGACGACAGTTGATATGGCGACTACGAAGTCGCGGAAATCAGCTTCTTCGCCGTCGACATATTCGTTCCCGGTTGTCATCATTCGCCGATGATGAGTGAAAATAAGGAGAAGACAATGAAGTTCAAAGCCGTCGCAGCAGCAACGCTCGCAGTGGCCACCATGGTGGGCATGTGCGCTTGCGGTTCCAGCAACAGCGCCAAGGATGAGAACACCATCACGTTCTGGCATAACGCCACCGCGGGTACCGGCAAGCAGTATTGGGAGGATCTCGCGGCTTCCTTCGAAAAGGAGACGGGCGTCAAGGTCGAGATTCAGGCCATTCAGAATGAGGATTTCGAAGGTAAGCTGACCACCGCCATGCAGGATCCGTCGTCCGGTCCGGATGTATACATGGCCCTGAACGGCGCCAAGACCAAGGATATGATCGACGCCGGCCAGGCTATGGATCTGACTGACAAGATCAGCGATACGGTCAAGACCCAGATGTCTTCCTCCGTGAAGTCCTTTACCTATGACGGCAAAGTGTACGGTGTGCCCGTCACCGTTCAGCCGGGTGGTATCTGGTATTCCAAGGATCTGTTCGAACAGGCCGGAATTACCGAAGTGCCGACCACCTTCAGCGAACTGAAGGCTGACATCACGAAGCTCCGCGATGCGGGAATCGAACCGATCGCACTCGGTGGCAAGGACGCATGGCCGGCAGGACACTGGTATTACTGGCTTTCCCTGCGTGAATGCTCCACTGATGCATACGCCAAGGGTGTCAACGACAAGGACTTCTCCGACTCCTGCTGGACGAAGGCCGCCGAAGATCTTCAGGACCTGCTTGACATGAATGCCTTCAACGAAGGCTTCCTGACCACCACCGCACAGCAGGGCGCAAGCTCGTCCGCCGGCCTGCTCGCCAACCACAAGGCCGCTATGGAACTCATGGGCACCTGGGAGCCGGGTGTGGTCAAGGACCTGACCCCTGACAAGACCGCGATGGAAGACCTTGGATTCTTCGCATTCCCGACTGTTGACGGCGGCAAGGGCGAGGAAGGTGCCCTGATGGGCGCCGCCACCGGCTTCTCCGTCAACCCTGAAGCTCCGCAGGCCGCGGTCGACTTCGTCAACTATATGGCTGAGAAGACGAACCAGGAAGAGTACGCCACCGCATTCAGCACCATTCCGGCATCCTCCGAGGCCATGGACTCCGTTACGGATGAGAACCTCAAGCAGATCATCGAAGCTATGAACGCCTCCGACGACATGCAGCTGTGGATGGACACCGCACTTGGCGGCAACATCGGCAACGCACTCAACTCCGCTGTGGTGAACCTGCTTTCCGGCCAGGGGTCGGCCGAAGACATCGTCACGGCGATGAATGACGCGGCAGCCAAGGGCTGATCGCACAACGGCAACTGACATAAGTCATATCCAAGGCCGGGCGGAAGGTCCGTCCGGCCTTGTTCTTTTCGTACAAACGATTTGGTGGAGAAAAACATGGCGACTCAAAACAACAATGGGGCGACGCCGAAGGCACGCAGGATCAAAGGCGTGTCAGGTGGCAAGGCGCGTCGCAACGTAGAAATATTCATCCTATCCGCGCCCGCCATCCTTCTGTTCGGGTGCTTCGTGATCCTGCCGATCATTCTGGGCGCATACTACGGCTTCTACCAGTGGAAGGGATATGGAACGCCTTCCGAAACGGGCAAATTCGTCGGATTCCAAAACTACATTACGGCGCTGAAGGATTCCGCTTTCCAGGGTGCCGTCCTGCACACGTTCGAAGTAGTCGTCGGCTCCCTGGTGATTCAGGCTCCGCTCGCCATTCTCTTTGCCCTGCTGCTCAACCAGAAGTTTAAGGGCCGTGGTCTGATCCGCACGCTCATCTTCGTGCCGTATGTCGTTTCCGAAGTGATCGTCGGTACCGGCTGGAGCCTGCTGCTGCAGAAGAAGGGCGCCATCAACGAGATTCTCGCCAATTTCGGCATCGACGGTCCGGACTGGCTCGCCGATCCGAAGATCGCAATGTTCACGCTGCTGCTGCTGATCAGCTGGAAGTACATCGGCTTCGCGGTGATCCTCATGCTGGCAGGCATGCAGTCCATTCCCGAAGAGCTCTACGAGGCGGCCCGCGTCGACGGCGCCGGGTTCTGGCAGATGCAGAAGAGCATCACCCTGCCGCTGCTTGCTCCGACCCTGCGCATCTGGGTGTTCCTGTCGATGATCGGCTCCCTGCAGCTGTTCGATCTGGTCTACATCGTGTGGGGCAATTACGTATCCACCACGGCAGGCGTCTCTACCATGGCGACCTACATGGTGCGTGAAGGCCGAGGATCCGGCAACTACGGTTATGGTTCCGCAGTGGCGTTGATCATCTTCGTGATCTCCCTGGTCATCGCGCTGACCTATCAGAGGTTCGTGCTCAACCGCGATCTCGATGGTGCCGTGACCGAACAGAAGGAAGCCAAGAAGCGTGCCGCGAAGCGCGCGAAGGAAGCGCAGCGTCGCGAAGCCGCCGCAGTCGCAAGTGAGGTGAAGTGATGACCATCGCAAATACCGCAAGTCGTCCCGATAAAAGCAAGTACACCGCGAAGAACGGCTATCGAGTATCAGCCAAGACGCCGTGGGGCCATCCGATCGTGTACTTCTTCTCGCTGGTTCTGGTGGCCATCTGCGTAACGCCGGTGCTGTACATCATCTTCGGCGGTTTCCGTACCAACTCGCAGATCACCAATCATCCGTCCGGTCTGCCGAATCCGTGGGTGCTCGACAACTACGTTTCCGTGTTCACCAGCGATACCTTCTGGACCGAACTCGTCAACTCGACCATCGTCGGCATCGCCACCATGATCGGTGTGGTCGTGCTCGGCATCATGGTGAGCTTCGTCATCGCCCGATACAGGTTCCGCTACGCGCCGCTCATGTACGCGCTGTTCTCCGCGGGCCTGATGTTCCCGATGACGGTCGGCATCACGCCGCTGTACCTGCTGATCCGCAACCTCGGACTGTCGAACTCCCTGCTCGGCCTGATTCTGCCGCAGATTGCTTTCGGCCTGCCGCAGACCATCATCATTCTGGTGCCGTTCCTGCAGTCCATTCCGAACGAACTCGAAGAGGCCTGCCTGCTTGACGGATGCTCCCGACTCGGCTTCTTCTGGCGCATGGTCATTCCGCTGTCGATGCCGGGCGTCGCCACCACGGGCATCCTCACCTTCGTGGGCAGCTGGAACGCCTACATGCTGCCGTTGTTCGTGCTCAGCGACGAAAGCAAGTACACGTTGCCGCTCGGCGTGCAGATGTTCAGCTCCGAACATTCCGTCGATACCGCGCAGGTCCTGGCGTTCACATCGCTGGCCATGCTTCCGGCGCTGATCTGCTTCACGATTTTCCAGAAGAAGATTGTCGGCGGCCTTACCGGCGCCGTGAAGGGCTGAGAACAAACGAAACGTACGTTCGGGAGGCTTCCTCCGGTCTCCCGAACGCCATATCAACGCAAAGAGGCAATCATGATGATTTCCAACCCCGTGCTTACGGGTTTCCATGCGGATCCGTCGATGATCCGCGTGGGCGACACCTACTACATCGCCAACTCGACCTTCGAATGGTTCCCCGGTGTTCGACTGCACGAATCCAAGGATCTGGTGCATTGGAACACCCTGCCGAGCCCATTGAGCCGGGTCAGCCAGCTCGATATGAAGGGCAATCCGTCCTCCGGTGGCATCTGGGCTCCCGACCTGAGCTATGCGGACGGCAAGTTCTGGCTGATCTACACCGATGTGAAGGTGGTCAACGGCGCATTCAAGGATTGCGTCAACTATCTGGTGACCGCACCGGACATCCGGGGACCCTGGTCCGAACCGATCCGCATCAACGGCGTCGGTTTCGACGCCAGCCTGTTCCATGATGACGACGGACGCAAATACCTGGCACAGCAGACCTGGGACTTCCGCGAATACCATCATGCGTTCAATGGCATCACGCTCACCGAGTTCGATGTGGACACCATGAAACTCAAGCCGCAGACCGCCAGAACCATCTGGGAGGGCACCGATGTGAAGGTGGTGGAAGGCCCTCACCTGTACAAGAAGGACGGCTGGTACTACCTGTTCGCGGCCGAAGGCGGCACGCAGTACGAGCATCAGGAGTCCGTGGCGCGTTCCCGCACTTTGGATGCGTTGTCGTTCGAAGTCATGCCGAATGGTCCGTTCATCGGCAACTACGACACTCCCGATTTCTATCTGCAGAAGCAGGGCCACGGCGCCCTGGTGGACACTCCGTCCGGTGAATGGTACTACGCGTCGCTGTGCGGCCGTCCGTGGCGGCATGACACCGAACCGTCGCACGGCGTGCGCGGCTGGTGCACGCTTGGCCGTGAGACCTCCATCCAGAAGGTCGAATGGGATGAGGACGGCTGGCCGTATGTGGTGGGGGGTCATGGCGGTCAACGCTATGTGGACGCTCCGAAGGACGCCATCGTTACCGACACTCCCGTAAGCCGTGACGAGCATGACGAGTTCGAATCCGACACGCTCGGCCTGAACTGGAACACCGTCCGTGTGCCGTTCACCGAAGCCATGGGAACCGTCGGCGGCGGCAAGCTGACCCTGCGTGGTCAGGGATCGCTGTGCAACACATTCGAACAGTCACTGGTGGCACGTCGCTGGCAGGCGTTCAACTTCGACGCCGAGACGAAGGTGAGCTTCAACCCGGACAACTACATGCAGATGGCCGGATTGACGAACTACTATGACGACCTGTGCTGGTCCTGGGTGTTCGTGACCTGGGATGACAAGCGTGCATGCCGTGTTATCGAAGTGGCGCAAAACGACTTCAACCAGTACACATCCTTCCTCAAGGACGACGCCATCGAAGTGCCGCAGGATGTCGAATCCGTATGGCTGCGCACCAAGGTGCGCAGGGAATACTATTCCTACGAGTATTCCTTCGACGGCGAGCATTACACCGAGATTCCGGTGAAGCTGGATGCGAAGATCCTTTCCGACGATTACATCGTGCAGCGTTACGGAGGATTCTTCACCGGCGCGTTCGTGGGACTTGCCTGCGTGGATCTGTCGGATTACGGCGCGACTGCGGAATTCGATTACTTCGATTACAAGGAACTGCCGGACGGCGAATAGTCGTCTTCAAACGGGCGGCGGCCGCTTCTATGACGGCCGTCGCCCGCATGTTTTCAACATTTTCCTGATTTTGTTTGATTGACCATGTTGACTCGATCTGACGAGTCCTGTTCTCGATGAGGAGACGGACATGACTTTGCGATTGCCGAAACTGCTTGACGACGGCTGCGTGCTGCAGTCCGGCCGTGACGTGCGCATCTGGGGCTGGGCCGATGCCGGAGCCCGCGTAGCCGTGGATTTCGAAGGGATTACGGCAAGTGTCGAAGCCGATTGTGCTGACGGTGCATGGTGCGTTTCGCTGCAGTCGCCGGCCGTCGGCGGACCGTTCAAACTGCACGTCGAATCCTCGTCGGGAGAGCGTCTGGAACGTAGCTGCTATGTGGGCGAGGTGTTCCTGTGTTCCGGTCAATCGAATATGGAACTTCCCATGGCATGGGTGAAGGCCGATTACCCGCAGGAGTGGAAACGCGACCCCGATCCGTTGCTCCGGCAGTACAAGGTGATTCCCGATTACGATTTCGCAGGCCCCAGAAGCGACCACGAGCGTGCGTCATGGTATGGCTGCAGCGCCGAAACGCTCGACGACTTCTCCGCATTGGCCTACTTCTTCGGCCGTAGGATCCGTGATTTTCTGAATGTGCCGGTCGGCCTGCTGAACGTTTCGTTGGGCGGCTCTCCGATTGAATCCTGGATGAATGCCGAAACGTTGCGCGATTTTCCGGAAACGCTTGCGCAACTCGAACCCTATCTCGGGGAGGGCGTGGCCCGTCGCAGAAGCGAGGATTCCGTAGCTGCCCGCGATTCCTGGTATCAGGCATTGGGCTACGACGCCGTTGCCGACGCCCATCATGAGCCGGTTCCGTTGATCACCTGGGACTGCCCGGAAAGCAAGACTGAAACACCTCAAGACCTGCAATGGCGCGATATTGAACTTCCCGGCTGGTATGCCGATCTTGGATTCGCTGATTTTCGCGGTGAGATCGAGTTGCGAAAAACCGTGTTCCTGCCCGATTGCGTGGAAGGCCAGCCGGCGCTGCTGCGTTTGGGAACCATGAACGACGCCGACCACACGTGGGTCAATGGCATGCTCGTGGGCGGCCGCAGCAACGTGTATGAGCCGCGCGATTATGAGGTGCCGGCCGACGTACTTCATGCCGGAGCCAATGAGATCCGTATACGACTGGTCGTCGAACGTTCGGGAGGCCGTGTGACGCCGGGCAAGTCGATGATGCTGACAATGGGTGACGAAACCTTCGATTTGAGCGGCACCTGGCAATGCTCCGTGATTCAACGCGCCGATCACGACTGCCCGTTTGAGGATTTCGTGCGTTGGAAGCCGACGGGACTGTACAACGCCATGCTCGCCCCATGCTTCCCCTACGCGGTACGGGCGGCATTGTGGTATCAGGGCGAATCGAACACGGGAGACTACGCCACGCAATACGGCAGCGAATTGCAGGCCATGATCGAACTATGGCGGAACGAATGGAATCAGCCCGACATGCCGTTCCTCATCGTGCAACTGCCGAACTTCGCCATCGACGCCATCGAAGACGGCGGCTGGCCGATAATCCGCGAACAGGAGTGGAAGGTCGCCGAAACGGTCGCGAACACGGCCACGGTGGTATCTCTGGACGCGGGCGAAGGCAACGATCTGCATCCGCATAACAAAAAACTCATCGCCGATCGTCTATTCGATGCGGCACAGGCGCTGGTATACGGGCGAAACGCAAAACCGCAGCCGTGCATCATCTCGGCGGATGCGGAACACGGCCTGCTGCGTATGCACTGCGGTTGGGCCGACGTGGGGGAGTGCGAAAACGGAAGTGTTCAATCGCAAGGCTTGAGTTTGAACACGCTTGACGGAAAAGTTCCCGGGGAAATCGTGTTTTTCTGGTCGGATTCCGGTACCGTGGCCCATGCCGAGTCCTGGATCGATGGCGATTGCGTAATGGCGCGTTTGCCGAACAGAAAACCGGATGAAGTGCGTTACGCATGGTGCAACAATCCGAACCGCGGATTGCTGTGCGACACGAACGGAACCCTATTGCCCCCATTCCGACTGCGTATCACAGACTGATTGACCATGTACAAGGAGAACGTTATGGAATCGCTGCTCGAACAGTATGGATATGACGCCAGCGAAGTGCGCGAACGCGTGGAACAGGTCTGGTACGAGATCTTCGAAGGACCCGACAGATTCTATTGGCAGACCGACGAAGGACTCGGCTACGTCAAGGACACCGGCAACGACGACGTGCGTACCGAAGGCATGAGCTACGCCATGATGCTCGCGGTGCAATTCGACCGCAAGGACGTGTTCGACAGGCTGTGGGGCTGGGTCATGCGCTACATGTACATGACGGAAGGGCATCATGCCCACTATTTCGCATGGTCCGTAGATCCCTCCGGCGTGCCGAACGCCGACGGCCCGGCCCCGGACGGCGAGGAATACTTCGCCATGGATCTGTTCCTCGCGGCACGACGCTGGGGCAACGGCGAAGGCATCTACGACTATGCCGCATGGGGACGTGAGATTCTGCGATACTGCGTCCACAAAGGGGAGCGGTATGAGAAGGCGAACCCATGTGGAATCCAGACAACAAACTCATCAAATTCATTCCCGAAACCGAATGGAGCGACCCCTCCTACCATCTGCCGCACTTCTACGACGTTTTCGCCGAAGAAGCGGATGAGGAAGATCGTGCCTTCTGGAGTCAGGCTGCGCAGGCAAGCCGCGATTATCTGGCCCTCGCATGCGATGCCGAAACCGGCATGAACGCCGAATACGCCGATTACGACGGAAGCCCCCACGTGGACGAGCGCGATCACTGGCATTTCTTCTCCGACGCATACCGTACCGCCGCGAACATCGGTCTGGACTCGCTATGGGGAGGAACCCCCGGGGAACTCTGCTCCAGGGTCAATGCGCTGCAACGATTCTTCCTCACCCACGACCGGACCTGCGTGTACGCGGTGGACGGCACTGCGGTGGACGAGCGTGTGCTGCATCCCGTAGGATTCATCGCCACCATGGCACAGGGCTCACTGGCTGGACGCCTCGCCGAAAGCGCAGACGCCGACGACTGCGCCCGACGTTGGGTGAGCATGCTGTGGAACACCTCGATGCGTGTCGGCGCTCGCCGCTATTACGACAACTTCCTCTATGCCTTCGCCATGCTGGCGTTGAGCGGATCATACCGTTACGAGTGGTGAGCGTTTGATGCGGGGAAAGTTGTGCGGTCATGCTCAGACAGGTTGAGATACAACAAGGAAGGCTTGCGGGATTGGCCGCCGAAGATCCGGCGGTCACCGTGTTTCGTGCGGTGCCGTTTGCGGCCCCGCCGGTTGGCGAACTGCGCTGGCGTGCGCCGCGCCCTGCCCCTTCGTGGGATGGAGTGCGCGAATCGTTCGATTTCGCGCCGATCGCGATGCAGCCCATGTCAAGTCCTCAGGATTTCTATGGCAGGGAATGGCAGGTCGATCCGGACACCCCGATGTCAGAGGATTGTCTGTATCTGAACATCTGGACGCCTTCTTTGCGCGGCAACGGCATCGACGCCCGTATTGAGGGTGGTGATGGCCGTGGGCTGCCCGTGATGGTCTGGATTCATGGCGGCGGGTTCCAAACCGGTACCCCGGCGGAGAAGGAATTCAATGGCGAACATCTCGCAAGACTTGGCGTGGTGGTGGTTTCGATTGCATACCGTTTGAATGCCTTTGGTTTCCTTGCTCATCCGGATACGGAAAACGAGGCTGGCGAAGGCGAACCTTGTGCGAATTTCGGTTTTCTCGATCAGCGTATGGGGATTCGGTGGGTACGCGACAATATCGCTGCTTTTGGCGGGAATCCTGACAATATCACGGTATTTGGGCAGTCCGCCGGCGCTGCAAGCACGCTTGCGCAAAGCTGTTCGCCCATGAACAAGGGCCTGTTCCAGCGTGCCATTATGCAGTCGGGCGGCGGTATCGGTCTGTTCAATCGCAATATTTGGTCGTTGGGCGATTCCCAGCGCAATGCAACACGTTTCTTCTCCGAGTTGGGTGTCGGCTCTCTGCGTGCGGCACGCAGTATTCCGGCAAACGAATTGTTGCAGGCTGCAATCGAATTGCCGGCATGTGAATGGTCCGGTCAGCACGTTGACTGGCCACCGTTGGCCAATTGGTTGCCTTGCGTCGATGGACGTTTCATCACCGGCCAATATAGGCAGACTTTGACCTCCGGTCGTTGTGTGCCTCAGGATCTGTTGGTGGGCAATACCACCGGAGAGTTTCTGCAGGCCGATTCGAACGGTGTGATCTACCCGGCGGGGGAGCACGGCAACTTGGAGATGATTGACGCTTGGTTGGCTGGTGGCGGAAAACCTGCATATAGATACCGTTTTGACGTGGCGATGCCGGGTGATGATGCCGGCGCGTTCCATTCGTCCGATTTATGGTTCACGTTCGCCATGTTGCAGTCGTGCTGGAGGCCGTTCGAAGGATGGCATTTCGACCTGGCGCGGCACATGAGCCGCTGCTGGACGAGATTCGCCGCCACTGGGGACCCGAATGGGGCTGACTGTCCACGATGGGTGCCGTGCATGCTATCCGGCGAAGATGGCTACATGAATTTCGGCAGGAGCCTCGGCATGCGATAGCCCGCCTTGCTGTTCCGTATGTCATGGCGTTGAGCTGGCTTGCCGTTACGAGTGGCGAGTGGGTGGAACGTATCACCGTGAGTGGTTGCTCTTGCGTTCCTCGCATCTTCGTTTATTGGTATTTCGCTTATGTAATATAGGATGTGAACGTTCACGAACTGTGATGTGGGAGGGTGTATGACGCAGGAAACCGAGGCTCTGATCACTTCCGATGACGAGCTGAACAGGCTCTTCACAAGCAAGCCGACGCAGTACCGCAAATCGAAGTCGCTGCCAAAATATACGGGTGAGGCGGCACGTGTCTGCGCGAAAATCAACCGAATCTTCTTCGACGACCCCGACGAGGCATACCGGCTGTTCCACGAGCTCATTCCGGACGCGGGGGAGGGCGTCGAATTCACGCCGCCGTTCACCATCGATTACGGCATCGGCCTGACGATCGGCCGTGGAACGTTCATCAACAAGGACTTCATGATTTGCGGCGGCGGATATGTGGCCATCGGTGAGGATTGCCTCATCGGACCGCGCTGCACGATCGCCACCCCGAACCACGCCAAGGACGCGGCCACCCGTCTGGCCGGATGGGAATACGCGTCCCCCGTGACCATCGGAAGCAACGTGTGGTTCGGTGCGAACGTGACGGTGACGCCCGGTGTGACCATCGGCTCCAATTCCATCATCGGAGCGGGCTCCGTGGTCACGAAGGACATTCCGGAAAACTCCATCGCAGTAGGCAATCCGGCCCGTGTGATCCGTGAGATTCCGCAACACGATCCGGCATTCGCCGACGTGGAAGGAATCGAATAGTTCGGATCTGTTGGATCTAGTGGATCTGGTGATTGGATCCCCGATTCACGGACGCTCGGATAAGCGTCTTACGATTTCGAATATATAAAAAACGGGACGGCACATGTGCGCCGTCCCGTTTTTTTATATGGGAATCAGAATTCCGCAGGCCGCTTCGAATCAGCCACGTGCCTTGGCATAGGCCTCATATACGGCAGGAGTCGCATCCGCGCTCTCCACGCCGTCGATGGTGAGCTCCCATGCCGGCGGTTCAGCCTCTCCGGACAGCACCCAAGCCGCCTGACGTGCCGCACCGATGGCCACATACTCATCGGTGGTCGGACGGGTCACATCCATGCCGAGCACGCTCGGGGCGAGCGTGCGGATGGCCTCGGACTTGGCGCCGCCGCCAATCAGCAGAATACGGTTGATATCCGCACCGAGAGAACGGATAAGCTCAAGGCAGTCACGCTGGGAGCACAGCAGACCTTCCACGAACGCGCGAGCCAGGTTCTCCTTGGTGGTGTTGGCCAACGTCAGGCCGGAGAAGGTGGCGGTGGCATCCGGACGGTTCGGCGTGCGCTCGCCGTCGAAGTAGGGAACCAGTGTGATGCCGCCGGCGCCCGGCTCGGACGCGAAGGCCAGCTGGGCGAGCTCGTCGTAGTCCACGCCGAGCGCGGCGCGGCCGGCATCAAGGATGCGGGAACCGTTGATGGTGCAGGCGAGCGGCAGGTAATGACCGGTGCAGTCCGCGAATCCGGACACGGCTCCGGTCAGGTCGTAGGTCGGGTTCTCGGAGATGGCCGCGGCCACGCCGGAGGTGCCGAGGGATACGGACACGTCTCCGACGGCCATGCCCAGGCCGAGGGATGCCATGGCGTTGTCGCCGCCGCCAGGAGCGATGATGCAGCCACCGTCAACGTTCTTTCCTGCGATTTCGGGGCTTGCCTTGACGTCGGCTGCGTCGCGCGGTCCGAGCACGGTGGGCAGTACGATCGCGTCGGCGTGGGCCTTGGCTGCGTCCTTGCCTTCGGCGGGTTCAAGAACCATTGCGATCAGATCGCGGCGGTATTCGTTGGACGCGGCATCGTAGTAGATGGTGCCGGATGCGTCGGAACGGTCGGTGAACAGGGCTTCCAGATGCGCGTCCTCGCCTTCGGCGACCGGGCCGTAGCCGGCGATGCGCCAGCTCAGCCAATCATGCGGCAGGCAGACGGCGGCGATCTTCTTCGCGTTTTCCGGCTCGTTTTCGGCCACCCACGCCACCTTGGTCAGGGTGAAGGATGCGACGGGGGAGGAACCTACGGCCTTGACCCAGCGCTGCTTGCCGCGGGCGATCACGTCTTCCGGCTCGCCTTCCTGCGCGGGGGCCTCGCCCATTTTCTCGATGAGTGCCGCGGCCTGCGGTGCGGAACTCACGTCGTTCCACAGCATGGCGTCGCGAATCACGTTGCCCTGCTTGTCGAGGATCACCATACCGTGCTGCTGTCCGCCGACGGCGATCGCTTCGACATCGTCAAGACCGCCTGCCTGCTGTGCGGCCTCCTGGAAGGCGTCCCACCAATACTTCGGGTCGATGGAAGTGCCGTCGGGGTGCTTGGCCTGGCCGAATCGCACCATTTCGCCGGTCTGCGCATCGGTGATGCGTACCTTGCAGGACTGGGTCGAGGTGTCGACGCCGGCCACAAGCTGTTGAGCCATTTGTGCCTCCTTGCGGTGAAACCGTGCGCGACGGGTCGTGCGGTGACACGCGTGCCGGCTTCGTTTAATTAGTTAGATGAACGAACTATAATGTCTAGTGTAGCATCATAAATTGGCTCAACCGGCTGATTCGATGCGATTTCGGCAAAGACGCTTTGGAAGGGGATTGGAATGGCTTCATTGCGGAGTATCAACCAAGATGATTTGCGCAACCACAATCTTTCCGTGGTCATCGAAACATTGTTGCATTCCAATGATCCGCTCAGCCGCGCCGACCTGGCCAAGAAGACGGGACTCACCAAGGCCACCATGTCGGTCCTCGTTTCCCTTCTGCTCGACAGCGGCGTTCTTGAGGAAGGCTCTCCGTCAGGACAGTCGTTGTATGGCCGCCCCAGCATTCCCCTGATGGTGAAGGGCGGAAGATTCTGCGGCATCGGACTGCAAGCCAACACCGATGGCTATGGCATTGCGGTGATCGACATCAACGGTTCCATGGTGGCCGAGGAGTGGATCGACGCCGATATGTCGAATCCGAGTGCCGAAGAGGTTTTTTCAAAACTTGACGAATTGACGGTCGAACAGCAGAAATCGCTGGAAAACCAAGGATATACCCTTGCGGGAGTAGGTTTGGCGCTGCCCGGTCTGGTGATGGAGGACCGTTGGCTGTTGGGCGCGCGGAACCTTTCTTGGGAGAAAATGGATCTGAGCCAGTTCGACGTGGTCTCGAGGCTGAATCCGGTCGTATGCAATGAGGCGAACGCCGCGGCCCTCGCGCAGGTTCCGGGCTACGCCACCCAGCGCAGGAACTACGGGCAGATCGAGCCGACCGACTCGTTCATATACATGTCGACGGATGTCGGCATCGGCGGTGCGGTGATTCGCGACGGTCGTGTGGTTCCCGGAGATCATGGCTTCGGCGGCGAGTTGGGACATGTCTCCGTGGATATGCGCGGGCCGGTCTGCCGTTGCGGCCGTAGGGGATGCCTAGAAGTGTATGCGGGTCGCCGGTCCATGGTCAGCGCTGCGGGAATCGCCAGCAGCGATGCGGCAGCGACACGAAGCGCCATAGCCGAGTTGGTGGAACGTTGGAGGCAGCGCGACGCCAAAACCGTCGCCGTGGTGGAGAAGGCGCTGGAGGCCATAGCCTCGGTCATCACGTCCACCATCAATGTGTGCGACGTCGACACGGTGGTGATGGGTGGCCTGTGGGCCCACTTCGAACCCGACCTGATCCGCCGGATTGAACGCATGGTCCGCCCCCAGACCCTGGCCTACCCGGAAGTGCAGGCGCGTGTTCTCATGGCTGATGTCGTGGAACGCCCGGCGTTGGTCGGCGCGGCAGAAATAGGATTGCGCTCCTTCATCTCGAACCCGCTGCATTTCCTCGGATAGTCCAGCCCTTTGCTAGACTAGCAAAGTTGGCACCGTGAAGCGGTGCGCAATGTGGGACGCTAGCTCAGTCGGTTAGAGCATCGGACTCATAATCCGCCGGTCCAGGGTTCAAGCCCCTGGCGTCCCACCGGAAAACCCTTGGAATCGTGCGGTTCCAAGGGTCTCTTTGTTTTTCGGACGTCATCTCGCGGGTGATCATCCATACCCTTTGCTACCATCTGACAGGTTATCCGGTTCACGCTTTGCCATCGGGGCATTGCGACCCGGGTCCCCCGAATCTCTAGGAGACAACTATGCAGCAGGGTATTCATCCTGATTATCACGCAGTGCAGGTTACCTGCTCTTGCGGCAACACCTTCGTCACCCGTTCCACCGTCAAGGGCGATCACCTGACCGCCGACGTGTGCTCCAGCTGCCACCCGTTCTACACCGGCAAGCAGAAGATTCTCGACACCGGCGGCCGCGTGGCTCGCTTCGAGAAGCGTTACGGCAAGAAGGCCAAGTGAGTCTTATTGCCTTGAGGCAATGAAGGAACGCCAGTCCGCTACGGGCTGGCGTTCTTCGTTTCCGGGCCACCTTATATGATGTACAAGTTGAGCAGATTCCGACGATGTGTTTTCCGTCGGAACGCAGATTCAAACAGATAGAAAAGGCGTACATTGGCAGACGAACAGTTTCCCGCGGCGGCTACCGCGCTAGAGGAATACCGCAATATCGAACAGCAGATGGCTGAGCCGGAAATCGCGTCCGACCCCGACAAAATGCGCAAGATGGGCCGTCGTCATGCGGAACTCGGCGTCATCGTCTCCGCCTACACCGCATATCTGCAGGTGAAGGACGATTTGGAAGCGGCCAAGGAGATGGCCGCAGAGGATCCCGACTTCGCGGAAGAGGCCAAGCGATTGGAAGACGAGCTTCCTGCGGTTGAGGAGAAGCTCCGCACAGCGCTGATTCCGCGCGATCCGGACGATGCGCGAGACACGATCATGGAGATCAAGGCCGGTACCGGCGGCGAAGAGGCCGCGCTGTTCGCCGGCGACCTGCTGCGTATGTACATGCGTTATGCGGAAAAGCGCGGTTGGTCCGTTACCCTGCAGAGTGAGAACACCACCGAATTGGGCGGTGTCAAGGACGTGCAGCTTGCAATCCGCGCCAAGGGAACCCCGTCTCCGGAAGAGGGCGTGTGGGCATCCCTCAAGTATGAGGGCGGCGTGCACCGTGTGCAGCGTATTCCCGTGACCGAATCGCAGGGGCGTATCCAGACGTCCGCGGCCGGCGTGATCGTGTTCCCGGAAGCGGATGAGGACGACGATGAGATCGAAATCGATCAGAAGGACCTGAAGATCGACATCTTCATGAGCTCCGGCCCCGGTGGACAGTCCGTGAACACCACGTATTCCGCGGTTCGAATGACCCATATCCCCACCGGCATCGTGGTGAGCATGCAGGATGAGAAAAGCCAGATTCAGAATCGTGCGGCCGCCTTGCGTGTGCTCAAGAGCCGTCTGCTGGCCATGAAGCATGAGGAGGAGGCCGCGCAGGCCGCCGACATGCGCCACTCTCAGGTGCGTTCGCTGGATCGTTCCGAACGCATCCGCACCTACAATTTCCCGGAAAACCGTATTGTCGACCACCGTACGAACTATAAGGCGTACAACCTTGACGCCGTGCTCGACGGCGACCTGCAGGCCGTGATCGACAGCGACATTCAGGCGGATGAGGCGGATCGTCTGGCCAACCAGAAGTAAGGCGGCCCTGTGGCGACCGTATTCGAAATAGTGCGTTCCGCCGCGGCCATGCTGCGCGCGGCGGGCGTCGATACTCCGGAACATGATGCCAAACTGCTGTGCGCCGAAGCGTTCGGTACGCAGCTTCAAGACGTGGACAAAGCCATGCTGATGGGCGATGAAGCCGAAAAACTCGTCGCAACGAGTGCGGGGAGGCTTTCGGGAGAATCGCAGGAAACGCGATCACAAACTGTGGAAAACGCGATTTCCATCTTCCACGACATGGTGGGGCGCCGGGTGAAACGCGAACCGCTGCAACATATCACCGGACATGCGCCCTTCCGCTACCTTGACCTGAAAGTCGGGCCGGGAGTGTTCATTCCACGGCAGGAAACCGAGCTGATCGTCCAGGAAGGCATCGACTGGGCTGTCAGAAACGGCATGTATTCCGCACGCGTGGTCGATCTGTGCGCGGGAAGCGGCGCGATCGGACTGGCATTCGCCACCGAAATGCCCGGAAGCGAGGTCTGGGCCGTCGAGAAAAGCGAGCAGACCGCGCAATGGACGCGCCGCAATCTCAACGAGACCGCGAGAACATACCCCAGCATCGCCAGCAACTATCATCTGGAAATAGCCGACGCGACGCTCAACCCGACTCTGAACCAGCTGGACGGAACAATCGACATCGTGCTCACGAATCCGCCGTATGTGCCGTTGGCGGACGTGCCACAGCAGCCGGAAGTGCGCGATTACGACCCTCAAATGGCGTTGTACGGCGGTTCCGCGGACGGAACGCTCATCCCGGAACTCATCATCGACCGTGCCGCGGGGCTGCTCAGGCAAGACGGCCTGCTCGTCATGGAACATGACATCACGCAGGGCGACCGTCTCGCAGCCTACGCCGACGCGCACGGCTTCACTGGCGCTTGCATCCGAAACGACTATACGAACCGGCCACGGTATCTCGTGGCGGAAAAAGCGTGATATTTCAATCATCGTAAGGAATCGGTCATGTTGCCGCCACCATCATGCCGTGCATTACAATGATGGGGGGCAATACGGCCAAACGGGAGGTATCATGAGCGAAATCTGCTCCATTACCGATGAATCCCTCGCAAAGGCGGCGCAGGTCGTGCGTGACGGGGGATTGATCGTGCTCCCCACGGACACGGTGTACGGCGTGGCCTGCGATCCGCGCAACGTCGAGGCCATCCGCAAAATCTTCGCGGCGAAGCATCGGCCGAAATTCAAATCGTTGCAAGTGCTGCTGCCGACGGTCGAAAGCATGGAAAAACTGCATCTCTACCTTCCCGTGCCGTTGAACAGGCTGGCCGCCATGTTCATGCCGGGCCCGTTCTCGCCGATCGCCCAGGCGGAAGGGAACTGTTCTTTGGCCACCGCCCGCAAGGACCCGACCACCGGCATGATCACCCAGGGGATTCGTATTCCGAATTCCGCGGCCGCCCTGCGTGTGTTGCGCGCCACCGGTCCTTTGGCCGCGACCAGCGCGAACCGATCCGGGGAGGAAAGCGCCCAGACCGTGCAGGAAGCGGTTGCGGCGTTGGGTGATTCGGTGGATCTGTATCTTGACGGGGGAGCGACTCCGGGGCATGTGGCGTCCACGGTGGTTGCCGCGGACCATCATGAACGTGACGGCATTACGGTGCTTCGAGAGGGAGTGATTCGCTCGACCACGATTCGAGAGGCCCTGACTGTGAATGGCGGTGCTTTAGGCATATGAGAATCTATCTGTTCATTGCGGCGATCGCAGGCGGAGTCACGTATCTGATCACGCCTCTGATTCGGCATGTGGCCATCGAAATCGGTGCGGTCGGCGAGGTCAGGGCACGAGACGTGCACACCATCCCGACGCCGCGACTGGGCGGTCTGGGTATGCTCATCGGCTTTACGGTATCCATGCTGTTCGCATCACGCATTCCGTTCATCGAAGGGCTGTTCCGGGAATCGCAACAGGCGTGGGTGATCCTGGCCGGTGCCATCATGATCAGTCTGCTGGGCATGGCCGACGATCTGTGGGACCTCGACTGGATGCTCAAACTCGCCGGACAGCTGCTGATATCCGTATTCGTGGCATGGGGTGGCCTGCAGATCATCTCACTGCCGCTCGGCTCTCTGGTCACCGCATCCCCAAGCCTTTCCATGGCCATCACGGCGTTTCTAATCGTAGCGTCCATCAACGCCGTCAACTTCGTGGACGGATTGGATGGATTGTCTTCCGGAATCGTGGCGATCGGCGGCATCGCGTTCGCCATCTACTCGTACATCATCGCACGCAGCTCGCCGTCGTACGCTTCCATGGCAACCCTGATCGACATCGCGATGGTCGGCATGTGCGTAGGATTCCTCATGCACAACTGGCATCCGGCGAAACTGTTCATGGGCGATTCCGGCTCGATGCTCCTCGGCTACCTGATCACCTGCGCGTCGATCGTCATGACGGGCCGTCTCGACCCGGCAAGCATCCATGCCAGCATCTATCTACCGGTGTTCATGCCGATTCTGCTGCCGATCCTCGTGCTGTTCCTGCCGATTCTCGACATGTGCCTTGCGATCGTTCGCCGCCTGAGAAAAGGGCAGTCTCCGATGCATCCCGATCGTATGCATCTGCACCATCGCATGCTGCGCATCGGCCATTCCGTGCAGGGAGCCGTACTGATCATGTGGGGATGGGCCGCGCTGATCGCGTTTGGCTCGATCATGACGCTGTTCTTCAAAGCAAGGTACGTGCTGGTTGGCTTCCTCATCGCGATGCTGTTGCTGACGGTGGCCACCATGTATCCGTATCTGAAAAGGCGCATCCCCGAGATACGCGAGGAAAACAGGGCGATGCAATCGTAATAGGGCTGAGTCGAAACGGAACCCGAACGAAACTCAAACGAAACCGAAACGGAAGCAGGGAACGGGGAGAGCGGTGGCCGCAGCGAGACCGGCATTCCGCGGTGTCGTGTCGCGTTAAGTCCTACCGCATTTCTACAGTATGCCTATGGCTACAATTCCTGATATGAATGCAGATTCCACGTACGCTCCACTTCCTCCGATTTTCGCTCAGCTTGGCCTCGCATACGACGATGTGCTGCTGCTGCCGAACGAGACGGATGTCATTCCGTCCGAAGTGGACACCTCCACCCACCTGACCCGCAACATCACGATGAAGGTTCCGGCCATTTCCGCCGCAATGGACACCGTCACCGAGTCCGACATGGCAATCGCCATGGCGCGTAACGGCGGTATCGGCGTGCTGCACCGTAACCTCTCCATCGACGATCAGGCCGCTCAGGTCGATATCGTCAAGCGTTCCGAATCCGGTATGATCAGCGATCCTCTGACCGTGAGCCCGGACGTGACCCTCGCCGATCTCGACAAGCTGTGCGGACGCTTCCACATCTCCGGCCTGCCGGTCGTCGACAAGGAAAACAAGCTCGTCGGCGTGATCACCAACCGTGACATGCGTTTCATCGCTTCCGAAGACTACGACCGTCTCAAGGTTTCCGAGGTCATGACCCGTGAGAACCTGATCACCGGTCCGTCCAACATCTCCAAGGAAGACGCTCACGACCTGCTGGCCAAGCACAAGGTCGAAAAGCTTCCGCTGGTTGACGAAGAAGGCCATCTGACCGGTCTGATCACCGTGAAGGATTTCGTCAAGACCGAACAGTATCCGGATGCCACCAAGGATGAGCAGGGCCGTCTGCGCGTTGCCGCCGGCATTGGATTCCTGGGTGATGCCTACAACCGTGCCTCCGCTCTGATGGAAGCCGGCGTGGACGTGCTCGTGGTCGATACCGCGAACGGTGAGGCGAAGCTCGCACTCGACATGATTCGTCGTCTGAAGTCCGATTCCGCTTTCGCCGGTGTTGACATCATCGGTGGCAATGTGGCGACCCGTCAGGGCGCTCAGGCCATGATCGACGCCGGTGTCGACGCCGTCAAGGTCGGTGTCGGCCCGGGCTCCATCTGCACCACCCGCGTGGTGGCGGGCGTTGGCGTTCCGCAGCTCACCGCGGTCTATGAGGCTGCCCAGGCATGCCGCGCCGCTGGCGTTCCGTGCATCGCCGATGGTGGTATCCACTATTCCGGCGACATCGCCAAGGCTCTCGTTGCCGGCGCATCCACCGTCATGCTCGGCGGCACCCTCGCCGGCTGTGAGGAAGCTCCGGGCGAGAAGGTGCTCCTGCACGGCAAGCAGTACAAGCTCTACCGTGGCATGGGCTCCCTCGGCGCCATGGCTCCGCGCGGCAAGAAGTCCTACTCCAAGGACCGTTACTTCCAAGCCGACGTTACCTCCAACGACAAGGTCGTTCCGGAAGGCGTTGAAGGCGAAGTGCCGTACCGCGGACCGCTGAACGCGGTGCTGTACCAGATGATCGGTGGACTGCACCAGTCCATGTTCTACATCGGTGCCCACAACATCGCCGAAATGCCGGAACGTGGCCGTTTCATCCGCATCACCGACGCTGGTCTGCGCGAATCTCATCCGCACGACATCGTCATGACCGCTGAGGCTCCGAACTACTCCGGACGCTGATTTTTGCGGGCTGCTCGGACTGTTTGGGTTGTTCCGATTGTTCGGATGATTCGGATTGTCTGAGCCGTATTTGACTGAGGCTGGCTGATCTCTGTTGAGGTTGGCCGGCCTCAGTTGTTTGTTTGTTTTTGTGCCAGCTGTGGGCTGGATCTTTTGCCGAATTTATCGGCTACTTCTCCACTTGTCTTGCCGATTCTGATGCCGTTTTGTGCTCTTGCGGTGTTTTGGGAATAGCGGGCGCGCCAGAATATCCCCATACGTCCGCAATCGCATCCAATTGCGTCGGTTTGTGGATAGTGCGCATGACATAGTATTCCCATACGTCCGCAGTTGGGTGCGATTAGCAGGTTTCGCAAGATGCTGGTTTCACAAGGTGGGAGTCATGTTGGATGGATATTCCGGTACTCCGGCCTCGCGAAGTTTCTCAATGAGCTGTTCTCTATGCAGGGCATCTTCGAAGTAGATTCTGACGATGGTGGTGACGCCCCATCGGTAAAGATTCTGTTCTCTGTCTCGTTGCTCGTTGACGATGCGTTGGACGGTTTTCCCGCCGGTCATTGAAGGGTCGATATATTTTGCCATACCGTCGAATTCGGCAATCACCACGCGTCCGGATGAGGTGAACCAGATGAAATCGACTCTGTACCATTCGCTGGGATTATGAGGATTCTGAATAACATATTGAATGATGGGGTCCTGGAATCCGCATTCGATCATGACTCCCCGCACGAACGATTCGCCGCCGTTGTCGCTTTTCGGATTCGCATACCGTAATGCCTGCTCGATTGATGCGGCACCGGTCTGTAATGTCTCGCTGATTTCCGTCACCCGCTGGGGGAGGGTTTCGTCCTGAGCGATTGCGGAATCGTAGATTGGAAGGACCTTGCACAGTGGGAGCATTCTTGCACAATCCGCAAGGGTCCGTTCCGGAGATGTGACCAGTGTGTTGCCGACTTTGACGGAATCTAATGCTGCGACGTGTATTCTTCCCAAACGTCTGCCCGTGGGCCGCGTGCTTGGTGAATGTACGGATGCGATATACATGCCTTGACGATGAATGTCTCGCGGATGCTCGTATTGGAATAGCGCCGCGGCGGTAGGGCCGGCGAAGACGATTCCTGGATGGAGGATGGATATGGCGCGTGCCTGATGCTGCACTTTTTGGGTGGGTGTCAGCGAATTCCAGTACGAGGTTTTGACGTAGATGCCTCGATGCGGCGAGATGATTTCTCCGTCTTCTACCCTCCTGCGGAATGCGGCTCCGATCGCCGATGTTGGCGCGATGGCGCAACGCTGCTGGCTTTGTGCGATTTCCAACTGTTTGATGCATGCTTGATGTGGTCTCATGCGTTGCATTATGACTGAGGCTTTCCGCGCGTGCGCGGGTTTTCGACGGTTGTGGTCGGAGGATGACGGTTATGGCGTGTCGAAATGCGCAGATGCTTGGTAAGCAGCCATTTCTGGGTTGTGGATAAGTGATGCTGTGCCTGTGTTGCGCGATGTATGAGGCTTGTGTTTTCAGCGCATGCGTGGTGTTGATGTATTTTGTGCGATTGCGGTGACGCTTGTTTGCGTCGGTTTGGGGATAGTGTGTGGGCTTCAGTATTCTCATACGTCCGCAATGAGGTAGGTTTGCGGTGTTACGGGAATGGTTGGTATGGTGTGGTATTCCCATACGTCCGCAATCGTGTGCGATTGCGTCGGTTTGGAGATAGTGGAAGAGCCCGCGTATTCCCGTACGTCCGCAAATCCGATTCCGCGGTTGCCGGCGTCCCTTCAAAGGGGGTATATGGACCCATCGTCATACACCATTCGCGCGTTTATGGGCAAAGGATTGAATTTGTAGCATGAATGAGTTATGTTGCCCCTTATGCCTGACGAAAAGAATACGCAGAACAATCTGCAATCGGTCGAAGCGCTCGATCAGACCAACGATATGGAACGTGGCCTGAGCAATCGTCACGTTCAGTTCATCGCCATCGGCGGCACCATCGGCACCGGCCTGTTCCTCGGTTCCGGCAAGTCGATCTCGCTTACCGGTCCGAGCATTATCTTCGTATACATTCTGGTGGGCGTGGTGATGTTCTTCCTCATGCGAGCCATCGGCGAGATGATGTACCGCGATCCGAGCCAGCACACGTTCATCAACTTCATCGGCCGTTATTTGGGCCGCGGCTGGGGTAAATTCGCCGGATGGACGTATTGGATCGCACTGGTGTTGCTCGGAATGACCGAAATCACCGCGGTCTCACAGTATTTCGTCACATTCTTTGATACCTTCGGCATGGACCTGAGCCGGTGGAAATGGCTGATCGAGGTCTGTTTCCTGGTGGTGCTCGTCTGTGTGAACCTCATCGCCGTCAAGGTGTTCGGCGAGGTGGAGTTCTGGTTCTCCATGATCAAAATCACACTGATCGTGGCCATGATCGTCACTGCCGCGGTCATGATCGTAATCGGCTACCATTATCCGGCCGTGCAGATTCAGGGCATGGATTCACCCAGTCCCGCCGGTCATGTGGGCTTTGACAACCTTTTCGATAATTTCTCCATCGCCCCTAACGGTTGGCTTGCGTTCCTCATGAGCTTCCAGATGGTGTTCTTCGCTTACGAGATGATGGAATTCGTGGGCGTCACCGTTTCCGAGACGAAGAATCCCCGCAAGGTGCTGCCCAAGGCGATCAATGAAATCATCGTGCGCGTGCTCATCTTCTATGTGGGCGCGTTGGTGGCCATTATGTGCATCGTGCCGTGGACGAGTTTCAAGCCGAACAAGGACGGTTCCTTCGCATCCCCGTTCATCATGGTGTTCCAGTACGCGGGCCTGAATTGGGCGTCCGCTTTGGTGTTCTTCGTGGTGATCACCGCAGCGTCTTCCGCTTTGAACTCGTTGCTGTACTCGGCGGGACGCCATCTCTACCAGCTTGCGTCCGAATCCAATGATCCTACGTTGCGTCGGATCGGCGAAGTGTCCAAGCGCAAAGTGCCGGCGCGCGCGATCATCATCTCCGCGGTGCTGATCCTGTTCTCCCCGCTTATCAACGCTTTCCCGCAGATGTCCAGCGCTTTTGTGCTGTTCTCCTCGGCCAGTTCGGCGGTGTTCCTGTTCATCTACATCCTCACGCTGGTCGCGCATCGCCATTACCGTCGTTCGTTGGACTTCATTGCTGATGGTTTTGTGATGCCGGCTTGGAAATGGCTTAATACCATCGCCATCGTGTTTTTCGCTTTCGTCTATGTGACGTTGTTCCTTTCCGACGATACCCGTGGCTCCGCGATACTTGGCTTGGTATGGCTGGCGGTATTCGGCGGCTATTGCGTGCTGCAGCAGCGGTATAAGGACCGCGATTTGAAGGCGGCGGTCACATCCGCTAAATAGCTACGGGAGAACGTCGGATAGGACGCGTTCTTGCGACGTTATGGGGATGGCGGAGGTGCTTAAGTATTCCCGTAACGTCGGAATTGGGTGCGATTGCGGCGTTACGGGGATAGTCAACCGTTTTCGCCATCCCCATAACGCCGCAGTGGGGTTGGTTTGCGGCGGTTTGGGGATAGTAGGGATGCTTGAGTATTCCTGTAACGCCGCCATGCACCCACACCCGCCAAGGTGCGTATTACCTGATGCGTCCGGTGGTGGCTCGAAGCGTGAGGGATGTGGGCATGGTGGTGAACGGCTCCGCAAGGGGTTCTCCGGCAAGCAGTGCCAGTGTTTTGCGTGCCGCCTCGCGCCCGATTTCGGCGGGGTTCTGGTGCATGGTGGTCAGGTCCACGATGGATGCGCGCGGATCGTCGTCAAAACCCACCAGCGAAACGTCCTGTGGCACGCGCACGCCGATTCGCCGCAGCTCTTTGAGTAGGGGAACGGCGGCCGCGTCGACGGACACGCAGATGCCGGTCGGTTGCTTCGAAGCGCTGAGCAGTTGCGCGACTATGCCGGAGTAGATGTCCTGTTCGTTTTGGATGTCGATGTTGGACAGCGACGGTATGACGATGATGTCGTCGTCCTTGTATCCGCACGATTTTGCCGCATCGATGAATCCTTTTTCCCGAACGGCATCCGAGCATATGAACGGCGATGCGTTGACGGGTTGCCCCACATATGCGAGGGTCTGATGGCCCAACGATTTCAGGAAACGTACGATTGTGCACATGGACTCCACATCGTCGATCGCAGCTCCCGCATCGAGGCCGTGTTCGCTGGGCGCGTTTATGCCGACTACCGGTATGGCTAGTTCGCCGAGGGTCTGTTTTTTGGCTTCATCGAAATCGAAGGACGCTTCGATGATGGCGTCCACATTGCGATTTCCGGGTAGTTTTTGAAAGAAACCGTCCAAATCGTTCTGTGTCCATACGATATGCGGGATCACGTCGTATCCGGCTGTCGACATTATCTCGTAGACGCCTTGGAACGCATTGGCGTTGAACCAGCTGTTGATTTCGCTTGGCAGCAGCATGGCGATGCGCATGGTTTTGCCGGATGCCAGTGCGGACGCACTTTTCGAGAAGGAGAAGTGCAGTCGTTTCGCTTCCCTTTCCACGCGTTCGCGGGTTTCGGGATTAACCCTGTCGAGTCCGCGCAGCGCGCGGGAGACTGTGGATACGGAGACGCCGGCGGCTTTCGCCACGTCTGCGATTGTTGTGCGGGGCACGTGCGCTCCTTTTGCGATTTCGGATTGACCATTTGCTGACATGTTCAGCGGACATGCTCAACTGTAGCACGACACGCCCATTTTGTAAAAGCGCTTGCATGGTTGAATATGTTGCGATTTCAAGGTTTTAAAGAGCAATGTCTTATAAAAACGGATGACCTTGTTGCAAAATTTTGTGCAAGCGTTATTATTGAGGAAGTCGAGCGGCTGGAAAACAGTAAAAATGCTGCTCGAAATAACTTACAAAGCTTAGGCAATCAGTGATGTTTTAAGTAAAACAATGCTGATGCAACTAAAGTGCAAACGCTTGTATACAAGGAGGTAAACATGACTGAAATCAGCGATCCGGCACTGTGGTGGAAGCAGGCCGTGGTCTATCAGGTCTACCCGCGTTCCTTCAAGGACTCCAAAGGTGAGGGATTGGGGCAGATCGCAGGCGTCACCGAGAAAATCGACTATCTGAAGGAACTTGGCGTCGACGCCATCTGGCTGAGCCCGTTCTATCCGTCGCAGCTGGCGGACGGCGGCTACGATGTCGACGACTACCGCAACGTCGATCCGAAACTTGGCAGCATCGAAGACTTCGATGAGCTTGCCAAAGCCGCGCATGCCAACGGCATCAAAGTGGTGGTCGACATCGTTCCGAACCACAGCTCCAACCTGCACGAATGGTTCAAGGCCGCCCTCGCCGCGGAGCCGGGATCTCCGGAACGCGATCGTTACATCTTCCGTGACGGCAAGGGGCCGAACGGCGATCAGCCTCCGACCAATTGGGAAAACCACTTCGGTGGTCCGGCCTGGACGCGCGTGCCCGACGGCCAGTGGTATCTGCACATGTTCACCAAGGAACAGCCCGACTGGAACTGGAACAACCGTGAAGTGCGCGACGACTTCCTCAAGACGCTGCGATTCTGGCTGGACCACGGCGCCGACGGCTTCCGCGTGGATGTGGCCCACGGCCTCGCCAAGGACCTCGACCGTGACGATCTGGATGATTACGTGGTCTGGTGCACCAACGACCAGCCCGAAGACGGATCGCATCCCGTGATCGACCGCGACGAAGTGCATGACATCTACCACGAATGGCGTGAGGTCTTCAACGAATACGATCCGCCGGCGTTCGCGGTGGCCGAAGCGTGGGTACGTCCGAGCCGCCAGCATCTGTACGCGTCTGAGGACGATCTCGGACAGATCTTCAACTTCGAATTCGCAAAGAAGGACTGGATCCGTGACGACCTGCACCTGGCGATCGAGGAGGGACTGGAAAGCGCCCGACGTTCCGGGTCCACCGCAACCTGGGTCATGAGCAACCATGATGTGATTCGCCATGCCACCCGATATGCGCTTCCTCAGGTTCCGACGAGCGAATACCATCGTCTGCCGCTGGATTGGCTGCTGCGCGACGGTGCGACGTTCGAAGAGGACCGTGCGCTCGGCACCAAGCGTTCCCGCGCTGCGATTCTGATGGAAATGGCGTTGCCGGGTTCCGCATACGTGTACCAGGGGGAGGAGCTCGGCCTGTTCGAAGTGGCGGATATTCCGTGGGATGAGCTTGAGGATCCGTCCGCATGGCGCACTTCGCGTTCGGCCAGCACCAAGGGACGCGACGGTTGCCGTGTTCCGCTGCCGTGGATGGCTTCCGACGCTCCGAAGCTGGATGATCCGGATGATGAATTCGGACATGGCGGCTCCTTTGGATTCTCGCCTGCGGGTTCCGCCGATCCGCATCTGCCGCAGCCCAAGTGGTACAAGGATTTCGCGGTCGATGTGGAATCGGACGATCCGGATTCCATGCTGAACCTGTACCGTCGGGTGCTGGCGTTGCGTCACGAGCTGCAGACCACCGATCTGAGCCTTGAATGGCTTGCGGAAGACAAGCCGGGCGAGGCGCACGACGGCGCGAACGGCTTCCCGGGCGGCACCATCGCCTACAAGCGTGCCAACGGATGGGCCTCCATCACCAACTTCGGTGAGGAGCCGGTATCGCTGCCGGCGGGAGAAGTGCTGTTGACCTCCGGACCGCTTACCGACGATGGCGAGCTGCCGCAGGACACCAGCGCCTGGCTCAAGCTGGCGGAATAATCCGACCGCTTGCCAATCGCAAGCGAATCTCCACAACCGTTGCCGCGGGTTCGGCGCCCGCGGCAACGTCGAACAACCTGATCGTCACAACGGCGTCAACGGCGTCAACAATGACGCGAACTCACCACATCATCAAAAAGGGGAACAATATGTCCGAAACCATCACGGCGGTGCCCGCACAACAATCGCAAAGTAATACGAAATGGCGTTTTACCGGCGGATTCCTCGCCTTCGCGGTGCTCTCCGGTGCAGCTTTCTACATGACCATGTCCGTGCTCGTACCGCAGCGTCTGCGTGATATCGGCGTCGACAACTCCACCGCGGTGCTCGGCACCATCAACGCGGTCGGCTCGATCGCATCGATCTTCATCGCGCTGTTCGTCGGCGCGCTGTCCGACCGTACCGCATCGCGTTGGGGCAAGCGTACGCCGTGGATCTTCTGCGGCGCGTTCATATACGGTTTCTGCTTCTGGGCATTGAGCCGACCGGTCAGCGCGGTGGTGATCGGCGTTCTCTACGTGATGGCTCTGATCGGTCTGAACATGGTGCAGGCGCCGATCTACGCACGTATCTCCGACCAGGTCGAACCGACGTCACGAGCCACCGTCTCCGCGGCGATCGGCGCCGGCGGCGTCATCGGCCAGGGCATCGGCACGCTGGTGGGCTCCTCCCTGATCGAACACATGGAACTCGGCTTCGTCTGCGCGGGCCTGTGCGCGTTGGCCGCGGGCGTGCTGTCCGTGGTGATCGCCCCGCGTGAACCCTCCAGCGAGAACATGCCGAAAAACACCGATGAACCGTTGTGGAAGGTCGTCGCGTCGTCCCTCACCCCGCCGCTGAAGGATTGCGCGGACTTCTACCGTGCGTTCATCTGCCGCACCTGCCTGATCGTGGCATACCAGATGGTGTTCAGCTACCAGCTGTACATTCTGCAGGACTACATCGGTCAAGACAAGCTGTCGGCCGCCGCATCCATCCAGGTCATTTCCGTGATCACCATGATCGTGTCCATCGTCGCGTCCCTTGTGGCCGGCCCGATCGCGGACATGCTCAACCGCCGCAAGGCGCCGATCGTCGTGGCATGCATGTTCTTCGCCGTGGGTCTTGCCATGCCGTGGATTTTCCCGACCCAGATGGGCATGTTCCTCTTCGGCGGCATCGCCAGCTTCGGCTACGGCATGTATCTGTCTGTCGACCAGGCCCTGAACGTGGACGTGCTGCCCAGCAAGGAGACCGCGGGCAAGGACCTCGGCTTCATGAACATCGCCACCTGCGCGGGCCAGGCCATCGGCGTGGTCATCACCTCCACGCTGGTGAGCGTCCTCGGCTCCTATACGGCGGTGTTCCCGGTGGCCATCGCCATGACCGCCGTCGCAGCCATCAGCGTGCTGGGCATCAAACGCGTGCGCTGAAACATCAAACGCGTGCGCTGAACAACGAACCGGCGCGCACCTCATACCGCAGGGTGGGGCAATCTCCCTACCCTGCGGTATCTTCATATGTTCGGCTTCACGCAGCGGGCGCGGCCGCAGACATATGAAACGAGGCAACGATGGTAGATGCGCATGACGGCGAAACGTATACGTCCGAAGGTTCCCGCCTGATCTGGATCGACTGCGAGATGACCGGTCTGGATATTTTCGGCGGCGACGAACTCGTCGAGATTTCCGTGGTGCCGACCGATTTTGACCTGAACGTGCTCGACGAAGGCATCGATTACGTGATCAAGCCCAGTCAGAAAGCCGTCGACCATATGAACGACTTCGTACGCGGCATGCACACCCGCTCCGGACTGATCGACGAATGGGAACACGGACTGAGCCTTGCGGACGCACAGGCCAAAGTCATCGAATACGTCAAACAGTTCACCCCGGAAGGTGTCAAGCCCCTGCTGGCCGGCAATACCATCGGGTCCGACAAGAAATTCCTCGACCATTACATGCCGGAACTTATGGAAAATCTGCACTACCGCACCATCGACGTAAGCACGTTCAAGGAGCTTGCCCGCCGCTGGTATCCAGCCGTGTACCTCAACCGTCCTCCGAAGAACGGAGGACACCGCGCGCTCGCCGACATCATCGAATCCCTCGACGAACTGCGCTACTACCGCAAGGCGTTCATGGCGACGGTGCCGGGGCCGAATGACGAACAGGCCAAGGCGATCGCTGTCGAAGTCAAGGCCACCAGCATCAACAAGGACTGACCGGTTCGAACGTTTGGCGTTGTTTCGCGGTCCGTGGTGTTTGCGCTCGAAAGCGGTATAAGGCGACGTGGACGGCGGCGAATGACACGGAGCGGACTGCAGAAACGCGGAAAGGATTCTCATATGAGCGCAGCCGACTGGACCACCATCAGCCAGCCGCAGGATATTCGGCTCGTGGTGGCCGATATGGATGGCACCCTGCTGGACGAGCAGGGCCGGATTCCCGAGGGATTCTGGCGTACGCTTGCCGACCTGCGCGCACGCGGCGTCGAATTCGTGCCGGCTTCCGGCCGTCAGTATGCCACGTTGCGCAACATGTTCGCCCGACGCGCCGGCGAGGTGCTGGACGGAGGAGAGCTTTCCTACATCGCGGAAAACGGCAATGTCGTGGCCGTGGATGGCGAGATCGTTGAAGTGCATGGCGTCGACCTGACCATCGCACGCAACACCATCGACATGGTGGATACCGCGGTTGCAGCGGGCGAATACAACATGGGCCTGGTGTTGTGCGGTCTCAAGACTGCCTATGTGCAGCGTACCGACAAGCCTTTCCTTGACGAAGTGGGCAAGTATTACGCGGCTTTGAAAATCGTCGACGACCTGCATGAAGTGTTGGATTTTGCAGTGGAGCCCGACGATTATGTTTCCGGCGATGAGATTCTGCTCAAGCTTGCGATCCTCGATTTCGACAGTTCCGAGCGCATGGCGAACGACAAGCTGTCTCACTTGAGGGACGATTATCAGGTGGTCGTCTCCGGCGAGCATTGGGTCGACATCATGGATCCTCATACGGATAAGAAGCAGGGCGTGGAGGCGTTGCGTCGCGTTTTGGGCGTGAGCGCCGCGCAGACGGCGGTTTTCGGTGATTATCTCAACGATCTGCTGATGCTGGAAGCGGGGGATTGGTCGTTCGCCATGGCCAACGCGCATCCCGATCTGAAGGCGGCGGCCCGTTACGTCGCGCCGTCCAATGCCGATCACGGTGTGCTGCAGGTGCTTGACAGGTTGATCGGCTGATCGCTCGGTTGAGCCGGTTGCTCGGTTGGCTGATTGTTTAGTCGGGCTTGCGTGAGTCGGCGTCGTAGGTGCGGTGCCGCATGGAAATCGATGTCGGATGATGATGAAAGGCGTGCGTTATGCGGCAGGCTGAGGCGTTGGCGATTCTGAACTCCGGCGCGAACGTGTTCCTCACCGGCGCGCCGGGAGCCGGCAAGACCTATGTACTCAACGAATTCGTGCGCCAGTCGCGTGCCGACGGGGCATCCGTCTCCGTCACCGCGTCGACGGGAATCGCGGCCACGCATATCAACGGCACCACCATCCATTCATGGAGCGGCATCGGACTCGCCAACGCGCTGACCGACAATCTTGTGAAAACCGTAAGGACGAGGCGGGCCCGCAAGCTGCGTGCCTCCGACGTGTTGGTCATCGACGAGATTTCTATGCTGCATGCGTGGCTATTTGACATGGTCGATCAGGTCTGCCGCATCGTTCGTAAGGATTCCCGGCCGTTCGGCGGTCTGCAGGTGGTGGTTTCCGGCGATTTCTTCCAACTGCCGCCGGTGTCCGTTTCGGGGCGCAACCATGATCTGATCGCGCCGAGCGCGGAATTTCTTGCTTCCCGCGAGCGCTATGCCAACGAGGGGCTTAATCCGGAGGGATTCGTCACTGAATCGTTGGTGTGGCGTGAGTTGAATCCTGTCATCTGTTATCTGACGGAACAGCATCGTCAGGATGATGGCAGGTTGCTCGGCGTGCTTGCCGATATTCGCGCGGGTGAAGTGGACGATGACGACCGTGATCTGCTGCTCACCCGCTTAGGGGCGGTTCCGGAACCGGGACAGCAGGCTGTGAATCTGTTTCCGGTCAACAGACAGGCGGATATGCTGAACGATCGGCGGCTGTTCGAAATCAAGGAAGAGCCGCATGAATACTTCGCCGAGGCGTCGGGGCCGGTGAACATGGTGGAGCGGCTCAAGAAGAACATGCTCGCGCCGGAACGGCTGCTGCTGAAAGCCGGTGCCGCGGTGATGGCGGTGCGCAACGATGCCGACCATCAGTATGTGAACGGTTCGCTGGGAACGGTTCGGGGTTTCGTTGACGAGAACAAGGGCGGTTGGCCGATCGTTGAATTCGAGAACGGCAATATCGTTGTTATGAAGCCGAATTGCTGGGAGATGCAGGATGGCGATACCGTGCTTGCCAGCGTGAAGCAGGTTCCGTTGCGCTGCGCATGGGCGATCACCGTCCACAAATCGCAGGGCATGACGCTTGAGCGCGCGGTTATGGATTTGCGCCGCACGTTCGCTCCGGGTATGGGATATGTTGCGCTTTCCCGCGTGGAGAATCTGGAGGGGCTGTATTTGGGCGGGGTGAATGAACGCATGTTTCTGGTCTCGCCGGACGCGGTGCGGTTGGATGGCGAGCTTCGCCTTGGATCGGCGAATGCCAGTGATGCGCTTGCCCGGCATGGTGTCGGTGCGTTCGGGCCGTTGGCGCAGGATGATGCCGATGACGAGTTTGCGCAGGATGCCCTGTTCTGATCACGTTTTGTGATTCTTGACCGGCTTATGTTTTCCTTTCAGCCCATCGTTTGCAGTGAGCGGGCCAGGTCGGGGTCGAGTTCGACTTCCGTCTCGAGGTCCTCAGGGTCCGGATCCCAGCAGCTGACGATTATGCAGACCATGCCGATGAGCAGCCAGACGGGATTGGTTTGCAGGAACGTGGTTCCGGGAATCGTGTGCGGGATGATGAGCCATGCCGTCTCGCCGATCAACGCGAGGACGTTGAACGGTTTCCTCCACGGCAGTGAGATCAGCACGGCGCACAGCAGGGCCATGCTCAGCCCCACCCATTCGTTGCCTCCCGAAAGCGCGTTCGGCGCGGCCGTCGAAAAGACGAAATAGCATACGATGCCAATCCAACCGAGTCTGTTCCAGATCGAAATATGTGCGGTGATGTGACGCATGATATGCCGTCCTCTCTTGATACGCGATGCGGAATCGTCGTCTTTCCAAGGATTGTATATAGGCGGCAAGACTTATTTATAACCTTATAAATAAGAGGATTTTACATGGTTTGCGATGGTTACGTCTCCTTGCCTGAGTAATTTGGAGCGTATGACCAAAGCACTTCGTATGTCTACCATGTTCCTGCGCACCCTGCGTGAGGACCCCGCCGACGCCGACGTTGTGTCGGACAAGCTTCTGCAGCGTGCCTGCTATCTGCGTAAGGCCGCGCCCGGCATCTGGACCTGGCTGCCGCTGGGCCTGAACGTTCTGAACAAGATCGAGAACGTCATCCGCGAGGAGATGGCCTCCATCGGAGCTCAGGAAGTTCATTTCTCCGGACTGCTGCCGCGTGAGCCGTATGAGGCGACCCACCGTTGGGAAGAGTACGGCGACAACATCTTCCGTCTGAAGGATCGTCACGAGGCCGATTACCTGCTGGCGCCGACTCATGAGGAAATGTTCACACTGCTGGTCAAGGACCTGTATTCCTCCTACAAGGACCTTCCCGTGACCCTGTACCAGATTCAGACCAAGTACCGTGACGAGTTCCGTCCGCGTGCGGGCCTGATCCGCGGTCGTGAGTTCATCATGAAGGACGCCTATTCCTTCACCCTCGACAAGGAAGGCCTCGTGCAGGCCTACATGGACGAGCGTGGCGCCTACGAGCGCATCTTCAACCGACTCGACCTGAAGTACGTGCCGGTGCATGCCATGGCCGGCCCGATGGGCGGTTTCGAGTCCGAAGAGTTCCTCGCTCCGATGGAGATCGGCGAAGACACCTTCGCTCAGTCGCCGTCCGGAAAGGCCTGGAATGTTGAGGCGCTGACCACTCCGGAACCGGAAGCCATCGACTTCACCGACACCCCGGCCGCCGAGAAGAGGCCGACTCCGGATGCCGCCACCATCGACAAGATGGTCGAATTCGCCAACGCCAACCATCCGCGCTCCGACGGACGCGACTGGGAAGCGTCCGATATCCTGAAGAACGTGGTGGTCGCCGTCATGCATCCGCAGGATGATGAGCATGACGAGCCGTGGCGTGAACTCGTGGTCGTGGGCGTTCCGGGCGATCGCGTCGTCGACATGAAGCGTCTTGAGGCGCAGTTCACTCCGGCCGAGATCGAAGAGGCCAACGAGGATGATCTGAAGAAGCATCCGGAACTCGTCAAGGGCTACATCGGCCCGATGGCGGTCGGCCCGCAGGCCCGCGACGGCAAGAAGGCCGAAACCGCAGCCGAAGCCGGTGACGCGCTGCGCTACCTCATCGACGCGCATATCGCACGCGGCTCCGCATGGTTCACGGGCGCCGACGAGTACGAAATCGACTACTACGACCTCGTGTACGGACGTGATTTCGAAGCGGACGGCACCGTCGAGGCCGTGCAGGTGCGCCACGGCGACATGAGCCCGGACGGTTCCGGCCCGCTGAGCTTCGAACGCGGTGTTGAGATCGGCCAGGTGTTCCAGCTTGGTCTGAAGTACTCCAACGCGCTTGGCCTCAAGGTGCTCGATCAGAACGGCAAGACCGTTCCGGTGTGGATGGGCTCCTACGGCATCGGCGTCTCCCGTGTGATGGCATGCATCGCGGAAACCCATCATGACGACAAGGGTCTGGCATGGCCGGCCATCGTGGCCCCTGCCCAGGTGCATGTCGTGGCCACCGGCAAGGACGCGGCTGCGTTCGAAGCTGCCGAGAAGCTGATCGGCGAGTTGGAGTCCAAGGGCATCGAGGTCATCTTCGATGACCGCAAGAAGGTGTCTCCGGGCGTGAAGTTCAAGGATGCCGAGCTGATCGGCGTTCCGCTGATCGCCGTGGCCGGACGCGACACCGTGAACAACGGCACCATCGAAGTGCGTGACCGCAATGGCGAGAACTCCCAGGCCGTGCCGGTGGACGAAGCCGCCCAGGTGATCGCGGAGCGCGTCGCCGCGCTGTTGAAGTAGTTGCTACGGTAAGGGAAGGCGTTCGAAGAACGACGTTCTTTGTACGATTCCAATGACTGAGGGACTGTGTCCGATGGCATGGTCCCTCGCTTTTTATGGGGAGTCGCAGCGAAAAACAATGCACCACGAGGTTGTGGACGAGTGTGGATAACGGTGGGTTTTCCACACCCTATCCACGACTCGCCCAACCATGCGAAGTTATGCACATTCCTTCGAGGACGCTTGAAACGCGCCGCCCTCATCGGCGATAGTTGAAGTACCGCGGAAACGCAACGAAGCGGGAAACCTGCATCTCCTCTCTCACACCCCATATCTCTCCAACGCACGGTTTCCGCGCCCACCCAAGGCGCTTTCCGCGGCCCTTATTTCACAAACAGAAAGGGCCGATCATGGCACAGCAGCAGGGTCTCCTTACAGTCACCGGATACGTGGGCGCGAATCCGGTGCAATTCAATCGCGAAGGCATGCCGCATGCCAGCTCGTTCAGGCTGGCGAGCACTAGGCATTACTTCGACAATCGCACCCAGCAGTGGCGGGATCTGCCGACCACATGGATTACGGTGAAGGCCTACCGGGGATTGTCGGAAAACGTATGCCAGTCCTTGAAAAAAGGGGAGCCCGTAATCGTAAGCGGCACGCTGGCGACCGAAACATGGGCCGATCAGAGCGGCAAACAGCAGTCGCGCGTCATCCTGGAAGCCAATGCGGTGGGCCATGACCTCAACTACGGCATATCCACGCTGCGCAAAATTCTCAAACAGGGCAACGAGACGAAATCCGCTCAGACGCCGATGCCGCACCAGGGCGACCTCCATGCGCCACGGAACGCGCAACCGGTGGAAGTGCTTGACGGGAACGGGTCTTTGGCCGAACAGAGGGAAACTCCGGCACAAAACGGGGAACCGGAAGGATGGAGTATTCCCGCGGAAACGGGCCTGGATAATGGAAGGGCCGTCGAACCCCGAAAAGACGGGGAATTCGACGGCCAGGAGTTCTGAAAATGGTTACCAGATACGGACGCGCTGATCCGGATCCAGCCACATGTCATCGTCCGGCTGAACGTCAAACGCCTTGTAGAACAGGTCCACATTGCGCGCGATGCCGTTCGTGCGGCATTCGGCGGGGGAGTGCGGGTCGATCTGCAGATACTGCTCGGCCAGCTCGTCACGGTTCTTGGTGCGCCAGATGGAGGCGTAGCTCAGGAAGAAACGCTGCAGACCGGTGAATCCGTCGATTTGCGGAGCCTGCTCCAAAGAGGACTCGATGGCCTGTTCGGAACCGTCATTCTGCGCGCCGGCCTCCTGCTCAAGTGCGAACGCATAGGCCTTGAGCGCGATGTTCACGCCGCTCAGATCGCCGATGTTCTCACCGATGGTCAACGAGCCGTTCACATGCGGGGCCTTCGACGGGTCATCCGAATACTTGTCGGCCAGCTGGGTGGGGACGAACTCGTTGTACTGATCGATGAGCTTCCGGGTGAGCGCCTCGAAATTGGCCTTGTCTTCCTTCGTCCACCAGTCGTTAAGCTTGCCGTCGCCGTCGTACTGCGCGCCCTGATCGTCGAAACCGTGGCCGATCTCGTGGCCGATCACAGCTCCAATACCACCGTAATTCGCCGCGTCCTCGGCTTCGGGGTTGAAGAACGGAGGCTGCAGGATGGCCGCGGGGAACACGATCACGTTCATGGTCGGCTCATAGTAGGCGTTCACCGTCTGGGGATTCATCAGCCATTCGTCCTTGTCGACGGGCTTGCCGACCTTGGAAAGCTGATAGCCGGTCTCATACAGGTTGGCGGCGCGCATGTTCTGCGCGAACGAAGCGTCCTCGTGCACGTCCAACGCCGAATAATCGCGCCAATGGTTGGTGTAGCCGATCCTCGGAACGAACTTCGAAAGCTTCTCCAGCGCCTTGGCCTTGGTCTCGTCGCCAAGCCAGGCGGAATTGGAGATGGAGACGCGGTATGCGTTGATGAGGTTGCCCACCAGCTGCTCCATGCGCTGCTTGGAGGATTCCGGGAAATGACGCTTGACGTATTCACGGCCCACATCCTCGCCGCAGATGCTGTTGACCAGCGAGACGCCTTTCTTCCAGCGGTCGCGCTGCTTCTTCTGGCCGGAAAGCACCTTGCCGTAGAAGTCGAAATTCGTATCGGAGAACTCATGCGGCAGCATCGAAGTGGAGCCGATGATCACATGCACGCGCGTCCACAGCTTGAGATCGTCGAGATCGCAGTCCTTCCAGAACGCGTCAAGACCGGTGATGAAGCTCGGCTCATGCACGATCGTGCGCTCGAAGAAGCTACGGAAATCCAGCGGCTGCACCTTGGCCGCGGTGGTCTGATCGTACGCGTACTGCCACGCATCGAGCCACGCGTCGAAATCGTAATTGGCGAGCATGCCGCTCAACTCGGCGTAATCGGTGGGATTATAGGTTTTGACCGAGTCGCGCGTGGCGACATTATCCCAATGCTGTGCCGCGATACGGGTCTCCACCTCAAGGAAGCGGCTGGCCTGGTTCTGCGCGTCATCGTCTGTTTCGGCAAGCTTCGCGTTCCTCAACTGCTTGGCCACCATCGCAACGTACGAATCACGGATATCCGCGTAATGGTCCTCGCGATAGTATGCCTCATCGGGAAGGCCCAATCCGGCCTGCTCGATATGGATGATATTCGTTTCGGGGGAGCCTGGATCGCCATACACGGCGATACCGATCAGATCCGGGCCGCCGTCTGGATTCATGGCGCCCATCGCACGTACCAGCTCGGCTTTGTCGGATGCGGCGTCGATGGCCTCGAGCTGGCCTTCGATGGCCGTAAGGCCCGAGGCGTCGATGGCCTCGACATCAAGATAGCTCTTGAACAAAGCCTTGGACTTGACGGCCTGGCAATCATCGTCCTCGAGAATCTCATGAATCTGGTTCTCGGCGTTCTCGGCAAGCTTGTCGAAGGAACCATAGCGGGAACGGTCGTCGGGAAGACGGTACATGTCGATCCATGGGCCGTTCACATAGCGGAAGAGATCTTGTGCGGGAGAGATCACGGCGGAGAACGATGCCGGATCGATGCCCGAAATCAAAGTGGTACTCATGGTCTCACCCTATCCATCTTTGGTGACAAATCCGGCCGCGGATGATAGTGCCGCGCAAGCCGGCTGTAGAGCGCGCGAAGTAGGGTTGTAGGCATGATCGAACTGAAAACCCCAAAAGAGATTGAAGCGATGAAGCCCGCCGGACGTTTCGTCGGCGGAATCCTGCGCGATTTGAAGGAATTCACCGAAGTAGGCACCAATCTGCTGGAAATCGACGAATTCGTGCACAAGCGCATCGTCGACCGCAAGGGAGCCTCCTCCTGCTACGTGGACTACGCTCCGGATTTCGGCACCGGCCCGTTCGCCCACTACATCTGCACTTCCGTGAACGACGCCGTCCTGCATGGCGTTCCGTACGACTACAACCTCAAGGACGGCGATTTGGTGAGCCTCGACCTGGCCATCAACGTCGACGGTTGGGTCGCCGATTCCGCCATCAGCTTCGTCGTCGGCACGCAGAATCCGGACGATCTGCGACTGATCCAGTGCACCGAGGAGGCGCTCGCGGCGGGTATCGCGGCGGCTCAGCCGGGCAATCGACTGGGAGACATCTCCAGCGCTGTCGGTGACGTGGCTAGGGAATACGGCTATCCGATCAACCTTGATTTCGGCGGCCACGGCGTCGGCCACATCATGCACGGCGACCCGCACGTGCCGAACGACGGCAAGGCCCACCACGGTTACAAGCTGCGCCCGGGACTGGTCATCGCCATCGAACCGTGGTTCCTCAAGACCACGGATGAGATCTACCAGGATCCGAAGGACGGCTGGACGCTGAAGAGCGAGGACGGTTCCCGTGGCGCCCACAGCGAGCACACCATCGCCATCACCGAGAACGGTCCGGTGATCCTCACGGTTCGCGACTAGTTGTTGACGCCGGTCTTCGGGCCGGCTCCGGTTCACTCCAGACGGGTTATGTCCCGGAAGAAATCGAAGAACAGGCGTTCTGCATCGATTCGCAACGGAAAACGAATTGATGTGGAACGCCTTTTTATTGCTTTTGCTGCCTTCTTGCGTTTCTCTTCACCTATTCTGGATGTATATGAGATGCGTGCGGCGTTTTTTCGGCGATGAGAGACCACGACATGGTTTTGAGACGTCGAACGGCCTCCGAAACACTCATGCCATATAGTGAACGTTACTTTTGAAAAGGTAAGGAGTGGCGCGTATGGCGACAGCCAATCTTAGTGTGGGATCCGGAGACTTCACCCTGCCTGTGGTCAAGGCCACGTCAGGGGCGGACGGCATCGTGGTGTCCACGTTGCGCAACGACGGTTGGGTCACGCTCGATCCGGGATTCCTGACCACGGCGCAATGCGAATCGAAAATCACCTACATCGACGGTAAGAACTCCATTCTGCGTTACCGTGGCTATCCGATCGAGCAACTGTGCGAAGAGTCGGACTTCCTCGAAGTGGCATGGCTGCTTCGACATGGCGAACTTCCCAGCCAGGAACAGTACGACCGTTTCATCTCCGACATCAACCACCGCACGATGGTCGGCGAGGATTTCCGCACGTTCATGGGTTCCTTCCCGCGTACCGCGCATCCGATGAGCGTCATGGCGTCAGCCATCAACGCGCTCGCCACCTTCTACCCGGACACCACCGACATAGCCGACTCCGATCAGCTGGACGAGGCCGCGACCATCATCATGGCGAAGGCCCGCACCATCGTCAGCTACATCTTCCGCCGCCGCCGCGATGAGCCGATGCTGTATCCGGATTATTCGCGCGGCTACGTGGATGATTTCCTGCGCATGTGCTTTGCGGTGCCTTACGAGCCGTTCGAATCCGATCCGCTATATGTTCACGCGCTCGGCCGACTGCTCATCATCCATGCCGACCACGAGCAGAATTGCTCGACCTCCGTGGTACGCATCGCCGGTTCCGCCCATGCCAACCTGTATTCCGCCGTGGCCGCGGGGATCAACGCGTTGTCCGGCCCGCTGCATGGCGGGGCGAACGAGGCCGTGCTCCGCCAGCTCAAGGCGATCCGCGATTCGGGCAAAACGGTCAAGCAGTTCGTCGATGATGCGAAGAACAACGGGCAACGTATCTCCGGACTTGGCCATCGCGTGTATAAGTCGTATGACCCGCGTGCGGCCATCGCCAAGACGTATCTGCAGAAGATCATGGAACGTGCGGATACGCTGAAGCTGCCGATGGACGAACGTGCGCTCTTCGATGTGGCGACCGAACTGGAAGACATCGCCCTCAACGACGAATACTTCGTGTCCCGCCACCTGTACCCGAACGTCGATTTCTATACGGGCCTGATTTATCGTGCCATCGGTTTCGACCCGTCCATGTTCACCACGCTGTTCGCTTTGGGCAGAATTCCGGGATGGATCGCCCAGTATCGTGAGATGCTCGCCGACCCGAACACCAAGATCGGCCGTCCGCGTCAGGTCTACACGGGCTATACGGAACGTCCGTACGTTCCCATGTCCGAACGCTGACGAGAACGTAAGCTGTTTGAATATGGCGTGATTCCCATGAGGCATACCCGGTTTCCACGGGATGTGCCTCATGGGAATCACGCCATATTTTGATGACTGCCGGCGGCAACCCTACTTGTGGTAGGGCTCTCCGGCGTTGATCTTGAACGCGCGGTAGATCTGTTCCAGAAGAATCACACGCATGAGCTGGTGGGGGAACGTCATTTTCGAGAAGCTCAGCAGATAATCGGCACGGTTGAGGATCGATTGGTCAAGACCGAGCGAACCGCCGATGACGAGCTGGATATGACTGGTGCCACGCAACCCCAGACCGTCGATTTTCGAAGCCAGTTCCTCACTGGTAAGCTGCTTTCCCTCGATGGCGAGGGCGATGACGAACGCATCGGAGCGGATATGCTTCATGATGCGTTCGCCTTCCTTTTCCTTGATTTGGCGTTCCAAAGCCTCGCCGGCATGATCCGGCGTCTTCTCGTCCGCCACTTCAACGATGCTCAGCTTGCAGTAACGGCCAAGTCGCTTCGAGTACTCTTCGATCGCGTCGCGGAGGTATTTCTCCTTGACTTTGCCGACGGTGATGAGCGTTATCTTCATATTCAGTTCTTGTGCAGCTTTTCGTTGAGTTCGATGCCGGTCTTGCGATAGCGGGCCTCGATACGTCCGGAAACGGAGTTGCGGATGAACAGGATGTTGTCTTTTCCGGACAGATCCGCGCCCTTGACGGTTTCGAGCGGCTCCCCGGCCGCGACCCTGGCCTTATCGTAGATGGTCACCTTGGTTCCGGCGGTGACGTACAGGCCCGCTTCGACCACGCAGTTGTCTCCCAAGGAGATGCCGATTCCGGCGTTCGCGCCGAGCAGGGAATGCTCGCCGATGGAGTTCTTGAGCTTGCCGCCGCCGGACAGGGTGCCCATGATGGATGCGCCGCCGCCGATGTCGGAGCCGTTGCCCACCACAACGCCTTGGGAGACTCGGCCCTCGACCATGGAGACGCCGAGGGTGCCGGCGTTGAAGTTCACGAAGCCGGCATGCATGACCGTGGTGCCTTCGGCCAGATGAGCTCCCAGCCTCACGCGGTCGGCGTCGCCGATGCGTACGCCGGTCGGCACGACGTAATCGACCATACGCGGGAACTTGTCGATGGACAGCACATTCACGTCCACCTTGGGCAGTCCAGGGGCGGACTGGTTGGAAGCGGCCATCACGTCAAGCTTGCGCAGGGCGAAATCCTCGACGGCGAACGGGCCGTAGTTGGTCCACACCACATTGTTGAGTGCGGCGAAGATGCCGTCCAGATTCAGCGTGTTCGGCTTTGCCAGACGCATGCTCAGCAGGTGCAGGCGCAGATAGGCGTCCGCCGCGTCCTCGATCGGTTCGTCGAGGTTGGAAACGGTGAACACCGGAATACGGCGCACTCCACGTGCGTCGCATCCCTCATGGGCCAGATTGCCGAAATTGTGGTTCGGGCGGGAAACCTCCGCGGGAGCCTCGCCAAGCTGCAGCTGCGGATACCAGACGTCCAGGGTGTTGCCGGCGGCATCCACGCTGGCAAGTCCCCAACCCCAAGCGGTGCGTTGGTCGGTCATATGAATCTCCTTATAAGACGGATTGCTTGCTGTGCTAGCAACATTAGCCGGAGGGGAAGGCCGCGAGCGGAGGGATTCCACGTATCGACGCGGTGCGCTCGCATGGTCGAAACGCCTGAAAACGCATGTGCGCGTATGGAAGGAAAGTATGGCGTACCGCGTATACTCGCCAATCGTGACCAGCTACCAGAAGGAACGTGAGCGCAAAGAGCGCCGCCGCCGCGTCGTGACGCGTGTGGTCGGCGTTGTCATTGCCGCGGCAATGCTCATCAGTCTGGTTGTTCCTGCTATCTACGCAGGTCTTTGACGCTTTCGGACCCGTATGGTTTGAAACGGGTCCGCATTTCCGCCGAACCGGATGGCCTTTCGGTTCAACGAGATTGCGGAAAACGGGCGGACGTGCTGAAAACCAAAGGATTGTGCGGGAGCTGCAAGCGCATCCATGACAAAATAGCAATGAACGTATAAAGAAATGTATGGTGTAAACGATGGCAGATTTTGATTATTCCCAGGAAATCAGCGACGCGAGGGCCAAGTATGAGTCCATCGCCAAGGCTTTGGACGTGGACAGGCTCACCGCGCAGGCCAAGGATCTCGAGGTCCAGGCCGCGGAACCGGGGCTGTGGGACGATCCTGAAAACGCGCAGAAGGTGACCAGCAAGCTTTCCGCCGTGCAGTCGCAGCTCAAGCGGCTTGCTTCCGCCAGCCAGCGCATCGACGATGTGGAGACGCTGGTGGAACTCGGCCAGGAAGAGGAAGATCCCGACACCCTGGCTGAGGCTCAGAGCGAAATCGAGAGCATCCAGTCGGATCTGGCCGACATGGAGATCCAGACGCTGCTGGACGGCGAGTACGACGAACGTTCCGCCGTCGTGACGATTCGTTCCGGCGCTGGCGGCGTCGATGCGGCGGACTTCGCGCAGATGCTGCTGCGCATGTATGTGCGTTGGGCGGAACGCAACGGTTACAAGGCCAAGGTCATGGACACCTCCTATGCGGAAGAGGCCGGCATCAAGTCCGCGACGTTCCAGGTGGACGCGCCTTACGCATACGGCCGCATGAGCGTTGAGGGCGGCACCCACCGTCTGGTGCGCATCTCCCCGTTCGACAATCAGGGCCGCCGTCAGACCAGCTTCGCAGCTGTGGAAGTCGTGCCGCTCGTCGAAGCGACCGATCATATCGACGTTCCGGATTCTGAAATCCGCGTCGATACCTACTGCTCCTCCGGTCCTGGCGGTCAGGGCGTGAACACCACGTACTCCGCGGTGCGCATCACCCATATCCCGACAGGCATCGTGGTGACCATGCAGGACGAACGCTCCCAGATCCAGAACCGTGCCGCGGCCATGGCCGTGCTGCAGTCCCGTCTGCTTGTGCTTCGCCATGAGGAGGAAGCCAAGAAGAAGAAGGAGCTTGCGGGAGACATCAAGGCAAGCTGGGGCGACCAGATGCGTTCGTACGTGTTGCATCCCTACCAGATGGTCAAGGATCTGCGTACCGGTCATGAGACGTCGCAGACGCAGGCCGTGTTCGATGGCGACATCGACGCGTTCATCGAAGCCGGTATCCGCTGGCGTCATGAGCAGCGTCGTGTCGCGGCAGAAGAGGCTGAGGAGTAAGGAACTTCACAATGGCGCTGATCTCGCTCGAACATGTGAGCAAAGTCTATCCAAAGGGCTCACGCCCGGCATTGGATGACATCAGTCTCGAAATCAATCGAGGCGATTTCGTCTTCCTTGTGGGAGCGTCAGGCTTCGGCAAAACGACGCTGCTGAGCCTGCTGCTGCGCGAGGAGGAGGCCACTGACGGCGAGATCCGCGTGGCCGGCAACGATCTGAGAAGGTTGTCGGCAAGGCAGGTTCCGCACTATCGTCGTTCCATCGGCTTCGTCTTCCAGGATTACAAGCTGCTGAACAACAAGACGGTGTGGGAGAACGTGGCGTTCGCTCTCGAAGTGATCGGCACGAGCCGAGCCGCCATCAAATCGTTGGTGCCGAAGGTGTTGCAGACCGTTGGTCTGACGGGCAAGGAGAACAATTATCCGTATGAGCTCTCCGGCGGCGAGGCGCAGCGCGTGGCCATCGCGCGAGCGTATGTGAACCATCCGCAGCTGCTGCTTGCCGACGAGCCTACGGGAAACCTCGATCCGACCACGTCTTTGGGAATCATGGAAGTGCTGGACGCCATCAACCGCACCGGCACGACCATCATCATGGCTACGCATAACGAGGAAATCGTCAATTCCATGCGCAAGCGCGTCGTCGAACTGCATGCGGGCAAGATCGTGCGCGACGAACAGCAGGGATCGTACGATTCCTCGCTGTACTTCCCGGATGCGGAGGTCGAATCCCAATCGCAGCGTGCCCTGGGCCGGCAAATGAACGTGATCGAGCCGCGGAACAACGCCGAAACCACTGCCGAAACGGTCGTGCAGGAAGGTGCCACCCGTATCGAGGTGGTGCAGAACATGGTTGACGTCGTGGACCAGACCCTGAACGGCGAAAACAGGGACGAAGGCATCGCGCGACTGGCCAATTCCGTGCATTCCGGGCGTACCGGACATTACGGTGAGGCATTCGTACCGTTTGAAACCACTCTGACATGGGGCAAGGGACTCAACATCGAAAGTCTGATGCAGTCCGAAAACACCGATGCGGATGACGGCGAGCGCAACGCCGAAAACGATGTTGCTTCCCAAACCGACAAGTCCGCTATCCCGGCGGTTCCATCCCTTCCCCCGATGCCGCCTGCACCGCCCGTCCCGCCGGCACCGCCCGTCCCGCCGGCCCTACGAAAGGACGATGCGTCCGAATCATCCGGATTATCCGAGGAAGACGAGCCTTTGGAGGAGCCGGTACTCTCCGAGGCCGATTCCCAAACCGAGACCAATGAGGAGCACGACTGATGCGTTTTCGCTTCATCCTTTCCGAAACCTGGAACAGTCTCAAACGCAATGTGCCGATGCTGCTTTCCGTCATGCTCGTCACGTTCATTTCGTTCCTGTTCATCGGCACGTCCATGCTTACGCAGGCGCAGATAACCAAGGCGAAGGGCGACTGGTACTCCAAAGTCGAGGTTGTTGTGTGGATGTGTCCCGACGGCACCAGCCAGTCGGTGAACTGCACGTCCGGCACCGCGGCCACGCAGGAGCAGATCAACGATTTGCAGAAGACCATCCGCAACGAGCTTGCCGATGACGTGTCCGAAATCACCTTCGTCAGCAAAGAGGACTTCTACAACGACACCTTCCTGCAACAGTATCCGAATGGCGAATACCAGGGGCGCACCCTCACTGCCGACGACATGCAGGATTCGCTGTGGCTCAAGCTGAAGAATCCGGAAAAATACCAAGTGGTTTCGGAAGTGCTTTCCGGTCAGGAAGGCGTTGATACGGTAAGCGACCAGCGTCAGATCTTCGAACCCGTCTTCGCCGTGCTCAACCGTGCCACCGTGGCCAGTGCGGCATTGGCCGCCGTGATGGTGGTGGTTGCGATCATGCTGACGGGTACCACCATCCGTATGTCCGCGGCATCCCGCCGCACGGAAACCGAGATCATGCGACTCGTGGGCGCATCGAACTGGGCGATTCGACTTCCCTTCATTCTGGAAGGCGCGTTCGCGTCTCTCGTGGGCTCGCTGCTGTCATGCGCTGTGTTGTCAATTCTGGTGAAGGTGTTCGTCACCGATTGGCTGGCCACGTCCGTCAAATGGATTCCATACGTGAACCAGACCACGGTGCTGTGGATATCGCCGATTCTCATAGTCGGGGCGGTGCTGTTGTCGGTGATCGCCTCGACTGTGTCCTTGCACAGATATCTGAAAGTCTGATGTTCACATCCGCCGACGATTGCGAGCGCGTTCGGAGAGGAACGGTACTGGTACTCCGTCGGGCCGTTCAGAACGATTCAGGAAACAATGATATGGTGTGGACCAGTGACGAAAGGAAATGAATGATGACCAAGAGCAAAGCCATCAGGCAGGTTTGCACGGTGAGCCTTACGAGCGCGCTGTGCCTTGCCGTTTCCGTTGCTCCCGATTCGCCGATGATTGAGAACGCTTACGCCAACAACACGTATAGCAATCTGGTGAACGCCCAGAACAAGAAAGCCGCGAGCGCGCAACGTGAGGCGGAGCTGCGAGCTCAGCTTGCCGGTGTTCGCGAGGATCTGGCGGACAAGATTGTTGAGCTTGACGAACTGACCAATACCAAGATTCCCGCCGCGCAGACGGCCGTCGAACAGGCCAATTCGGAGGCCGCGAGCGCGCAAAGCGAGGCTGAGGCCGCTTCCGCACGTCTTGAGGCCGCGCAGAAGGACAAGGAAAACCTCGAAGCGCAGATCGAGCAGACGGGCAAGGATTATGACGATGCCCATGCGGCCGTGGCCCAGATGGCGCGTGAGGACATGCAGGGGTCGGATGCGTCCACGGTGATGAGCGTGGTGACCGGTTCCACCAGCACGCAGGAGTTCATCAACTCCATGCAGTCGCGTGACGCGTTGTCCAGGACCGAGTCCAATGCCGCGACGGATGCCGCGAATACGTTGAGTACGTCCATGAACCGCAGTGAACGGCTTGATGCGATCGAAAAGCAGATCGCCAATCTGAAGACGGTCGCCGAAACCAAGGCGGTCGAAGCGCAGCAGGCCGCGGCTTCCGCGCAAAGCCAGCGTGATGCGCTCGACCAGTTGAGGGCGGAAGGCGAGAGCCGTCGTGCCGAGCTGGAAAGCCAGCAGTCCGAATTGACGGGAAGTGTGGCTCAGCAGGCCGCGCAGACCGTGCTTTTGCAATCGCAGGTCGATTCGTATAATCGCCAGTATACTGCGGAGCAGGCGGCTGCCGCGAACCAAGCTAATTCCGGTACCCAGGGGCAGACCGAGCCGAGCGACAATACGAACAATAATTCCGGAAATAATTCGAATAGCAACAATTCGAATAGCAACAATTCGAATAGCAACAATTCGAATAGCAATAATTCGAATAGCAACAATTCGAATAGCAACAATTCGAATAGCAATAATTCGAATAGCAACAATTCGAATAGCAACAATTCGAATAGCAATAATTCGAATAGCAATAATTCGAATAGCAATAATTCGAATAGCAATAATTCGAATAGCAATAATTCGAATAGCAATAATTCGAATAGCAATAATTCGAATAGCAACAATTCCGGTGATAACGGCAATTCCGGCAATAATACGAATAATTCGGGCGGTACCACCGGCGGTCAGGGAACGTCCAACGGTGATTACGGCAACGCGTACGTCGCGGGCCAGTGCACGTGGTGGGCGTACAACCGACGCCAGCAGATGGGTATCGGCACGCCTTCCTATTTGGGCAACGGCGGTCAGTGGTATGCCACCGCGCCGTCGTATGGTCTGCGAGTGGATCACAGCCCGCAGGTGGGCGCGGCCATCTCGTTCCTGCCGGGACAGGCCGGTGCGGACGGCTTCTATGGTCATGTCGGTGTTGTGGAGGCTGTCTATGGAGACACCATCACCATTTCCGAAATGAACGCGGCTGGTGGTCCGTATGTGGTGTCGTACCGTACGTTGAGCGACGCGTCGCAGTATTGGTACGTGCACTGAGTGCACGCGCCAATGCGGATTTGACGCAGATTTGAGGAGACAGGCATTCATATGGTCAAGGAGCAAGGCGTGAAGCCTGTGGCGCAGAACAGGAAGGCGCGTCACGACTACGCCATCGAAGACACGTACGAGGCTGGGTTGGTGCTGACCGGCACCGAGGTGAAATCGCTTCGTGAAGGGCGTGCATCATTGGCTGAATCGTTCATAAGCATCGACCGCAGAGGGGAGATGTGGCTGGAAGGGGCCAATATTCCCGAATATCTCAACGGCACGTGGAACAACCATGCGCCCAAGCGCAAGCGCAAGCTGCTGCTGCATGCGTCCGAGATCGAGAAGCTGACCCGACAGAGCCAGGCCAAGGGCGTCACCATCATTCCGTTGAGCCTGTATTTCAAGGATGGCCGTGTGAAGGCGCAGATCGCGCTGGCCAGAGGCAAGAAGGAGTACGACAAGCGCCAGGCTCTACGCGAGGAGCAGGATAAACGCGAAGCCTTGCGTGCGATGCGCTATGCGAACAGGCGGTCGAGCTGACGGTCGTCGCCAAAGAAGTCGCCAAAGAAGTCGCGGTCTATACAGGCCGCGTTTTTCATGGCCACATTCTGAACAAAACAAGCGTGTTTTACGCAGATGTAGCAAAGACCTTTTATCGTGCCTGACATAGCTTAGTTTGGCTGGGCTGGTTTGGTTGGGTCTGAGAGAGAGGACTTACGATGGCTCTGAATCGTGTCAAAGGGTTCGTTGCGCTGACGTTGAGCGCCGCGATGATGATTTCGCTGGCCGCGTGCGGTACTTCCGACGAGGAGACCGAGTCGAGTGCGACCACCACCGGGTATGACGTTTCCAGCGTGCAGAAGGACGATACGATCGCCGCGATGCTGCCCGAATCCGTTACCAAGGACGGCAAGTTGACGGTCGGCATGGACACGTCGTACGCTCCGGCCGAGTTCCTCGCCGAAGACGGCAAGACACCGGTTGGTTTCGATGTGGACATCGTCAAGGCCCTCGCCAACATCTTCGGACTTGAAGCCGATCCGCAGACTTCGAATTTCGATTCGATCATTCCGTCGGTCGGTTCGAAATACGATATCGGCGTCTCCTCCTTCACCATTACCGAGGAACGTATGGAAGCCGTCGACTTCGTGAGCATGTTCAAGGCCGGCTCCACCTGGGTGGTCAAGGAAGGCAACCCGAACAACGTCGACACCTCCAACCTGTGCGGTCTGAAGATCGCGGTGCAGACCGGCACCACCCAGGAGGAAGAGGTCAATGAGGCGCAGGCCCAGTGCAAGGCGGACGGCAAGGATGAGATCGAGATCCTTTCCACCAAGCTGCAGACCGCGGTGACCACCAATGTGTCCACGGGCAAGGCGGACGTCTTCTATGCCGACTCCCCGGTGGCCGGTTACGCCATCTCCCAGAGCGAAGGTGCGCTTGAAGCCCTGGGTGAGGACGTCGGCGTGACCAAGGAGGCAGTGGCTATCGCCAAGGGCGATACCGAAACCGCCGAAGCGGTGCAGGCCGCACTGCAGAAGCTCATGGATGATGGCACCTACGGAAAGATCCTCAAGCATTGGGGCGTGGAATCCGGTGCGATCGACAAGGCCGAAATCAACCCGACCGACCTGAGCTGATCCGCAGCCACTGGAGAAACCTAAAGAAACGAAGGAAACAGCAGAATCATGGCGAAGAAGCGAACAGATGGCGAAGGCCTTGATATTCCCAATCGCATCGAGGCGTTGCCGGTCAGGCGCACGGGGCCGATCGTCGCGGCCATCGTGGTCGCGGTCTTCGCCGTGATGCTGCTGCAATCGTTGATCACCAATCCACGATTCGAATGGGACGTGGTCTGGAAGTACCTATTCAACGAAAACGTGCTCGAAGGCATCCGATACACGCTGATACTGACGGTGCTTTCCATGCTCGTCGCGGTTGTGCTGTCTGTGATTCTGGCGGTGATGCGCAAATCCGTGAATCCCGTGCTGCGCTGGGTGAGCTGGTTCTACATCTGGTTCTTCCGCGGCACGCCGGTGTATACGCAGCTCGTGTTCTGGGGATTGTTCGCGGTGCTGTTCCCGCGCATAACCATAGGGATTCCGTTCACATCCGTTGAATTCTGGAGCATCGACTCGCAGTCGGTCATCACGGCGTTCAACGCAGCATGGCTCGGCCTCGCGCTGAACGAGGCGGCCTATCTGGCGGAAATCGTGCGCGCCGGTCTCGACGCCGTCGATCCCGGACAAAGGGAAGCCGCCAAGGCGCTTGGCATGAACCGGCCGCTGATCATGCGGCGCATCATCCTGCCTCAGGCGATGCGCATCATCATTCCTCCCACCGGCAACGAATTCATCGGCATGCTCAAGACCACATCGTTGGTGAATGCGGTGCCGTTCACGCTGGAACTGCAGTTCGCCACCACGGCGATCGCGAACCGACTGTACAAGCCGATTCCGCTACTGATCGTGGCATGCCTCTGGTACCTGCTGATCACATCCATTCTGATGGTCATCCAATCGATGCTTGAAAAGCACTACGGCAGGGGATTCGACGCGCGCCCAGTTGGGGTGAGGGGCAGGCGCGTTCATCGGCCGGGCAAAACCGGGGGCGAACAGAAAAACAGCATCCGCAAACAGAACCAAGCCACATTTGTGGGAATGAACGCGTAAAGGGGACGGCAATGAGCGAAACCAAGGAAAACGGCGTCATTCCGGCAGTGAAGGCAACGCAGGTGCACAAAGCCTTCGGTAGTTTGCATGTGCTCAAGGGTGTCGACATGACCATCATGCCCGGCACCGTCACGGTGATTCTCGGACCTTCCGGTTCGGGAAAATCCACGTTCCTGCGTCTGATCAACCAGCTTGAGAAGATCACGGGCGGCGAGATCCGCATCAACGATGAGCTCATCGGCTACAAATACGTGACCAAGCATGGTCAGCAGGTTCTGCAGACGCTGACCGACAAGGAGAAATCCCGTCAGCGTTCGAAGCTGGGCATGGTGTTCCAGCGCTTCAACCTTTTCCCGCACAAGACGGCGCTCGAAAACGTTATGGAAGCCCCGGTGCACGTCAAGCACATGAACAGGGCCGAGGCCCGTGAGATAGCCGTTCGCGAACTTCAGCGAGTGGGCATGGGGGAGCGCATCGACCACTATCCGTCGCAGCTGTCGGGCGGCCAGCAGCAGCGTGTGGCAATCGCCCGTGCCCTGGCCATGAAGCCGGAGATCATGCTGTTCGACGAGCCGACGTCCGCACTTGACCCCGAATTGGTGGGTGAAGTGCTCAACGTCATGCTTTCCCTGGCCAAGGAGGGTATGACCATGGTGGTCGTGACCCACGAGATCGGCTTCGCGCGTGAGGTGGCCGACCAGGTGGTGTTCATGGACGGCGGCGTCGTCGTGGAGCAGGGTGGTCCGGAAATCATCGACAATCCCCAGGAGCCACGCTTCAAAGAATTCCTGCAGCACGTGCTGTGAGCCGCTTTTTGTGTTCGTATTACAAATGTTTGCGGACGCGGAGCGGTTTGTTTCGCGATTGACACCGTGAACCGATATGCTAGGGCAGTATGTGTGGAATCGTAGGATATGCAGGAAACGTGCAAACCTCATGCGGCAAGCCGCTGGAAGTATGCCTTCAGGGATTGCAGAGGCTTGAATACCGTGGATATGATTCGGCCGGCGTGGCGTTGACCTCGCCCGACATGGATCATGTGGAGGTGCGCAAGAAGGCCGGCCGTCTCGCCAATCTGGTCGAAGACGTGGAACGTGATCCGATGCCGATGGCCACCGTGGGAATCGGCCACACCCGTTGGGCGACCAACGGCGTGCCGAACGACGTCAACGCGCATCCGCACACTTCCCGTGACGGCAAAGTCGCCATCATCCACAACGGCATCATCGAAAACGCGTCTCAACTGCGTCTCGATCTGCAGACCGAAGGATACCGCTTCTCTTCGGAAACCGATACGGAAGTGGCGGCGAAACTGCTGGGCAAGATCTCCGACAAGATCATCGAGGAGACCGGCAAGCCGGACCTGTTCAAGGCCTTGCGGCGTTTGGCCCGCATGCTCGAAGGAGCCTTCACCATCCTTGCCACCGACTGCCGCCAGCCCGACATCGTGGTGGGCGCGCGCCATGATTCGCCGCTCGTGGTGGGTCTCGGCGAAGGTGAGAACTTCCTCGGCTCCGATGTGGCAGCTTTCGTGGCCTACACCAAGAAAGCCATGGAAATCGACCAGGACCAGGCTGTGATGGTGTCCGCCAACGAAGTGGTCGTCTCCGATTTCATGGGCAACATCGTGAGCGATCCGAAGACCTACACCGTGGATTGGGACGCATCCGCCGCGGAAAAAGGCGGTTGGGATTCCTTCATGGACAAGGAGATCCACGAGGATCCGGCCGCAGTGCAGCGCACACTGCTCGGGCGTCTCGATTCCGAAGGCAACCTCAATCTTGATGAGGTGCGTATCGACGAGCATGATTTCAAAGTCATCGATAAGATCATCGTCGTGGCATGCGGCACCGCGGCCTATGCGGGAACCGTGGCCAAGTACGCCATCGAGCATTGGGTCCGCATTCCGGTGGAAGTGGAGCTTGCGCACGAGTTCCGCTACCGCGATCCGATTCTGACCCCGCGCACGCTGGTGGTGGCCATCTCGCAGTCCGGCGAGACCATGGACACGCTGATGGCATTGCGTCATGCCCGCGAGCAGGGCTCCAAGGTGCTGGCCATCTGCAATACGCAGGGCGCCTCCATTCCGCGCGAATCCGATGCCGTGCTCTATACGCACGCAGGACCGGAAGTGGCGGTGGCGTCCACCAAGGCGTTCGTGGCGCAGATCACCGCGGCGTACGTGCTCGGTCTGTATCTGGCCCAGGTCAAGGGATCGATGTACCGCGACGAGATCGCGCAGACCCTTGACTCCCTCAAGGCGATGCCGCGCAAAATCCAGTGGGTGCTCGACACCCAGACGAAGGCGGTGCAGGCCGCGGCCGAACAGATGGTGGATGCCAAGTCCTTCCTGTTCCTCGGACGCCACGTCGGATATCCGGTGGCCATGGAAGGCGCGTTGAAGCTCAAGGAGATCGCCTACACCTTCACGGAAGGTTTCGCGGCCGGAGAGCTCAAGCACGGTCCGATCGCTCTGGTTGACGAGGGTGAGCCGGTGGTGTTCATCGTGCCGCCGGCGCGCGGACGCAACGTGCTGCATGCGAAGGTCATTTCCGGTATCGAAGAGGTCAAGGCCCGTGGCGCGTACATCATCGCGGTGGCCGAGGAAAACGATCCGGATGTGGAACGCTACGCCGATGTGGTCTTCTGGAGGCCGGCATGTCCGACGCTGATGAGTCCGCTCGTGGACGTGGTGCCGCTGCAGCTGTTCGCCATGGATATGGCCAAACTCAAGAATTATGACGTCGACAAGCCGCGAAACCTCGCCAAGTCCGTTACCGTTGAGTGATTCCGGCAAACGACATCGGTACGTTACCGAAGAACCTCATATTCCCTTCGAATATGAGGTTCTTTACGAGGATGCCGGAATCATCGTCATCGACAAGCCGCATTTTCTGGCCACCACGCCACGCGGCATGTGGTATCGGGAAACCGCGCTGATACGACTGCGCGAACGCTACGACGAGCCCGACATCGTTCCCGCTCACCGTCTCGACCGTCTGACGGCCGGCGTGGTCGTGTTCGTGCGCAAGCCGGAACTTCGCGGCGCCTATCAGATGCTGTTCCAGAATCGCAAGGCGCGGAAAACCTACGAATGCCTGGCCCAGCTCGCGCCATACGCGCGTCCGAAATACGGTACGATCGCGAGAACGCATGCGGACAGGCCGTTTCCGCTGGAACGCAGGTCGCATATCAACAAGGATCGCGGGCGATTGCAGGCTTACGAAACCCCGGACGTCACCAATGCGGTGACGCTCATCGAACGGGGTTGCGCGGTACGTCATATCGATGGCGGTACGTACGTGGATTACACGTTGCACCCCCATACTGGCAAGACGCATCAGTTGCGCGTGCATATGAACGCATTGGGATTGCCGATTCTTGGCGATGACTTCTATCCGACGGTCCTCGAACGCGCCTACGACGATTTTTCCCATCCTTTGGAATTGGTGGCGCGTAGGCTGGAATTCACGGATCCGATAACAGGGGAGGCCCGAACGTTCGCGTCCGGCGTGCCGCTCGGCGATGCATGACCGGCATAAGCGGCATAAACGATATAAACGGCATATGTGCCGGGAAGATCCGTGTCTTCCGTTGTGGACATACCCTCTTTCGTTGAAGGAACCGCCGGTAGGATGACTTTCTGCTTGGAAGCCGGGAAAGCCGGCGGAGAACGAGAGAGAAGATCATGGAACATATTTCCGGAGCGGTCAGAGCCGCCATCAACAAATATAACGGTACGGAATTGATCATCCGTATCATCGTCGGCCTGATCGCCGGTACCGTCCTGGCACTGGTCGCGCCGCATATGACGTGGATAGGAATGCTTGGCACGCTGTTTGTCAGCGCGTTGAAAGCCATCGCCCCGATTCTGGTGTTCGTGCTTGTGGCCAGCGCGCTTGCCCAAGGCGCAAGCAAGCTGGACCGTCGTTTCGGAACGGTGATCTTCCTGTATCTGTTCACCACGTTCCTGTCCGCCGTCGTGGCGGTGCTCACCTCCCGTGCTTTCCCGCAGAAGCTGTCGCTGGGTGATGCGGCCGAAGCCGACGTGGTGCCGCAGGGACTTTCCGAAGTGGTGCAGACGCTGTTGACCAACATCGTATCCAATCCGATCCAGGCCATGATCGACGGCAATTACATCTGCATCCTCATGTGGGCCTGTCTGTTCGGTCTTGCCATGAAGCGCATCGCCAACGAGAGTTCCAAGGCGTTCATGGCCAACGTGGCCGATGGCGTGTCCCAAGTGATTCGCTGGGTCATCAACTTGGCCCCGTTCGGCATCATGGGTCTGGTGTTCAGCAATGTGGCCGATAATGGTCTCGCGGCCTTCACCCAATACGGTTCGCTGCTTCTCCTGCTCGTGGGCACCATGCTGCTTATGGTGCTGGTGTTTGGCCCGCTGGTCATTTTCATCTATCTGCGCCGCAACCCGTACCCGCTGGTCTACCGTTGCTTCAAGGAGTCCGGCGTGACCGCGTTCTTCACCCGTTCCTCCGCCGCGAACATTCCGGTCAACATGCAGCTGTGCGAGAAGCTCGGGCTTGACAAGGACATGTATTCCGTGTCCATTCCTCTGGGCGCCACCATCAACATGAACGGCGCGGCCGTGACCATTACCATCATGGCGATGGCGGCCGCGAATACGCTCGGCATCCAGATTTCCCTGCCGGCGGCCATTCTGCTGTCCGTGGTCTCCGCACTCGGCGCATGCGGTGCGTCCGGTGTGGCGGGTGGCTCCCTGCTTTTGATTCCGATGGCATGTTCGTTGTTCGGCATCGATAACGATATCGCCATGCAGGTGGTCGGTGTCGGCTTCATCATCGGCGTCGTTCAGGATTCCGTGGAAACCTGCCTGAACTCCGCTTCCGATGTGGAATTCGCGGCCACGGCGGAATACCATGCCTGGCTGAAGCGGGGCCGCCGTCTGCCGCCTTTCATGTATTCCAAGAAGGAGCGTCAGAAGCTCGGCATGGAAGGCTGATGCACCTTTTGACAACGCCGGTTCCTATCGGGGCCGGCGTTTTTGTTTTGAGTATTTTCACTACAAGTGTTTACGTAAATATTCTTAGATCATTGTGAGTCTTAAAATCATTGGAAATATGCGAAAATCTTTTTTGTTTGCGCAAACATTTATTTTGTGTTATGCTCAACCCAGCGGGGCTTGTTCAATGGTTGAGCGATTCCTTGCTGAAAGAGCCGGCATAGGGGCCGGGTGGAAAAGGAGGAAGAACGATGAAGTTCGACAAGCGAATTGTGGCTCTGTTCGGTGCGGCCGCCATGGTGATGCCGTTGGCGGCGTGTGGAGGGTCCGACTCATCTTCGAGTCAACCGGAACAGGAGAGCGACGTCACGGAAATTACTGTTTGGGCATGGGATTCGACGCTGACGCAAGTCGCCAAGGATTATGAGGAGAAGACCGGCATTAAGGTGAACCTTAAGAACGTCGGCACCAATACCAAGGAATATACGCAGCTTGATAACGCGCTGGAGGCAGGTTCCGGTGCTCCCGATGTTGCCCAGATCGAGTATTACGCCATTCCGCAATATGCGATCAAAGGCAATCTGATGGATATCACGGATAAGACTTCCGGATATGAGGACTTCTATACTCCCGGAACATGGGCTTCCGTTCAGTTTGCCGGTAAGGTTTACGGCTTGCCGATGGATTCCGGCCCGATGGCCTTCTTCTACAACAAAGAAGTGTTTGATCAGGCCGGCGTTGATGCGGAGTCCATCAAGACATGGGACGACTATTATGAGGCGGCCAAGAAGATTCATGCACTTGGAGACGATTACTACATTACGTCCGATTCCGGTGATGGCGGCTTCTACGATTCCATGGTCTGGCTCGCGGGAGGAACTCCGTTCGAGACCTCATCGGACGGTACTGAAGTCACTGTTAATCTGACTGGCGATGAGGGCGTGAAGAAGTTCAATGAATTCTGGCAGAAGATGCTGGACGAGGGGTTGCTTGATACCAAGACCACCGGTTGGACCGAGGACTGGTTCAAAGGCATGGTGGACGGTACCATCGCGTCCCTGTTCATGGGTGCCTGGATGCCGGGCAACCTTGCCAATTCCGCCGCTGATGGTGCCGGCAAGTGGCGCGTGACCCAGATGCCTACGGCCGATGGCTCCGTTACCAATGCGGAGAACGGCGGCTCTTCTCTGGCGGTGATGTCGTCATCCACGAAGGCCCAGGCGGCTTACGACTTCATTGAATACACGAACCACGGTGATGGAGTGGCCACTCGTGTTTCCGGTGGCGCTTTCCCGGCCGATAAGGCTTCTCTGGAGGAGGATTCCTTCAAGAACGCTACCACGGTCAAGAATTCCGATGGCGAGGAGGTGGACTACTTCGGAGGTCAGAAGTATAACGAGGTCTTGGCTCAGGCCGCGGAAAACGTGTCCTCCAACTATCAGTTCCTGCCGTTCGAGGTGAAGGCCCGCAATGTGTTTGGCGATTACTTTGGCAAGTGCTATACCGGTGATCAGAAGCTTTCTGAAGGTGTGACGGCTTGGCAGACTGCCCTGCAGGACTATGGTAAGGAGCAGGGCTTCACTATGAAGTGATGCCGTCTGCTGCCTGTCGATGGGGTTGCCGCGTTCTGCGGCAACCCTTTTTGTCTTCTACGGCTATCGGAATCTAAGGATCTGTGAGCGATCGCTATGTGACGTACCCTGGTCCGAGATTGTTTAGTTGAGTTCCGCCACGGAACCACGGTCGATGAATTCGGGAGGAATCACCGTCTTGATGCCGGACGGCACTTTCTCTCCGTTGCACTGTCTTGCGATCATTGAGAAGGCCTCGTTGCCGACGGTATCGAATTTCAGTCGTAACGTGGTTAGCTCAAGTCGGGGAACGATGCCTCTGAGCGAATCGTCCACTCCGATGATGCTGACGTCTTCGGGAACGCGTTTGCCTGCTGCTCGTAATCCGAGCATGGCTCCGTATGCCATCTGGTCATTGGCTGCATAGACTGCAGTGCAGTTATGTTCGTGCGCAAGCGCCAATCCGGCTTGGTACCCACTATCGGCTTCCCAATCGCCGATGTATATGGGCGGGGTCGCAATGCCGACTTGGGCCAGAGCGTCGCGCCAGCCTCGTGTACGGCTTTGCGCAGCGCGTGAGACGGATGGGCCTGCGATGTGGTATACGGTTTTATGTCCTTTCGAGAGAAAATAGTCGACTGCCGCGGTGGAACATCCGTAGGAGTCGGAATCGACGGTGGGGCAGTAATTCGCCGGTTCTTCAGAAATGAGCACGACGGGCAGGCCGGAGGCTGGCTTGAACTGGTTGAAATCGGTGAAATCTCGTTCCATGATGACGATGACTCCATCGAGTGGAAGTTGGTCCACCAGTTTTAACGCTCCGGCAAGGGATCGGTCCTGCAGTCCGTCGAGGGTTCGGATGGTTGTGGAATATCCGTTATCGGCGGCAGCGCTGACTATTCCTTCGAGGGCGCGGGCATTGCCGTGGGATGACATGTGCGATAGCAGTACGCCGACATTATTGAACCTTCCGCTTTTGAGTGCGCGTGCGGCATAGTTTGGGCGGTATCCAAGACGTTCCATCGCCATCTCGACCTTTCGTCGTGTTTCGGCGCGGACGGCATTGCTGCCATTTGCGACTCGGGAGACGGTTTGCGGTGATACGCCGGCTTCTTTGGCTACGTCCTGCAAGGAGACAGAGATGCGTTCCATTGCTTAACCTCCTTGGATGAAAATATGCAATATCTATGGTACATGCATAATGAATGTAATGTTTTCGTCACCATAATAGCTATCTATGAAAAAGATGATGAATAGATAAAATCGCAACAAAACTGGACATTCTTACGTTCAGATGTTATTCTGATAACGCAAACATTTAGGAGAAGCCGTTTCGTATTTTCAATGGAGTGATATGAATCGGTATTGCCTCGAAGGAGAGGATGCGATGTCCGCAGTAGAAGTTGCCGCCGATGCGCCTGCACATTCGGCGACGGCCCGGATTAATAAACATAAAGCGGATTGGCGTGGTTGGAAGTTCATGTGGCCGTTCGCGTTGGTGTTCGTGTTCG
>CAVBHJ010000011.1:0-89376 GCA_963595445.1 bacterium
ATAACTGAAGATTCGAAGGCCGGGATTGCCGCTGTGTGCGGTGATTCCGGCCTTCGTTGTGTGTGACACGCCCGGGTTTTGTGTTTTGGTTGTCCGGTTTTCGTTTTTTGGTTGTCGGGTTTTCGTGGTTTCGTTCCTGTTTCGTTCCGGTTTCCTTTTGTCTGCGACACGCCGGTGGATGCGAGTGTTCCGTAGGGTTTTCGGGTCGGGTGCGGGTGGTTGATTTGCGTGGAGGGGCGGGAGCGTGTAGATTATTCCCTTGCTGCCGCTCAGCGAGTGGTCCGGTCGGTTCCGGATGCGCGAGGTGGGTGAGTGGTGGTGGTTTGAGAACTCAAGAGCGTATTTGTACTACTTCTTTATAGTCAATGATTGCCAGTTCGTCCGAGGCCGCGCGTGTTTTCGCGTGTGGTGCCAAGGGATTGGGTAAACGGGACGAGGTTTTCGTGCGATGCGCCTTTCCTTATAAGGCGATCGTCAATTTTCTTTTTTTTGAGAGTCATTTGTTTGGTTCTCTTCATGAAGTTTTTTTGTGGAGGGTTCGATTCTGGCTCAGGATGAACGCTGGCGGCGTGCTTAACACATGCAAGTCGAACGGGATCCGACAAGCTTGCTTGTCGGTGAGAGTGGCGAACGGGTGAGTAATGCGTGACCGACCTGCCCCATACACCGGAATAGCTCCTGGAAACGGGTGGTAATGCCGGATGCTCCAGTCCATCGCATGGTGGTCTGGGAAAGATTTCATCGGTATGGGATGGGGTCGCGTCCTATCAGGTAGTCGGCGGGGTAACGGCCCACCGAGCCTACGACGGGTAGCCGGCCTGAGAGGGCGACCGGCCACATTGGGACTGAGATACGGCCCAGACTCCTACGGGAGGCAGCAGTGGGGAATATTGCACAATGGGCGCAAGCCTGATGCAGCGACGCCGCGTGCGGGATGACGGCCTTCGGGTTGTAAACCGCTTTTGATCGGGAGCAAGCCTTCGGGTGAGTGTACCTTTCGAATAAGCACCGGCTAACTACGTGCCAGCAGCCGCGGTAATACGTAGGGTGCAAGCGTTATCCGGAATTATTGGGCGTAAAGGGCTCGTAGGCGGTTCGTCGCGTCCGGTGTGAAAGTCCATCGCTTAACGGTGGATCCGCGCCGGGTACGGGCGGGCTTGAGTGCGGTAGGGGAGACTGGAATTCCCGGTGTAACGGTGGAATGTGTAGATATCGGGAAGAACACCAATGGCGAAGGCAGGTCTCTGGGCCGTCACTGACGCTGAGGAGCGAAAGCGTGGGGAGCGAACAGGATTAGATACCCTGGTAGTCCACGCCGTAAACGGTGGATGCTGGATGTGGGGCCCATTCCACGGGTTCCGTGTCGGAGCTAACGCGTTAAGCATCCCGCCTGGGGAGTACGGCCGCAAGGCTAAAACTCAAAGAAATTGACGGGGGCCCGCACAAGCGGCGGAGCATGCGGATTAATTCGATGCAACGCGAAGAACCTTACCTGGGCTTGACATGTTCCCGACAGCCCCAGAGATGGGGCCTCCCTTCGGGGCGGGTTCACAGGTGGTGCATGGTCGTCGTCAGCTCGTGTCGTGAGATGTTGGGTTAAGTCCCGCAACGAGCGCAACCCTCGCCCTGTGTTGCCAGCACGTCATGGTGGGAACTCACGGGGGACCGCCGGGGTCAACTCGGAGGAAGGTGGGGATGACGTCAGATCATCATGCCCCTTACGTCCAGGGCTTCACGCATGCTACAATGGCCGGTACAACGGGATGCGACATGGCGACATGGAGCGGATCCCTTAAAACCGGTCTCAGTTCGGATTGGAGTCTGCAACCCGACTCCATGAAGGCGGAGTCGCTAGTAATCGCGGATCAGCAACGCCGCGGTGAATGCGTTCCCGGGCCTTGTACACACCGCCCGTCAAGTCATGAAAGTGGGCAGCACCCGAAGCCGGTGGCCTAACCCTTTTTGGGATGGAGCCGTCTAAGGTGAGGCTCGTGATTGGGACTAAGTCGTAACAAGGTAGCCGTACCGGAAGGTGCGGCTGGATCACCTCCTTTCTACGGAGTTTTCAGGACGCCTGTTTGTGGCGTCCGTGGTGTGCCCCCGCGTGTGGAATGGTTCCATGGCGTGTGGGGGTTGCTGGTGTGGAAGAGATCAGTGGCTTTCCGGCCGGGGTTTTCCGGTTGGGGGAGTGGTATGGGTATGCTTTTGGGCTCCCGGACCGCCACCGCACCTGTTTGTGGTGTGGCGTGGTCCTGCGTCCGTCGCGTGCGGCCAGCGGTTGTTTCCGTGTGGTCGGCGTGTGGCGGCGCGCGTGGTGGTTTGAGAACTGGATAGTGGACGCGAGCAATCGGGAAACGGTTTCGTTTTCCGTTGCTTTATCGCGATTTCGCCAGACTCCGTTTGGAGTTTGGTTCGAGATCGATCGTTTTGTGATCATTTTATAGTGTGATGATTTGTCATCAGGCGGAATCTTGCTGTGGATCCGGCGGCCATGCGTTTTGGCGTGTGGTGTCGCCGGTGAGGGCGTAGGGTGGATGCCTTGGCAGACAGTACCGATGAAGGACGTTTGAGGATGCGATAATCCTAGGGGAGCTTCCAACAGGGCTTTGATCCTAGGGTCTCCGAATGGGGGAACCCGCCGGTCGTCATGGGCCGGCACGGGGCTTTTGTCCCCGGGGGTACGCAGGGAAGTGAAACATCTCAGTACCTGCAGGAAAGGATACTCCGTGAGTAGTGGCGAGCGAAAGCGGATGAGACCAAACCGTGCGCGTGCGATACCCGTCGGGGGTTGCGTGCATGGTGTTGTGGGGTCTTGGTTCCCGGCTCCGACGGGCCGGGCGGGAGTGACAAAGCGACGGGTCAGGGGAACAGGCTTGAAGGCCTGGCCGCAGAGGGTGCCAGCCCCGTACCTGGAAGTCCGTCGTCTTCCGTTCTTGATTCCCAAGTAGCGCGGGCCTCGTGGAATCCCGCGTGAATCCGCACCGACCGTGGTGTAAGTCTAAGTATATCTGTCTGACCGATAGCGTACTAGTACCGTGAGGGAAAGGTGAAAAGCACCCCGGGAGGGGAGTGAAACAGTTCCTGAAACCGTGCGCCCACAAACCGTCGGAGCCTCTTTTGCGGGGTGACGGCGTGCCTATCGAAAAATGAGTCTGCGAGTCAGTGGTATGTGGCGAGGCTAACCCGTCGTGGGGGAGCCGTAGCGAAGGCGAGTCTTAAAAGGCGTTTGAGTCGCGTGCCCTGGACCCGAAGCGGGATGATCTAGCCCTGGGCAGGTTGAAGCGTGGGTAAGACCGCGTGGAGGACCGAACCCACCTGGGTTGAAAACCGGGGGGATGACCTGGGGCTAGGGGTGAAAGGCCAATCAAATTCCGTGATAGCTGGTTCTCTCCGAAATGCATTTAGGTGCAGCGTCGGTTGATTGCATCGCGGGGGTAGAGCTACTGGATGCTTGCGGGCCCGTACTGGGTACCAATAGCAGCCAAACTCCGAATACCGTTGATGTGTATTCCGGCAGTGAGTCGGCGGGGGATAAGCTCCGTCGTCGAGAGGGAGACAGCCCAGATCGTCGTCTAAGGTCCCGAAGCGTGTGCTAAGTGGGAAAGGATGTGGAGTCGCATAGACAGCCAGGAGGTTGGCTCAGAAGCAGCCATCCTTGAAAGAGTGCGTAACAGCTCACTGGTCTAGTGGTTCCGCGCCGACAATGTAGCGGGGCTCAAGCACACCACCGAAGACGCGGCAACAGTTTTTGCTGTTGGGTAGGAGAGCGTCCCCTGAGGGGCGAAGCGGCCGGGGAACCGTGTCGTGGACTTCAGGGGAGTGAGAATGCAGACATGAGTAGCGAGAGACGGGTGAGGATCCCGTCCGCTGGATGACCAAGGGTTCCGGGGCCACGTTCGTCGTCCCCGGGTGAGTCGGGTCCTAAGGCGAGGCCGACAGGCGTAGTCGAATGGATGAACGGGTGGATATTCCCGTACCGGCAGCGAACCGTCCAAACCGAGGCGGCGAGTACTAACCTCCGGGTTCCGGTCGTGCGTTCCTTCGGGTTCGCGCGGTTGGTTCCTGTTGGGACCGTAGCCGTAGTAGGTCAGCGCAGGGGTGACACGGAATGGGAGCCGGCCGCGGAGGTGGTTTTCCGTGGTCAAGCACGCAGCCCGTCGCACAGGCAAATCCGTGCGGCGTGTGGGCGAGGTGTGATGATGGGGGCCTTTCGGCCCGATATCCGGTGGTCCAGGCCGTCGAGAAAAGCCTCGGCGCGAGGGGCGTTGCCGCCCGTACCCCAAACCGACACTGGTGGTCAGGTAGAGAATACCAAAGCGATCGAGCGAATCCTGGTCAAGGAACTCGGCAAATCACTCCCGTGCCTTCGGTATAAGGGAGACCCCTGTTGGTGAACGGCCTCGCGCCGGGAGCTTTCGGGGGTGGCACAGACCAGGGGGTAGCGACTGTTTACCAAAAACACAGGTGCATGCGAAGGCGCAAGCCGCTGTATATGCACTGACGCCTGCCCGGTGCCGGAAGGTTAAGAGGATCCGTCAGCCTTTTTGGTGAAGCGGTGAATTCAAGCCCCGGTAAACGGCGGTGGTAACTATAACCATCCTAAGGTAGCGAAATTCCTTGTCGGGTAAGTTCCGACCTGCACGAATGGCGTAACGACTTCCCCACTGTCTCGACCAGGAGCTCGGCGAAATTGCAGTACGAGTAAAGATGCTCGTTAAGCGCAGAAGGACGAAAAGACCCCGGGACCTTTACTATACCTTGGTATTGGCGTTAGGCGCGGATTGTGTAGCATAGGCGGGAGGCTTCGAAGCGTGGGCGCCAGCCCGTGTGGAGCCGCAAGGTGAAATACCGCTCTGTTCTCGTTTGACGTCTAACCTCGAGCAGTCATCCTGCTCAGGGACAGTGCCTGGCGGGTAGTTTAACTGGGGCGGTTGCCTCCCAAAGAGTAACGGAGGCGCTCAAAGGTCCGCTCAGCCCGGTTGGCAATCGGGTGTCGAGTGTAATCGCACAAGCGGGCTTGACTGCGAGGACGACGGTCCGAGCAGGGACGAAAGTCGGAGATAGTGATCCGGTGCCGGCGCACGGGCGCGGCATCGCTCAACGGATAAAAGGTACCCCGGGGATAACAGGCTGATCATTCCCAAGAGTCCATATCGACGGGATGGTTTGGCACCTCGATGTCGGCTCGTCGCATCCTGGGGCTGGAGCAGGTCCCAAGGGTTCGGCTGTTCGCCGATTAAAGCGGCACGCGAGCTGGGTTCAGAACGTCGTGAGACAGTTTGGTCTCTATCCTCTGCGCTCGTTGGAATCCTGAGGAGGCCTGCCCATAGTACGAGAGGACCTGGGTGGACGAACCTCTGGTATGCCGGTTGTCGCGCCAGCGGCACGGCCGGTTGGCTACGTTCGGGAGGGATAACCGCTGAAAGCATCTAAGCGGGAAGCCTGCTCCAAGATTAGGATTCCTTACGGTCCTTTTGGATCGTTGAAGCCCGCATGGAGAACACGTGTTTGATAGGCCGGAGGTGGAAGTCCCGCGAGGGATGGAGCCGACCGGTACTAACGGGCGATGGCGACATCATCTTCCCAGCCTTTGGTGGTTGGGTGTCGGGTCTGCGGCTTGGTTTTTTCGTCTGGTGGCATTGAGCACTATGTGTGTCATGAGGCGGTTGTCGGTATTGCGTTTTGCTCGCGTCCGTTGTCCGGTTCCCGGACCGTCCACGGTCCATCGGCCGGGACCGGTCCCCTCTTCTTTTTGTGTGGGGGTTGGTTTCGTGTGGTGGTTTTTGCGGCGGTCATGGCCCAGGTGAGACGCCCGGTCCCATTCCGAACCCGGAAGCTAAGGCCTGGCGCGGCGATGGTACTGCACTCGGAAGGGTGTGGGAGAGTAGCACGCCGCCGCATTCTATTCTTTTGTGTTGAAGGGGAATTCCTCAAGGGAATTCCCCTTTTTCTCGTTTCCGTTCCGAAACCGACGGTTCCCGGGGCCAGGACGGTTCCTGGATACACTGGGAACACTTATCTTGACAACTGAATACACTGAACAGCTATGCATTATTTCGTACCAAAGCGTTGCACTGAGTCGAACAAAATCATGTATCAAGACAAGGCAACGGCCCAGCAGGCAGCCGATCAGAGCTGGCGTGAGCGGGGTACGGAACTATGGGTGTATCGCTGCGAATTCTGCGGCAAATGGCATCTGACTCATCGCGATCCACAATCGAGCTACACGTACGTGCCGCTCAACCAGCAAATCAAACCGCATTCCCGCAAAAAGGGTTACAAGCCGCGCAGAAGGTAGGGTGCGGTCGTAAGCAAATTCAATATCGACTTGCAACAAACGCACACCTGAAAGGCGCTGAAAAATAAAACCCTGCCGGCAATGAAGCCTGGCAGGGCAAATGGCAGAATTCGAAAACTAGCGCTCCAAGCGGAAACCCTGGCGTGCGGCGTTTGCAGCCACAGCCTTGGCGTTCACGCCCTCATCAACGGAATTCTGTGCGATCTGGTCGCTGAACGCATCAACCGGATGCTGCGTATTACGAAGATCGTAATACTGGTGCACCGCGGCATCAAACTCGTTCAAGCCGGTCAGCAGCGTCTCGTCGCTATCCGGATACTCATTCTCGAAGAACTGCATCGAACGCGACATACGTGGTTTCACTGCAGGATCCTGATCGGGCTTGCCAATCGCAAGACCCAGCACAGGGTACGTGTGCTCCGGAAGCTTCAGCAAATCGATCAGCACGGGAACATCATTGAGTAGCGAGCCAAGAATCACACATCCTAAGCCAAGCGAATATGCCGCCGTCTCCATGGCATGAAGGGCCAGTACGGCATCATTCTGAGCCTGAGAGTAACGGTAGCTGCCATTGAGGGTAAATGCGTCGGAAGCGGTATCTACACCCTTTGCGGAGGCGATTGTGGCATTGCGGTGCTCGTCAAGTACAAACACGTACAGCAACGGTGCTGTGGCGATGTACTCCTGGTTGCCGATTTCAGCGAGACGCTTCTTGACGGCCGGGTCGGTTACACGGATGGCCGACCAGTCGTTGAGAAACTGGCTGCTTGCTGCATGCTGTGCGACGGTCTCAAGAGTTTCGATCACGTCATCGCCCAGCGGCTTGGGCTTGAACTTGCGGATGGAACGGCGCTCCAACAGGGTATCGATGGTTGCGTTGTGAAGTATGTTACTCATGATGCCATTGTTGTCCGCTCCGCGAAATTACGCAAGACAAAACCTGATATTGGGCGGTAGGCGGATATTTGGGGCATGATGAACCGAAAAAACGGTACGGCAAGCCGCGATGCGGCGGATGCTGCGGATGCAGCAAAGTCAGTATCGCAAACAATCCCGTATGAATGAACCCATGAATCGAAGCAAGGTCTATGCCGACTGGTTCTTCGGCAACAGTATCTGCAAGGTGAAAACATTATCGGAATCGTTCGTCTGCATGGTTCCTCCATACTGCTGAACGGTGTGCAGCATGCTTTTCATGCCGAAACCATGCCGGGTGCGGTCACGATGGGTGGTAACCGGCAACCCGTTGGAAAAACGCAGCTTCCGCTGATGGTAGTTCTGAATCTGGATGAGTACCAACGCACCTTGCGAGGAGAAGCGAACGTTGATCACACGTTTGGACGGGTCGTCGATTTCCATCTCCGCATTGATGGCGTTGTCAAGCGCATTGCCGAACAGGGCATAGATATCGGCCACCTGCATGAAATCCAGTGAATCGCCGCTCGGCATGCAGGTGAGCTGTATGTTATGCGACTGGCAATACAATCCCTTTTCCATAAGTACGGTGTCAAGCGCTTTATTACCCGTTTTGATGCGGGTGTCGTAAATCATGATCGCCTGTTCCGCCTCAGCGAAGTACGCGTCACGTTCCGGACTTTCCTGCATGGTTTGCAGCATATGAATCTGATGCTTCAAATCGTGGCATTTGCGATTGATGATATCGACGGTCTCCTGATTGATGGCATACTGCTTTTGCTGTTGCAGCAGCGTGTAGCGGACACCATCCAGCTCACGTTGCAATGATGCCTTGTCGTGGTTGCTGCGTTGCGTCCACATGATGTAGAAACAGCACAAGGCGTCGCTGATATGGTAGATGACGCCGCTGATGGATTCCTCATCATGGCAAAGCACGCCGAGAACCCATACGAACAACAGAATGCACAGCATGGGAAACAGGTCATTGCGATTCACCTGATAGTGCCCGTGCACGGACAGTTTACGCGCGAACATCAGATAGAACGAGATGTAAACAACGCAATACGGCAACAACGTCAATATGCCGTTCAATAGAATCGGAGCGTCGGGAGAGGTTGAGATTCCGACAATCGTGGCCAACGCCATGTAGCATTCGTTCGCCGCATGCTGCGTGGCGTTCGCGCAGATGGCGCAGTAGATGATTTCGGAAATGCTGCCTCTGATGCACAAAGCGATCGCAGGAACGCAGGCAACAGCGAAAATCGGCCAATACAGTACCGTGGCGAAGAGATCTCCGGGAATCGGGACCGCCAGCGCGAACGCAACCGTGAACGCAAGAAGTCCGATACTGCACAATATCGCTCGTACCGGGAAGGAACGGCGTTTGCTTACCGGCATGATGAACAGGCCGCAGGCCACGATGAGCTGTGCCATGTAGGCAACCTGGATCCAAATCTGAACGATCATGCCACGACGCCTCCCATATATTCAGTCAATGCGGTCAGAAACGGTTTTTTCTTCGTTCTGCTGATGGGCAGCCAATCCCCACCGACCTGAACTTCGTCTTTATTGACTGCGGTGACTCTGCGGAGGTTGACCAGATAGCTGTTGTTGCATCGTTCAAAAGGAAGGCCCTGCACGTTGTCTTCCCAATTGCGCAGCGAATCACGCTGTCGGATCGTGCCTTGCGATGTGTGGAAAAACAGATAGTGGCCGCGCACTTCCACGTAATACAGATCGTTCGAAGATAATCGGATGAAACCATCCGGCAGGTTGAACGTCAACGTGCGGTCCTGTCGGCTTCCGATCATGGCGACGATGCTGCGCATCTTCATGACGAACGAATAATAGTTGACCGGCTTCAGAATGAAATCCAAAGCGCGCACCGAATATCCCTGAATCGCCATCTGCGCCATATTCGTAACGAAAACCAGCGGCACATCCGCATCAATCGTACGTAATTCCTGAGCCGCAGCCATGCCGTTCTTGCCGGGCATGTCAATATCCATGCAAATCAGATCGAATGAATGGTCGTACGACGAGAGGAACGCATCCGCATCACAGAATGTGGAGACGGTAAATCGGATTCCCACCTCCTGTTCCATTCTTGAAAAAGCGTCCTGCAGCGATTTGCGCTCGCCTGCGTCATCATCGACCACTGCGATTCTCACTATGCCCTCTGCCTCCTCTTCGCGACCATTCGATTATAGGGAGATAGATTCACGCCCGGCAAACAACATTGGTGCGAATTGTGACCTTGGAAACGACCGGTTATGCCAAAACGAGATTCGGGGGTACCAGGGGCGGTCAATATGAGGATTACGTCGACGTAGACACCCATTCGATGATGAAGGAGTTGAGATGAAAGGGAATTCGAACCTGCTGTGGCGTGGCCTCACTTCGGTGACGGGCGCACTGCTGGTTTTCGGCATCTGCGGAACGCAATGCTCCTACACATATGCCGGAACGATTAATTCCGCGCTCGGCACGTCCACCACCAAGATCGTCGCCACGGAAGATAGCGAGGGCAACACCACGTACTACGCCAGCGAATATGGCGATTTGAGTGCGGAGAACCTGCAGAAGCTGATTTCTGATACTTACGACGAGTCCGTGCTTGAGCAGGAGGAAGGCTCCGTTCTGCTGAAGAACGACAATAACGCGTTGCCGCTCGCTTCCGGAAAGCATGTCACGCTGTTCGGTCATGCGGTCGTGCAGCCGGTGTACAGCCCGGGTGGTGCCAACTCTTCGGCGGATAGCGGCGATTATGTCATCGATCTGAAAACCGCGCTGGAGGAAAACGGATTCTCCGTGAACCAGACGCTGTTTGATGCGTACTCGAAGAGTTCCACCAAGCGTGTTGCCAGCAATAACCTGCAGGTTTCCGGCGATCCGCGTTCGGACGGCGCGTTGGGTGATGCCCCGGTGCTTGGCGAGGAGCCGGCTTCGTTCTACACCGACAGCCTCAAGGCAAGCTGGCAGAACGATTACAATGATGTGGCCATCGTCATGCTCGCACGCGAAGGCGGCGAGGATACGGAAATGATGATGACCGATCCGGAAGGCATCAGCTCGCTGAGCCTGCATCAGGATGAGAAAGACCTGCTGCAGATGATCAAGGATTCCGGTAAGTTCTCCAAAACGGTTGTGCTGTTGAATTCCGCATACCCCATGGAAGTGGAATGGCTTGACGACTACGGTGTCGACGCATGCATGTGGATCGGCAATCCGGGTCAGCGCGGATTCGAAGGCGTGGCCAACCTGCTGGTCGGCAAGGCAAATCCGTCCGGCCGTCTGACCGACACGTATGCCGTGGATTCGCTTTCTTCCCCGGCCGCGCACGTTTCCAGCCAGAACTGCACCCAGTGGACCAACGTCGATGAGGTGAACGAACAGGTTTCCGACAAATCGCACAACGTGGACAACGTCACCGTGCAGAGCGAGGGAATCTACATCGGATACAAGTACTACGAGACCCGTTACGCTGATTCCGTAACGAATCCGGATAGCGGAGCATCCAGCTCGGTCGGCGCTTCGAACGGTGCAGGCTCCTGGAACTATGCGGATGAGGTGTCGTATCCGTTCGGTTATGGCCTGAGCTACACCACGTTTGAGCAGACCCTCGACGAGGTCAGCTACGACAAGTCGAACGATGAGTTCACCGCCAAGGTGACCGTGAAGAACACGGGCGATGTCGCCGGCGCATCCGTGGTCGAGCTGTATGCTCAGACCCCGTACGGCGAGTACGAGCGTGAGAACCTGGTTGAGAAGTCGGCCGTCCAGCTTGCCGGCCAGGGCCGCACCGACACGTTGGAGCCGGGAGCTTCGCAGACCGTGGAAATCACGGTGGACCGCTACCTGCTTGCCAGCTACGATTACACCAACGCCAAGGGTTATATTCTCAGCGCGGGCGACTACTACCTCGCCATCGGCGACAATGCCCATGATGCGTTGAACAACATCCTTGCCGCTTCCGGAGCCACCGGCATGACCGACATGGACGGACAGAAGGTGGATGCGGACGCTTCCAAGACCTACACGTGGTCGTATGACAGCATCGACACCGAAACCTACGAGAACTCCAAGACCGGCGAAAAGGTGACCAACCAGTTCGAAGACGCGGATCTGAACAGCTGGGATGGTAACTCCGTAACCTATATGACCCGTTCCGATTGGGAAGGCACCTTCCCGACCAAGCCCGTCGAGGTGACGGCCACCGACGAGATGATCGAGCTGCTCAAGGGCGAACTGTATAAGAAGGCGGACGATGCCAAGTCCGTTTCCGACTACACTCAGGGTGCGGATAACGGTCTGACCTTCGCCATGATGCGCGACGTCGACTACGACGATGACGAAACCTGGAACAAGTATCTCGACCAGATGACCATCGACGAACTGACGTCCCAGCTTCCCGACCTGTTCGGTACGGTTGAAGTGGCTTCGGTGAATCGTCCCGCATACGCGGCCGGCGACGGCACCGCAAGCGTGGGCGACAACACCTATGCGGAAGAGTACGGCGACACCCGCAACGTGACGCTGTATCCGTCGACCATCGTTCTTGCTAGCACCTGGGATTACGACCGTATGCAGCGCCGAGGCGAACTCGTCGGCGAAGAAGCCCTGTATGCGAACACCCCGGTCGGCTGGGGCGGAGGCGGCAACCTGCACCGCACCCCGTTCGGCGGTCGTAACGGCGAATACTGGTCCGAAGACAGCATCATGACGTACCTTGACAACGTCGTCGAACTGTCCGCGGCACAGAAGAAGGGCTTCGCCCAAGGCGTCAAGCACGTGGCCGGCAATGATCAGGAACTGTACCGTGAAGGTCTGAACATGTTCTTCAACGAGCAGGCGTTCCGTGAGGGTGCACTCAAGGGCGTGGAAGGCATCGTAAGCAACGAGAACGCGACCGCCCTGATGATGTCGTTCAACCGACTCGGCGTGGTCTGGTCCTCCGCCAGCACCGCGCTGACCACCCAGGTCATCCGCAACGAATGGGGCTTCAAGGGCATGATCGAAACCGATGGCATCGCCGGAGGCGCATACAAGTCGCACTTCCCGTCCTCGCTGGCGGCCGGCGTGACCACATACTGCATCGATCCGGGCAACACGTCCGCGGCCGGTATCAAGCAGGCGATCGAAGACAACGACGATGGAGAGCTGCTCGGAGACCTGCGCAATTCGATCAAGAACTTCCACTACACACTGACCCGCACCAACCTGATCAACGGCCTCGACGCCAACGCCAAGGTTGTGAAGGTCACCCCCTGGTGGCGTTACGCGATTTACAGCCTCGACGCGGCATTCGCCATCCTGACCGCCGGTAGCGCGTTCATGCTGTGGCGTTCCGGACGCAACAGGAAGGCGGCCGTAGTGGTGCCCGAATCCGTAAACAAGCCCAACAAAGCAGGAAAGTGAGGAACCATCATGAACTGCAAGGAAATGTTCTCCAACCGAACAGTCGGTTTCTATCTTGGACTGGCGGCCGGAATCCTGACGATCGTGTCGTTGGCAACGTACTTCATGTACGCCTCGGCCGCGGGATCCTACAACGCGCTCGTCATCGTGCCCCTGATCGTGGTGCTTGTCTCGCAACTGTCCACGCTGGTGATCGACAACGACTGGCTGGTGGCGGCAACGCCCATCGTCAGCATGATCGCGCTATGCGCGTTCGTCATGGAATGCATGTACACCTACGTCGGCCATTTCATGAACCTGAACATGTTCGGCGATCAGAGCCTGTTCGGCCAGGTGTGGACGGCGACTCTGGCGCTCGCAGCCACGCAGCTGGTGCTGTTGGTAGCGGCGTTCATGCGCAAGCGTAAGTAATGCGTTGAAAAAACGGTGTCCGGGCGGATTCTGATGTGGGTTCGCCCGGACACTTATCGTCAGTTTTTAGATGAGGAATATCATGCACAAGATGCCCTTCAACGATGGGTGGACCTGCCGTCCGCTCGAAGCCGGCGCCAAGGAAAAGCCGGTGACCATTCCCCATGACGCCATGCAGTGGGATTCGAAAAGCGAAGATAGTCCGTCCGGTGTGAACAGCGGCTGGTATGTTGCCCGCGATTACCTGTATACGAAGCGATTCGACGCCGCGGATTTGCCGGACGCGGCCGTACTGATGCTGGAATTCGAAGGCGTGTATCGTGATGCCGTGGTCAAGTTGAACGGCGAACTCATCGCCGAACATGACTACGGTTATTCCGGATTCAGTGTTGAGCTGCCCGGCGGAATCAAGCCGGAAGGCAATGTGCTGACGGTGGAGGCCCACAATAGCGAGCAGCCGAACTGCCGTTGGTATTCGGGTACGGGAATCTACCGTCCCGTATGGCTTTGCGCGATGCCGGAACGTCATGTGCTTCCGGAAGGCGTTCGCGTGACCACCGTCGATTACCGTACCGGACGTGTACGCGTGGCCGTTCGTACCAGCCATGCGGGAGAAGTCGCCATTGCGATTCTCGACGGAGACGGCAATCGCAAGGTATTTTGCGAAGCCCGGGCGGAACGTTTGGATGATGGCGATTTCGTGGCTTCCTCCGAACTTGTGATCCCCGATGTGCGATTGTGGTGCCCGGAAGATCCGGCATTGTACACATGCGTCGTTTCCTTCGGTGAAGACGAACAGCGGGAGACGTTCGGCGTGCGCACAGTGGAATGCGACGCGGAAAAGGGACTGCGCATCAACGGCAAGCGTGTGATCTTGCGCGGCTGCTGCCTGCATCACGACAACGGTCTGCTGGGCGCATGCGCGTATCCGGCCGCGGAAGCCCGCAAAGTGGCCCTGATGAAGCAGGGCGGCTACAACGCCATCCGTTCCGCGCATAATCCCTGTTCCAAAGCGCTGCTTGACGCCTGCGACCGGGAGGGCATGCTGATGCTCGACGAATATGTGGACGGCTGGTACATCCACAAGACCCGTTTCGACTACGGCACTCGTGTGGAAACCAATTACAGGCGTGATTTGGCTGATATGGTGGCCAAGGACTACAACCATCCGAGCGTGATCATGTACTCCATCGGCAACGAGGTGTCGGAAACCGCCCAGGCGCGTGGTATTGCGCTGACCGACGCCATGACGCAGTATCTGCACGGTCTTGATCCGACCAGAACCGTCACCTGCGGTGTGAATATCTTCTTCAATTTCCTTTCGTCCATTGGATTCGGCGTATACAGCGACGAAAAAGCCGAGAAGGAAGCGTCCGGAAAATCCAAGAAGAAGGCGGTGGGCAGCGAGTTCTTCAACAAGCTTGCAGGCCTTTTGGGTGCGGACTTCATGAAGTTCGGAGCCACATTGCCGCCTTGCGATTGGAAGACCCGCGGCGCGTTCGCCATGCTTGATGTGGCCGGCTACAACTACGGCATCAACCGGTATGAGCACGATTTGAAGAAGTATCCGAATCGTGTGATTGTCGGCTCCGAAACCTTCTGCTCCGACGCGGCCCGCTTCTGGGATCTCGTGCAGGATAATCCGAGGCTCATCGGCGATTTCGTGTGGGCTGGTATGGATTATCTCGGCGAGGTCGGCATCGGCTCCCAGGAGTATGCGGATTACGCCAAGAATTTCGATGGTTCGCTCGGTTGGGTGAGTGCGGGCGCCGGCCGATTCGACTTGACGGGCAAGCCGCTTGCCGAAGCTGCATACACGCAGGTCGCGTTCGGATTCAAACCTATCGCGATGGCGGTCCAGCCGCTTGGCATGGCGGGCCGCAGGCATTCGCCGTCCGCATGGAAAATGTCCAATGCGATTGAAAGCTGGTCCTGGCAGGGCTGCGACGGCGAGCGCGCGAACGTTGAAGTCTATGCGCGTGCGCACCGCGTCGCTTTGCTGCTCAACGGTCGTGAGGTCGGCAGAAAGAACGTCGGCGCGAATTGCCGTGTCTATTTTTCCGTTGTGTACGAGCCGGGTGAGCTGAAAGCCGTCGCTTTCGATGCGGCCGGCAACGAGATCGCCGCTACTTCGTTGGTGTCGGCAGGAAACAAGACGCAACTGGATGCGACTGCCGAACAATCGTCGATTCCGTTCGAAGATGGTCTTGCCTACGTGCGATTCCGTTACACCGACGCCGCTGGAACCGTCAAACCGTTGGCCCGCGGCGACGTGAAAGTCGAAGTCGTCAATGGCGATCTGCTTGGTTTCGGCAGTGCGTGCCCATTTTACGAGCGCAGTTATCAGTCCGACGTTGCGGACACGTATTATGGCGAGGCTTTGGCGATTATCCGCCCACGCAAGGTGGGGGAGATGATCGTGCGGGCCACGAGTCCGTACGGAGACGCGGAAACAAGAATCGGGGTGTGTTGATGAAAGGCGTTGCGAACGCGTGGGGCAATTTCGAACAAACTCACCCCAAAGCGGCGAAATGGGTTTGGCAGATCGGTATTTTCTATCTGTTCAGCCTTGCGGTGACGGTGTTGCAGTATGCGCTGTTCACGGTTCTGCCGTACATGTTCGGCATAGAATTGGCGGGAATCGAATTCATGTGGCCGCGTATTCCGATCTCCTTCGGGGGGCTGAACTATTCGTGGAACATCCTCGGATATGAAGTGGCCCGTAATGCGGCCGGAGAAGTGGTGATCGGCGGCGGACTGGGATATTTCCTGAGTTACGAGATCGGTTCGTTCATCGCGCAGTGCGTGAATTTTCCGCTGCAGCGCAATGTGACCTTCAAATCGCATGGCAATCTTGCTTATCAAATATTCTGGTATTTCATTGCCTGGCTGCTGATTTCCTTGTTCTGCAACGCGATCAACGGATTGTGGCTGCCGTTGGCGCAGGTGCGGTTCAGTCCGGCCGTCTACAATCTGCTGGTCACGTTCATTACCGGCGGCGTTTCCATGGTGATCTACTTTTTTGCCTATAAGATCATTTTCCCTGAGGGCAAGCCGGAGGACGCTCCGCGAGGGGAGTAGGGCCGCTTATATGGTCGATTGAGTGGCGGTTATGCGGGTTGGTCGCGTGGCTGGTTGTGTGGTTGACCACGCGGTTGGTTGCGCAATCGGCTCCGCGAAAGGCGCGTTCCGTAGTTCATGTGCTGCGGAACGCGCCTTTTTGATTTTCGTTTGTTCCGTCGCCTGTTCTGTTGATGCCGGACAAGCCTAGTTCGTAGGCAAGCTTGGTTCGCAGGAATTCCGGGATTGCGATTCCGGAATCGCGATTCCGGGAGTGGCCTCGCCGCCTACTTGCGGCCCACCTGCCGCATGTGACGTTTGTTCACGATCGCTTTCGAACCGCGTTCGGAAAGTTGCGACACCAGCGCGCCAAGTCCTGCCGAAAGGACTGTGAACGCGATGCCGAGGATTGCTTCCTGCCGCGCGTTCCTGGACCCGTCGGCGCGGACGACTTTGCGCCTGACGCCTTTCTTCCACACCATGTCGAACAATGTGCTGAACGCGAATCCCATCACGGCGGGGAAAGCTGTTTTGAAGATCTTGTCTCCGAATGAGTCGGGGTCGTTGATTCTGTGCGTGCGCATGGCGTCCACTTTCTCATCGATTCGGTGCAGGACCTCGACGGCGCGGTCCGCTCCGGATCCGAAATCTGTCTTTTCGCTCATGTGTTCCAGTGTAGTGCGTGCGAAGCGTTCGTTTTATGGTCATTTAAAGTGGTTTTGACCACGATTGAGCTTGAGACACGTGTGATAAAGAACACGATTGGCCGTTCGTTTCGACTAGAGTGAAGGTATGACAGAAACTCAACTGGGAAGCAACGAGGCTTCTAAAACCGTTCCCGGACGCTTGGTGCTGCTGCGCCACGGGCAGACCGTGTGGAGCGAATCGGGCCAGCATACGGGCCGTACCAACATTCCTTTGACTGAAGTCGGACGCCATCAGGCCGAGGCTGCCGGCGTGCGTCTTCGTGAAGCGTTCCCCGATGGGTTCGAGGCGGGGTGCGTGTTCGCCAGTCCGTTGCGCAGGGCGCAGCAGACTTCGCAGCTTGCTGGTTTTGATGGTTTTGAGGTGTTGCCGCAGATCGCCGAATGGGATTATGGCCGTGCCGAAGGGCGTACCCGTCAGCAGGTCAGTGAGGCGGGCGGTTTTGCCTGGGACGTGTGGCGGGATGGCCCACGGTCCCTTCCTGAGAGTTTGGAAGGCGATTGGGTCGAAACGTTGCCTGGCGGCGAGCAGGTGCCGGTGCATAACGGTCCGGGTGAGACGGTTGAGGATGTTGCCGCCCGCACGCGTGACGGCATCGCTTCGGTTCTGCCGATTCTCAATGACGGGTATGACGTGCTGCTGGTGGCCCATGCGCATGTGCTGCGAATCCTGACTTCGCAATGGCTGGGCGTCGACCCGCATTTCGCGCGTCTTCTGCGTCTCGATACCGCGCATTACTGCGTTTTGAGCCAGTACAAGGGAGACAACGTCATCGAACGTTGGAATTGCTGACGATTTATGGTCGTAAGTGCCCGTACGGTGTGTGCCGTACGGGTTTTTTTATTGCTCTGCTGATGATTTGACTGGGCGTTCGATGTGTGGTCGGCGTTTGATAACGTGCTCACAGGTTATGCATTCGTTTGCTTTTTGTTGGATTTCCGGGGGAAAAATTCGCTTTCAAATCGGGACTAATGCGTGAAGAAACTAAAGTATGACCGTTGGTAGGCAGGGTGTGTCGCAAACGCTTTCATTGCATGAAGTACTAGAAAACCATTGTGAATAAAGTATTTATGAACGTTTGAAGAAATTTGAAATCAATTTTTGCGAAGTATGAAATGCTTACGTTTGCAAAAAATGAAAAAAAGAGGCACAATAGTGGTTGCCGAAGCTGTGAAGGCGCAACTTCGAGAAAAGGTGTGTTTCCGGGAGAGGTATCCGGAGGCCGGGAAAGGGAAAGAGAAAGGTTCGATGATGAATCGCACTGTTAAGTCTGTAGTGGGAATGGTCGCCATCGCTGCAATGTCCGTCGGTTCGCTCGCCGCGTGCGGATCGAGCTCCAGCTCCAGCGATAGCGAAGGCAAGGTCTACTATCTGAACTTCAAGCCCGAAGCGAACGACGCTTGGCAGGCGCTGGCCAAGAAGTACACCGAAGAGACGGGTGTTGAGGTCAAGGTGCAGACCGCCGCGTCGGGCACTTACGAGCAGACCCTGAAGTCCGAAATCGCCAAGAGCGAGGCTCCGACTCTGTTCCAGGTCAACGGACCGGTCGGCTACCAGAACTGGAAGTCCTACACCGCCGACATGTCCGACACGGAGCCGTATTCGCAGCTCATCGACCAGTCCGTCGCGCTGAAGGACGGAGACAAGGTCGTCGGCATTCCGTACGCCATGGAAACCTATGGCCTCATCTACAACAAGGACATCCTCAACAAGTACATCGCCACCGATGGCGCCAAGATCAAGAGCGTTGACGACATCAACAATTTCGACACCCTGAAGGCCGTGGCCGACGACATGCAGTCCAAGAAGGACGAGCTTGGCATCCAGGGAGCCTTCACATCCGCAGGCTTCGACTCCAGCTCCGACTGGCGTTTCAAGACCCATCTCGCCAACCTGCCGCTGTATTACGAGTTCAAGGAAGACAACATCACCGAGCAGCCGGCAACCATCAAGGGCACGTACCTGCCGGAATACAAGCAGATCTTCGACCTGTATCTCAAGGATTCCACCACCGAGCCGACGCAGCTGAGCTCCAAGACCGGTGATGACGCCACCTCCGAATTCTCCTTGGGTGAGGCCGCCTTCTATCAGAACGGTACCTGGGCATGGTCCGATTTGAGCAAGAACGGCATGGAAGCCGATTCCCTCGGCATGATTCCGATCTACATCGGCGCTGAAGGCGAGGAGAACCAGGGATTGGCCACCGGTTCCGAGAACTACTGGTGCATCAACGACAAGGCCTCCGATGCCGACAAGAAGGCAACCAAGGACTTCCTGAAGTGGGTCATTACCGACGAGGCCGGCATCGAGTCCCTCTCCTCCGACATGGGCCTGACCACGCCGTTCAAGTCCTTCAGCGATGTTGAGAGCGACAATCCGCTCATCCAGGCAGCCGTCGCGGATCAGAACTCCGGCAAGACCGCTGTCTCCTGGAACTTCACCATGATGCCGTCCGAGGAGTGGAAGAACCAGCTTGGCTCCGCGCTCCTTGAATACGCTCAGGGCACCGGCGACTGGGATGCCGTCAAGTCCGCGTTCGTGGACGGTTGGAAGACCGAATACGACGCGGCCCACTGAGATGGCTTGCGGACCCGTTGAGGCCCGCAGGTCTTGGCCATAACTGAATCGCCGAGGCGTGTCTCTCCTTTTCTGTTGTAGACCTCGGCGGATATGAAAGGGCCGTCGCCACATTCGTTCGGATGTGGCGACGGCCCTTGCTTTATCTGTGCCTTATCTTGCTGCTCGTCTTGCTGCGTCTTCGTCGATGTTTCTTGATGTTTCCCGCATTGTGTTTCACGTGAAACACAATGGTTGTTTATCGGCGTATACGTGCGGTGGTGGAGCGTACGACCAACTGTGCGGGGAACGTCTTGAACGGTTCGTCAAGGGATTCCTTCTCAATGAGGTCCAACGTCATGCGGGCGGCTTCCCGGGCCATCTTGACCGGTTCCTGACGTACGGTGGTCAGGCCGAGGTCGCGTGCGTAAACGCCGTCATCGTAGCCGATGATGGAGATGTCGTTCGGTACGGTGAAGCCGTTGCGTTCCAGCTGGAACAGCAGCGGTACCGCGATGCCGTCCTCCTGGCATGCGATGGCCGTTGGCATATGGTCGAGGCTCAGCAACTGCGTGACGACCCTGCTGATGTTGTTCTTGCCCTCATCGGTGACGAGTGTCTGCGGCGTGATGCCGTTGGCCGCGCAGCATGCCATAAACGAATCGAAACGTCCCTGCACGCTGAAGTGCAGCGTCACGTCGCGGTCGGTGCGGATGTAGGCGATGTCTTTATGCCCAAGCGTCATGAGATGGCGTGCGGCAAGTTCGGATCCCTGTTTGTCGTCGATGCGTACGGCAGCGTCGAATCCGCGTTCTTCCGGCAGACTTGAGTTGATGCCGATAATCGGCACATTCACGGATTTCAGTTGCTTGATTTCGCTGCTGTCGATGTCGAAGGAAATGACGATTACGGCATCGACGTTGCGGCGTACCGGCAGCATGTCGAAGAATTCACGGCGCTCTTCGATGCTGGACATCTGATAGATGGAGATGTCGTAGCCTTCGTCGTGGAACACTTGGTTCAATCCTTCGATGATGGATGAGCTGAACCATAGATTGAGTTTGCCGGATATCAGTACCGCGATACGCAGTGCGCGCCCGGTTTTCAGTGCTGCCGCGGAGCGGGAGATGGAGAAGTTGAGTTCGTCGGCCGCCTTCATCACCTTCTCGCGGGTGGCCGCCGATACCAGATCGGGGCGGGTGAACGACCGTGAAACCGTCGAAATGGATACATGCGCAAGCTGCGCCACGTCTTGAATACTGCTTTTCATATGCTGACCTCTTTAATGTTTAGCATACTGTATTGCAAATTTTATGCAAAAGCTCTCTTACAAACGTTTGCAAAAAATGATGTAGTTTTAAAACCTTTGGAATTTCAGCAAGCTAGCTTATTTTATTGGTATGACAACGTTGCTGTAGCTCTGTTCGAAACGGGTAAAAATGACAACGTTTGACATTTTGTATCAGGGCATCTATCATGGCTACTGAGCCCACGACGAGAGACCGAACAAAGCGGTGAGGATTCGCCTCGGGCCGAAGGTTGCAAGGAGATTTCGCGGCACGCTGGCGTGGATGCGGAATTAAGAAGAAGGAAAGCAGGCGCGCATGATCAGCATGGCTGGCAAGGCGATACGGAAATGGTGGGCGTTATTTGCGCTGCCTACGTTCGCCGCGTTCATCATCGGGTTCGTAGTCCCGTTCATTATGGGTGTGTATTTGAGCTTCTGTAAATTCACCACCGTCACCGATGCAGAGTTCGTGGGACTCAAAAACTATCAAAAGGCATTCGCGGATACGGAGTTTCTGCACGCGCTCGGATTCTCCGTGGCGTTGACCATCGTGACGACCATCGTGATCAACGTGGCCGCGTTCGCCATCGCATACATGCTTACCAAGGCCATTAAAGGGTCAAACATCTTCCGCTCCGTATTCTTCATGCCGAATCTTATCGGCGGCATCATCCTGGGCTATATCTGGATGCTGCTGCTCAACGGCATCCTCGCCCATTGGGGCCGTGCGTTGACGTACAGCGCCACATACGGTTTCTGGGGCTTGGTCATTCTGGTGTGCTGGCAGCAGATCGGCTACATGATGATCATTTACATCGCGGGCATGCAGTCCCTGCCGACCGACGTGCTCGAAGCAGCGGCCGTCGACGGCGCTTCCGGAACGCAGACCATGTTCAAGGTCATCATTCCGCTGATGATGCCGTCGATCACCGTCTGCTCGTTCCTGTGCGTGACCAACGGATTCAAGCTTTATGATCAGAACCTTGCGTTGACCAACGGTGCTCCGTCGAACATGTCCGAAGGCCTGGCCATGAACATCACGCGCACGTTCTACGGGCGCATGGGCTGGGAAGGCGTCGGACAGGCCAAGGCGGTGCTGTTCTTCATTCTGGTGGCAGCGGTCGCGATCATTCAGAACAAGCTCACGACTTCCAAGGAGGTGGAGGCATGATCTCCGGAGACAAGGTCAAGCATGGCGGACTGTGGACCGTACTGTTCACGGTCATCTCACTGGCATGGGTGTTCCCGATTGTGCTGGTGCTCATCAACTCCTTCAAGCAGAAGGCGTATATCTCGCGCAATGCGTTCTCCATCCCGACGGGAAAGGCGTTCGTCGGACTGGAGAACTATACACGTGGCATCGAAACCACGAATTTCTTCGCAAGTTTCGGCTGGACCCTGCTGATCACGGTCGGTTCCGTGGCGCTGATTCTGGTCTGCACGTCAATGTGCGCATGGTGGATCGTGCGCGTGAACAATTGGGCCGCCAAGCTTCTGTACACGCTGTTCCTGTTCAACATGATCGTGCCGTTCCAGATGGTCATGTTCACCCTCTCCAAGCTTGCCGACATGTTGAAGCTCAACACTCCGTGGGGCCTGTGCATCGTGTATCTGGGCTTCGGTGCCGGTCTGGCCGTGTTCATCTTCACGGGCGTGATCAAGGGCATTCCGCAGTCGTTGGAGGAGTCCGCGATGATTGACGGCGCTTCCGTGCCGCGCATCTTCTTCCAGATCGTCGTGCCGATCATGAAGCCTTCGATTGTGTCGGTTGCGATTCTGCAGGCTATGTGGATCTGGAACGACTACCTGCTGCCGTACCTGACCCTCGACCTGGGCAAGTACAAGACGATTTCCGTGGCCATCCAGTACCTGAAGGGCGGCTATGGATCGGTGGACATGGGTGCGATGATGGCCTGCCTGGTCATGGCGATTATTCCGATCATCGTGTTCTATCTCATCTGCCAGAAGCACATCGTCAAAGGCGTGATGGCCGGAGCCGTCAAGGGCTGAAAGTCCTTGGGCGACAGTGCAGTGCACTGTTGCCAGGTTCCGGCCCGAGCGGCTGTGCCGTGAGGGTGTGTTTGGGTCCGCGCGTAGAGCGGTCCGTGGTTGCAGGGCCAAAGGCGGAGCCGTCAAGGGCTGGTTTTGGCTGACCGTTTACCGGCAATTGTGGCGTGGAGCTTATAGACATCCGTGGAATTCGGATCGTCCATAGGCTCCACGCCATTTTGGGTTATGGGCCAAAATGTGTGTCTGAGGGGTGCTCTGCTTTTCCTATGTGATTTGAAAACGGCTGTTTCCGGTGATCCGGTTGATCAGGGCTGCGCACAACTGGGAGATACGGGCGTTTCTCATGTTTGTGGCTTCAAAAGGGTGTGTTTCATCGTATCCCGTGTTTTTCGCATAATCCAGAAACGGCCATTTTCCAACGATCTATGATTTTGGAATCGAAATGGTGCGCATGCGGGACGGCCACAACTGGAAGATAGGCTTGTTTCTTGCGGTTGTGGTCGCAAGGGGATGCCGATGGCTGCGTTCCGTCTTTTTCTTATGACTTAGAAACGGCCATTTTCCAATGATCTGAGGTTAATGTGCTGTGGTGGTGTGATGCGCACGCTGCGCACAACTGGGAGATACGTGCAGAGACTGTCCGCGATCCATATCGCGCAAAGGCGGTCGTGTGGATTTTCATCATGCCGAGAATCCGCACGACCGGTTTAAAAATCCGCACAACTCGTGGAGAATCCGCACGACTGGCCAAGAATCCACACAGTATGCTGAAAATCCGCACGGTCGGCCCGTAATCTCACATTTTTAGTGAATGTATCGCTTGAGGACGTGTTCGAGGATCGGGACGTGCAGCATGATTATGGTGCCGTAGCCGAGGATCAGCAGCAGGAACAAGCCTTGCGGCATGTAGAACCAGCTGCCAGCCAGCAATGCCACGAATAGCGCGTCGATGGCGACCAAGGCCAAGGTGTGGCCGATGTTGCTCACGCCGAACACGAACGCGTTGCCCAGCGTGCGCCAGAACGAATTCTCAAAGCGGGCCTGCAATGCCCAGATCCATTCGAATCCGATGAGCCACACGATGCTTAATGCGAATTTTGGAATCAGCAATGGAGTGATCTGCAGCACGATCCATGAATAAATGCTCAGCGCTCCAGCTAATCCGAAGATCAGCCAATATCCGGTCGATTTCGCGAAGTTCGACCGGAATGCGGCAAAATAATTACGAGTCACTGTGCCTTCGCCGGTCAACGACTTGCGCGCGGCGTCATGACCGGCGGCCAGTGCCGCACCTATGGTGATGATCGGGATGCTGGTGACGATCATGAGGATGTTGATCCAGATCGCGTCTACGGCGTCACTGAGGCCACGCATGAAACCTGAGTCGGGTGAAAGGAATCTCATAAGTCAAGTCTACCCGATTTTGGCAATCGTTGTCATCATTCAAAATATGGGAATATTACACCTATACGGCAAACGATTGATGGTATCGTTTTCATAAACGCAATGCAGCTGGAGTGCAATGCAGTTGGAAGGAGGTCGCGCATGACCATAAACAATCAACGTGACGATTGGTGGAAACAGGCGGTCGTCTACCAGATCTATCCGCGTAGCTTCAAGGACGTGAATGGCGACGGATTGGGCGACATCGCTGGCGTCACCGAAAAAATGGAGTATCTGCGTGAGCTGGGCGTCGACGCGGTCTGGCTGTCGCCGTTCTACCCGTCCGATCTGGCCGACGGCGGTTACGACGTGATCGACTACCGCAATGTCGATCCCCGCCTCGGCACCATGGACGACTTCGATGCGATGGCCGCGGCCGCCCATCAAGCCGGTATCAAGGTGATTGTCGACATCGTGCCGAACCATACGGCAAGCAAGCACGAGATGTTCCTCGAAGCGCTCGCCGCGGGCCGCGGATCGGCCGCACGCGATCGTTACATTTTCCGCGAGGGACGTGGCGAGAACGGTGAGCTGCCTCCGAACGATTGGCAGTCGCTGTTCGGCGGTCCGGCCTGGCAGCAGGTGGAGGACGGGCAGTGGTATCTGCACATGTTCGCGAAAGAGCAGCCGGACCTCAACTGGAAGAATCCGGACGTGCATGAGGAATTCAAGAAGACCTTGCGATTCTGGTCCGAACATGGTACGGACGGCTTCCGTATCGACGTGGCGCACGGTTTGGCGAAGGATCTTGATTCCGTGCCGCTCGCTGACATGGATCCGATGGCGGTGCAGAAGCAGCTGCCGCCCAAGGGCGGTCTGAGCCCATTGTGGGACCGTCCGGAAGTGCACGAGATCTATCGTGAGTGGCGCGAAGTGTTCAATGAGTACGATCCGCCGCGTTTCGCCGTGGGTGAGGCTTGGGTGCGGGCGGAATCGCAGCATCTGTATGCATCCACCGACGAGCTTGGCCAAGTGTTCAACTTCGAGTTCGCCGAAGCGGGTTGGTTCGCTGATGAATTCCGCGGTGCTATTGAGGATGGTCTGAAGGCCGCCGAGGAGACCAATGGTTCCACCACCACGTGGGTTATGAACAACCATGACGTGCCGCGCAGCCCGTCCCGTTACGGCCTGCCGCAAGTCAAGGGAGCGCCGTTCCATCAGATCGCGCATGATTGGCTGCTGCGTGACGGCGGAACCTATTCGGAGGATCGCGAACTGGGAACTCGTCGCGCCCGTGCCGCGGCGCTGATGGAAATCGGCCTGCCCGGATCCGTATATGTCTATCAGGGCGAGGAATTGGGATTGTTCGAAGTGGCGAATATTCCGTGGGGTCGTCTTGAGGACCCGACGCCGTTCAATACCCGCCGTAACTTCACCGACAAAGGCCGTGACGGATGCCGTGTGCCGTTGCCGTGGACTGCCGATGATTGCGGCGAGCCGGCTTCCTGGAATGGCGATTTCATAACCGGAGCGACGTTCGGTTTCGGCCCGCAAACCGAAGGTGCCGCCGATGCGCATCTGCCGCAGCCGACCTGGTTCAAGGATTTCGCTGCCGACGTTCAGGCCGCGGACGACGATTCCATGCTTGCGTTGTACCGCAAACTGCTGAAATTGCGTCAGACCGTGCTGACGGTCACCGGTGATACGTCCGCCGAATTGCTTGATATGGGCGATGCGGTGGTCGCGTATTCCCGTCCCGCTGCGGAAGGGCGTCGATTCGTGTCCGTCACGAATTTCGGAGCCGAACCGGTCGATCTGCCGGGTGGCGTGGTCATAGTCCAATCCGGACCGATGACGGATGATGGCAAGCTCACCCAAGATACATCGGCCTGGTTGCTGCTCGACTAAAAAAAGATAGTGGCGCGGAACCTATGAGCCATACCCGGATTTCACGGGATGGATTCACAGGTTCCGCGCCACTACTGTTTTGGAGATTGGAACAATCAGTCTGCGTTCATAATGGCGGCAAGGGATTGCACGCGAGGCAGGTCGAACACCTCATCGGTGTGGACGACCTTGCCGTCGGGCCCGGCCAGCGGTACGCGCCAATTGGAGTATTCGCTGGAGGTGCCCGGCTGGTTCTGGGCTCGGGCCTCGCCCACACCATCGACCAGAGCGGCCTGCAGCAATACGGACGGCGACAGGCGTAGCATTTTGTGCATGGCTTCCACGATTTCCTGGATATGGTTTTCCGCATCGGCTGCGGTTTCCGGCGTAATCAGATCGCTTTCCACCAGACGGTCAAGCATCGCCTGACGTTCGGCGGTCGCGGAAGTCTGGAACTCCTCAACGGGCTCAGACAGCAGATGCAGCTTTTCGCGGAGCTTTACATGCTCGAACTGCAGGTATCCGGCGGTGGGCGGCAGGTCGTGCGTGGTCACGGAAGCCAGCGCATATCTGCGGTAGGTGGCTGGGTCGGCATACGGATCGCCGGCATTGGGGGAGTCGTCAACGCGTGCGAACCATTCCACGACGCAACCAAGCAAGCCATGTTCCGCAAGTACGGTGCGCACATAATCCGGCACGGTTCCCAAATCCTCACCGATCACCAGGCCGTTCGCGCGGGTGGCCTCTATGGTGAGGATCGCAATCATCGCATCATGGTCGTACATAACGTACGCTCCGCCCTTCGCGCCTTCGCCCTGCGGAATCCACCAGAGACGGAACAGGCCGAGAACGTGGTCGATGCGCACAGCGCCCGCGCGGGAGAACATGTTGTGCACCATGTCCCGATATACGGCATAGCCGGTTTTCTTCAGATAATTCGGATTGAACGGCGGCTGACCCCAATCCTGGCCCTGCTGATTGTAGAAATCGGGCGGGCAGCCCACGGTTACGTTGCCGACTGCGAAACGTTCCGGATTCCACCATACGTCGGCACCGAGCGAGTGCACGCCAACGGCCATATCCTGCACCAGGCCGAGCGCCATGCCCGCGTCTCGCGCGGTGTCCTGAGCGGCGGTCACCTGTTCGGCCGCGATCCATTGCAGCCAGCATTCGAATTCCATCAGGTCGGCATGTTCACGCATCAGCTCGGCCACTTCAGGAGAATTCCGGTTCGTTTCGCTGATCCATGAGGTTTCCCAAGGGGCGCCCCATATCTCGAAAGCCACCGACCATGCCGCGAATGCGCGCAGATCCTGTCCTGACGCCTTCTTGAACGCTTCGAATGCGGCCTGACGTTCGGCGGAACGCGGCACCGCATATATGAGCTGCAGGGCCTTGCGCTTGTGCCACCATGCGGAGTTGATGTCCATCGGATTCGGATCGTCGTTTGCCGGCTGCATTTCGGCATGCAGGTGTTCGACTTCGGCCAGATCGGTTTCGCTCAAGTCGGCGTACTCCGTAATATTCTGCGGACGAATGTAGGTGACGTTGAGGAATCGGCGGGATTCCGGCAGGTAGGGGGAGGGCTCAAGCGGCTCGACAGGTGCAGTCGCATGAATCGGATTGATGAGCATGAAATCGGCGTGCGATTTCTCGGCGGCGTCCTTCAGCAGGTCGCGCAGATCGCCGTAGTCGCCTACGCCCCACGATTGTGCGGAACGTACGGAATACAGCTGCGTCATCCAGCCCCATCGTTGTTTTTGCGCGACGGCTTCCGGCAGTTCGATGCGTGCTGGCGCGCAGAGCAGTGATGCCTCTGCGTGCAGTTCTCCCGCATTCACGCGAAGATTATGGTATCCGGCCGGAATGTCGTCGGGAAGATTGAGGGTCAGAGATCCGTCGTCCTGCTGTATCAGATACATGCACAGGTTGCCTGTATACTGCGTGCCGTCCTCCAGAATGAGTCGCAGGATGACATCGTTGCCTTTGGCATGGATGGGTATGGAGGTCGGTTTGCCGATGAATTTCACTATGGTCGGCGGCAGTAGCGTGTCAGCGATACGCTGTTTGGCCTCGGCGTAGGAATCGGTGATGGCTTGTTCGGTGGATGCATCCACGCCAAGGGCCGCCAACACGCTGACGAGCACTTCGTCACGAATTTCGACATAGGTGCCGAGCTGGTCGATATACGAGGTGGCGATGCCGTTTATCTTGGCGAGTTGGATGAGTGGGCGCGCGATGCGTTCGTCACTTTCTGTTTGTTGCGCTGATGCTGTCATATCGGTTGGAAGCTCCTTTTCATGCGATTTCGGTGTTACGTATCGCCATTGCTGTGTTGAACCGCCGGCGGCTGCGGTGCCGTAGACAGTTCATTAAGACGATTACTGTACCATATTATGCTATCGTTTGCAACACATGTTACGCCATTGAAAATGGTTGCGATACATAGGTTTATGATGACTGCACTGTGACTGGTGTATTGATTTGTTATGGTTATTGTGATGAACGTTTGCAATATGTAAGCATGTCTAGTATCGTAGGATTGCAAAGCTTTGCGGATCCATGTTCAGAGAGTCGCCGGAGACATCGATATCGTCGATATGGAAGATTTTGATAAAACCGCCTTCTGACGACTGGTTCGAGCGGCCCGTGCGGGGGATGCTCCATGCGTTATGTCCGGTCTTGCCGCTGGCGTGTGCGTTGGCGGCGTAATCCGTATGAAATTCCGGTTCGTAAGGCTTGCAAGAACGCTGTTTCGTTTTGATAACGTTTGCAGTATGATGGAATCAGTATCGAGAGTGGCATTATAGCCATCATGCGTCCATGACGGACGTGGCGGCGATACCGCAAGTCGCAAAGGGGCTGACATGGATAAGGTTGGCATTCGTGAGGTGGCCAAAGCCGCGGGAGTATCGATTTCGACAGTCTCTCGCGCGTTCGCGCGTCCCGAACTCGTTTCCGAGCGCACCAGGCGCAAGGTATTGGAAACGGCCGATAAGTTGGACTTCAACATTTCTCGTTCCGCGACTTCGCTGAAATCTGGGCAGACGTACCGTGTGGCCTTGCTTATGAACGAGGAAATCACCAGTTGGTTCAATACTGAAGTGTTTGCGGGCATCAATGCCGTGATGCATAAGGCCGGCTACGATATTTCCCTGTTCCAGCATATCGATACGGACGAGAATCGCCGTGATTTCTTCACTAACCTGTCAGTACGCCGTAACGTCGATGCTGTGTTCGTGGCGTCGTTCGCCATTGATCCGCGGGAGGTCGAGCGGCTCAAGCGGATCAATGTGCCGATCGTCGGTGTTAATACTCCTTCCGTGGCAGGTTTTGACGCAAGCGTCAGTATCGATGACGAGGCTGGTACGTTCACTGCCGCGCAGCATCTGATCAGTCTGGGGCACAAAAACTTGGTATACGTGTGCTCTGAGGCGATTGATTCGATCAGTTCCTCCATTGACGCTCGAGGGCGGGGCTTCGTCCGTGCCTGCAAGATGGCTGAGGCCGCGCACCAGTTTGCGTGGCGGGTGCTCGCCGTTCCGCGTGGCAAGACATCTGCGGATTCGGCGTTGACGGCGTTGCTGGCGCTGGATGAGTTCCCCGACGCGATATGCTGTGAAACTGATAGGATGGCCATTCCATTGGCGCTGAAGCTTGGTCGTTATGGGCATCGTACGCCACGTGATTTTTCGATTATCGGATTCGATGATTCGCCGTACGCCGATATGGTGAACTTGACCACCATGCGTCAGGATCCATTTGCTATGGGGCGTCTTGCCGCGCATAAGGCCATGAAGCTTATTGCGGGTGAGCGCGTGGAGACCCCGCACGAGGTGGTCCGTGCCCAGTTGGTGCTGCGTGGCACTGATTCCGTGTACGGCGGCGATAGGAGCTAGGCCGGCTTAAAGTTGGCATTTGCGGGGACTGGCATGGAGCAGGGCAAGTCTCGTTGCGTGGGGGTGGAGATTTTGGATTTCGCGCCCCTGCTTTTCTTTTATATCTGATGCTTTGACATGGGTCAATGGCGTCGACGTCGATAGGGACACCATTTTGCCAAGGATGTATCGGGTAGTGAAGTGTGATGCACGGTTGTACTAGGGGGTACTTGCTGCAAAAAGAATGAAACGTTTTGCAGAAAGGTCTCGTGACACGCTGTGGGTGGATGAACGCACAGGGGACGGCCAACCTTTTTTGGCGGCAAGGTTATATTTTGAAAACGTTAGCAGAATGTCTTTTTCTAGAAGGGATGAATCCCTTAAGTAAATTCAACTAATAAAAATATTTTGTCACGGGGGAGGGTGGGAGAACTTTTTGTTTCATAGATTTTCATTGCTGTAAAGATTACTGTTATTTCTTGTATCCACAAGATACGTCAGTAAATTGAGTGGCAGCGCTGCCGTCTTGAGAGAGAAGAAACGAACTGCAAAGGATGTCATTCCATACCTAAAGGTGGGTGAGGAAAGATGTCCGAGGGGGGCGAGATGAGGCGACTACTTGCAAACGGTGTCATTGGCGCTGGGCCGCGCCACTGCTCCGGCGTGCGCATGAAGGAATCCAGTGCCGTTTCGCCCGCCCATGCTCTGACCGCCGCCATTCTCGTCGTGGCCATCACCTCGCTCATTCCTGTGTGCAGCGCCAAAGCCAACGATGCTCTCGCTGATGGTGCGATCTTCGTGCCCAGCAGCATCTCGATGAGCGATAACGGAACATCGGTGAACGACGTCGATACCGAACTCGCCACATTCGTCGGTCGCGATTTCTATGTCGGCAAGCCCAAGGACGGCGATAGGCAAAGCCTCACTGCGGACTCCATCGACGGTTCCTGGGCCGCTGAAATGGAGGGGCAGACCTTCGTGCGGGGACGCTATATGCAGCGCGCCCAGAAAGGTTTCTTCACCATCGGTACTGTGGCGTTCGGAGCCCAGTATCAGCCGGCGAATGGATCCACCATTCTTGCCGTGGAGGGAACGAATTCCGCCTTTGATGATTCCGTACAAAGCACTGTGCAGACCTGGCCGTCCACCATCAGCGGTACCAGCACCCAGGGCGGCGGTATCCTGCAGGCGTGGCGCAACGATGAATGGTCGAACTTCAACGCCAAGCTGGCCGGTTCGTGCACCAAAGTGTGGGGTACGGGCAATAACGACAACACCATCAAGTTGCGTTCGATCTACCAGTATGGTTACGGCAATATGAATGATTCCGACGCGCAGTGGAACATCAGGGATTTCAGCACTGTGACGGACGGCCAGGGCAATTCCATTGATGCCTATGGCACCAAGATCGTAAACGATTCCGCAACGCAGAAAAGCTGGACGTCCAACGGCACCGTCGTTTCCGGCTTCGCTCCTGCTCAGACCGAATACGTACGTAAGAAATACGATTACGATAAATACGACGCGTACGCGAAGAACGAAGCAGAGAAGAGCAACGGCAAACAGATATGGGCCGCTGGACGTGGTACGGAGACGTCCTTCTCCACTTACAAGGTCAGCATGGATTTCGCTCAAGATTCCGAGAGACTGCTTACCTTCACCGGCGACGGCACCTCTTCCCTGCAGATTTTCGAGGTCAGTGCCAGCCTGCTGAACGTCAATGATGACAAAGGTTTGGATTTCTGGTTTCGTAACATTCCAGAGAACGCTTCCATCCTAATCAACGTCGTCGATGATACGACCGGAGCGAATACTCCGATTGTCATGCGCACCGGTTGGCGTTTCTGGTACGGCGGCACCGCGAATTCCGACATTGCTGATGGCGATGTGTACGAAATTTCGAATAGTTATGTCACTGGTACGGACGGTCAGATTGAGTCGGCACTGTACTCCGAGGTCGCGCAGAAGATTATGTGGAACTTCGCCGACGCGTCTTCCGTCACCATCATGGGCGGCACCACACAGCATGCAAGCAACGTGAATCTCACCAAACTGCATGCGGACGGAGCGGGCGATTGGTATACGCAGGAGACTTCGATGTCCGGCTCCTCCGTCACTGACGACCCCGCAGCCGCCATGCTCGGCAGCATCATGGTGCCGAACGGCAGCTTCGAATCGCACGTCACCACCAATGGTCGTGTGTATGTCGGCCAGGATTTCATGATGTACAACCCAACCCAGGCAACGGTGAATGGAACTCTCGCCAAGACGGCCTCCATCATCGACATGGATCAGGAACGTCATAACTTCCCGTGGGCCGCATCCTACAATCCGCAGGGCGTGCGCATCAAGTGGAACAAGACCGACGGTGATGGCAATGAACTGAAGGCAGGCACCACATGGGCGGTTTACGGCTCTCTGGATGCTGCGACGAGTGCCGATCCTACTGTCAAGCCCTTAACTACGGTCGGTGACAATATCGCCAATGATGCGGATTCCACCGCAGGCGTGATTGAGCCGATGACCGATCTTAATCCGAATGCCACGTATTACATCAAGGAAACCGGCACTATCGAAGGTTACGTTCAGAACACCAATATCTATCGCATTGTTGCAGGCGAGGCAGGCGGTACCTACAGCACCATCGACAAGGTGTATGACAGCGTGGGTATTGAGATTACGGACGATGACAGCAAGCTGCTGCATTTGAATACCGGAATCGTCAACAAAGCATCCGGCACTGCAGTGGAATGGAGGAAGACCGATTCCGAACAGGATTCCGCAGCGCTTGCCGGTTCGACCTGGCAGTTGAAGGCGACCTCCGGTAGCGATGCGAACAAGACTTGGGTGATTGACGACAATCGTGTCAAGGCAACAAAAGTTACCGTCAATGACGATGCTGATATTTCCATGGAATCCGGCGCCACTCAGACGGTTGTCGCAACTGTCCTTCCGGAAGGTACGCCGCAAAGCGTGACATGGAGTTCGACTGCGCCGGATGTCGCATCGGTTGCTGCTGGCACAATCACTGCGTTGACTCAAGGCAAGACAACCATTAGGGCATGCTCTACTTTGGATGCAAGTGTTTGCGGAAGCATTACCGTTACGGTGAGCGATCCCGAAGTGGTCGCTCTCAGCGTGACAAACGAAAGTGGGAAAACAGTCGCAAACGGAGACATGATTTCACTGACGCAGGGTGGCTTGACTACGATGACCGCTACGGTGACACCAGATTCGGTGACGCCGGTTTGGAAAGTCAAGGATTCCGCCGTGGTATCGCTGAATGCCGACGGTACGACTTCCACTTCCGATGGGGCTATTCGTGCCAAGTCGGTAACGATTAATGCGTTGCAGGCAGACACTACCGCTATCACTGTTTCGGCTGGCGATAAGACGAACACATTTCAGGTGCAGGTGCAAGAGCCGAAGACCGTGGTGTATTTCCCGAAGTCTTGGAAGGCCTGGTCGTCTTATTACCTCGCTTACTGGGATTCTACGGGTGGCACACAGTATTTCGAGGAAATGAGCATTTCCAGCTGTAATAGCAATTACTACTCTGTTTCCATCCCTCTTTCTCAAGCAGGTTCGAGTTGGCGATTCAAGGTTATCGGTGGGTCAAATTGGACTGATGCCGGTAATAATCGAATCTGGCCTGATGCCAAGGAAGGTTCAGAGATCAAGTTCAACGGCACGCAGACCAACACGTTGTACGACGGCATTCAAGGCGGCGGAACCGCGAGTGGTGATTTGCCCGGTGGATGTTCCATTGCTTCGCAAAGTAATGAATCGAGAATCGTGGCTGCCTCGGCGGCAGACGAATTCAACCAGCAACTGGAACCAGTTACTTATGTACTGGCGAAGTCCGCAGCTCCGGTGCTCGCCTCGTCGGATAATACCGTCGATTGCTCTGATGATGGTCGCCGTTGTGATGTCAACTCCAATCCTGGCGAGTTCAAGATTGAAGATGTGGCCGATGGCGACTATGAGCTGACGGAGACGACGGCTCCTGATGGCTATGATAAGAGCGGCGAGACCTATAGGTTCACCGTTGCCAATGGTCAGGTGACTTGGACGAATCCGGGCGATGTGGCTTCCGGGACTATAGCTTTGATTGCCAATACGCGTAAGACCGGTTCTGTTACATGGAACAAGGTCTCTTCTGAAGCTTCGGACACCAAGCTCGGTGACTCTGAATGGAAACTCACTCAGCTTTCTGCGTGGAACGCCACTACTTCGCAATACGAGAAGCTGCCGAACGGTGTTGAACATGCCATTACTGATTGCACAGAAAACTGTGGGACGGATTCATTCCACGACATTGCATCCGGGAAAGGCGAATTTAACGTCACTGGATTGCCTTGGGGCGAATACCAGCTTATTGAGACCAAGGCTCCTGATGGATTCAACCTCACCAATACGGTCACTACATTCACCTTCGGGCCGAATAGTGGCTCTGTGATCTTGAGCGTCGACGGCGGCAATATCGCCAATACTCCAGGTGTGATTCTGCCGGGGGCCGGCGGCGAAGGGGATATGAAGATTTACGCTGCGGGCTTGCTCGCGGCGGTGGTTGCGATCATGACTGGCCTCCTGGCCCTCAACGCAAAAAGAGCGGCAGTGATGGTCACCTTGGCGAGACAAGGGGAGGACGGTCGGGCATAAGGGCCTCAATCCTCTTGTGATTACCACAATTCAATGAAGAAACAACCAAAATCAGGAAAGGGAAGAAACATGAACAAGGTTCTTAAGGGACTTGTAGCTGTGGCTGCCACCGCGGCGATGACAGTTGCCGGTTTTGCAGGTGCCTCCACAGCCATGGCGGTGACGACTGGGAGCTACACCATCACGGTGAACGAGAAGAACGATGGGCACACCTTCAACGCTTATCAAGTGTTCAAGGGTGACCTGAAGGAAAATCAGAATGAACAGGGTGATGCCACCTCTTGCGTCCTCAGCAACATCGAGTGGGGATCCGGTGTCAGTGAAGCGGGTAAAACCGCACTGTACGACTGGGCGAATCTCACTGCTGATGCAGACAGGGCCGCTGCCAAGGTTGCCGAAAAACTGACGACCAACACCGGTACTGTGACTGCGGAATCCTTCTCTAATACGCTTGCCGGCAAGACCGGTCAGGACTCTCATCTGTCTGACACCAAGACTCCTTTGATTCAGAACGCTGGTAAGACCGCTTACGCTGGCACTGTCACCGAGGCCGGTTATTACCTCATTGTTGACGAGAAAACAGGTGAAGCTCTTGGCGATAACGATGCCTACAGCGCCTATATCATGCAGGTTGCTGGTGATGTGACCGTCGATCCGAAGTCTAAGACTCCGACCGTGAAGAAGGAAGTCCAGGATGAGGCAGGTGACAAGGATGTCGAATCGCAGGATCAGGCAGGTTGGGGAAACACCGCAGATCATGCCATCGGCGAGTCTTTCAACTTCCGTTTGACGGCCACCATTCCGGGTGATGCCGACTTCAAGGCTTATGAGTCCTACAAGGTTGTGTTTAACGACACGATGAGCGAGGGCATTACTTTCGAGAAGATCAATTCCGTCAAGGTCAAGTATGGCGATACTACGCTGACTCTGGCTGACGATGATTACACTAAGACTGATCCGGTTGCAGTTCCTGATGCCACGGACGGTTCCGAAGTCTGGACTCTGACCATTGCTGACTTGAAGAAGGTCGCCGGTTTCTCCGCTGAAGCGCTCGGTACCCAGGAGATTACCGTGGAAGTTGAGTATGCCGCTCACCTGAATAATGATGCCGCGGTCACCAACACCAATGGCGCTGCTACCACCAACAAGAACGGCGTTTCCCTTGACTATTCCAACAATCCGAACGTTGGTGGTGAAGGCGATACTGGTCACACCCCGGGCAACGATGTGTATGTCTATTCCTTCAAGATTGATAACACCAAGTATGCCAAATCCGCGACTGCGGGCAACGAGCTCGCCGGCGCAGGATTCACCCTGTACAAATACGATGATGCGAAGACTGGTGGCAAGGGCGATGCCGTGAAGTTCGTCTGGGATTTCACCAAGAATGCTTATCGTCCGGCTGTCTCTGATAATGCTGATGAAGCTGCCAGCGCTCAGACTGAAATCACTTCTCGTTCCGAGGATGGAGCAAAAGGTACGTTCAACATTATCGGTCTTGACGCTGGCAAGTATGTTCTTTCCGAAACCAAGACTCCGGAAGGCTACAACACGGTTGCTGACACGACGATTGAGATTAAGGCTGAGCACAAGCTTAACGAAACCGTCCCGACAGTGACCTTGACGAATTCGAAGGGTTTGGCCAACGCCCTTGTGGATATGCCGGGCTCTAACCTCCCCTCCACTGGTGGCATGGGCACTGCACTGCTGTATCTGGCCGGTGCCGTCGTGTTCATGCTGGCTGGTGCGGTTCTGGTGATGGCTCTGCGTCGCCGCGGCGCCTGACCGGTGTGGTCGGACTGTCGCCGTGCGCAGCGGTCCGATTGCGAAATCCTCAAATTCCAGATAACTGAATAGGTTGTCGTCCGTCCGGATCCGCGCAACAGGTCTGGACGGGCGACAGTCGCATGGTTACTGTCCGATGAGTCGGACCCGGGCGAAAGATTCAGCGGAGGATTCCACGAAAGGTAGTGGACGATGACAAGGCGGAAATCTCAGGATGAGGACTGGTCCTCACTTGAGACCGCGTCCGAAACCTTGGATGGAACGATACGACACGTCGCCGGCGATCCGGCTGATGCTACCGGAGATTTCGCCGATGGAGGCAATCTTGCCGATGCCGGTACGGAAACGGAACCCCCGAGAAAGCCGAGCCGACTGCTCGACGTACTCATCGTCATCTCTGCTGTGTTCATGATCGGTGCATTGTGCCTGATCGCATATCCGACATTCAGTGATTGGTGGAATCGTATGCACCAATCGTATGCGGTGGCCGCCTACGCGGAACAAACCGAGGATCTGTCAAGTGCCGAAAAGCAGACGATGCTTGACAAGGCGCGCGAATACAACGAGAAGTTGGCCGCGAACGGCGACCGATGGCATATGACCGCCGAGCAGAAAAAGCTCTACGACGAAACCCTCGACGTGACCGGTACCGGCATCATGGGGTACGTCACGATTCCGCGTATCAAGGTCAAACTGCCCATCTACCACGGCACCAGTGACGGCGTGCTGCAGGTCGCCACCGGACATCTGGCTGGATCGTCGCTGCCGGTCGGCGGAAGCACGACGCATACGGTGATATCCGGGCATACCGGGCTACCGTCCGCGCAGCTGCTGACCGGACTGGACGAACTTGAAAAAGGCGACACGTTCGCCTTCCACGTGCTCGACGAAACCTATACGTATGAAGTCGATCAGATTTCAGTAGTGCTACCGAGTGAAATCAGTAAACTCAACATCGAATCCGGAACCGACTATGCGACGCTGATTACTTGCACGCCGTACGGCGTCAACTCGCATCGACTTCTTGTACGCGGGCATAGGATTCCGAATCCGAAAGCGGCTGATGCGACGCAGTATGACGAGCCCTGGAAAATGACCGCTGTGGCAGCTTGTGCGGTTGGACTGTTGGTGTGTCTGTTCGGGTGTATGTTCGTGTGGTTTGGACGATTACGGAGGCATGGGAGCTTGGTTAAGGCCGGGCTCGTTGCGGATGGCTATCATTCGTCTGGCGTGCGAAGGCAGTGCCATCGAGTATCCAGCGGATAACCACGGACGTTATGACTGGCATATGTCTGGTGCTGTTGGCGAATTGTTATGGTTGCTACAACAATGGATACTATCGTTTGCAGACTGTGTTGTACTGCAATATATGTGTTTTCCTTATTTAAGCCATAGTGTTTGCGTTGAATTATTGCAGCAATATGCATAACGTTTGCATTATGGATGGCGTGACACTCAGGCTGCAATCGGGCGGTTGTAGTAGTCTCGAACCGGAAGCGTCGGACGATTGGCATCGGTGGATCGTCTGCTGAAAAATCAAGAAGGAAGGGGCCGACTCGTGGGAAATGTTTCGCAAGAACCTCGTTATGAGGTTGTGTTTTTCGACCTGTACGGCACCCTGCTCGACATTCGAACCGACGAACAGAGCGACGCCGCATGGCAGTCCCTGTACGAGACGGTGCGTGAGTTGGGTTCGGAATACGAATCCGTGGAAGCCCTGCGCGAACGGTTCGAACAGTTGGAGCGCAGCGTCTTCCGCGACGGTCGGAGCGAGTTCGATCTGCTGCCCGTATACCGGTCGTTGCTGATGAACCGCAGCGACGAGGCCGAACGCAATCTTGCGCTGCCGCAGGCCGCCTTGAAAGCGGCATGGGCGTTCAGACAAAGCGCCACCAGCACATTCCGGTTGTATCCGGGAGCGCTTGAAATGATCGAGAAAATGCAGGATGCCGGCGTGCTGGTAGTGCTGTTGAGCAACGGGCAATCCTGCTATGCCAGGCCGGAACTTGAACTGACGGGTCTGTCGAAGGTTCTCGACGACGTGATCATCTCCAGTGAGGAGAGCATTCGAAAGCCTGCGCGTGAGCTGTATATGCTGGCACTCGATCGTGAATTCGTGACCGCCGACAACGCGCTGATGGTCGGCAACGATGAGGAGGCGGACATCGTCGGTGCCAAAAGCGCCGGAATCGACGGCGTGTATTTCCATACGGAAATTTCCCCGTCGTCCGATCCGGAGGTGTCCGCGAAGGCGGTGCGTTCGTTCTCCGGAACGGATTACGACGGATTGCTCGATTTCGTGTTGAATGCCTGATTAGAGGATTTCCGGTTCTTCGGCTCGGACGGGCTTTCGAAGGCTCCTAATCCGTTGACCTTGTGCGTCGGCGGATTGCCGATGATGCGAATGCGTGCTGCCTCCGAGACTGATTTAACGGAAAAAGACGAAAGAGAGAAGGCGCAGCATGGTCGATGAAATCGCGGAATCCGGAAAATCGACGGAACTCCATTCGATGCGTTCGACCCGAAGTACGGTGATTCTCGTGGCCGTCGGCGTGGTGGTCGGATTGCTGTCCGGACTGTTCGGCATCGGCGGCGGAACAGTGATCGTACCCGCTTTGGTATGGCTTGGTTTTTCCCAGCGCAATGCGGCGGCGACATCCATGCTTGCGATTGTGCCGACGTCGATTTCCGGCGTGCTCTCCTATGCGTACAACGGCAATGTCGATTGGATTGCCGCGATGCTGCTGTTCTGCGGCATGTTCGTGGGAGGTCAGATAGGCAGCTGGCTGCTTTCCCGCTTGCCGGAACTGGTTCTGCGCTGGGTTTTCGTGGCGTTCCTGATATTTGTTGTGATCAATCAGTTGCTGTTTGTGCCGTCGAGAGACCAGCGGATAACCATGGACGTCACGACCGGCATATGCCTGGTGCTGTTGGGCGTGCTGATTGGTGTGCTTTCCGGCTTGTTGGGCATCGGCGGCGGCGCGTTGGCCGTGCCCGCATTGTCGATTCTGTTCAGTGCGTCCGATCTGATCGCACGCGGTACTTCGCTGCTGGCCATGTTTCCCAATGCCATCACCACAAGCGTGGCCAATCACAAACGTAAACTGCTGCACGTCCGGTCCGCGTTGATCATTGGCGTTACGGCGGCTCTCGTGACCCCGGCGGGAACGTGGATCGCCGGGGCGGTATCCGCGCGCGCCGGTTCGATCATGTTCGCGATGTACCTGTGCGTGCTGCTGGTCCGCAGCCTTTTCGTGGCAGTCAAGTCCACACGTTCCTCGCGTGCGTGAGCTGTGGTCGGATGGCCTGTGATCTTTGGGCCGTGATTCGTGCCGGAGCTGTTGACGCTTGTCTTGTGCGCAACCGTACCTACAGCAGTGGCACGGTTCTTGGTTTTGCGGTTGAGCCACGCACCTGCAGTTGAACCGGAAAAGTCTCGAATGGCTGGTCCACGGGACGTCCCTCGATCAGATCCAACGCTTTTTTCGCAGCTGCAACGGCCATGTCGTACGGTTTTTGCCGGACGGTGGTCAGTTGGGCTTCTTCGGCGAATGTGCTGTCATCGAAACCCGTTACGGAAATATCCAGAGGGATGGAAAGCCCGCTCCGCTGGAGTCGGAAGAACAGCGGAATGGCCTGTGAATCCTGATGGAAGCACAACGCTGTGGGTGGATTGTCTTGTGCCATCATTTCGGAAATCGCGGCATCTATGATGTTGTCGTTCTTAGACACGGCCAGTGTGCGTGCGCTCATGCCTTCGATGGCGTTGCAGGCTTCCTGGAATCCGGCGATGCGGTTGTATGAGCTGAAGCCAAGCGTGGAGGAGAAGTTCTCATAGAGGTACAGAAGATGGCGGTGCCCCAACTTGGCGAGATGACGGACGATGAGTTTGATGCCTTCCTTGTCGTCGATGCCAACGGTGGCGTCAAATCCTTTGCTGGTGGTGTTGACGCCGACGATCGGTATTTTGGCGGTGCCCAGTCGTTTTACTTCGTCTTCGCTGATGTCGAAGGAAGATACGAATACCGCATCGGCATTGTTGCGGACGGGAAGGTCCTCGAAGAATTCGTCACGCGCCTTGGCCTCCTCGATGGGGTAGATGACGAGGTCGTACCCTGCGTCGCGCAGCACGTCGTTGAATCCGGCGATGATTTCCGCGGTGAACCATTCGATGGCGTGGCCGCCGATGAGTAGTGCGATGCGGTAGGTGCGCCCTGATTTGAGGATGCCCGCCGATCGAGAAATGCTGAAGTTCAGGGCTTCGGCTGCGGCCTGCACTTTGTTGCGGGTCGCCTCGGATACCTGCTCGGGATGCGCGAAAGTGCGTGATACCGTCGCGTTGGATACGCCGGCTTTGAGGGCTACGTCGCCGATGCTCGCTTTCATGGTGCCTCCGAATGGTTTGTGGTGCTTGATTCAGCCTAGCATTCACTTGCCCCATTGCCGATATATGCATAAAAGGAATGAAAAGGGTTTCGCGGCGACACGCCGTGTTAATGGTACGTGTTTGCGTTCACAACATTGTTATGAAAAGGGTTTCAAATGAAACCGATTACATTTACGAAAAATACGAATTGCCAATATGAAACCCTTGTCGTATTCTGTTGTCTGTCAACCATGACGAACAGAGACTTACGAAGACGTAAGGAGAGATATGAAGTTCAGGAAAAGCATTGCGGCGGCAGTGGCGGCCATGAGCATCATTGGCTTGGCGGCGTGCGGCAGCAGCAATACAGGTTCCGGTACTACCGACACCAAGGCCGACAAAGGTCTTGATGTTATGGGCACGACCGTTACCTATGATCCCAACCACCTGGTCAACGACGGCAAGCCGATTCAGATCGAATACTGGAGTTGGGGATCCGAGGGCTCCGATCCCGTTTACAAGATGATCGATTCCTACATGAAAATCTATCCAAACGTCACCATCAAGACGGTGAACGTCTCCTGGGATGATTACTGGACTAAGCTGCCGCTTGCTCTGAAGGGCAAGAACGGTCCGGCCGTCTTTAACATCCACAACTCCTACGATGCGCTGATTCGTCCGTATGCGGCGGATTACAACGTCGACACCGAGGCTCTGGAGACGGATTACTCCACGGCTTCCGTCCACGAGGATGAGAACGGCAAAGTCAAATACATCGACTCCGTCATCAATACGGGCAACATCTACTACAACAAGACCCTGTGGAAAGAAGCCGGTTTGACCGATGAGGACATTCCCTCCACCTGGGATGAGCTTATTCAGGTGGCTCAGAAACTCACCAAGACCGATGGCGGCAAAATAACTCAGGCGGGATTCAACTTCAATGGTGACGCCTACAGCGCCATCTACCAGGGTCTGAACTACCAAAAAGGCGAGCTGCTGTTCAGCTCCGATGGCACAAAAGCCAACTACAACAACGATGTGACCAAGGGAAATATGCAGTTCCTCAAGGACTTGTATGACAAGTACGAAGTCGGATCCGTTGATTTCGGCAATGACTACACCCAGAGCTTCGGAAACGGACAGTCCGCCATGATCTACGCTTGGGGCCATATGGAAGGAACCCTCAAGGAGAAGTATCCTGATATCGATTACGGAATCTTCGCCACCCCGACCTTCTCCGAGGACACTCCGTTCGCCTACGACCGCTACAACGGTGAGTCCACTCCGGGTATCAATAAGAATCAGACCGAAGAGCAGCAGGCCGTCGCGCAGGACTTCATCAACTACCTGCTCGCCAACGACGACTATATTCGCGAAGCGGTTGATGAACTCAACTCCTTCCCCGCCAAAGTCTCACTTCAGAATGACGAGGATATCCTCTCCAAGCCGGTCATGGCTGCCATCCAGCCGCGTGTCGATCGTCTGATCTGGCCGGGTCCGGCACCGTCCACCGTCGAATCCAGCGGCACTACCGCTTTCCAGAACGTCTTCCAGAACGGTATGTCCATCGATAAGGCGCTTGAAGAAGCGCAGTCCCAGATGGATACCGATATGAAGAGTTCCGATTTCACGTCGATGGAAAGCAAATACGCCTATTTCGACGAACATAAGTAATCGGTAGCGGTTCCCTTTCTTCCCTTTTCTCCATTCACTACATGGCCGCGGCACGGTTTCACCCCTTCCGCGCCGCGGCCGTCTTTTTTTAAAAAACAGCATGATGCATCGGCATGCCGACCGATTCAACTCAGTAAGAGAGGCGAGATTCAATGAAGAACAAGAACGGTGAATCTCTACTGTCAAGGATTTTCACCCTACGTAATATGGCGGTCACCTTCCTGGTGGCGTACTTCGCGGTTTTCCTGGCCTATCCAATCGTCAAAGCATTTGCGGGTAGCCTGCATGACTGGAACCCTCTGGTCGGCACCTACGATTGGGTCGGTTTCGATAACTTCAAGCAGATTCTGACCGACAAGCTCTTCTGGAGCTCCATGTGGAATACTGCGGTGTTCGCGGGAATATCCACGATCTTTCGCATCGTTCTGGGTCTTGGACTGGCGTTGCTGCTGAGTGCCAAACTCGTCAAATGCAAAGACACATTGCGCGGACTGTTCTATATGCCGACCATCACCCCGCTCGTCGCGGTCTCCTTCGTATGGATGTGGATGTTCGACCCGCAGTTCGGCATGGTGGATAAAATCACCGGACTTGATATCAACTGGCTTCACGACACCAAGTGGGCCATGCCGGCGATCATCATCATGACCATTTGGAAGGATTTCGGCTACGCTACCGTGCTGTATCTGGCGGGTCTGATGAATCTTCCTCGCGATGTATACGAGGCGGCATCCATCGATGGAGCCAATGCGGTGCAGACTTTCTTTAAAATCACCCTGCCGCTTCTTAAGTCGACCACCTTGTTCATCGTCATCACATCGCTTATCAGCTATCTGCAGGCATATGTGCAAATCCTCGTCATGACCGAAGGCGGGCCGGGAACATCGACCTACACCATTAGCTATCTCATCTTCGATCAAGCGTTCCAGAAGTACAACTTCGGTGTCGCGTCGGCACAGGCGGTAATCCTCTTCCTCTTTACCGGCGTACTGACCCTCATCATGTTCAAGATTTCGGGAGATTCGGAGGAACTGGTATGAAAAACCGTAAAATCGGCGGTATTATCCTCACGCTGCTGCTGTTCGTAGTCGCGTTTATTACTATCATCCCCTTCATCTGGATGTTCATTTCCTCGTTCGCGCCGAACAGTGAAATCGTCAAAGTGACGGGAGGTCTGTTCCCTAAGCCATCCACGTTCGACAATTATGTGAACATCCAAGAGAAATTCGATTTTCTGCGTCTCTTCGTCAACTCCCTGGCCGTAGCCGGCTTGAAAACCGGCATTGCGATCTACACCAGCGCCGTACTCGGCTATGTATTCTCCAAAATGCATTTCCGCGGCCGTAATCTGCTTTTCGGTGTTGTGATGAGCACCATGATGATTCCTTGGGCGGTTACCATCATTCCGCAGTACGAAATGTTCACCAACTGGGGCCTGCAGGATACTTATACGTCTCTTGTGCTGCCTGGCATGATTAGCGCATTCGGCATCTTCCTGTTCCGGCAATCCATTTCCGGTATTTCCGATGAGCTGATCGAAGCCGCCAAACTCGACGGCGCTTCCGAGACCAGAATCTTCCACAGCATCATTCTGCCGATGAGCCACAACACCATCGCGGCGTTGGCGATATTCACATTCCTGTGGAATTGGGAAGACTACCTGTGGCCGTTCCTCATGATCACCGACGAGAAGAAGCAATTGCTGGCTGTTGGTCTGAAGGCATTCAACGGCCAATACGGCACGGACTACGGTGGATTGTTCGCGGCCACATCGTTGGCTATCGTGCCGGTAATCGTCGTCTATATGATTTTCCAGAAGCAGTTCATCGCAGGTATTGCAACTGGCAGCGGCAAGTAAGGCAGGGGACACTATGACGGATAACATATTCATCAACTATGTGCGTGACGCGCGGCCGTGCATGCGTGACGCGGCGATTCTGCAAGGCGATCATTGGAGAATCGGCATCCTTACTGAATCCCTTATTCGGCTCGAATGGTCCGACTCGGGTGAATTCGAGGATCGACTGACCCAGATGGTCGTTAATCGCGATTTTGGTTCGGACCCGGAATTCACCGTAACGCATCGTAATGGGTTGCTCATTGTCGATACGCCCGCGCTGTATCTGACCTATGACGGCAAGCCATTCAGCAAAGAGGGCCTAAGCATTGTAGTCAAAGGTGTTTCCGATACGCAATTCAACACCTGGCACTATGGAGACAAGTCGCTGCACAATCTCAAAGGCACCGCACGCACGCTGGACGAGGCCGATGGCGAAATCGCATTGGAAGACGGTGTGATCTCACGTGACGGCTGGGCGGTGATCGACGATTCCCAATCGAACGTCATCATTGAAACCAGCAAGGTTGGCGCCAAGACAAATCCGCTTGGCACCTGGGTTGTGCCAAGGAATCATGAGGAAACCGATATCTATTTCTTCGGTTATGGACGCCGTTACGTCGAAGCCGTGCGTGACTTCTATACGCTTTCCGGCCCGACTCCGTTACTGCCGCGCTATGCGCTCGGCAACTGGTGGAGCCGCTACTACCGCTATACGCAGGCGGAATATCTGGAACTGATGGATCGTTTCAAAAATGAAGGCATTCCGTTCACCACGTCGGTCATTGACATGGATTGGCATCGTGTTGATGACGTGGACCCGAAGTATGGATCCGGCTGGACCGGCTATTCATGGAATCGGCGGTTATTCCCGGACCATCGTGAGTTTTTGCGTGATTTGCACAAGCGTGGTCTGAAAACCACTTTGAATGTGCATCCGCGTGATGGGGTACGCGCATATGAAGACGCTTACGAAGCGGTCGCCAAGCGCGTCGGTATTGATCCCGAAACAGAAGAGCCGGCGGAATTCGACCTGACCAATCCGGATTTCGTCGACGCCTATCTTGATATGCACCACAGGATGGAAGAAGACGGCGTCGATTTCTGGTGGCTCGACTGGCAGCAAGGTGGTGTGACCAGACAGCCGGGGCTCGACCCGTTGTGGGTGCTTAATCACACGCATTACTTGGATTCCGGTCGCGAAGGACGCTGGCCGCTGACCTTCTCCCGCTATGCCGGCCCGGGATCGCATCGCTACCCTGTGGGATTCTCCGGAGACACTATCGTCACATGGGAATCATTGCAGTTCCAACCGTATTTCACCGCGACTGCATCGAACATCGGCTATGGTTGGTGGAGTCATGACATCGGTGGACATATGTGTGGCTACCGCAATGAACATCTGGAGGCCCGCTGGTATCAGCTGGGCGCATTCAGTCCGATCAACCGACTGCATTCGAGCAGCTCACCATTTACGGGCAAGGAGCCTTGGAACTTTTCCGGCGAAGTTCGGGAGTCCATGGTCTCGTCACTGAGGCTACGCCATATGCTGCTGCCATACCTGTATACGATGAACTATCGTGCGGCGCTTGACGGCAGACCTTTGGTCGAGCCGATGTATTGGAACGACCCGAACAATGCGCAGGCATACGAAGTGCCGGACGAATTCCGATTCGGCACTGAACTGCTGGTAGCTCCCATCGTGACGGACGATGATCCTGCGGCGCAGCGGGGGAGGACCGAAGCATGGCTGCCGCAAGGTGAATGGTACGACTTCTTCGACGGGCGACGTTATGTCTCCGAGAACGAATCCGGACGTCGGCTCGAAGTATGGCGTGCGCTCGGCCGTATGCCCGTATTCGCCAAGGCCGGAGGTATCGTCCCGTTGCAGGAACTCGAAACCGGTGAAGGGGTGAATGATCTTCGTAATCCTTCGGCATTGCAAGTGATGGTTTTCTCCGGTGCGGATGGAACGTTCACGTTGCGTGAGGACGACGGAACGATATCCTGCGCGGCGCGTGCGCATACCGCAGACACGACGATGGCCTTCACTTGGCGTGCTGGCGATATCGGTAATGCCGAATCTGGTTGTGCTACAGGGCTCGGAGGCAGCCGATTCGAGATCTCACCGGTTGAGGGAGCTGCCGGATCCGTACCGGAACAGCGCGATTGGACAATCGTATTCCGCGGCGTATCACCGGTCGAAGCCGAAAAACTGCAAATCGGCATCGACGGCATCGCCCACGAAATCTTCGAGGTCTCATACGACAAGCAGAAGCTGAGCCTGTCCGTTACCGTGTGCGACGTACCCTCGAATGCGCGATTGACCATTGACGTTCCGGAAGGCCTGTTCGTTGCGGATAATCCGGTTGACGAAGACGTGCTCGACGCTTTGCTGCATGCGCAGATGCCTTACATCACCAAGGAACATGCGTTGCAGGTAATACGGGAGCAGGGAACGCGTGCGATCGGTGCTTTGCGTACATTCGACAGCAAACCTCGCTTCAACAAGGAACCGTTTGTTGCATACGGCATGCCTGATTCGGTAAACGGTGTTCTGGAAGAGATTTTGCTGCGTAGCTGACGCATGACGGGTCGGATTCCGATATAGGATGCACCCCACGGGTCTGCGATTCCTCCGTAGTGGAGGGATTGCGGACCCGTTTTTGCGTTGTGACACAAAACGTTCATTTTGACAAGACAAGAATTCATTTGCCGTTAGGGTGTACAACGAACTGTGTTGGCTTTGCGTGCTTAGCGTGGACGGTGGAAGCGCAAGATTCCGCAATATTAGACGCGGAAAGGCTCCGCGTGTAGAAGAAAGAAGAACATATGAGCAAGCACATGGCCTTCAAGGGCGTCGTAGCGGCGCTCGTCTCTGTCGCCACGCTTGGTGCGTTCACCGTGCCGGCGCTCGCCGACGACGCATCCACCTACAGCCCGAACGGCAAGTCCGTGACCGAACTGGCTCAGCACGGCGGTGCGCAGCGTATCGCCGCGATTGGCAACAAGTCCGCCAAGAACGTCGTTCTGTTCATCGGCGACGGCATGGGAGACTCCGAGATCACCGTGGCACGCAACTATCTCAAGGGCGTCAACGGACACTTCGATGGTCTTGACGCGGTAGGCCAGCCCAGTGCTCTCGACGACGTGGAGGCCGGTACCGGTCAGTACACGACCTTCTCGCTCGGTTCCAACAGCTCCGACAGCGCAGTCGGCAAGGACAGCAAGGGTAATCTGAACGCCAACTCGAATCCGGGCAAGATCACCACGGTCACCGATTCTTCCGCATCCGGTTCCGCTTGGGCCACGGGTACCAAAACCTACAACAATGCGGTGGATGTGGACGTATATGGCAATCCGCAGCTCAACTTGGTCGAGCTCGCCAAGGCTGCAGGCAAGGCGACCGGCAATGTGACCACTTCGGAAATCCAGGACGCCACTCCGGCCGTGCTGGAATCGCATTCCTCCGAGCGTGGCTGCTACGGTCCGCAGGGCAAGACCGACGGTTCCTCCAATGATGCCGTGAAGCGTTGCCTTGCCAGCCAGCTCAAGGAGAACGGCGGTATCGGTTCCATCTCCGAGCAGCTGCTCGACACTCGCGCCGATGTGACCATCGGTGGCGGTTCCAAGTACTTCCGCCAGACCGTGCAGGGTGGCGAATATGCAGGCAAGACCCTGTGGGAGCAGGCCGAGGAAATGGGCTATCAGACCGTTGAGAACGATCCGGATGCCTTGAACGCCCTCGAATACAAGGAAGGCCAGCCGGTGCTCGCGCTGATGAGCGACGGCAACCTGCCTACCAAGTTCAACGCTTCGAAGGCAACCGCTCAGGATCCGGCCAAGGATGCCAACCCGACCGTGTGCACGGTGAACGATCAGTGGCTCGGCAATCAGGGCTCTTCGCTCAAGGATATGTCCAAGAAGGCCCTCGAACTGCTTAACGCCAATCCGGCCAGCCAGTCCAACGGCTTCTTCCTGCAGATCGAAGGCGCTTCGATCGACAAGCAGGATCATGCAGGCAATGCCTGCGGACAGATTGGTGAGACCGATGATTTCGATCAGGCCATCTCCTATGTGCTGCAGAACGTCGACCTTTCCGAGACCCTCGTGATCGTCACCGCCGATCATGCCCACACTTCTCAGATCCTCAACACCCAGCCGGCCTACGCGCTTTCCACTGTGCTCAAGACCGCCGATGGCAGCAACATGGTCGTCTCCTACGGCACCGCCGAAGCTGACTCCCGTGATGAGGATGGCGGCTACAACGGTGGCGATATGGCGCACACCGGCACCCAGCTGCGCATCGCGGCATCCGGTCCGGGCGCCCAGCGAGTGGTCGGTTTGACCGATCAGACCGACAACTTCTACACCATCGCCGGCGCGCTCGGTTTGGCTACTACCACCGATCAGCAGAACGCGCTGTCCGATAACGCCGAAGTCAAGGTCTCTTCCGAGAACGGTTCGTACGCCGCCGATGCGACAGGCTTCAACGGCGACGCCGTGCTCAGCTACGAGCTGAAGGACAAGTCGGGTAACGTGGTCGCGGCTTCCGATTCCACCACCCCGCTTTCCGGTGTGCGAGTCAAGACCGCCCAGACCACTGCCATCGCGCTCGACAAGGTGACGGAAGGCAACGAATATACGCTCACCGTCACCGGCCGTCAGTCCGGCAAGATCGTGACTGTTGACTTCCAGGCTCCGGCTTCCGGTTCTTCCGATAAGAACGCCGGCGAAGACGGTGTGATCGCATCCGGCAAGGTCAACAACAATCCGAAGGCTGAAGGTCTGCCGCTTGGTAAGACCGGTACCGCGGTGGCTGCCATCGCGATTGCCGCCGCTATGCTGGCCGCGGCTGCCATGCTGGTCAAGAGCATGAAGAACGCTCGCTGACCTGTATGCGGTCCAATTCCTGAATTGCCGGTGCTTAGAGGATTCCAAGCACCGGCAATTTTGTTTTGCCGATTTGGTTGCGTGAAAAAGTTGAGCGAAGAAGGCTCAACTTTTTTTGTAGATTTGGGAATAAAAAGTTGCGATTCAAAGTTGAGTGGTGTAGGCTCAAGTTTTGGAAAGCATGAGAAGCGGCAATCCGAAACTCGTGCGAAGAACGAAAGAACGTATAGCGAACCTGATTTACAAAGGAGATACATTATGGGACGCGCAGTTGGCATCGATCTGGGTACCACCAATTCCTGCATCGCAACTCTTGAAGGTGGCCAGCCCACCGTTATCGTGAACGCCGAAGGCGCTCGCACCACGCCGTCCGTCGTGGCATTCAGCAAGTCCGGCGAGATCCTGGTCGGCGAAGTGGCCAAGCGTCAGGCCGTTACCAACGTCGACCGCACCATCAGCTCCGTCAAGCGCCACATGGGCACCGACTGGACCGTTGAGATCGACGGCAAGAAGTGGACTCCGCAGGAGATCTCCGCCCAGGTGCTGATGAAGCTCAAGCGCGACGCCGAAGCATACCTCGGCGAACCGGTCACCGACGCCGTGATCACCTGCCCGGCATACTTCAACGATGCCCAGCGTCAGGCAACCAAGGACGCCGGCACCATCGCAGGCCTCAACGTGCTGCGTATCATCAACGAGCCGACCGCAGCCGCACTGGCCTACGGTCTGGAAAAGGGCAAGGAAGACGAAACCATCCTGGTCTTCGACCTCGGTGGCGGCACCTTCGATGTGTCCCTGCTGGAAATCGGCAAGGACGATGACGGCTTCTCCACCATCCAGGTGCAGGCCACCAACGGCGACAACCACCTCGGTGGCGACGACTGGGATCAGAAGATCATCGACTGGCTCGTCGGCGAAGTCAAGAACAAGTACGGTGTTGACCTGAGCAAGGACAAGATTGCCCTGCAGCGTCTGAAGGAAGCCGCCGAGCAGGCAAAGAAGGAGCTGAGCTCCTCTTCCAGCACCTCCATCTCCATGCAGTACCTGGCCATGACCCCTGACGGAACCCCGGTGCACCTGGACGAGACGCTGACCCGCGCCCACTTCGAAGACATGACCTCCGACCTGCTGGGCCGCTGCCGTACCCCGTTCAACAACGTGCTGGCCGACGCCGGCATCGGCGTGAGCGGCATCGACCACGTGGTCCTCGTTGGTGGTTCCACCCGTATGCCGGCCGTCAAGGAACTGGTCAAGGAACTCACCGGTGGTAAGGAAGCCAACCAGTCCGTGAACCCGGATGAGGTTGTGGCTGTCGGCGCTGCCGTGCAGTCCGGCGTCATCAAGGGCGACCGCAAGGACGTCCTGCTTATCGACGTGACCCCGCTTTCCCTCGGCATCGAAACCAAGGGCGGCATCATGACCAAGCTCATCGACCGCAACACCGCGATTCCGACCAAGCGCTCCGAAGTCTTCTCCACCGCGGAAGACAACCAGCCGTCCGTGCTCATCCAGGTCTATCAGGGCGAGCGTGAGTTCGCTCGCGACAACAAGCCGCTGGGCACCTTCGAGCTGACCGGCATCGCTCCGGCTCCGCGTGGCGTTCCGCAGATCGAAGTCACCTTCGACATCGACGCCAACGGCATCGTGCACGTTTCCGCCAAGGACAAGGGCACCGGCAAGGAACAGTCCATGACCATCACCGGTGGTTCCGGCCTGGGCAAGGACGAGATCGACCGCATGGTCAAGGAAGCCGAGGCCCACGAAGCCGAAGACAAGAAGCGCAAGGAAGAAGCCGAGACCCGTAACCAGGCCGAAGCCTTCGCCTATCAGACCGAGAAGCTCGTCAACGACAACAAGGACAAGCTCTCCGACGATGTGGCCAAGGAAGTGACCGACAAGGTCAACGAGCTCAAGGAAGCCCTCAAGGGTGACGACATCGAGAAGATCAAGACCGTCCAGTCCGAGCTGATGACCTCCGCCCAGAAGATCGGCCAGGCCCTCTACGCCCAGCAGGGCGCGGACGCCGCCGGTGCCACGGGTACCGAAGGCGCCGCGAATGCCGGCGCTTCCGATGATGACGTGGTCGATGCCGAAGTCGTGGACGAAGACGACAAGGACAATAAGTGATCATGTCCGACTTCAACAAGGACGAATATCTGAACGACCTGCCCGACATCGACGATCTGTCCGGGCAGGCCGCCCCCTCCGACGCCGTTGACGCTGCTGAAGATTCCGCAGCGGCCGACGTCCCCGCCGCGCAAGAGGCCGCGGCGGCTGAAAGTGCGCAAGGCGAGTCCGCAAATTCCACGGAAAGCGCTGACGAAACGCTCACTCCGCTTGGCCAGGCCAAGAAGGAAGCCGCGGAATATCTGGAGGCACTGCAGCGCGAGCGTGCGGAATTCATCAACTTCCGCAATCGTGCGCAGAAGGAACAGGACCGCTTCCGCCAGCACGGCATCATCGACGTGCTGACCGCGCTTCTGCCGGCTCTCGACGATATCGACCGCATCCGCGAACACAGCGAGATGGACGACTCCTTCAAGGCGGTCTCCAGCAAGATCGACAAGGCGTTCGAAAAGTTCGGTGTTGAGAAGTTCGGCGAAAAAGGCGAGGACTTCGACCCGACCAAGCATGATGCGATTCTGCACAAGCCAGATCCGCAGGCCGAAAAGGAAACCGTCGACACTGTTGTGGAAGCCGGTTACCGTATCGGCGACCGTGTGATTCGTGCCGCGCGCGTGGTCGTTGCGTCCCCGCAGGACTAAACGACCAGAGCGAGACGATACGAGTACATACGAAAACGCATATATGCAAATCAATCAGCATGACCTCGTGAAAGGAGGCACAATATGGCTGAGAATGAATGGCTGAGCAAGGATTTCTACAAGGTCCTCGGTGTCTCCAAAGAGGCCACCGAAGATGAGATCACCAAGGCCTACCGCAAGCTGGCGCGCAAGTACCATCCTGATCTGAACAAGACCAAGGAGGCCGAAGAGAAGTTCAAGGACATCTCGGAAGCCTACGACGTGCTCAGCAACAAAGACAGCCGTCAGAAGTACGACGCCATCCGGCAATTCGGCATGGGTGGCGCCCGCTTCGCCGGCGGTTCCGGTGCGGGTGGCTTCGACGCGGGCGCGTTCTCCGACATCTTCGGTTCCATGTTCGGCGGTGGAGACGGATCTCACATTCGTTTCCAGACCAATGGCGGTGGCAATCCCAATATCTCCGACATCTTCTCGATGTTCGGAGGTATGGGAAGCCCTGGCGCATCGGGGGCCGGAAGCCAGTACGGAGCGTACGGTTCCGCGCGCAGCCAGGCGCCGCAGCCGGAAGACGGCGAAGACCGTAACTCCAAGATCAGCCTGACATTCCGTCAGGCGGTCAAGGGAGCCACGGTCTCGCTTTCCGCCGATGGCAGGAAATTCAAGACGCATGTTCCGGCCGGTGTGAAAGATGGACAGAAGATCCGTATCGCCGGCAAAGGCAAGCCGGGGCGTAACGGTGGCCGCGACGGAGACCTGTACCTGCAGATCAACGTTCCGGAAGATCCGAAATTCACGCTGCGCGGACGTGACATCATCATGAAACTGCCGATTACCGTCGGTCAGGCCGTTGCCGGCGCGAAGGTAAAGGCAACGGACATTGACGGCAATGAAGTCACCTTCAAGGTGCCGGCAGGTTCGTCCAGCGGCACGGAAGTGTCTATTCCGGGCAAGGGCGTGACGAGTCCGCGTGGCGACGGCAATCTGGTCGGACGTGTGGAAATCCGTGTTCCTAGTAAGCCGGGTCTGGGAGTCAGAATCGCTGCGGAGAAATTCGACAAGGCATGCGGTGACGACTTCGCGGACGAGCTCGCCAAGGAGCGCTGAGTCACATGGCACGTGCGCGTGTGGCGCAGCAGATCAAGCGGCTCTATGAGATGTGCGCGATGGCGATTGTTGCCGGCAGGGCTGATTTGGACGGGGCCGACGAAGTCGGTTTCGACATCGAACTGCCGGTATTCACCGTCGGCCGCGTTGGCGAGCTGACCAACGTGCATCCGCAGACGCTCCGCCAATACGACCGCGTGGGACTCGTGGTGCCGCAACGTACGGAAGGCGGTGCACGCAGGTATTCGCTGCGTGATATCTTCCGCCTTTCGCAAGCGCAGCATCTCAGCCAGGAGGAAGGCATCAACCTGGCCGGAATCACGCGAATTCTGGAACTCGAGGAGGAGAACCGCGAGTTGCGCAGGCAGGTCGATCGGCTGCAGAAGCCGGAGGGCAGCAGTGTGTTCGCGGCGGATGCGGACGGCGGAATTGTGGAGATCGAACGTTCCCGTCGCGCACGTATGTGGCGGCATCAGATTCAGTCTGACACCAGGCAGCTTCCGTCAAGGCGGTCCGCGGAATCGGAAAGTTCCGAAAGAGGGGATGAGAGGTGGTCAAACTCCGTGGTTGTATGGGGGCTTGACTGATTTTCGGAAAAACCATTGGAAAAACGCTCATAATCGGACTTTTTACGAGGAACGCGCGTACACTTGTTTGTAGTGAAAGTGGGTTCGGTTTTTTCCTGTGACTGATGTCTCAGTTGTAGGAAATAATGTCGAATATCCGCGTTCTGGCTGTTTTTCTTCTGATCTTTTTACTGATTGGTCGTAAGATAGCCTGCCCTTCCACAGGCATCGGGGGGGGGGTATCCATGCGGTGCATAAAAGAAAGGTTAGGAGCGTACAGTGCCAAGAGTTGCGTTCACTGCTAAAACCCGAAAGTATCTCGGGTCGCTGGAGGCCGTTGAATCGGTTACCCAGTATAGAATCTGCTATTCCAAGGAATTCAGGGATGATTGCATGCGCAGGTATGCCGAAGGTGGCTCGCCTGCCGCGATTTTCCGTGAGGCCGGTCTTGATCCGAAGATCATCGGATACAAGCGTGTGGAGCGTTGCATTGCCCGCTGGAAGGCGGAGGATGCGAAGAAGGCTGCCGAAGAATAAATATTGGTGAAAGACGTCAACGAATCGTGAACTGATGAGGGTTGGGGCTTCGTTGGTTTGTGAAAAGACGATGGAAAAACTCGAAGGCGTTCGGATGGAGTTGGTTCCGTCCGAACGCCTTCTGCTTGGTGCTTGCGCTTGTGGTGCTGATTGGTCATGACGCCCTGATGAAATGGCAGTGGCAGCATAGTGAGGGGAGTCCACAATGACCGATTCAAACCTGATGATCAAAGCCGTGTTTTGGGACATGGATGGCACGCTGATCGATTCCGAACCGTATTGGCACGAGGGTGAGATGAAGATCGCCGCGGAGCACGGTGGGTATTGGGATGAGGATTTGGCATGGCAGGGTTCTGGAACGCCGGTTCCGGACGTTGCCCGTCGCATGGTGGAACATGGTTGCCAGCTGTCGGTCGAGGAAATCGGCAAAGGCATGATCGATTATGTTGCGCAGAAGGAATTCGAACGTATTCCGTGGATTGACGGCGTGGAGGATGTGCTGCGCTCGTTGGCTGAAGCGGGAGTTCCGTCGATGCTGGTCACGACTTCACCGCGTCATCTTGCGCAGAATCTGGTTGACCAGGCTCCTGCAGGGGTGTTTGCCGGTTACGTGTGCGGCGATGACGATGTTGAGAAGAAGCCGTCTCCGGAGCCGTACCTGGAGGCTGCCCGTCGCCTCGGCATAGCGTCGGAGGATATGAAGTACTGCATTGCGATTGAGGACTCCATGAGCGGCCTGCGTTCCGCTGTGGCTTCCGGGGCCACCACGTTGGGGCAGACCGGTTTCATGCAGATCGATAATTCCGACGGCCCGCAGTTCGCCTCGATCAAGGGATACGACGGCATTACCGCCGACGTGCTTGATGCGTATGTGCGTCAGCGCGTCGGATAAGGGATGCTGGATGGGGTATCGCGGCTGCGATTGTGTTTTTTTTTGGGGGGGGCGGCCACAAGTCGGAGATAGGACGTAATTTCCGGGTTGTGGCTGCTGGCTCCTTGCCGCAAAGGAATCGCCATACCCAAGAATCCTTGGAAAATGGCTGTTTTTGGATTTCGTAAGAAATCGTAGCGACTGCGGATGATACCCCCTTCGGGCCACAACGTGCGATATATGGATGTAAATCCGGGTTGTGGCCGGACGATTTGCCGGTACGTCCTCGCGGTACGTTTCCATTGCCGATTCTGCGCCAAAATATGCGTGCAATAAGGTCAGCATTAAGAAATCCGCATAAATGGCTCTGCGAAATCGCACGGGAATCGCGTAGGCCGAAAATGAGTCGGCGGAATATGACGAAAAGAGAAACGTAAAAATAAAAGAAAAAGCCCGCCGCGGTGGAATGAATGCAGCGGGCTTCGTGGAGCTGACGGTAGTCGAAACCGCGACCTCTTCGATGCGAACGAAGCGCTCTACCAACTGAGCTACAGCCCCGAAGTATCACCTAGCAAAGTTAGGCAACTCTCAGTACTTTAGTACGAAGTGCGTACGAACGCAATTCAATGTGTGCGCGTGTTGCGATTGTACGCACTTCGCAGATGTTGGTGATTTATGCCTCGACCGGTGCCTTCTTGCCGAACTTGGCCTTGAGCAATCCCACGATTGTCGGAATCAGCGAGAGCACGAGAATCGCTACGATTACCAGCTCAAAGTGCTTCTGTACGGCCGGAATGCCGCCGAAGAAGTAGCCGAGCAGCGTGAACAGCGTCGACCAGCACAGGCCGCCGAGCACGGAGAACGGTGTGAAGCGGCTCCAACGCATGCCGGAAATACCGGAAATGAACGGCATGAATGTACGGATGAACGGGAAGAAGCGCCCGAGGAACACGGCCAGCGGTCCCCATTTTTCGATCATCGCTTCGGTTTTGGCAATGCGTTCCGGAGTCATGGCCTTGACCTTGCCGGATTCAATGATGCGACGGCCGAAGAAATGGCCGATCCAGTAATTGCACTGGTCACCGATGATCGGAGCGGTCCACACCACCGGAAGCAAGGCGAACAGCGGCAGTGCGGAGACTCCGGTCGTGGCGTCGGGTGCGGCGAAGAATCCCGCTGCGAACAGCAGCGAATCGCCGGGGAGGAACGGGAAGAACACCACACCGGTCTCAACGAAAACGATGAGGAAGATGAATCCGAGCGTTGGGGCCACGCCCATGGCGATCCAGCTGGCAATCGCGGTGCGTGGGTCCTTGAGCAGGTTGATGAAGAAATTGATGATTTCCATGAGTTCTCTCTGTGAGTGTGCCGGTAGTGCGTGTTAAGCGTGCTGTGCGACACCGTACATAAGTCAAGAACAGCCTAGCAGTGGTGTTTAACATCGAGGCAAGTTAGGGGGATAAGGTGACAAATCTGCACAAAATGTTAAAGCCGATGGTGACTGGGTGTGGTTGTGAACAACTGGTCTGATTTCAATGGTTTGAGGGTACGTCGGGAAGCCCTAGCGTATCTGCTTTCCGCTGGCGAACCGTTAGATCGTGGTTGCAACGGTTTGCGACTGCGGAAGTGTGCCACCTCAGCGTGTCGAAACGTTTGACATATTTTTTGCACGGGTTTATGATAATTGAAACGTTTCGACGAAACGATTCGATTAATGAGATCGAGAAGTTTTCGCCGGTAGCGACTAGCATCGATTCAGTGCGTTGTGGCGCTGAGGAGGAACGTGAGGAAGCCGAAGGAGGCGATGACGATGGCAGGCATCAAGGATGTGGCCCGCGAGGCGGGGGTGTCCGTCAGCACTGTCTCGTATGTGCTTTCCGGCAAGCGCTCGATTTCCGTCAAGACGACCGACAAAGTCATGGCAGCGGTGGAGAAGCTCGGGTACACTCCAGACGTCAGCGCTCGCAAGATGCGTGGTATACGTTCGCAAGTCATAGCATTGAGCGCGCCGATTCGTGGCGATATCAATCAGGCCAAATACAATGCCTATTTCCTGCACACCGCGTGGGCGGCAAGGAACGCCGGTTATGATGTGTTGTTGCTGACCGGGCCGGACGCAGTGAACGATATCCGTCGTGTGACGCGGAGCAATCTGGTTGATGGCGTAGTGCTGCTTGATGTCGAGCAGGATGACGAGCGTGCGGCTGCGGCCGGCGATTTCTCCAAGCCTTGTATAGCCATAGGCTATCCGCAGGCGCACGAGGGTTGCGCGTGCGTCGATATCGATTTCGTCGAGGCTGGTCGCAAGGCAGTGGATTTTCTATTTGACAAAGGCCATCGTAAGGTTGCGTTCCTACGGAACAATGAGGCCGATTATGAGCGTCATTCCGGTTATGTTGTGATTTTCCGCGAAAGTATGTTGGCACATGCAAGGGAGCGCGGCATGACGATTGTTGAATCCTCCCGATACGAGGATGATCATTTCGACGCGATCCGTTTTGTGCGAGAGACTTTTGCTGGTGAGACGCGCCCGACGGCAATAATCAATCAGGCCAACGCTAACGTGCTCAACCTGGTGTTGCAGGAACTGTCGGTTACGGGGATGTCGGTGCCGGAAGATGTTTCGGTGTTGTCGTGCGGCACGTATTTTGACGGCGAATTGATGTCGCGGCCGATTACCGAGATGCCGGTCATGCCGGAGAAGCTGTGTTTGAGGGCCATGGAGCTTTTGGTTTCGGCGATTGAGGAAAACGTCGGGATCAAGGGCGCTGTCGAGCTCGAGCCGCCCGCGGTGGAATTCCGTGGTTCCGTTGCTGAGATAAGTCCTGGCGAAGGGTGCTTTAAAGCGAAGCAGCAATAAAGCGGCGAAGTCTTTCCCGATTTACCCGATATAACTTCATAGGCAAAATCGAAACGTTTCAACAAAGGTCAATGTCGACCGACGGTCACAGCGACTCGTTTGGAGATAGGTCTTTGTGCGCAGTGTCGAAACGTTTCAACAATCACAGTTTTGAGCGTTGCGAGGACGGCGCTCTAAAAAGAAAACAAGGAGAAAAGAAATGAATATCAAAAGAGGAGTGGCCATGATGGCCATCGCAGCACTGTCGCTGGCCTCTCTTGCCGCATGCGGCAGCGATAACGTACAGGACGAGGAAACTCCGGACAGCCTGTCGTTCTGGTATTACGAAGAAGACGATGCCGGCCAGACTCAAGCATGGAAACGTGCTGCGGAAGCCTTTGAAAAGGAGACCGGAGTCGAAATCAAATTCGAGCGCAAATCCTTTACTCAGATCGCCCAGAATGGTAGCCAGTTCTTGAACTCCGACGAAGCGCCGGATCTTATGGAGTCCAATCGTGGCAATGGCTCTGCCGGCGTGCTCTCCACCATGGGACTGCTCACCGATCTCGGCGATTACGTTTCCCAGTATGGTTGGGACGAGAAAGTGACCGGCGCGAACGCGTCCGTCGCCAAGTACGATGAAAACGGCATCATGGACGGCGACACCTGGTATGGCATGACCAGCTATGCCGAATTCCAGCGCGTCTACTACAACAAGGACCTTTTCGCCAAGTATGGTCTTGAAATCCCAACCACCTACGACGAATTCGTGGACGTATGCCAGAAATTCGTTGATGCGGGCGTGACCCCAATCGCCGCCGACGCACAGGAATACGGTGTGATGTGGCTGTGGTGGCAGCTCGTCTCCAAGAACGCCGACTCCGAGTTCATCGACGATTGGCAGTTGTACAAGGGAGATGTCGACTGGGATTCCAAGATTTTGACCAACTCCGTCAACACCATCAACGACTGGCTCGACAAGGGCTTCATTTCCCGCAATGCGACCGGTATGAAGGCTGAAGACACCACGCAAGCCTTTATCAAGGGTGAATATCCGATCTACCAGACCGGCACTTGGAACCAAGGACGCTTCGTCAAGCAAATCACATCCTTCGACTGGGAAGCCGCCGTCATGCCGGAATCCAATTTCGCCATCGGCTGCGCCGGCAACCTGTTAGTGATTCCTGAGAAGTCGCATCACAAGGATCTATCTGCAAAGTTCATCGATTACGTGCTTTCTGAGGACGTGCAGAACTTCCTCGGCAATGCGGGAGGCATTCCGGTCGCTGCTGATACCGACAAAATCACGGATGAAAAGAGCAAGGCCATGATCGAGGAGTATTCCTCATATGCCGATGACGGCAAGCTTAGCTACTACCCGGACTATGCCGCATCCAATCTGACCGATGCGGTGCCAGCGGCCTTCCAGGAACTGGTCAACGGCACCAAAAAGCCGGCTGATGTGCTGAAGAGTATCCACGAAAAGTACGACACGGGCGTCGAGGACATGGGCGTCAAGACCAACTAAGTCGCAATCAGGCCGGCATTGTTCGGCCGTCAACCATCGGTGTGGCCCGTTTGCGGGCGGGCCACATCTGCAATGTATCAATCTTCATCAAAGGATCCTGTAATGTCGCATAAGATCAAGCGCGGAGGCATCTCGATGTCAAGGCTTCCCGGCAGCCGTTCCGCAAAATTCGTGCCGTATCTCATTCCGGGCTTACTTGGCCTGTTTATCGTCGTCGTGATTCCGTTCGTGTGGAACATCTATCTGAGTTTCACCCGCTGGCGTGGAGTAGGACCGGTCAAGTGGGTGGGTCTGAAGAACTGGCAGCGGCTGTTCTCCGACTCCACATTCTGGATTTCCTTCGCCAATTCGTTCTGGATCATCGTTGCCATCGTAGTCATTCCAACCATTCTTGGCCTTTTCATCTCCTCTTTGCTGACGGATGTGATCCAGAAGAAGTTCGGCGGAAAGATGGCTTCCTTCCTGCGTGCTCTGTTCTACCTTCCGCAGTTGCTGCCGGTCGCGGTCGCGGCGATTATCATGGGTTGGATTTTCCGCCCGGAAGACGGTGCAGTCAACGCACTGCTTTCCAAACTGGGGTTGGGAGTCCTGCAGCATAACTGGCTTGGCAGTCCTGACAGCGCGCTACCGGTGCTTATGTTCATCCTCGTATGGATTCAGCTTGGCTATCCGATCGTCATCTTCATGTCCGGTCTGCAGCGAGTCGATCCTGAACTGTACGAGGCGGCAGGTCTCGATGGTGCCAACTGGTGGCAGAAATTCCTTGTAGTCACATTGCCGTCCATCATTCCCGAATTGCTGGTGGTCATCCTCACGGCTACCATCGGTGCGCTGAAGACCTTCGCCCCGGTCTATTTGCTGACCAAAGGCGGTCCCGGCACCGCAACCACAGTGCCGTCGTACTACTCATACAACCAATTCTTCCAAGTGCAGCAAGTCGGTTACGGTGCTGCGATTTCCACTGCGCTGACTGTGGTCATCATCGTGTTCTCCATCGTGTTCACGATCGTGCAGAAGCGCGTTGAAAAGGAACTCGTCTGAAAGTAAAGGTGGAATCATGACCCAAACAATGTCTGCGGCCGCCGTGCGCAAGGCCTCAAAGAAAACGCAACATGTTCGTTCAACTGGAGACTGGATCACGCTGATTCTGCTGATCGCAGCGGCTCTGCTGGTACTGTTCCCGTTGCTGGTCTTGGCCATCAACGCATTCAAGACCTCCGCCGACTACAACGCGACCGGCCCGCTTTCCCTGCCGAAACATTTCACCATGGAAGGCATCGTTTCCTTCTGGACCACCACGAAGTTCCCGCTCAAATTCTGGAACAGCTTCGTTATTTCACTGGTTGTTGCCGTGGTTGCTGTGGTGTTGTCCGTGCTTAACTCCTTCGCTTTGGGGGTTGGCAAAGTCAAAGGCAACACATGGATTGTATTGGGCATCATGCTTGCCAATATGATGCCGCAGGAAGCGTTGCTCTATCCGCTGTACACCATGTTCAAGCAGGTGGGGCTGTACAACACCAAACTGGCAATCATCATCATCTTCACCATCATTCAGAGCGCCTATGGAACGTATCTTCTTTCTTCCGTGTACGGCACGTTCCCTCAGGCCATTCTGGAAGCGGCCGCAATCGATGGCGCTTCCAGATGGCAGGTTCTGCGAAAAGTGGTATTGCCTATCTCTTGGTCGACCATCAGTGTGCTGTTTGTGTTCTTCTTCGTATGGACTTGGAACGAATACATGATTCCGATGGCCTTCCTCATGGGTGATGATGTGCAGACCATTCCGCTGGCATTGGCCACTCTGCAAGGACAGCGAACGATGGATGCGACAACGTTGGCTTCAGCATCGCTGCTGAGCATCATCCCGACCATCATCTTCTTCATCATCTTCCAGCGTAAACTGTCGCAGGGCATTACCGCAGGCGCGGTCAAATAAGGAATAGTTGCAGGAAATATAAAATGACGCATCATGTGCGGAAGTGACGTCAAACGATTGATAATGGCATATGATGCGTTGACTCGTTCAAAGGAGAAACCATGACAGATTCGACCATTACAGGTCTCGGTCCTGCCGGCTTCGGCCATAACGCGCTGGATTCGTTGGCGCTCGCATCGAACCACGGCCGAACGCGTTGCGTGAATGCGGAGAATCCGACCGGAGGCAAGGGTGTGGCCGCGATGGCCGCCAGCAAGCTCGGACCGTCACGCAAGGGCAGCCCGTGCATCCAAACCGTCCATGCCGGTGAATCCGTAACGTTGATGGACGTCGACGGCCCCGGCGTGATCCGTCATATCTGGATGACGGTGACCGACCGCACTTCGCCGACGGGCCCGAACGTGCTGCGTAATCTCATTCTCGAGTTTTATTGGGATGGTGAGGATACTCCATCCGTGCAGTGTCCGATCGGAGATTTCTTCTGCTGTGGCCATGCGCAGGCCTGCCGCATCAACTCCATTCCGATCATGGTGGTGCCCAACCGTGGTTTCAACTGCTATTTCGCCATGCCGTTCGAACATGCGCGCATCGTGCTGCGCAACGACCATAATGAAGACGTTCCCGCGTTCTTCTACCAGATTGATTACACGGAATACGATGAGCTTCCCGCCGATGCCATGCGATTCCATGCGCAGTGGCGTCGTGAGCGGGTCACGGAACTCGCGCGCGATTATGTAGTGCTTGACGGCGTACGTGGCCGTGGCGCTTATATCGGCACCTATTTGGCGCTTACCGCGCTGGAAAGCCGTTGGTGGGGCGAAGGTGAGTTCAAGATGTACATCGACGGCGACACCCAGTATCCGACCTGGTGCAGCACCGGCGCGGAGGATTATTTCGGTGGCGCCTGGAGCTTCGCCGATTTCGACGAAAACGGCCGTATGAGCGAACAGACGTTTACCGGCCCGTATCTGGGATTCCCGTTCTATTCGCAGAAGCTCGCCTCGCATCGTGAAAGCGATTACTGGGATATCAATACGCCGGTGACGCGCGGCCTGTACCGTTGGCATATTCCCGATCCGATTTATTTCGATTCCGATTTGCGCGTTGAGTGGCAGCAGATAGGTACCGAGGAGGCTGGCAATTTCGAACGTCAGGATGATGTTGCGTCCGTTGCCTACTGGTATCAGCTTGAGCCGCATGTGCCGTTCGATTCGGTTGGGGACAGGCATTTCCGCCAGCCAAGGTGATCGAGGCCGAGCGGATCGGGCCAAGATGATTTCGATGTGCAATGGGGGTATGCCTGCGTCTCGGGTGTGCCCCCGTTACCGAAAACATAGGAGGGAATCGGCGTAATCTAAGCAGTGTCGTCAACGATGGACTTGTTGCGTTGAGAGGAGCGCCTCCTATGGCTGGTATTAAGGACGTGGCGGAGAAGGCCGGAGTGTCGATCAGCACGGTATCGTATGTGATGAGCGGCAAGCGTTCCATCAAGGAGGAGACTCGTCGCAAGGTCATGCGGGCAGCGCAGGAGTTGGGATATCAGCCTAAAAACCAGGTGAAGATACCGCAGCCGGTGCGTAAGAAGGTGTTGGCGCTGAGCTCGCCGGTGCACAGATATACGGATTATTCGAATTATGCGTCGTTCTTTTTTGCGGTGGCCACCAGGGCGAAGCGGTACGACTATGATATTTTGCTGCTGATGCATGAGTATGGCGATCGTGAGTTGGTTCGTGTCGCTCACGACGGCATGGTCGATGGCATTCTGCTGTTGGATGTGGTGATGAACGATTCGCGTGCCGAAATGGCTTCCGTGCTGGAGGTTCCGGTGGTGTCCATCGGCTATCCGTCGAATACGGAAGCCGTGTATTCCGTGGATCTTGATTTCGAACGCATGGGGCGTGAGGCGGTGGAGAAGACCGCCGCGTTGGGGCATAGCCATGTGCTGATTATCGGCAGTAATGAGTTCGCCTATGAGGACGGTTCGAATTATTTAATTCGTTTCCGTGACGCCGCCATCAAGCATGGTTCCGATTTGGGTATGAAGGTAACGTTCATGCCTTCCACCGGATACGGTTTGGCGGATGTGAAGCTGCTGCTTTCGTCCGCGTTCGCTCAGGATTCGAAAATTTCGACGATTATCTGCCAGACGAATGCCACGCATGTGAACAATCTGCTTGTTGCCTTGCATGAGCGTGGATTGGTTGTACCTCGGGATATTTCGGTTATGGCCGCCTGCACGCAAGGTATGCAGCAGCTTCCGCAGGCCGTTGATGAGATGCCGATGGACCCCAATGCCGTGTGTTCCCACGCGGTTGACATGATGATGGATATTCTTGATGGCAGTAGGCATGATGTGGGTGCCGTCGAGTTGCTGCCATCGCGATATTTGGCCCGTGGAACGATGGGTGAGTACCGTCGTGCTCCTGGCGTTGCCCAGTGTGCCATGTCGTTGTAGCTGGGCTGAAAATTGTAGCGCGAATTAATGTGAGCCCTAACATAGTTAAATCGTCGAAGTGATTTGTCGAAATAAGGAGCAGATTGTCGAAATAAATTGAAATGACGGTCGAAAAAACTTAATTTATGGGTATGAGCTTCGATGAGTCGAAACTCATTTCAGTAAAGGTGCTGAAAAGGAGAAACAATGAAGTCTACCCGTAAATTTGTTGCCGCCGGTCTGGCAGCGGCGACCATGCTCGGAACGATTGGTCTGGCCGGCTGCGGCAGCAGCGACACCGCCCAGGAGGAGAACCCGAGCTCCATCAAGATCTGGTACTACGAGGAAGATAACACTGCGCAGGGCATCGCATGGCAGAAGGCCATCGACATCTTCGAAGAGAAGACCGGCGTCACGGTCGAGTTCGAAAAGAAGTCCTTCGAACAGATTCGTCAGAACGCGGCCCAGATTCTCAACTCCGACGAAGCCCCTGATGTCATGGAATACAACAAGGGCAACGCAACCGCCGGCCTGCTGGCAAGCCAGGGCCTGCTCACCAACCTGAACGATTACGTCAGCAAGTACAGCTGGGACGACAAGGTCAGCGGTACCTTGGCCGATACCGGCAAGTACAACGAAAAGGGCATCATGGGCTCCGGCGACTGGTACGGCATCACGAACTACGGCGAAGATGTCGTGATGTACTACAACCAGGACATGTTCGACAAGTACGGCATCGAAATCCCGACCACTCTGGATGAGCTCGAATCCGCCATGCAGAAGTTCGTCGACAACGGCGTGACCCCGCTTTCCGAAGGCGTCGCCGAATACCCGCTGCAGCACCTGTGGTGGCAGCTGGTGCTCTCCAAGGCATCGGACGATTTCGTTCAGGCATACGAGATGTATGACGGCGATGTCGATTGGCAGGGCACTGAGACCACCTACGCAACCCAGACCATCAAGGATTGGGTTGACAAGGGCTACATCTCCAAGGATTGCACCGGCACCAAGGCCGAGGATGCTGGCCAGGCCTTCATCAACGGCACCTATCCGATGTTCTTCTCCGGCACCTGGTGGTTCGGTCGTTTCCAGACCGATATGACGGATGCCAACTGGACCTTCTCCACCTTCCCGGACACCGACAAGGTCGTAGGCTCCTCCGGCAACATCTGGGTCATCCCTGAGAACTCCAAGAAGAAGGATCTCGCCGCGCAGTTCATCGACATCACCCTGAGCGACGAAGTGCAGACGCTGATGGGCAACTCCGGTGGCCTGCCGATCGCAGCCGATCCGGACACCATCACCGACGAGAAGACCAAGGAACTCATCACCTCCTTCAACGGCGTGCTTGAGAAGAACGCCCTCGGCTTCTACCCGGATTGGCCGACCTCCACCTTCTACGATGAGCTGAACGCATCGCTGCAGGAGCTCGTCAACGGCACCACCGACGTCAAGGGTGTGCTCAGCCAGATGGAGGACAACTACAACAAGGGCGTGGAGAGCGCCGGCGTCAAGTAGTTCCGACTTCCGAAAACAGTAAAACACTAAAACAAATCAATGCGCCGCTTGCGATTCGCGGCGGCGCATTGGCCTTCTGCGCCCTTTTTGCCGTACTGATTTCAGGCGATGACGCCTGGCGGCGATCCTGTAGTTCAACCGTCCCGCATTCCGTTCGCGGTGAGAATCATGGGAAGTGATTTACGATATGAACGCTCATAAGAACAATAAGAACCGCGGTCAGATGCCGACCGCGCGAGAGAAGGGAATGTCCCGTATTCCGGGCAATCCGTCAAGCCGATTCTGGCTGTACCTGCTTCCTGGCTTCCTGATGCTGCTGTGGATCATCATCGTGCCGGCCATCTGGAACATCTATCTCAGCTTCACCAACTATCGAGGCATCAAGCCTCCGGAGTTCACGGGTCTGACCAACTGGGCCCGACTCATGAAGGACGCCACGTTCTGGGTGTCGTTCCGCAATTCGATCTGGATGATCATAGCCATGGTGGTGATTCCGATCCTCCTCGGTCTGGTCCTCTCCTCCCTCGTCTTCGATGTGGTGCAGAAGAAGTTCGGGCCCAAGGTCGCGTCCACCATGCGAGCCGTCTACTACTTCCCCCAGCTGCTGCCGATCGCGGTCGCATCCCTCGTCATGGGCTGGATCTTCCGTCCGGAAAACGGCGCTCTGAACGCGCTGTTGGATGCGGTCGGATTGGGTCAGCTGCAGCATGACTGGCTCGGCAAGCCCGACACGGCGCTCATCTTCCTGATGCTCATCATGATCTGGATCCAGGTCGGCTATCCGCTGGTCATCTTCATGTCGGGCCTGCAGCGTGTGGATCCCGAACTGTACGAGGCCGCAAGCCTCGACGGCGCCAACTGGTGGCAGCGCTTCCTGGCCATCACCCTGCCGGCCATCAAGCCGGAGATCTTCGTGGTGGCATTGACCTGCACCATCGCGGCGCTGAAGGTGTTCGGCCCCGTCTACATGCTGACCAAGGGCGGACCGGGAACCAGCACCATCGTGCCGTCGTACTACTCCTACGTGCAGTTCTTCCAGTCCCAGCAGGTTGGCTACGGTGCCGCGATCGCAACCGCGCTGACCATCGTCATCATCATTGTGTCCGTTATTTTCACGAACCTTCAGGAAAAGGTCGCGAAGGAAGACGAGGAGTAAGCCATGACTTCCGCAGCCAAAATTCCCGTGCATGTAAAGAAGAACCGCACTGCCGGCGATTGGACGATTCTGGTGCTGCTCATCGTAGGCGGCCTGGTGATGCTCTTCCCGTTCATCGTGCTTCTGCTCAACGCATTCAAGACCACCGCGGAATATAATTCCTCCGGCCCGCTGTCTTTGCCGCACGAACTCAGCTTCGACGGTCTGATGAAGTTCTGGGATCGCGTCAACTATCCGGAAAAGCTGTGGAACAGCATCTGGACCTCCGGCCTGGTGGCAGTGCTCGCAGTAGTGCTCTCCATGTTCAACGCCTTCGCGCTCGGCATCGGCCGTGTGAAGGGCCGCCGTTGGATCGTGCTGCTCATCATGCTGGCCAACATGCTGCCGCAGGAAGCCATGCTGTACCCGCTGTACATCATGTTCAAGAACCTCGGTCTGTACAACTCCCCGTGGGCGATCGTGATCATCTTCACCGTCATCCAGAGCGCGTTCGGCACCTACCTGCTGTCGTCGGTCTACGGAACGTTCCCGAAGTCGATTCTTGAGGCCGCGACCATCGACGGCGCAACCCGCTGGACCATCTTCACCAAGATCGTATTCCCGATTTCCCGACCCACGCTCAGCGTCATGCTCGTCTTCTTCTTCATCTGGACGTGGAACGAGTACATGATTCCGATGGCGTTCCTGATCGACAACTCGACGCAGACCATCCCGATCGCAGTCAGCTCGCTGACCGGCGACCGTCTGATGGACGTGACCACCACCGCTGCCGCGTCGCTGATCAGCATCGTCCCGACCCTCATCTTCTACTTGATCTTCCAGCGCACGCTCTCTCGTGGCATCACCGCCGGAGCGGTCAAGTAGCGGAAACGCAACCCCGAAAAACAAATCAATCCCGGCTTCGAAATCTTTTCCTTCCTTGCTCGAAGCCGGGAATCTACACCAGGAGTAGCAACAATGAAGTTCACCAATGGATACTGGATGATTCGAGACGGTGTCGATGCGCTATATGCGCGTGAGGCGTACGAGCTGAACATCGGTGAAGACAAGGAAAGCCTGAACGTGCTGGCCCCCGTCTCCGTTGTGCGCGGCCGTTACGACACGTTGAACCTTCCCACATTCAACATTGATGTGACCTCTCCGGCCGAAGGCGTGATCCGCGTTGTTGCGGGCCATTGGCAGGGTGCGACCGAATATCCGGGATTCCCGCTGAATGCCGACGAGCCCGGCGGCAGGGATTATGTGAGTGCGCAATCCGACGGCAATGGCGATGGCGAAGTCGGCCAGGATGGAGCGAGCATTTCGCTCACCTCCGGAGGATTGACCGCGAAGGTGGTCAAGGGTTCTCCGTGGAACCTGACCTTCCTCGGTGAGGACGGCAAGGAGCTTACGCAGTCGTTCGGCAAGTCCCTCGGCCGTTTCGCGCTGAATGAACTGTCCAACGTGACCGCGCAGCCGGTCGGCGAATTCGGCGTGACCATGGACGGCTCCGCCTACGACGAATCCGACGTGTTCACGGCCATCCAGCTTCATCTGGGAGTCGGCGAGAACGTCTACGGCTTCGGCGAACGGTTCGGCGCGTATGTGAAGAACGGCCAGACCATCGATATCTGGAACGAGGATGGCGGTACGGCCTCCGAACAGGGCTATAAGGACATTCCGTTTTACATGACATCCAACGGGTACGGTGTGCTGGTGAACAACCGTGGCCATGTGTCGTTCGAAGTCGGTTCCGAGAACACCGAGGCCGTGCAGTTCTCGGTGCCGGGGGAGACCATCGACTTCTGCGTGATCTATGGCCCGACGCCGAAGCAGATTCTCGACCGCTACACCGCGCTGGTCGGACGTCCGGCCAATGTTCCGGCGTGGAGCTACGGTCTGTGGCTCACCACCTCGTTCACCACCAAGTACGACGAGGAGACCATCAACTCCTTCATCGACGGCATGGCCGAACGTGACATTCCGCTGAGCGCCTTCCACTACGACTGCTACTGGATGCGTGAATTCCATTGGACCGACTTTGAGTGGGACAAGCGTTTCTTCGGAGACATCGAGTCCACGCTCAAGCGTCTGCATGAAGACAAGGGACTGCACATCTGCGCATGGATCAATCCGTATATCGGCCAGCGCGGTTCCATGTTCAAGGAAGGCAAGGAAAAGGGCTATCTGGTCAAGAAGGCCAACGGCGAAGTGTGGCAGACCGATTTCTGGCAGGCCGGCATGGGACTGGTGGACTTCACCAATCCGGAAGCACGCGATTGGTTCAAGGGCAAGGTCAAGACGCTGCTGAACCAGGGAGTGGACGCCATCAAGACCGATTTCGGCGAGCGAATTCCGCGCGATGTGGTCTGGTATGACGGTTCCCCGAAGCTTTCCATGCACAACTGGTACACCCAGCTGTACAACCAGGCGGTGTTCGAGGCCATCGAGGAGACGTACGGCAAGGGCAACGCCTGCCTGTACGCACGTTCCGCGACCGTTGGTGGCCAGCAGCAGCCGGTGCATTGGGGCGGCGACTGCGAATCGACGTTCAACGGCATGGCCCAGACTCTGCGTGCGGGCTTGTCCCTCACCAGCTCCGGCTTCGGCTTCTGGAGCCACGACATCGGCGGCTTCGAAGGCGCATACCCTGATCCTGCCGTGTACAAGCGCTGGGTGGCGTTCGGCCTGCTCGGATCGCACTCGCGTATGCATGGCTCGACCGTGTACCGTGTGCCGTGGCTGTTCGATGAGGAAGATGAGAAGAACGGCGTGGTGAACGAGCCGGGCCAGACCGCAGTCGATGTGGCACGCATCTTCACCAAGCTCAAGCTTTCGCTCATGCCGTACCTGTTCCAGACCGGTCTGCAGCCGCACCTGAGCGGTACTCCGGTGATGCGTTCGATGTTCGTGGAGTTCCCGAACGATCCGGCATGCCGCACGCTTGACCGCCAGTACATGCTTGGCCCGAACCTGTTGGTCGCTCCGGTGTTCACCTACTCCGGCGATGTTGAGTATTACCTGCCGGCCGGCACCTGGACCAACTGGTTCACCGGCGAGAAGGTCGTTTCCGAGCATGGCGTGTGGCGCAATGAACGCCACGGCTTCGACACCATTCCGCTTTGGGTGCGCGACGGCAGCGTGATGGTGACCAAGCCGGGCGCCGAGACTCCGGACTACGAGTATGGCAAGGATGCGTTGGTCTCCGTGTTCCTCGATGGAGTCGATTCCGCCGAAGCCGTTGTCAGCGAGTCGGATGGCACCTCCGTGGTGTTCTCCGCCCGTAAGACCGATGACGGTGTGGAGGTGTCCAGCTCCGATGGCCGTGCGTTCACCGCGCGCCTGGGATTCGGCGAGACCGTCGAAGCTCCGGAAGGCAAGGTGGTGCTGTAAGGCCTGCCTTACCCGTCTTCGATTAGTAACGTCTGATCGGAGCGAACGGCTGTGATATAAAACGCCACTGGGTTCTGCTCAGTGGCGTTTTTTGTTTGTTGGATATTGAGGGATATTGGGGGAGCGCAGTTGGGTTACTGGATGGATGCGCTGGGCATTGAATAATCAGGCTTTTCCCGTGGCTTGTCCGGGTCTCCGCTGGCACGTTGGAATGCCCGCAGATAGATCAACGATTTGGCGTAGGCCAGCCATGCGAAGCCGAGCAGAATGAACAGGAATCGCAGATATGGCGTGAAGGCGAACACCGCACCTGCGGCCACGTCGATGGCAAGAAGCCCGAGCGTATGCCCGAAACAGGCCCAAGGCATCATGAAGGCGTTGCGCAGCGTCTGGCGGAAGGTGTTCTCGTAACGCGCCTGGAGCGGGTAGTAGTACTCGAAGGTCAGGAACGTGATCACGCCGAAGACGATGAGGATTGGAAGCGTCACGTAGGCGGTGTTGGTGTCAAGTGCGTTCCAGAACACGATGGCGAAGGTGATTACGGCGATCAGCGCCACGAAGATGATGGATGAGCCGATGCCTCGCTTGAATTCGCGTTTGAATCGTTTGATGTATTCGCGGCCGAGGTTGATGTCGTCATTGTCGTTGAAAGCGAACACCGTACTGTAAAGCGCGGCTCGCGCCGGGCCGATGGTGACGATTGGAATTATGGAGATCAGGAAGAATAGATTCAGGATGAAATACCTTAGGCAGAGCGAAACGAACTGCCATAAGGGACTGTTGGGGTTATAACGCATTAGACCTCCGTTTCGTTGACATTCCAAGCATACTCGCCGTTGAATGCGTTGAATTGACAAGTTAGTTGAACGAATATATTATGTCCTCTAACAGCTTATTTATTAACTAATAAATAAGAAGATTACCAGATGGAGCGGCATCAAGGAAGTGTTGCGTTCCTGAAGGGGCATCAGACGCATCGCCAAACCGAAGGAGGAGGAATGGTGCAGTCGAAAGAGGGAATGGAGAGTGTGGTGACATCTGTCGACAACGGTAGTTCAGACGCTGCGGCGCTTTCCGATAAAAAAGCGCGGAGGGCCGCGCGCAAGGCCGAAAGGCTGAGCAAATATCAGAACGACAGAAAGCGTCACGGGTTCAAGCTGTTCCTGCTGATCTCACCGTTCCTGATCCTGTCCGTGCTGTTCAGCTATCTTCCGCTGTTCGGCTGGGTCTATGCATTCTACGATTACCAGCCGCCGATTCCGCTGTCTGAAAGCGAATTCGTCGGTCTGCAGTGGTTCAAGATGATGGTGCAGAACCCGGCACAGCTTCAGACCATCGGCCAGGTGCTCATCAACACCTTCGCCATGTCCGGACTGAACATCCTCACTTCGTTCTTCCCGCTGTTCTTCGCCATCGCGTTGAACGAGATTCGTGCCAAGTGGTTCAGGAACCTCATCCAGACGCTGACCACACTGCCGAACTTCATCTCCTGGGTTCTGGTCTACGCCGTGGCCTTCGCCATGTTCTCCACCACCGGTATGGTCAACGAGCTGCTTCAGAATCTGCATGTCATCAGCGAGCCGATCAAGTTCCTCGACTCCGATTCGCACACTTGGCTGAAGATGCTGCTGTGGAGCCTGTGGAAGGGCCTCGGCTGGGGCTCCATCATGTACCTCGCTGGCATCGCCGGCATCGACCCCGAACTGTACGAGGCCGCTCAGGTGGACGGTGCGAACCGTTTCCAGCAGATCATCCACGTCACCATCCCGCAGCTGCTGCCGACCTACTTCGTGCTGCTGATGCTGTCGATCTCCAACTTCCTGAACAACGGCATGGACCAGTACTTCGTGTTCCAGAACGCCTTCAACACCAAGTACATCCAGGTGCTTGACCTGTATGTGTACAACGTCGGTATGGGCAACAACTCCCTGTCGTACGCAACCGCAATCTCCATGCTGAAGTCGCTGGTCAGCGTCGGCCTGCTGATCGTTGTGAACTGGCTGTCCAAGCGTACCCGTGGCGTGTCGATCGTCTGATGAGGAAAGAGTAAGAGGAAGCAATCATGGCAAAGAAAATCAAGCAGGGCATCGCGCCCGCTATGAGGCGCACCAAGGGTGAGGAAGTCTACAATGTCTTCAACATCATCTTCTTCATCGTGTTCGCGTTCATCTGCGTCTACCCGTTCTACTACCTGATCATCAACTCCATCTCCAACAACAATCTGTCGGCGTCCGGCGATATCAACTGGTGGCCGCAGGGCATCCACTGGGAGAACTACAAGCAGGTCTTCGCGCTGAGCGGCCTGACCACCTCGGCCTTCATCTCCGTGGCCCGTACCGTCATCGGCACCGTGCTCACCGTGATCGCCAGCGCGTTCCTCGGCTTCATGTTCACCCAGGAAAAGATGTGGCACCGCAAGCTCTGGTACCGCTTCATCGTGATCACCATGTACTTCAACGCAGGCCTGATCCCGATGTTCATCACCATGAAGAACCTGCATCTGACCAACAACTTCTGGGTGTACATCCTGCCGGCCATCGTGCAGCCGTTCAACATCATCCTGGTCAAGACCTTCGTCGAATCCATTCCGTCCTCCCTGCAGGAAGCCGCGGAAATGGACGGCGCCGGCACGCTGACGATCTTCTGGAAGATCGTGCTGCCGATGATGGCCCCGATCCTGGCGACCGTCGGCATCTTCTCCGCAGTCGGACAGTGGAACTCGTTCCAGGACACCCTGATTTACATGACGGATTCCAAGCTCTACTCGCTGCAGTACGTGCTCTACACCTACATCAACCAGGCGAACGCGCTGGCTGCCTCGGTGCGAGCAAGCGCCGGCAGCGCGGTGAACGTGGCCGCTCTCGCAACGCAGCAGACTCCGACCTCGATCCGTATGACGGTCTCCGTGATCGTGGTGCTCCCGATCCTGTTCGTCTACCCGTTCTTCCAGCGCTTCTTCGTCAAGGGCATGATGCTCGGCGCTGTCAAGGGCTGATATGTAACGGAACAATCCCAAAAACCGCGGGATCGGCGAGCGTCGCCGATGCGGCCGATCCCGCAATCACATTCTTAACTCTGAAAAGCAAAAGAAATAGAGAAAGGAAGGACGCAATGTCCCTCAAAAAGAAGGTAACCGTTGCCGTGGCAGTGACGCTTGCGGCAATGATGTCTCTCTCCGCGTGCGGAGGGTCCGGAGATACCACCGCGTCCGACGAGGACGACAACTCCCTGATGACCGTTGAGGTCTTCGATGGCCTGGCCAACTACCAGGGCGAACAGAAGGGTTGGTTCGCCAAGATCATCAAAGACAAGTTCAACATCAAGCTCAACATCGTGGCCCCGAACGTTGCCGGCGGCGGCAGCACGCTGTTCGATACCCGCGCCGCGGCGGGCAACCTGGGCGACATCGTGATTTACGGCTATGACACGGGCAAGGGCGCCAAGCTTGTGAAGTCCGGCCTGATCGCCGACATGACCCCGTACCTCGACGGCATGGATTACATCAACAAGTACAAGGACGCCACCGATTACGTGAACGAGCAGATCGGCCAGGAATCCGGCGTGTGGGGCATTCCGTCCGCCGTGGTCGACACCCTGACTCCGGATCAGGCTTCCGAAGGCCTCGAACCGACCTTCGGACCGTACCTGCGTTGGGATCTGTACAAGGAGATCGGCTACCCGGAGATCGATACCCTCGAGGATCTCATTCCGGTGCTCAAGCAGATGCAGGACAAGGCCCGCGAAGAGTCCGGCACCGATGACATCTACGCCATGTCCCTGTTCAAGGACTGGGACGGCAACATGATGAACAACGCCAAGCAGCCGACCTGCTTCTACGGATACGATGAAGTCGGCTTCGTGCTGGCCAAGGGCGATGGCTCCGACTTCGAGTCCATCACCCAGGAGGACGGCATCTACGAGCGCGTGATCAAGTTCTTCAACGAAGCCTATCGTGCGGGCATCGTCGATCCTGAATCCACCACCCAGAACTACGACACCATGAACTCCAAGTACAAGGACGGCAAGGTGCTCTTCTCCTTCTGGCCGTGGCTTGGACAGGCCGCCTACAACACCAACTCCAACAAGGCCGAGGGCAAGGGCTTCATGCTGGCTCCGCTCAAGGACATGAAGATCTTCTCCTATGGCGCCACCCCTCGCGGCGACAAGACCATGATCGCTCTGGGCTCCCAGGCCAAGAACAAGCAGCGTCTGGTCAAGTTCATCAACTGGCTGTACTCTCCGGAAGGCGTGTACGACTCCTCCAACCAGACCGGTGGCTCCGCAGGTCCGCAGGGTCTGAACTGGGAAATCAAGGACGGACAGCCGGTGCTGACCGAGTTCGGTTCCTCCGTGCTCTCCGGTGAAACCGAGAACGTTCCGGAAGAGTGGGGCGGCGGCTCCTACTCCGACGGCATCTCCGCCCTGAACTTCACCACCGTGACCGTGAACGACATCGATCCGGACACCGGCTACACTTACAACCCGGTTCTGTGGCCGAGCGAAATCGAAAAGGCCAACCAGAACGCGCTGAACCAGGATTGGCAGGAGCACATGGGTGCCTCCACCACCATGGAGTATCTGAAGAACAACGACATGCTGCTCGTCGGCGCCGGTTCCAGCTACGTCCAGCCGGAGGAGGATTCCCAGATCTCCACGCTGCGCGGCTCCATCAAGACCGAGATCGTCAACTCCTCCTGGAAGGCGGCCTTCGCCGACTCCGAGTCCGAATGCGAGAAGATCTTCAAGGAAATGATCAAGACCGTCAATGGTCTGGATATCGATTCCGTGCTGGAAGTCGATATGAAGAACGCCAAGGATCAGGACACGGCCCGTAAGGACATTCTGAAGGAATATCAGAATAAGGAGAGCTCCTCCGACTCCGAGTGATGAGACGTTCGCTCCCGTCATTCAAACCGCATAACTGAACGAGGCGGGGCGCCAGATGTGTTGAACCGGTATCTGACGCCCCGCCTTTCTTTTGCACTTCCTTGCACCTCTTTCCGCCAACTCGGCCGCTCATATGAGCCAGGCCTGTTGCAGCGTCGTATGACATCAAAGGAATCAAAGTTGATTTTCCAAAAACACTCGCGCATTGTTTTCGTAGGCGATTCCATAACCGACGCCGACCGAGACCGTACCGCCATTCCCGGAGGCTGGGGCTACGGGCACGGATACGTCAACACATTGCATAATCTTCTTACTGCCGTATACCCGGATAAGGCGTTGTGCACCATCAACGTGGGCATCAGCGGCAACGATATCGTCGACATGTCCGAACGTTGGCAGAGCGACGTCATCGACATGAATCCGGACTACGTGTCCGTGATGATCGGTGTGAACGACGCCTGGCGTTATTTCGACGGACCTCTATGGCAGGCCCGCCTCAACACCGTGGAAACCTACGAACGCATCTACGACGAGCTTCTTGAACGCACGAAGCGGGAGGCGCCGAATCTCAAGGGGATCATCGTTATGAGCCCGTTTATGTTCGAGCCGAATCCGCAGGACGCCATGCGTGCCAAGGTGGAGGAATTCGCCGCGGCATCCAAGCGCGTGGCGGCACGCCACGGCGCGATTTTCGTTGACACCCAAGCCGCCGTCGACCACTGGCTCACCCAGCTGCATGGATGCCTGGCCAGCCAGGACCGTGTGCATCCGTACGAGCGTGGCGCGATGATCATCGCCCGCGCATGGTGCCAGACCGTAGGCTTCGATTGGAATAGGACCACATTCGATGATTGATATGAACGTTATTGAGGCTGTCATTGCGGCCGGCCCATACACCGATACTTGGGAGTCGTTGAGCCAGGCTCCGGTTCCGTCATGGTTCACCGAAGCGAAATTCGGTATTTTCACGCACTGGGGGCTTTACACGGTTCCCGAATACCGCAACGAATGGTATTCGCGCAACATGTATATCGAAGGCTATCCGGAATTCGAACACCACGTGAATACCTATGGCCCGCAGAAGGATTTCGGGTACAAGAATTTCATCGGCATGTTCACCGCCGAGGGCTTTGACGCGAACGAATGGCTCGACCTGTTCAAGGCGAGCGGCGCGCAATACTACTTCCCGGTTTCCGAACATCATGACGGCTACCAGATGTACCGCAGCGAACTGTCGCATTGGAACACGTGGGAGACCGGCCCGCACCGTGATGTGCTGGGGGAGCTGCGTGATGCCACATACGAACACGGCATGCATTTCGCCACGTCGAACCATCGTGCCGAACACTGGTGGTTTATGGGCCACGGCAAGGATTTCGATTCCGACGTCAAGGAACCGATGAAGAAGGGTGACTTCTATTGGCCGGCCATGCCGGAGCCGCCCGTGGACGACATCCGCAGCACTCCCGCGCCGACCGACGAATATCTGGAGGACTGGCTGTTGCGTGTGTGCGAGATCATCGACAACTACCAGCCGGAACTGTTGTATTTCGATTGGTGGGTGCAGCACGAATCGTTCAAGCCGTATATGAGGAAGCTCGCGGCCTTCTACTACAACCGAGGCGTTGAGTGGGGTCGGAACGTTTCGATCTGCTACAAGCACGACGGCCTCGCCTGGGGGGCGGGCATCGTTGACGTGGAACGTGGCGGCTTTGCCGATACCACGCCGTTCGTCTGGCAGACGGATACCGCAATCGCCCGCAATTCGTGGTGCTACACGGGTTCGCTGGAGTACAAGTCGCTTTCCGAACTGATCGTTTCGCTGATTGATGCGGTGTCGAAGAACGGCAATCTGTTGCTGAACGTCGGCCCGCGTGCCGACGGCTCGATCGCCGCCCATGACCGTGAACTGCTGCTCGGCATCGGCGAATGGCTGAGCGCAAACGGCGAAGGCATTTACGGGACCCGCCCGTGGAAGCGCTCTCAGGAAGGGCCGACGGAACAGGCGTATGGCATGTTCGCCGACCAGACGACAGTCGAATGGACTTCCGCCGACTGGCGATTCACCACGAAGAACGGCGCGATTTACGCCTTCTGCCTGAACCCATGCAATACCGAAAATGGCTGTGAAACTGCTTGCGAAACACTCTTGCTTCCGACTTTTGCAGCGTTCCACGATGACGTGACGCCACCGTTCAACGGCGTCGTCAAGTCGGTGGAGCAGCTCGGAGCGGGATTGGTGGAATTCGAACGAGACAACGATGCGATGAGGATTTCGCCGGTGCCTCGCGATGCCGCCCAGCAGAGCCTGCCGATCGGTTTCAAGATAACCGTCGGCTGACGAGAGGAACAGCGAACGACTTTCTGTCGGCCATGCCGTCGACGAGCGAAGAAAGAAGAGAATCATGACCGTAATCACCGAAACCAACAAATCCAAGGCCAAGGACCTGACCGCCAAGCTCATGCTGGACGAAAAGATCGCCATCGTGCATGCCGCCGGCCTGTTCAAGAACGGAAGCGCCGAACGGCTGGGCGTTCCGTCGCTCCACATGGACGACGGTCCGATGGGACCTCGTGCCGAACTGCACAACGACAACTGGATGCCGTTGTACAACACCCGCGATTACGTGACCTATCTGCCGTCCGGTTCCGCTGTGGCATCCACGTGGAATCCCGATCTGGCCCGCGTCACCGGCGAAGTGCTTGGCGAGGAGGCCCGTGGCCGTGGCAAGGATGTGATTCTCGGACCCTCCATCAACATCAAGCGCAGCCCGCTGTGCGGCCGCAACTTCGAATACATGAGCGAGGATCCGATGCTTACCGCCGTGCAGGGCGTGGCATACATCCAAGGTGTGCAGGAGTCTGACGTTGCCGCATGTGTGAAGCATTATGCGGTCAACAGCCAGGAGACCGACCGACTTGACGTTGACGAGACCGTAAGCGAGCGAGCATTGCGCGAAATCTACCTGCCGGCCTTCGAGTCGGCGGTGCAGGATGGCGGCGTGCTCTCCGTCATGGGCGCCTACAATCTCGTCAACGGCATCAAATGCTGCGAGCACAAGCAGCTGCTGGACGACATTCTGCGCGATGAATACGGTTTCGACGGTTTCGTCGTTTCCGATTGGAGCGCGGTGCGCGATACCAAAGCCAGTGCCGAAGTCGGCATGGATGTTGAAATGTCCGTCACGTCGAACTTCGATGATTACTGTTTCGCAAAGCCGCTGAAGAAGGCCGTGGAAGACGGCGAGGTCAAGGAAAGCGATATCGACGTAAAAGTCGAGCGCGTCATCGCCGTCATGGATGCGTTGCACATGCTGGACGACGCCCGTGCGATCCGCAAGCCGGGACGCTATGCCGCCGTCGACCATACCGCGAAGGCGTTGGACGTGGCCCGCGAATCCATCGTGCTGTTGAAAAACGATGAGAATCTGCTGCCACTTGACGAGAAAGAAACGACCCGTCTGCTGGTGGTCGGCGCGAATGCTGACCGCATTCACTCCAACGGCGGCGGTTCGGCCGTGATCAAGGCGTTGCATGAGGTCTCGCCGCTGCTGGGGCTCAACGGTCAGCTGGGCGGCAACGTGGAAATCGAGTATGTGCTCGGATACGATGCCAAGCAGGTCAATCAGGACGAATCTTGGCAGGAAGAAAGCCTGGAGAATTCCACAGGAGTCGACACCAACGACGAGGAACGCGCAAGCGTGTTGCGTGACGAGGCCGTTTCCAAGGCCCGTGAGTATGCCGCTTCCGGCGATCCGGTGATTTTCATCGGCGGACTTGACCATGAACATGATCTGGAAGGCCGTGACCGTACCGACATGCGTCTGCCGTACGGTCAGGATGAGCTGATCGAAGCGCTGCTCGAAGCCGCGCCGAACACGATTCTCGCGTTTGTGGCCGGCTCTCCGATCGAGATGCCGTGGGCGGGCAAAGCCAAGACCATCGTATGGAACTGGTATGCGGGATGCGAGTCCGGCACCGCGTTGGCCGAGGTGCTGCTTGGCCGAGTGAATCCGAGCGGCCACCTGCCGGAAACCTTCCCGATTGCGCTCGCCGACGAACCGGCTCACAAGATCGGCACGTTCGGGCTTGTGGGGCACGTCGACTACACGGAAGACATCTACGTGGGGTACCGTTATTTCGACACTAGGCAGATTCCGGTGCTTTTCCCGTTCGGCCACGGATTGAGCTATACGAGCTTCGCCTACCGTGATCTTAATGTGCGTCGCGTGTGCGATGAGATTCGTGTGACCTTCACCGTTGAGAACACGGGGGAGCGTGACGGCAAGGCGGTCGCCCAGGTGTATCTCGGCCTTGAGGGTACCGGCGAGGACCGCCCCGCCAAGGAGCTCAAAGGCTTTACCAAGGTTGAACTGGCAGCCGGCGAATCTCGTGAGGTCACTGTGACGATGCCTGTCGCCAAGGCGCTGCGTTACTGGTCCAATGGGGTCGGATCCTATACTCTGGCGTCGGAAGCAAACGTGTTCGTAGGGGAATCTGTGGAAGATATCCGCCTTTCCGGACGTGTCGCGTAGTGCTTATCTATAAACTTATAAATAAAGCTAAATGAAGTGATGAACGTTTTTGGAGAATCGCATGCGTTCCGATTCTCCAAAAACGGAATCGAAACAGTGCAAAGGAGCAAGGTATGAAGTTCCTCAATGGCGGCTGGCTCGTCAAGGATGGCTTCGACGTCAAGTACGCGGCGAACATATACACCGCTAATATCGAACCGAAGAAGCTTACGCTGTTCTGCCCGTTCGGCTCTCCGATCTACAACCCCGGCATGACCCTCGACGGCGGCATCCTGACCATCGAAGTCACCTCGCCGCGTGAAGACGTGATCACCACCAAGCTGGTCAATTTCAAGAAGGACCGCAGCAACTGCCCGAAGTTCGGCTTGAACGAAACCGATCCGGACGTCGAAATCAGCGAGACCGACGACAAGTGGACCTTCACTTCCGGCCGGCTGAGCCTTGAAATCGCCAAGGGCGAGACCATCGACTTCAAGTATCTGTACGACGGCAAGGTCATCGCGCACTCCGGTTGGCGTGCCAAGGGCCTCGTCACCGATCCAGAAGGCCAGTTGCACGTCAGCGAACAGCTCGACCTCGGCGTGGGTGAGAAGATCTACGGTCTCGGCGAACGCTTCACCAACTTCATCAAGAACGGCCAGACCGTCGACATCTGGAATGAGGACGGCGGCACCGGTACCGAACAGGCCTACAAGAACATTCCGTTCTACCTGTCCAACAAGAAGTACGGCCTGTTTGTGGACAATCCCGGCAAGGTCAGCTTCGAAGTCGGCTCCGAAAAGGTCTCCCGCGTGCAGTTCTCCGTGCCCGGCGAGGAAATGAGCTACTCCGTGATCGGCGGCGAGAACCTCAAGGCGATCCTCAACACCTACACCGACCTGACCGGCAAGGCTCCGCTGGTTCCGGACTGGAGCTACGGCCTGTGGCTGTCCACCTCCTTCACCACCGACTACGACGAGAAGACCGTGCTCGAATTCGTGGACGGCATGGCCGAGCGCAACATTCCACTGTCCGTGTTCCACTTCGACTGCCGTTGGATGAAGGAACTCGAATGGTGCAACTTCGAATGGGACAAGTCCAAGTTCCCGGATCCGGAAGGCCTGCTCAAGAAGCTGCATGAGCGCGGTCTGAAGATCTGCGTGTGGATCAACTCCTACATCGGCCAGAAGTCCCCGCTGTTCGAAGAGGGCGCCAAGAACGGCTACTTCATCAAGAACACGGATGGTTCCGTGTGGCAGTGGGACAAGTGGCAGGCAGGCATGGGCATCGTCGACTTCACCAACCCGGAGGCCACCAAGTGGTTCCAGGGCTATCTGAAGAATCTCGTGGCCATGGGCGTCGACTGCTTCAAGACCGACTTCGGCGAGCGTATTCCGACCGAAGGCGTGCAGTACTATGACGGATCCGATCCGGAACTGATGCACAACTACTACACCTACCTGTATAACAAGGCCGTGTATGACGTGCTTGTCGAGACCAAGGGCGCCGAAGAAGCGATCCTGTTCGCCCGTTCCGCAACCGTGGGCGGCCAGCAGTTCCCGGTGCATTGGGGTGGCGACTGCTCCTCCAACTATCCGTCCATGGCGGAATCCCTGCGTGCCGGCCTGAGCTTCGGCATGTCCGGCTTCGGCTACTGGAGCCACGACATCGCCGGCTTTGAGGATCAGGCAACCCCGGATCTGTACAAGCGCTGGACGCAGTTCGGTCTGCTCAGCTCCCACTCCCGATACCACGGCTCCACCGCCTACAAGGTTCCGTGGCTGTACGGCGAGGAAGCCGTGGACGTGGCCCGCGAATTCACCGAGCTCAAGCTGCAGCTCAAGCCGTACCTGAAGAAGATGGCCGTGGAAACCCACGAGACCGGCGTCCCGATGATGCGTGCCATGGTGCTCGAATTCCCGGACGACCCGACTTGCGAAGACATCGACACCCAGTACATGCTGGGCGACGACCTGCTGGTCGCCCCGGTGTTCAGCGAGGACGGCATTGCCCGCTTCTACGTGCCGGACGACGGCACCGGCCAGCCGTGGGCCAACATCATCACCGGCGCAGCATACGAGCCGGGCAAGTGGTACACCGAAAAGTACGATTACCACACCTTGCCGGTGCTGGCACGTCCAGGCACCGATCCGCTGCACGTGTGATCGCATGCGCTGTTGCTGTGCATGCCGCGCATGGTGTGAATGAATAACAAGAGCGTGCGGACCAGAGATGCGTCCGCACGCTCTTTACACATTGTGTTGGATGCGTGGCCTACGAACTCCTCGCAATCCAACCCACGTTGACACAACAGTGTCGATGAAAGTGTACCAACCAGCTGTCGAAGAAGCTTGCGCTCCGGCGTTTGTAGGGCGGTGGCTGGTCGGTGCCTATCAGAAAGGGAAAATAGTGTTGTTGCATACGAGGCACGAAGTTGTGCCGCGAGTCATGGGAAGGAACAGTCGTCAGTGGTGCATGGGCGCGCTGCTGACCGTGGTCACGGCAATGTTCGCCGTGCTCCTCATGATGGCTGGCATGACGACACCCGCTTTGGCCGCCGAGCAGAATGTCGCGGTGACCATCAACGCCGAACGGGTTGCCGCCGGCGAATACCGGCTGACCATCACCAACAACGGCGGTGAAACCATCGTCAAGGCAACCGGCGTCACTACCGTGCCGCAAGAGATTCTCGCGGATGGCGCCGCAGCCAGCTACGCATGGCAGGTGAGCGGATTGCAATCCGGCGCATCCGCGATCGCGCAACAGGACGGTAAGGCTCTGACCATCCACATCAAGGAGGGGTCCACTTCCGGCAAGGCCGAGGAGCAGATCACAGACAACACCGCCGCAACTGTATCGACGGATACTCAGCGCAAAACGACCGATACCAAGGCCGTTAAGAAAAATGCTGGAATCCTTGACAGCACCGGCTCCGCGGTGTATGCGATCGCACTGATTGCGGTGGGTCTCGCAGGTGTCGGCATCTCCTTCAAGTGGGAGAACGGCCGTCTTGCCGCACGCCGTACGATTGCCGTGCTGGGAACCGTCGCCATGATTGCGGGCTGTATGTACGCCGTTCCGCAACGGCAGGCATCCGCTGCGCAGCACACCGTCACAGCCCAAGGTGTCACCTCGACGATCACCGTGAACGGAAAGGAATATCAGCTTGCCTCCGACGTGACCATTACCTACGAGCAAGTTGCCACGCTGTCTTCCACCGAATATGCCAAGGCCATGGGCGCCGGCTGGAATCTGGGTAATTCCTTCGATGGCGTCGACACCGATCTGAGTGCCGAAGACAAGGGTGAAGAGGCCTGGGGCAATCCGAAGGTGACCCGCGAGCTCATCCATTCCGTCAAGGAGAAAGGCTACACGAGCATTCGAATTCCGATGACTGTCTACCATCGTTCCAGCGAAAACAAGGATGCGAAGGACGGCGAATACCGTTACGTTATCAACGCGGATTGGCTGAAGCGATACAAGGAAGTCGTGGATTGGGCCGTGGATGAAGGCCTGTACGTGATGATCAATATCCATCACGATTCCTGGATCTGGCTGAAGAACTGGAACGGCGACACCTCCGCCGCCGAATACCGGGAGTTCAGCGACTATTGGAAACAGGTCGCCTCCTACTTCGCCGATGAACCACTGTCCGTATGCTTCGAGACCATCAACGAACCGCAGTTCGCTGATGGCGACGCACAGGCCAAGCTCAATGCCGTCAGCAAGGCGGCATACGACATCATCCGCGCCACCGCAGGTAACGAGCAACGCATGATCGTAATTCCGACACTCGGCACCGCACATGACGACACCGCCAAACTGCAGGCGACGGTCGACTTCATCCACGAGGATCTCAAGGACGATGCAAATGTCATCGCCACCGTGCACTACTACAGCGAATGGGTGTACAGCGCCAATCTCGGTCGCACCGGCTTCGACGAATCCATCTACGGCGACGAGCGCACCCCGCGCAACGTCATCGATTCTTTTGCCGACCGTATGAATCAGTACTTCACCGAGAACGGCATCGGTCTGGTAATCGGCGAATACGGTCTGCTGGCCTATGATTCTTCCTCCGACGGCGCGCTACAGGCGGGCGAGGAGCTCAAATACTACGAGTACATGGGCGCAATGGCCAACGAGAACGGCTTCTCCTATATGTTCTGGGATAACGGTTCGGGCATCGACCGCACCAGCTACCAGTGGAAGAAGCCCCTTGCCGGCAAGGTGCTCGAAGCGAGCATCAATGGCCGTTCTTCCTATGCAACCGGACTGGACACCCTGTATCTCGAAGAGGCTCCGACCGGCGACGTCAAGCTGCCGCTGACCTTGAACGGCAACGAATTCAAGGGCATCGAGGGACTGACTGAAGGCTCCGACTACACCTATGATGAAGCCAGCGCCACAATCACGCTCAAGCAGGGTTATCTAGCCAAGATGTACGAGGCCAAGGGTGGTTACGGCATCATCGCCGATCTGACGCTGAAGTTCTCCGCAGGTGCCGACTGGCACGAATACGTAGTGCATTCCGGTACTCCGGCCGTGAACGCCACCGGAACCGTGATCGGCACCAAGAGTGAAGGTCTGACGATTCCGATGGACTTCAACGGTGCCGAGTTGAAGAACATCACCGCGACCGAAAACGGTAATCGCGTCGGACCGAACTCCGGCTGGTGGCAGTACCTGCAGAACAGCGGATCGTTCAGCGTGCACTACGATTCCGCCGACCGTGCAAGCGGTACGCTGAGTGTGCTGCCGGCCTTCTTCGACGACGGTTCAGTGACCAGCGGCGACGTGACCTTCACGATCACGTTCCAAGACGGCCAAACGCTCGACGTCAACTTCAATATTGCCGGCGACACGGTGACGTTGAAGTAGCCAACATAACCGAATCCATATGACTCTCGTTGGGTGGAAGACCCACCAAGGTCTTCCACCCAACGAAAGCGTTAGCCGTACCAGAGAGGCATACGAATGACTACGGCACTTGAATTTGTGCGCGGCCTCGGACTCGGCTGGAATCTGGGCAACACCTTCGACCCGATTCCGCTGAACGACGAGCGCCACAAGAAAATCACCCTCGGGGGAGTGTGGACGCCTGAAGACCAGCAGCGACTGTGGTTCAACAAGCCGTTCACCCGCAACTGCGCCTTCTTCGTCAAGGAAGCGGGTTTCGACACCATCCGCATTCCCGTCACCTGGAAGGATTGGCAGGATCCGTACACCGGTGACGTTGACCCGGTATGGATGGCCGCCGTGCGGCAGGCCGTCGACTGGAGTTACGAAGCCGGACTGAACGTCATCATCAACGTGCATCACGATGGCGGCGATGGCCCGTTTGGATGGATTCGTACGGCCGGTGACGACTATCCGGGCATCAGCTCACGTTTCTGTGCACTATGGCGGCAGATTGCGCAACGGTTCCGTGATTACGACCATCGCCTGATTTTCGAAGGCGGCAATGAAATCTGTTTCCCAAACGTCGCCCAGCAAGACATCGCCTACGAACTGCTCAACCGGCTGAACCAGCTGTTCGTCGATACCGTGCGTGCCACCGGCGGCAACAATGCCGACCGATACCTTTTGATCCCCGGATACAACACCGACACCGCGCTGACTTGCGACGAACGTTTCCGACTGCCGGAAGACACCGTCGACGACCGTCAGATCGTGTCGATCCACTACTACTCGCCTGCGGAATTCGCGCTTGCGGAGCATGACTGCACATGGGGTACGCCGGTCGATATGTGGGGCAGCGACGAGGAAGTGGCCGCGATCGAAGCCGATTTTGCCAAACAGAAGGCGCGTTTCATCGATAACGGCATTCCCGTGATCATCGGTGAATACGGCTTTCTGACCGAGCCGATCGACCATAAAGACCATGACAGCAACATCAAGTGGCTGCGCACCGTAGTCCGATGTGCGCTGGACAACGGCTCCTGCCCGATCCTATGGGACACCTCCACCAAGGAAATATGCTTCCTCAACCGCGAAACCGGCTGTTTCTTCGACCCCGAAGTCGAAGCCACCTACCAAGAGGCGCGCGCCAGATTGGTGACGAGGTAACGCAACCCATAACAAAGAAAGTTTTCCGCAATGACCCTTTTCAACGTAACCGGAGCCAAGCGCATCGCATCGGGTTTCTACCCGGATCCAACCATCTGCGAAACCCCTCAGGGCACCTACTATATGGTCAACAGCTCCTTCGAATTCTTTCCGGGCCTTCCCGTGTTCGAAAGCGAGGACGGCGAGCATTGGCGCCGCGTCGGCAACGCGATGGACCGCGAAATCCAGTTCCCCTACGAATCCATGGGCAACAGCCAGGGCATCTACGCTCCGACGCTGCGCTACCATGACGGACGCTACTATCTGATCGTCACCAACGTCAACAAAGGCAACATGATTCTCACCACCGACGATCCGCATAACGGATGGTCCGATCCGATCTGGGTGGAAGGATGGCCGGGCATCGACCCCAGCCTGTTTTTCGACGACGACGGTTCCGTCTACATCTGCGGCAACGAAGGCGCCGAACCGGACGAAAACGGAGAACGTGAACCCGCGGGAATCTACCTGTCCCGCATCGATGTTGCCACCGGAACCGTGCTGACCAAACGCCAGCGCATCTGCGGAGGCATCACAGGATCGAATCCGGAAGGCCCCCACATGTACAAGCGTGACGGCATGTACTACCTTATGTGGGCCGAAGGCGGCACGGAATCCGGGCACATGGAAAATATCGCCCGCTCATCCAGTCCGACCGGACCGTACGAGATGTATCCGGGCAATCCGCTGATCACCAATCGCAGCACGCATCTGACCCTGCAGGCCATCGGACACTGCGACTGCGCCCACTTCGACGCCGACCGTACGCTGATGGTGTTCCACGGCACGCGCAACAACGACGAGTATCCCGCCCAAGGATGGCTTGGCCGTGAGCCGTATGGCGTGTGGTTTGCATGGAAGGACGGCTGGCCTGAGCTGTCCGACCAATCCTACGATTGCCCGCTCGACGGCAGTGGCGAGTCCTTGGAACGTGAAATCGCATGGATCACGCCGGGTATAGACAAAGAACGCCGTTTCACCGTGGACGAGGAGCAATCGCACGTCACCGTCACGGCGGCGCAACAGGATTTCGGTCTTACGCAAGGTGCGCCGCTGGTCGGCATTCGACAGACCGATTTCCTTTGCGGCTTCGTTGCGACCATCGCAGAGCCGACGCAGCTTGCGTCCGGAACGGCCGGCATCGCGATTTACGCGAACGCCAGCCATTACATGGCGGTTTCCCTGCACGCCGTCGAAGATGGTGCGGCCGTGGTCGACGCGACCGTACACAACGCGGGACTGACATCGCAAGTCGGCAGTGCGCAAGTACCGGCGGATGAGCCGATACGACTGATACTGCACGGCAATGATTACGGATACGACTTCGCGGTCAGCACCTCTTCCGGCGAGATTTCGCTCGGTACAGCCCCCGGCAAAGTGCTGAGTTTCACCAACGCCGGAGGATTCACCGGAATACTGCTCGGCGTCTTCGCCCACGGCAGCGGAGTCGTTGATTTCAGCGATGTGCGCTACCAGGTGGGTTCCGCCGCGACCGGCGAATGACATCAAGAAAACCGTTACCGGAAAACATACGAGATTCAAACCAAAAAGGAGAGTACGGTGAAGCCAACATACAACAGCTTCCTGTTCGGCGGTGACTGGAATCCGGAACAATGGCCGGAGGAAACCTGGGAACACGACATTGAAATGCTCGAGGACGCGCAAGTCAACGAAGTCACCATCAACGTGTTTTCGTGGGCGTTGCTGCAGCCATCCGAGGACCACTACGATTTCACCATGCTTGACAAAATCGTCGCGCTGCTCGTCAAGCATGATTTCAACATCGTGATGGCCACCGGCACCGCGGCCCTGCCCGGCTGGATGGTGCGCGAGCATCCTGAAGTGATCCGCACAGAGCAGAACGGCACCCGCCACGTATTCGGCGGACGACACAACTTCTGCCCGACATCGCCATATTTCCGTACCGTGTCCCGTGCGCTCGCCGCGCATGTGGCCGAACGTTACACCGGCATTCCCGGTCTGGTGAACTGGCATGTGTGCAACGAATACGGCGGAGGCGGCGGCCTGTGCTACTGCGAACAGTGTGCGCAATCCTTCCGCGAATGGCTCAAAGCCAAGTATGGCACCGTGGAAGCGCTCAACAAGGCGTGGTGCGCGAATTTCTGGAGCCACACCATCACCGATTGGGCCGATGTGGTGCCGCCCGTCAGCTATGGTGACGGCATCGGCGACGCCAAGTGTGTGGTCTCCGGCCTTCAGATGGACTACCGTCGCTTCCAAAGCCAAGCGCAGCTCGAATGTTACAGGAACGAGCGTGATGCGATTCGCGCATATGACTCCACCACACCCATCACCACCAATCTCATGGGCACGTTCAAAGACCTCGACTACTTCGAATGGGCCAAGGAAATGGACGTGGTCAGCTGGGACAACTACCCGGGAATGGATACTCCGCCAAGCTATACGGCCATGTGCCACGATCTGATGCGCGGCATCGGCGGCAATAAGCCGTTCATGCTCATGGAACAGACCCCGAACCAGCAGAACTGGTTCCCGTTCTGCAAGGTCAAGCAGCCGGGCGAAGTACGCAAGCTCAGCTGGCAGGCCGTGGCCCACGGCGCCGACACCGTGCAGTTCTTCCAGATGAAGCAGTCCATCGGCGGCTGCGAACGCTTCCACGGCGCGATCATCGGCCACGACGGAACCGAGGAATCCCGCGTGTTCAAGGAGACCGCGGCGCTCGGCGGTGAATTGGCACGAATCGGCAAGCGGATCATGGGATCCGAAATCCGCGCGAAAGTCGCCATCATGTTCGACTGGCAGAGCTACTGGTCGCTTGAAGGCTGCGTAGGGCCCACCGCCGGATTCTCGTATCCGAACGAGGTGCACCGCTTCTACCGTGCGCTGTGGCGCCATAACGTGTCCATAGACATGATTGAAAGCACCCTGCCGCTCGAGGAACTCAGGAAGTACGATTTGGTCATTGCTCCGGCGCTCATCTCCGTGCTCCCGGGCGTCGCCGAAACCTTGGAAGCATATGTGGCCGAAGGCGGCAGCTTCATCACCGGATACATGGCAGGCATCCACGATGAGCATGATCTGGTGGTGCCGGGAGGCTACCCCGGCAAATTGCGCAAGCTCATGGGCGTATGGGTGGAGGAAATCGACGCGCTCGCACCGGGCGCGACCATCGAAGTGCATGGCGAATCGTTCGATGCCAAGGGCGAGATAGTGGCCAGCATCATCCATTGCGAAGGTGCCGAACGTCTCGCCGCATACGGCGGAGACGGATTCTATGCGGGCGATTGCGCGCTCGCCGTCAACGCATACGGTTCCGGCAAGGCCTACTTTGTGGGCACGCCGTTGGACGAGGATGGCATGGAATCTTTCGTGCGCCCTCTTATCGAGGAGCTTGGTCTCGTCTCATACGAGACTCCGGAAGACGTGAGTCTGTCGGTGCGTCACGCCGACGACGGCACCCGATACGCGTTCCTCATCAACAACGGCAGCACCGACAGGCGGTTGCACGTCGGTGAGCTTGACGGCGGCGAGGATCTGCTGTCGGATGGACGTATCGATGACGAGATCGAGTTGCGACCGTACGGCGTGAAAGTGATCGCATTGCAGTGACCGTGAACTGACGTAAGTATCGTCCGAATAGAAACAACATAAACAAAAGGAAGGCCGGTGCCCTCAGGAGCATCGGCCTTCCTTATAAGGATTTGTCGGGTGATTCGCGGTCAGTAGCTGCGCGAATCACCCAGCAAAATCACGCCTGCTTCTTCTTCAGCAGAACCGCAACGCCAGCGATCAGCGCCACGACTGCGGCGACTGCCATGCCGAGCACGGCGGAGCCGGTGGAAGCGGTGGACTTGTTGCCGTTCTGAGTCGTGTTCGACTTCGTGTCGGACGCAGGCTCTGCCGGGGTTACCGGCTCGGCGGAATCCTTCTCGAACACAGCCTGGATGGAAACGCTGCCGTCAGGCATCTCGAAGGAGTTGTCGTTGATGGTGGTCTCACCATGCAGGACATTCCATTCCTTGAAATGGTAGCCCTCGTTTGCGGTGGCGGTCAGCGTGACCGTGCTGCCCTTGGCTGCGGTCTCAACATCCGCGGAGGCGGTGCCGCCTTCGGTTGCGTAGACGTTCACGTTGAACTGCGTATTGCGCACACGCCACAGCTGGGTGCCGTAGAACGGGTTCGCGGTACCGATCACCATGTAGTCATCGGTGTCGCAGAAGATACGCAGAC
>CAVBHJ010000012.1:0-76446 GCA_963595445.1 bacterium
GTCATTGACCTGACGGGCATCTATTTCAATCCACGCTCCCCTTGCGGGGAGCGACGCATCCGGCGATAATCCTGCTTGCCCAGCGACGATTTCGATCCACGCTCCCCTTGCGGGGAGCGACAAGCGGTCTGCTGGGCGTTTGCCGCTGGTCGCGATTTCGATCCACGCTCCCCTTGCGGGGAGCGACGACACCACTCGCAGTAGTGTTCGACACGCCAGCCGATTTCGATCCACGCTCCCCTTGCGGGGAGCGACATTAAACACCAATGGCAGTTCATCTACCTCCGTCATTTCGATCCACGCTCCCCTTGCGGGGAGCGACTTAACGGTTACGTCCGCAGCGCCGAAAAGGCGATATTTCGATCCACGCTCCCCTTGCGGGGAGCGACCTGAGCCGTGCCAGCATAACCACCCTGCTTGGTATTTCGATCCACGCTCCCCTTGCGGGGAGCGACCCTTGTACGTATGCCTCCCTCATTTGCCAGTGACTATTTCGATCCACGCTCCCCTTGCGGGGAGCGACGTGGCTAAAAACCTGCCGATGCGTTTATCCTCAAAATTTCGATCCACGCTCCCCTTGCGGGGAGCGACTGCCTTTGCCGATGTATCCGCGTGTTGTGTTGATATTTCGATCCACGCTCCCCTTGCGGGGAGCGACTCGATGTCGGCAAGCCTCCGCGCATACTGCCAGAATTTCGATCCACGCTCCCCTTGCGGGGAGCGACTTAAGCGTCGTATTGGGCGTCCACTCCGCCCAACTATTTCGATCCACGCTCCCCTTGCGGGGAGCGACGTAGGCATAGGCATGATCGAAATCACATCAATCGCGATTTCGATCCACGCTCCCCTTGCGGGGAGCGACCGCATCCGGCTCAACTGGACTGTCAAACCAGTTATTTCGATCCACGCTCCCCTTGCGGGGAGCGACTGGCAGTTCATTTACCTCCGCCGGACAGCGGAGATTTCGATCCACGCTCCCCTTGCGGGGAGCGACTATGCGACTCCCCCAAATCCGTCTCTTGCCGATATTTCGATCCACGCTCCCCTTGCGGGGAGCGACCCGATGCTACCGCTTCGGCGAGGAGACGTCGGTGATTTCGATCCACGCTCCCCTTGCGGGGAGCGACTCCGTCAGCGACGATCGCGCTCGATGTCCAGGATATTTCGATCCACGCTCCCCTTGCGGGGAGCGACCAACGCGGTCACCGGTGACACGTGTTGGATGATCACATTTCGATCCACGCTCCCCTTGCGGGGAGCGACAACCACAATCTAACAGAGTTTGAGATACCATTCGATTTCGATCCACGCTCCCCTTGCGGGGAGCGACTGCAGAAATGGATGATTTCATTCCATAAAATGGAACCAGTCACCCACACGCAGGTACTTAGTCTACCACAGAGGGCATTCTCATCTCTTCGAAAGCATTGTCAACTCTTTTTAATTATCAATCAACATAGAAAAATCTGAATATTAGACTTCCAACGATTAATACGCAGTGCGAAACCCTCAGAAAAGTTTGAGCACATTAGGATCGCACCAGAATCACTAAATCAAATCATCATCACATTATCAACCGGCAGATGTCGCTGTATTCCGCGATGTTCAATCTTCGATGAATATTTTGCACCAAGATTGTAGTAACGAAGGCTGTCCTGCGATTCGTTCATAATCTCCGCCAAGGCATGCTTCAGAATTAGATAATCGGAAGGCGACAACGAACATTCGAAAACACTGTTCTGCACTCGTTGCCCGTATTTCATGCAAACTTTAGCCACATTCCGTAGCCTGCGTTTGCCCTCGGGAGTCTCCGTATTAACGTCATAAGTCACGACAACCATCATCACGGCACCTCGTTTTTCCGATAATTCTAACCGACTCAATAACTAGACAAACAGTTAAAAACCCTTCTCCAAATTTCAACGAGCTACTTCCACATAAATGATGGATAAGTATCTAAATCACCTCGAACCGCACGACTGAGCAGCAACGCTTGCGCATGAAGCACTAAACCCCACGGCATCTTCTCACCTAAGAACGGATGAGTAATCATCTCCTGTTTCCGTTTCTGCCATGCGGTAAGTACAGTCTTGCGCCCACTTTCAGAGAGAAATACGCCGCCATTCTCACGAACCTCGAACTGAGAAGACTTGATTGCTCCAGTATTAATGAGTGTCAACACAAAACGGTCAGCAACAGCTGGGCGGAATTCCTCAACCAAATCCAAAGCCAAGGAAGCACGACCCGGACGATCAGTGTGTAGAAAACCTACATAGGGATCAAGCCCGACTCCTTGCAAAGCAGCAACGCAATCACTGGTCAAAATTGAGTACACAAATGACATCAGCGCATTTACACGATCCAACGGCGGCCTGCGGCTACGTTGCTGAAAGAAGAAATTGTCTTTATCACGCAAAATCAAATCATCGAACGCAAAGAAATAGTCTTTGGCAGCCAGTCCCTCTATACCGCGCAACTCATCAATGGAAGTGCAGTCACGCACGCTCAACAACGCCTGCCTCAGTTTTTCGCTTTGCTCCGCAATACGATTGATGTTGACCCGTAAAGCATGGTCTCGCTTAGTCCGTTCAAGGACCCAACGACAGTTATAGATTTTTCCAACGATGAACGACTGCGCAAAAGGCAAAGCCGCCTTTTCATCATCCGCAAAACGGAACTGCTCACGACGAAGCAACACATTGCGATTTTTCTCGCCAAGTATCGAGCAGTAGTACCATCCGCGCGGCGAGAAAAACGAAAGACCAACTCCAAGTTCTGAACATTTGCCCATCAGAGCTGGCGACGCACCTTTATAGGAAAAACTTACGATGCCTTCCAACGAGCGAAGCGGAATTTTCCCAAGAACGTTGTCTCCTTGCTGAACTATAACATTGTCATTCTTCAGAGATAAATAAGAGTCATCGCTGGTGACATATAGTGTATTAAGCAGCTGCTTCATTGGACTCCACCCTCTTTCCAATCGTCGCTTCTTCCCGCAAAGTTTCCTCAATAAACTGTTTTGCTGAACGCGTCCTAGCCAATTTCGGTAGACAAACATCACGTAAGGAGCATGATCGACAACCCTTCGAGGGTCTGACGTTCGGCGTACGTCCTCGAGCGAATAAGTCATGCATCTCACTTACCATTGCAACGACTTGACTACGCAATGATTCATCAAAACAGACCTGTTCCCGATGCCTGATTTGCTGATAGAATAAAGCGCCTTCCGGAATCATGCAGGCCAACATTTCTTCTAGACACATAGCCTCCGCGCAAAGTTGGAGGCGATCAGCGTCCATCTGTTTGGGTGCACCATGTTTGTATTCCACGGGATATGGAAGCCATGTGCCCGATCGTCCATGTAACGGCACACCAGCATCCGACTGGCGGAACTCAACCACGTCACACGCGCCGGTAATACCTAAACGCCGCGAGAATACACGCAGATCACGCATAATAAGCAGATTGCCCCGCGTTTCTGATTCACCGTAGTCATGAGCCCTTTCGTGTTCGAGAGAGCCAGCCGTCGTAAGATAGTTATCCTGCCACTGTTGCTCAATATGAATCAAGGCCCACTGTCGTCTACAAAACGCAAAATGCTGAATGCCGGAAAGAGCCAGCCAATCATCCTCTGGACATTCTGATTGCAACTGCATATACTCCCTTTCACGAACGATTCATACAGTTGGATTCCAGTGTGCGCTATCAAAGACCGGAGACTGTCGAATATCGATTTACTGGCAGTCTCCGGCCCGAACAAGAGACCAGGAATTACAATGCGTGTTCGACCATTTCGTCTATGCTGACAGAATCCGGGATGGTTTCACGGCTCACATGAACCTCATAATCGCTAAAGCTGCGGGCGACATCCACTCCATCGCGCTTATGGACGTTGATGCTATCGAACAGCTTCCATGAGGGAGCATCACCGAGCGCGCTGCTGTGTTTGAATACATACAGCTTGCGAACAGCCATATTGCCACGTGCCGCAGAACGGTCGAACTCAAACATGTTCAGAATCGCCTGCCACAACATATCAAGGTCTTCATCGCAAAAACCAGTAACGTTCTGCGCGAGTTTTGCGGAAATGTAACCATTCATACGATAGAGACCATAAGGAATAATGAACTTGTTTCCCATGGTATTGTTCTTATCGACGGCATCTGCCTCAGTGGTAACAGCAATACGGGTAAGAGAAATTTCCTGAATGCTAACCGGATCAACGGAACGAGCAAATCCAAGCTGTACTGGACCTCGTACCTGGCCACAAGACAAGCTACCCTTGACAAATGTAGTCATCACCGCACCAAATGTTCGAATATCAAAGAACTGACTGCACATATAATCTCGTAGACGCACATCCAATGTGGGGTCGTTCTTTTTCAATGCCTTGATTTCCTTGGCAAAATCTTTATTCTCTGGCTTAGTATCGATATGCTCTGCTTCCAGAGCTTCACTGTCCAGACGATTAAGCGTCCGTCTGTTCTGGATGTAAATTCGCCACGGAGACTGCTCGTCCATAGCTGTTTGCACATAATCACGAATCTTGCGCTTAATGCAAACATCCGTCACCAGACCATTGCCGGTTTCAATATCGACTCGCGGCATGTTGCCAGAGTCTGGATCACCATTGGGATTACCATCCTCCACGTCAAAGAGAATAGTGAAATCATAACGGTTCTCAATAGGATTACGGTCAGTCATTGTTTCCTCCTTGTTCAGTACCTTCGTTGTTCTTGTTGGTCTTATTAAATCGTTTTTGATTCTCGAAATAATATCCGAGCTGGAATGCGCCGCGCTCTTCGAGGGAAAGATGAGAGGGATAACGGTCTCCCACTTTTTGAGTCAACTCACCGAGCGCTTTGTCCAACTTAATTTTGAGCCCTTTTGATTGCCAGGTTTTCCGCATATGCTTCGCGGCGAGATCCCCTAATATCGGAAAGATACGAGCCGGTGTCGTGGATGCGCTAGTGAAATACTTGTCTTTGATTGTCGTGTTGATACCAGGTATGGCCGCCAACTGAATCTGCTCGTAGATGGAGAATATGCGTCCAAGCACATACGGCAGGTAGTCGCTTTCTTCATTGATGTCCATCTGCAGCACCTCCTTAAATTGTTCATTAGTTGTTTTACGTAAGTAATATGCTTTGATGATCGCGGCTTTATCTGGTGAAACATCATGTTCCGCATTGATACGACGTTCTACTGCGTTAATCAGAGTCACTGGGTATGGCGTACCGTTAAGTATCGCTTTCATAACAGCGCCGGCCATCTCCGATGACACTTTCGCGTTTCTGCTTTGCGTTCTGATAGTCTGATTCAGCAATCGCCATGTCGGCAAAAGAATCGTCGTATCATAGCTAGGACGTCGAATCGCAATGTCTTGATAATGCCGCTCGATATTACGAGCGAACTCTCCGAAGGTGTTAGTCAAATAGAATCTAACTGATAGTCGAGCCGCATTAGGAGACAACGCAAGAACATGAAACTGTTCATCCGGATTAAGATGGATTCCCTCATAATCGTACGGACGACCTTGCGCCAACGCATGAGTAGCATCTTTAACCGTCTTTTCGCTTAGTTTTTCGCTCGACCCGTTAATCTGCCATCGGCTAAACATATCGGAGTATCCTGCGTCACCACAGCGCGCCCACGATATGACAGTGTCATCACCAATGCGCTGAACTCGATCCTTATCAGCAAGCAATGTATTTAATGCTGTTGTGTATTCATAGGCTTCCCGCTTGCTCATTGGAGCATTTTCATTTTGCTCGGCACCATGTGAACAGAATGCTGAAGCATTGAATGATATCAATGACGCACCAACTGATAGAGCTCCTGCAACACCCTGGATCCTAGGATGAATCTTTTCCGGGATAATCCGTTCTCCAGAAACCAAGCTAGGAACCAATGCCTCTTCAGCATCGTCCCCCTCTTGAGCATAATAGGCATTCCAAGCTTCTTGCACGCTGGGAAAATCTCCGACAAATATCGCTTGCGCCCCGTTCCTATATTGCAAAGCAAAGTTCATCGTCAAAGACGATTTCCACATCTCATCTCCCATGAGACGCTGCGCAGCTTCCCATTGAGGATTCCGTGAAAAGAATGCACGTACAGCCGATGCGACTGGTTCATTCACTCCCTTTAATATGCGACAATGCAATTTTGCACACGCTCGGAATGCCCGTACTGCACGTTCGGGCTTTCCCTTGGTGTCATAGCCAAGCATATACGTGACGGTATCACAGAGAAAGTTCGCCGCAATACCCGAGGATCGAGGAAAACGAGCCGGAACTGAAATGATGTTCCTGGGCTTCTTTCCACTAAAGTCTCCCAGCAAACGAACATCAATCAATGCGCCATCATCATCGATAACCAGCCCATATGGAACGTTGACATTGTTATACCCATAGGCTGGAGCTCTATGCTGAGATACCAAAATGGCATATTCACTGCAGAGATCGCTAATAATCATGATTTGACCTCCACGGATTCAACATCCAGCACACCGTCATTCAACTCAGCGCGGAAAAACAATGGAATTGGATGACCTGGAACGCGATAATCAAAGTCGTAGAGCATGTAGCCCAAATCCCGATGCCCCTGCTCGAACCCGATGGGATCATCGTCCCCTTCCCACAGTCGGAACTCAGCAGGAAATTCTCGCGTACCGAAATACGGGTGATGGAAACACTGCCCCTTGGAAGCACGACGTACGAACATGTTTTGAAATTTCTCCGCCGAATCCGTCGCCGTCATTTTCGATCGGTTAAGCTCGAAATGAGCGTCTATCACATATCGAACATCACGCAAAATCGTAGATGCCCTTTGTTGGATGGACTCAGCGGCATAGATGGCCCCGCCATCCCCGCGTCCTTCCGCCATCGTTCGTACTTCACTTTTTTCGATGACACTGCCAACCTCATTACGACGAATGCTATCGAATCGAATAGGATTGACCACGTGAATCTTGTCGATTCGCCAGCACATCCCTGGATGCCAGAAAATAGCTTCCAAGATTCCACGTGCCGCAGATGGCGTCATAACGTCATAGGTGACACGTTCCGTTTTAAATTCACCTCTCGTGAAGAGAGCGTTGTCTCCCCATACTTCCAAACGTATTGACATTATCCCTCCCTTCATTGAGGCAATAGTTTGCTCAGTAACATCTTCGTCACCTTGCCCCCTAATATACATCAAGATTCAAGCAGAAGCAAAAATGAGGATAGAAAATAGCAAGAAGTTTTTTCTTACATATGAACAACAACTGCTACCATGACAAAGGCGCTATATTAATCACTGCAGATGGGTATTACGTATTCATATGCACACGACAGTCACTCCCTTTTTCGAGAGAGTGTGGATTGAAATTTGCTATTTTCCGTCCTGTGGACGAAGACGCCCGTGTGTCTAGTCACACATGTGACTAGACACACGAATCTCACTTACAGAAAAATGCCGTCGGCGGTTGCATCGTCCAACTTAAGCCCCAAATGCGATGAATACAGGTTCACGTCTCGAAGGATAAAACAACTCTCTTCGTCATTTGCACCGCGACCAACTACCATCACGGCTCCTGTCGATTGCAGCTTTTCAAGATGACGAGGCCACACATTGACCGCATATTTGCCCAGTTTTCGAAACAGCACACGGTCTATGTCACCTTGTTCCAGCCGCTCACATAGGCGCACGCCTTCATCAGACAGTGGGATGTACACCGGTACAGTTGGCGTATCAATAAGCCTGAACCGCTTAGCAATGGTGGCAAAGGGCATGTTTTCTTCAACACCGTGCAGCAACAGGATACGACGTTTATCAAGTGCATCATTACCAGCAGTGCTACCATTTCTCAGGCATAGAATCTCTTTGAAATATGCGCGAACCGCCTCATCTGTATTCAAATCGGTGTGACTGTTTGCCGTTGTCCGAAATGCCGCAATATTTTGCCGAAGGAACGGAGCACACCCACCTTCCGTAGAGAACACGTAGACCATGCTCTCTGATGCAGAATGGCGGCCTTCACGATTGCAACGCCCAGCTGTCTGGATAATGGAGTCCAGTCCGGTCTCTTCTCGATATGCAGTAGGAAAATCAATATCTACACCTGCTTCGATCAACGAAGTGGACACCACACGACATGCTTTTCCACTATCAAGACGATTGCGAATTTCGCCGAGCAGTCGCCGTCGATCAGCAGCACATTGCAATGTGGTCAGGCAGAAACTGCCTTCATAATCATCTTCTGCAAGACGTCCATAAAGATACTGAGCTTTTTTTCGCGTATTCACTACGCATAAAACCTGTTCATGATCGCTCAGCCGCCCAGCAAGCTCATCCAATGCGACATCACCGATACGTTCAATAGTCACGCGACGGAAAGAATTACGCTCATCTGTTGCAAACGGCGATAACTCCGGAACTTGGACATGACCTCCGTCGAAAGACTCATCGAACAACGGCTGCAATTCCGGTTGTGTGGCGGTGCATAATACCGCCGTAGACCCGTATCGTTCTACAAGCTCGGCAATTGCTCGTACGCATGGCCGCAAATAAGGCACAGGCAGTGTTTGCGCCTCATCAAAAATAATGACGGAATTAGCTATATTATGCAGTTTTCGACACCGCGATGTTTTGTTCGAATACAGACTCTCGAAAAATTGCACCGCGGTAGTGACCACAATTGGCGCATTCCAGTTTTCCGCAGCAAGTGCCCGCTTGAGATCTGTCTCATCCATGTCAGACTCATCTTTAAGCTGATACGGAGCTTCAGAGTAATGAGGCAATACAGCATCCGCCCCAAAGATTGACTCAAATTGACTGACGGTCTGGTCGATAATTGACGTATAAGGAATCACGTAGATAACACGACTCAAGTTATTCGTACGCGCGTGTTCGAGAGCAAAGGTAATCGAAGAGATAGTTTTACCGCTACCTGTGGGAGCCGTGAGCGTGTATAGACCTGTGCCATATGACGCGTCTTGTCCACAGGCAAGACACCGCGCAAGCAACTCGCATCGTTTGACATCAAGCGGTTTTTTATCAGGCTTATCAAGATACTGATTCGCCACGCCCTCTATGACGTCAACCAACTGTTTAATCCGAGACCGGTTTTCGACATCGCACTCAGCAGACACCTCCACTGATGCCTTACATAGCTCATTCCATGGCGGCAATTGCCCATTTGCTAATTTTTCCGGACCAAGACGCTTTTTCAAAGACTCAAGCAGACGATGCTCTACACGATCTTCGGGATTTGAGGTAAAGAACTCTGCATCAAGCCGATCTCCATCTACCAACGAAGAGAACAACATACGCGTCAGCATCATGTCAGCATAATAAGACCGTTCTCTCAGCCGGCCATTAACTGACGTTGGAATCGAGGGGACAGCACCTTTCCGAAATGCCGATTGTGGAATATTTAACTGCCGCTCCCCCCTGTTGGCCAAAGCAAGCGGACTGCAGTCTCCCGCAGAGTATGCCTTATTCATGCGTCCGCTATATGTTGACCCCTCCAACTCGCCTGGACTACCGACATCGGACAATCCCGCATGATGTCCAGCCACTGCCATTGAGGCTAAACTACAACCATTCCGAACCAGCAACATCGCACCCGCCGTTGAATGATCAACACGTCCGGAATGTTCAGGATCCTGGATTCTTCGTTGAAAAGCATCTGAGCATTTGCCTAAATCGTGGACTAGACCAGCCAACAATCCATCATCGAGATGCCCAAAGCTATGGGCGAAGCCTCCTGCTAAGCAGCCAGCCATGGATAGATGTTCCGCACAGGTTTCATACCCATGATCACTGGTTCGCGCATAAAATGTCGCACTCATCATCGCCTCACCAATTGCACTGCATCTTTGCAACGTAAGCATACCTTATATATGTCCCGCACCAGAGCATAGCGAACGAAGACTCTTCGCCTGAACACTTCTTCCGTCTTCATATGCGAAACCAAAAACACCGGAACGTCATCTCACCCAATGGCGAAACTAACTTTCGTCAGATCCTTGCCAACGAAAAAGCAAGAGACACCCACTGAAAATGAAAAAGCCGGACGACGGGATTTTCGAAGCCCGCCCGGCATGGAGCGAACCCGGAAAATCCGTCTTCCGGCAACGCGACTGCTTCTCAAGAATGTGTGCTTGACTCACATGGATGGTACTGAGAACCATTCGCTAACGATCTGCTCCCGCACCCATGCCAGGCATGCGCACGAAATACAAATCAAGTCGTAGGGCTTTGAAAGCCAAAGCCCAACTGTAGCCGCATGACGGAACAATCACAAATTCAAAAACACAAAGAGTCAGCAAGCGCAAAAAGCGGCGGTCCGCATCCACAGAAAACATGGAATGCGGCTCGCCGCTCATATGAGGCTAGGCTCAACCCTGGAATCGAGATCTGAATCGCGGCCTGATTCAAGGCATCGATTCAGATCTCTAGATTCAGTTCCAGATTCAGTTCCAGATTCAGTTCTAGATTCAGTTCCAGACTCAGGCCTTGGCAACCTCAACAGCCAGTTCGGAACCTTCGGCACCGGCCACAACCTCGAAGGACGTGGCGAGCGTCTCACCGGAGATCAGCTCCTTGAACTGCTCGACCTTGGCCACGTCCGTAGCCGGAACGGTGAGCTTCAGCACAATGCGATCGGAAATCTCCAGATCGGCCGCCTTACGGGCATCCTGCACGGAACGGATCACGTCGCGGGCATAGCCTTCGGCGATCAGATCGTCATTGAGCTCGGTGTCGAGGATCACGAAACCGCCGGTCGGCAACGCAGCGGAAGCAAAGTTGGCGGCCTCCTCGGCGTTCTTCTCCTCCACGCTGTTGATCAGCTCGTATTCGCCTTCTTCCAGAACAATCTCGCCATTCGGCGTCTCGCACACCGGAGCGCCGGAAGCATCCACATGCCATGCGCCGGACTTGGATGCCTTGATGGCGAACTGCACGTCCTTGCGCAGACGCTTGCCTGCAACTCGGGCGTTCACACGCAGCTCGTTGACGATCTTCAGACCGCGCGATTCGGCATCTTCCAGCGTACACAGCTCAATGTTCTTGACGTTCAGCTCGGACTTGAGGATTTCGGCGTAGGCGGCCACGGCTTCCGGATCGGAAACAATCACGGTCAGCTTGTTCAGCGGCTGGCGCACGCGAATCTGCTTCGCCTTACGCATGGACAGCGTGCTGGACACGACCTCACGCACCTTCTCCATGGCATCAACCAAAGCCGGATCGTCAACAAGCACCTGGCCAAGCTCAGTGGCTTCGCCGGTCTTCTCGTCAGCCAGGAACGGCCAGTCGGCAAGATGCACGGACTCGCCACCGGTCAGGCCACGCCATACGGCTTCGGCCTCCATCGGAGCGAGCGGCGCGAGCACGCGCATGAACGATTCAAGCACGGTGTACAGCGTGTTGAAGGCGTTCTCATCCTCGTTCCAGAAGCGGTCGCGGTTGTTGCGGATGTACCAGTTGGTGAGCATGTCGATGAAATCGGACACAGCTTCGCACGCGTCGGAGATCAGGAAGTCGTCCAGCGCGGACTGGGTCTTCTCAATCAGACGGCGGGTACGGGCCAGCAGGTAACGATCCATCTCCGGCAGGGCGGCTACTTCGTCGGCGCGCAGAGAGCGGGCGTCAAAGCCGGCGCCGCCATTGGCCGCGTTGGCATACAGGGTGAAGAAGTAGTAGGAGCTCCACACCGGCAGCATGACCTGGCGGACGGTATCGCGGATGCCGTCGGCAGTCACGATGAGGTTGCCGCCACGCAGGATCGGCGAGCTCATAAGGAACCAGCGCATGGCATCGGAACCGAAGTCGTTGAATACACCATTCACATCCGGGTAGTTGCGCAGGTGCTTCGACATCTTCTGGCCGTCGGAACCGAGCACGATGCCGTGGCAGATCACGTTCTTGAACGCGGGCTTGTCGAACAGGGCGGTGGCCATGATGTGCAGCACGTAGAACCAGCCACGGGTCTGGCCGATGTATTCCACGATGTAGTCGCACGGGAAGTGCTGTTCGAAGGTTTCCTTGTTTTCGAACGGGTAATGGTACTGGGCGAAGCTCATGGAGCCGGATTCGAACCAGCAGTCCATCACGTCGCTGATGCGGCGCATGTGGCTCTTGCCGGTCGGATCATCCGGGTTCACGCGGGTCAGTTCGTCGATGTACGGACGATGCATGTTCACATTGCCCTCGTGATCGCGCGGATAGTCGCCGAAGTCGGCCTTCAGCTCTTCAAGCGAGCCATACACGTCGACGCGCGGATACTTCGGGTCGTCGGAAACCCACACCGGAATCGGGGAACCCCAGAAACGGTTGCGGGAGATGGACCAGTCACGGGCGTTGGCAAGCCACTTGCCGAACTGTCCGTCCTTCACGTTGCCCGGAATCCAGTTGATTTCCTGATTGAGCTCAAGCAGACGGTCCTTGATCTTCGTGACGGACACGAACCAGGAGCTCACCGGCTTGTAGATCAGCGGGGTGGCGCAACGCCAGCAGTGCGGGTAGGAGTGCACGTAGCTCTTCTCCTGGAAGAGGATGGCGCGCCGATCTTCCGGAATGCTGGCCAGCGGACCGTCTCCGGCACGCAGGTTGCGCAGAATCGGCAGATTCGCGTCGAACACATACTGGCCTTCGTAATCCGGGCACAGGGAGGTGAATCGGCAGGCCGCGTCGAGCACGTCCACGCTCTTGATGCCCTTGGCGTTGAGCGTGTTCATATCGTCCTCGCCGTATGGAGCCTGATGCACGAGGCCGGTACCCTCAACGGTGTCGACGTAATCGGCGGTGAAGATCTGGTAGCCTTCCGGCCCCGGGACCTTGCCTTCGACGGCGTTTTCCTCGCCCGCGAAGTACGGGAACACTGGGTAGTAGCGCCAACCTTCCATTTCGGCGCCCTTGAGCTCGCGCACGATCTCGTAGTTCTCGCCGAGTTCCTTGGCGTAGGAGCCGAGCAGCGGCTTGCCGAGGTAGAACTTCTTGCCGGCGAACTTGCCTTCGGTCGGGCGGACTTCAACATAGTCGATGTCGGCGCCCACCACGATGGCGAAGTTGGTCGGAACGGTCCACGGAGTGGTGGTCCAGAACACCGCGTAGGCGTCTTCCTCATCGCGCAGCTTCACTGCCACAGACACGGTGGTGTCCTGACGATCCTGATACACGTCGGCATCCATGCGCAGCTCGTGAGCGGAAAGCGGGGTCTGGTCCTTCGGGCAGTACGGCAGCACGCGGTATCCCTGATAGGCCAGGCCCTTGTCGTACAACTGCTTGAAGGCCCACATCACGGATTCCATGTACGGAATGTTCAGGGTCTTGTAGCCGTGCTCGAAGTCGACCCAACGGGCCTGACGGTGCACATAATCCTGCCATTCGTTGGTGTACTTGAGCACGGATGCGCGGCAGGCGTCGTTGAACTTGTCGATGCCGATTTCCTTGATCTGGTCGACGGAATCGATGCCCAGTTCCTTCTGGGCTTCAAGCTCGGCCGGCAGACCGTGGGTGTCCCAGCCGAACACACGGTTGACCTTGTGGCCCTTCATGGTCTGGTAACGCGGAATCACATCCTTCGCGTAGCCGGTCAGAAGATGGCCGTAGTGCGGCAGACCGTTGGCGAACGGCGGACCGTCGAAGAACACGAATTCGTTCTGGCTGTGGTCGCCGGATTCGCGGCGTTCCACGGACTTGTTGAAGGTGTCGTCCTTCTCCCAATAGTCGAGCACGGACTCTTCCAGCTTCGGGAAGCTGGGGTTCGGTGCAACATTGGCGCTCTGCTCACCGGCAGCAGCCTTCGGATACACATGATTGGTGGTTTCGCTCACCGTATGCTCCTCGCTTGGCATTCTCATCAGTTTCTTACCATTACGAGGACGATGCCGTTCATGCGATTTCCACCGCACGCCCGCCACCGCGGTACCACCTCGCTTGCCGCATCCGCCTTTCCTTTTGCCGACGATTGCGACCGCTTGTAGTTCGGCTGTTCGGGCCGACCCCGCCGGTTCTACTGAGTCTTGCGCGAATCCTGCGATTCACGGCCGACCGTTCTTCCGGAAGCTCCCCGCTGATAACGGATCACTGCTATACGTTTCAGCAGTTACAGTAGCACGCACCACGAACTTGCAACGCCCGTTTGCGACATCTCGCAACGGGTTTTTCCTGATTTGCAAAGCTTGATAAAAATAGTTACTATTATCTAGTTAAGGTTTTTACGCCTTGTGCACAGAGCAGTGAGCAAACCAACAGAAAGAGCAGGCAGAACATGTCTCACATTCTCTCCGCAACCGAAGCACAGGAATCGTGGCTGACCGACCCCACCGTCTTCGCCGTCAATCGCCTTCAAGCGCATTCAAGCCACCGTTTCTACGACCATGAACCGCTTGCGAACGAACCGACCAACCTCAAGCAAAAGCTCGACGGACAGTGGCAGGTCAAGATCGCCGACACCGCAGAAACCGGATTCCTGGCCGGCTATGCCGACGACGAGCACAAGCAATCCGAATTCCAAGCCATCGAAGTGCCGTCCAATCTGGAAACCTCCGGACTGCTCAAGCCACAGTACGTCAACGTTCAATACCCGTGGGACGGCCATGAGGACCCGCAGCAGCCGAACGTCCCCGAGCACAACCACATGGCGCTCTACCGCAAGACGTTCGCACCGTCGCCAGCAGTGGCGAGCGCGATCCGCGAAAACCGTCAGGTGACCCTCACTTTCCATGCGGCTTCCACTGCCATCTATGTGTGGCTTAACGGCAAGTTCGTCGGATATGCCGAGGATTCCTTCACTCCGAGTGAGTTTGATGTGACCGACGCCATTGAGGAGGGCAATAATGTGTTGGCGGTCGCCTGCTATGAGTACAGCAGTGCGGCATGGCTGGAGGATCAGGATTTCTGGCGTCTGCATGGCTTGTATCGCACTGTGGAGCTGACTGCGATTCCGGCGGCGCATATACGTGATTGGAAGATCGACCCTGATTTCGACGCCGCCGGCGCAAACGCGACGCTTGCTTTCACTGCCAATGTCAGCAATCCTGCGGCCGCGTCTAAGGCCGTGGCGACGCTCACGGATTCGTACGGAGCCCTTGTGTGGCGATCCGATGAAATGCCGGTCAGTGAAACGATCACCCTGCAGGCCGATATTGCGGACATCGATCCGTGGAGTGCGGAAGAGCCGAATCTGTACACGCTCAGCCTGACGTTGTATGGCGAAGACGGCACCGTGGTGGAGGTGAGCCGCGAGCGCATTGGTTTCCGTCATTTTGCCATCGAAGACGGTGTGATGAAGCTTAATGGCAGGCGTATTGTGTTCAAGGGTGTGAATCGTCATGAGTTCGATGCTCGTCGTGGTCGTGCCGTGACTGAGGAAGATATGCTGTTCGATATCAGGTTCTTCAAGCAGCACAATATCAATGCCGTGCGTACTTCGCATTATCCGAATCAGGAGCGTTGGTATGAGTTGTGCGACGAGTATGGCGTTTACATGATTGATGAGACCAATATTGAGTCGCATGGTTCGTGGACCGCTCCGAATGAACCGGTTACCGCCGATACCAATGTGCCGGGCAGCAAGCCTGAGTGGCAGGATGCGTGTGTGGATCGTGTTGAGTCGATGATGCGCCGTGATTATAATCATCCGGCTGTGGTGATCTGGTCTTTGGGCAATGAATCGTATGCCGGTACCGTGTTCCAGGCTATGAGCGATTTCGTGCATGAGAATGATTCGTTGCGGCCGACGCATTATGAGGGTGTGTTCTGGAATCGTGATTTTGAATCTGTTTCCGATATGGAGAGCCGTATGTATGCCAAGCCGGCTGAGATTGCGCAATATCTTGAGTCGGATCCCAAGAAGCCGTATATTTCATGCGAATACATGCATGCTATGGGTAATTCTGTCGGTGGTATGCATCTGTATACCGAGTTGGAACGTTATGAGCAGTATCAGGGCGGTTTTATTTGGGATTATATCGATCAGGCGTTGTTCCAGCGTTTGCCTGATGGCACCGAGCGTTTGACGTATGGTGGTGATTGGAACGATAAGCCCAATGATTACGAGTTTTCCGGTGACGGCATCATTTTCGCCGACCGTACTGTGTCCCCCAAGGCGCAGGAGGTCAAGCAGTTGTACGCGAATGTGAAGATTGAGCCGGATGCGTATGGTGTGACGATTCGCAATGAGAATCTGTTCGTTTCCACCGCCGGTTACGTGTTCGCGGCCCGTGTGTTGGTCAATGGCGTGGAATGCTGGCGTGCGGATTATCGTTTCGATGTGGCTGCGGGAGCGTCCGAGCGCTTTGATATCGCGTTCCCTGCATCCTGTGATCTGGTTGCGGGTTACGGTGGTGCTGCGCTGCCGAACGGTTCTTATGAGGTCACGTATGAGGTTGATCAGCGTTTGGATGCGGCTACGGATTGGGCTGCGGCTGGATTCGAGGTGACGTTCGGCCAGTTCACGACCGTCGTTCAGGGCGATGCCGACTGCGTCGACACGGCTTCCGACACTGCTTCCGACGCGGACGATGTTGTGGTCACCAACGGCCGTTGGAATGTCGGCATGCGCGTTGGCAGACGTGAGGCGCTGCTTTCTAAGGCACAGGGCGGTCTTGTTTCCTTCAGTCGTGACGGTCGTGAGATGATCTCTCGCAAGCCGAGCCTGCTGACTTTCCGCCCGCTTACCGACAATGATCGGGGTAATGTTTCCGGATTCGATCGTGCGCAATGGTTTGCTGCAGGCCGTTACGCCAAGACCGTGGCCACTGAGGTTTCCAATGACGAGAAGTCGGTCACCGCGCTGTACACGTACGAATTGGCGGATATTCAGCATACGAAGGTCACCGCGCGCTACGAACTGCTGGAAGACGGCCGTATTCATCTGACGCTCTCCTATCCGGGCGAAGTCGACGCCGCTTCCCTGCCCGCCTTCGGTATGGAGTGGATGATTCCGGTCGAATATTCGAATCTGCGATTCTACGGACTCGGACCGGCCGAAACGTATCAGGATCGTCTTCACGGAGCGAAGCTGGGCGTGTTCGAAACCACCGCGCAGGCCGACAACGCACCGTATCTGGTACCGCAGGAAACCGGCAATCATGAGGGCGTGCGCTGGCTTGAAGCGACCGACCGCTACGGTCATGGCATTCGCGTGAGCCAGGCTTCGGACGAGCATTTCGCCGCAAGCCTGCTGCCGTACAGCACGCTGATGCTGGAGGAAGCCACCCATCAGGAAGAGCTGCCGGCGCCGAGGCACATGTTCCTGCGTCTGCTGGCCGCGCAGATGGGCGTCGGCGGCGACGACTCGTGGGGCGCGCCCGTATATGAGCAGTATCAGGTGCCGGCGGACCAGCCGCACACGCTCGACGTGATCCTGGAATTGTTCTAATCGGCTGTCGGTTCGGTCGGCAATCGGCATGACCGCAAAAGGTCAGACGAAAAACCGATCGAAAAAGCCGATCGCAAAAGGCTGATCGCCAATAAAAGTTGGCCGCGAAAACGAAAGGATTCGCGGCCAACTTTTGCATATGCATCGAATGTGCGGATATCAGTGTTTCGCTGACGGACGGCGCTTCTTCGCGGGCGTGAAACTATCCCGAGCCACCAATGAAGTCGAAAGATATACGTGCTGGCGAACGTTTCTCTTGCTGGAGATCGCATCCGCCAACGTCAGGATCGCCACTCGCGCAAGCTCGCTCTGATCGATGGCGAACGTACTGAGCGGCGGCGACGTAAGCTGCGCGACCATCTGGTCGTTGATGCTGATCACGCTGATATCCCGCGGCACGATCACCCCGGAAGCGTTGAACGCCTGCAGTACGCCCACCGCGAGCACGTCGGCCGCGACGATCACCACATCCGGCAGCACGCCATTGTGGTCGCGGATGAAACGCTCGCCAAGCTCACGGCCGTTCTCAACCGTGAACGGCCCGCTGGAATAGACCATGCCGCTGGAATCCAATCCGAAACGCCTCACCTCGCGCCGGAAGGATTCCGCGCGAATCTCCTCGTTGAATTCGTTGAAATTGACCAGATCCCCCTTGCCGCCGATGAATCCGACGCGTTTCATGCCCCTGGCCGCGACCGCCGCAACCGCATCATGCATGGTCTGCTGCAGATCCGGCTGCACGGAATCGAACAGACTCGGAGCCGGATTCACGTCGATGAACACGCCGTAAGGCATGACGCCATGCAAACGTTCCAGATCATGCTCTTCGATTCCACCGGCGCCGACCGCCATAAAACCGTCGAATCTGCCACTTCCGGCGATCATATCGTCAAGATCGTGGAATACGGTCAGTTCCATACGCTGCTGCACCGCATTGCGTTCGATTGCCGCGCGCAGATCCGTGAAATACGAGTCGTACAGCGCTTCGTTGAATTCCTCACCGTCAAGCAACGCCACTTCATGCGGAATCACGATGCGTTTGGTCTGCATGCTGTAGCCGAGTTCCTCACTGGCCTGAATGATCTTGCGGCGCGTTTCCTCCCGAACCGACAATGTGGGGTCCCCATTAAGCAACCGCGATACCGTGGCTTGGGAGAATCCCGTCCGTCTTGCGATTTCCTTGATGGTCGCCATCGATGTTCCTCATCCAATCAGTGAAGTAAAAGCTTTACCAAATTAGGTTACCTTATCTTCCAACATGGGCGGTAATCAAATGTACCGTCACAACGAAAAAAACAGACAAGACGGAGCTGCTGCGTACGTACGGGAATAGTCGACCCAATCCGGTATCCCCAAACCGACGCAAACTGCACCGTTCCCGTACGTACGGGAATAGTCGACCCAATCCGGTATCCCCAAACCGACGCAAACTGTACCACTTCCGTACGTTTGGGAATACTCGGCCCGGCACGCTATTCCCAAACGGACGCAAAGAGACAGCAAAAGGTCACAAGATCGCAATTTTCTGGCATCGAGCCCGGCATCACCACGGCATCGGACCCGACATCGCGGAACAGCCAGCGCGATTTAATCGCCATCTCCGCCAATCCAGCCTCGGCGCCACATCAGGGAAAGGTCCCAGGCTTCGAGGCTGTCCGCCGTGCAGTAATGTGTAGGCGTGACGTCCGGTTGACCGCGAAGCATCTGGTAATTCCAGTAAACGCAGCCCGCCGAAACGTTCCACGCGGGCAGCTCAAGGTCGAGAATCCTCCCGTACACGTCAGTCTTGTTTGCACCTTCGCACATGGCCAGCGAATTGACCACGTTCCACTCCCCCACAATCACCGGAGTATGACGCGCGGCGCACCTGATGCTCCATTCGCAGCATTTCACGTATGCCTTATACAGCCACATGGTATGAATCGGAACAAACGATTCCATGGCCCCGATGTAGATATGCGTATCGAGCATGACGTTACGCATGCCTTTGCGCACGAACCAACTTCCCCAAGCGTTCAGACGGAACCCGTCATGGAATACGATGACCGTTTCGTCGCGCAATATTCGACGCAGCCGACGGTACGCCTCGCAGTAGAACGATTTGAGGAAACGCATCGGAACATATCCACTGCCTTTGGCCTCAGCCTTGTTCTTCGCACGGCCCGTCGAAGGTGCCGTGGCATACACGATCCAGCTGATGGGTTCGTTGACCACTTCCATCCCCCAAAATGACGCCTTGTCTCGATAACGTCTCGCCAGTCGTTCCAACACGGTCAACGAATATTCGACCGCTTTCGGACTCTTGGCCCACTTGCACACGCCCGTAATGCCACCGTTGTCGTATCCGTTCTGCGAGCCGGGAACGGTATGCAGGTCCAGCATCACCTTCAATCCGATCCGTTCGGCCCAATCGAAAGCCTTGTCAACGTATTCGATGCAACCAGGGTGGCCTTTGATATCGCCGAATACGAAATACGGAACGGGCAGACGGACCAGATTGCAGCCATGCGCTGCGATATTGCGAAAATCGTCAATCGTCACATACGTGTCCCTATGCCCACGCAACGTTTCGGCGAGACGATCGGCACTCAACGTGCGATGCATCCAGATTTCGTCCTCTTCGCCGCATTCGGCAAACAATTCAGGCGTCATCCATTTTTCCAGAACAAGCCAATTACCAAGATTGACGCCCTTGATTTTCTCGTCTACGCCAAGCATCCCACTTCACCTCTTTACAACAGATTCCGCACATATACGCAAGTAAACCAGCCTCAGCATGGGCGACTGCCGCTGATTCGCTGCAATGCGAATCCGGCATGCGCAATCGTTACCGCATAACGTCCGGCTCCACCAGCGTATCAGGACAGTGTGGATTCGGTTTCCGTGTGATTCCACACAATATGCGATGCGATTGATCGAACCTACTTTGGCACCGACGTCAATCAGGTCGGCGGTATCCGCGTTTTGCGACTCTGCGACTTTGCGGTATTTTCCGGCTTTATGAAGATACCCATCAAACGTATGTATACCCATACCGCCGCAAACCACGGGGTTTCCGCACGTTTGGGAATACCCAGCCAGACCAACTATCCCTAAACCACCGCAAACCATATATTCTCCATACGTACGGGAATAGTGTGGAGGCTCCACTATCCCCAAACCACCGCGAGAATGACGCAAGAATAACGGAACCACATGGGCAAACACGTCGGAGTCACGGCATTCCACATAGAATGTCCCTTATGCAAGCGCAACACCATAAGCCAACCTGGCCAAAGCCGGATAAACAACAATCCTTTGTCCCGCAAAATTTCCGAGGCAAAGGATTAAGCAAGGGATCACGGCCGTTCAAAGCCACCGGGCACAAGGGCGGCATCAGTCGGCAGGGATCCAAACGGGGTTAGGAACACACCTGCCATCCAACAGGATCACTCTCGAATAGCCCAGCAAGAGATGCAGGCCACGAAAACCAGCATCGCCACTCAACAGGCAGAACTTCAAATCGATACTGAAAAAGGGCTAGAAAAAGGGCTAGACCCGCAAGAACCGAATGGTTGTTCAACAACCGCAGTCCCAAACCATCCGGGAAAACCAATCCGCGAACCCAACCCACCACCCAACAGCCCCGACTCCAACTAAGGCACGAAAAACTGCCACAATCCGCAACAACCACCTGTTGCTCGGCCGCCCTACACCATAACGCCACGGCGGTGTTGCAACCATGGCCGGAAGCCATCGCAACACCGCCGTCACGCTACCTGAGATGTCCGAGTAGCCAATCAGCCTTCCATGTCTTCCAAGGCAACGCCTTTGGTCTCCTTCATGAACTTCAGCACGAAGAAGAAGGACACGAAGGCAAAGAAGGCGAACAATCCATAGATCAGTCCGACATTGAATGCCAACAACACCGGGAAACTCACCGTAACGATGAAGTTCGACGTGTACTGCACCGCGGTACCTACTGACATTCCGGCGGAACGCATGGAATTCGGGAACATTTCGGCGAGCATGGCCCACGAGACGGTGCCCCACGTCAGACCGAACGCGATCACAAATCCGTTGGCACACACCAGGGCAAGCGGACCGGTAATACCACTGAGTTGCGGAGCGCCGTTCACCATGGGCGCGGTGCCGAAAAGCAACGCCAGACCGCCTTGGGTGATGACCATGCCGACGGAACCGGCCAGCAGCATCGGGCGGCGACCTACGCAATCGATCAGGAACGCTCCGCCAACGGTCGCGGCAATGTTGATCAACGACGTGATGGCCGTGATGGTGAAGGAGTCTTTCTCAGTGAAGCCAACCGCACCCCACAACGTGTTGGAATAGTAGAAGATGACATTGATGCCGGTGAACTGGTTGAGGATCATGAAACCGATGGCCACCCACACAATGGGCTTCAAACGGCCGACCGGAGTGACGAGGTCACGGAACGACGGCTTGTGGTCGATGCCGATGGAATAGCGGATACGACCGATTTGATCGAAAATCGGCGACGGATCGGTGCTGATACGGCTCAGCACGGCGGCCGCTTCCTCATCACGATGCTGCGCCACCAGATAACGAGGCGATTCCGGAATGGTCAACGCGAGCAGGAAATACAGGACGGACGGCACCGCCATGCACAGGAACATCCACTGCCAGGTTTCAAGCGGTCCCATGAATACGCTGGCACCGCCGGAAACATGCACCAGCAATGCGTTGACCAGCAACGAAATGAAGATTCCGATGACGATGCCCAGCTGCTGGAACGCTCCCAATACGCCACGCTCGTCGGTAGGCGCGATTTCCGCTATATAGACCGGAGCGACCATGGCCGCGACGCCTGCCGCAAAGCCTCCAAACACACGGAAGGCAACCAGTACGAAAATGTTCGGCACGACCGCGCATCCGATCGAGCAGATCAGAAACAGCACTGCCGCGATTTTCATCATCGGCACACGTCCGATCTTGTCTGAAATACGACCGGCAAGCAGCGCACCTATGCCGCCGGAGATCAGCGCGGATCCGACGGCAAGGCCGAGCAATGCGTCGCCGGTGGCGAATTCGGTTTTGATGGCGTTGGTTGCGCCGTTGATGACGGCCGAGTCATAGCCGTAGAGCAGGCCACCGAATGCCGCGATCAGCGCAAGCCGGCGAGCCACCGACCTGTGCGCTTTGATGGATGCTTCGCTGATGCCGGCCGATGCCGCCGCATCCACTTCGATTGAAGACATGATAGGTCCTTCCTCCTTGAAAGATACTGTGATTATAGGGAAAAAAGGCTTTTCACCAGAGTGAGGCTCTTCCCGGAACCATGTGAGATTTTTCCCACAACCGTTTGAGATTCTTTCCTCAAGGGAAAGATGCCGGCCGGACAGGGTATCCGAGGTTCAAACGGAGAGATAGAGATCCAAATCCGTCCGGGCCGACAAGTAGTCAATGACGCAATCTCCCGCTAGGAGAGCATCGTGTCACGGCGCTGGCACAGCGCGTCGATGGCTTCAACGCCGTCGATCACCGTGAACGTAATGGTCTTGCGTTCGCTGGATTGCGCGGAGAGCATGTGCAGATTCCCGCGTTCCTCATGCCAGCCGCGGCCATACACTTTGGAATTCGAAGGTTCGAGACCGACCACATAATCGCCGGAGCCCATCGACTTCCACTCCATGAAATGCGGAAAATCGGCCACATTGAAATCGATGACCACTCCCAATCCCAGTTCGCGGTTGACCACGGCGGCGAAACTTGCGCCATCCGAATCGGACGCCAGTTCGTGGATGTACACGCTTTCCGGCTTGTTGGCTTCCGGAGCGCCGATCTCGTTCCATTGCGTGGTATCGACCGCGGTGACATCATCGCGCGGAGTCGCTTTACGGCTCGGAATGACCACCTGCGCGCCTTCGGTCAGCAACGGCCAGCCAAAATTGCAGTGATACATCCACATGAGGGGTTCGTCTCGAAACGATTCGTTGGTCACTTCATCCTCGACCGTGATCGCAGGACTGCCGTACACGGAACGGATACGACGACGCAACACCATGTTCTCACCGAACAGTTCCGCCTCACGCATCTCACCGGACACTTCGAGCACGTAATCGTCGCCATCCCAGTAAGCGTCGGAACTCACATGTTCGGCCGGCGTGGTGCGGATGCGGCCATGCATCGGATAATCGCCGGCCGGATATCGCGAGTCTTCCGGCGTGGAATATGGACCGCAGATGTTTTCGAAGCCGCAGGTGAAGAACAGGCCTCCCATAATGGAACGCAACGCTTCCTGACCATTGGTGTCGAATTGGTTGCGCCCGTTCAACCCAGGCTTCGAAAGGAAGGTGAGATTCTCGCCCTTATATTCGAACAACGCCACGTCGAGCGCCTTGTCCGCCATCGACACGAAGCGCAGCGGCCCGTTTTTGACTTCGACTGCCTTCAAACCGTGCGCACGCCCCTCCTGATATTCGATCGGACGAACATAGGCGGCCTGCTGCATACTGCCGACGTGGGCGAGCATATCGGAACGTTCCATCTCAATCCTCCTGCAAGCGAGCCGGATATTTCGGCCATGCGCCCTGCTGGGTGCATACGAACGCCGACACTTCGACCGCGCGTTCATGCGCGGCGCGCAGACCGAATCCGCGCAGCCAGTATGCGAGAAACGCTCCGGAGAAGGAATCACCCGCACCGACGGTGTCGGCCACTTCGACCTTCGGAGTCGGCAGCATCGAGATGGTCTCATCGTCCATCACCAGGCTGTAGGAATCGCCTGCGGTGAGAATCACCACATCAAGGTCGAACATCTCCTTGATTGCCTTGACGCATTCCGTTTGCGCGGGCACTTTGAATTCAGGTTCGTCAATGCCGAAGAGCCGCGCCACTATGGGTAGTTCCTCATCGTTGATTTTGAGGATCGTAGCGCCGTTCAGCATACGTTCGAGCACATCGTGGTCGGCGAAACCGGAACGGATGTTGATGTCGAAGAAGCGCACGGTTTCAGGTCCGGCGGCATCGATCATCGCGTAGATTGCGTCACGGGTGCCGTGTGGTTCGCGGGCCGCGATGCTGCCGTAGCAGATGGCGTCGGCGTCCTGTACCAGTTGGCGCACCTGGTCGGTGAAGGCGATGTGGTCCCATGCGCGATCGCGCACCACATCGTAGGAGGGAATGCCGTTCCCGTCCAGAGATACGGCGGTAATGCCGGTTGCGTATTCGTTGGTTTGCGCGGCTACGTTGACGCCACGCTCGGTAAGCAGCTGCACCAGCTCGCGACCGAGTTCGTCGGCTCCCACTGCGGTGACTGCAGTAGCTTCCACACCGTTCTGGGCGGCATGGTACACGAAGTTCGCCGGCGCACCGCCCGGCTTTTTACCATCGGGGAGCATGTCCCACAACAGTTCGCCCATGGTGAGCACGGATTTGGATTGCGCGTTCATTGCGATGTCCTTGATATCCTTGATGTCTTTTGTTTTTGAGTGAGCTTCGCCAGGGGCACGGCGTGAAGGCCGCGCCCCTGCGATGATGATGAATTGGGAGAGCTCAGTCTTCCTTGGCTGCCGGATACTCGTTGCAGAGCAGACGATAGGCCGGCTCGTCCTCTTCGATCTTCGGGAAACGGCCGAGTGGCGCGTAGAAGCGGTTGTCGGTGTTGTCGTCGTTGCACATGGACACCTCGCCCACGAGGGTCGGGATGGAATCTTCCTTGATGTAGTACTCGTGATAGGTGTACGGATAGAAGGTCAGGGATTCGCCCTCGTTGAGCTCGATGGGCTCTCCGGCCGGCACGTAGTAGCGGCGGCCGTCACGGCATACCAGCACCGGGGTGTCGAGTTTCTCTTCGGTCTCCGGATCGGCGTTGTACAGGTGGAACACCGCGGTGCCGCCGCCACGCACGATGATGTCTTCCATCTTGTTCCAGTGAAAATGCATCGGTGAGACCTGGCCGGGCATGCTCATCATGATCTTCTCGGCGTACACCTTGGTGTACTTCGAATCCTTCACATTGCCGTTGCGCAGGGTGATCAGCGCCAGGCCCTTATGCTCGAAGTCGCCTTCACCGTAATCGGTGATGTCCCAGCCCAGAGCGTTATCGCGAATCTCATCCCACTCGTGACCCTTGTCGGCCCATTCCTCCGGAGTGAAGCTCAGGTACGGCGGGATGCGGAACTTGTACTGGTCGAGCAGGGCTTCGAATTGCTTGATGACCGCATTGACTTCAGAACGCTTCATGGCGAAAAACTCCTTTGTCATAAACTGCGACGTTTACGCGTCTGTTGTTGTTATTTTCGATTGTTGCGTATTTTTTCGTTTTCAAGCGGCTCGCCTTTGGTGTGTCGCTTTCAACAACAAGTATTTTCGATTGATTTCGTTTTACTTGCGATTTCTTTCGTTTTGCTTGTTGACAACAACATAACACAAGGTTACGATAGTTGTCAACACAAAACGAAAGGAAACGAAATGACTTTTTCTCCATAACGATAAATATCGAAAAAAAGATTGTTAAGATGGAAGACAACCTCGATTCGACCGCGCATAACCAAGGAGCCCACGATGATGAAAGCCGAACGACAGGAACAGATCTTGAAGAAGATCGACACCAACGGCCGCGTCGTCGTCGCCGACTACGCCAAGGAGCTCGGCGTCACCGAAGCCACCTTGCGCAAGGATCTGCAGGAGCTGGACGATCGAGGATTGGTGCAACGCGTGCATGGCGGGGCGATGAAGCCAGACACCGAACTCAGCCGATTCGAAAACCGGGTCGACCTGGGCAAAGACGTCAAAATGAAACTGGCGATGGCCGCGATGGACGAAATCGTGGAAAACCGCGTCATTTTCATCGACGGCGGATCCACCAACTATCTGACTGCGCAATCGTTTCCGCGCGACTACGCAGGCACCATCATCACCAACAGTCCGGCCGTGGCACTATGGATGTCCGACTACGACAACGTTGAAGTGAACATGCTCACCGGCACCATTCACCATAAATCCAAGGAAACCGTCGGATCGGCGGCACTGGCGATGCTGCAGCAGCTTCACTGCGACCTGGTACTGCTCGGCGTCTCATCGATCGACCCCTCATACGGCATCACCACGCCGTATCTGGAGTCCGCCGAAACCAAACGCGCGTTGATCAAAGCCGGAACCAAGGTGATGAGTCTGATCACCCCGGAAAAATTCGGACATGTCTCCACTTACAAAATCACCGACTGCAACGAGCTGGACGTCATCGTGACGGAAGGCACCCCGGAATGCGCCGACGCACTCATCTCCGCGGGAATCTCACTGCGCATCATCCGCTGATACGCGGTCTTTTCCAAATAATCCAATCCTGATTCTCCCCTGAGATGCGGTACCGCCGCACCTATGCGCAAGCATACCCAAAAACACCTCACCCGTCAGGTCACCAACACAACGAACTTTTGTCAACGATCGACAAGGAGCACCAATCATGACCGCGCCATTTAGCGATCCCCATTTCGCCATTTCGCTGTATTGCAGCGATTTTCGCAACCCCGCAGCACAAATTGAAACGCTGAACAACTACGCCGACTCCTACCACATCGACATCATGGACGGCCACTTCTCCCCCAGCATGGGCCTGTGCACCACCTGGATCGAACAGATGATGCCGCTATGTGCACTCCGCAAGGAAGTGCACATGATGGTCACCGACATCGACCATTGGATCGACCAGCTGGTCGCGGCGGGAGCAACCATGCTGACCCCACATGTGGAATCGTTGGGAGCGCACGCCTTCCGCACACTGCGCATCATCCGCGAGAACGGCTGCGGCGCCGGCATCGCGGTCAACCCGCTCACCTCGTTCTCCGAAATGGAGAATCTTCTGGAACGCATCGACCTCGTAACCGTCATGACGGTGGAAATCGGCTATTCCGGCGAACCACTGATTCCCGAAACCCTGAAGAAGATCGAACGTTTGGCGCAATTCCGCGACGCGCACGGACTCAACTATGAGATCCAAATCGACGGATCATGCAACGAGAAGAACTTCAAGCGCATGCGAGAGGTCGGCGCCGATACCTTCGTGCTCGGCAACACCGGCATCTTCAAGCGCTCCCCCGATATCGAAGAGGCTTGGCATATGACCATGGCCGCCTACGAGGAATCCACCGGCGAAAAAGTTCGCATCCGCTGATCGCCGCATACGATTCCCGGACTTGAGGCCCGCATCACTGCACCATCCGTATCACCGCATCATCTGCACCATCCATATCACTTCATCATCCACATCACCGTAAGGAACAACGCATCATGACTACCGCAACCTCTTTCCGCGAATGCGAGCGCATCATCGTCAACGAACTGTCCGACGTGCTGGGCAACGTCGACGAAACCCAGGTGGACCAGCTGGTCGATCTGATCACCGGAGCACGCAAGGTGTTCTTCGTAGGCGTCGGACGTGTGGAACTCGCGCTCGAAGCCATCGCCAAGCGACTCGCACACCTCGGCATCGACACCGTGATGGTCGGTCAGATCACCGAGCCGGCCATCTGCAACAAGGATCTGCTCATCGTCGGTTCAGGCTCGGGCAAGACCGGTTTTCCGCTGTTCATTGCCGGCAAAGCCAAATCGTTCGGTGCGAAAGTGGCGCGCATCGGCATCGTTGAGGATTGCCCGATGAAGGAATATACCGACCTGTTCGTACACGTACCGGCCGCCGGCAAGCCCGGTTCGGGAACCAAGCCGAGCGAACAGCCGATGACCAGCCTGTTCGAACAGTCGCTGCTTCTGCTGGGCGACGCAATCGCCATGAGCTTGGTACGCAAACAGGGCATCGACCTGGATTCCCTGTGGGAGTTCCACGCCAATCTCGAGTAGTTTTGCCGTGCTGCATTAGCCACGCAACGCGAAAATGGCTGTGACCACACTTGGCGGTCACAGCCATTTTCATTACTTATTCAGCACTACTTTCAGCGATACTTAGCTGCTACTCCAGTTCCACGGCACCCGTGTACAGCTGGTAGTACTCGCCCTTGAGCGCGATGAGCTCGTCATGCGAGCCACGCTCGATGATGCGGCCATGATCGAGCACCATGATCACATCGGAGTTGCGCACGGTGGACAGTCGGTGAGCGATCACGAACACGGTACGGCCCTTCATCAGGTTGTCCATGCCGGCCTGCACCACTTCCTCAGTACGGGTATCGATCGAAGACGTCGCCTCATCGAGAATCATCGCCGGCGGATCGGCCACTGCGGCGCGCGCGATGGAGATCAGCTGACGCTGGCCCTGGGAAAGTCCGGAACCGTCGCCCTTCAGCACGGTCTGGTATCCGTCGGGCAGCATGCGGATGAAGCTGTCGGCGTTGGTCAGTTTCGCAGCCGCGATGCATTCCTCATCGGTGGCGTCGAGACGACCGTAGCGGATGTTGTCCATGACGGTACCGGTGAACAGGTTCACGTCCTGCAGCACAATGCCGAGGGAGCGACGCAGATCCGGCTTGCGGATGCCCTTGACGGAAATGCCGTCATACAGGATCATGCCTTCCTGAATATCGTAGAAACGATTGATCAGGTTGGTCACCGTGGTCTTGCCTGCGCCGGTCGCGCCGACAAGCGCGACTTTCTGGCCCGGCTTGGCGAACCAGGTGATATCGTGCAACACCGGCTTGTCGGGGTTGTATCCGAAGGTCACGTCGGTGAATCGCACGTCGCCCTGCAACAGGGTCAAGCGGCCATCCGGAGAGGTGATGGCCCTCTCGCGTGCCTTCGTCGCGACTTCCGCGGCGCGCGGGCTCAACGCATGCGCGGCCTTCAGGGAGCGGGTGCCGTCATCTCCTTCCTCACGCTTCCAAGCCCAACGGCCGGTCTCGTAATCGACTTCCGTCATAGTACGGCCATCCGAGGCGAGTTCCACATTGACCAGGGTCACGGAACCGCCGTCGTCTTCCGGCTTCTCGTCCATAAGCTCGAAAATTCTCGACGCACCTGCGAGCGCCATCATCACCATGTTGAGCTGCATGGAGACCTGGCCGAGCGGGTTGACGAAAGAGCGGGACAGTGTCAGCAGGGAGATCAGTGTGCCCAGGGTGAGTGTGCCTGCGCCGCCCAGTCCGAAGTTGCCGACTCCGGAGAGAGCCATGGCTCCGCCGACGATTGCCATCAGGATGTAGAGCATGTAGCCCATGTTGCCGACGACCGGCATGGTCACGTTGCCCCAGATGTTTGCTTCTGCGGAGGCTTTGAACAGTGCGTGGTTCTTTTCGTCGAAGGTTTTTTGGGTGGCGTCTTCGTGGTTGAAGACCTTGATGACCTTCTGTCCGTTGACGGATTCTTCGACGAAGGCGTTCACGTCGCCGAGCCAGGTCTGCTGTTCGACGAAGTAGCGGCCGGAGCGGGACACGATTCTGCGTACCACGGCGAACAGGATCACGGTGAATGCGAGCACGAACACTGTGAGCGGCACGGACAGCCAGAGCATTGAGACGATGGCGGCCAGTGCGGAGATCGCGGATGAGAACATCTGCGGGAACGACTGGCTGATGGCCTGGCGGAGGGTGTCGGTGTCGTTGGTGTAGCGGCTCATGATGTCGCCGTGTTCATTGGCGTCGAAGTAGCGGATCGGCAGGGTCTGCTGGTGGGCGAACATGTCGTCGCGGATTTTCTTCAGCGTGCCCTGTTCGACGGTTACGATGAGCCACTGCCATAGCCAGCTGCATATGATTCCTGCCGCGTACAGGCATCCCATGAGGGTCAGTACGCGCAGCAGGGGTCCCCAGTCCGGGTTGTCCGCGCCGACCATCGGCAGGATGTAGCTGTCGACGAGCGACTGCAGGAACAGAGCCGATCCGGCCTGTGCCGCCGCTCCGACGAGAATGCATACGACGACTGCGATCACATGCCATTTGTATTGGAAGATGTATCCGAAGATACGTTTGGTGGTTCCGGGAGCGGCTTTCTTCCTACCCGGACCGCCTGCGCCCGGTTTGCCCGCGGCTTCGGTTTTCTTGTTCATATTCTTTTCGGTCATCGTTTCCCCTCCTTTCACTGCAGTTCCTCAGGCTGTGCCTGGTTCTTCGTCTGCGATTCGTAGATCGAACGGTATTCTCCACAGTTTTCCATCAGTTCGTCGTGGGTGCCGGATGCGATGATGCGGCCTGCGTCCATGACGAGGATCACGTCGGAGTCCTGTACCGATGCCACACGCTGCGCGATGATAATCTTCGTGGTGTCGGGGATTTCATCGCGGAACGCGGCGCGGATCAGCTGGTCGGTCTTGGTGTCGACCGCGGATGTGGAGTCGTCGAGGATCAGGATCTTCGGCTTCTTCAGCAGTGCACGGGCGATGCACAGGCGCTGCCTTTGGCCGCCGGACACGTTGCTTCCACCCTGTTCGATGTGGGTTTCGTATTTGTCGGGGAACTCCTGCACGAATCCATCCGCCTGGGCGAGCTTGGCCGCGTGGCGAACTTCCCCGTCCGTTGCGTTCGGGTTGCCCCAACGCAGGTTTTCGGAGATCGTTCCGGTGAACAGCACGTTCTTCTGCAGCACCATGGCCACCTGGTCGCGCAGCAGTTCGAGGTCGTATTCGCGTACGTCCACGCCGCCGACCTTGAGCGAGCCTTCGCTCACGTCGTACAGTCGCGGTACCAGCTGCACCAGGCTGGATTTCGCGGAACCGGTGCCGCCGACGATACCGACGGTCATGCCGGATTCGATCTTCAGGTTGATGTTGTCGAGCACGGGCTTTTCGGAATTCTCGGAATAGCGGAAGGTCACGTGGTCGAATTCGATGGAACCGTCCTTCACGTCCTTGACCGGATTGGCCGGGTTGACGATGGAGCTTTCCTCGTTGAGCACCTGGCAGATACGGTCCGCGGAGGCCTGGGAGATGATGAACATGACGAAGATCATGGAAAGCATCATCATGGCCATGAGGATCTGCATGGCGTAGGTGACCAGCGCCGTAAGGTCGCCGGTGGTCAGACCCAGTGCCGCGTTGTTTCCAGAGGCCACGATCTGCTGCGCTCCCATCCAGGAGATGAGGATCATCGTTCCGTAGATGCACAGCAGCATGAGCGGGCTGTTGAAGCTCATGATGCGTTCGGCCTTGGTGAAGTCCTTGAAGATACGTGCGGAGATGCGGTCGAACTTGCTGATTTCGTGGCTTTCACGGTTGTACGACTTGACCACGCGGATGCCCTGCAGGTTCTCGTCCACCACGTTGTTGAGCTCGTCGTAGGTATGGAACACGCGCTCGAACACCGGATGCACGATTACGGCCAGGCCGCACAGGCCGATTGCGAGAATCGGAATGCAGGCGAGGAACACCAGGGAGATCGACTTGCTGATCTTGAAGGAGAAGATCCACGCCACGACCACCATGATCGGAGCACGCACGCCCATACGGATCATCATGCCGTAGGCGTTCTGCAGGTTGGTCACATCGGTGGTGAGCCTGGTGATGATCGACCCCGTGGAGAAACGGTCGATGTTGGTGAAGCCGAATTCCTGCACCTTCTTGAATTCATCCTGACGCAGGTTCTTCGCGAAGCCCGCAGCTGCGATGGCCGCGAATTTTCCGGCCAGGAAGCCGCACGCGAGCGAACACAGGGAGCACAGCAGCAGAATGATGCCGAACTTGACAATCGCAGGCATGCTTCCCGCGGTGATGCCCTGGTCTATGAGCGCCGCCATGACCGTTGGGATGATGATTTCGAGGATGCTCTCCGCCGCTACGAACACCGGCGCGAGAATGCTGTCTTTCTTGTATTCACGCATGGATTTGCCCAGCGTGCGCAGCTGATGCTGCGACGTTTTGGCCTGTCGGACCGAAGACGATTTCGTCATGTTTTCTTTCACACCCTTCCTTTCTTGTTATTCATGTTTTATCTATGTTTCGATATCTTGTTCTCACATGCCATGTCATCCACGTTGCGCCTGCCACGCTTCCACTTCATGCGATACTTCCGATTTCTCCTGCGTTTGCGAACCTTCCTCTTTCGTGCAAATGGCCAGACTGGGGTACCGTTTGCAGTCTCCAATCATGCCGGTCGAAACGAGGTTGCTCTGCATGACGTCCAGCGTGTGCATGAATTGGCGAATCTCGTCGTCGCTCAATCCCTGCAGGAGAACGCCTTCCATCGCAATCGCGTTTTCACGCAACGCTTCGGCGATTTCCCGCGACTTGTCGGTGAGCACGATTTTCTTGAGTCGCCCATCATGCGGCACGGACTCACGTTCGACCAGCCCTTTGCGTTCCATCAACGCCAGCACCCTGCTGGACGTTGAGCGGGTAACACCGAAACGCCGTTCCACATCCTGCGGAAAAATCTCACGTTCCGAATGTCTCGCCAGAAAGGTGATGATGTCGATGTTGCCACCGCTCAACCCTTCCACCTGTTCGGGATGCGTCACCGCAAGATACCGGTTGATGACGTTGTGCAGAGATCTGATGGCGACGCTCGGCGGCTTGCACACGCCTTGGTCCCACACTTCGGCGAACTCCGGGTTCACCGAAGTCGTTCCATTGTTTTGCTCATCTGTCACGTACCACATCATAACTCGTTGCACATACAACAGTTGCACATACAACATTTTTAAGCGTGTTGCAAAACCGCATCCCGCACCGACTTTAAAAAGAGCGTTTTGACGCACAGCACGGCATGCAAAATCATGGACATACCCACATGAAGAGAGCAACACAATCCCGCGGGATGACAACTCACGACCACGCGGGACGACGGCCTTCCACAACATGAAACGACAATCAGCCATCAAAAAGGCACGACTGCGCAGGAATCCAGCAAAAGGTGTTCCGCAGAGCCTGAGCCGAACAGCAATCGCTGCAGCCGAAGCCTCTCTTCAAGTGGCAGTCGGCATTATGCCGCGTCGCGCGCCTGAATGCGCTCCATGAAGCCGGTGCGGTCCTCTTCCGTGATCTCACGCAACACACGCGCCGGATTGCCGACAGCGATGCAGTTCGCCGGAATATCGTGCGTCACCACGGCACCCGCGCCGATCACCGCACCATCGCCGATGGTCACGCCGCCAAGCACGGTCACATGACCGCCAAGCCACACACCGTTGCCGATCACGATCGGCTTGGCCTGGCACGCACCGTTCTTGCGCTCCTCGAAATCAAGTGCGTGGTTGGTGGCGAAGAGACCGACCATCGGCGCTATCCACACGTAGTCGCCGAGCGTAATCGGCGCATTGTCGAGCATCACGCAATCGAAATTGATGTAGGCATGCGAGCCGATGGTGATGTTGCACCCGACCTCACAACGGAAGTTCGGCTCGATGAACACGTCATCGCCGACCGACTTGAACAGCTTCTCCATGATCTCACGACGACGCTCGACATCCTCGTAATCGGTTTTGTTGTATTCGACGAACAGTTTCTTCGCTTCGGCGCGCTTGCGTTCGATGTCCGGATGCGAATCCTGATACATCTCACCGGCCACCATCAGCTCCCATTCACGACGGCCGGCTTCGCTCATGCCCGCGGTCTCGTCGATCTCACCCATCGTCATCCCCTCCTCACGTATACAGGTCGCGCAACTTTCCAGTCGCGCCACACCATACGATTTTACCGTTAAAAACGCCGGCGCATCCACCATAAAGCCATAAAGCAAGGCCGGGGTTCGCTCCGCGCCGGTTCATTCGCGGACCAAACCCCGGCCTAAGTTTTTCGACTGCCTTACTTGGTGGCCTTGGCGTATTCGTCAAGCATGAACGCGGTGATCTTCTTGCCACCTTCGCTCATGAGCATCGGCATGGAGTTGATCGGCATGGACATGAGGAACATACGCATCATGTCGTTGTCGGGCAGCTGCGGCAGGTTGCCGGCCTCGCCCTCGGCGTACACGGAGTCAACAATCTTGGAGCCGATCGGATCCTCGGTCCATTCGCCGAAGGTGGACCACTCGGTGAGCGGCTCGGCCATGCCGTCGCCGTCCAGCTCAACCACGCCGACGCCGGCGATGTCGCGGCTGGAGGTACCGACCTCGACGGTGTATTCACCGGACTCGACATGCCAGGCGTTGAACTTCTCGGACCAGTAGGCGAAGGCACGCTCGTCGAGGTCGAAGTTGACTTCGACGGATTCGCCGGCCTTGAGGAACACCTTCTTGAAGCCCTTGAGCTCATGTGCCGGACGGGCCACGGCGGACTTGCCCGGAGCCACATAGACCTGCACGGTCTCGGCGGCGTCCACATCGGAGGTGTTCTCCACGACCGCGCTCACGAAAGCGGTGTTGGCGCCGGTCTTGGCAACCTTCACGTCACGGACTTCGAAAGTCGCGTAGCTCAGACCGAAGCCGAACGGATAATCGACGGCCTTGTTGTAGGTGTCGTAGTAACGGTAGCCGACGAACACGCCCTCACCGTAATCGACATGGCCCTCTTCGCCTGGCCAGTTCATCATGCTCGGATCGTCGTTGATGTCCATCGGAATGGTCTGGGAGAGCTTTCCGGACGGGCTGACGTTGCCGAAGATCACGTCGGCGAGCGCCGGACCACCGGCCTGGCCGAGCAGCCATGCCTCGAGAACGCCCTTGGCGTTGCCCGCCCACGGAGCGACGGAGACCGCGGAGCCGTTGGAGAGCACGACCACGATGTTCTTGTTTTCGGCGGCCACGGCTTCGAGCAGTTCGACCTGCTTGGCCGGAATGTCGAGGGTCTCACGGTCGAAGCCTTCGGATTCGGCTGCTTCCGGAAGTCCCAGGAACATGAGCACCACGTCGGCGCCCTTGGCGGTTTCGACGGCTTCGGACACCATCGCGTCGTCGGACGGTTCGAGGTCGAGGGTGAAGCCCGGTGCGAACGCGGCATCCACGCCACGCGCGGTGAGGGTGTCGAGGAAGCCGGTCATCTTGGTCGGCGTGATGTGGGAGGATCCGCCGCCCTGGTAGCGCGGGGTGCGTGCGAATTCGCCGATGACGGCAATCTTCGCATCGGAGGCGACCGGCAGGATGGCGTCGTCGTTCTTGAGCAGCACCATGGATTCGACTGCGGCTTGGTGGGCCACTTCGTCATGGGCGTCCACGTCGAACTTGTAGTCTTCGACGCTCATGGCTTCGCGGGACTTGTTGATCAGGTCGATCATACCCTGGGCCATCTTGTCGAGCTGTTCGGGCTGGATACGGCCGTCGCGCGCGGCGTAGACAATCTGGTCGTCGGTGTAGCTCGGCGGCATTTCGAGGTTGAGGCCGGCGTTGAGGGACGCGACGCGATCATGTGCCGCACCCCAGTCGCTCATGACGATGCCTTCGAAGCCCCATTCGTCACGCAGGACGTCGGTGAGCAGCCAGCGGTTCTGTGCGGAATGCACGCCATTGATGCAGTTGTAGGAGCACATGATGGTCCACGGCTGGGCTTCCTTGACGATGTGCTCGAATGCCGGGAAGTAGATTTCGCGCAATGCGCGCTGGGAGACGTTTGCGGAGACGCGCAGACGATCGGTCTCCTGATTGTTGACCGCGAAGTGCTTGAGCGAGGTGCCGACGCCCTTGGACTGCACGCCCGCGACGATGCCGACGGCCTCATGGCCGGCCAGATACGGGTCTTCGGACCAGTATTCGAAGCAACGGCCACCGAGCGGATTGCGCTTGATGTTGACGCCCGGGCCGAGGATCACGGCCACCTTTTCCTGAATGCATTCCTCAGCCATGGCCTCGCCCACCTGGTGGATGAGTTCCGGGTTCCAGGAGCTGGACAGGCCTGCCGCCGGCGGGAAGCAGGTTGCCGGCACGGAGTCGTTCAGATCGGTCTCACCGGTGCTGGACGCCAGGGACTTGCGCAGACCGTGAGGACCATCGGTAATCATGTAGCCCGGAATGCCCTTGGATTCCACGCCCTGCAAATGCCATGCATCGCCGCCGGAGGTCAGCGATGCCTTCTCCTCGAGCGTCAGATCGTTGACGGAAGGATAGGTGCTTTCGCTCATACGAGCCCCTTTCAATTTGCTCGGCAAGAATTCAACCCCGAATTCTTTACCAACCGATTGGTAGGTACTTTATCAAAATCAAAAATACGACACGCCAATCATCTTTGGAATTTCAACCAACCGACCGTAAGGTAAACATAACTTTCATCCCTTATGAAAGCGCACTATCCGAGAGATATATGGAGAACAGCATGGCCAACGACGAAGTCGACCGCAGAAGCGAAATCCTTGAGGCAGCAGTCGAATGCTTCGGCACGCTCGGATACTACGGAACCTCCCTGCAGCGAATCGCAACCATGGTCGGCCTGACCAAAGCAGGCGTGCTGCACTACGTCGGCAGCAAGGAAGGTCTGCTGCACGAGGTGCTTAACGAGATGTACGACCGGGAGACCGTGGACATCACCGTGGGAATGATTCGCAACAAATATCCGCTCATAGCCGACATGTGGCGCGAAACCGTGAAAATCAACAGCAAGCGGCCAAAACTGGTCCACATGTTCTCGACCTTGAGTGCCGAGGCGCTGAATCCCGAACACCCCGCGCATGACTATTTTGTCGACCGGGAGGAACACTGCGTGGATGTGGCGGAAAACATCCGCTGGCATGTGCCCGAAGGCGTCGACGCCGAACAGGTGCTGCGCGCCGGATTCGCGATGATGGACGGCGTGCAGCTGCGCTGGCTACGCAAACCCGACCAGGATCTTAATGCCATGTGGGCCGCCTGCGAAGACGTGCTGTTTCCTTTGCCACAGTGGGAAGGCTACCGTTAGTGGGATGATTTCTCCAGTCACTGGATAAATCAGGACACCAAAAGACCTCTCAGCGGGATAAAACCTCCAGCCACTGGAGGAATCCGGACGCCAAGAGACCCAATAGAGAGAAGAAACCGCCAGTCGCTGGATGTATTGGGACACTGACAGTCCCCTTAGAGGGACAAAACCACCAGTCACTGGAGGAATCATCCCGCACAAAGTCCCGTCAGCGTCCAAAAACAGCCAGTCACTGGATAAATTGGGACGCTGGGGATCTCTCAAAGGGAATAAAACCGCCAGTCACTGGAGGAATTCAGACGCCAAGGGCCAGCAAAAAGACCAAAACCTCCAGTCACTGGAGGAATCTTCCCGCTAAGAAGCCCATCAGAGGGAAGAAATAGCCAGTCACTGGAGGAATTGGACGCAAGCAAGGAAAAGCAGATCACACCGCGGCGCGCGACTTGTCCTGCAAATCGCCGAAAACCGGCGTAGCCAGACCGAAACCGCCGCACACTTCGAGAATCTGCCCGGTGGTGAATCGCGATTCATCGGAAGCGAAGTAGAGCACCGCATTGGCGATCTCCTCCGGCGTGGCCATACGGCGGATTGGCGTATGACGCAGGAAGAACTCACGGAACTCGTCGTTCAGAGCGTTCTGAACCGCATCGGTGGCGGTCATACCCGGAAGCACCGCGTTGCAGCGAATGTTCTTACGCGCCTCATGTACCGCGATCAGCTTGGTCAGATAGTTGATGGCCGCTTTCGACGTGCCATATCCAATCTGCGAGATATCCGGCACGGCACCGCCAATCGACGAAATATTGACGATGCTGCCGGACTCTTGCTCGGCCATATGCCTCAACGCGGCCTGCGATGTGATGAACACGGATTTCAGATTGATGTTCACCGTATTGATGAACTCCTGCGGGTCAGTGTGCTCGATGTCCAGGTCCTTGGCCGGATTGGACGTGCCGAAATTGTTCACGAGCACATCGATGCGCCCTTCATCGGCCACAACCGTCTCCACCGCGGACACATAGGTCTCGTCTTCGGAAGCGTCGTTGTATACGAATCGCACTTCGCCCGGCAATCCCAGACCGGCCAGCTCGCCGATCTTCTCCTGCGCGCGTTCCTCATTACGGGCGGCCATATACACGGTCGCGCCCTCCTGCGCGAAACGTTTCACGATCGCATAACCAATGCCCCGCGTCGAAGCGGTGACCATAGCGACCTTCCCAGCCAATCGCCCTTCATATTCAGCCATGTGCGAACCTCCTTTGGAACCCACAGTTTTGCGGTATCACCTTACAGCGCCACTTTGCAGTATCACCTTACAGCGTCACCATAGCACCCTCATCCGCCGCTTTTTTAACGGCGTTGAGCACTTCCAGCGACTTGATGGCGTCTTCCGGGGTGACGATCGGCTCGGCATCGCCGCGCAGCACCTTCAGGTAGTGCACCAGCTGCAGACGATGCGGCAATCCTTCCTTCACGCCTTGGATCTCACAAGTGAGCGGCTTCGTCCAATCGCTCACACCATCCTGATACGTGAAAAGCTGCAGTCTTGGCAGAGACAGCGACCCTTTGGTGCCCATGATGAAATACGCGTCGGTGTCGAACGGCGCGAAGAACGGATTCTCACGCGCGGTCGCCTCCCAATTCCACGGGCTGGCCGCCGCATCGGAAAGCGTGATCGAACCAAGCGTGCCGGATTCGAAACGCACGTTGACCACCGCGGAATCCTCCACTTCGAATCCGCGGGCGCTGTTGGCCGCCATGCCTTGAATTTCCACGGGTTCGCCGATCAGGTAGCGCATGAGGTCGACGTCATGCACCATGTTCACAAGAATCGGTCCGGCGCCTTGCTGCCTGCGCCACGGAATGTCGTAGTAAGTGTCCGGCTTATAGATGTTGTAGTGCACGGAAACCGTTACGATTTTGCCGAGTACGCCGGAATTGATGATTTCCTTGGCTCGCTGCACTTTCGGGTTATGACGGCGATGCTGCCCGACCAATACCGGAAGGCCGATTTCGCGGGCTTCCTTTGCGAAGGCACGGGCGTCGTCCAGATCATCGCTGATCGGTTTTTCCACGAGTGGCGGCACGCCATGCTCGAGCGCGGCCCGTGCCATGGGCAGATGCAGGCTGTTCGGAGATGCGATTACCACGCCGTCAAGCTGTTCTTGGTCGAACATGTCGTTGTAATCCGCATACCATGCGACGCCGATGGATTGGGCCAATGCTTCCGATTCGGGCATTGGATCGGCGATTGCCACCAGTTGCGCGTCGGGATTGTCTTGGATGTAACGAATATGGTCACGTCCCATGGCACCGGCGCCGATTACCGCGAGTTTGAGTTGTTGCGTCATGAAAGACTCCTTCGTCTGTTTGGTTTTGCGATTGCGATTCATTCGGCCTGTTTATGCGGCCTACTTGCGATTCGGCATCATCGTGCCGTCTTTCTTGACTTTCGCTGCCAGCATCAGTGCGACGACGAGGCCTGCGAAGGTGATCGCGGCGGCCGCATAGAACGCATTACGGTATCCGATCGTCTCGTTGAACAGGCTTGTTGCGACGCGCGGTCCAATCCATGCGCCCAGTGCGTACCCCAGGAACATGATGCCGTAGTTGATGCCCAGATGCTTCGTACCGAAGGTCTCACCGGTGAGTGGCGGGTAGATTACCAGCAGAGCGCCAAACGCGAATCCGAGTACGATCACGCAGCCGATGAAGAACGGCGCGTTCGTTGCGAACGACATGGCCACCATCGCCAGCACGGTGGCGATCAGCATGACGGCAAGGCATTTGAAAGCACCCAACTTGTCGTAAAGAGCGCCGAAAGCAAGACGTCCCACGAAATTCGACAACGTATTGATGGATACCACCATCGCACCGAAGGCCGCCGCCGTCATCGCACCGACCTGGCCGACCTGATATTGCGCGATTGAGGAAAGCGCGCCGACAAGCATCGTTCCCGCAGTCGCGGCGGCCGCATAGACGAGCAACAGCACGTAGAATCGCGGCGAGGCGAGCATCGCCTTCCAATCGAAACTGCCGTCATCCTCGGTATTGCCGGCGGAGGTTGCGGGAGTGGGCGGGTTCCAGCCTTTCGGACGGTATCCTTCCGGCACAGGGGATACGAACAGCGACCCCAATGTGATGGTGATCCAGAATGTGATGCCAAGGATCTTCAACGCGGTGGAGACTCCGAACGTGCTCGACAGGAAGCTGGCTATCGGAGACAGCGTGGCCGGGCCGATGGCCGCAGCGGCAAGCAGGATGCCGGACGCCTTTCCACGAATGTCAGGGAACCAACGCTGCGCGGTGGTGAGCGTCGGGTTGTACACCAGTCCGTTTCCCATGCCCGCGATCACACCATGGCAGATGTACAGCATCGGAATGCTGGTGGCCATGCCGGTCAGGAACCAGCCCAGGCCGAAGACCAGTCCGCCGGCAAGCATGACCTTACGTGGGCCGAATTTGTCGGAGATGCGTCCCGAGAAGATGCCCGTGACCGCCATGACCGTCTGGAAGATGGAATACGAGAGGCTCACATCCGTTTTGCTCCAGCCGTTCTGTTCGCTCAGCGGCGTCAGGAACACGCTGAACAGCGCGATGGACGCCACGAAGAACATGACCACGAACGCGGCCGACAGAATGCCGTATCGGTTGTGCTCTTTGGTTGTTGTTGACATATAGGATTTCCTTTTCTTGCGATTGCCCATGCGGAGCCACGCCTCTTTGCGCGGCTCCGCGTTGACGTACCGAATTTCCGTATAGCCGTTACCGTCGCCGTTTACAGCAGACCGCGCTGTTTGAGCGAGTTGACTGCGAACTGGCGGCGACCGCCCGGCTTCGGGGTCAGATCGCCCATCATCAGATGGAATCCGCCGTCCACGCTCACTTCATCTCCATTGACGAAATCCGACCGCGGAGAAGCCATCCATGCCACAGCATTGGCGATATCCTGCACTTCTCCGATACGTCGGGATGCGATCAGACGCTCGCGATCCTTGGTGACCTGCGGGTCCGCGTAGAACGAGGCCGACATCGGGGTTTTCACGAAACACGGGCACACGCAATTGGAACGGATGCCGAATGGCCCCCATTCGGCCGCGATCATCTTGGAAAGCATGCCGAGGCCCGCCTTCGCGCAGGAATACGCGCCGGAGAACGTTTCCGGAGAATGCGACGCGACCGTGGAGATATGCACGATCCTGCCGGACTTATGCTGCAGCATCACCCTGCCGAACGTTTGGGAGAGGATGAACGCGCCGGTCAGGTTGACGTTTATAACGTCCTTCCAATCCTGCAGCGGCAGGTCCTCAAGCGGAGCGAACCGTAGAATGCCGACCGTGTTGACGAGCACGTCCACGGTGCCGAAATCCGCGACGATCCTGTCGCGCAGAATCTCAACATCATCGGCGTCGGAAATATCGCAACCATAGCCTTTCGCTTCCGTTCCGTAGGTTTGCGCGATTTCGGCGGCGAACGTGCTGGTGGTCTCCTCGCTCACGTCCACCAACGCAAGCCTGGCGCCGGCTTTGGCGAGTTCACCGCAAATCGCGGTGCCCATGCCACCGACCGCTCCGGTCACCACGCATACGTCGCCCGCCAGTCCCAGCCAGTCGTACCGCAGCGAATCCCCGTCCCCGATCGCAGTCTCGGCTTCTTTTCCAGCAACAGCATTTTCAGTCATATTTTCAGACATACGGAATTTCTCCTTTGAAATTTTCCTTCTGTTCCGCATCTTCGCCGGAACAACCAGCACCGATGGTAGACTTTGCCCCGAGGTCAAAGTCAAGGAGGACTACGTGAACGCCGACGACGAATTGCTGACGATTGGCGAAGTCGCCAAATTGGACGGCATCACCACCAAGGCGCTGCGTTATTACGATGCGCATGGCATACTGAAGCCGGCCGCGGTCGATCCGATGACCGGATACCGGTATTACACGCCCGACCAGATGCTTGACGTGGACGTGATGCGCATCTGCATCGCGTCGGGCATTCCGTTGGAATCATTGGAACAGTACCGCACGGAAGACGGCTCGTTGAATTGGCGAAACGTATTGTCGGAAGTGCAATCGCAGGTCGACGAACGCATACGGCAGTTGATGCGCCTGCAGATCACCATCAGCGACTATTCAGGCGAGCTGATCCGCAAGGCGCACTCCCCCGCCGATGGCGTGGTGCGTTCCGATCTGCTCCCGACATGGCTGGCTTCGACCGATTGGCCGTTCGATGCCCCGTGCAGCATGAAGCAGTATCTGCGCACGATGACGGACCTGCGCAAGGCCGTCCGGGAAGCTTCGGCACCGCATCTTTTACGCCGGGGCATACTTATGGATCTGGAACGGCGGCAGGCGTTCGCCTTCCATCAGTTCGCCCCTTCGCAACGCATGCTCGACATATTCCATTCCGGAGACCGTTCGCGGCTGGTATGCGATTACGATTTTCCCGACGATACGACCGTCATCAATCCGCCCGGAGGTCCTGCCGAAAGCCATGTGATCGAACGCGACTCGCTTGCGGAATGCTTCGATGACGGCACCGCGATGGCGCTGGAGCTCGATCCGCAGGATTGGCCGCACGTCACCATGACGGAGATTTGGGGCAGCCGCACGCCCGACGGCTCGGTTCGCATCCGCTTCACCCGTCATCGTTGCATGCCGCTTTACGCGCGTCAATCGTGATCTTCAGCGTCGGGACCCATACTCACGTGCAGGTTCCGCCGAGTACAGATACGCACAACGCACCCTCCAACCGACCTACCCCCCCACATACGGGTTTTGCCCTGCAGGTGAGCAGTCTGGAGTACCGGTCTGAGGCCTGTCCACCCACATACGGGTTTTGCGCAGACCTCGCAAGGACTCACATCATCGACCGGGACACGCACCGACAAATGTCTCTTCCCCCACAGCGCAACATCGCTATCAATTGAGGAAAAGCCACCCTTCTTCAACTGTCAGGAAAGCGAATTCACTTATGAAGCAATATCAGCGGGTCTGCCAACATATCGGCGTGCTGTCCCTTTCCATGCTGCTCACGTCATATCTGACGGTTTCCGGCACCCTGCCTTCCTTGATTGAGGAATTTCCGGATAAATCACGCGCATCGGTGGAAATGTTGATTTCCGTTCCGTCCATTCCGGCGTTAATCATGCTTCTCGTCACGCCATTCATCACTCGGAGGCTTTCCGAGCGCCAACTCATCACCATCGCGACGATGGCCGTTGGCATTGGCGGAATTCTACCGATGTTCGTCAGCCAGTTCGAGATGATCTTTGCGGCACGAATCCTTCTCGGCGCCGGCATCGGACTCATGGACGCGCGCAGCGTCAGTATGGTCGGCGAGCGTTATGCAGGCCGTTTGGGAGTAACCATGCAGGGCATACGCGTTTCGATGGAAACACTGGGGCAGACGTTGTTGACGTTTACGGCTGGCCAGCTCCTGGTTTTTGGATGGCATGCCTCTTTTGCCGTTTATCTTGTCGCGTTCGTCATTCTGGCTTGGTTCCTTGCCTTCGTGAAGCCTTTGGATGTGGTGGGAGTCCAGGGCCTGGAGTCCGGGAAGAATACCGTATCCGCGCAGCTCTCGCAGCATACGAACGTCTCTTGCGAAATGGCTGGCCGCGGGTGGCTTCATGCCGTCGGCGCCGCACTGTTGGCGGTTACGTTCTTTTCAGCCAACGCATTGAATTCCTTACGCATTCCCTCACTGGTCGTCGATTCCGGTTTCGGCTCACCCGTCGTTGGCAGCACCGTATTAAGCTGCTGCGTGTTTGCGGGATTTTTGGGAGGAATCTCATTCGGCATCCTTTCGCAGCTGCTGAAACGTTGGCATATGGCTGTTTCCATGGCCGCGATCGCGCTCAGCATGATGGTCGTCGCTTTTGCCGACAATGTTTTCTGGGTCATCGTCGGGTCGATGATCGTCGGGTTTTCCACGTCGAACGGTTTCGCTCTTGTTCTCAATGGTCTTTCATTGCGATTCCGCGATCGCGCTTTGACACTTGCCAACACCGTTGCGTTGACCGGCTGCTGCACGGGCGTAGCCATAACCCCCTACGTACTTCAGGCGATTGGGATGGTATCACTGGCTCCTTGCGCGCCTTTCTTGGCGTATGCGATGGTATTCGCATTGCTTGCGGTCGGCGGCACCGTCGTTACGTTGTTGGAAAAATAACGATTCTCTCTCTGGCCAAAATATGCGGTCTGAGATTAGAGGGTGTAGCGGTCACGGCCGGAACGCCTCAAGGCCTCTCGATCAAGAATGACGTACCCGTCGCCCTTCTGCGCGATGACACCCGCCTCGCGCAACGCTTTGACGCCTCGTAGCAGATGCCGGTATGTGGATCCGAATACACCCGGCAACAGTTGCAGATCCAGCTCGAAATATCCATCTTTTTCAACGGATAGGATGTAGCTTGCGATTTTTTCCTCCAATTTCAGCGCAACGTTGGTAGTGGTGTTGACGTCCGCCGCATCAAGGTGTTGGGCGAGATTGAATGCTATCGCTTTGACGAAATCAATATCGTCGGACATGGCCCGCCGGCAATAATCCATCGGCATCTCAATAACCGTGCAGTCGGTCATCAGCTCCGTGAAGGCAACCGTCGGTTTGCTCAATAACAATTCGACTTCACCAATCATCGACGGGCCATGTCCGAAACCAAGCACCACCATCTTGCCACTGCCGGAAAAACGGAAAAACCGTACGTCCCCTTCCAACAGGAAATACAGGTTGTCCAAATCAAAATCCTGACGGCTCACTATATCTCCGGCCTGCAGTCTACGAAGCGTCATATGCGCGTAATGACGCCCGTCAAAGAAATCCTGCAGTCCGAAACGCTTCATCGCGAATCTCAGTTCGTCATACTCGCCCATACCCATGTTTGTACCCGAAGTCTTCAACGAAACGGTGTGACAAATGTCGCAACCATATCGTTTCGCGACTGGTTGCATTGTCATACCAGAACGCACACAACACCGTGGACGTTCAAATTCCATCAACAAGCATACCAAAGTAGTTTGCTTTGAAAGGAACGGAACCATGAACCTCATTCTCGACCTTGATACCGGCATCGATGACGCGTTGGCCATCTCATATGTGGCAAGCCAGAGTGATGCCAATCTGCTGGGCATCACCACCGCGTTCGGCAATGTGCGCGTGGAAACGGCGACCCGCAATTCGCTGGCCATGCTCGAATTGCTTGGCCTGACGGACGTTCCGGTGGCACAGGGCGCAGATCGCCCGTGGGGAGCCGAAGAAAAGTATGCGCCAAGCGAAACGTTGTTGCAGGTCCATGGACGCAACGGCATCGGCGAAGTCGCTCTTCCGGAGCCGAAGCGCGCGCCGGAATCCGTCGATGCGGTTGATTTCCTGATTTCCAAGGCACGTGAATACGGCAAGGATTTGACCCTTGTGACGGCCGGGCCGATGACCAATCTGGCCGATGCGTTCAAAAAGGATCCGGAAGTCATCTCTTCCATCGGCAAGATCGTGAGCATGGCTGGTGCGGTGACCGTCCCGGGCAACGTGACCCGTTATGCGGAGGCCAACATCATCAACGATGCCGCGGCCGCGAAATACGTGTTCGAATCCGGTCTCAATATCACGGTCGTCGGTCTTGACGTTACGCTGCGTACGTTGTTGTCCGGAGACGATATCGACGCTTGGAAGAAGCCGAATTCAGCAGTCGGCAACGCTTTGGCCCAAATGTCCGATTACTACTATGCCAACGAGACCGACCCCGATGGCAACAGCGTCGGCGGAGCATTGCACGACCCGCTTGCCGTGGATATCGCACTGCATCCGGAAACCATCACCTATCAGGTGCCGATGAATCTTACCGTGGAAGTCGGGTGTGAAAGCAATGGCCGCACCATCGGCGATCTGAATCGACTCACCGACAAAACGACCACGGCGATCGTATGCACCAACGTGGAGGCAGCCGACTTTTCCCGCCGTTTCGCGGCCGCGATTCTCGAACTCGCCAATCGCGGTCAGGCGCAGTAAACCATAGCTCACTCAAAGTGGCCCGTGTCATGCGGTCGCCACTTTGGGACATTCCACCCAAAGAAGCGTGAAAGAAGAGAAAACATGTATCTTGCAATCAATTTGCTGGGATTGGTTGTGTTCCTTGGCATCGGTTGGGTCTTTTCCGCCGACCGCAAGAACATCGATTACAAATCCGTAGGCTGCATGCTGGTCCTCAATCTGGCCATCACCTGGCTGCTGACCAGTTTTGAAGCGGGCCGAACCGCAGTGAAAGCCGCCGCCGACGGATTCGCATCAGTGGTGAAGCTCTCCTACAAGGGCATCAATTTCGCATTGGAAAACTGGGTTGGACCGGAGGGCATCGACCCGACACCGGCCAACTTCGTGGTATCCGCGTTGCTGCCGATCCTTCTGATTCTTCCTTTATTCGATATTCTGACCTACATCGGTTTCCTGCCATGGCTCATCAAATGGATCGGACGTGGCCTGAGCTTCGTGACCCGCCGTCCGAAGTTCGAAACCTTCTATGCGTTGGAGATGATGTTCCTCGGCAACGCCGACGCCATCGCAGCATCCCGCGTGCAACTGCAACGCATGAAAGCCAGCCGCAACGTGGTGATCAGCATGATGTCCATGAGCTGCGTTTCCGCGGCCATCATCGGATCCTACGTACAGATGATGCCCGGCGAATTCGTGATCACCGCCATCCCTCTGAACTGCATCAACGCCTTGACCGTCAGCCACATGCTGTTCCCGGTTGTGATCTCCAAAGAGGAAGACGTCATCTATTCGCTGTACGACGAGATAGACACTTCTGCCTTCACTCCTGAAGAACTTGCCGCGCACAAGGCCGCGGTGGCGCAATATCAGGCCCTGCCCCGTTGGCGCCAGCTGTTCAAGCATGATCCGAGCAAGCCCGCCAAGGAACCGTTCTTCTCCTTCCTGGGCGATTCGATCATGAACGGCGGCAAGGTGATTCTGATCGTCACCGCAAACGTGATCACCTTCGTGGCATTGGCTGGCATGATCGATTCCGGCTTGGCATTGATTTGGGACAAGCTTTCCCTTGAATCGATTCTCGGCGTGGTCATGTACATCCCGTCGCTGTTGATCGGACTCGACCCGACCAACGCGTGGGATCTTTCCCAGCTCATGGGTCTGAAGCTTGTGACCAACGAGTTCGTGGCCATGGGTCAGGTCGGGGATATTTCCGCGGCCCCCGCCCATTTCCGCGCGGTGGTGACGGTGTTCCTCACCTCGTTCGCGAATTTCTCGACCCTCGGCCAGATTATCGGCACGTTCAAGAGCACCGTCGACGAGGAATCAAACGATGCGATCTCCAAGCAGGTAGGCCGCGCACTGCTTTCCGGCATTCTCGTCTCCCTGCTGTCCGCAGCCATGGTCGGCCTGTTCATCTGGTAACGCAAGACTGACTTGCAGACATTGACCCGCTTCGGTTCCACACGGTTTGTAATCGTATGGAACCGAAGCTTCTTTTATTCACGGAAGAAATCAGCCTACGCGCTTCGAGAAGCGGAACATGAGCAGGGCGAGCACCTCGCCGACCACGGCCATGCCAAGGAAGACCCACATGCAAGTGGAGAATCCGGCCACATAGGACGCCGACTGGCTCATGCCGGAAGCAACGTTCGCGCCTGCGAATTGCGCGATGAGCGTGGAGGCCACCGCCGTGCCGATGGCACCGGCGAGCTGCTGCACGGTGTTCATCACGGCGGATCCGTCCGCGTTCATCTCAGCCGGAAGCTGGTTCAACGCATGGGTCTGATCCGGCACGAGCACGAATCCCGAAGCGGCCATGAACAGCGCATAGCCAACTGCCACCGACCACTCATGCGCGCCGCCGACCATCATCGCAACATCCATAACGGCTACGCCCACAAACCCGCAGGCGATGAATTTCGGCGGAAAATGCGACTTCAAAGCGCCACCGATCACAGGAGCGGAAACCGCGCCGACCACGGCACCCGGCAGCAGAATCAGGGCGGCGATCATGCTGGTGTGGCCGAGTCCGCGCTGCAGCAGGATCGGCAGCAGGAAGTTGACACCGAGCACACCGCCGGACGACATCAGCAGAATCACCATACCGAGCGAGAAACCGGAATACGCGAACGTACGCACCTCGACCAGAGGGTGTTCCATCCGCAACTGCACGAAGGCGAACACGGCCAACACCGCAATGGCGCCGATGAGCACCGTCCAGAATCGCCAATCGCCATTCCACTGCGAGAAGAAGCTGGCCGCAACGATGACGCCGGCCAGACCGACCGCGATCAGCAGCAGCGACGGCACCGACAAACATCCCTTCTCACCATGGCGAATATCGGGAATGGTCGCAAGTCCGAGCGCGAAGGAGATCACAAGGAACGGGATCATGGCATAGAAGATCCAATGCCAGTTGAGGAATTCCATGACCAGTCCGCCGAACACCGGGCCGATTGCCGGCGCCGCGCAGGTTACGAGACTGACCAGACCGAGCATCATGCCGCGCTTGTGGAACGGGGCTTTTTCCAGAATGATGTTGGTCAGCAACGGCAATGAGACACCCGTACCGAGCGCCATGATGAGTCGTGCGGAGAGCAGCATCGGAAAGTTCAGCGCAAGCGCGCCGACCACGGTACCGGCGGAAAACAGCACGATCGCGGTGACGAACAACGATTTCGTCGCAAATCTGCGCACCATGAACGGCGAGGTCGGAATCGCCACCGAAAGCAGCAGCAGGTAGCCCGTGGTGAGCCATTGCACCACGTCAGCGGAGATGGAGAATTCCTCCATCAGCGTGGAATAGGCGATGTTCAGCGACGTTTCGGACAGGATGCCCAGAAACGTCAGAATGGCGAGCGCCACCACCACGATGGTGAGTCGTTTTTCATTCATGCACTGGTCGGGCTGTGGTTCCGTCTGATCGGTCTGCACCGGTTGTCTCCGTTGTTGTTCGTTTTTCGTCATGTTTTGCGTCCCTTCTTCTTTTGATACACATTTCTTTGTTCGACGCGCGTTGTCATGCGATACATTGCCGTGCGTCGTACCTGCCGTTGGGGATGTTGGATTATTGCCGTTTCGTAGTGTGCGGAGAATCCCACGCCATCAATGTTTCGACGCGTTCCGGCCAGGTGTCGGCCACTTGCGTGGTCCACTCCCCTCCCCTGTCCGCGCCCATCAGCCGGTGCATGGCCTGCAATACGGCGACCGTGGTTGCGGCGTCGTGTGGATTGATGTCGGACAGTACGCCGCGCAGGTGTTCGTGGAATTGGTGTACGTACAGTTCGCGGATTTCCTCGGCCGGTTCGGTCAGGCTCAATGTCACCGCGCGTCCGTCGGTTTCGGATGCGTGTTTGACCACAAGTCCTTTGCCGGCCAGTTCGTTGACGAGTTTCGTGATGCTCGGTGCGGTCACGCCCAGGAATGCGCTGATGCCGCTGACTCGTGCCACCGGAGCCGTGGATTCGGATTGGTGGTTGAGGTTCCATATGGCGTCGATGACGTGCACGTGCCGTGGTTTCATGTTTTTCGGCAGTTCCGGCAGCATTTCGGTGACTCGTTTCGCCGCCCAGCATGCGTCGATCAGATCACGCACGTCATCCAGAGACAGTTGTGGTTTTCCACTTTGCGATTCTGCCATATCACCCCGCATGTCGTTACCAATAGTCATTACTAAAGGTAAGTATATAAATGTTCAAGACAACCGAAGGAATCAGAAAAGCGATTCCGACCAATAGACGTCCCGCAACGTTCCGAAACAACAGTCCCAACGCACCCAAACAGCAATCGCCGACTCTATGATGGATGGAAGTGCGTGCCACCTACAGAGGTACGAAAACATCAAAAGGAGAGATAGATGAGAAGGACACCACGACTCGTCTTGCGTGGCGGTGTTTCGGCCGCCGCCGCAATCGCCCTGACACTGGGGTTCGCGGCATCGGCACAATGCGCCGAACCGTATCCGTCCGATACTCAGCAGCCGGATTACGTGGCGCTGCTCAGCGACTTCACCAACTACTACGAGCCTGATCCTTCCATATCGGAATCGGGACTCGGCGGACGAGTACTCAACGCGGATGTGCTGAAAGCCAACAGCAACGGCACCACGTCGGTGAATCACAAGGCCAACGAGGGACGCACCAGCGACGACGACCCGCTCACCACACAGCAGCAGCGTGCGCTGAAAGACAGCAGCATGATCTTCGAGGACACCTTCCCGGACGCCCTTGGCACAACGCTCGGAACATTCCTGAAAGAAGGCCTCACGCAGGGCGACCTGCCGCTCTCCTCGGAACTTCTGGTAGGCCAGAGCAACGATTCCTCCAATAGCAAGCGCGGCGCGCTGCTCTCGAATTACGTGAAATGTTCCTCCGTGAAAAAGCGGTATGCGCATCCGCGTCCGTTCGCGGACCGCACGGATGCCGGTTATGTGGATGCCGGACTGCCTGCGTCGGAAGACATCGTGTATTTGCCGGCATGGACGGATGACACCACCGGCAAATCATACGATCCCGGCTATAAAGGTCTTACCACCCAGGGATCGCTCCCTTCCGGTCACACGACCTTCGCCTATTCCGGCGGTATCGGTCTGGCCACACTGCTGCCCCAGCTCGCTCCGGAAATCCTGACACGTGCATCCGAGGCAGCCAATAACCGTCTCGTGATAGGCGTGCATTACCCGCTCGACCTGATGAGCGGACGCATCATCGCCGAAGCCGGTCTGGCTACGCGATGGTCCGACGAACAGTTCCGCAACGACAAGCTGATGCCCGCATATCAGGAGATGCAGTCCTACATGGCACAGCGCTGCGTGCAATCCGATATCGTGGAATATGCGTCGGATGATACGACGACCGTGCAGAATTGCGTGACCGCGTTGAACGCGAACTCCGCCGACGCATCCGTGGCAAGCGGCGGATACACCAACGACTTCGCCGATGATTTCAGCACGCAGCCCGTAACCGACCGCCAGTCCGCGCTGACCGCATACCAGGCCCGCATGAGCTACGGATTCGCTCCGACGTCCGCCACCGGACAGGCCGCGGTCGTGCCGGAAGGTGCTGAGAATCTGCTGATCACCGCATTCCCCACGTTGAACGGAGAGCAGCGCCGTGCCGTACTGGCCGCCACGGAAATCGACTCCGGTGAGCCTATGGATGCAAACTCGGACGGATATCAGCGACTCAATCTTGCCGCCGCCTACAGTTCCAAGGTGACCTTGGCCGCCGACGGCACCGTCGTCAAGGTCGAGCCCGGGCAGGCCGTCGCATCCGTGGTATACGAGGAAACTCCGGTGACGCCGGACCAACCCGACCAGAAGGACGACTCCTCCGCCGCCGCGTCCACCACAAAGACGAAGACCATAGCCAACACCGGAACGGATTCGCGGTCCCCCGCCGTCATGCTGATCGCGTACGGAACGCTTGGCATCGGATTGCTATTGGCCCGTCGCCGCGTCTGATCCGGCACATCCGACCCGACAAACATCGAAAAGGTCCGTTCCTTCCCCGCACGGGATGGGACGGACCTTCGCGTTCTACGGAACTCGATAACTTTCACTATGCGATTCCGTCACACCACCCCGCATATCGTTACTAATGTCATCACTAAGAGAAATATGCGAATGCCCTAGACAACCGGCGGACTTTCCGTATCTGCCGCCAGATCAGGTTTCGGAAAACCATAATTTCATCAACGAAACAGGCGCGCACCCATTGGACGCGCGCCTGTATTCCACAGAAACCTCAATAGCCTTTTCCGCTACGCACGGCGGGCGGCAAGCTCCCTGCCAATCCGGCCGATGCGCCCGTCAAGATCATAGAAGAAAAGCAATACGGCCATGACCACTACCATGGCAACCGGCACCCATACGAAAGTGTTGACCATGGCAGCCACGGTGGCGGCGGACTGCGTGACTTGCGAACCGTCATAGCCGCTGGCGCCGAGGACCCATGCGATGGCGGCCGAGGAGACGCCCATAGCCACCTTCATGGAGAAGCTGGATGAGCTGAACACGATGCCGTCGGAGCGCACACCGCTTTGCCATTCGCCGTACTCCACTACGTCGCCGCTCATGGCATTGAGCGCGGCGTTCATCGGGATGATGCCGATCATGCGCACGACGATAGAGACGAAGAACACCCACAAATTGCTCGGATCGACGAACACCAGCAGACTGCCGACGGCGACGAGCACAAGTCCCGCCATCGAGGAGTTGCGTTTGCCGAACCTGGCCACAAGAGGACCCGCGAACGGCAGGCCGATGACCATCGGGATGACGGTGGCCAAACCGATCACGGCGGTCAGATTGGAATTGCCGAGCACATACTTGGCGATATAGGCGGCCATGCCGTTGGCGATGCCGTTGTAGGCCCATAGCGCAAAATTCAGGCCAAGCGTAAGCCACCAGTACTTGTTACAGACCAGCGCTTTGAAATGTCCACCCACGGAGACCTTGCCATCTTTGCCATCCGTGCCGCCGTCAGATTCGAAGGAAGCGACTTCACGCGTATTCGCGAAGGTGAACCAGTAGCCGAACGGAATCATGACGGCGATCACGCCGAAGAAGACACTCCAACCGATCGATGCCCCTCCGAACACGTTCACAACCGGCATGGCGAGCACATAGACAAGCATGGCACCCACATTGGCGATGGTCATGCGGAAGATATTGAGCTGCGTCTTTTCACCGGAATCGGCGGTCAGCAGCGAGGTGAGCGAGGCATACGATACATTCACTGTCGAATAGGCCACGTTGACGATCGCATATACGGCCCACGCATAAATCACGCCGGCCAGGGAGTTGCCGAACGGATCAAGGAAGAGGAACATGAACGCAATGCCGTAGGCGATGCCGCCGAACAGCATCCACGGACGGGCTTTGCCCCAACGGGACTTGGTCTGATCGACCAGAATGCCGACGGTCAGATCCCAGAAGGCCACCACCAGACGCACGATGAGCAGCATGGATGCGACCATGGACGGCGAGAGCCTGACTACATCCGTATAGAACATGGTCAGATAGGTGGCCATGGCGATATTGCCGATGGACGTCCAGAAATCGCCCATGCCGAAGGCGAATTTCGTCAGGAACGTCAGCTTGCCCTGGGGTTTGATGGTTGCAGACATAGTTCTTCCTTCATGTCGCTTTTTGTGAGATAACAGGCGGACCCCTCCCTCTGATGAAGGAGGGGCGAAGCATGATGTCAGGCCTTGCGAATGCGCACAGCCATGTATTGACGTCCAAGATCGACGCGCACGGAGTTCTCATAAGTGCCCGGTAACGTTTCGACGGTCATGTTCCACGTGTCGATCACATCGACCACGTAGGCGGATCCGGCCGGCAACGGGATTTCACGATACTTCGGACGGAACCAGCCAAAATAAATCAGCTGGTAATCGCCACCGCTGCGCAGCACTGGAACGTCCCAATACTGTGCGGCCTTCTCGACCGCAGGCGCCACGTTTACGGATCCGTTGATCGGATTGGCAATCGGCCATGCCCGATCGGCGTCGAGATCGCCATCCAACGGCGTCGCGTCGAGAGGAACGTCGTCGAAGATCGAACGCATGAACGCGATGCGCGACGGGGCGTCGCCGTGCAGTTCGCCGCCATGAGCCCACCAGATCTGCTCGCCTTCGTCGATGAACGTCTCGCCGTGGGTCACGTAGCCGCCGCGCATGGCACCTTCCCAGAAACGACGCATGAGTTCCTCGCCGGTCAGATTGCCCCAACCCCAGTAAATATTGCCTTCGTAGCCCGGTTCGTCGCATACGACCGGCTTGTCGTAGGCCTTACGCCAGTCGGCGATGCATTCGGTGGTGCGGGTCACGTCCACACGCTGGATGGAGCAGTGGGTGCACCACGGTTCGTTGTAGTCGTAGATCGGAATGCAGTTGTGAATGGAGCGCAGGTGGCCGAACGCATCGTTGGCCATGACCACACGTGCGTACCCACGCCAGTCTTCGAGCGACTTCTGGGGCATGAGGTCGTATTCGTTGGCCAGCGACCACCACACGTTTTTGTAGGCGCCGTAGCGACGGGCCATATAGGCGAGGTACATCTCGTCTTCGACCTTGGTCATCTTGGAAAAGCCCCAGTCCGGCTTGTCGTACGGATGCAGCAGGATGATGTCCGCCTCGATGCCGAGCTCGTCAAGCTGTGCGATGCAGCAATCGAGGTTCGCGAAGAATTCCTCGTCGAAACAGGTGTGGTCGAAACCGGTTTCACGGGTACCCGGATAGGCGTAGGCCCACGGGTCGGCGGTGTTGAAGTCATAGAACTTCGGGAATACGCACATGCGAATCTTGTTGAATGGTGCCTTGGCAAGCGTGGCGATGGTGCGGTCCTGCACGTCGGCCGGTTGGCTCACCCACGCGTAGCAGGTGGTGCCGTAAGGCTGGTACGGAGTGCCATCCTCATAGGTGAAACGGTATTTGAGCTCGCTGCCGTAGGCTTCGCGGGCCTCGCCGGAAAGCGCTTCGGTTGCGGTAAGCACACGACCGTGGTTGCCCTGCGTCGCCGGAGTCACGGTAAAGACGCCGGTTTGACCGTCGAGCAACGGATCGGTGCTATGGATCGAGAATGTCCACTGTCCCGTCTGCGATGCCATGAAGCGCACGGAGTAGTTGCCATTGCCACGATAGAAGCCGCCGACGGCGACGAGCTGACCCGTCTCGGCATTGGTGAAGTCGGCGGAAAGCGTCACATCCTGATATGGGTTGCCCTCCGCGGTTCCGGTGAGGTTGATTTCGAACAGTCGGTACTGCTCGACCTGGGTCTTGTATTCTGCCATGATTGCCGCCCTTTGGTTGATCGGTGCCGCACGACGACGTGCGACGTGTTCGAACGTGTTGACTGGTAGTAATCAACAACAACCGGATACCGGAACAACAATCCGGTTGTTATTGATTACTAACTAGTAACTTACTGGTTGATAACTTACTTGTCAACCCACGACACGCCCGCATCCACCCCGACCAACATTCAGATTCCTTGACATGCCAGGCAAAACACGAATCATCGACGCCTGCGCACGAATCTTCCGAAAACGTCACCGATACCCGTCCCATTGCGGGGACGGGAACAGGTACGCCTCATATCTTTTCCACTCCTCCAGATAGTCCACACCCTCGGGATCGGCCAGCCAACGGCCTTCAAGCCCATATATGGCGGCACAGGCCAACTGATACACCAGCATGCCATCCACCCCTTCGGGAACCGCCCAGTCAAACTGCGCGAAATTGTCCCACATGCCCTTGGTGCGCTCCACAAAATATCGATGCGCCGGATGTTCGGCCGACATGGCCTCGGTGTTGAGCATCTGGAACAGCCGTACCATCTCAGGTTGCCGCACATTCTGTTCGACCACCGCGCGCAACACGGACGGGATACGCGGACGCTCCCACACCCTGTCTCCGCCGGCGCGGAAATGGCTCAGATATTCAGACTCCGCCCCCGACATGTCATAGTAGCGTTCTACCACCAGCACCAGTAGATTATGTTTGCTTTTCACGCGATGGATCACGGCCGTCTGCGTCACGCCGATTTCGGAAGCGATGTCCTGCAACGACAATCCGTGGTAGCCCTTTTGACCGATCAACCGCACGGCCACATCGATGATCTGGTTGAGGCGTTCTTCGGCGCTCATCCTTTTCGACACCGCTTTCTTCCTTGGCTTCGACTCCGCCATCAGCGCGGTGATGGCCGATTTGTCGAGCACATCAAGATCGCCGGCACCCATCTTGTCAATCGCCATATCAAACCTCCTGACACATCAGACAATCACTTAAGTTACCAATTAATAATTATGCCGTAGCCATATGTGAAAATCGCGGAAAATCAGCGAGACACACCGCAATCACATCAACAATTTGACATTTAAGTTATCGGTAGCTAACTTGTAAGTTAGCTGGCAGTAACCAGTAACCGGAACAATGAAGTCATCCCATAACCACCTGCAGACCAACTGCAATAGGCACCAAGGAAGGTGTATATACATGGAATCGCAAATCATCGCCGCCGAGGAGCTCGCTCCCGACACCGGCAAGCCGGTAAGCAAACTCAACCTCGGCCGTTTCGGCGCAGGCTTCATCTTCTTCTGCATCGTCTTCATGATGTCCGGCACCATCGGATCCACTGTACTGCTACCGGCCCGCTTCAATACGCTGGGCATCGGCCAGGGCGAAACGATTCTCGGCACGATGAACTCCATCGGCATCATCTTCGCCCTGATTTCCAACGTCATCTTCGGCGCGCTGTCCGACGCCTCGCATAGCCGCTTCGGCAAGCGTACGCCATGGATTATCGTCGGCGGCCCGATCGCCGGCCTCGGCTTCTACCTGACCTCCATCTCCCCCACACTGCCGACCATCGTCGCATCCTGGTCGTTGCTGCAGATTGGCCTGAACTGCATGATCGCACCATGCGTGGCGATTCTGTCCGATCGCATCCCCCAGAAATACCGTGGTTCCATGTCCGCCTTCTACGGCGCCGGACAGATCGTCGGCCAGTCCATGGGCACCATCATCGGATCCGCATTCATCGACGCCCCGAAGACCGGCTTCATGATCGGCACCATCTGCTGGTGCCTGTGCGGTATCGGCACCGTGCTGCTGCTTCCGCGCGAACTGTCCGCGGCCACCGACACAACCGAAAAGTTCGACATCAAGCAGGTCGCCATGCAGTTCCGCCCGCCAACCAAGGGCGCACGCGACTTCTATCTGGCGCTTGTCGGACGGCTGATGCTCATCTTCGGCTACAACATGATCGTCGGCTACCAGCTGTACGTGTGCATGAAGTACATTGGACAGGACGCCAAGACCGCCGCGGCGACCGTGTCCACCATGGCCATGATCACTATGATCGTCTCACTGGCCTTATCTCTGGTTTCCGGTCCGATCTCCGACAGGATCGGCAAACGCAAGCCGCTGGTGTTCATCTCCTCCGCCATCATCGCCATCGGCATCGCCGTGCCGTGGATCCTGAAATCCCAGGTCTCCATGTTCGCCTACGCGGCGCTCATGGGCCTCGGATACGGCATCTACATGGCCGTGGATCAGGCACTGAATGTCGACGTGCTGCCAAGTCCGGACGAAGCCGGCAAGGATCTCGGCATCCTGAACCTCGCCAACACCCTCGGCCAGGTCATCGCACCGATCGTGGTCTCCTCCATCGTGGTCGCCACCGGCAGTTACTTCCTGGTATTCCCCATTGCTATCGCCGCCGTGATGACCGGCGCAGTGGTGATCCTGTTCATCAAAAAAGTGAAGTAGATTCACCGACCGCAAGCGGCCCGCACAAACCGCATAACCGGCAAAGCCCGTTCCCTCCGAGGGTCTTCACCCTCTCTCCACTTCCGGAGAGAACCGGAGAGAACGGGCTTTGCCATGCCAACAGATCCGTCCGTTCGAAAGTCATCCATTACTTCATTTGCAAAACCATCCCTCAAGTGTTAAACTACCAATTGGTAATTAAAGGACATCGCTTCAACGAAGAAAGTGAGTATTCCATGACCAACACCAATGAATTGCCATACAAGAATCCCGAACTGTCCACCGAGGAACGCATCGCGGACCTGCTCGGCCGTATGACCCTCGAAGAGAAGGTCGGTCAGATGATGCAGCTCGACGCCCGCAGCGGCGACCTCGACGATCTGATCGTCAACAAGCATGTCGGCTCCATCCTGCACACTTCCCCCGAAGACCTGCCCCGCGCGGTCGAAACCGTCAACAACAAGACCCGTCTGGGCATTCCGCTGGTCATCGGCGACGACTGCATCCACGGTTACTCCTTCTGGCCGGGCGCCACCATCTTCCCCGAACAGCTCGGCATGGCCACCACTTGGGATTCGAAGAAGGTCGAGGAGGCCGGTCGCGCCACCGCGCAGGAAGTCTCCACCACCGGTGTTCACTGGACCTTCTCCCCTGTGCTGTGCATCGCACGCGACACCCGTTGGGGCCGCGTTGGTGAGACCTTCGGCGAGGATCCGTACCTGATTGGCGAGATGGCCTCCAGCATCGTCAAGGGATATCAGGGCGAAGCCAAGGCGGGAGAACCGCTCGCCAAGGATGCGATTCTGGCATGCGCCAAGCATTTCGCAGGATATTCCGAAACTCAGGGCGGCCGTGACGCGTCCGAAGCCGACCTGAGCCACCGCAAGCTCGAATCCTGGTTCCTGCCGCCGTTCGAACGTGTGGCCAAGGAGGGCTGTGGCACGTTCATGCTCGGCTACGAATCCATCGAAGGCGTTCCGGTCACGTTCAACAAGTGGCTGCTGTCCGACAAGCTGCGTGGCGCATGGAACTACCAGGGCACGCTGATCACCGACTGGGACAACGTCGGCCGTTCCGTGTGGGAGCAGAAGGTCAAGCCGGATTACGTGCATGCCGCGGCCGACGCGGTCAAGGCCGGCAACGATCTGGTCATGACCACGCCGCAGTTCTACGAGGGCGCGCTTGAAGCCGTGCGTACCGGCCTGCTCGACGAGTCGCTGATCGATGAGGCAGTTTCCCGTATCCTCGCGCTGAAGTTCCGTCTTGGCCTGTTCGAGGATCCGCGTCTGCCGGATCAGGAGCGTATCGATGCGGTCATCGGTTCCGACGAGCACCAGCAGCTCAACCTCGAAGTGGCACGAGAGGCCGTGGCACTGCTGAAGAACAACGGTTCCCTGCCGTTCGCCGCTTCCGAAGGCAAGCGCGTCGCCGTCGTGGGCCCGCTCGCCGACGACGCGCAGACCCAGCTGGGCGATTGGGCCGGCAATTCCGGACAGGTCAACTGGATGCCGGACGGCCAGCCCCGTGAAATGATCACCACCGTGCTCGACGGGTTCAAGCAGATCGCACCCGAAGGATGCGACGTCGTCTACTCCCGCGGCGCGAACATCGTGGATCTTGTTCCCGATCCGGAAGGCGATTTCTACCCGGACGGCCAGCCCCGTCCGAAGATCGGTGTCTCCGCCGCGGTGGATCAGGCACTCATCGATGAAGCCGTCGAGAACGCGAAGCAGTCCGATCTGGTCGTCGCCGTGGTCGGTGACGTGATTCAGATGATCGGCGAAACGTGCTCCACCGGCACTCTGGAACTGCAGGGCGGCCAGAACGCACTGCTCCAGGCGCTTGCTGACACCGCACGCGAAACCGGCAAGCCGCTGGTCGTGGTGCTCATGAGCTCCAAGCCGATGGTTCTGCCCGCTTGCGTGATCGGCACCAACGGCGTAATCGTCGACGAGACCTCCGCCGAAGGCACCTCCGCCCTGCTGTGGGCTCCGAGCCCGGGCATGAAGGGCGGCCAGGCCATCGCCGAAATCATCCTCGGCGAGACCGAACCGAGCGGACGCCTGCCGATCACCTTCCCGCGTCATGCGGGCCAGCTGCCGGTCTACTACAACCAGATTCGCGGCCAGCACGGCAACCGCTACTCCGACCTCACCCAGGATCCGGCGTTCGCATTCGGCGAAGGCTTGAGCTACACCACGTTCGAATACGGTGAGCCGACCATCACCAACGTTCCGGAATCCGGCACCTTCGCCGAAGCCGACACCGTGCATGCCGAAATCACCCTGACCAACACCGGCGAGCGCAAGGGCACCGAGGTTGTGCAAGCCTACATCGGCGACATCGTCACCTCCTACAGCTGGACCGACCGTGAGCTCAAGGCGTTCCAGCGTGTGGAGCTTGAGCCGGGTGAGTCCAAGACCATCGAATTCGATATTCCGGTAGCCGACTGCACCATCGTCGATTCGGACGCCAACCGTATTGTGGAACCGGGTGACTTCGAGCTTCTTCTCGGTCATTCCAGCCGCCGTGAGGATCTCAAGCGCGCCACGTTCACCGTCGCCTGACGTCCTTCTCGCTTAAATCCGGTATGAGGTGGGTGCGCAAGCGCATTCACCTCACGATTGAAGAGCGCACAACCCGTGGAAAGCATAGCTTTCGGGTTGTGCGCTCTTTTTTGCTTCAGTCGGTTGGGAATACCCGCTGCGATCCTGATGAGCACCCGACCGTTCCCGGTTCGGTCAGTTCATCGAAATCAGCGATAGGCGTCCCATAGCGGGGATGGGAACAGCATGTTTTCCATTTCCGCCCACTCCTTGCAGAGGTCCATCTTCGGATCGCGCAGCCATCCAAGCTGGATTCCGTCCATGATTTCCATCGATTTGCGCACGATCGGACGCATGTTTTCGTTCCAGGAGCCCAACTGCGGCGGGATCAGCCACGGATAGCGGGAATATTTCTCCCATATATCGTCGATGCGGGAATTGAAGTCGTCATACAACGGATTGTTCGGGTTCAAAGCTTCGGCGGACAGTACGGCGAACAATTGCACCATCATGCGTCTGCGTGAATTGTGCTTGACCAAGTAACGCAGGTATGCGGGGAACAGCGGCGCCGTCGGATCGCTGCCGGGCATGCCCGATGCGAAGAAGTCCTCCGGGGTGCCGGTCTGACCGTAGTATTCGTTGAACACCATCGCCAACATATTGTCTTTATTGCCGACGTATCGCAGCACACCCTGCTTGGAAATGCCTACTCGATCGGCGACCGCTTGAATGGAAATTCCATTAAAGCCGCGTTCGCTGATCAGTTGCACCGCCGCATCCAGCACTTCCTCACGGCGTTCCTCAGGAGACTTGCGCACGCGCTTGGTAACCTCTTCTTCTGCCATGGTTTCGAGTCTAGCGTCACCCCCTCGTTATTTCCGCCATTTGCACGCCGTCCGACCATCAAATATCATCCGGCAGTCGGGCTAACAGCAAAAGTGCCACGACGATATTCCCATCGTCGTGGCACGGTTCCGTCAATCGGAGGAGATCAACGTCTTCCGGTCATGCCGAGTCTCAGTCGACCGGCTTGGTTTCGTCCGCTTCGTAGTCGAAGAAGTCGAAATCGGCGGTCTTCTCATGCAGCGAGGCGTCAGTGACTGCGATGCCGACCATCGTGCCGGTGAACTCGCCGAACTTGCAGTACTCGTCGGAGAAGGTGGTGGTGTCGAAATCCGGGCCGATCTTGGTCCAGTTCTCGCCGTCATACCCCCACTCGAACCAGGTGCGGCATCCTTCGATGCGAAGACGCATGTAGATCGGCTTGTCTTCCACGGCCACGCGGGTGTCGAGCATTTCCGTCTTCTCGCCGTTCTCCAAACGCACGATGGAGATCGCGGAGCCGCCAAGCGTCTGCGAATAATACTTGCGCAGGAACACGTTGTTCATGTTATCGTAGTAGACGGTCAGGCCCGCGGAATGCTGGTAGACTTCCGGCTGGAATTCCATCTTCGTGGTGACGGTGGCGTACACGCTGGTCAGCTTGCGCGTGATCAGGCTCGTACGGTTGAGCGACGCCAGCGATTCCTCGCCGCGGATACGCAGCCAGCCCGGACGTTCCGTGACGTTGGCGAAGGTCGTTGGCATCTGTCGCGGAGAGTAATACCAGTTTCCGATCTCGGCACCGTCGAAATCGTCATGCTGAGGAATTTCCGGCATCGGCACATCCGGCAGATTCGGCTCTTCGACTTCGATTTTGGCCAGATTCGAGCCGTCCGCCATACGCAGCCAGCCGTCGTCGGTCCACTTCATCTTCTGGATCGCGGTCTCACGGCCGAGGGTGCAACGCAGTTCCGGCACGAACGGGCGGCTGGTCAGGTGCACCAGATAGGTTTCGCCGTTCGGCAGATCCACATAGGATCCGTGGCCGGACTTCTGCAGCACGGAATCCGGGTTGAAGTAGCGCGGCTTGAGATGATCGTCATCGGCACGCTCGTTGGAATCCTTCGGCTGCGAGGTGACGAGCGGGCCGTTGGGATCCGGCTCGTACGGGCCCCACACGTTGCGGGAACGGCCCATGGTCACGGAATGGTTGTAGCCGGTGCCGCCCTCGGCGCACATGATGTAGTACCAGCCGTCACGCTTGGTCAGGTGCGGGGCTTCGATGCAACCGCGATCGGTCGCGCCGCGCCAGATGCGCTGCGGATAGCCGACGACGTGCTTGGTCTCCGGATCGTATTCCACGCAGCAGATCACACCCGGCTTCTCGTAGCCTTCGCGAGTCTCCCATTCCAGGGAGACGATGTACTTCTTGCCATCGTCGTCATGCAGGATGGACGCATCGAATCCGGAAGAGGTCAGGTAGACCGGCTCGCTCCACGGGCCCTCGATGCTCTTGGACTTGATGAGATAGTTGTTCACGTCGAAATAACGTGCGTTCATGGAGTTCATGACGCCGTAGATCACGTAGAACATGTCTTCGGTCTCGTCGTAGGTAAGGCACGGCGCCCAGATGCCCTTAGCGGAGGGCAGTTTGGTGAGATTCGGCGTGGCGTCGTCGGTGAGCACGTGGGTCAGCAGCTCCCAGTGCTTCATGTCCTTGGAATGGTAGATCGGAATGCCCGGGAACCATTCGAACGTGGAGACGGCCACATAATAGTCGTCGCCCTTGCAGCAGATGGCCGGATCAGGGTTGAAGCCTTTGAAAATCGGATTTTGCAGCATTGCTTTTCCTTATGTTTCGATTGCTGTTGTTCGGCGGGAGGGATTACTTCTGGATCGGGAACCAGTCCTGGGCGATGCAACGTCCGAGATCCCAGGAGTCCCAGCCGATCCATCCCGGGGTGTTGACCGTATCGGTGAGCAGCTTGTAGTTCCAGTAGTAGAAGCCATGTCCCTTGCTCCACGCGTTGAGCTGGGATTCGGCCACACCCTGGTACAGGTCACGCTTCTCCTGCGCGCTCAGGGCTTCGACCTTCGCGCCTTCCTCGCCGTTGAGCACGCTCTGGCCGCCGTGGGTGTCCACGCCGCAGCCGACGGAGTTGAACAGGCACCATTCGCCCACGATGGTCGGGAAGTATTCGCTCATTTCCTCGATCATCGGCGCGTAGGTGTTCTTCACGAAGTCGTCATAGCCTTCGACGGTCTGCGGGCAGCCCATCATTTCGGCGGTCATCAGGTACTGATGGGTGTCGAGGATCACGTTCTCGAATTCCGGCGCCAGCTTGCCATCCTCGCCGCGCATGAAGTCCTTCCACTGCCAGATGTCGAATCCATCGTGGAACACCACGGCCTTGTCGGTTGGCAGGGCGCCCTTGTCGGCATCGCGCAGACAATGGTAGGCGGTGATGTAGAAGTCCTTCAGCCAGTCGAACTCGATCGGACCGGTGCCTTCGGCGAGTTCCGGATCGACCGCCTTGTAGCGGGTGGTCACGTCCATCATGGACCACGAAGTGGTGGTGTTCGGCTCGTTGATGATTTCGATGCCCATCAACGATTCACGCTCTCCATAACGCTTGGCGAGGCGTTCGAGCACGGACAGCACGAATTCCACCTCGTCCGGCAGCTGGGCCCACTTGCACACGCCGGAGATTCCGCCGTTGTCGAAACCGTTCTGGCTCATCGGTGCGGTATGCAGGTCGATGAGGATCGTCAGACCGTACTTGTCGGCCCAGTTGAAAGCCTTGTCAAGCTCGTCGATGCAGCCAATGAACGGCGCACGGTCACCGAAGATGAAGTACGGCACCGGAATGCGCACGGAGTTGAGACCCCACGACTTGATGGTGGCGAAGTCACGTTCGTTGATGTATTCGGAACGGTGGGTCTTGATGCGCGCCTCATAGACGGCCGGATCAAGCTGGGTCGGCAGATAGTATTCGTCGTCCGCGGTGGTGCCGTCGAACAGCGCGGGGTTCATCCACTTTTCCAGAACCAGCCAGTTGCCGAGGTTCACGCCTTTGATGTAGTTGGTATCCATGAGCACTCCTTTGTACGTTGCATTAGTAGCAGCAAGTGATTTTTGTACTTAGTAACTACTTAGTTATATCGTAATACATTTTCCCCGCGCACGCAACTCGACTACCGTCGGCATTTGGATTCCACCACTCGTCCCTATATTTGAGTATGTAGGTTCAGACATGCAGGATGATCGACGGAGGCGACGAAATGCGCTACATGATGAGGATCTTCGACACCCCGCTATTGGAATTCGAGGCGTCCTACGGCGAAGGACTGCAGGCCGGCACGCTGACCACCCACATACTGTGGTTCGATGAGACGCAGCGAGCACGCCTGCCATTCCCCCTCGCACCGAACCCCAACGACGCCAAGCTCACCTCCTGGCTGGAGCGCCGCACCATTCCGAAGAACCGTCGATTCGCCACCGAGATACTAGCACAGGCGGGACTGTCCATCTCGGACACACTCGGCATCATCGACCTCTGCAAAGGATTGTCGACCAACGATTCCTACTGGGTGGAACGTTCCGACGAGAATCTCGCATTCGCCGACATCAATCTCTTCGACAACCAACTTGACGATACGCTGGCCATCGTGGCGTACACGGGCTACGCCTCAAGCGAGAAGCACGCCATCGGATTGTCCAGCGAATGGACCACCGACGGCCAATCCCCAAAGGCCTGGCGCCATACCGAGAACGGTCTGGAACTCTGGAAGGCCGGAACCGAAGGCTATGCGAAGGCCGGAACCGAACCATTCTCCGAATTCCTCGCCTCGCAGCTGGCATCCAAACTCGGCATCATCGCGGTGCCGTACCGGCTGGCGCAGTGGAAAGGCAAACTCGCATCCGTCTGCCCGCTGATGAACACAAAGGACATATCGTTCGTGCCGTTCTACGCAGCGACGCAGTTGGGTGATTTTCCCTGGATCCTGGCCTGCGCACGAGCGATCTCAGCAGAAGCGTACGAAGCGATGCGCACGATGCTGGTATTCGACGCGCTGGTCGTCAATCAGGACCGTCATGCCAACAATCACGGTTTTCTGCGCGATAACGCAACCGGACACGTCATCGGCCCCGCTCCCCTGTTCGACCACAATATGAGCCTGTTCAAGAACGACATGCGCGCCGATTGGGAATCAGGCAAGTGGACGCCGGAGGCTATGGGCCTGCTACAACCGTCGAACAGCCGACTTACGTTCCTACGGCAAGTCTCGCAGATCATGGGCCCCGTACAGCATGAATGGTTGCGCCGGGCGTTGAACGTCACTTTGGAGAATGACACGACGTATCCGATGGAGTCCGGCAGAATCGAAGCGCTGAACCGCTATCTTCATGCAGCGGCACGTCGTCTGCTCAATATACCCGCGGCGGACGAGACCGAACTCACCGATCAGCTTGACGCAATGCAGACCGAGATCGCGGACGCACCAATCCTACACAACGAAGCGTTGCTGGCGGAATGAGAATAGAAAAACGTCTGCAAACCGGAGACGACGGATCGTTTCGATTTGCAGACGTCGCAACACAACATCGGCTTAAGGCCGACGGTGGAGAGAAGGGAAGGAACCACCGCCCGGCAGGCCTTGTAAGCCGTTGTCGGCCGAGCGTCAGTCCAGCACGAAGGTGTTGAACGAACGCGGAGCCAGCGTCACCTTGAATCCGCGGTCGGCGGACGAAGGATCGGCAAACTCAAATGGACGCTCTTCGTCGAGGGCGTTCTGGGCAACCACCGCAACGGTGCCGTCCGGGTTGCGGAAGGCGATGGCCATCGAATTGAAGTGGCCGGTGGTGCCGAGCAGCTTCGCACCAGGCTTGACGTAGTGCGAGAAGTGGCGCATCACGTAGTATTCCGGATTGCGGCGCACCTCATGATCTTCGGCTGTGATGGTGAACAGGGAGTTCTGCCACCAGCCCCAGGTGGAATCCTGATCGTCGAGAATCATGTTCCAGTAAGTGTAGGCGGTTGCGCCGTTACGGAAGTAGTGGTTGATCAGGTGGAAGATGTATTCCGCATACTCCCAGCTGTTGTCGCCGGTGCCGCATTCGGATTCGGACTGGATCAGTTCGATCTCCGGCCAGGACTCGTGCGTGCGTGCGATGCAGTTCTGGCCCGCCCACTGGTAGGAAATGCCCTTGATGTACTTGCGGGCATCGTCGTCGAAGAGGATGTTATCGACGAAACGGTTGTAGTTGTTGAACCGCATGCCATAGCCACCGCCGGTCCAGGCCATGTCTTCCGGACCGTTCAGCGTGCCCAGCCAGATATCGGTGTCGATTCCGGCCTCGTCGAACGCGGGTCCGAGGTAATCGCGGATGAACACCTTGAGCGCTTCGGAATCCCACAGCGCGCTCGGGAATTTCTGGTCGGCGAAGACCTCGTTCTGCACATGCAGCTGGTTCACGGTGATGCCGTGCTCGGCATAGGCCTGCACATACTTGACGAAGTACTTCGCATACGCCTTGAGGTTTTCCGGGGTCTGCACCAGACGACCATAGTTGTATGCCTTCGGGCGCTTCATCCAAGTCGGCGGACTCCACGGGCTGGAGAACAGCTGCATGTTCGGCTGCCACTCCTGCGCGCGATGGATGTAGGGAATCAGGGTCTCTTCGTCACGAGCCACGGAGAAGTGCTCCATCTCGTAATCGCCGTCGGTCTCGTTGTAGCTGTACCAGTGGTCGGCGAAATCGTTGGCACCGACGGGAGCTCGATTGAACACGAAGTTCATCTCGTCGGGGCTGAACAGCTCCTTGATGATCTGGTCGCGTTCCTCTTCGGTGACGGTCTGCAGCGGAAGCCAGCCAAGTTCGTTGAAGCAGCCGCCGAAGCCTCGAATGGCCTGATATTCGTTGCCGTCAAGCTGCAAATCGGCTCCTGCCGTGGAGTTGGTGGATTCGATTTGCGAGGTCTGATCCACAAGTTTGTTCTCTTGCGTCGTTGCAATCCAGGTGGTCATTGGATGGTCCTTATCAATATCTTCGTCGATATTTTCGCGAATATGGATGTTGCGAGTGCGATTATGAGAACGGGAGGCGATCACTCGCGAAATCACCTCCCGTTTTTTTTCAGAAGGCTATTACTTGACCTTCTTGATTGCCATGATGAAGAAGCAACCGATGATTGCCAGTGCGATGGAAGTCGGGAACGCGAAGTTGTAGCCGAGGTTCACCACGATGGCGGACATGATGATCGGGCCGCACATCTGGCCGAGGGTGGTGGCCATGTTCAGGATGCCCAAATCCTTGCCTGCCTCTTCCTTGTTCGGCAGAACGTCCACGAGCAGAGCCTGGTCGACTGCGGAGTAGACCGCGTAGCCGAGGCCGGCGATGCCTGCGAACAGGTACATGCCCGTTGCGGACGGGAAGATCCACGGCATGGCGATACCGATTGCGAAGAGCACGGAAGCCACGATGACCGGAACCTTACGGCGGCCGATGATGTCGGAGACCGGTCCTGCGATGAAGGAGCCGACCAGGGACATGACCATCATGATCATAGACACGACAGACACGGTGACAGCGGATTCCTCAACGGTCTGACCAATGTAGTTCTGGATGATGTACAGCTGGTAGACGGAGATCATCTGGTAGGAGACGAGCATGCAGAAACGGCCGACGAATGCCTTGTAGAAATCGTGGGCGGTGCTGAACTTCGGCGGACGGAAGGAAGCGAGAACGTCGGCGAAGGAGCCTTCGTCCTTCGGCAGGAATTCTGCGGACTGTTCCTTCGGGAGGATGATGACTGCGACGACGCCACCGAGGAACATGAGCACGCCTGCGACCGCGAAGCCCGGGATCAGGTTGGTGATGAACAGTGCGCCGAGCATGGTGCCGATCGGCGCGCCGATGGTTGCGCCAGCGCCGTAGAAGGCGGACATGGTGCCGCGGATGCCGGACGGAACGCGGTCAGACAGGATGGCGACCAGCGGTGCGATCATGCAGTTCAGGCCGAACATGCACAGGCAGTAGAAGATGGTGAGCAGAACGGCGTTGGTGGTGGTGCCGGTGAGGAACAGGGTCACGCCACCGAGAACGGCGCCGAACAGGATCCACGGGGTACGACGACCGAACTTGGAACGGGAGCGATCGGAGAAGTTGCCGAACATCAGGTTGGCAACCAGGGATGCCACTGCGGTGAAGGCGTTGACGATGCCGATCAGGGCGTCAGGATTGACACCTTCAATGTTCTTGTAGTGCATCGGCAGGAGCACTGCGGAGACGATGCCCAGGCCGGACATCCACAGTACGCCGAAGATGATGAAACCTGCGCCGAAGCGGGCGATGGTGGTCTTGTCGAGCGGCTTGCCGGTTTCCGGCGAAAGGCTCGGGTCCTTCTCAGCAGCGGCGATGTTGGCGTAATACGCCTCAAGACGCGCTTCCTTGCTTGCGATTGCTTCACTCATGAAACTCTCTCCTTCGATTCATGCTTCAGTAGTGAACTTCTGTTGTGTTGTTTGTCGGGCAACCCTGCCCCAGTCAGCTAGCTACCAAGTGGTAGTTAACATGTAACATCGTAGGTCCCTTTTTCAAAAAATGCAAGTCGACGATGTCATCCTTTTCGCCGAATGCGATTCTCCTCAAAAGAAATCCTGTTCGGTTTTTGCCTGCGGCCACTGTTTTTTACTACCTAGTAACCGCTTAGTTAAATCATATTACATTCTGTTTTTTGTCATGTCCACGGCGTGTTTCTTGATATTTCGCCATTTCCTCACCCCCATACTGTAACTTAGTAAGTACCAGAAATAAGGAGAGAGAGCATGCGTCGCCGCACCGAAAACAAACCCAAGAAACGAATGAGCGCCGAGGAACGCAAAAGACGCATCCTCGAGACCACCGTCTCGTTCATTTCTCAGTTTGGCTTCTGGGGCTTCACCATACGCGATGTGGCGCAGGCTCAGAACATCACCGAAGCAGGCCTCCTTTACTACTTCAAATCCAAAGAACAGCTCCTTGAGGAAACCCTCAAGTACGCCGATCGCATCAACCAGATCGCCATCGCAAAGCATCTTGGCGTCGAAGACATGACCGGCGAAGTCTTGCAGGACGGCATCGCATACCACTGCAATCTCGGCCTGAAGGACATCTCCATCGGCACCGTGGAAACCAACGCGACGCGCCCCGAACTGGTTCGCCTCTACACCCTGTTGGAAAGCGAGGCACTGAGCAAGGACCATCCGGTCCACGAGTACTTCAAGCAGCGCGAAACCAGCGTGCTCAAGGAATACACGTTCGCGGCGCGGCGCGATGGCGTCGCCGATCCGGAGCGTACCGCACTGCAGGTGTTGTCCGCTATGGACGGACTGCAGCTGCGCTGGCTCAACGGATCTCACGAAGTCGATTTCGTCGGGGAATGGAACGCGATCATCGACCTGCTCATCCCCTGACGCAAGTCTTCCCTACGGAACTTCCATCCGTGGTTTCGTTTGGCGCCAGCCGTTCGACCGGCGCCAAACGAAACCGTTTCAGATGTCTCAGCCCGCGATGACGGCCACGTTCCAGCGGCCGATCGTCACATCGTCGCCCTTGGCAACGGTGTCGCCAGCCTTGAGCGCCACTCCGGCGGTGGCGGCTTCGTCGATTTCGCCTTCCGTAGCGATCACGACCGGAGCGACCACAACGTCACCCGACACCGGGCTTGCGACGGTAACCTCGTCGGCGGAGTAGTTGAGCAGGTACGTTACGGTCTCGCCCTTGGCGTTCACACCCTGGCGTACCGTCACCTTGCCGGCAAGTTCGGCTCCGACACCGGCGACGCCCGCGTGTTCCACGGCCTCGCCCATCACGGCGCGGATAGAATCGGCGTCAAGCAGGGTGGCGATCCATTCGGCGCTGCCCTTTCCGAAGGAGTTGCGGGTCACCGCCGCGTAATCCTTCCACGCGTAATGACCATAGGTGGCGAGGACTTCCGTGCCTTCCGCCGGAGTGACCAGCTCGATCAGAGAGAGTGCCTGGGTGGACGCGGTGCCTTCGAGCGCGCCGGTGAACTCCACGGACACGTGTCCGTTCGGACGGGTGAACTGGTTGTAGGTCATGCCGAACACGTCGGTGAGGTTGTGCGGAGCGCGGTCGGCCCACACGCTCACTTCGTCGTCGGACACGAAGGAACGCATGGTGGAGACCAGATGTCCGCCGTTTTCGACGAATTCACGCAGGCGATCGGTGGTTTCCTGGCTGGTGCAGTACAGAGCCGGGGTCACGATCATCTCGTACTTGGCCAGACGCTCGGCATCGGCGTCGGACGGCACGAAATCGCATTCGACGTTGAGCTCGAACAGCGCGTCGTAGACGTTGCGGACCACGTCGTTGTACTTGAGGCTGCCACCGAACGGGAAGCCGGCTTCGATGAGGAACCAGTCAAGCGCGGACAGGGATTCGTTGGAGACCATGATGGCCACCTTGTTGCGCTTCTGCAGGTGAACGAGACGCTCCCCCACTTCCGGCTTGGCCACTTCGCGGCCGAACACACCGGCCTCGCGGTAGGTCGGGTTCGGCTCGAGATCGTGGCTGAGCAGACCCTTCCAATAGGTTTCGAACGAATTGTGGATGGAGTGCCAGTGCCAGTATTCGATCATGTCGGCGCCGGAAGCCAGGTGGGAGTAGGCCTGCAGACGCAGCTGGCCCGGGAACGGAACCCAGCCGTGCTGGCCCTGGGCCTCGGTTTCGAGCACGAGGTAGTTCTTGCCGTCCTTGGTGGAACGGGTCATGTCGCCGCCGAACGCGATTTCCTTGCCGGTCAGGTCGTCCTCGGTCGGATGGTAGATGTCGACGCCGGTGATGTCCACCGCGGTGGACGCCTTGAAATGGTCGACCGCCGGCTGCACGCCGAAGGAGTATCCACGCCATTCGAAATCGAAGTTGTGGGTGATGAACTGGTCGTCATGGGCGTATTCGCGCACGATGTCGGACTGCCACTGCAGGTAGGCGCGCACCTGATCGCGGCGGAACACGTCGAATTCGCCACGCAGGGACTGGTTGATCGACGCGGTCACATCCGGGAAGTCCTCCCAGGAATCCACACGGTTCGACCAGTAGTCAAGACCGAAGTGGTGGTTCAGCTCCTCAAGGTTTCCGTTGAACTTCTCATACAGATACTTGACGAACAGGCGCTGCATGTCGTTGGAGACGGAATCGTAGTACTTCGTCTCGTTGTCCACCTGATAGCCGATGACCGCCGGATGGTCGGCCACATGGGAGATGAGCTTGCGGATCACACGCTCGCCGTAGTAACGGTAGGTGGAGTTGACGATGTCCATGATCTGACGTGCGCCGTACTTGCCTTCGCCGTTCGGCGTGACGGCGAGCACGCTCGGGTCGAGCTTGACGAGCCAGCTCGGCACCGCGTAGGTGGGGGTACCGACGATGACGTCGATTCCCGCGCGCTGGGCCGCGTCGAGGGCGCGGTCAACATAGGTGAAGTCGAACTTGCCGGGCTGCGGTTCGCAGGTGCTCCACGTGGATTCGGCGATACGGATCACGTTGAGACCGGCGTCCTTCATCATTTTCATGTCTTCGTCGACACGATCGATGCCCTTCATCATGAGGTATTCGTCGTAGTAGGCGGCGCCGAAAAGGATGTGGTCCACGTTGTAGCGGCTCATGGTTCCTCTTTCTGTTGTCTTCCTTGACTTAAACAATGAATTCATATCTAACGGTTATTAGATATAAAAAGAGTACAGCCTTCATATACTTTCTGTCAAAAACAGTGAAAAATCAGGCGTTTCTTACCTAATAACCGTTAGAAACGGATTTTTTACACAACAGACCTCAGGAACGCGCCGACAATCACCGACATCCGAAACGCAACCGCCTACCTGTAATTGTCCCATACCGGAGAGGGAAAGATGATCTTCTCGAACAGCAGCCATTCGTCATACAGATCCACGGGCGGTTTGCGCATCCAACGCAGCTGTATACCGTCCATCGCCTCCAGACACATGCGCACCATCTGGCGCATGTTGGCCCACTCGCCGACCTCCGGCGGAATGTTCCACTTGTATCTGGAGTAGTGCTCCCACACCAGGTTCGGACGCTCCTCGAAATACTCATGCAGAGGATGCTCCGGACTGAAACCCTCGGACTCCAGCACCATATACAGCTGCAGCATGCTTCGACGCTGCGCGTTGTACCGCACCAGAAAACGCAGATACGCAGGAAAGTTCATGCCTTCCGGATCACTGCCTGGCAATCCCGACTTGGAAAAATCCTCAGGAGTGCCCTCCTGATCGTAATTATCGGTGACTAGCAGGGAGAGCAGTCGCTCCTTGTTACCGATGTAATGCAGCAATCCCGGCTGGCTCATGCCGATTTCGTCGGCGATGTCTTTGAGCGATGTGCCGTAATACCCTTTCTCGCCGATTAGCTTGCTCGCCGCCGCAACAATCTCCCTCTTACGCTCTTCAGGTGACTTGCGAATTCTTTTCTTCCCCTCGTTAACCATACGGAACAGTGTACCGACCGTCCCCCATCCACAGGCAACACGACCACACAAGATTACACTTCCTTCATGGTGTATCGTTTTCCTAAGTTCTATGCAAGGAGCGCAAACATGACACAGACCACCATCCCGACGATTCCCGACGTACGACTCGACGACTCCGTCTCCATTCCGCAAATCGGTTTCGGCACCTACCAGATTCCCGCGGCCGATACCCAGAAGGCCGTCGAGCAGGCCCTGGAAATCGGATACCGGCACATCGATACCGCCGCGGCGTATTACAACGAGCATGAAGTCGGACTAGCCCTCAAGGCAACCGGCATGGCCGACCGCGTGTTCGTCACATCGAAGCTGCGCAACTGCGACCAAGGATTCGATGCGGCGCGATTCGCGTTCGACAAGTCCGCTTCAAAACTCGGCGTCGACCGGCTCGACCTGTATCTCATCCACTGGCCATTCCCGGCCGTAGACCAGTACGTCGATACTTGGGAAGCCCTGCTCTCGCTCAAATCGGACGGACGGATACGAGCGGCAGGCGTGTCCAACTTCCTTCCACCCCATCTCCAAAGACTCATCGACGAGACCGGCGAAGCGCCGGCCATCGACCAACTGGAGGTGCACCCCGGCTTCTCCCAGCCGGAAACGCTGCGTTTCTGCAAGGAGCACGGCATCACGGTCGAAGCCTACTCGCCGCTTGGCCACGGCGCAGATATGAAAGCGCCGGCCATCCTGCAGGCGGCTGACACACACCACGCCTCCCCCGCGCAAATCGTGTTGCGCTGGCATATGCAGGAAGGACGTGTCGCAATTCCGAAATCCTCGCACCCAGAACGCATGGCCCAGAACCTGAACGTCTTTGATTTCGAGCTGGAGCCGCATGAGATGCAGGCAATCAGCGCCCTGCACAACCCGACCACGCGCGTCTCCGGCGATCCAAGCACGTTCAATCAGTCCCAATCCTGGGCCAATCAGCGCGCGCGAGGGAACGTCACGGACTGACATCCTTCCGTCAGATCGACGGAGCCTCCACCACGGAGACGGGAAGCATCACATTCCCGTCTCCTTCATACGGCTTCTCATTCTCCTTGGACCGAATCTGCAGCAACAAGTCGTGCGCGGCCGCGCGACCCATCTCCCGTGGATCCTGTTCCAGCAAGTAGATGCCGTCATGCACGTACTGGCTCCAACCCCAGTCGTCGAAGCTGACCAAGCCGACATCACCAGGGAAATCGATACCCAAGGTTCGCAACACAGCCAACACGTCGAACAGCAGCGGCCCCATCAACGACACAATCGCGACCTTGCCGTTCAGGTGCCCCAGCACAACGGACAGCTTTCGTTCGAGCCAGTCAACGTCATTGTCTTTGACATCGATCGACATCATCAGAAGGCCACGTTCATCCGCAGCCTTGCGCAATCCTTCCACTCGATGGGTCTGTGCTGAGATCTCGCTTCTCATACGAGAAAGCACCACGATGTTCCCATAGTCGGCGTCCGCCAGCCGTTCACCCAATCTCGTACACGAATCCTCATTGTCGGTCACCACCCTCGACACGGAATCGGGAAGGTTCTCCGGCTCCCTGTCAACGATGACCAGCGGCGTATGCGCCGCAACAACGGAGGCGTATGCGTTGAAATCGGCGGCATTGGGCTGAATCACCAGTCCGTCGACCCTCTGCGAGAGCAGTCGGTTGATTTCGGCGCGTTCCTCGTCAAGGGAATTATCGGAATTCATCAGCATGACGTCATACCCGGCCGGACGCAACTCCTCATCGATGCCCTTGAACAGCAACGACGAAAACACATTCGATATATCGGCGACCACAACGCCCACCACGTGCGTGCTCTGCTGGCGCATACGTCTCGCCGACGCATTCGGCCTGTAGTCCAACCGGTCCACGGTCTCCTGGATACGCGACTTCGTGGCCGCGCTCATCTTTCCGTAGTTTCCGTTAATGAATCGAGACACCGTCGTCACGGACACCTGCGCCTCACGCGCGATATCCGCAATGGTCGCCTTCGCCATGGCAACTCCCTTTCCGCCTGAACAGTCAATCATTGTATCGTTCTTTTTTCTCAAGCCAGAACCATCATCGACACACCGTATGAGCCTTCTTCTTATTTAGCGTTTCCCCGTGGTCGAGACATCGTGAATTGACAACTCTCCACATGGTGCTTACTATAGGGGTATCGTTACACCTAACGCAACAAAAGACGTTGCAATCATTAGATGTATCGTTACCAATTTAGTAAAACCAATGGAGGTATCATGGAAGAGTTCTCGATCAACAGCTTTGACCTGACCGACAAAGTCGTGCTCATCACCGGCGGCGCAAGCGGATTGGGCCAGTACTACACGCAGGCTGTCAGCAAAGTCGGCGCGGACGTGTTCATCGTCTCCTACGACCAGCAAGGCTGGGAGGAAACCCGCGCCGTCGTGGAAGCCAACGGACGCAAGGCCGTGTTCATGCTGCAAGACATCACGGAGCCCGGCGCCGCCGAGAAAATCGTTAAGCAGGCGATGGCGGAATTCGGACGAATCGACGTGCTCATCAACAACGCGGGCATGCAGCGCAGGCACGAACTCGTGGACTTCCCCGACGAAGACTGGAAAGTCGTCATCGAACTCAATCTGAACGCCCTGTACTATCTTTCCCACGAAGTCGCAAAAGTCATGATCGAGCAGAGAAGCGGCAAGATCGTCAACATCGGATCCATGCAATCCTATCGAGCTGGCAAGTACATCTTCCCGTACGCGGCAAGCAAGCACGCGGTCATGGGATTGACCCGAGCCTACGCCGACGCGCTGGCCCCCTACAACGTGCAGGTCAACGGCCTCGCCCCCGGTTACATCAACACACCCATGACCAAGGCCTTGCAGGAGGATCCGGTGCGAAGCGTGGAGATCCGGGAACACATTCCGGCCGGACACTGGGGAGAACCGAGGGAACTCATGGGAGCGATGGTGTTCCTGTGCTCCAAGGCATCCGATTATGTGACCGGCGTCATGCTCCCCGTCGACGGCGGATATCTGCTCCGCTAATCCATTACCGGTTCATGTCAGACATCAAGGAACATTAAGGTAATATCATGCCATTGCTTATCGTCGCCTGCGCAGTTGCATTACTGATCTTCCTCATCGTCAAATGCAAGCTCAACACATTCGTGTCCCTGGTCATCACCGCATTCCTCACCGCCCTGGTGCTGCAGATTCCGGTGGACCAGATTCCGACGACTATTGAAAACGGTATCGGCGGCCAGCTGGGCCATCTGGCCATCATCTTCGGCTTCGGCACCATGCTCGGCAAACTGGTCTCCGATTCGGGTGGCGGCCACCGCATCGCCATGACCCTCATCAAAAAGTTCGGACGCAAGCATATCCAGATCGCGGTGGTCATCGCCGCGTTTATCGTGGGACTCGCACTGTTCTTCGAAGTCGGACTCGTCGTGCTGCTGCCGATCATCTTCGTCATCGCCAAGGAACTCGACATGCCGCTGATGTTCCTCGGCATCCCGATGGCCATCACACTGAACGTCGCCCACGCATTCCTGCCGCCGCATCCCGCGCCGACCGCCATCACCAGCACGCTGGGCGCCAACATGGGCCAGGTACTGGTGTTCGGCATCATCGTGGCCATTCCGACCGCCATCATTGCCGGCCCGCTGTTCAACATGCTCCTGCATCGCGTTCGCCCGAACCTGTACCGTACGAACATCAACATCGCGGTGCTCGGAGACTTCAAGGAATTCAAGGAGGAGGAGACTCCGGGATTCGCCATCTCCGTACTGACCGCCATGATGCCGGTCGTCCTAATCGCCATCGCGACGATTTGCTCTTTCATACTGCCCGAAGGCAATCTGGTGAATCAGGCCATCCAGGTCATTGGTGCACCTGATACCGCGATGCTGATCTCCCTGCTGTTCGCGATCTGGTCGATGGGATTCGCCCGTAAGAAGACCATAACCGAAATCAGCACGTCGATGACCAAATCCGTCAAGCAGATCGCAATGATGCTGCTGATCATCGGCGGCGGCGGAGCCTTCAAGCAGGTGCTCGTAGACGGCGGTATCTCCGATTACGTGTCCTCACTGTTCTCCAACCTCAACATGTCTCCGCTGATCGCCGCATGGCTGGTGGCCGCGGTACTGCGAATCTGCCTCGGTTCCGCAACCGTGGCATCCCTCACCGCCGCCGGATTGGTCGCGCCCATGCTGGCGATGTCTTCGGTCAATCCCGCATTGATGGTGCTGGCCGTGGGCGCGGGATCGGTTATCGCCGATC
>CAVBHJ010000013.1:0-69727 GCA_963595445.1 bacterium
CAAAAGGAAACCGGAACGAAACAGGAACGAAACCACGAAAACCCGACAACCAAAACACGAACCGACCCCGGAAAAACCGACCACGAAACACAAAACCCGGGCGTGTCGAACACAACCCGGGCAAAACAACCGAAACCCCATCGACGGGCGGCAGCCGAAACGAACCAGAGCGCCGCACCACAAAAACCAAACAACAAATCAACGACAGCTGAACTGGTAGAGGGCCCAGCCATCGGAATCCTTCGACAGATCCGAATAATCATGGATCATCGTCATCGTTCCATCCGCAACATAACCATCAATCAGATCCTGATCATGGAACGTGTAATACTGCTCCTTGAAAGTGAACATCTGCAGACTCGGAGCCTGCTCGCCCATGCTCAGGAAGTAGGCGTTGCCATCATCGCTCAACGGGCAAACCGTATTAAGCAGCTCATCGCCGTTGCCTGAAGCGAACGCATTCTCCGTCTGGCCGAAAATCGCGCCATTCTTCTCCGACTTCGGATTGTAAATCGGAAACAGCATATCCGCGCCATACATGGCAGTCGCATACATGGAACCATTCAGAGGATCGGACACGACTACGGAATCCACACCGATCTCCTCGACCATTCCCTTGAGAATCTTCTCCTTCGTGGCAGTCAGCTGCTCTTCCGGCTGAGCATCGTCAATCGTCATATTCGCATAAACGGAATCCGACAAACCGGAACGAACCGTATTGTTGAACTGGCAGCAAGCAGCAAGCGCGGCAAGCACGACGATCGTCGTGGCACGAATCACAATGCCACGTACGCGAACGGTATCGGCATAACCACCATCAACCGCAGTGGTAACGTCGTCATGCACACGAACCGACATGGGCTTGCGCTTGGAACTGGCGCTCGTTCCACGGAAAATCACCGCCGCCGCAAAGACAATCAACGGCAGCACACCGAACGGAATCATGGTCAGAGGCCGGGTTTCGGCGCGATACCAGACGGCGGTAACGATATTCGGGAACCAACCAGTAAGCGCGGTCGAGCATACGTACACCAATCCGACCAGGAAAAACGACAATGTCACGGCAATCGCATCCGCACGCAGCTTAGAACATTCAGACGCACGGTTCGGCAGGAACAGCCACGGACACACCGCCGCAACGACGCTCACGATCAACGCAGCCACAACAACCAAAGCCATGAACCAGCCCTGCGCGCCGGAAATGTTCTCCGTCACGTAGATGCGTAACGCCTCGGGAACCGTTCGGTTCGGCACGAAGGTGTGGAACCAGCTCGACGGATCGAAATAGCGATCCGACTTATAACTGAACATCATGTACACCAGCAGCGCGCCGGCACCGAGCACCGCGGCAAGCACCAGCGCCGCAATCGCCTTCCAAGGCAGTCGGGTCAGCGCAAACGGAGCCATCAACAACAACCAGGTGAACGCAATGCGAGGATGTGCGAAAACGCATAGGCCAGCTGTGGCGAGGAACCACACAACCCACTTGGCCACATGGGTGCGGTAGGTGAAGGCGTCCATAAGCCGAAGTGTGCAATACAGCCAAAACGGCAGAAGCGTGGTGGCCAGACCGAACGCGATCAACGGCCCTGAAGCAAGCATTTGGAACGGGTGGCAGGCCGACGCGACGGCAAGCAGAGGCACGATAACCGCCATGGCGCACGGGAAGACATGTGCGGAAGGCCAAGTCTTGGAAGAGGAACGACGGATGGTGAAATACGATGCGAAAAGCTGCATCGCCACCGGCCAAATCAGGCCGGAGGTGGCAAGCCATACCGCATTGAACGCGGCATACACCGAAACATTCAGGCCGAAAAGACCGGCGACCTTGATCAGACCCGCGGCAAGCAGATGGAACAACGGCGGGTAATACTCGTCGTTCGGCCACAAATGCGTGGCCGCGCCGATGCCCTCATCGAGAATCTTGCGGATGAAGTAATAATGGGCCGGCGCATCGATCTCCTGCAAAGGGTTCAGCCAAGCCGCCGAACCGCTCGGAAACCAGAGAAACACGATCGCCGCCGCGAGAAGAACACCCAATACCACGCATGACGGGAACGCAAAACGTGAAAACCTCCACGCCTGCTGACCGTTCCGCGCCGTGATCGCACCGCCCGCAGAACCTTCAGCTAAAGAGTTTTCGGACGCGTCCCCGTTAAAAATCCGCACGGCTCCGCAGGAAAGGCCGGTCTGCTCGTCAAACGGATTGTTCGATTCGTTCTTCTTCATCGTTACCAATCGTAACGGCGGATACAGGCATACTCAACATCAGACGGCACCACCCGACATCCCGATTTTCAGGAATCATTCAGACTTCACGCAGGGGTATAACAGTATTGCGCAAGAAAACAATCACATTAAGTGACCATGATGTTCGTACGGGACGCATCATGCGCTTCGGGCCTGCCTGGCTGCAAGCGCGCGCCCCGGCCAACGTTGACGTCGGCAAATACCGGCGCACTACAAACAGAGAACTGGAGAAGTACCGCATGTTCGTTCTAAAGAACGCATGGGCCGCGCTCGGCCGCGTCAAATGGCGCACCGCGCTGATCGCCTTGCTCACACTGCTGGTGACGTTCTCGGCGGCTGTGGACCTGGCGGTCCTTCGAGCCGACGAAACCGCCAATAACGAAACGTACCAGTCGCAGACGGCTTCGCTTACGATCAGGCCGAACGCAAAGACCAAGGCGAAGCGAGACGGCGCCGATTCCAGCTATACCGACAATTACCTGACCTGGGCGAAGTACAGCGAGTATGCCACCGCCGTACAGAACGAAAGCATTTCGTTCGATTACACGATCGCTACCTCCCTTCCGGTGCGCAGCAGCGATTCTTTGAAGGCTATCGACGCCAAGACCGACACGAGCGAGGACAAGACCGGCGGCGATCTGACGCTGCAGGCTTTCTACACGCTTGATGCCGCGAGGCTCAACGAATACGGATACTACAAGGTTGTGCAGGGCAAGCACCTGAGCTATCAGACGGCCGGCAACGGCGTGCTGATTTCCAAGTCTTTGGCCGAGAAGAACAATCTCGAGGTCGGTGATAAGGTGACTGTCGGCAATCCGACGGACGCTTCCACGACGTACACGTTCAAGGTGCGCGGCATTTACGAATACGACAGCGAGACACCTGAAGGCAACGGCTCTGATGCCACGTACTCCAAGGATAATCGCGAGAACGTGATTTACACGACGTACCTGACCTTCGCGTCTCAGGGACTTGACACCAGCGACGGCAAAGGCTGGAGCGTGCCGGATCTCAACATCATCTTCTCGTTGAGCGATGTATCGACTTACAACCAGTTCGTCGAGCTGGTGAAGGAAGCCAAGCTGGATACGAAGACGTACGACATCTCCTCGCCTTCTCTGACCGCATACAAGGAATCCATTCAGCCGTTGGATTCCGCCGCTTCGGCGGCCCGCGTGATGCTGATCGTCATGTTGGCTGTGGGAGGTCTGGCATTGCTTGCGCTGACGTTGTGGGCTGCGATCGGCGGACGAACCGGAGAGATCGGCATGGCCATGGTGACCGGCGTTACCAAGGGTCGTCTTGGATGGCAGTTCATGTTGGAAAGCCTGATGACAACCGTACCGTTCTGGATTGTTGGAATCGTGGCCGGTGCGCTGTGCGCCAAGCCGTTGGGTACCTTGTGGGCCGGCGGCCAGGCCGTGGCCATCACTTCCGCATCCGTGTGGAATCTGATCTGGTACGGATTGGTCGCATGCCTGGTGCTGGGCATTGTGGCGTTCATCCGTGTGATGTGCTTCAACTTGAACCAACTGTTTAAGAGCCGCCCGGAGGTGAAGGCATGAGCGACAAGGAAAATCTCGAGAAAATCGACGATACCATCGAAACCGCTGAGACGGAAAACGTTGTAGAGGCCACGGCCGAGACCGCAGAGGACGTAGCAGAGATTGCGGAGACTGCAGAAACCGTCGAGACCGCAGAGACTATTGAGGCCGCGGAAGGCGAAGAAACAGCGGAAACCGTGGATTCTATCGACTTCGACGTGATTTACGACGATGAAACGGAATCCGACGAAACCGCAGAGGACGAACCTTCCGCAGACGTGGTCGACGCCAATGCGGAACAGGTGAACGAGACTTTCGCATTGGCGCAGGCCGAGGCGGAAACGGAAGAAACGACGAAAGCCAAGTCTGCGGAATCGCGAACCAGCGTGGAGCCCGATTCGGCAACCACCGTCTCCTCTCAGCTGGACCACGAAATCAAGCGTCGCAGGAAGAAGGATAACTTCTTCCTCAAGTCGAATCCGACATTCAGACTCGACCATGTGACCGTCACGAACCGCAAAACAGGGCGCAACATTCTCGACGATCTTTCGCTTTCGTTCCAGGCCGGCTCCACGCATGCCGTGCTCGTGGATGAGGAAGATACCGAGCTGCATCAGATTCTGCTGGCCACCATGGTGGGCATGGTCAGAACCGACCGTGGCAATGTGATGCACAAGAGCACCAATATCGCGGATATCGAACCTCTTGATCTGCTTGGCCATCGTTTCGGATTCATGCCGCAGCGTTTCGCCATGCGTGAGGATCTTGATGCGGAAGGCAACCTGCTGTATGCCATGGAAGCTTCGAATCGAAACTTCCTCAAGCCGAAGCCGGTAATCGCCCGCGATCTGCTCAAGCGCGTCGGATTCACCGAAGTGACGTCCGGTCTGCCGATCGGCAAGTTGAGCGAGTTGGACAAGCGTCGCGTCGCTATCGCCCGCACCATGTGCTGCGAGGCCGAAGTGATTATCGTCGATGAGCCGACCGCCGGACTGAATGATGAGGATGCGGCAGTGGTGTTGGATCTGCTGAAGAAGTTCAAGCGTGATTCGGACCGCAAGCGCGCGATCATTGTGGTGACGTCCAACCCGGATGTGGCCGACGCGATGGAACATACCGCCGAACTCTACTAGTCACTTCGCAAGTCACGTAATCGCGCTGTTGCGGAACCGTTCTGGACGGCTCTGGACTTCCAGACTTCCGGACTGTTCCGCAAATAAATGGGCCTCTTGAGGATATGCACTCCTCAAGAGGCCCATTGCGTTACGCTCTGCCGTTGCACATGGCTTGGATGAAAGCAGCTTGCGCTGCAAGGACTGTCACTGCCCGACGATTGCGGAATTGTAGGATTGCGGGATTGCCAGCGACTCCGTCTGCGCGGCCGCAGTCACCGCAGCTAGTGCAGCCAGCGCAACCACCGCCGCAGTCGCAAGAATCGATGCTATTCGGCGATGCGCATGTTGTAGTGTTCGGCCAACGGCTTTACGTCAAGCACTCCGTAGCGTTCCAGCAAACGCAGCCATTCAAGCTTGTTGTCTTCTCCAAAACGGGCTGCCTTGCGCGTGTAGGCTTCCGCAGTGAGGAATTTCGGCGGTATCGACTTGCTGTTGTATTTGTCGGCCACCATCACCACCTCCTGCTCAAGATTCATGGGCATGTAGTCGGCTGGGGGAAGCGGCAGCTGCTGCGACTCAACGGCTTCTTTGGTAAGGCCTACACCCGTGTGGTTGCGGGCAAATTGGGCGATAGACTCGTCAACGCCCTCATTCAGCAGGTATTCGTAACCCTTGATTCCATGCTGCACGTAATTGGGACCGTCGAATTTGAGCGGTTTGCCATCGGTACCGTCATGCTTAAGCAGATAATATGTGCCGATGTCGTGCAACAGCGCGCCGACCACCACCAAATGCTCATCGATCAGACGCGGCGGCACCGTGCCTCCAGTAATGCCGTCGGATTGCGGTACTTCATCGGAGGGAACGCATCGATTAGTGAACAGAGCGTTTTGCCGCCGGACCATGCGCCGGGCGATGTCGGCCACAACAACGCAATGTCCGTGGATCAAATCGTATGCCGCTTGGGATTGCGCGATGTTCTTATGCAATTCATCCACTTGGGTGAGAGTGGGAATATATCCGTTTGCCATACAACCAGCATAGCCACGGATACGCGGCCAATCCCAATCAGCCTAATCAGGTCTATCAGGTTAATCAGGCAGATCTCAATCAGATGGAGCGGACGCGGAATTCGCCGGTGCGGTTGGATGCCACGATCATCTGATCGTTCTCAAGGCGGGTCCATCCGTCCTCGGCACGCTGATCGATGCCGGAACTGGCCACGACCACGCCCTTGGGCTGGGTGGAATCGGAAGAATCTCCGCCGAACGCGCGGTAGCGAAGCACACGGTAATCATGGGCCTGTTCTCCTCGGCCGTACTGCTCGTAAATTTCCACGATGCGCTTGGACGTGACCTCACGACCGGCCGCGCACAGGGCGATGAACTGGTCTTGGCTCTGGATCATGCAGTTGTAGCTCGACTTCGGGTAGCTCTTGCGCAACTCGCGCACCGCCTGGGCCACCGCCTCGTCAAGGGCGAAGCCAAAACCGATGTACTGCAGAATCACCGCGAAGAAAATCGCCGAATCGGAACGTCCACCGGTTGACTGCACGATGTTCGGATCGACCGGGAAGGAACGATTGGTGATGATGTTACGGCCCTGGTCGTCGGAGATATCCCCATTGTGGATGAAGCTCAGACCACTGGCGTAGAACGGCTGCTGGTTTTCGAGGATCAGCGGCAGGTTGGAGCTGGCCAGACGAAGATGCCACAGACCACCACGCGCCGGAGTGGCCGCAAGTTCGTCGAAAATGGCGTCATGACGGGCCGCGACGGTGTTCTTGTAAATCGCGGTGCCGGTTTCCGGAGACGGTGCGCCGCCATCGCGATGATATGGCGATTCCTCCGGAACGGTAATGAGCGCCGCTCCCCAACCGTCGTTGTGGATCTCACTCAGATCACGGAAATCGCGCACGTTCTGCATGCCGAGCACACCATTGAGACTGGTGTTGCTTCCGGCTGCCGCGAATCCAAGTAATCTGCACATGGTCTTAAACCATACCGGCACTTCGTTTCGACGCGCGCACATCGTTATCGGCATTCCTTATAGCAAGCTTATAGGGGGTGAAAACATATCGGCTTTGGCGACATCGATAAGGCGTTTTTCTAGCGGTTTTCGTCAGATTCCGTACACCTCACGCGTTGTGGCACGGGTCGCGCGGGCGATTTCGGCAATCGGCGCGTCGAGATAATTGGCGAGCGCCTGCAACGTATATGGAATCATGTACGGCGCGTTGGTGCGCCCACGGTATGGCATGGGACTGAGGTAGGGAGCGTCGGTTTCGACCATGACGTGGCTCATGCCGACGATTTTCGCGGATTCGCGGATACCGTCGTTGCCCTTGTAGCTGGATGTGCCGGAAAGGCTGAGATACCATCCGTTTTCCCGGGCTATCTGGCCCATTTCCGCATCTCCCGAATAGCTGTGGAATACGGTACGTTCCGGAGCGCCGTCGGCCAGCAGGGTTTCGATGACTTCCTTGTGGGAATCTCGATCATGAATCTGCATGGGAAGGTTCAGCTCTTTGGCGAGCGCGATGTGTGCGCGGAAGGCTTCCCGCTGCAGTTCCTTGGCCGCTTCTCCGGTTCGGAACAGATCCATGCCGGTTTCTCCGATGGCTATGACCTGCTTTGGATATGTGGTTGCAAGACGGTGCACTTCAGCCATGGCGTCGTCGAAGCTGGTGTCGTGCCAAGGTTTGTACTTGATTGGTAGTCCGTCCGGTCCGGGAACTCCCCGGTGGCCGTGCAGCACGGATTCGTTGGGGTGTATGGCGATCGCCGCATACACCACTCCTGGATGCTCCCTAGCCATGTCGATGGCGGTCATGAGATTGGGAAGCTCGCATCCGGAGTCGATGACGCCTTCCACGCCGACCAACTGCGCTTGGGCCAGTAATTCGTCGACGCTGTACACAGGCACTTCGGGCTGGCCTTTTTCGGCCGCTTCGTGGCTCATTGCCCGCGAGAAGGGAACCACTGACGCCACATGCGTATGGTTGTCGATGACGTGCGCGTCTTCCGGAAGTGGCTGCGGGGCCGGCGCCCAGCTGCGGTCGCGATGGTGTTTGCTCATGAAACACAGATTAGTCCCGACCGCAGCCGTGCGTCTTGCACCTGCCGTTATTTGAGGGTGATGATGCTGAACGACCAGGCGGGAGCGATATATGTGCCGTCCGTCAGGTTCGTTTCGGCTTCGACCGGAACGGTCGGCGATGCTTTACCGATCTCGCCGGCATACGGGTCGTCGCCTTCCAGAACCGTGGCCTTCGCTGCGGCCACGGATTCGCCGTTTACACCAAGTTCGGCGAGAATCTGGCTGACATCGACTGCCACCGGCTCGCTCATGGCGTTGACGATACGCAGGTAGGTTTCGCCTTCCACCTCGTTCCGCGCGACGGTGACGGTGCGCCTCGGCTCGTCCTTGACTTCCTCGCCGCCTGCGATCAGCTCTCCATCGATGTACAGCCTCATGGCCTGGCCACGGTCGGAGATTTCGATGTGGACCTGCCACGTTGTACCCGGCCTTACCTCATTCATGGAGACTTCGGTTCCGGCGAGCGCGTATCCGGTGCCGTCACGCACCACCTGCACGCTGTGGCCGCGGCCTACGGAGACGATGTTGTGGTTCTTGCCGTCCACGTCTCCGCTGATCAGCTGCATGCCCCAACGGCCTTCGTAGTAGACGATGGTGGCGTCGATGGTGTAGCTGTCGGCGTTGACGTTCAGTCCCGTGTCGATACGGCGCGAATCGTAGTGCACGTCGCCGAATTCGATTTTCTCGCCGGTGTCCGTGGTTACGGTCAGGTTGTTCAGATCCGCTTTCGCATTGCCGTCAATGCTCAGTTTCACCGTGTTCGGCAGGTTGCGGCGGAAGGTGGATGGGCCTTCGACCGTTACCGGCCATGCGGTGTCGGCCGTGGTGGTGGCGTACATCCGCTGCACCCAGTAGCTGTACGGCAGGTAAGCACGTTCGTTGTCGAAGTAGATGAGGTCCGGATTCCAGCTGTGGTGTCCGTTTTTGGCGAACAGCGGCGCATATGAGGACATGACGACCGCATCTCCGTTCAGTTCCATACGGCCCATGAACGCGGCTTCCGACAGTCCGTTGATCAGCTGCGTATTCCAAGAGCCGTATTCGCCGAGGTAGATCTTCGGTCCCTTGCGGTCCGCGTTGTCATAGTGGTCGAGGTTGTGGAACCACCAGCTGGAGGACTGGTAGGAGTGTTCGTCGACGATCGGCACTTCGGCTTCACGCGCGTACTTCCAGCCTTCCTCGTAGTCCTGTCCGCTCGGAGCGGGACCCACGGTGCCGACAACCACAATGTCGGGGTATGCTGCCTTCACCGCGTCGAAAATCTGCTGGAATCGGTTCTTGAATACCGGATCGATGAGGTCTTCGTTGCCGATGCCAAGGTATTCGAGGCCGAATGGCTCCGGATGGCCCATCGCCGCTCGCTTCGCGCCCCATTCGGTGGTGGCTGCGTCACCGTTGCAGAATTCAACAAGGTGCAGCACCTCATCGATGTAGGCCGGCATGTCCTTCTGCGCGATCGGCACGGGCCCCTGGCTTGTATTCTGGCAGCTTACCGCCGCGGGCAATACCGGCAGCGGCTTCGCTCCGATGGTTTCGCACAGGCACAGGTACTCGTAGTAACCGATGCGGAATGACTGGTGGTATCCCCACAGATTGAAGGTGTGAGGACGGTGTTCCACCTCGCCGATGGTGCGATCCCAGTGGTACATGTTGTCCATGCCGAGACCGTGCGTGATGCAGCCGCCCGGGAAACGCATGAATCGCGGATGCAAATCGGCAAGCGCCTCCACGAGGTCCGGGCGGAAGTGCTTGAGGCCCTTGTAGGTGGTGCGCGGCTCCAGGGTAACGAAATCAAGGTCGATGTTGCCCGCCGCAGCGAACGTCAATCGCAGTACGCCCTGCGTGGCGGCTCCCTGCTCGATGGTCAGCGACGTTTCGATCTTGCGCCAGTCGTTGTTCTCGACGAGGACGGAAGTCTGTGCCAGAACGGCGCCGTCGTCGGCGAGCAACGCGATCTCAACCGGCATGGAATCGCCATTCACGCGCATCCATGCGGAGAAATCATAGGTCTCTCCGCCGCGGAAGACCATACCGTCCCAGCCGACGTTTTCCAGCGCGGCCGGTGCCTGCTCCACTTCGACTGATGCGTAATGGGGATTTTCCTGAGCCACTGGATTGTCGGTAAGCACGTCGAAGGCGGCGAATGAGCCGGCAGGCACGACCTTGCGCCAGAAACTGTAGTTGCTCCAGTCGGCGGAGTCGGAGCGGTTGTATTCGAAGGCGCCGTTCTGCACGAGATCGGCGTTGAGTCCGCCATCACCCGAATAGCTGATGTCTTCGAAGAAGATGCCCCACAGGTCGGTGCTGATGCTGCGCACGCCCGCCTTGTTCAGGGTTGCGGTGAGTTTGTCCATGATATTCCTTCCTCAGGGTTGATCAACGTGGTTTGATAACGAACCAGAGTGCGCCATGCGCCGGGATTGTGCCGCGGATTACGCGATCTTCCCCCTCACCTTCGATTCGTACATTGGCTTGGGTTCCGGGAGCGTCGGCCCACAGATCGGCAAGCTTCCAGTCGCGATTTCGGCCGGCTATTGAAACGAAGCTTTGCAATTGGATGTTGCCTTTGAGCTCGTACGGTTCGTCGCCAGTCCAGAAGATGGCTCCGTAGTGACCTCCCTGATGCGCGCTGGGTGTTCCATCCGCCCAGTCGGTGGCGTCGGCGGCCCATACGGCAAGGTCGCCGGCGTAGGAGTCGTCCACGTACCATTGCGAGAAGATACGTTCGTAGACCAGCTCGCGATTGTTGGTCGAGCCTGCGGTCACCTCGCGTAGATATGGGTTTGTCAGCAGTGCGATGGCGTCGGCGTTGCTGGTGGGCAGGTCGCCTCCCATCATCAGCGGAGAGCGGCCCATGCACCACAGGGTGAGCAGGGTTTTCTGCTCGTCGAGCGTAAGTCGGCTTTGACGGTCGTCACCGCGTTCGGCGCGAAGCCCGATGTGGCCAAGCGGCAGCATGTCGGAATCTGCCCAGTGGCCGGTCCTCTGCATGGGAGCCCAGCGGGCCATGCGCGGGAATTGCTGGTAGATGTCTTCCCAACGATCCCATAGATCGTCGGAAATGCGCCACATCTGGGCGACATCGCGCAGAAAGTCGACGTGCGTGCTGGCAACCCATCCGCCTGGTGAAAGAGACAGTGTGATCCGGCGGCCATGCTTGGCTTCGGCCTTCTCGATGGCGTTGTGATATGCCTCGATCTCTTCCGGGAAGAACGGTGTCTGCATATCGTCCACTTTGAGGAAGTCAAGTCCCCATTCGGCGAATTGGTCCACCTGCGAGTCGTACCAAGCTTGCGCGCCCGCATCGGCGCGTTTGAGACCGTAATTGTCGTGGTTCCATACGCAGTTGTGATCGGTGTCGGCAACGTCTCGCGCGGTGAGTTCGGTTCCTTTGACGGGCAGGTTTTCGTGCACCGCCTGACGTGGTATTCCACGCATGACATGCACACCGAGTTTGAGGCCGAGGGCATGCACCGCGTCGGCGAGCGGAGCGAAGCCCTTCCCTTTGGAAGAACTTGGGAAACGACGCTCGTCAGGTATCTGTCGTCCGTATTCATCGATGCACAGCGGAGTGCCATCGGAGTATCCGTGCGCATGCGCGTTGGGGTCGAACCATCCAGCATCGATCACCAACGTGTCCCAACCGGCGTCTTTGAGATGTTCCGCCATGAATCGTGCGTTTTCGAGCACCTCGTCTTCGGTGATGGTGGTGCCGTAGGAATCCCAGCTGTTCCAACCCATGGGTGGCCGCCAGGCTTTCGGCAATGAGGTGGATTCGGTCGTCATCGAACCTCTCCTGACTTTCCTTGTCACAAATATGTACCGTTACATATGATATTGAGATTTTTCTACGATTCAAATAGCAGCATCTTTCGGTGAGTCTGCTGATTTTCCAACCTTTTTATACATTATTTTGCGATTTTACAAGGTAGGAAAATTAGATTATCGTTACATATAAATTGCATATCATAACGATGAAGAAGGTGAGATATGGTAACCAACAAACCAACGTTGCGCGACGTGGCCGCAGCGGCGGGGGTCTCACCGATGACGGCATCGAACGCACTGCACGGCAAGCCGGGAGTCAAGGAATCGACCCGCGTCAAAGTGGTCGCCGCAGCAAAAAAACTCGACTACAAAATCAATCTGACGGCCAGTATGCTCAAATCCGGCCGCAGCAACATCATCCACGTCATCGTCAACGAATTCGACTCGCCGTTCTACTCGAAGCTCACGCAGGCATTGAGCAACGAAATCGTATCCCGCGGACTCATACCGTTCATCGAACAGACGCAATATTCGCCGGACGCCGCCGAACACGCACTAAGCAGCAATCCCTTCTCCGGCCAGTTGTTCGACGGCGAAATCCTGCATGCCACGGGCCTCGGCACGAATGTGCCGCTTTCCAAGCTCAACGGCGGCAGACCTTTCATACTGGTGGACGCCTGCGAGGAGACGCCGACCGTCGACGCCGTGAATTTTCCGAATGAGGAGGCGGAACGCGCGGCGGCCCAACATCTGATCGATCATGGATGCCGCAAAATCGCGATCGTGGGTCACGCCTTTACCAAACGCTCCGATTTGGCCCACGCGCAGAACGCATTCCTACTGCGACTCCGCGGCGCGTGCAACGCACTGCTGGACGCAGGATTGCCGTATGACGAAACCACCGTTTTCGAAGGGGGCTGCGCCGAAGACGGCATCACCGCAGGACATGCGATCGCACAGCAAATCCTGGCGGCACGCGCAGACACCGGCGAAGGAGATCCATTCGACGGCATATGCTGCGCAAATGATTTCGCCGCATTCGGTGTAATCCGGGGTCTTGCCGACCACGGCATCCGTGTACCGCAAGACGTGCAGGTGATCGGATTCGACGGCGTGACCAGCGGATCGTACACCACACCCTCGCTAAGCACCATCGAAGTAGACTTCAATCAGCTCGCCAAGTTCGCGCTCGACATGATCGCCGAGCGCATCGAACACCAGGGAGAAGACGGCTCCGAGACGTTACCTCCAAAAAGGGCCACCATCGGATACCAGCTCGTGGAACGCGAATCCACCGCGATTCACCACCTCTAAGCATCTCAACCCCTTGAACCATCTCCCTCTGACGAGGTAAAGGCCACGACGATCACAACAAAGGAGCACCCATGAACACCACCACAGAAGCCTATATTTTCGTGCATTTCATCGGAGATGAGCAAACACCGACCGATGAACAGTTGTACTTCGCGCTGAGCCGCGACGGCGTGCACTGGCAGGATCTCCGTCCCGCCGGAAAACCGGCATTGCAGTGGCTGAACGGCGAACAGGGCGTACGCGATCCGCACATCACACGCGACCCGCGCGGTGGGTTCCATATCGTGGCCACCGATCTGAGCATCTACTACCGCGGCGGCTGGGGGCCGAACGACGGCGCGACCACGAACGGCTCGACCGGTCTGGTGGTCTGGGACTCCCCCGACCTTGTGCACTGGAGCGAACCGCGCCTGGTGGATGTCGCGTCCAAAATTCCGGGAGCCGGCATGGCTTGGGCGCCGGAAGCCAATTGGGATCCGGTCCGCGAGCAGTGGATCGTATTCTGGTCAACCCAATGCAACATTGAAGAACCAGGCAATCCGCTGGCCAACGAGTTGGGCGACCCGACAAACGTGTATTACGCGACCACACGCGATTTCGTCACATTTTCCGATCCGGTCAAGTGGATCGACCGCAAGAACGTCATCATCGACTCGACCATGCTGCTTGACAATGATGGCTGGTGGTACCGCGCATCCAAGGATTCGGAAATCACCATCGAACGTACACGCAACCCGTACGCGGTAACCTACGAGGTGTTGCGCACCGACGATCCGAACGAATGGTCGTACGTGGGCACACTCACCGACATCTTCGGCAATGGACGTTACTCCATGCACTATCTGGAAGGCCCGGAACTGTTCCGCTACAACGATGCCGACATACGTGAAGCGAACGGAAGGAACATGCCGTTCGGTCTGATGTGCGATCAGTATGCGGAGGCCAAGGGGTATCTGTCGTTCCGCTCCGCTTCGCTCGCCTCGCACGATTCCGCCGATTGGCAGCGTGCCGACGATATCGATTTCGGTGCATTGAAGAAGCGTCACGGCGCGATCCTGCCGATTACGTCTGCCGAATACGACGCCGTGCAGGCCGCCTTCAGCTTGTAAGAATCAGTTGTGCGCGATTGCCAGGAACGGTTCCAGGCAATCGCGCACAACAACGAATCCGAATGGTGCCTTATCCACGCACCTTACTCGTACATGGCTTGCTGCACATCGGCATCATCAATATTGTCAGCGTCGTACCAGAAGCATCCTGAATCGACGACCTTGTCGACCTTCTCGCCGTTGAGACTCTTGACCACGTTCTCGATGGTCTTGTACCCAATTTGATACGGATTCTGCGACACGGAACCGACAATCACTCCATCACGAATGTACTGCTGCTGCGCCTTGCCGGAATCCACACCTACGAGCAACACCTTATGACCCGACTTCAGAGCGGATTCGACAGGAGTGGCGGCTCCCACAACGGTAGCCTCATTCGTAGTGAAAATAGCATCGAGATCCGGATTCGCCTGCAGGATGGCACTGGCGATGTCCTGAGCCTTCGCCTGGTCGGCATTGCTGTACTGCACATCACCGACCATTTCCATATCCGGCGCATTCTCCTTCATATAATCCAAAAAGCCGTCACGCCGTTCCGTGGAGGTGGCATCGGTCTGGCTGTGCGCGATCACAGCATACTTGCCTTTGCCGTCCAACAGCTTGATCAGATTCTCAGCAGCGACCTTGCCTACTTCCTCATTGCTGGTTTTCACTGTGGATGTGATGGCATCGGCGTTCGCTTCAAACGCGGTATCGAAGGCAAACAAAGGGATACCGGTGCTCTTCGCGCTTTGCACGGCCGGCGTAAGCGCTGCCTCATCAAGGGATGCGATGGCCACGGCATCCGGCGACTTATTGATCGCGTTCTGCACCATATCGGCCTGCTTATCCACCTGACTGTCATTGTCCGGACCATTGAAGGTGACCGTTGCGCCATACTCCGCCGCCGCATCGTCCGCACCCTGGTGCACCGAAACCCAGAAGCTTTGCGAGAAGCCCTTGGCCACCATTGCGATCTCATAGTTCCCGGCTCCATCGCCGTTGGATTCCCCTGCGCCACAGGCGCCGAGCGGAGCAACGGCGAAAGCAGCGACTGCAGCCAAAGCGATATACTTACTCTTCTTCATTGAAGTCTCCTTGTAATTGTTAGGATGAATCTGCTTGACGATCTTTTTTCAGTTATGAATGTCGTCAAGATTCGGACGTCGTCATGAACGCTCCAACCTCGACTGATTATTTGGCCTTTTTGGCATTGTGCTGCCGATAGATGTCGACCAAGACCGCAGCGATGACCACAACACCGAGGAACACCTTCTGCCATGGATCCGGCACGGACATAATCTGCAGACCATTGTTGATTGTGGTGATAATCAACGCACCGATCACCGTGCCTGTAATGGAGGCTCGTCCACCGGCAAGAGACGCACCGCCGATGACGGCCGCCGCAATGGCGTACATCTCATATCCGGAGCCGGTAGCCGGCTGGGCTGCGGACAGACGCGAAGTCATCACCACACCGGACAGACCGGTGAAGCAACCCGCCAGAACATAGACGGCCCACTTCCAACGACGCACGTTCACACCGGACATACGGGTGGCTTCTTCGTTGGAGCCCATGGACAGTGCGTAACGGCCCAGTCGGGTCTTGTTCAACACGATCCACGAAATCACGGCTACGGCAAGGAAGATCCACACCGCATTAGGAATTCCCAAAATCTGCGTGCCACGGGCAATTTGGTCGAATCCGACTTCATCAGTAGTATATACGGGCTTGGAACCGGACAAAATCAGTGCGACGCCTTGCGCAACCAGCATCATCGCCAATGTTGCAATCATGGGCTGAACGCCGAAACCCGCAATGAGCAGGCCGTTGATCCAACCAAGCACCGCGCCGGAAAGGATACCGGCCAACACCGCCAGCCAGATGGGCAGGTGGAAGGCCGTCATGCACATGGCAGTGATGACGCCCGTCATGGCCATGCCCAAGCCGGGGGTGATATCGATACCACCCGTGGCGATAGTGAATGTCACACCAAGCGCCTGAATGCCCGTCACCGCGGAAGCCAGCAACAGCGCCACGATATTGCCCATGCGCATGAAATGCGGATCGGCGATGGAAAATCCGACGAGAAGCACGATCCACGTAGCGAAAATCAACAACTGCTGCAGCGAATTGGAATTGAACCGTTTACGCAAAGAGCTCTTCGCCGTATCGAGGGTTTCATTGGTCGACGTCATTTTGACTCCTTTGTCTATTTACGGAATGTGGTGGCGAGCTCCATGATGTTTTCCTGAGTCGCCTCGCTATGGTCAAGTTCGCCGGTGATGGATCCGTTGCACATCACCAGGATTCGGTCGGAAACTCGAAGCAATTCCTCGAGTTCGGACGAAATCACGATGATGGCATGGCCATCGTGCGCAAGTTCATCCAGAAGTTCATAAATTTCCTGTTTGGCGCCCACGTCGATGCCTCGAGTCGGTTCGTCGAAGATCAGTACGTCGCAATCACGCGCAAGCCATTTTGCGATAACCACTTTCTGCTGATTGCCGCCGGACAGGTTTTTCACCAACTGTTTTGAGCTTGGGGTTTTGATGCTCAACGCATCGATATATTGCTTCGATGTCTTTGCTATCGCCGCATCTCGGATCCAGCCGACCGCATTGACATAGTTCTTCAACGAGGCGAGCGCAACATTGTCATCAATTGTCTTGTCGAGAACTAGACCATACTGCTTGCGGTCTTCGGACAGATACGCTATTCCGGCTTCCACCGCATCGGATGGTCTGCGTATGTCAACGGTCTTGCCGCCGACCATCACCTGTCCTGCGCTACGGGAATCGGCCCCGATAATGGCACGAGCCAGTTCGGTTCGCCCGGCGCCCGCCAAACCACCGAATCCCAGAATTTCTCCAGGATAGACATCGAACGACGCATCCTTGACCATCGCATTCGTGATGTTTCGCACGCTCATCGCGGCAGGTGCGCCTTCGATTCGAGCTGACGGACGGGAGTAGGCAGTGATGTTACGCCCGACCATGAGCCTGACAATCTCGTCTCTGCTGGTTTCCGCCGTTTTGACTTCTTTGACGAAGCGTCCATCACGGAATACGGTGATGCGGTCCGATATGCGCATCAGTTCCTCCATACGATGCGAGATATAAATCACCGCAGTCGTCGGAGAAACGAAATCATGAATGAGCTTGAACAGCGCATCCACCTCGCGATCGGTGAGGGCCGCCGTCGGCTCATCCATCACCAGAAGCTGGGAATCAAAAGAAATCGCCTTGGCGATCTCCACCATCTGCTGGCTGGCTACCGGCAGGTCGCGCACCAACACCTTGGAGCTGAAAGTCACGCCAATGGATTTCAGCAGCTCGTCCGCTTTGACAGCAGCCTGTTCCTCCGAGAGAAATACACCTGTCCTACCCATGGGTTCACGCCCGAGAAAAATATTCTGGGCCACGGTGAGATCCGGCACCAGATTAAGCTCCTGATGGATCAGGCTGACACCTTTGGATTGCGCATCGGCAGGACCTTCCGGCTGGTAGGGTTGGCCTTTGAAGGTAATCGTGCCACCGTTCGCCTTGTGAATTCCTCCGATGATCTTCATCAATGTGGATTTTCCGGCGCCATTCTCGCCCATCAAAGCATGGACTTCGCCGGGACGAATCTTCAATGACACTCCATCAAGCGCAAGGACTCCGGGGAACTTCTTGGTGACGTTGGACACTTCCAACAGCAAAGAAGTCCGTTCAGTAGTGGAATCAATCATATTTGCTCCAGATTTGATATGGTCGGCGCAATCGCTCTGCGCTCCCGCGCCGACCAATTACCGATTGGATATGGAATTCATCAGTCAGTCAGCTTGGCCTGGCTCGGCGGAAGCACCAGCTTGCCAAGCACGCCAAACTTCGTCGCACCGCATGCCGCCGGAATGTTGTCGGCGATGCTCCTCTTCGTCGAGAAGGCGATGGTGGCGAACTTGATGGCCTCCTTGTACTGCGGCGGAATGCCGATGACGTCGGAGGTTTCCAACTTGACACCTTCCGGCAGACGTTCGGCGATCATCTTCATCAAGGTGGCGTTACGCACGCCGCCACCGGAAGCGATCAGGCGGTCAACGCCCATTCCCATCGGGAGGATGAATTCACTGAACGCACGCGCGATGGCATCGGCGCTGAACGCGGTGATGGTGGCCAGCTTATCCTCGCTAGACAGGTTGGCGTACTTATCGAGCATCGACTGGGTGTACTCAGCACCGAAGTCGAGACGCCACGCACACCTTGGAATCTCTCGTTTGAAGAACGGATGCTCGAGCATTTCGGCAAGCATTTCCTCATTGACGACGCCCTGCGCCGCGACCTCACCGTTGGCATCGTATTCCTTGCCATACAGCACACGCATGGCCTGATCAATCATGACATTGCCCGGACCGCAATCAAATGCACGCATCTTGGAACGATCAGCGCAGGCGACATGGCAGTTGGAAATACCACCGATGTTCAAGGTCGCGGTCGGCCTGTCGTTACGGAAAAGCACATAGTCAAAATACTGCATCAGCGGAGCACCAGTCCCCTGCAACGTATGATCCACGCTACGGAACTGCGTTACAACCGGGGCGTCGGTCAGCACGGAGACCACGCCAGGTTCACCGATCTGCAGACCACAGGGATATCCGTACTTGGTCCACATCTCGTAGAACGGGGACGACGCGTCGTACTGCTGCATCTGGTCATGCTCCGGCGGTTCCTGGTAGATAGTCTGTCCGTCATACCCGATGACATCGATATCCTCGCCTGTGAGATCGTGTTTCTTCATCAATTCAGAAGCGGCCTGCGCGAACACTGCGCCACACACATAGTTCAGACGGGTCAGTTTGAAAATGCCCAAGGTATCGTCAAATGCCGCAAGCACCTGCTGTTGGATGTCTTCCGGCCAGTCGATGGATAAGGCATCGATATACTTCGGCGGCAGAACGCTGCCGTCGTCAGCCTGATTAATCTCAATAAGCACGGCATCAACACCGTCAAATGAGGATCCGCTGTTCAGACCGATTGCATATGCCATGGTTGCACTCCTTTATCAATAATTCATATGCTAAACGTTTATTTCTTGAGCATGGCAAATAATGCCATTGCCTATGCTGCTGAAAAAGAGGGAAGGACCTATTCCGTCAGCCAACGACGTCAGCCCACGGCTCATCCCATACGAAGAATTCGTCGAATCAACTAGATTGCCAAGCTGCGACTTTGCAGCCGAAACCATTCGATAATACTGAAAAACTGGTTGTTATCACCTACCCCTCTGTGTATTTTCATTCCAATTCACGCACGAAGAACGCTCAATTAGTTTTACCGGAATAATGAGGTTTTGCCCGGTCAACGCATTACCCCGAATGGCATCCACCACAAAACGGCCTGCCTGCCGGCCAATTTCATCCATATTCTGCGAAATGACCGTCAGCGGAGGAGTAAGCATGGGAGCCCAGTCGAAATCATCCATTGCTATCAACGAGATATCGCAACCAATGCGTAAACCGTTCTCCTGCAAAGCCCGAAAAGATCCCATTGCCATCATCGTGTTCAGAGCGAACACCGCATCGAAACAAGACGAACCATCCCCTGACCGCAACATACGCGACAGGTTTTCATAAGCGGATTCAGGGTTGTTGTCGCACTCCACCACCGTCACATCAGCCCCACAATGTTCAGCGGCTTCACGAAGACCTCTGATACGAGCCTTGCAGGTAGGCCAGGAAGACGGATAAGAGACCGCCGCGATATTCTTGTGACCCAAATCTCCCAAGTAATCACCGGCGATTCTCCCCGCCTGCTGATTATCGCTTCCGACAAAAGGCCAATCTCCGGCTACCGCCGAGGGTGAATCCACAAAAACAATCGGCACATGGAACGATTCTATGATCTTCAAAGCAGACTTACTCAGGGCATATGTCGCCACAATTGCCGCAGGACGCTGCTCGAACAGCAGCCGCAAGGACTGCTCTTCGGACTCACCCATACCCGTATGGTCCTTCAACATGTCACTGACCACGGCATAATACCCATATTCGCGCAAGGTGCTGTCAATCACTTGGGAAAGCATGGAATAGTACTGGTTTCGACCACTTGCAGTGAGAATGCCAACCGTGTGGCTGTTCTTCTTACGCAACCCGGCAGCCATTTCATTGCGCACGTATCCCAGTTCGGAAGCCGCACGTTCCACACGCGCCCGCGTGGATGCGGCCACCCCGCTCTCGCCGCGAAGAGCGCGCGATGCAACATACACGGAAACACCGGCAGCAGCACCCACATCTTTGAGTGTCGGCCTCGTATTCATCGCCCGCTCCTTTGCTAAACGTTTGTGATGATTACAAGATATCACAAACGTTTAGCATGCGGCTCCGGCGTGTCGGGCCTGACACGGGCGCGTTCCCTTACGCCTCTCTTTTGACTCGTTACACGAATTCCGCCGCTTTGCGGAAACAAAACGGCGGAATTCCAACGAAAATCTCTTTTGCCTGCCATTTGATTTTCTTTTGAAAGAAAAATCAAAAGAAAATCATCAATGACATTCCGTCAGGCCGGCGCACCTTTTCAGTCTCGACGGATGGCGAAGATGCGCGCCGACGGCTTCTTGGATGTAGCCGCGGTCAGACGGATGGTCTCCGGATCCATACGTTCAATGGTCCAAGGCTTGGCATCAGGCGCATGGCCGGGATTCTTCGGATCGGGGAAGATCTGTTCGATCTCGCAATCCTGAGGCAACGGAAGGTTCAACGACGGCGTACCGCCGCGACGCCACACGATGATGTAGGCCACATGGCCATCCTCATCCTGCGCACCCGCCACATTCTGCAGGCTCTTACTCTCATGAGCGTTATCATCCAGCAAATCGGAAAGCACCTCGACGTGGCGCAGACCCGACGCCAGCCATTCGGCGTTGAAATTCGGAAGATTATCCGGCCAGAACGGCACAAGATCGCGCTGCTCGTCAAGAATCCTCCTATGGAGCGCAATCGCATCGCGCACCAAGCCCAAACGCGGTTCCGTCATACGATCGATGAATCCGGACAGATACAGTCGGCCAAGCACGCCGGTCGCCAAGGTGAACACGGCCGTCTCATCATCCATCTCTTCCTGGGCATAGCCCCAATTGCCCTGCTGCTCCGGCAGGATTGTAAGGCCTGCACCGGCTGCGATGGCCGCATATACCAACGGATCACACTGGTCTGAAGTCGACTGCAGGTCCAAACGGGACAGTTGCGCATAATCGGCACGCATGGCGCCGGAACCGCAATTTTCGATGATGACCTCCGGATGGCGACGACGTAAATCGTCAAGCCAATCCAGGTAGGCACGACAATGGTAGAGCAATCCGCCGCCAATGGATTCCGCTTCGAGATCGGTACCGACGCCGGGAATGGTGTTGTAGTCGAATTTGAAGAACACGGCACCAAAATCGTCGATCAAACGGTCAACGGTACGAGTCACATGATCGCGGGCTTCCGGAGAACGGAAGTCGAGCAGATAACGTCCCGAATCGCATACGCGCACACCATGACGCTGGAAGAAGGCGCTATCAGGAAGCGTTTGGGCAAGAGGTGACTTCACTCCGATCACCTCAGGTTCAAGCCACAATCCCAAACCCATGCCATGTTCGCGGATGATATCGGCCAGGCCTTTCAGTCCGGCTTCTCCGAAGCGGTTCGTGGAAGCCTGCCATTCGCCGACCATATCCCACCAACCGCCGTCGGTGCTGTCGTACCAGCCGGCGTCGATGCAGAAGATGTCGGCTCCGACGCTCGCCGCACCCTCAATGAGCGGAAGTTCCTTCTCAAGGCGAGGATCGCCGAACAAGGTGTTCATGTAATCGTTGTAGACCACGACTCCCTGCGTACGTTCGAACTGCTCCGAACGTCCAAGCTCACACGCCTTGACGGCCCGCAACGCACGGCGTTGCAACGTCATCTCGGCAACGGCCTGCTGCCAATCGCCTCCCGCGATGACGAACGAGACCGGCACCGACTCGAAATCGTTTCCCTCGCCGAGATTCGTAAACCACTGGTGGTCCTGGAACTCCGGGCCGAACGCCGTGATATGCAGACCAGGATCGTTTTCACCGACCTCCCACTCCCAAGGGCCGTTATGTTCGATCTGCCACATGACGGAGAAGTCGCGTACCCTATGCTTCGAGCCGCTCACCTCAACGATTCCCACCGGTTCATGCACACCGGTGCTCCAAGTTGAAGTGGAGCTCATGGCGAAACGCGAACTGGACTGGCCTGGATTGATCTTCTGGTTACGATCGCGCACCGCGACTTCACGCAGGGGGCGGGCACGCCAATCGTTTTCAACCGCCCAAGCTGCATCGCCCCAGAAAATCTGGGAATGCTTGACCTTGCCGCAGTTGACTCGCATGGGAACGGTCAGATTCAACGATGAAACGGCTTCGATGGGCAGCGGTTTGGCGGAGCTCAGTTTCGTATAGGTGCGCACCGCGGAAAGATTCGGCCATGCCTCGAACACGGAAACCACCAACAAACCGTTGCGGCTGTTGGCCTCTTCAGCATCAAGCACCTTTCCGTCGACGCAATGTTCCGCATTGTCTCGCTCCGCCGCAATCGGCTCGAACACACGGCTTCCCGGCTCAAGATCGGCATACGAGGCGAACTGCGTGATCTCCAGACGGTACGGATCCAGCGGGGAATCGTCGTCATCATCCTCATCGAAAGGCATGCTGGCCACTGCGGACACGAATCGCAATTTGCTGCCGGCGACGGTGGAAATCAGTGACAGACGATTGTCCTGCGCACCGGTGTTCGCGGCAAGCACTTCCACAATCGGCCTCGGATCACGCTCGAACACAATCCTTCCATCATCGGCAATACGACCATTGTGGCTGGTCATGTTTCGCCCTGCGACGTTGCACATACGCACGGGAGCGTCACCGGATATGTCGAACGTCATGGTGACCACCCCATTCCCCCACACAAGACGGCCATCCTGCTGCGGAAGCAACGGAATCATGGTGCGTTCGGACATGTCGGCTCCTTTGCTCTCACACCCTTCATCGGGCATATATCGATTGACGTAATTAGACATCAGTGTACGTGCTGCATCAATCCTCCAATTGCAAGTATCTCAGAAATTCCGCACCACGCGTGCCGCAGAGCAGGGAAACACGAAAATACGCATATTGGGGGTGAGACGGAACCGTACTCAACAGATTCCAGCCGAATGTACGACGAAAAACCGTCAGGAAAAACGCAGATATTGGACGAATCGCACCGGCATCTCGCTGCTTTCGGTGATGTTGCTGAATCCCAGAATCATGTCTTCGGATTCAAGGACGTCGACGGACGTCCACGTCTGCGATTTCGAAAGGTCGAAACCAACGGCATCATCCACATCCGACACCGGATTGCCGTCGGCATCCACCAACGCATCCTTGATTTCCTCAAGATCCGTTTCACTCATGATTTCGGCCGGTTTGGTGATGTCTCCACGGTCGTTCACTTCCGCAAAGGTCTGCGTATCAGTGGCGATCATATGAATCTGTCCGGCGGAAACCATGGCAAGCAGCCTTGCGGAGCCATCCTGTACAGCCGAGTCGCCGATGTTGATCGACGTATCCATCTGCACAAGACGACTGTCCTCAATGTTCTCGCTGGCAATGAAATCTTCGCCGAGTTCGTCAAGCTGGTCGGCATACTGACCCATATTGATGCCTTCGACACGTAGTTCAGCATCGGGACCTTTAGTGAGGTAGGAAACCGCGAATGCCACCACAAGACCGACCACAATGGCTATGATGAGCGCGTACGAGAGAAAATTCTGCTTGAAATACGGCCATTTATCCCGCATCGGCAGCTCACGCAACGTCTTCCATTTGGACTGCTTTGCATAAACATTGCTTCTCGAAAGCTCGGATACGGCAGCCTTCTGCTCTTCGGAAAGCCTGAAATCCCCTTGACCGCCGTCTTGCGTTCCCAAAGCCATGTTTACCTCGTTTCATACCGATCAGCCCGGCGCAAAACGACTTGGCTTTGCGCCGGGTCAGCCCGTGCGGAGTCATCTACCGCGATTCCGCTGCAACTGCGGGCAGTCTACACCATGCCGCTTTGATTCGGCTGTGCGCGGACTGCCCGCTGTGCTACGCGTCCTGTGCGATTGTTCGACGTTCTGTCTTGTTCGACGCTCAGCCGCGCAGGAACACCGTCATTTCGGTTTCGCCGCGATTCGCCCATGCGAAATACGGCACCAGCGTGGCCTCGCAATCCTCACGTTCGACCGACTTCCATTCGGCATACAACGATTTCGACTCCAGATCCGCGTCCACAACCTCACGCCATGCCGGAACGGTAAGCGTGACCATAGTCCGCTCGACGGCATCGACTTCCCCGAAACCCTGCTCGTCCTGCCCGGCGGCACCGGCATGGAAAACAACATCATTGATCCTGATGGAATCGGCATCGGCTGCGATTCTCGCGGTGTCGGCATGCAGCAGATGCAGGTTCGCGCCGTTATCCACGCCTTCCGCACAGTAGGTGATCGGGCCACGTACAAACGCAACCTTCCCCGCATCCTCACGGACTAGCGGATTGGCCGCGACCATCTTCACCGGCATCGGAAAATCAAAGGAGACCACGTCGCCGCAGCGCCATTCGCCGGTCAGGTAAAGATACCCATCCCTGATCTCACGGGAGATGGTCGAATCGCTTTCGGTCTGAACCGCATTGGCCGCACGCATGCCGCCAGCCCAAGCGGGAAGTCGGAAAGCGAGCGTGAAAGACTTGAGCTCGCCATCATCAGGATTTTCCACGGTAATCGTTGCAGAACCCTTGCCATGCCAAGGCATGTCGGACTGTACATCGAGGGAAACCCTGGAACCATTAAGCTCGCAAGACACCGTGCCGCCCATGTACAGATGCGTATACAGTGTGGAGGAATCGTCGGCCAACGTGTAGGCGTACTGCTGCACACTCTCAACCATGCGGGCGATGTTCGGCGGGCAGCAGGCACAGCCGAACCACTTCTGACGTACCGGCTTGATATGGAACTTACGTTCGTCGCGATGGCATGCCTCAGGTACGACCTCAAGCGGATTCACGTAGAAGAAACTCTTGCCGTCGAGCGCCATACCCGCCAATGTGGTGTTATACAGCGCGGATTCCATAACGTCCGCATATTCGGATTTCGGCTGGATCTGCAGCATGCGGCGTGCGAAGAATGCGAGCGCGATCGCGGCGCAGCTTTCCGAGTAGGCGGTGTCGTTGGGAAGATCGTAGTTGAAGGAGAATGCCTCTCCTAGATGTGTGGCTCCGATGCCGCCTGTAACGTAGAGTTTCTTGTCGACGATGTTGCGCCACAGTGCCTCGCAGGATTCCAGCAGCTTCCGATCGCCGGTGGTGCGGGCTACGTCGGCCACGCCCGAATAGAAGTAGGTCGCACGTACTGCGTGTCCCAGCGCTTCATCCTGTTCCGTGACCGGCTTGTGGGCCTGATAGTAGGCGTAATTCTGCTCGCGCGGCTCGTAATTGCCTCCGTCCTCTTCGGCGCGGCGGCGGTCTTCCAGCTTGAAGTAGAGCGGCTGTTGGCCGCGTTGACGCACGAAGTACTCGGCCAGGTCGGCATAGCGCTGTTCGCCGGTGGTTTCGGCAAGTTTGATGAGTGCCATCTCTGCGATTTCGTGGCCTGGATAGCCGTGCAGTTTGCCTTCTTCCGTACCGAATCGGGAATCGATGTAGTCGGCGAAGCGGCAGGCCGCATCGAGCATCTTGCGTTTGCCGGTCGCCTCATAATATGCGATCGCGCCTTCGGCTAAATGACCGAAGCAGTACAGCTCGTGGTGGTCCTTCAGATTGGTGAAATGGCGGTCCATACCGTTGAGGATGTAGTAGGTGTCAAGGTAGCCGTTGTCGAGCTGAGCCGCGCAGACGATATCGATGGCGGCATCGGCGGTGGCTTCGAGTTCGGCATCCGGATGGTGGGTCAGCGAATAGCCGACGGCTTCGATCCACTTGGAGAAGTCGGTATCTTGAAATAGGAATCCGTAGAATTTGTCGGGATCCGGATTCGCCGGATCTTCCGGTAAGGCTTCGAATCCACGGAACGTGTATTTTGGCGGCACGAAGGCCTTGCCTTGTTCGCGATGTTCGGCGTTCTGCGCGGCCGCGGCCTTGAAGTTGTGCATGCAGTAGCTGGGCGCGGCACCGGGAACGTTGTCGTTCAACGCGTTCCACTGATAGGGAATCACCGAGGTGCGTACAAGTTCCTGCTCGGCGGCCCAGAACGGGTCTGTGACCGTGATGTCACGCAATGCGATTGGATGGCTAGTGTGATTGGGGACGGTAGTCATGAGAGGTTGTCCTTCCATGCAGGGGTTGTCGTACCGGCAGGACCGGCGTTCTGGTCTTGTCCGATGGGTTCGAGTACATGTACGTCCATGCCGGGCAGTCGGCCCCACGAGTAAACGGCCATCATGGTGGCGAAGATGGGTACGGCCACGCCGAATACCATCATCAGGCCTGGCCACATGTAGTATGCCCAGACGGTGATGAGGAAAAGCAACAGCACCATGAGACTGCAGAGTGGTCGAGCGATTACCATCGACAGCGAAGTGCGCACCACCCATGATGCTTTCTCGTCGAAATTGACGTGCACGGTCCAGCTAAGGAATACGAACAAGCCGTAAATCAGATTAATGACCAGCAGTGCGCCGGAAACCGCGAATCCCACGGTACCCAGGTCGTTGTGCTGCACGAACCAGTATTCCCAGATGAGGAGCGCCCAGATGAGCAATTGCGGCCATCCAAACAGGTTGGCGGAGCCAAGCTCTTCCAGCCATGCCTGATGAAAAGTGCCCCAAGTACGTTTGACCGTCCATGAGCGGTCATCGACGTCGAGCAGCCACGAGCGGAAGGTGGCATACGATGCGGCAACGGAGGGGAGCAAGCCTCCGACAATCAGACCAAGCAACGTATGCGCCACGAAGGCGACATTGACGACGACAATCATCATGATGATGCGGCAGAGGAATTCGTAGCCAACGGCGAATCGTTCCATGACACTACCTCGTTGTATCGCAGTTTCGTTGAAACCCCAATATTTCTATCGTTGTAACCATATACCATCCAACTACACGACGTGCGTAAAGATCGAGAATTCATTCCGGAAAGACAGTAGACACGAGTGCCGTGCGGACTGCCCTCACCGATGTTGCAACCGGTACCGTCCTCATGCTGGAAGACGCCACCGAACGAAACAATTCCATACCAAAACGCGTTATCGTAGGTTTCCAGCTGCTCAAACGCGAATCCACCATGGGACGCACGGCCACCACCGGCTTCACCACCAAGACTCGTACAGAAGCAACCATGACGGCCAATCCATCCCGAGTCGCAAAAACCGTACGAAAGAAGGCATACAGTGTTGTATCCACAATCCAATGATTCCCGAATCGTGTTCTCGCTTGATGGCGTATGGAACTTCCGCACGGCCGGAGAGGACTCATACCCCGCGCAATGGACGGACGCTCCCCTGCCTGAGCCGTTGCCGATGGCCGTGCCGGGCTCCTACAACGACCAAAACGATGAACTGAACCTGCGCGCACATTATGGTTGGGCGGTCTATCAGCGCAGTTTCACCGTACCCTCGCGACTGATCGTCGGGCAACGCATGATGCTGCGATTCGACGCAGCCACACACGCAGCCGACGTATATCTGAACGGCCAGTTGCTCGGCTCGCATTTCGGCGGATTTCTGCCGTTTGAATTCGATGTGACCTCCACACTGCGTGCCGGGGAAAATCTGCTGACCGTAGCCGTCGACAATCGCATCAATTCTTCGACGCTACCCGTCGGCAACGATGCGGGAACCGCCTTCATGGGTTCCGACAACGCCAACGTTCCGGCGGTGGCCGCGGCAAAAAAGCATGCAAGACGGCAGAATCTGCCAAACTTCGATTTTTTCAATTACGCCGGACTGAATCGTCACGTCGAACTGTACACAACGCCGGCAGACGCATATATCGCGGATATTGCAATTACGACCGAACGGCTTGACCACATCGCAGGCGATGCATGCACCGCGGCGAGCGCCCTGATCGCGTATGACGTGACGTTCGGCGGAGGATCCTTCAGCTGCGAACCGGACGACTCCGACGCTGCGGTTCAGCCATCCTGTCAGGCAACCGATCATGCGAATTCCGTCGAATCGGCCGAACCGAGTGCACAGTGCACGACGGATCGTAATCGTCAGGTGCGCATCTCAATACTCGACAACGAGGGAACCATCGTAGCGAGCGCTACGGCTAGCATCGAGCGAACCGGCAACGGAACGGCAAAAGCGAGCGGCGAAATCACCATCCGCAATGCAAAACTGTGGAATCCCGGTGCGGCGTATCTGTACACCGCTGTGACGGAACTGCTGACGGACGACGCTGCGGAATCGCAATCGTCCGTCATCGACGCATATCGGCAGACATTCGGCGCACGCACGGTTGAAGTGTGCGGAACGAAATTTTTCATCAACGGGAAACCGTTCTATTTCAAGGGATTCGGCAAGCATGAGGACAGCTATTTCCACGGACGTGGCACCGACGACGTGCTCAACGTCAAAGACATATCGCTGATCCACTGGCTGCACGCCAACTCGTTCCGCACCAGCCATTATCCGTATGCGGAAAGCATGTACGATTTGTGCGACCGCGAGGGCATTGTGATCATCGACGAAGTGCCGGCAGTGGGCATGAGCTGGACGCAGTATACAAATCCGTTGGTGGCCAAGCGGCATCGCGAGGCGATTCGAGATATGATCGCACGAGATAAAAACCATCCGTGCGTGGTGATGTGGTCAATCGCCAACGAACCGGGATTGGATGGCGACGGAGAACGCCCGCAGCAGGCATACGACTACTTCCGTCCGCTGTATGAGCTGGCGCACGAATGCGATCCGCAGAATAGGCCAGTAACGTTGGTGTGCTGCCAGAACGACTATACGACCGACATCACCGAACGGACCATGGACGTGGTATGCATCAACCGCTACTACGGCTGGTACAACCTGAGCGGCGATCTTGACGCGGCCTGCTACGCGCTCAACATCGAACTGGATTTCTGGGAAGGCATCAGCAAACCGGTCATGTTCACCGAATATGGCGCCGACACCATCGAAGGCGTTCACGGCACGCATGGAGAAATGTTCAGCGAGGAATTCCAACGCGACTACTATGCGAGGATTAACGCTGAAATCGACAAACGACCATGGTTCATCGGAGAGCAACTGTGGAATTTCGCCGATTTCGCGACTTTCCAAGGCATCATTCGCGTGGAAGGCAATCGCAAGGGCATTCTGACGCGCGACCGGCAACCCAAGATGGCCGCGCATTGGCTGCGCGAGCGGTGGGCCGGCATTCCCGAGTACGGATATAAGGGCTAGCGTAAGGCCGACGGCTGGTGTTGGGGTGATGCCGGCTGGCATTGGGAATGTCACTGGGGATGATGGTCTCCTCTGCGGCCGAATTCCGCCAGTCACTGGATAAATAACCCTGCCAAAAGCCCCTTAGCGACCAAAATTCGCCAGTCAGTGGATAAATCATGCCGCTGAGGAGCCCCATAGAAACCGAATTCCGCCAGTCACTGGAGGAATCACCCCGCTAAGGAACCCGATAGAGGCTGAAATCATCCAGTCACTGGACAAATGATCCCACTAAGAGGCCCGCCAGAGTCCGAAAATATCCAGTGGCTGGAGAAAATAACCCACCAATCCCCTCTCAGAGAGCAATTCCACCAGTGATTGGCTAAATCATGACGCTGAAGAACCCGATAGAGACCCAAAATCGCCAGTCAGTGGCGAAAATAGGACGCTAAGAAGGCCCTCAGCGTACGAATTTATCCAGTCACTGGAGGAAATGAGACGATGAGATGCACTTAGGGTACAAAATTCGCCAATCAGTGGCGAAATAATCCTGATAGAAAGCCCCTCCGAGAGCAAAATCCGCCAGTCAGTGGCGAAAATAGGACGCTAAGAAGGCCCTCAGAAGCTCAAAATATCCAGCGACTGGCGAAATGGGACGCTGGAAGCCTCGCGAAAGACCAAAATTCGCCAGTGACTGGAGGAATTGACCCACAAAGAGGACTCCAAACGGGAGGATTCCTCCAGTCACTGGCGAAAATATGCCGCTCAGACCTTGATCATGGAGTACTGGGACTCGTACAAGCGGTAATACGCGCCCTTCTTGGCCAGCAACTCGGCATGGTTGCCATGCTCAACAATCTGACCATGATCGATGTAGCAGATCTCATCCGCATTCTCGATGGTGGACAGGCGGTGCGCGATGATGAAGCTCGTACGCCCCTTGAGCAGATGGTTCAGACCTGCCTGCAACGCCTCCTCGGTACGAGTGTCGATATTCGACGTGGCCTCGTCGAGAATCAGAATGCGCGGATTGGCAAGCAGCACACGCGCGAACGCGATCAACTGGCGCTGGCCCGCGGAAAGCGTGGAACCACGCTCCTCCACCACGGTGTCGTAGCCGTCGGGCAGGTTCATGATGAACTCATGCGCATGCACCGCACGCGCCGCCGCCTCAATCTCATCATCCGTTGCATCGAGCTTGCCGTAACGGATGTTCTCCCGCACATTGCCGGAGAAGATGAACGTGTCCTGCAGCATCACGCCCATCTGACGACGCAACGACTCCAACGTCACGGAGCGCACATCGTAGCCGTCGATCGTCACTGAGCCCTCGGCAACATCGTAGAAACGCGACAGAAGGTTGATGATCGTCGTTTTGCCGGCACCGGTCGGGCCGACCAGTGCGACGGTACGCCCCGGCTCGACATGCAAATCGACCAGGTTGAGAATGTTACGGCCGTCCGGCTCGTAACGGAACACGACATCGTTGAAATCCACGCGCCCTTCGATTTGCGGCAGTTCGACGGCATCGTCCGCATCACGAATCTCCGGACGAACATCCAACGTCTCGAAAATGCGTTCAAGATACGCGGAACAGGTGATCAACTGATTGTAGAAATTACTGACGCTGATCACCGGATTCCAGAAATTATTCGCATAGCCGACGAACGCGATCAGCACGCCCGTGGTGACATGCACCCCTGCGAAACCGGCGACGCCCACATAGTAGACGAGAGCGATCGTCATGGCGGAAATCGTCTGAATGCCGGGCCACATGAGGAACTGAATATGCACGGCCTTCATCCACGAGGAGCGCACTTCGCTCTGCTGCTCCTGGAAAGTACGGAACTGCGAATCCTCCTGCGCGAACGTCTGCGTGGTCTTTATGCCGGCAATCGACTCATGAATGAACGCGTTCAGATTGCTCTGCTTGTTCGACAACACCTGATAGGCCTGACGCTGAATGTGGTGCAAGCCCAGCACCCACGCAATCAGGAACGGGAACAGCACGAGGCTGAACAACGCGAGCCGCCAATCGACCACGAACATGACCACCAAAGTAATCAGGAACGTGAATACGTCGGAGATCACAGTAATAAGCCCGGAACTCAACGTATCCGAAAGCGTGTTCACATAATTGACCACACGAATCAGAATCTTGCCGTGGGGACGCGAATCAAAATAGCTGAACGGCAGGGTCTGGATATGCATGAAAACATCACGACGCATATCCTTGAGCACCAGCTGGCCGACACGTGTGATTTCCACCGTACGGTAGTACAGGCCCAACTCATACACGACGATTAGTACCGCCAGCAAGCCGGTCAGCTCGCCGAGCAGCGCAAGATTCTTGGATGGAATCGCATCGTCGATCATGATCTTCGTCAAGTACGGCACAACCACCGCGATGCAGCTCATCGTCACGACCACCGCAAGGATGCAGAACACGCGACCCGCATACGGTTTCAGATACACGCCAATGCGGAGGATATCGTGCAGATTGACCTGCTCCTCCAGCTCTTCGTCCTCGCGGAACGTATTACGCTTAGCCATGATTCCTCCTCCTTACTCTTCGAAACCATGAGAACGACCAGCCTGCACTCCAAGCTGCTTATGGTAGATGTTCCAATAGCGGCCATGCATGGCGACCAACTCGTCATGTGTGCCACGTTCCACAACACGGCCATGCTCAAGCACCAGAATCAGATCCGAGTCCTTGACCGATGAGATGCGGTGCGCGATGGTGACGATCGTCTTCTGCTCATCCATCTCACGCAAACGCTGCTGGATACCGGCTTCCGTCTCCATATCGACGGCGCTGGTGGTGTCATCCATGATTAGGATCGACGGATTATCGGCCAACGCACGGGCAAGACTCAAACGTTGCTTCTGACCACCTGATAGTCCAACGCCACGCTCACCCACAATGGTGTCGTAACCTTCCGGCATGCTGCGGATGAAATCGTCGGCGCCTGCGATCTCGGCCATTTGACGAATGTAGCGTTCGTCGTATTCGTCTTGGTTACCCGCACCGAAACCGATGTTGCTGCCGATGGTGTCGGAGAACAGGAACGTATCCTGCGCAACGATGCACACCTGCGAGCGCAGCGTGGCGAGAGGCCAGTCGCGCGCATCGATGCCGTCGATGAGCACACGGCCCGCGGTCGGATCATAGAAACGCGATATGAGGCTGACGAGCGTGGATTTTCCGGAACCGGTCTCGCCGAGAATGCCGAGCTTCGCGCCGGCAGGAAGATGAAAGTCGATGTCTCTGAGGATTGGCGTGGCCGGGTCCTCCGGGAAAGCGAAACTGACATGCTGGAAGTCAATGTCGCCTGCGATTTTCGTCGAATCCACTTTGGCCGCATCTCGCCAGTCGATTGGATCGTTCGGAATTATTCCGTCGAATCGTGTTGATTGCAGCGCGACCTGTGTCGTGATTGCGACGGCCTGTTTGACGGTCTCGTGAGCATCCGGCTTTTCCTGAATACGCGATTGTTCGGTGAGCAGTTTGCGGATTTTGATGCAGGATGCGTTGAAACGCTGCCAATCGTTGATCAGCCAACCGGATTGGCGCACCGGACCGTCGACCATCCACAGATACGAATTGAACGCCACCAGGCTACCGAGGGTCATATACCCTTTGATCACCAGGAAGCCACCCAGTCCGAGCGTGATGAGCTGCAGAGAGAAGCCGAGTCCGTCAAGCCACGGCATGTACTTGCGGCTGTTGTACGCGAGCGCCATGTTGCGTCGCATATAGTCGTCGTTGTGCTCGTCGAATTTTTCGGTTTCGAACGGTTCGCGCACGAACGCTTTGACCACGCGGTTGCCTTCGATGTTCTCTTCGACCATCGAGTTCATTCCCGCCAAAGAGTTTCGGATGGCGAAGAACAACGGATGCGCACGTTTCGACAGCTTGTTCGTGAGGATGAAGATGAACGGCGTGACACAGGCGAGGGCCAATGCCAACCGCCAATCGATGGTGAACATCATGGCGAGCGCGCCGACGAACATGACCACGGCGCCGAGTACCTGATAGCTCAGCCAGCTCAATGCATGGCGGATGGCATCGGTATCGGAGGTCAGACGACTCATGATGTCTCCGGTACGCGTGTGGTTGAAGTAGGTGAAATCAAGATCGTGCAGTTTTTCGTATTCGTCGCTCACCAGACGGAATACCGTATTCTGCCCGAAACGTTCCATCCACATCTGGTAGCCGTAGCATGTGGCCATACGCACGACGGTGAAGACCACCATCATCACACACAGTCGCACCAGCTCGTTTGCTCGCCCTTGGAGGATTACATGATCGACGATGAGTCCGGACAGCAACGGAATGATCAACGCCATGGCGCTGCTTATGATGAACATCACCACGGCGCCGACGACGCGCAATAGGTCAGGTTTGCAGTATGGCAGGATCCATGTGAGATTGCCCGCGTTGCGATTACGTTTTGGATTGACGTACATAATGTAACGTTCCCTTAGATTTGGATATTCGCTTGTTGGCACTGAATGTCGGCCTTGCGCAGGCACATGGCCTTGCAAGGCTTCCTAATGTCGTGATTGTACTCATGCAATTCACAGCAAAACGCGATCCATGTTTCCCCGCCGACATGTTTTCCGTGTTTTCTTTTCCTAAGCACGGCCCATAATGGTTGTCGAACCGGTACGACACCGCGGGCTGAATCAATGACGATGCCCGCTACCAGTTTTCAACGAAAGGACAACGGCGATGACAAGCCCTTATACACCCTACATGCAGTACGCGCAGCCTTATGGCCTGACCGAAGAGATGATTCGCGATGCGCAGGCCTGGACGGAGACCGTCGATGATCTCGAGGGACTTTCCGAGGAACGCATCCAAGGCATTCTGGATATGCGTTTCAGCGCAATCGCCGTGGATACGCCGCGTTCCGAATTCTGGCATACGCCGGAAAGCATTGATGTGATCGCCGATATTCCGTACCTGCCTGACGGCGGATACAACAAGGATGACGGCGAATGCCGCGGTCATCTGCTTGACCTGTATCTGCCTCATGAAGCCGTGGTGCGCGGCGGCAAGACCCTGCCCGTGTACATCGACATTCATGGCGGCGGCTTCACTTACGGATATAAGGAACTGAACCGCAATTTCAACGTGCATCTGGCCGAGACCGGATTCGCCGTGTTCTCTCTGAACTACCGTCCGGCGCCGCAGACCGATTTGAAGGGGCAGCTGGCCGATATTGAAGCGGGCCTGCGTTGGATCAAGGCGCATCTTGGCGATTATCCGGTCAATCCGAATGGCGTGTTCCTGACCGGAGATTCGGCCGGTGGCGCACTGACCCTGCTTACGCTGGCGATTGAGAACAATGCCGAGGCCGCTGCCGCGTTCGGCATCGACGAGCCGTCCGGAATCGGATTCGCGGGCGCGGCTCCGGTGTGTGGCGCTTATAGTTCCGCATCTCTTGAGACGATGGGATCCGAACTTACAGTGGGCTATGATCCCAATCGTCGCATCGGTTTGGAGAAAATGCTGGGAGTTGAGTTCTTCAACGGACTTGAGGCTGCCGATCCAAAGTTCCTCACCGTGGAGGGACTGGCGTTCAACGTGGATCTGCCGCCGCTGTTCATTGTGACCTGCGGAGACGACTTCCTGGAGGCCGACAATCTGGCAATGGCCGCAGCCCTTGCCCGAAAGGGAGCCGATTTCGAGCTGTATGATCCGAAGCCTCGCCGTCATGAGACTCTGGGACATGTGTTTGTGATCGGCATGCCGTGGCTGGATGAGAGCGTGGAGTGCTTCAACCGTCTGCGTCGTTTCTCCTACGAACGCTGCTGAGAAGGCTCACATCGGGATTGCTCCTATCTGGATTGCGTGGGTCGTGACGCACGTCCGAATCGAGCCGCGCAATCCATCCGAACCGCATCTGCACCCGCCCGAAAAAGAAGAAAGCCGGCGGAGAGAAGGCCGCCGGCTGAGAGAGAAGAGAGAAGAAGGGTTCAGTTATGGGGTTCACTGCTAATGGAACCTCGCCAGCAGCCGTAACCGCTGACATGTTCTATATAACCGCGTGAGTCTTGGAGGAACGATGTTTCCACCTGCCAATTTCCTGAGAATCACGTAACGAAAATGTCAGAGAAACGCCATCTTCCCTTCGATTTTCACCCTGAGCTGAACCATGCGCGCATCAGCGTTCGCCCCTTCTTGAAAACAACCGAAAACAGTTGGAACCGATCGAAATAGTCAAGATCGAAATAGTCAAAGGCGATCGAACGAAGCGTCCGCTCCAACGGCCGAAGGAACCGTTGGAGCGGACGTTCATGATTTCAGGATCGCATACCGGTTTACAGACGTTCCTTCAACCAGTCGATCACCAGACCGATGGCCTGCTCGCCGCGGAATCCGTAAGCGGCATGGCTGGCATTGTCAAGCTTGTAGAAGGTAACGTCCTTACCAAGAGCCCGCAAGGTGGCATACAGGCGGCAGCTCTGATTGAACGGCACCAGCAGGTCACGTCCGCCATGCATGATCAGCGTCGGCGGGGTCGGACGATCTTCGGAAAGGTACGTCATCGGTGAGGCCTCGCGACTCTTATCGGGATTCTCCAGTACGCTCACACCGCCAATTTCCATACCTTCCGGGCATTCGGCGGGATTATGGTCCTGCGAGCTCGGATAGTAGTTCATCTTCACGAAGTCGGTCGGACCGTACCAATCGACGATGCAGGAAACCTCGGCGCTGGTGTCGGCGAATTCCGGCGTATCCGGCGCGGTATTGCCTGTGAAACCAGCCATCAGTACCGTGTGTCCGCCGGCGGAATCACCGAACAGGGCGATACGGTCGGGATCGAAACCAAGACGTTCCGCGTTGCGACGCACATAACGGACGGCGGTCTTGCAATCCTGCATCTGCGCGGGGAACGGCGCCACCGTGCTCGGCCTGTATTCCGGCACGACCACCGCATAGCCCTTTTCCGACAATCGCGTGTACAAGCTGTTGAAACTGGCCGGGTTCGGCTTGAAGAAGGCCGCGCCGCGCATGAACACGACCACCGGCCATCCGTTCTCGTGGTTGGCGTCCGGCATGTTCACATCATCATGGAACGGCGTGTAGATGGTCATCTTCAGGTCAAGATCGCCGTCCTCGGTTTCGCGCGTCACATAGGTTTCCTCGCTGATGTAGGTCGAGAAGAAGAACGTGTCGGCGAAGTCCTCCTTGATGACCACACAGCCTTCCGGTACCTCGTCGGAGTGCGGGAAATTGGCGACCTGATCCACCGGAGTCGGAATCGGCTTGAGCGGTTCCGCGGATGCCGGAGCGACCATGGATTCGATATCGATGTACGTCATGAGATTTCCTTTCGCAAACGGCTCGACGAATCAGGCCGCAACCGTCTTGGCGGACTTCTTCTTGTTGTTGAGCATAAAAATAACGATCAGCACGATGACCACACCCATGAAGCATGCGCCCATGTTCAACGACTTCCATGGGCTGGTGACGCCGGTCACCGCACCCAACAGGGCGAAGGCGTACGGCGGAATGAACGAACCGATGGAGTTGCCGAAGAAGGCGTACGAGGTGGCCTGTGCGGAAATCGACGGATCGGTCTGCTCATTGACGAGAATGTTGATGTACGGCATGAACCAGCAGAAGCCGACGCCGAGCAGCACACCGGCCGCGTACCATGCGCCCAGCGAAGTGGTGTTGCCCCAGATCAGCAGTGCGGCACCCTGCATGGCGATGGCGACCACGCCGATCCACATACCCACAAAGCTCTTGACCAGGCCGAAGAACAGACCGCCGATCAGCGAGGAAACGGAGATGATGGTAATGACGGTCGCAGCCTGCACGGCAGTGATGGTGCCGGTTTCTTCGGCTGCAAGGGACAGGTTGATGGTGTAGAAGCCGTAGCCAGTGGCGAAGATGATCTGCAGCAGCATGCCGAAATAGGCGGACAGCGGCATCTTCTTGCGCTTCGGCTTATCTCCGGAATTCTCGGAGTCGGTCTCGCGGCCAAGCTCGTTCACGGAGTTCGGGATGAACAGCAGCACGATGACGGTAACGGCCAGCGCGAAGAAATACACATAGTAGAAGTAGTGCCAATCGAACGACATGATGCCGGCGATCGTGGAGGAGATGATGGTGGCACCCAGACCGACGGCGGAGGACTGGAAGCCCATGAGGGTGTCGGCTTCCTTGCCCTTGAAGCAGTCGACGATCAGCGATGCGGACAGCGGCTGAATCAGGCCGAGACCGAAGCCTGCGAGCACGCGCAGCGCGGTCTGGCCGTCGAGAACCGGAATGAACATCGGGAAGAAACCGCCGACGAAGCACAGCAACGTGCCGATGACGCACAGGTTCTTCTTGCCGATCTTGGTGGCGAAGCGTCCACCGATCAATGTGGCGATGATATTGCCCAGAACCGGAACCGTCACAAAGCACTGCAGCTCCATGGCGGAAGCGTTCGGGAAGTCCTGCTTCAGGCTCGACACCACGGCAGCCGTCACGGAAATGCTCTGCAGCAGCAGTGCCAGCGAAAGAATCGCTCCCTTCAACATCACTTTCTTCGGACCGGATTGCGGCAGCTGCGCATACGGATCAGGCTTGCCGACTTGTGTTGCGGCAATGGTTGCGTCACTCATTTCTTGCTCCTTCGCTATTCTCTCCGCCAATCGCACTGTTGCGATCGCCGTCGCTTTTGACGGCAACTTGACGGAAGTGGTTCAAGCATATGGATGCACAGAATGACCTATTACGTCATTTTTTGACGCTGTAGCGTCGTTTTGTGACACGTTTCACGTCGGAAGGCGGCGGGAGTTGTGGAGAAACGCTCCCTGAACGCTTTGGAGAAGGACTTCACGTTCGAGAATCCGTTACGTTCCGACACCTGTGCGATGGTATCCTCGCCGTTCAGCAGATCGTCGAGCGCCGACTGCAATCGGATTTCCGTAAGATACTGGTCGGGAGTAACTCCGGTACCGCGTTTGAACAGCCGCGAGAAATATTCGCGTGAGTATCCGAAATGTTCGGCGATCTGGCCAATCGTGGTTCTCTGCGCGTAGCGACGTTCCATATATTCGGTGAATTCCTGCAATTCGCCTGTTTTCTGCGACGTTGAAGATGCCGTAGCCTGCGTAGGGCACGCATCCGCCGCGCAACGCGTGCAGATATGCAGCAACAGCTGGTACAGGAGGGCGTTGAGTTCGACCATACGCAGCGGCGATTCCTCACCGTCCACACACAACGTGATTCGCTCGCATAATCCCAACAGTTCCCCATCGGCAATGCCGCCGAAACCGTAGACAACCCCCTGATTGATTCGCCATCCGGCCAGGTCGGGACACATACGGGACAAATATTCGCCATCGAAGGAAATCGACAGCACATTCTGCTCGTTACCGTGAGGCTGCGGATGAATCGAATGCAACGATTTCGGACCGACCAGGCACAGCTGCCCTTCATGAATCGTTATCTCGTTTCCATCGATGAACATCATCACACCGCCGCTGCGAACGTAGACCAGCTCCATGCCCAAATGCCAGTGAAGCGGCACATCCTGCGGAGGCATCTCCGTATGCACGCGCACAATCGCCGGATACAACTGGCTGCTGCCCCATGATTCGCGATGGTCGGAGTTGATTACCGCGCTGTAATCAAGCTCCCTGTCGATATGGAACATGCGCGACGATGCTGCGGAAGTGAACATGCGGCAATCATACGACGCTTCCGGCTATATCGACCAATGGCAATCGTCTCAATTAACGGTAGTCGTCCCACATGGGCGACGGAAAGATAACCCGCTCGGCACGATCCCAAAGTTGCGCCATACCCTCGTTCGGATTGGTCAACGATTGGATCTGAACGCCATCCATCGCGAAAAAAGCGGTAACTATAAGATCATGCAGCCGTTCGGGATCGCGGTATTCCTCAGGCAGGCGCCATTTGACGCTCATCATGTCTTCAAGGATGCTCCGATGTCGGTCCCTATAGAATTCGTGCGCCGGATGATTCGGGTCTTCAGCCTCAATGGCAAGGCGCATGAACAACGACACCATGTTCGAACGCTTCTCATTGCGGTTCACCGCATCGCGCATGGCCTGCGGCAGACTTTTGCCTTGCTGCGCATCATGTTCCTCGCCAACAGCCAGAACATCGGCCGCTATGGAGTTTTCCGAGGAATCGTAGAAGGATTCGATGACCAGCGAAAGCAGGTCCTCACGGCTTTTCACATAATGGTTCAGCCCCGGGAGCGTCAGACCGACGGCATCGGCAAGCGCCTGCATCGGAAACCCGTATGAACCGTAACGGGTGATGAGACTAGCGCCCTCCTGCGCTATCTGGGCACGCCTCTCCTCCGGAGAAAGACGCTTACGACGATTGATCGGCCTGAAATGTTCGCTTTCCTGCACTTCCCCTCCTGAACGCGTTTCGTTAGGAAGACTAGCACCGGCCAACACCACCGAGGTGTAGCCGGACTTGTTCGTCGAGTCGGCATAGACACGCCGGATTTGTTATCTTATATTTCTAAGATATAAGATAACGGTCAGGGTTCAGGATTGCACCCCATGGTTCTCCCCGCAACGTCGCCGGCGACGATACAAAGAGAACCTCCATTGGCATAAGAAAGAGACAGGGAGCTGAATATGAGCAACCCACAATCGACGGAAAACAGCAACGTGCTTTCCAAAATCGATAAAACACGGTTCTGCATCGCGTTCTTCATCTTCTCGTTCGCCTGGATGCTGTCACTGCAGATCATTGCCGCAGTATTGCTGCCACAGCGTCTGGCCGACATCGCACCCGACAGCAAGGACGCCATCTTCGGCGTGCTGAATTCCGCAACGGCCCTCGCGTCGCTCATCTCCAATCTGGTCGTCGGCAATCTGTCCGATCGCACGCGTTCCATCTTCGGCCGACGCACGCCGTGGATCTTCAGCGGCGGTATCATCGCGGGCATCTCGCTGTTCCTGATCGGCATCCTCCCCGATGGCGTCAGCATCGGCGTCAGCTACTGCGTATCCATGGTCGGCCTGAACATGATGATCGCACCGGTCGTGGCATCCCTTTCCGATCGCGTTTCGGAAGATATGCGCGGTACCATGTCCGCCTTCATCTCCGCAGGTACGCTGTTCGGTTCGGCACTTGGTCAGATCGTCGGCGCGCAGTTCATCACCATGCAGTTCCCGGGCTTCGTCGTGTCCGGCATCGCCATGGCGCTCTCCGGCGTTCTTACGGTCATCTTCTGGCCGAAGGAGCGCTCCAGCAAGGACCTGCCCAAGCAGAAGGCTGATTTCAAGGGCATCATCATGAGCTTCCGCCCGCCAACCAAGGGCGCACGCGACTTCTGGCTGGCCTTCGCCGGACGCTCCCTGCTGCTGTTCAGCTACTACATGATCCTCAACTACCAGCTGTACATCCTGCAGGATTACATCGGCGAATCGGTTGAGGAATCCGCAGCGACCATCTCCACCATGAGCCTGGTCCTGATGGTCGTCTCGCTGATCTCGGCACTGTCTGCCGGGCCGATCTCCGACAAGATCGGCCGCCGCAAGGTCCCCGTCGTGGTGGCAAGCCTGCTGCTGGCTGTCGGCTACGCCCTCCCCTGGCTGATGCACAATCCTCTCGGCATGATTCTGTTCTCCGCCGTCGGCGGCTTCGGCTACGGCATGTACGGCTCCGTCGATCAGGCGCTGAACGTGGACGTGCTCCCCAACGAGGAAGAAGCGGGCAAGGATCTGGGTATCCTGAACATCGCAACGACCCTTGGCCAGATGGTCGGCCCGATTGTCACCTCCGCCATCGTGGTTGCCACGGGCTCCTATGCCATGGTGTTCCCGACCGCCATCGTCATGGTCCTTCTGGCGTGCGTGTTCATCCTGATGATCAAGAACGTGAAGTAACCACATCAATCACATCGGCGCTCCCATTGGTGGCGTTCACACCGAACGCCACCGGACGCATCACCAGACCAGGCTGGGAAGTCTAAATCTCTCCTTCGTATGGCTTCCCAGCCCTTACGCTTACTAGTAAAGAACACTCTCGCGTTTCACAGGCGAAAGCAGTATTTCACGTGAAACAATATTTCACACGAAGAAACGCCCTCACGTTTCATAGGCGAAAGGAAGCACAGTGGCCGTATACATCGATCCGAACAAGACAATAGGCCGAATCGACCCGAAACTGCACGGACAATTCATCGAATTCCTTGGAGAATGCATCGATGAGGGCCTTTGGGTGGGAGAAGATTCACCTATCGAAAACGAAAACGGCTATCGCAAGGGCACAATGGACGCGCTACGCGCACTCGAGCCTCCAGTTCTGCGCTGGCCGGGTGGATGCTACGCCGACACCTATCATTGGCGCGACGGCATCGGTCCGCAGGAGCAGCGCGCGACCACGTTCAACGAGAATTTCGCCACCTACGAGCTGGACGACCATCATTTCGGCACCGACGAATTCCTTCGCCTGTGCGAAACGCTCGGAGCCGAACCCTGGATCAACATCAACATGCTGTCCGGCACCGTGGCCGAAATGAAGGATTGGATGGAGTACTGCAATCGCGAGCAGTCCACCGATCTTGCCAAGGAACGCGCCGCGAACGGCCATCCGAAGCCATACAACGTGAAGTACTGGGGCATCGGCAACGAGGTGTGGGCCGGCGGCGGTACCATGACCCCGAAAACCTATCTGGATGAGTACCGCCGTTTCGCATCGGCCATGCCGTCCTTCACCACCGATATCTTCTCCCCTTCCCCGATGTACGCCATCGCCTGTGGACCGGATGGCAACAAGCCCCGCGAGCGCGTGAAGTGGACGCAGGACTTCTTCCGCACCTTGGCGGAATACCGTCAGCCGCGCATCAACGGATACGACCTGCATTTCTACAATTGGAATGTTGACAACGATGCCGACACCCCGACGCAGTTCGACGAGGACGGCTGGAACACGGTCATCAACGGATGCCTGGAGCTGGAAGACATCCTCCGCGATCAATGGCAGCTGATCAACGACGGCCTCGCCCTCATCCAGGAGCCGGAAGTCGCGATGGATTCCAAGCTCGACCACGTCGACCTCATCATCGGCGAATGGGGCAATTGGCACAAGACCGCGTTCTTCGCACGTCCTGCGCTCAAGCAGCAGGTGACCATGCGAGACGCCATCACCACGGCTCTGACCCTGGATCTCCTGCAGCGCAACTGCGACAAGGTGACCATGGCATGCAACGCGCAAACCATCAACGTGCTCAATTCGCTGGTGCTCACCGAAGGTGAGATGACCATCCTGACGCCGAACTACGACGTGTTCATGATGTACAAGGCGCATCGCAACGCAACCGCGCTTGACGTGCCGCGCTGCGACCCGGCCGACGATTCCGTTTACACGTTCGCATCGCTCAGCGAGGACGGCAAGGAACTGCTGGTCAATCTGACGAACGCTCATATGCATGACTCCGTGGAGACGCTCGTGCAGCTTCCCTGCGGGGCACAAGTCGAATCGATGCAGACCCTGCATGCGCAGGACCCGCACGACTGCAACACCGTCGAAGATCCCGAGCTGATCCGCACCCAGGAAGTCGACGTGGACGATGCCGTGAAGGTTTCCGGAAATACGTTTACGGTGACGCTTCCGGCGGCTTCCGTGAGCACGCTGAAGCTGAAGCTGGCCTGATCTGACCGCTCTTGCGGCGCTGCAGAGTAGACCGCATCAACCCTCGTACATAACGCGATCACGTTGCGTACGAGGGTTTTCTTTTCCATTATCCGAGTAGGCGCATCCGCCGTTGCCAGCCGTCACATAAGCCGTCACGCGAATTTGTTGACGCGGCGATCGTAGGTCAGCAGACCGTTGGCCTCCTCCTCGACGTCGGAAACCTGCGTGTATACGTATCCGACAAGCCCGCGCGACTCCAACGCGGCAGCCGCGGCCAAAACGGAACGTACCGCGGCTCGCCAATCGTCAATCGAATCGTATTCGCCGTATCCATACGCCTTGCTGAATGAGGAATGGTCGGGAACAAGCTGCGCCAATCCACCGAATTCCGAGAGCACGAACGCACGAACGCCATGTTGCGCGACCGGCAGCACCGCATAATGCGCGGCCCTGCGACACCTTCTGTGACGCTTCTCGAATTCAGCCACGTATCCACGCAACGGGCCCTTGTCCAGGTAGACCTCCAACGGGCGGAAATAGTTGTGCACGCTATGGAAATCGCCGCAATGCTGGTCGTACCAGCCGCTCGTCGCATCTATCGGACGGGTCGGATCGAGCGCATGGATGCGCTCCGCCGCATCGCACGCGTTGAACTGGCCCCAACCTTCGTTGAACAAGGTCCAGGTCACAATCGAAGGATGTCCGGCAAGCGTGTGCACCATGTCGTCGCACGTACGTGTCCAATCACGGCGGTAATCGGAATCGTCGGCGCCGAGTTGGGTGAAATGCTGGGCCGTGTCGTCACGGAACTTGTTCCACGAGGCACGTAGCAGAGTCGGCTTGCGGTTGGTGATCCACGCATTGTATTCGCCATTGGAACCACCGCCGGACACCGCATCCTGCCACACCAGCATGCCGAGCCGGTCGCAATGATAGTACCAGCGGGCCGATTCGATTTTGATATGCTTGCGCAGCATGTTGAAACCGGCCGATTTCATAGTTTTGATGTCGTATATGAGCGCGTCGTCGCAAGGGGCGGTCATCAGGCCGTCCGGCCAATACCCTTGGTCGAGCACACCTTTGATGAAAATCGGCCGCCCGTTGAGATGGAATCGCGCCACGCCTTTCAAGTCGGGCTTGACTTCCACGGTACGGAACGCGCAATACGATTTCACGACGTCCAACGACTGCGAAACGACGCCCGCCAGCAACGTGGCCTCCACGTTGTACAGATACGGATCGTCCGGCGACCACAGATGTTCGGCCCTTGTTGCGATTTCCGTACGAATCTTGCGCACGCCCGCAGGCAGCGTCTCATCCGCGACCACTGAACCGTCTTCGGGATCGGTCACGACGATATGCAGTTTCGCATTCGGCTTGTCGCCACCGATTTCCGCGCGGATAAACAGCTTGCCGTCGGCCGCGCCCTTCAACGTCAGCGTACGCAGGTACGCCTCCGGCACGATTTCCAGCCAGACACTCTGCCAGATTCCGCTTTGCGCGGTGTACCAGATTCCTTCGCGCTCAATGCGCTGCTTGCCGCGCAACTGCGTGCCGGAATCGTTCGGATCGTATACGCACAAAGCGATTTCGAAAGCATCATCCGGATCGACGAACGCCGAAATATCCACGTCGAACGGCAGGTAGCCACCGACGTGCGTACCGGCAAGCTGGCCGTTGATGAAGCATGCGCATATGTAGTCGACGGCTTCGAAGTGCAGGATCAGTCGATTCGCGTCGCCGATCTGCCGCACGTTTTCCTCATCGGCAAGTATGACGGGATGCACCACGGTCCGATACCAGATGAAGTTATCCGGATAGATGGTTTGATGTACGCCGGAAAGCGCGGATTCAGGCGAGAACGGCACGAGGATCTTGCCATCGAACGTCTGCGGGATGGCGGCTTCCTTCACTGCCTGCACGGCTTCGTCACGAGTGAGCACGGTGGCGGATTTACGCCATTTCGAAGTGTTCTCGCTTTCCGGAACCGACACAATGGCATAGTCCCACAATCCGTTGAGCATGGTGTGGTTGCCGCGCACCATGGTGGGACGCGGGTGCTCGTCAAAAATCGGAACGCGATCCTTGTGCAGCTCACGTTCACCGACTTCGGCGGGATTGAACGCCTTGTTTCCGGCATTGTCGGACAGCCACTCGCCTGCGATACGCTCACCCCATGCGGTCCACAACTGTTTCATGGGCTCTTGGGAGCGCCTTTTCGTCGGAGCGGCTTTCAAAACTCGCTTGATATCCAGCATGGAGCTCCCCTTTTCTGCAGCCTTGCATGTCTCTTTGCTCTTATTGTAGTGAAAATGGCCACGACCAAACCGACTACACGCGGAAAGACCTCACATGCACGCCGTGAACGATTATGCGAATGGTTGCGGCACGAGTCTCCCCTCGACATATCGCTCTTCGATGTCACGGTCGTCGCCCGTGTAGATGAACCGTTCGAGCCGTTCCTCCACAGACAGGCTAAGCAGACTTTCACCCTCACGAATCACGAGTGCATCGAATGCGTAACCGGTTTCGAACGAGCCGACTTTGCCGAACAACGCGCCTCCCACCTTGGTGGCCATATGGAATGCCTCGGGCAATCGCAGCGGCCGGTCATCGGCATGGCCCGATTCGAACGTCTTGGCCTTCGACGCTTCGATCGCCATGACGATCTGTCGGTTCATGGCCGAATCGTTGCCGGCCGCCACATCGCTGGCGATCGCGATCTTCAATCCGTAATCGAGATTGCGGCGCACCGGCATGATGCCGCTGGTCAGATTGAGATTGGACTGCGGGCAGTGCGCAAGCCACACATCATGCTTCTTGAGCATTTCGCGTTCCCGATCGGTCAGCCACACGCAGTGGGCCATGATGGTACGGCCATCCGGCATAAGACCGTAATGCTCGTAGACTTCGGCATAGGTCGGAATGTCAGGATGTAGCTCGTGAACCCATTGAATCTCACCACGGTTCTCATCAAGATGGGATTGGACCGGAAGATGATGACGTTCGACAATCTGACCCAAACCCGCCATGAGTTCCGGCGTAGTGGATGGTACGAATCGGGGCGTGACGATGAATCCGATATCGGGCGCGCGCCGTTTCGCCTGTTCAATCAGCTCTTCGGTACCGGACAGGCTCGCATCCGTGTCTTCCACCAGATATTCCGGAGAATTGCGGTCCATATTCACCTTGCCGACGACCGGACGCAATCCCGATTCCTGGCATAGTTCCATCAAATGGAGCGTCGACTCGTTATGCAGCGTTGCGAACGCGCTGAAACGCAGCGTGCCGTTGTTCCACAATCGGGTAAGGAATCGTCGGTACCAGCGGTCGGCCACATCGATATCGGCATATGCGGATTCCGCTTTGAACGTGTAACGCTCCAGCCACGGCAACAGCTCATGGTCGAAGCCAAGCCCGGCGAACGGATACTGCGGCGCATGCACATGCAGGTCGTTGAATGCGGGAATGATCAGATGCCCGGAACGGTCTACGACGGTCATGTCGTCCATACCGGCCGGCAGGCTTCCGCATACCTGCTGAACGGTTCCGCCGTCTACAATCACATACCCGTCTTCGACCACTTCGAAACGGTCCGGCGTCGGCGCGAATACGATATCTCCCTTATATGCGATCATCAGATTCCTCCTTGTTCTGGTAATAGGAAACCGCACGCGACATGGCCGTATCTATGCAAAAACCTCCGACTGTTGATTTCCATGCTGTTCAGCCGGAAATCAACAGTCGGAGGTATTTGCGGATAGGCTGTGCGACGAAATTATGTTTTCATCGCGCAACGCATGGAAGCTCAGCCTTCGAGCTTCGCCTTCTCAGCGGCGAGGCGGGCGGCTTCGGCATCCTTGCGGGCCTTCAGCTCGGCATCGAAGCGGGCAAGCTCCTCTTCGACGGCCTCCTGCGGAATCTTCGCGAAAATCGGGTGCGGCTTCGGCACCGGGGTTCCGGCCACAATCGGTTCGGAAGCCCACGGATGCACGGTCTCGCCCAGCTTGTAGTCGCCGGTGATGATCGGATACGTGAAGCCCGGCTTGTCGAGATCCTCCACCTCTTCGAGGTGCGGCAGCGGCGAGAACGTGCCGGTTCCACCCAGAGCCTCCCACACCTTCTGCGCGGAGTGAGGCAGGAACGGAGCCAACAGGTGGTTGGCATCGGCCACGGCCTGGGCCGCAACATGCAGCACGGTTCCGAGACGGGCCGGATTGTCCTTGATCTTCCACGGTTCGGTGGCGGAGATGTACTTGTTGATATCTCCGACCACGCGCATGGCTTCGGAAAGCGCGTTCTTCTGACGATGGTTCTCGATCAGCGATCCGACGGTTTCGAACGCTCCGGCGCTTTCAGCCAGCAGTGCGCGATCCTCATCGGTCATGGATTCCTCGTCGAGGGCCGGAATCTCACCGAAGTTCTTGTTGATGAGGTTGGCCACGCGGTTCACCAGATTGCCCCAGGAAGCGGCAAGCTCCTCATTGTTGTGACGCACGAATTCGGCCCAGGTGAAGTCGGAATCGGAATTCTCCGGACCGGCCACGGAAATGTAGTAGCGCACCGCGTCAACCGGGTAACGGGACAGAATGTCCTTCACGTAGATGACGATGCCGCGGGAGGACGAGAACTTCTTGCCTTCCATGGTCATGAATTCGGAAGACACCACCTGCTCGGGCATGTTCAGCGGACCGAGCTTGCCGGTCTCGCCACCCTTGGAGCCCTGGCCGTTGTAGGCGAGCATCTCGGACGGCCAGATCTGGGAGTGGAACGTGATGTTGTCTTTGCCCATGAAGTAGTAGCCCGGGGTCTGCGGATCGTTCCACCATGCGCGCCACGCTTCCGGGTCACCCTTGCGGCGAGCCCACTCGATGGATGCGGACAGATAACCGATCACGGCGTCGAACCACACATACAGCTTCTTGTTGGGGTTGTCGATCCAGCCGGCGACCGGTACCGGAATACCCCAGTCGATATCGCGGGTGATGGCACGCGGCTTGACTTCCTTGAACAGGCCAAGGGAGAAGTTGATGACGTTGGTACGCCAGCCTTCACGGGTCTTCAGCCATGCAAGATTGGCTTCGGCCACGCCCGGCAGGTCGAGGAAGTAGTGTTCGGTCTCCTCGAAACGCGGGGTTTCGCCGTTGATTTTGGAAACCGGATTGATCAGCTCGTCCGGGTCAAGTTCGTTGCCGCAGGCGTCGCACTGGTCACCGCGGGCGCCGTCCTCGCCACAGATCGGGCAGGTGCCTTCGATGTAGCGGTCCGGTAGGGTACGTCCGGTGGAAGGGGATATCGCGACCTTCTGGGTGCCTTTGTAGATGTAGCCGTTATCAAGGCACTGCTTGAACAGTTCCTGCACCACCTGCTCATGATTGCCCGTAGTGGTACGGGTGAACAGGTCGTAGCTCAGGCCGAGATCGCACAGATCCTTGGCGATCACGCGGTTGTAGCGGTTCGCCAGCTCCTGCGCGCTCACGCCTTCCTTGTCGGCTTCGACCAGGATCGGGGTACCGTGTTCGTCGGTGCCGGACACCATGAGCACGTCATTGCCCTTCATACGCTCGTACCGCGCATACACGTCGGACGGCACACCGAAGCCGGCGACATGGCCGATATGACGGGGGCCGTTAGCATACGGCCAAGCAACATTCACCAAAATATGACTCATGTTGCCCGATTATACAAAGCGGCGTATCCCGCGTATTCACGAGGGCCGGCCATCAAAATCACAGGTGGAATCGAATGGAATCCCCACAGTTATCCACATTGTTGCATGCCAAAACAATCGACGTCCACATATCCACAGATTTTCCAAGGTAGGTGGCATGACCCACCCTTATTCGGATACCGTACCGTCATGAGCAACTCACCACCACTTTTCGGCAACGGCGATTTGCCCGGACCACTCTGTGTGAACATGCTGTCGGAGTTCGGAACACTATGCAAACTCGACAATGTGAATGCCTACTCGCAGCAGGATTCCCACACCCTGTTCGGACGGGCCACCATCATCGCAAGCGTGCTTCCGTACCATACGGTAGCCTGCGCAGGCACCGCGGCCTGGGTCTGGCTCGGAGGAACGTTTCCCGAAACGATCGACATCATCGCCAACGCCCACTTTAGAGCGCCACGGCACGGGCGGAAAATACGTGTCTACAATCGCAGACTCCTCGGCAACCACGTAATACGAGTAGGCCCCATACAACTGACCACGCCGGTACGCACCGCCTGTGATCTTGCCACAATCCACAGCGGCAGCAACGAAGGCGAAAGACTGGCACAGGAAGTAATCGGCATACTGATGCAGGAATACCACTTCCGCCCCAGCGACTGCCAGCTGGTCCTGCAGGAGATACGGCATATCCGCAACGCGCCTTCCGCCCGCAGGCTGTTCCTCGCACTCGACGGAAAATCCTAAGCAACGACGCTCGGCGGAATCATGAGACCTTTGAAATCACGGAGAAGACGGCGCACTCCCCCAAGGTACGCCCCGGTCCCACGCCCACGCGCTTTGATGGAACCACCGCCTCCGCCAATCGAATTGACGCCTCTGCTGGCATGCGATCCGCAAACACCGCAGGAAGTGTTGTGGCACATAGCGAAACATGCCCCTCAACTACGGCGATGGCTGGTAGCCAATCCTTCGGCAAGCCCGGCGATGCTGGAATATCTCGCGCAGACGGGCGGTCCCGGAGTCGGCGAGGCATTGCAGATTCTGCTGGAATCGTTGGAAGCGCAGGAATCTTAGTAACCAAAGGAACCTTAGGACGCGCGGGAACACGGTAGTGCGGTAGTGCGGTAGTGCGGAAAACGTAGGGGCGTGGGAACGTGGAAAACGATGTAGTCTCCCATGCCCACCAGCATCCGTCAATCCTTCATGGCAAGTACGGCGTTGTATACCTGCTTGCGATTGGCAAGTGAACCGTCGGCAAGCGGATGCTCCGCCACAACCTGCGAGATGGCGTCCTTGATACGCAGATTGTCTTCCTTCGCGCGGTCGATCGACAATACCGCCAAATCCTCGATGGACAATGTTGCGGGAGCGGCTGCGTCGGCCTCCTCCTCGGAGGCGCCGGCGATGACCAGCACCATTTCGCCGCGCGGCGGATCGTCGGAGACGCTCTGACGGATCTGCGCGATGGTTCCACGACGAATCTGCTCGTAATCCTTGGTCAGCTCGCGGCACAGCGCCATGCGACGGTTCGGACCGAGCACCTCCAGCAAGTCGGCCATGGAATCGTCGATGCGATGCAGGGTCTCGTAGAACACAATCGTGCGGCGTTCCGACTGCAGCGCACGTAAGTGCTGCACACGTTCGGAATGCTTACGCGGCAGGAATCCCTCGTAGCAGAAACGGTCGGTCGGCAGACCTGACAGTGCGAGCGCATCCAAAACGGCCGAAGGACCGGGCGCGCAGGTGACCGGCAGGCCGCGTTCGATGGCCTGACGTACAATCGCCAATCCCGGATCGTTGATGGTCGGCATGCCCGCATCGGAAACCACAAGTACGGTGGAGCCCGTCTCGACCTGATCAAGCAGACCGTCGGATTTGTCTCGTTCGTTGTGGTCGTGGTAGGCCACCACATGGCCATTCACATGCACTCCGAGACGGTTGGCGAGCGCATACAGACGCCGGGTATCTTCGGCTGCGACGATGTCGGCGCGTTCCATAAGCGCGATCAGACGGGCGGATGAGTCGGCGGTGTTGCCAATCGGCGTCGCCGCGAGAATCACCGTACCTCGTGGAATGTCAACGCCGTCCACCAGCGTATCGAGCGCCCCCGCGGAAGCGTTTTGTTCGGCGTTGATCGTCTCATCCGTGAATTCGGCGGTTTCCTGTGTTGATTGCGCGTTCATGCTTTTTGTGCCCCCAGTATCTCCAGGCCGTGTCTTATGAGAATTCTCCTGCTGTGTGTCAATCATGCCACACGGCAGGAGAATCAGCGGGTCACTTTTATATGGGCTCACTCATACAGAGACGGCAGAGTGTCGGCGAGACGCATGAAATCATGACGGACGAATCTACGGAAGTCTTCGGCGTATCGGGAGCCTTCAACAGGCGTGCCGTACGCACCGGTTCCGGCCGCATCCGGATCATTGCGCCACGGAAGGTACCACAACGCACGACGGGTATGCTCGTTGGCGAGCGCGGCGGTCAGCAGATACTTTGTCCACGGTGAATCCGGCAGTGCAGCGTCCGACGGTGTTGATTCGCTTTCGGACACGTACGAATCGGCGAACGTTCCCGGGGAACCGACTTCCGTGGCCGCAGCCAGTTTGCCGCGCTCCTCACCAAGTCTGCCGACCAACGCGAGTATCGCGATCAGATCGGCATGGCGGGCCTGTGGATCCTCCGCGCTTTTCTCGGCGGGAGCGATATCCCAGTAATCGTCGAAACCGAGCACGTCAACGTAGTCGTCGCCCGGATAGGCGTACAGATAACCGGCTTCCGTGGATTCCGGCGTGCTCATATCGATGCGGCTGCGGTCGGGCGAGTAGGCGTAAAGCACGTTGTGCACGCCCTTGCCGTCACGCAGGTATTCGACGGTCATGCGCCATAGTTTCACGAACTGCTCGGGCGTGGTTTCCGTAGGCTGCGCAGGTGAGCCGGTGCACCACCAGAACCAGTCTCCCGTATGTTCGTGGAACGGACGGAAGATGATGGGGATCGGCTCTCCGGCATCGTCGCGAATTGCGGTGAGCGCCGCGGCCACGCGGTCGAGCCAGCCGAGGAACGTACCATGCGCTTCTCCTCCCGGCAGCACCGCACGCACGGTGCCGGATGCCATATTGTGTCCGTAGCCTCCAAGGGTGAGTGGATTGGCGGAATGCCAGCTCAGCGTGTTGATGGCGCCCATACGAAAAGTGTTGAGCATCTCGCGGCGTACCTGTTCGGCGCCGAAACCGTCGATATTGTTGGGCGAATCCAGTTCGACACCACCCAAATCGTTACCCCACACGGCGGGATAGCTGCCGGTCACGGCATGCACGTCGGAATCGGTGTTCTTGCCGATCACATTGCTTGTTTCGTTTTGATGGCCGAACATGGCGAATTCGCCCGTCACACGATGCAATGCGTTGAACAATGCACACGTTTTAGTGTTGAGATTGCCATCCACCGGTTTCGCTTTCATTATGGCCGTCTCCTCTGGCATATCGATTCCTTTCGTAGCGTTGTAACTCTCACCGTTCACTCTACCTGCGGCTTTTTGACGACTGATTTTCACCACATCTGTTTTCGTCATGCATGCCTTCATCGCATCTTTCGTCGGCATCGACGATTCGGATTTTCCATCTCCGTGGATTCGGATTTTCCTTTGTATATAATTCGGATTTTCCCTTGCGTACAATTCGGATTATCCTTTCCATAAAATTCGGATTTTCTTGAAGCGTTATGAAGCGAGGCTGAAATGACACAAGGAAAAACCAAGCCAGACGGGTGCTCAATTCGCTAGCTCGCAACGCCAGTCAATCCGTAACGTTCGAGAATCCATGCATGCGCGATCTGCTGGTCTACACCCGCGCGCTGCCTGGCATTGGTATGGAACCGTTACGGTACTATCACGACGATTCCGGACTCGAGTGTGACGCAATTATCGAATTGGACTACGGCCGTTGGGCTGAGCACGAAATAGCCATACGCACATACGCAACACGGCCAAATCGCTTATTTATAAAGTTATAAATAAAGTGGTATCCTTATGGAGAACGTAACAACCAACAAAACTGGCCACAGCCGAGCGACGATGCCACACGTACGCCACACCGCGGCCAGAAGCCTCAACGAAGCAGTTGAAAGGAACCCGAATGAAGTACGGCCATTTCGATGACGCCGCCCGCGAATACGTAATCGAAACCCCTGCGACACCGCTGCCGTGGATCAACTATCTCGGCAACGAGGACTTCTTCTCCCTGATCTCCAACACCGGCGGCGGATACTCCTTCTACAAGGACGCCAAACTGCGCCGCATCACCCGCTACCGTTACAACAACGTTCCAGGAGACAACGGCGCACGCAACTACTATCTGAGCCTGATGGACTCCAACGCGACCGACGCCAAGCCGGTCGACACCTGGTCGCCCACCTTCCTGCCGTGCAAGACGCCCCTCGACTCCTACAAGTGCCGCCAGGGCATCGGCTACACCGTGTTCGAAGCGTCACGCAACGGCATCGAATCGAAACTGACCGCATTCGTTCCGCTCAAGACCAACGCCGAAATCAACCGTCTCGACTTGACCAACACCACCGACAAGCCGGCGGTCGTCGACGTGACCGCATCCGTGGAATGGTGCCTGTGGAACGCCGTGGACGATTCCTCCAACTTCCAGCGCAACCTCTCCACCGGTGAAGTCGAAGTCGAAAAGCAGGACGACGCCACCCTGATCTACCACAAGACCGAGTTCAAGGAACGCCGCAACCATTATGCGTTCTTCGCCGTCAACTCCCCCGTCGTGGGCTTCGATACAAGCCGCGACGAATTCCTCGGCAAGTTCAACGGCTGGGACACCCCGCAGGTGATCGCCGAAGGCCAGTCCCACGATTCCGTGGCCCACGGCTGGTTCCCGATCGCCGCCGACCGCGTGCGCGTGGAGCTTGAACCGGGCGAAACCAAGTCGCTCGTATTCATGCTGGGCTACATCGAAGTCAGCAAAGACAACAAGTGGGAGGATCCGAACGATCCGACCAAGGTGGGCATCATCAACAAGAAGCCCGCGCATGAACTGTTCCGCAACTTCGCAACGGTCGAGCAGGTCGAAGCGGCGCTGGCCGAACTCAACAATTACTGGACCGACCTGCTGACCACCTACAGCGTGCGCTCCGGCGACGAAAAGCTCGATCGCATGGTGAACATCTGGCACCAGTACCAGTGCATGGTCACCTTCAACATGTCCCGTTCCGCCTCCTACTACGAGTCCGGCATGGGCCGCGGTATGGGCTTCCGCGATTCCAATCAGGACCTGCTGGGATTCGTGCACCTGGTTCCGGACCGCGCACGCCAGCGCATCATCGACATCGCATCCACGCAGCTCGAAGACGGTTCCGCGTGGCACCAGTACCAGCCGCTCACCAAGAAGGGCAACGCCGACATTGGTGGCGGCTTCAACGATGATCCGCTGTGGCTCGTGGCTGGTGTGAACGCCTATTTGGCCGAGACCGGAGATACGTCGATCCTGACCGAACCGGTGCCGTTCAACAACGTTGAAGGCTCCGAAGAGCCGCTGCTCGAGCATCTGCGTCGTTCCGTGAACTTCACCATCAACCACAAGGGACCGCACGGCATTCCGCTGATCGGCCGCGCCGACTGGAACGACTGCCTGAACCTCAACTGCTTCTCCGATACCCCGGGCGAAAGCTTCCAGACCGTGGAGAACAACGACACGGGCGTTGCCGAATCCGTGTTCATCGGCGGCATGTTCGTGCTGTACGGCGGCCAGTATGCCGATATCATCGAACATTACGGCCAGCTCACCGGCATGACCGACGCCGAAGTGGCAACCGAAGCCGCCACCGTGCGTACGGAAATCGGACAGGTCTCCGAAGCTGTCAAGACCGCCGGCTGGGATGGTGAATGGTTCGTGCGTGCCTACGACGCCTACTCGCGCAAGGTCGGCACCCACGAAGACACCGAAGGCCAGATCTACATCGAGCCGCAGGGCATGTGCGTGATGGCTGGCATCGGCCTTGACGACGGCAAGGCCCAGCAGGCGCTGAAGTCCGTAAAGGACAAGCTGACCTGCGACTGGGGCACCGCCATCCTCGCCCCCGCCTACTCCAGCTACCGCATCGAATTGGGTGAGATTTCGTCTTATCCGCGCGGATACAAGGAGAACGGCGGCATCTTCTGCCACAACAATCCGTGGATCTCCATCGCCAACGCACTGGCCGACAACAATGAGGAAGCTTTCGCGGTCTACCAGCGCAACTGCCCGGCCTACGTGGAAGACAAGTCCGACATCCGCAAGGTGGAACCGTACGTCTACTGCCAGATGGTGGCCGGCCCCGAAGCCCCGACCCCGGGCGAAGGCAAGAATTCCTGGCTGACCGGTACCGCGGCATGGACGTTCGTCGACGTTTCCCAGTATCTGCTGGGCGTGCGTCCGACGCTTGACGGCCTTGCCATCGAACCGCATCTGCCGGAACAGTTCAACGACCTGACCGTGACCCGCGTGTTCCGTGGCGTGACCTACAGCATCGCCATGAAGCGCACCGGCGAGCGCACGGTAAGCATGAATGGACAGGCAATCGACGGCAATGTCGTGCCGGTCCCGACCGACGGAGCCGAGAACGTGGAAGTGACCGTCACTTTCTGACGTAACGGTTTCCTCCAATAATCTTTCAACGATTCCCTCCGGGCGTGCGAGAAACACTGCTTTTCGCACGCCCTTTTCGAATAGGATTACACTCATGCAGTATTTTGAAAACACTATTTCCGGCATTGACGGCAGCGCTGCCAAGTTCGTCGGATATTGTCTCGACAACAGCGAGGAAATCGACCTCAATCGCAAGCGTCCGTCCGTATTGGTGATTCCCGGCGGCGGCTATGAGATGACGTCCGACCGTGAAGCCGAGCCCATCGCCATGCGATTCCTTGCCGCCGGCTACAACGCTTTCGTGTTGCGTTATTCCGTGAAGCCGTCCGTTTTTCCGGTCGCGCTGCTGGAGGCGGCCGAAGCGATGAAGCAGATTCGCGAGCATGCCGACGAATGGCATGTGGATGTGGACGCGATCGCCGTGATCGGCTTTTCCGCAGGCGGCCATCTTGCCGCGAATCTTGCGACTTCCGCCAGCGACGACGTGCTTGCGGCGCACGGCTACAATCCGGACGCCGTTCGCCCGAATGGCCTGATGCTCGCGTACCCGGTAATCACTTCCGGACCACTTGCCCACCGTGGCAGCTTCGATTCTCTGCTTGGAGATCTCAAGGACGATCAGGATGCGCTCGATTCCGTGTCGATCGAGAAGCATATCGACGCGAAGACCCCGCCGGTTTTCGTGTGGCACACCGTTCCCGACGATTGCGTGCCTTACGAGAATACGCTCATGCTCATCGACGCCTGCAAGAAGGCCGGCGTGAAGGTGGAGGCGCACCTGTTCCCCGACGGTGGCCACGGACTAGCTTTGGGCAATGCGGAAACCGCGTGGCAAGGCGTCAACGGCATCGAGGCATGCGTTCAGGTGTGGCCGTGGCTGGCAATCGCGTGGATGCACCGCACATTCGACGGCAAGGCGGGCTTCTAGAGGCAAGTTCGCAACGGGAGACCCGCATCTCCTTCTCGGTTTTCCCGTTATTGAACACCCTTTCAATAACGGGAAAACCGAGAGTAGAGTGGATGGCATAACTTGCTGAATACTTGCCGAAAATATAAAGGAGAATGGTATGAGCGTCGCGGCATGGGACCGGTTTTTGCAGGAACAGGATAGCTGGCCTGCGGCATCACGTGCGAACAGCTCGCCTTCATACGCTCCCCAGGCTCGCAACACCCTGGCCGGCAAGACCTTCGAAAAACGCAAGCGCATGAGTCAGGAGGAACGTCATCTGCAGATTCTGCAGGCGGCCGTCAAAATCATTGCCTCCAAAGGATTCTGGGGCATGAGCCTGCAGGACATCTCCGACGAACTCGGCATCACCGAAGCCGCGCTCTACCACTACATTTCCTCAAAAGACGACCTGCTCAACATGGTGCTCACGGAATGCTACGACACCCCTGACGCGGATGAGTACAATGCGGTGACATCGTGTCTTTTCGACAAAGACGGGCATCGTGTGAATTTCTACCCGCGATATTGCCTGAACATCGTGCTGTACAACCTGCAGCGCCCCGAACTCGTGCAGCTGTATTCCATGTTGAACGGCGAAGCGTTGAATCCCGATCATCCGGCGCACGGATTCTTCATCGGACGTCATATACGCAATTGGGAGACGATCGGCTCGATGAACTGGGTCCTGCCGGACCATGTTGACGAGGAACGCTTCTACGACCTGTATACGCTGGCGATGAGCGCCATGGACGGACTGCAATACCGTTGGTTGGGCGATGATTCGCTGAATCTGCTGGAGGAATGGATCGCCATCTCCGACATCATCTTTCCACCGAGCGATTGGGCCGGTTATACCGACCCGAGCGAATATGAGGGAACGGACGTGCCCTGTCTGTTGCCAAAAACGCTTTCGGCACGGCAGTAACGGGATCCTCCCGCCTTTGCACACTCCGGTATTCCCGCCCAACAACAACTGAACCCCTTTCGGCCACAACTCGGATATAGAGGCGTATATCGGTACTTGTGGTCGAAAGGGGGTTTATATTTTTGGAAATCCGATTATCTTGCGATTTGAAAAACGGCTATTTTCCAACATTTCTCACGTGCAGCATCGCAATCGAAAATAGGAGCGATTGCCACAACTCCAGCAATACGCTCCTATCTTCGACTTGTGGCTCCTGCACAGAGCCTGCAGTCCCGGAACAAGAGAAAATCAGTACAGTTCCGTGAAGATCTTGAGCACGCGATCGTAATCGAGCGGCACGAAGCAGTTCTTCATGAGTCGCTCCTGCGTCTTGATCACGCGATCGGCGAACTCCGGCAGATCCTGCTCGGTCACACCGTACTCATGCAGGGACTTCTTCGGCAGCAGCTTGTTGATCAGCGCCTCCAGCTCGTCGTAGGCGTCGGCAACATCACAGCCGAGAATGTCGGCAATGAACTGGTTCACCTTGAGGATCTCACCCTCCGGCTTGATCTCCATATAGTTGCGCAGCACACCCGTGAACATCGCATAGTTGGATTCACCGTGCGGCACATGGTACTTGCCGCCCAACTGGTAGCTCAACGCGTGCACGGCGGCGCAGCCACCGGTGTCGAAGCTGATACCCGCATAGTTGGACGCGATCAGGAAGTCGCGCATCAGTTCGTTGCGCTTGGCACGGCGCTCGTCGGAACCGGCGGGACCGGCTTCCGCGATCGCCTTGTAGCCGGAGACGATCATCTTCAGAGCCTCATAGCCGAACATGCGCGTGTACGGCGTGGAGTTCGGCGAAAGCGTGGATTCGACGGAGTGCACGAGCGCGTCGAGCGAGCTGGTCGCGAACACGTAATCAGGCAGGCCGTACAGCAGTTCCGGAATGAGCACCGCGTCGTCGGCAAACATTTCAGGGCTTGCGATTCCGGCCTTGCAACCCAGACGGGTGCGATTGATGGCCGCGATTTCAGTGACTTCCGAACCGGTTCCGCACGTGGTCGGCGCGAGCACGAGACGCACCTTGCGCTTGAAATCAGGAAGATGGTCGATCACGTCGTCGATGGATGCGCCGCCGGCCACCGCAACGACCTTCGACATATCCATGACGGCACCGCCGCCGATCGCCACGATGCGGTCGTAATCGAATTTGCCCGCGTCCGCGATGAACTCGTCGATCATCACGTCGGTAGGCTCCTGCGCGCCGTACTTGTCGACGAGAATCACGTTCGCGCCGTTCGCATACGGCTCAAGGAACTGCTTGTAAATCACTTCGATGCTGACCAACAGATCCTTCGGTCCGAGTTCGAACGATGCGAAGAATTCCTTGACCGTGTCGTAGGTGTAGATGTTGTCGGGCCCGACCGTCAACAGTTTCATAATGAGTCCTTTCTAAAACGTTGGCTGCAATCGCGCCAATTTCGGCGATTGCAGCCAACTCTATGCCTGTTTGTCTGAAGATTCGTTACCGACGATTGCGCCCGCCGGCAACGTTCGTCCTCTTACTTGGCGCTTTCCTCGACGATGATCTCCTTGAGCACGGCGAGGGCTTCGTTCAGTTCGTCGTCGGTGATGACCAGCGGCGGCAGCAGACGGATCACGTTGCCGTTGATGCCGCAGGTGAGCATGATGAGGCCTTCCTGGATGGTGCGCTTGGCGATGCGTCCGACCAGTTCCTTGTTCGGCTCCATGGTGCCCGGCTTGACGAATTCGATGCCGATCATGGCGCCACGGCCACGCACTTCGGCGACGGCCGGCACTTCATCGACCAGCGGTCCGAGCACGGACTCGACGACCTCGCCGATATGGGCGGCCTTGGCCGGCAGATCCTGATCCTCCATGATGCCGATTGCAGCGAGAGCAGCCGCGCAGGAGACCGGGTTGCCGCCGTAGGTGCCGCCGATGCCGCCAGGCTGCACGGCGTCCATGATTTCGGCGCGACCGGTGACGGCTGCGATCGGCATACCACCGCCGAGGGCCTTTGCGGTGGTGATCAGATCCGGCTCAACGCCGTCATACTCACAGGCGAACCACTTGCCGGAACGGCAGAAGCCAGCCTGGATTTCGTCGGAGATGTACAGAATGTCGTGCTCGTGAGCCCAATCGGCCAGGCCGGACAGGAAGCCTTCGGCCGGAACGATGAAGCCGCCTTCGCCCTGAATCGGCTCGGCGATCACTGCGGCCACGTTGGCGGAGCCGACCAGCAGCTCAATCTTTGCGGCAGCGGCCTTTGCTGCGGCCGCACCGTCGGCGCCGAAGGCGTCACGCAGCGGGTAGGAGAACGGAACGCGGAACACGTCCGGGGCGAACGCGCCGAAGCCCTGCTTGTACGGCATGGACTTGGTGGTCATGGCCATAGTCAGATTGGTACGGCCGTGGAAGGCGTTCTCCATCACCACAACCGCGGAACGGCCGGTGTACTTGCGGGCGATCTTGATGGCGTTCTCAACGGCTTCGGCACCGGAGTTGACCAGCACGCTCTTCTTGGCGAAGTCGCCCGGGGTGTGCTCGGCGAGCTTCTTGCACACTTCGATGTAGTTGGCGTACGGGGTGGTGGCGAAGTTAGTGTGGGTGAGCTTGGCCACTTCCTCCTGCACTGCGGTGACGACTTCCGGAGCGCAGTTGCCGACGCCGGTCACGGCGATGCCGGAAGCGAGGTCGATGAAACGGTTGCCATCCACGTCGGTGATGGTGGAGCCGCTTGCGGTTTCAGCGAATACCGGCATGCCCTGGCCTACGCCGGCGCTCACATAACGAGTGTGCTCGGCCTTGAGGGCTTCGGACTTCGGGCCCGGGATGGCGGTGACAATGTTGCGTGCGACCTGTGGGACTGACATGATGTCTCCTTCTTCCTTTGTTTATGAAAGGTCTTTGATTGGGGAATATTCTGGATGTTTGGTTTTAAATTTTTGTAAAAACTGTTTTTCGGAATTCAGCCGATTCAGCCGGTTCGGCCGGTTCAGCCGGTTCGGCCGATCAGTCGTCGCCGTATTCCGGAGGGTTCTGACGGAATCCCTTGGTCAGCACCGCCAGAATGACGATTCCGATGACCAGCCAGGAAAGTCCCAGCACCACCGCGTGCACGTCAAGATGCACCAGCAGGTAGATGCAGCATGCGGCGCCGATCAGCGGGCAGATGATGTTGAGCAGCACGCCTCCGCGGAATCGCTCGGCACGTTCGCTTTCATTGGCTCGTGCGTACGAGAAGACCACGCAGATGTTGACCATGGTGAATGCGATGAACGCGCCGAAGTTCACGAAAGACGTGGAGGTGGCAACGTCAAGGAAGGTTGCGATCAGACCGACGGCGGCCACGAGCAGGATGCTGAACACCGGGGTGTCGAATCGTGCGCTGAGCTTGCCGAAGATGCTCTTCGGAAGCACTCCATCACGGCCCATCACGTACAGCAGTCGGGAAGCGGACGCCTGGGTTGCGATGCCGGAAGTGAACTGGCCGAAGCACAGACCCGCGATGAAGATGGCGGTGAAGAGGTTTCCGCCGACCTGTGCGGCGATCTCGTATGCCGCGGAGGATTCGTCCGCGAATGCGAAACCGGGGTGAACGAGCTGCGTGATGTAGGCGACGGCGATGAAGATGATGCCTCCGATGAGCGCGACCAGCATGATCGCACGCGGAATCGTATGCTCGGGGTCGCGGGTCTCCTCGCTCAACGTAGTGACCGCGTCGAAGCCGAGGAACGAATATGCCGCGATTGCAGCGCCCGCAACCACTGCGGACAGCGAGGAACCCTCACCGAGGAACGGCGTCATCGAGAACAGCGTGCCTTCACCGGTTCCGCCGAGTACGGAACGAACCGATAGCGCGAGGAACATGACGATCACCAGAGCCTGGAAAATCATCAACGCATAGTTGACCTTGTCGGCAACGTTCAGACCGACGATGTTGATGGCGGTGGTCAGCACGATGAAGCCGAGGACCCAGACCCAGATCGGCACTGCGGGGAACTGCGCGTTGAGGTAGGATGCGCCGATCAGCCACACCACCATCGGCAGGAACATGTAGTCCAGCAGCATGGCCCATCCCACAAGGAAGCCGAGCTTATGGCTGATAGACTTGCCCACGTACGTATAGGCGCTGCCCGCCTGCGGGTGAAGCACCGCCATACGACCATAGCTGCCGGCCGTGAACATCATGGCGATTGTGGCCACAAGGTAGGCCGTGGGGGCCGCGCCGTGCGAGGCCACCGCAATGACGCCGAAGGTGCCGAGGGCGATGATCGGGGTCATGTATGCCAGACCGAAAAGCACCACGCCACGCAGGCCCATGGTTCGTTTGAGTTCCGGTTCGCTCGATTCTGCCACTGCCGACAATGGCAACGAGTTGGATTCAAGCATTTGCGCTGTCATGTTCCGTTCCTTTCAAGTGTCCTGCGCTGGTTCTCATGCGATTTCGTTCGACGTCACGGCCGCTGCCGTACGTTCCATCGCTCCGGGTCAATCGACCCTTGGTAGAGAGGCAGCGCAATCGGAGGTTCGCCAAGGCGGAATTGTTCCCACATCTTGTTGCTGCCGGCGGTTCCGTCGCGGCGCACTTGAGAGACCTTGCCCAGATCGATCGTCGTGATAAGCAGATGCTCGTCCGCATCCTTGGTTTCCGCGACGATCTCGCCTTCCGGATCGACCAGCAGCGACTGCCCCACACCGTAAGGGGCGGGAGCGTTCAGGCTTGCCACGAACGTCTGATTGACGATCGCGTTGGCCTGTGCCAGCACCAGTTCCTGCTTTCTGTCGGGAGTGGTGGTGAAGACGGGATTGATGATGATGTCCGCGCCAAGCCAGGCGATCTGACGGCTGATTTCCGGGAACCATGCGTCATAGCAGATCATGATTCCGACGCGGCCTTTGCCGGGAATGTCGAAAACCGTGAAGGAGTCGCCGGGCGTGTAGTGCTCAAACGGACGCCAGGGGCAAATCTTTCTGTAGGAGGCAACCAATTCTCCGTCCGGGGAGAACACGGGAGCAGTGTTGAAGATGCCGTTTTCGGCGTTCTTCTCCGGAATGGTTCCGGGAATCAGCCAAATCCCAAGCTCCTTGGCAAGACGGCTGAAATCATCGATCAGTTCGTCGTGCATATCGCTGGCCGCTTCGCACTGCGCACGATAGGCGGGCTCTTCGTCCAGCTCCCCGGTGCCGAAAAGATGCATCTCGGGAAAGACGATCATTTCGGGCGTATTGCCATGTTCATCGCGCATGGAAGCGATGGCGCGGACGCTGCTTTCGAAAACGCTGAATGGCGCGCCTATGGCGACTTGGCTTTTCTGCGCCAAGGCGATGGTCAACGTACGATTTTCAGACATCTCACGCTCCTTCCGTTGTTGCCCGATGGGTTGTTGCCTCTCAAGATAGGAATTCGCAAAACCGAAAGTTATGGACGAGTTGTTGAAAATGATGTCGATATATGGCCATGTTCTTCATAAAAAGTTCCGATTTTCTAGCATGGATGTATGGCAATCACTATCAACAGCTTGCTGGAGCAGCGTTCCCTGAACCTTTCACTGGTGGTGGAAGGGTCCAAGGAAGTTCTGGATACGCCCATCTCATGGGTCCACTTTTCGGAATCGCCCGATCCGACTCCGTATCTTGAAGGCGGCGAAGTGCTGCTCACCACCGGCCTGCTCATGCCGAAAGACAATCCCGACGAGCGGTACCGTTCCTTCGCGTCACGGCTTATCGATGTGGGGATACGCGGACTCGGATTCGGCGTCGGCGTGCAGCACGACACCATTCCGCAATGGCTGACCTATCAATGCGAGGCGACGGGACTCGCCCTGTTCCAGGTTCCTCTCGAAACCCCGTTCATCGCCATTTCCAAAGCCATCACCCGAGAGATAGCCGACAGCAACCGGCAGAACTTCGCCCGCATGTACAGCAATCAGCAGCGATTGCTACGCAGCGTGAAATCCCTCGACCCCGTCAGCGCGGTGATCTCCCGACTGGCGGAGCTCATCGGAGGATGGGCGGCATTGCTCAATCCCGTAGGCAGCATAGTTTCCTCATCGCACCACGTATTGCCGGTGGATGTCGGGTCTTTGGGAGACGCACTGGCCTTCAGCGTGCTGGGCGAGGCGAAATTCACTGCGGCGAGAGGCTACGACATAGCGGTGTTCCACGTTGCATCGCCAACACGTCAGACCCTTGGATATCTTGTGGCCGGCAGAAAAGGCGGCAAAGGGTCCATCGATCATCCTCTGGTGGGAGCCGCCGCGTCACTGCTCTCCCTGGCGGTGAACGGTACCGCGGATTCAAGCCGATCACTCAATCACCTGCGTTCCACTATGACCAGACTCTGTTTGGAAGGTCATCCGGAAATCGTAAGCAGATTCGCCGACGATGTGTGGAACGGACTGCCCGTGCAGCCCCTGACCACATTGCGCATCATCGGGCAACAGGATGCCCTTGAGGATGCGGGACGTCTGTTCGAGCCATTCCGCAGGACGTTGGCGAAAAACACCAACCTTGTGGTGTTCGGAATCGTCGACGGAGACATGTGGGCCATCGTCTCACAGACGAACGCGGAAACCTGGACAAGCCAGCTGACCCGCGACGGAAGACTGACAATCGGCCAATCCTCCGGAACCACGTGGCAGGATATGACCCGTGCAAGGCATGAGGCATATCAGGCCGGCGCCGAAGCATTGACCTCGGGCACGAATCTGATCCGCTACGGCAGCAGCGAGAGCAACACCTCGCTGGAAGGCATGGTGGAGCCATCGCTGATGCGCGCGTTCGCGGATCTCAAACTCGCGCCGATCGCAAACCTCACGTTCGACCTGTCGACCGGACCGCATACCAAAGCGGGAACGGCACGAACGGCGGAAACTACGCAGACGGCGCAATCATCGGACGGCAAAACGGATTCCGGCACGCAGGTACGTGCCATCGACGTGCTGTGGGCATGGCTGCAAAGCCGAGGACGGACCGAGGAAGCCGCACGAACGGCGGGCATGCACCGGCATACGCTTACCAAATATCTCGGCATCATCAGCAAGGAGCTGAACGCCGATCTGAACGACCCCGGCGTCACCGCGGAACTGTGGTACGCATGCCGTTTCTCGCGCTTCGGAAGCACGTTGAAATAGCATTCGCGCCCGCAGACGTCAGCGGATCGGGACTTCCTCCAAGCCGTCGACCTCGGTCTCAAAAGCGTAATACGCGCCGATCAGACCGGCATTGTTGGCATGGCGGCAACGTTTCACGGACGTACGGAACGTGTCCCATACCGGAATCTTGTCAAGCGCGGCATTGACCAACGGCAGCAGCTGCTGTTCGCGGCAGATGCCGCCGCCAAGCAGCACGCATTCCGGATCGACCACGGCCGTGATATTGAAGATGGCGATCGCCAGATAATCGATCCACTGGTCGACGATCTTGCGTACGCGCGGCTCATCAAGCCTGCGGAACAGCGAAACCGGCATGATGGAACCGGACGGAACGTCAAACTCCTCGGAATAACACTCGGAGAGCGCGATGGTAGACAGATAGTTCTGCATGGTGAGGAATCCGCCTTTTTCATAGTTCGGAATCATCATGCCAAGCTCGCCGGCACGCCAATCCTTGCCACGACGGATCTTGCCGTCCAGGAACAAAGCGCCGCCAATGCCTGTGTCGATGGTGATCAACGCGAAATCGTCAAGCTTGACGGCATTGCCGCTCAGTTTTTCTGCCATCGCGGCGCAGTTCGCGTCGTTCTCCATCCAAGTCGGCACCGGATTGTCAAGATACTCCCGCAATTCCTTGCCAACCTCATGCTTGAACAGCATGCCGAGCGCGCCGGCGGTGACGGCCAGCTGCTTTTCCACGTCAATGAATCCGGGCACGCTCATGGCAATGCCGTCAATCGGGAAACGCTGATTGTTGACAATGTGCGCAAGCGCCTGATAGAAGTTTTCCGCGCTGTCCGACGGCGTGGCGATGGTGCCGGGAATTCCCATGCGCCCATTCTCGAAAACAACGTACCGCGTGAAAAACGTTCCGATTTCAAACGCAAGAATGCGCTTCGCCGCTGCCATATCGTTCTCTAACCTATCTTCAATAAAGAGCCAAAATCTCTACACATTATACTTTCGGCCGCGCCGTTTGGCCGTGTCTTTCAATCGTCGTCTTTCGCCAGCGTCTTTCAGCTGATTCACGGCGCACCCCACCCGTTTTTACCTCATCAATCATTGTGGCATTTCGCACGACTCAATGAATTAATTTCTTGACTTCCTCCCCACGGCTAAAGCCGGGGGATTCCTGTCGTGTGTGGGACTTTTTCCTGTTTGGAAACTCTTCCCTCACACGTCGCAGGGGTTGGCGTTTCGACGGGGCCGTCTTGCAGGATGCGTGTCCTGTTCGACGGGTGCCCCTCCACGCTTTCGGCATCGCCCATGCCGTTCGGTTTTAATGCGCGGTCAAGAATGTTCCTGGCCGCGTTAATGTCCGCGTTACCCTCGTGCCCGCAACGGGCGCATCGGAAAACCGCTTGGCTCTCACGGTTCTCTTTTGCGACGTGTCCGCAACGGTTGCAGGTTTGGGACGTGTACGCCGGATCGACCCGTACGAGTCGTGTTCCGGCGAGATGGGTCTTGTATTCGAGTTTGGAGTGAATATCGGACCAACGGTTGGCGAGAATGCCACGGTTCAGCCCCGCTTTCGCGGACGCCCCGTTCCGTAGGTAACGGCCCGGATGGTCGGGGTCCGGCTTCGGTTCCGGTCTGCGGCTCATATTCCGGGTCCGCAATGATTCCAACGCGATGATGTCGAAATCCTCGACCAGTCTTGTGGTGGTCTTGTTGACCCAATCGTCCTTGCGATGGTTGACGCGCTGGCGTAACCGTTGCATACGCTTCACCGTGTCCAGACGGCGTTTCGACTGGAACTTGGCTTTTCTGCCGCCATGCTTCTCGTTGGTCCTGTCCTGTCGGGCGAGCCTGCGTTGGAGCCGCAGATATTCCCGCTTCTCCCGTTCGGACGGTTGCGGCATGTCCAGCATGGTTCCGTCCGACAAGGCCAGCGTATGCGCGCAACCACGGTCGATGCCCACTTGGAGTCCGGCATGTTTTCGCTGGACGGGCAGCGGCGTGTTGGTGAACACCAGCGTCCTGTCCGTCCAATTGACGGCCACGCTCGTATACTCGCGGACGGGTTGGCTCACCCTGACATGGATGGTGAGCTTCCAACGGGAAGCGGTCTCGCCCGGCTTGCGCAGCCCCTCCCCGCACCGTCCCGTGATGACGACCGCGCCGCGTTTGCGGGACACCTGATGGTAGATGGCGTTCCCCGTCTTGGTCTGGTTGCGCCAGCATACGAAATACTGCGGGTTGCGTTTGCGTGATTTGAACCCCGGAATCCTGCCGCCGCTAGTTTTCTTGCGTTTCAAGTCCGCGTACCATTCCGAGTTCTCCACCCGCTCGCAGGACGCGAGAACCGGTGAGGGGATGCAGGCCAGCCAAGGGAAACGGGTCCGCGCCTCGCTGTCCTTGAACGGCTGCCCAACGTTCGCGCCGCCTAACGGGACATCCACCCACATTCGCTCGTGGGATTCGACGTCCTCCATGAAACGGCGCATCGACCGATGCTCCCGATGCTGGTTGAACCGCGTGCGCCAACCGTCGCACAGCCAGTCCATGATACGTTCGGGGTTTCTCGTCCAGCAGTGGTTGCGGCATGAATCATCGCCCAGATACACGGACGCCCCGTGTGTTTGACCCTGATGATTCGCACCTTTTGGCTCATACGGCTCACTATACCAACAAAAATGACTAATCAAAAAACGCTTGATGGCTTACCCCAGCCTTAAAAGGCAGGGCTTGCGCTATCAAAATCGGTCAAAAATACGCTTATTGCCGTATTTAAGCCATTCATCATGCGCTTTGCCGAATATTATGTTATATTTTTTCGGGGGGCAATTAGGGTGTATGGCCTAGGTTTTCTATCGCATAAAAGCCCGATAGCTCTACCGGTAGTGTTTCGGATTCTTTTAGACGGGATCAGCAAATGAAGAGAGAGAGAGAGAGAGAGCGGTCGCGTTTCTTAGCGCAATCGCCGCTTGCGCCATGACATTCGCCGGTATACCGGCTACCGCCATGGCGAACGAGTCCGGTGAACTGACTCCTCAGTACACGTATACTTCTCAGAACGGCATGACCTTCGAAAAGATCAGCCATGCCGATCAGGGCTTGAGCCAGGCCGACGGTGTGGTCGACTACACTGGCGACGGCACCATCGCGGAGTATGTCGCGGGCCAGAGTGAGACCGGTCAGGGCGACCGCGGCCAGTCCTACAGCTACGCAGCCACTTCCTATGGAGACTGGGTCTACATCGGCACCATGTATGGCGGCCTTGGCGCGCAGGCCATCCTGAGCAGCGGCATAACGACGAACCTCGGCCTGACCTCGGAGCAGGCCACCGCACTCATGCAGACCATGTACGCGGGCAACATGTATCTCGGTGAGCCGGACGGCAAGCGCGCCGGCGGCATGCTGTTCAAGTTCAACGTGAAGACCGGCGAAACCAAGATCCTCATGTCGCAGAGCACCGGCATCGACGGCGGCGAGGGCATCATCCCGACCTTCCGCAGCGCCTTCAAGATGAACGGCAAGCTGTACTTCGAGGGCATGGTCATGGACACCAACAACTCGGAGCTCACCCAGCAGGAAATCCAGACTGCCATCGCCGTGCAGAATGGCTTCCCCTGCATCTACGAAGTCGATCCGGAAAATGACGACAAGCTCACCAAGGTGTACGACAGCGTTGACGTCGAAGGCTTCCGTTCCCTGGTCAAGGGCAATGTGTTCACATCCACCCGCGCCATCGGTTCCTTCGGCGACACCCTGATCGCCGGCGACCTCAAGCCGACCGATGACGGCAAGGGCCAGGCTCTGCTCGTGGCTTCCAACACCCCGTCCGATCCGGATTCCTACAAGGTCATCGCCGACATGGACAGCTTCGACAACCTGCCCGCCATCCACCGCTCGGATGTCAACGCTGGCGGCGGCATCTACCAGGTGCAGGAGTACAACGGCAAGCTGTACGTGGTGGTCTGCACCGGCAGCACCGACACCTTGAACGAAGAGACCGGCACCATGCGTTCCTTCGCCATCTACGTGGGCGAGAACAACGGCGATCCGACCAACAAGGCTGATTGGACCTGGCGTCCGCTCGTGGGCGACACCTCCAAGGGCGCCAAGTACTACTACGGTCTCGACAAGAGCCGCGTGAGCGCGGGCGCTTGCACCCTGCAGGTCTACGGCAACTACCTGTACATCGGCGACTACAACGACGTCTCCAGCGCACTGCAGGGCTTCGTGACCAGGACCAACTTCGTGACCCAGGCCACCAACCTTGAGCAGTCCATCAACCTGTACCGCATGGACGCGAACGAGAACGTCGAAATGCTCGTGGGCGACGCCAACGAAACCTTCCCGAACGGCGGCACCACCGGTCTGGGCAGCGGTTACGACAACCACATGAACCAGTACACCTGGCAGACCACCGTTCATGAAGGCAAGATGTATCTGTCCACCATGAACACCACCACCCTGCTGGAGCCGGTCGCCCAGTTCACCAACGGCGACATCCTCAACATGAACGAGAAGGACTGGAACAACACCGTCAAGTACCTGCGCGTGTTCCTGCGCCTGCTGTTCGGCTCCGAGAATCAGACCTCCGTCGCCTCCGAGCAGAATTCCGAAAACGCTGGCGAGCAGACCACCGTCAGCGATCCGGAAGCACTGGTCGAACAGGCCTGCATCGACGCCGGTAAGGACGCCGCTGCAGCACAGGCTCAGACCGCCGACGCCGACAGCAACGCCTCGGCCGATGCCATTACCCTGACCGAAGACCAGACCAAGGAACTGGTTGACGGCATCAAGGACGGCAGCATCGTTCCCGGCAGCCTGGCATCTTCCGAAGAGACCTCGCAGCTCTTCGACATCAACAACGCGCTGGATACCCTCGGCTCTCAGCTGGCCGACAAGGGCTCCTCCGACTTCGCCGACACCTATGGTGAGGTCACGGACGCGTTCTTCGATATCTCCGACATCATTCCGGACAAGTTCAAGGGCCTGTACGAGGCTCTCGTCAAGCTGACCAGCAAGGCAAACCTCAAGGCCTACGCCAAGGCTCTGCCGTATCTGTCTCAGTCCAAGCGCGGTTTCAACCTGTTCGAGATCACCGATGACGGAAACGTCCAGGTGTCCACCGTCACCGATGAGGGTTTCGGCGATCCGTTCAACCACGGTCTGCGTATCTTCTGCGACACCGATGACTACATGGTGATCGGTACCGCGAACCC
>CAVBHJ010000014.1:0-67339 GCA_963595445.1 bacterium
AGTGACCGTCCGATTAACAGTCGGATGCTCTGCCAACTGAGCTACGCAGGAATATTCCTTGCCACACGAAATCGCTTCCGTGCACAAGTCATATATATTACACACGACTATCTTTTTCGCAAATCGAACACGCCACAGCGTGTCGCGGTTTCTACCACTCAAGTTCATCGATGCTCATGGGACTTTCGTTCACCTCAATCGCCGACACACGTCCGTCGTGCATGCGAATCACACGGTTCGCGATTGGGGCGATCGCCGAATTATGCGTCACCACCACAACCGTGGCTCCACCGACACGGCTCATGTCCTGCAGAATGCGCAGCACCTGTTTCCCCGTCTCATAATCCAAGGCACCCGTAGGCTCATCGCACAGCAACACTTTCGGATTCTTCGCAACCGCACGGGCGATAGCCACACGCTGCTGCTCCCCGCCAGACAGTTGCGCCGGGAACGAGTTCACCCGATCCGCCAGCCCAACATCAGTCAACGCCTTGACCGGATCCATGGCGTCATCCACCAGTTCCGACGCAAGTTCCACATTCTCCCTGGCGGTAAGATTCGCCACGAGATTGTAGAACTGAAAGACGAATCCTACATCTCTGCGGCGGTATTCCGTCAATTCCCGAGGGGAATACGACGAAATATCACGACCGTCCACCACCACACTCCCTTCGGAGCACACATCCATTCCTCCCAGAATGTTCAGCACGGTCGATTTGCCCGCTCCGGACGCGCCCAACACCACGGCCAGTTCGCCACGCTCCACGCCGAACGACACGTCATCGTTCGCCACAACGTCGATTGAACCAACACGATACCGCTTGAAGCAGTGGGACAACTCAATAAAAGCCATGCGAACTCCATTCACGTCCGAAAAAGCGTCTCTTCCAGATATTACGCGACTAAGGTAGGAGATATCGCTTCACTCACGAAGGAAGGGAAAGACCATGACCACCGACATCGACGCCGACCGTCTGAAGACCCTGCTGTACAGCGCCTATGACTCCGACACCGTACGCGCCTTGGAACGCCCCCTGCTGGATGACGGCGTTCCCCTGATGCGCATGGCCGCGTCCGCCACCGCGCAGGTGACAATGGATCTGCTCGACGATGAGGACCTCAGCATCGAGGACGCCCGCATCACCCTATTGGTCGGTTCGGGAGACAATGGCGGCGACGGCCTGTACGCGGGCGCGCAGTTGGCGCACGAAGGCGCCCAAGTCACCGCGATCGCGGTTGGTCGTTCATTACATAAGGAAGCGTTTTCCGCGTTCGTCCACGCAGGCGGACGCGCCTTGGTGCTGGACCCGAACGCGGATATTCCCGGTTGCGCCACGGGCTTCTCGGCCGGCGAGGCCGGAGAGCGATTGCAGGCCGCCATCGAGTATGCGCAGGGTTCGCATGTGGTCATTGACGCGATGACCGGTATCGGCGTGTCCGGAGCGTTGCGTGGGATTGCCGGCACCATTGCCGCGTCTTTGGGATTGGATGGAGGCTTGCCGGACAGACCGGCGTTGCCGGATAATGACCCGTCTTCCGATTTGCCGCTGGTGGTGGCCGTCGATGTGCCTTCCGGCGTCGGCGTGGATGACGGCTCATTGCCAGGCTCGTATATTCCCGCTGATGTGACGGTGATGTTTGGCGCCATGAAACCGTGCGCGATGGTGCCGCCGGCCTCGTATGCATGCGGCAAGCTGGTGCTGGTGGATTTCGGGTTTGACGTTGACGAGTTCGTTCCTGCCGCCGAAATGACCGATGGTGATTTCGTTGCCGATTCGATTCGTCTTCCTCAGCTTGCGGATGGCAAATACGAGCGTGGCGTGGTCGGCTTGGTAACCGGTTCGACACGTTTTCCGGGGGCCGCTGTGCTGTCTTCGCGGGCTGCTGCGAGGACGAATGCCGGCATGGTGCGTTATTTGGGGCCGCGTCTTGCGCAGGATATGGTGCTTTCGGCGCTGCCGGAGGCTGTTGTGGGCAAGGGTCGCGTGCAGTCCTGGGTGGTTGGTTCGGGTGTTCCCTCTGCTGGCGACGACGCGGCTGATGGGGATGTGCAGCATGAAACGATCGCCGCGCTGTTGAGGCATTATGCGTTGAATCGTTCCGACGCCGACGGCGGGTCAGTGCAGGCGGACGAGCACGTACGCGCGATGCCTCCGATCGTGGTGGATGCCGGCGCGTTGGATTTGCTTCCGGAACGCGTGCCGGCGCAGGTGGTCGTCACGCCGCATGCCGGCGAGTTGGCCCGATTGTTGAACAGGCTTGATCAGACTGATGTCAGTGTTGACGACGTGCGCGCCAAGCCGCTTGCGTATGCCCGCAAGGCTCATGAATTGACCGGCGCGACAGTTGTGCTTAAGGGCGCCGTGACCATGGTGGTCGGAGAGGATGGAGACGGCGGCGAGCGCGTGATTCTTTCCGGCCGTGCTCCTGCCTGGTTGTCCACCGCCGGGGCGGGGGATGTGCTTGCCGGTATGTTGGGGGCTTTGCTTGCGCAGCAGGATGAGATGCTTGTTGATGATCCTGCTCTTGTTCCCGAGGTTGCGGCCGCGGCGGCTTATCTGCATGGTCTTGCTGCGGCTATCGGGTCGCAGTCTGATCAGCGTGGCTGGCATCGTCCGCGAATCTATGGGCAGTCCCATAAGCAGCGTTTCGGCGCGATCGGGCATCCCATCATTGCCGGTGATGTCATCGATGGCATCCAGCCGGCTTTTATGGAGTTGCTGCAGTAGTCGTGTTCGGGCTTGTGCCTGGGTGATGTCGGCGGCCTTTCGATGGTCGGATTCCGTGCGTGTATGGGTTTGGTTTCCGATTGTCGAAAGGCCGTCTGTCCGTATTCGTGTGTTATTCGACGGACTTGAGCGCGGCGAGCATGTCGACTGTTTTCAGATGACGGTATACCACCCATCCGAGTATGGCCAGCACCACGCTCACCACCGCAAGCGGCACTATGAAGGCTTTCCATCCGAGTGCCGGGTCGAACATGACTTCGTCCGGTGGTACTTCGGTGATGATGTAGCCGTGCAGCCATGCGCCGAATCCGTATCCGGCGAGGATGCCCAGTCCGGACAGCAGTATGGTTTCGCGGTAGATGTACATCGTCGTCTCATTGGTGTGGAATCCCAGCACTTTGATGGTGGACAGCTCGCGGATGCGTTCGGACACGTTCAGGTTCGTCAGATTGTACAGAATCACCACCGCCAGCATCACCGCGACAACGATCAGCACTTCCATGATCTGGTTGAGCGATTTCACGATTGTGGACACCATGCTTTTTTGGGTTGTGTTCTGGACCACGCTGTGCACGGCGGACAGCTTCATGAGCCGCGCGCCCTGACGTTCCGCATTGGCCATATTTGAGTTCTTCAAACGGACCATATACGCGTTCGCCGTGTAGTCCGTGCCGAACACTTTTTTGTAGTATTGCGCGTTCATGAATGCGAAGTGTCCTATGTACATTTCGCAGATGCCAGATACTTCGACTGTGCGCTCCATGCCGTTCGTGTCGGTCACGCTGAAGTTGTCCCCCACGGATACGTTCAGCATTTCGGAGAGTCTTTCCGAAATGATCGCACCGTCGTTGACCATGATCTGATTCTCATGCGACTGTCTGTCTCGCAAGGTCAGATATGTGTCGAAGTTGTAGGCATCGTCTGTGGCCAGCAATGTGATTTGCTGTTTGTCGCCGTTCTTGCCGGATGTCTTCGACAATTCCTCGTAGTGCACGGCGGTTGAGGATTTCACCGAATCCTTGTTCAATGCTTTTTTCAGTTCGTCGATTTGGCTGGAATTCGTGCTTGACTGTTCGACCGCAATCAGATCATAGTGGATCAGTTCGTCGAACTGCCGTTCGCCTATCTGACCGATGGATGCCTGCACGCCAAGTCCCGCGGTAAGGAGCGCTACGGCTCCGCAAACGCCGAATATGGTCATGAACATGCGCGTTTTGTATCGGAAGATGTTGCGTGCCGTCACTTTGCGGGTGAAGTTGAGCTGCTTCCAGATCGGCGTGATGCGTTCCAGGAAGATCTTGGAGCCTTTTGCCGGAGGTTTGGGCAGCAGCAGTGCGGCCGGTTTTTCCCTTAGTTCCCGCGACGCGACGAGCCATGTGGGCACGACCGCGCTCACCCAGGCCAGCAGGAAGGACACCAATGTGATCCATGGGTGGAAAGCGAGTGTGATGGACGGCATGGTGAAACCACTGCTGTAGGCATGCTCCACGATGAGGGGCAGTATCGTGTGCCCTGCCAGCACTCCGATGACGGTGCCGATGGTCGAGGCCGTGAAACCGTAGATCGTGAATTTGAGCATCACGTCGCCGTTCGTATAGCCGAGGGCCTTCAGCGTGCCGGAATTCGTACGTTCCTCGTCCACCATGCGCCCCATGGTGGTGAAGGTGACGAGCGCCGCGACGAAGTACAGGAAGATCGGGAAGATGTTTGCCAATTTGTTGATGATGCTCACGATGATCATGTAGACGCGGTAGCCCTGCGATGTGAGTCCTTCACGCCTGCCGCTGACCGAGTATGCGGGGACTGTGAGGTTGTCGACCTGTTCCTGCGCCAGTTCGATCTGCGTTTTCGCTTCGGCTATCTTCTGTTCGGCCGCCGGTTTGCTGTTGTTGAATTCGGCGAGTTTGCTTTCGTACTCCTCCTCGGCCTTTTCGATGCTGCGCTGGCTTTCGATGAGTTGTTCGGCACCGTCGGACGCCGTGCCGCCAGCCTGCGAGCCCGCCTGTGCGAGCTGCGACTGCTTGTTGGCTATCAGGTCGGAGGCCTGTACGAGATTGGCGGCGTTGTCCTGGTATTCCTGCGAGCCCTGTTCGAGCTGGTTCACGCCGTCTTGATACTGCTGAAGACCGTTGTTGTATTCCTCCAACCGTTCGTTGTATTCCTGCACGGACATGTTGTACTGGTCCAACACGGTCTCGTAACGTTGTTTGAGCTGCTCGTATACCGTTCCGGTGATGTCGGCCTGTTCCATCCTGTTGAGCATGGCGGCGGCCTGGTCGAGCATGGTTTTGGTGAGTTCAAGCTGGGCGCGGGCGTCATCGAGCTGCGATTTGGCGCCGGAAAGCTGATTCCACGACTCGTTGAGCTGTTCCTGGCCTTGGAAAAGTTTCGTTTGCGCCGACTGCAGCCGCACTTGGCCGGCCGTCACCGATGCGCTGGCCGATGCGATCTGCGATTGCGCCGACGCGAGCTGCGCGATGGCCGACGAGCCTTCCTGCACCAAAGTCGTCTCGCCTTCGCTCACTTGGTCCTTGGCGCTTTCTATTTGCGCTTTGACGTCCGCAAGTTGCGCTTCTGCGTCGGCGAGCTGCGCTTCGGAATCTTTGACCTGCTGTCTGGCCTGATCGATCTTCTCCTGCTGCTGTTCCCGAATGCTTTCCTCCCGCGCCTGCGGCTGTCCTGCGAGAAGTTCGACAAGCTGATCCTTATGTTTCTGCACACGGTTGCGGTAATCGTCCGTCCAGTAGTCGAGGTCTTTGGTGTCGTTGTAGACGATGCGGGCGATCATCGTCACTTCGGAGTCGAATTCCGACGGCATGGCCACGGCATATGAGGTCAGCGTGCCGCTACCGGATGTGGACTGTCCCATGTTCAATCCGGATACGATTTCGCTTGCGCGCACGAATCCGACGACTTCGAAACGATGATGCCGCAAGATCGTATTGCCGGAAATGTCGGCTTTTTCGGTGACGTCAAGCGTACTTCCCACGGCGAATTTGCTTCGCTGGCCCAGATCGAGGACGATTTCACCCTGTCGCTTCGGCATCCTGCCTTCCACTACGTCGTAGGTGGAGATGCGTTCCGGTGTCGAGAAGACACGCATGCTGGAATCGGTGCCTTTGATGACGACGTCTTTGAAATAGCCGTATTCGATGTCCCGGATGCCATCGGCCCCGCCGATGACCTTGCCATCGTCTTCGGACAGCCCATACGCGGACACGACCGTCACATCGGCGAGATTGTTGTTTCCGTAGAATTCGGCGCCGGTGGCCTGCATGTCCGGACCGGCCGCCTTGAGTCCGACCAACGCGAAGGAGCCTAATGTCATCAGACAGACGATCGAGACGAATCGACCCATCGAACCGGATAACGTTTGGCGAATGTCCTTCCACAGAATGCGCTTTACCATACAAGCTCCTCGATGTTCATCGGATGCTCGTTCAATTCGATGGCGGTGACATGGCCGTCATGCATGCGGATCACACGATCGGCGATTGGTGCGATGGCGGAATTGTGCGTCACGATCACCACCGTCGCGCCTTTCTGGCGACTCATGTCCTGCAGTATCCGCAATACCTGCTTTCCCGTGTTGTAGTCCAGCGCGCCGGTCGGTTCATCGCACAACAGGATTTTCGGATTCTTCGCCACAGCCCGTGCGATGGCCACGCGTTGCTGCTCGCCGCCGGAAAGCTGTGCGGGGAAATTGTCGACACGGTCCGCGAGCCCTACGCTCGCCAACGCTTCCGTCGAGTCCATGGCGTCGTTCACGATCTGCGAGGCCAGTTCCACGTTCTCCTTGGCCGTCAGATTCGCGACCAGATTGTAGAACTGGAACACGAAGCCGATGTCCGTACGTCGGTAATCCGTCAGTTGGCGTGCGCTGTAGTCCGAAATGTCTTTGCCGTCGATGACGACTTTCCCTTCGGAATTGGTGTCCATTCCGCCCAGAATGTTGAGCACCGTTGATTTGCCCGCTCCGGAAGACCCCAGAATGATCGCCAGCTCGCCTTGTTCGATGCCGAACGTCACATCATCGTTCGCCACGACCGTGGTGGATCCCATCTGATAGCGCTTGTAGCTGTGTTCCATCTCGATATACGCCATTGACTCCTCATCTCCGCCAATAGACAACATGTTGATTTAATTTCGGCATGATTGTATGCGTTCGACGCAATGGGAGACAATGATCAGATTCGTCGGAAACGTTCACTTTAGACGTTCCGAGGGAAACTGTCGATTCTAAGCAAAATACACAACACGTTGATTTAAACTAACGGGCATGGCACGACAGAGACAAACCAAAACGGAAGCCAAAATCAAGTCGGCGTTCACCACGCTCGTCAAGAACAAGGGCTTCGATGCAATGACCGTCAGTGATCTGGCACGGGAAGCCGATATCAACCGTGGTACCTTCTACATGCACTACATCGATAAATTCGATCTGCGCGACCAACTGATCGACGACGCCATCGCCGACCTGACCACGATGCTCACCACGGAATCGAACAACGCGCACGAACCGGTCGGAGCCGAGGACATCATCGATTCGTGCGACCTCGTGTCCGCCATGCGTTACATCAAACGGGACTATGCGTTCTTCGACGCCATCACCAGCAGCGGCAACGACATGCAGCTATACGAGAGGCTCAAAAACGTCATCAAGCAGCTGCTGCTCGAGCAGGTGTCACGATTGCAGAAGACTCCGGACGGAATCCCCGGCATCCCCTGGATGTATGCCACGGAGATCCTCGTCTCATCGACTTCATCCATATTGTGGATGTGGTTGCGTCGTGGATGCAAGGAATCGCCCGAAACCATCTCCGGCATCATCGAACGCAGCAAATCCATTTCCCCCGTGGACATACTGCGCTGAATATCAGGCAGCGCGGCGCATCCCGCAACGTGCGCCGCGGACTCGCGAAACATCGGGAAACTATGCTCTCATCCCATCGGCAAGAACAAACCACGGGAAGGTGGGGTCATGGAGAAGCGCCCGGTCATCGGCATCACTCCCCTATTCGATTATGAGCGAGACAGTCTGTGGATGCTTCCCGGATACATGGACGGCATCAAGGAAGCGGGAGGACTGCCCCTCATACTGCCGTTGACCTCTGATGAGCGCGATATCCGCCAATTGGCCGACATGTGCGACGGCGTCCTGTTCGCCGGCGGCCAAGACGTGAATCCGTCGATCTACGGGGAAGAGATCACCTCCGACTATCAGGCGACACAACCGGAGCTGAGCGCCGAACGCGACGCAATGGAGCCCCCGCTGCTCGACATCATGATTCGCCTCGACAAGCCGGTGTTGGGCATATGCCGCGGAATCCAGCTCATCAACGCCTGCCTTGGCGGCACATTGTGGCACGATCTGCCAAGCGAACACCCAAGCGCGGTGGAGCATCATATGAATCCTCCATACGATGTCTTCGGCCATGACGTGCTCGTGGAGCCGAACACTCCGCTGGACGGCATGCTCAGCGACATGGCCAGCTCACAAAACGACGACCCAAACATGAAGCGCGACGACTCCGGCAACTGGTTGATCTCGGTCAACAGCTATCACCATCAGGCCGTACGGGTCGTGGCCCCGTCCCTGAAGGTCATGGCCACGGCCACGGACGGCATCACGGAGGCCGTATATCGGCCGGAATCCCGATTTCTGTGGGCGGTGCAATGGCATCCGGAGTTCCTGCACAAGGTCGACGCGCGCAGCAAGGCCATCTTCCGAACGTTCGTCGACGCGGCACGACGGTGACCATCCACCACCCAGGCCTTCGGCGCCGCATCCGACGTTTCGCAACACTTCATCCAGACGTCACCTTCGCACCGCCCCGTCACGCCGTCCCATTGCGCTACACTGACGAACAGCATATACACGCTTTGTGAGGAAGGCTTCCCATGGTCAACGCAACCCCCGCCATCACCGACGTCATTTTCGATTTCTGCGGAGTCGTGGTCGACTGGCAGTGCCGGGCGGCGCTGGAAGGCCGTTATCCGCAGGATCTGGTCGACCGCATCTGCTCCGATGACGACGAATACGGTTTCTTCGATTATGAGGATCGCATGGATCACGGCGAATCGCTGGCCGAAGTGCTGCCGAGCGTGGAAAATGACCACGGCACGGCGATCGCCGATATCTTCAAGGATTACATCACCCGTTACGACGACGCACTGGTAGGCCTGCTGCCCGGCTCGGAACAGCTCCTGCGCGATCTGAAGGCCGCCGGCTACGGCGTATGGGGACTGACGAACTGGTCCTATGAGACCATCCACTTCGCCTTTGAGAAGTTCCCCCAGCTTGGAGAGGTTCTGGATGGCACACTGGTATCAGGCGAAGAGAAGATGTTCAAGCCGAACGCGGACTTCTATGAGCTTGCGCTGAATCGTTTCAACCTCAAGGCCGAGACATCGGTCTTCTTTGACGACACACCGAAGAACGTGACCGGCGCGAACGCCGTCGGCATCCACGCCTTCCGCTTCACGGACGCGCAACAGGCGCGAAAGGATCTTATGTCATTGGGCGTGCGCCTGTAGTCGTCCGCGTGCGGGCCGCACACACGAGAACGTCCACATTGCAGAATCGAACGTTATAAATCGACTATTCGTAAATGGCCGCTGCTATTAATTGATGTTATGACTCTCCTACAGCTGAAGTACATCGTCAAAATCGTGGAATGCGGATCCATGAACGAGGCATCGCACGAACTGTACGTTTCACAGCCCGCATTGAGCTCGTCCGTGAAGGAACTCGAGAACGAACTCGGCATCGAGATCTTCACCAGGTCGTCCCAGGGCATCGCACTGACCGTGGACGGCGCCGAATTCCTCACCTATGCGCGTCAGGTCCTCGATCAGGCGTCCCTGCTTGAGGAACGGTACAAGAACGCGAAGCCACGCAAGCAGCTGTGCTCCGTTTCGACGCAGCATTACATGTTCGCGGTCGAGGCGTTCGTGGAAATGATCAGCTCCATCAAATCCGATGAATACGAGTTTACGATTCGTGAGACCCGCACGAAGGACATCATCAACCAAGTGGCAAACATGCTTTCGGAAATCGGCATCATCTACCTGTCCGATTTCAACAAGGATGTGATCGGCAAACTGCTTCGGGAGAAACATCTGGAGTTCCATCCCCTGTTCCGCGCTCCGTTGCACGTGTTCATTTCACGCAACAATCCGCTGGCGGGAAAAAAGAAAGTCACTATGGACGATCTGAAGCCGTTCCCGTTCATCCAGTACGAGCAGGGCGAAGAAGGCAGTTTCTTCTTCGCGGAGGAGGCCGTCTGGCCTGAATACTCACCCAAGCAGATTAACGTGACCGACCGCGCCACCATTCTGAATTTCATCATCGGTCTGAACGGATACACCGTGTGCACCGGCATCGACAACGGCGACCTCAACAACGAGAAAATCGTGACGGTGCCGCTTGACAGCGACGAGACGATGCTCGTGGGATGGATCACCAACGAGCGTGCGAAGCTGTCGAAGGCCGCGGAAAGCTATCTGGAAAAACTCAAGTCGGTCGTTGCCGACCACGGCTACAATCTCATCGACTAACCATTCCTGACCGTGCATGCCTTGGTCCAGGCATGCACGACGGCAGACGAGTGGCCCGTCCTCATGGTGGTGAGGACGGGCCACTCGTCATTGCCGATCGCACGAATGCGAAGAAACGGAATCAGGCGCCGTACTGTTCGAGATATGCGTCGGCGGCGGCTTTGATCTCCTCGGTCACATATGGAGTCCCTTCGGCGGTTTCGATGTGCCGTCCAGCTTCGAAGATCTCCCTTACGTTGGCGATGGCGAACACCGGGAATCCGAATTCCGCCTCAACGGCCTTCACCGCAGACATGTCGGAATCCTTGGTTTTCTCCATGCGGTCCACGGATAGAACCAGACCGACGACCTCGACATTCGCCTCGGCCTTGAGCTTCGGAATGACTTCACGCACCGCGGTACCGGCGGTCATCACATCATCCACGAGCAGAACCTTCATGCCATCGGTCAGCTGGGTGCCGACCATCATGCCGCCGTCGCCATGATCCTTCTTCTCCTTGCGGTCGAAGGTGTAGCCGATCTGCATGCCATGGCCGGAGGTCAACGCGATGGCGGTGGAGACGCCAAGTGGGATGCCCTTGTAGGCCGGGCCGAATACGGTGTCGATGTTCTCCGGCAGGTTGCCGGCTTCGATCTCCGCCACGATCTTCTCCGCATAGAACGCGCCGAGCTTCGCGATCTTGCCACCGTCGTTGAACGCGCCAGCATTGATGAAGTACGGGGACTTACGTCCGGACTTCAACGTGAACTCGCCGAACTTCAGCGCCTGGGATTCCAGAAGAAACTCGGTAAAACGATGGTCGAGGGACTCCATAATCACTCCTTTGTTTGCTTTGTTGAGACGGTTGTCAGCGCCAGGTCTCGCCCTTGGCGAGCTTGTCGGCCAGTTCGGGACGCGAGTCAAGCAGATCATCGAGTTCACGGGCCACTCGCAGCGGCGCCGTCGGTTCGAACAGCGCGGCCGCGCCCACCTCAACGGCATTGGCTCCCGCATACAGGTATTCGAGCGCCTTCTCACCGGAATCGATGCCGCCGATGCCGATGATCGGCGTTTCCGGCAACGCGGTGCGCACGCGCCACACCGCGGCCAGCCCCACGGGAAGCACGGCCGGGCCGGACACGCCGCCCGTCACATGGGTGATGACAGGCTCGCCCGTGCGAATATCGATGCGCATGCCCAGCAGCGTATTGATCAGGCTCAGCGCGTCGGCGCCGCTTTCCACTGCGGCGCGCGCCGGAACGGTGATGTCGGTCACGTTCGGCGTGAGTTTGACGATCATCTTCTTGTCGGTCATCTTGCGCAGCCTCGTAATCAGCCTGCTCAACGCAACCGGATCGGTACCGACGCTCATGCCGCCCGCGGACACGTTGGGGCAGCTCACGTTGATTTCCAGCATGTCGGCCGGCGAATCGTTGAGTTTGGCCACGACTTCAGCGTAGTCGTCATCGCAATGGCCGGCCACATTGGCGATCACGGTCGCGTTGATCGCCTTGAGTTTGGGCAGGTCATCCTCAAGATAGTGGTCGACGCCCGGATTCTGCAGACCGACCGCATTGATGTTGCTGGAAGGTCCCTCTGCCGTTCGGATACCGGGATTGCCCTCCCACGGCACCGGAGACACGCCCTTGGTGGTGACCGCGCCGAGCTGGCTCACATCGTAGAACCAACGTACCGCCGCATACTGGAAGGTGCCGGAGGCCGTGGCCACCGGATTCTTCCAAGGCACGCCGGCCACCTGTGTGGGATGCTTCCATTCGTGCTGCTCATACAGGTTTGCGTGCAGCGTATTGTCGGTCGTCATATCGTCACTCACCCCATCCCAAACGTTCGCGTGTGAAAACCGGACCGTCCGAGCAGACCTTCAATCGGCCCTCAGTCGTGTCGACGGTGCACAGCACACAGGTGCCGTAACCACATCCCATGCGCTGCTCGAGGCTCAGCTGAGCCTCGATGCCACGTTTCGCGGCCCACTCGGCCACGGCCTTCATCATCGGCAGCGGTCCGCAGGAAAGGATCACCGGCTTCAGCTCGCCGTTCACCAGTTCGTCTTCGATACGATCGAGCAGGGTGATGACGTTGCCTTCGCTCTCATCGATGCTGTACGTCCTGTCGGCGTACCTCCCTACATATTCATCGCCGAAACGCACGTTGCGGTATCCGAACACGGCCGTGCTGGCGGACTCCTGCGAATCCGCGATGGCTTGGGCCGCACGCACCAGCGGCGGCACGCCAAGGCCACCCGCCACCAGCACATAGTTGGCTTTTTCGCCGATGTCGAAGGAATTGCCGAGCGGACCCAGCACACGAATGCCGTCTCCGGGCCGAAGGGCCGCGAATTCGGCCGTGCCTTTGCCCACGACCGCGAACATCAGGCTTACTTCGTCGCCGTTGACTTCGGACACGCCGAATGGACGGGGCATGAGCTTGCTCGGGTCGTTGGAATACACGTCGACGAATTGCGCCGGCCTGGCATGGGACGCGATGTATTCGTCGCGGAAGGTCAGACGGTAGACACCGTCGGTCAGTTCACGGTTGTCAACGATTTCGACCTCACGCCGGCTTGGAAAGAAGCCTGCGTCCGTGGCTTCGGCCACGGTCGGAACGAACGTTGTTGCGGTGGTCATGGACTCCCTCTCTGTTGCGTTCGATTTGTGGACTGGATCAGGTTACGGCAGGACGACGCGCAGATTGTCGCGCATGTCTTCCGCGGCTTCACGAGCCGACTGTGCGACGAGTTCGAGTGCGGACTGCGCGCTCATGGACGGCGAATACTTGCCGGATTTCTTCCATGCGCCGATGATGCCGCGGGACGAGTTGACGATCGCGCCGGAACCGTCTCGGTCGAACATGCCCGCCACGTCCTGCGCGGTGCCTCCCTGGGCGCCGTATCCCGGCACGAGGAAGAAGGTATGCGGCATACGGGCGCGCAGGGACTTGCCCTCCTCGGGATGGGTCGCGCCCACCACCGCGCCGACACGGGAGTAGCCGGAGCGTCCGATGGTTTCCGCTCCCCAGTCTTCCACCAGATCGGCCACATGCTCGTATACGCGCTTGCCCGAGGCGAGCTCAAGTTCCTGAAGCTCGCTGCTGGACGGATTGGAGGTGCGCACCAGGACGAAGATGTCTTTGTCGGCTTCCTTCGCGGCATCCACAAATGGCGTGATGCCGTCCGTACCGAGATACGGATTCACGGTCACGGCATCCTCATGCCACGGATCGAAGCCTCTCTCCCCCGCCGTCACTCCGCTCAGATGGTGTGCGTAGGCGGCTGCCGTGGAGCCGATGTCTCCTCGTTTCACGTCTCCCAGCACGTACAGGCCCTGCTGTTCGGCGTATTCGCAGGTCATGGTGTATGCGTCGAGGCCTGCCGGGCCAAGCGCCTCATACATGGCGATCTGTGGTTTGACGGCAGGCACGATATCCGCCACCGCATCGATGATGGCGCGATTGAACTCGAAGAACGCCACGGAAAGCTGCGCCGCCGGCGCTTCGGACGGGTCTTCCACCTGTTCCGATATTTCCTCGGCGAAGCTCGCCACGATCTGTTCGGGAACGAGCGCTTCGGTCGGGTCGAGACCCACCACGCTCGGATTCTGCTTGGATGCGATCGCTTCGACTAGACGGTCCATCAATCCTCCTTGTTGATGCGGCTGAAAGCCAGTTTCGATCCGATGACGGTGGCGAGGGGACGTCCGGTGACCTTCCATCCGCCAAACGGCGTGTTACGTGCGGTGGAATGGAACTTCTCCGGATCCACGGTCCATTCCAAAGCGGTGTCGAGCACCACAAGATCGACGGCCTCCGGATGGTTCACCTTGCCAAGGTCAAGCACACGCTTGGTCTTGCAATCACCCGGCACCGCATCCGCGTTCTCGTCAAGCAATACGGCCATGTCGGTCGCCTCATGCCCCATGAGCTTCGTCGGAGCGGTGGCCATGAGTTCGATGAGCCGCTCGTCGGAGATATGTCCTCCATCGACCAGCACCTTATGGCATACGCCGTAAGCGCATTCAAGCCCGATGATTCCATTGGGCGCTTCGAGGAAGCCCAAGGCCTTTTCTTCCAATGTGTGCGGCGCATGGTCGGTGGCCAGCAGATCCACGGTGCCGTCCGCCACCGCAGCAATGGTCGCCAGGCGATCCTCTTCGCTGCGAAGAGGCGGATTCATTTTGGCTAGAGTGCCGTATTCCAGCAGGGCCTCATCGCAAAGGGCGATGTAATGAGGCGCCGTCTCGCAGGTGATCGGCAATCCTTCGGCCTTGGCCTTGCGAATCGCTTCGAACGAAATCGCCGTGCTCACATGCTGGAAATGCACATGTACACCGGTCCTGCGGGACATTTCGATATCACGTTCGACGATTTTCAGTTCGGTGTCTTCCGGGATGCCGGGCACGCCGAGCTTGCGAGAGACCGGACCGTCATTGACCGCGCCGGTGTCGTGATGTTCGCAATGCTCGATCAGATACAGGCCGGATTCCTTGACGCCGGCGAACACCTGGTCGAGGATTTGCGATGTGACGGCCGAACCGTCATCACTGACGGCGGTCACGGGGTGAGCCTGCTGGTAGACGTCCTTCGAATCATCACCATGTCCCGGCAGATAGCCGATCCAGTCGGAAACATCCGTCGCCTCGTCGCCGGCGCGGCCCTTGGACGCGCACACGCAAAGGTCGTAGCGCACAGGCAGTTTCACGTCATGAACGGCCTCGTAATGCTGCAGATAGTCGATCACCGTGTCATATCCCGCGTCGAGCACTTCGCTCGCGCCCGGTTGTCCGGCTTCGACCTTCATGCCGTCCATCGCGGGGACGGTGTTCGGCATGATGAGCACGTTCGTGTAGCCGCCGGACGCCGCGGCCGCGCAACCGGAGACCATCGACTCCTTATAGGTCTGGCCAGGATCGCGGAAGTGGACGTGCGGATCCGCGAATCCCGGCGCGATGGTCATGGCGGACGCATCGACGGACTCATCCACGTCGGCGGGAACGATCAGGTCGATGACCTCGTCGGTGTTCCAGACCTTGATGTCGTGAAGAGTGAGTGCCATATCAGAACTTCGCTTCCTCATCACAATAATCGCAGCGGTATTCCTGTCGGTCGGAATGGACCAGGTGGAACATCTGCACGGCCGGTTCGGTGGTGGTCACGCAGCGCGGATTCACGCATTTGAGGATATTGACCACATGTTCCGGCAGCGTCGGCTGTTTCTTCTCGACAATCCTGCCTCCACGGATCACACCCACCGTGGCGGTGCGTGCCACAAGACCGAGCACATCCAGATCCACAGATTCGACCGCGTCCTCGATCTTGATGATGTCTTTCGTTCCGTACAGGTGGCTGTCGGCGTTCATGATCAGCGCAAGCTTGGTTTTGGCCGGATCGATCTTCAGGTATTCGAGTACCTTGAGCGCGGTGCCGGCCGGCACATGGTCGATGATGATGCCGTTTTGAATGCTGGTGACTTCCATTAGGCTGCTACCTCCTCGGATCCGAGCGGTTCGTACCCCGGCAGGTCGTCGCCGACCACCGAGCTTTCCAATGCCATGCGCATGAGCATACCGTTCTTGACCTGTTCGAAATAGGCCGCACGAGGATCGTCGTCGACTTCGACCGCGATCTCGTTGACGCGCGGCAGCGGATGCAGCACGGCCATGTCCTTCTTGGCGAGACCCATCTTGGCCTCGTCGAGAATGTAGGTGTCGCGCAGACGCAGATAATCGTCTTCGTTGAAGAAGCGTTCCTTCTGCACGCGGGTCATGTACAGCACGTCAAGGTCGCCGATCACCGAAGCCAGATCCTTGACCTCCGTGTAGGAGCATGATTCGGTCGCATCGATGCGATCAAGCACGTAACGCGGGGTCTTGAGCTCGTCGGGGCTGATGAGCACGAAACGCACGTTGCCGAAGCGGCACAACGTTTCGATCAGCGAGTGCACGGTACGTCCGAAGGTCAAATCCCCGCACAGGCCGACGGTCAGGTCGGTCACACGACCGAAACGCGACTGCAGCGTAGCCAGATCGGCCAAGGTCTGGGTCGGATGCATATGACCGCCATCACCGGCGTTGATCACCGGCACCGACGCGGCACGGGACGCCACGAGCGCGGCACCCTCCTTCGGGTGACGGATGGCGACCACATCCACGTAGTTGGAAACGGTTTTCAACGTGTCGGCGATCGTCTCGCCCTTGGTCACGGAGGCGAGCTGCGCTCCCGCGAATCCGATCACCTTGCCCCCGAGTCTGAGCATGGCGGTTTCGAAGCTCAGACGGGTACGCGTGCTCGGTTCATAAAACAAAGTGGCAAGCACCCTGCCTTCGCAAGTGTGTGCCACTTCCTTACGATGTGAATCGATGTACTGCGCCTTATGCAGCAAATCCTGAATCTGACGAATGGAAAGATCATCGAGAGTGATGACGCTTTTCCCAACCATCGGCGTTTCAACCGCCGGTTCGAGTGCTGAGGACAACGGCTCACCTTTCATACAACTTATGGTCGAAGGTGGCCACTCGAAGTGACCTAGCCAACTATAGCCTGAACTCCTGACCCTCCGGTTCACCGCGTGTTCATGATCATTACGTCTCGTTTACAGGGCTTTCATGAAAAACGATCCATTACCGAAAAGGAGACGCAATCCGGCTTCTTGATTTTGACGAACCCGGCGCTTCCATACAACCGGACCGTGAACTCAGCTCGGAATGCGTCTCCAGATACGGCCGATGACAGCCTTTCCCACGAGTGCTGTTGGTGGTGGACCGCTCACTGTACGCGACCGTAGAAGAGCCGTTCCATCACGTCGCGGCTCTTGCGCATCACGGCGAGCAGGTCGTTTTCGAAATGCTGTCCGCGATTGGCATCGTAGCCGAGGTACACTGCTATGCCGCCGAGTGAATATGTGTCGTCGGGCAGGATATCGGCTTGGTTGACTCGTCCGCTCCATAGGTAGCTGCCGTTGCGTGCCGCGGTGCACATGCGCCAAGCCTTGCGTAGTATGACGGCGTCCGCCGTGTCGATCAGTTTGCGGCGTTCCAGTTCGTCCAATGCTTCCAAGGTTCCGTTGACGCGTAGGTTCGCGTTGTTTCCCGCGTGCTGCAACTGCAGCAGCTGGATGGTCCATTCCACGTCCGACAAACCGCCTTTTCCGAGTTTCAGATGACGGTCCCTGCGTACGCCTCGTGGTAGTCGTTCGGCTTCCATGCGCGCTTTGAGTTTGCGGATTTCCGTAATCTGAGCCTCGGTCAGGTCGTTCTTCGGATAGCGCAGCGGGTCGGCTATGTTCATCAGGAAGTCTTCGGCCAGAACGGCGTCTCCCGCGGCGTAACGTGCGCGCAGCAGGGCTTGGTGCTCCCATGTGCTCGCCCATGAACGGTAGTATTCCTCGCAGGATGCGTAGGAGCGTACCAAGGGTCCGTTTTTCCCTTCGGGCCGCAGATCCATGTCGAGTTCGATTTTCGGTTCGAACGTGGTCGGGCCTTGCAGGATGGATCGCAGATCCTCCTGGACTTTTCTTGCGAACAGGTTGGCCTGTCCATCATCGGCGCCTTCGCTGGGACGGTAGATGATGATCACGTCGGCGTCGGAACTGAAGTTCACTTCCCTGCCGCCGTAGCGTCCCATTCCTATGATGGCAATCGATGCGGGCGCGTCCGTCAGGCCCATGTTGTTCTTTTGATGGCGAATCGCCCACTGCAGGGCCGCTTCAAGGGCCGCGTCGTACACGTCGGTCATGCCGGTCAGCGATTCGGCTCCATCGATCGCGCCGCTCATCCAGGCGAGGCCGATGCGTTCGATTTCGTGCCTGCGCATGGAACGGATCGAATTCGCGAAGTCGTTGATATTGCCGGCGTTGCGTTCCAAGGCGGAGCCGGTCTGTACGTCAAGGCTGGAACGAGAGCGCGGTTTGAGGCTTTCGTCCTCGCCGAGCCAGGTCACCGATTCGACCGACTTGTTGAGTGCGTCTCCTAGGAATCGTGAGTTCGACAGAACGTGGCAGAGTCGTTGCGCCGCGGATGACGAATCGCGCAGGAATCCGAGGTATTCGCTTTCCGTGCCGAAGTTCTCTTCGAGCTTTCGCCAGTTGAGCAATCCCATATCGGGGTTCTGTCCTTCGCCGAGCCATTGCAGTACGGCCGGCAGCAGGATCCTGTTGATCTTCGCGGCGCGGGATACTCCTGCGGTGAGCGCCGCCACATGGCGCATGGCGGCGTCCGCATCGGCAAATCCGATGGATTCGAATCGTTCCTTCATCACCTTCGCGGACAGTTCCACCTGCTCGTCTTCGAGGCCCGCGTTGATTGGCAGCATCGGACGGTAGTAGATATCGAGGTGGAGTCTGCGTACCTCGCGTCGTGTGTCGTCGTATTTTTCGACGAGTTCCTCCGGATGCATGCGGAAGGCGCGGGAAAGTCTGCGTAGTTCGACGTTTCGGTTCAGCTCGTCCACATCGATTTCCTGTTTGCGTTCCAAAACGCCGCGGTTCGGCTTTCCCAGATCGGGGAACAGGTGGGTCCGCTTGAGCGCCCACATCTGCTGTCGGTGCTCAAGCACCCGTTCGAAGCGGTAGTCCCATGAGAGCTTCTTGGCTTGGGCCCTTGAAACGTATCCGCCTTCCGCGAGTGCTCTGAGCGATTCGAGTGTGGAGCTGGTTCTTAAGGTTTCGTCGGAGCGGCCGTGCACGAGTTGGAGCATCTGCACGGTGAATTCGACGTCTCTGAGTCCTCCTTGGCCGAGTTTGATTTCCCTGTCTTTGAGGGGTGTCGGGATGAGGTCTTCCACTCGTTTGCGCATTTGCTGGCAGTCGTAGACGAAATTGTCTCGTTTGGAGGCCGTCCATACGAATGGTCGGGTCATGGCCATGTAGGCTTCACCGAGTTCGGGGTCTCCCGCCACAGGCCGGGCTTTGAGTAGCGCTTGGAATTCCCAGTTTTCCGCCCATTGCTCGTAGTATGCCTCATGTGATTCGAGTCTGCGGACGAGTGGGCCGTCCTTGCCTTCGGGCCTTAATCCTCCGTCTATCTGCCATAGGGTCGGCTCGGCGACTCCCATGATCACCGATTGGCATACGCGTTGCATGGTGGTGGCCATCTTGGTGCCGATTCGGCTCAGTGTTATGCCGTCGACATCGTGGTCGGCCGGTTCCACCACGTAGATCAGGTCGACATCGGAAACGTAGTTGAGCTCCCTTGCTCCGAGTTTGCCCATGCCGATGATGGCGAAGCGTACGTGTTCGCTGCCTTCCACTTCGTTGCGCGCTATGGCGAGCGCTCCTTCCAGCGCGGCATCGGCGAGGTCGGACAGTTCCTGGCTGATGCGTGGCTGTATTTCGGTTGGGTCCGCAGCCGTGGCGTCTTGCGCCATGATCGCGGCAAGCTGTTTTCTGTATGTCTGGCGTAATGCGGTGGCCGCCTGCGCGAGCGGGTGGGAAGCTGTGGGCATCGCGGTGTCTTCGGGGTCCGCACCGACCGCTTCAAGCACGTGCGCCCTGCGTTGCTTGTGGTTGTATAGGTGGCTTTCACAGGTGTCGTTGGCGGCGGCTTCCACGAGTTCGGGACGGAATCGCATGAGTTTGCCCATTTCGTCGGAGACTCCGAGCACTGTGATGAGTTTGGCGAATCCGGCTTCGTCCACGATGGTGTCGCTGAAATGCCTTCCCTGGCTTTGCAACGCTTTGACGATGTCTACCAAGTTGCGTAGGGCCATGTCGGGATCGCAGGCTTTTTCGAGCGTGTTCAGCAGAAGGTGCAAATGCTCGTTGCTGACGCCGTCGGCGCGCAATCCGTCAAGCAATGCGCGCGCTTTGTCGAGGTCCTGCAGGCCAGCTCGAATCAGGTCGAGCACACGAAACTCTTGTTGCGTAGAAGACATGTCTATATAGTAACCGCTTGCAAGAGAAAGAGGGACGCTCCCCCGAATGGTTTCGTGGGAACGTCCCTCGTGTTTGTTGCATCGTCCGTTCAGACGAAGAATGGTTTGACATTCGACCAGATGCGTCGGCTGACGCACGGATGGTTCATGGTGTACAGATGCACGCCATCGACGCCGCGTGCCACCAGATCGCTGATCTGTTCGGATGCGTAGGCTATGCCGGCCTCCTTGAGCACGGCTTTGTTGTCCGCCCACTTGGTCAGCATGGTCTCAAGTTTTTCCGGTACCCGCGATTGGCAGATGGCGGCCATGCGGCGTACCGACCCCGCGTTCATCACAGGCATGATTCCGGCTTCGATCGGCACGTCGATTCCGGCGGCACGCGCTTTGTCGAGGAATCGCAGGAAGTCCTCGTTGTCGTAGAACAGCTGCGATATCAGATGCGTGACACCGGCGTCGACCTTCTTCTTCAGATTGTCGATATCCTCTTCCAACGTGGCCGATTGAGGATGCTTCTCCGGATAGCAGGCTCCGTAGATCTTCAACTCCGGACGTTCCTGACGAATGTAGGCCGCCAAATCGCTGGCATGCTCGAACACGCCAACGGGCTGCACGCCTTCCACCGTATCTCCCCTAAGGGCCAGCACGCCTGAGACCTTCGCCTCGTCGAACATGGCGAGCGCTTGATCGACGTCGTCTTTGTTCAGATATTGCGCGGTCAGATGCGCCACGGCAGGTATGCCGTATTCGTTCACGGTATGCGCGATGCGTGCCGTAAGCGTGCGATCCGACGACTTGCCCGTGCCGTATGTCACCGAAATGAAATCGGGATCCAACCCCTGCAGGCCATCCAATGTGTCGTAGATGGTCCCTACAGGGGAGGTTCGCTTCGGCGGGAACACTTCAAGTGAGAACAGTGGTGAGTGCATTGCCTTTTCCTGTCAGAATGCCTTTGCCTTGCCCGCCCTTATTCGGCGATCCTGGCGCGCACTGCCTTGGCCGCGGCCACAAGATTCTCCAGGCTTGGCCAGGTTTCGGCGTTGCCACGGGTCTTCAAACCGCAGTCGGGGTTGATCCACACCTTTTCAACGTCCATCTTCTTGAGGATCTCGTAGATGCGCTCTTCGATTTCCTGTTCGGAAGGGATGCGCGGCGAGTGGATGTCGTAGACGCCCGGGCCGGCTTCGGTTTCGAAATTGGCTTCGTGGATGGCGTCAAGCACCACAAGATCGCCGCGGGACGCTTCGAACGAAATCACATCGGCATCCATGGCGTCGATGTCTTTGATGATGTCGTTGAATTCCGAGTAGCACATGTGGGTATGGATCTGCGTGGTCGGCTTGACGGCGGAATGCACCAGGCGGAAAGCCGGGATGGCCCAGTCGAGATACTGCTTGTGCCAATCGGACTTTCTGAGCGGGAGCTTCTCGCGCAGGGCGGCCTCGTCGATCTGGATGATCTTGATGCCCGCGGCTTCAAGATCGAGAACCTCGTCACGGATGGCGAGGGCCAGCTGCTGGGTCTGCTGCTCGTGGGTGAGGTCCTCACGCGGCCAGGACCAGTTGAGGATGGTCACCGGACCGGTGAGCATGCCCTTCATGACGTGGCTGGTACGGGACTGCGCGTAGGCGCTCCACTCCACGGTGATCGCGGATGCGCGGGAGACGTCTCCCCACACGATTGGAGGCTTCACGCAACGGGTGCCGTAGGACTGCACCCAAGCGTTCTTGGTGAACAGGAACCCGTTGAGGTTCTGTCCGAAGTATTCGACCATGTCGTTACGCTCGAACTCACCATGCACGAGCACATCCAAGCCGAGCTCTTCCTGATGCTTGATGCAGGCATCGATCTGCGACTTCATGTACTCGTCGTATTCGGCCTTGCTGATTTCGCCCTTGCGCAGCTTCGCTCGCTCGGCGCGAACCTCCTTGGTCTGCGGGAAGGAACCGATGGTGGTGGTAGGCAGCAGAGGCAATCCGAGGGCTTCACGCTGCTCCTTCTGACGTTCCGCACGGGCCGGCTGACGAACGAAATCGGCATCGGTCAGCGCCGCAAGACGATCGGCCACAGCCTGATCGGCGGCCACGCGGGTACCGTCGAACAACGCTTGGTTGGCTGCGAGCGCCGCGGAAGCCTTCTTTTCCTCTTCGCTCGCGTCGGCGAGGTCCGCGATTTCGCTGAGCTCTCCCAGCTTTTCGACCGCGAAGGCGAAATGCTTGCGCACATCATCCGTCAGGCCATCCTCACCTTCGGTGCTGAACGGCACGTGCAGGAGCGAGCTGGCGGTGGCGACCGCCACATTGTCGGTGATTTTCTTCAGCGCTTCGACCAGACCGAGGCTGACCGCGTAGTTGTTGCGCCAGATGTTGCGTCCGTTGACGACTCCGGCGAAGATGGTGGTGTTTTCCGCCACACCATGCTGTTCGACCGCGGCGAGGTTTTCCTCCTTGCCTTCGTTCAGGTCCAGGCCGATGCCGTCGAAGCCGAGCAGGTTGACGGTTTCGTAGATGTCGGCGATGTGTCCGAAGTACGTGTTGAGCAATACCTTGATCTTGCCTTCGCGGGCGGGCAGGATCTTGGCGTACAGGGACTTGAAGAGCTCCACGTCGCCCGGCTCCTTGTCGAGCACCAGATATGGTTCGTCGATTTGGACCCATTCGGCGCCCAGCTGCGCGAACTTGGCTACGATTTCGGCGTAGACCGCGCTGATCGCGTTCACGAGACCCTTGTCGTATTCGAGTTCCTCGGCCTGCGGATTGCGGGCCAACTTGAGGAACGTGTACGGTCCGATGAGCACCGGCTTGGTGATGATGCCGAGTTCCTTCGCCTCATTGAACTCATCGAAGGGCTTGGTGCTGTTGAGCTTGATGTCGGTGGCTTCGTCGACCTCTGGAACGAGATAGTGGTAGTTGGTGGTGAACCACTTCTTCATCGGCAGGGCGGTCACGTCGCCTTTCTCGCCCTGATAGCCGCGGCCCATGGCGAAGAGGGTCTCCTCGGGATTGTCGAAGGCGAGACGCTGGTAGCGCTGCGGGATGACGTTGAGCAGGATCGCGGTGTCGAGAATCTGGTCGTAGTAGCTGAAATCGTTGCTGGGAATCAGTTTGATTCCGGCTTCCTGCTGCAGCTTCCAGTGCTTGGCGCGCAGTTCCTTGGCTGTGGCGCGAACGTCGTCGAGAGCGGCATTGCCCTTCCAATAGGCTTCGATGATTTTCTTCAGCTCACGGTTCTGGCCGATGCGCGGAAAACCGGAGACGGAAGTGAGAGCGGACATGAAATCCTCCATCAGATATGAACAAATGCAACCCGCTCAAGCTACCACGAAACGACTTGTTATAAGGCATTAGGAAAATTTGAGTGTCGTTATAGCTTGGGCTTATAGCTAATAGCCGCCCAAACCACGTTGCGCCATAAAGCCTCCCACATAAGCAGCGCGCCAGAGTCCCGATTCCTCCAGTCGCTGGATAATTCCAGTCTTTAAAGCGTCCACAAATCGCCAGTCACTGGATATTTCTCCCGTCTAACGGCCCTCCTGCCAACCAAAATCGCCAGCCACTGGATAGAAATACCCATGTGCAGCCATCCCAGAAGCCATAAACCGCCAGTCACTGGATAAATACGCCCATTTAGCGGCATGTCCGAGTCCCAATTCCACCAGTCACTGGATAATTCCAGTCCCTAAGAGCGCGCTCAGCGTCCACAAATCGCCAGTCACTGGCCAAATCCTCCCACTCAGCCTCGCAATGGCATCCCAATTTCGCCAGCCAGTGGATAATTACTCCCGCATAACGGCATGTCCGAGTCCCAATTCATCCAGTCAGTGGCCAAATACACCCACTAGGAACGCATCCAGGAGCTATAAATCGCCAGTCACTGGATATTTTTCTCCCGCTAACGGCCCTCTTGACGACCAAAACCGCCAGCCACTGGCGAAATATACCTGCTAAAGCACGCCTTCATACCCGTTTTATCCAGCCACTGGCGGAATTACCCTATACCGTCACAAAACACAGCGTTTGCGGTGACATAGGTAATACAGGTGATATGGGAATACTCGCTCAGCCTTCAGGGGAACTTCCGCGCTTCCCTATCCGTGAAAGTCCGCCGCGAACCAATCCAAAGATCCAACGCGCGGTATCCTCCCGTACCAGCAGGCCGACCGCCATCCACACCAGGCAATACGCAAGCATGCCGACCATCACCTGCGCGCCGCATCCCATCGACAGGGCGGACGCGTTATGCAGCAGCACAAGAAGGATTGAGAACGCGCACGCATGGCAACCGCCCATGCGGCACACCTGCGCCGCACTCACCGATCTGCGCAGCACATCCCGGGAATAGCGTATCTGCATTGCGAAAATCATGATCTCCGCAACCAGCATGGATGCCGCGGCACCCGTAGCGCCGAAACGCGCGTCAAGCAGCAGGTTCCCTACAAGACTGACCGGAACACCGATCAAATTGGACGCCGCAAGCCTGTCCTCGCGGTCAAGAGGGGTGAGGATGCATAATCCCAGGAACGTACTCATGCAGGCGAAGAAGCTCACCAATCCGATGATGCGTACCGCCGCGACCGCATCAAGATACTTCCCGGTGGACACCCATACGGTCAACGGTTCGCATTCCGCCACCAGGTAACAGCACAATCCAAGGCACAGATTGCAGACGAACCCGAAGCCTTTGCCGATGAGACCATAATATTGCCGCATGGAATGTCGCGCATAGTACGACAGCCGCGGCACCAGCACTCCGACGATCGCGTTGACCACGCTCCAGCACACGCCCTTGAGCTTGGCCGCCAGCTGGTAGAGGCCGACCTGCATGTTGTTGGTGGACAGCATGCCGAGCAGCACGCTGTCGAAGAACAGATAAATCGACGATGCGATTGATTGCACCGCAAACGATGCAAGCGGTTTGGCATGACGCCTGATGCGAAGAGATCCCGCAGCCCGCAGATCGACCATGCCGCCAAGTCGAATCAGATTGAGCACGTTGTTGCCGCAGGTCACGAACGCCGTTATCGCGCCATAGATCAGATAGTCCCCGTCGGCACGCACGAAAACAAGCATGGCAGCGAACGAAAGCATCTTGAACACGACGCTTCGTATAGTGATGTACCTGTATTCCTCCATGGCCTGAAAGAACCATTCCACCCCATAGGAGAGCAACAACGTACTGACGAGGAACATAAGCATCAGCGTCGAAAGCTCGTTCAATCGGGGTACGAGCACTATGGCCAGCGCGAAGCATGCCAGCGTAGTCAACGTGCAGACGGTGATGATGACGAGCAGTTCCTTGACCACGGACGTCAGCTGTCGTTTGTCGTCGCGCACGCGCGCGCATTCGCGTATGCCGTAGGTCGGTATGCCCACCAGACAGATCGCCGACAGCCACTGCGAAATGTTCTGGGCGAAGGTGACGTTGCCGTAACCTTCCACGGAAAGCGTTCTGGTGATGTACGGAATGGTGATGATTCCGATCAGCATGTTGGATGCGGTCAGGATCGTGTTCATCACCGCGTTGAATTTCACGGAATGGGCGAAACGCACTGCTATTTAGCCCCCAATCAGCTCAACGCTCTGGAGTGACGACGCTTGAACATGACCAGCGTCCCCCGATACAGGGCAGGCGAAAGGCAGAGCAGAAGCATCTGCGCACGCTTGGTTTTGGGAATCTCCCGCAGCTTCATGACACGGGGCAACGCCGTCCGCGCAAGAGAGACGGCACGTCGTTCAAAATCGCCCCACTGCCCACGCTGCCCCTGCAGGACGATGTTGTTATAGGTGCCAACCGTCGCGATAAGATGACCGTACAGCATGTAGACATACGATTGCGGATACTTGGATCGCGCCAGTTCCAGCGCGGCGCGGGTCTCATCGCTTTGCGCGGTGGTGATGCGCAGGCGCAACGTCTCCCGCTCATGCAGATGGTAACGGTATTTCGGAGCGGAATCGTAAATCAGCGCTTCAGCCTTATCGATTAAACGGAATGTGACGGGATAGTCTTCGCCGCTGCGCCGCTCCAACGGAAAACGTATGTCGTCGAACAGCTCACGACGGTACAGTTTGTCCCATACCGCCACATAAAAATATCCGGGCAGGTTCACGTATTTGAAGGCCTGTTCCGGATTCATGCGGAAACGACACTCGTTCGCGTACGGCACGTACGGTTCGCCGTCCTCCCCTACCAGACTGGTGCCGATGATGGAAATGTCCGCCTGCTCACGCAACATGTTTCGCAACAGCGTTTCGTACATGTCTTCAGCGATGTCGTCGTCCGAGTCCACAAATCCGAGATATTCGCCTCGCGATGCTTCGATTCCGGCATTGCGGGCCGCCGACGGACCACCATTACGTTGATGGATGACCCGAATCCTGGAATCCCGAGCCGCCCACCGGTCGCAAAGTTGCGGGCATTGATCCGGCGATCCGTCATCCACCAAAATGATTTCGAGATTGCGGTAGGTCTGCGTCGCAATGGATTCCACGCATGCGTCCAGAGACTCCTCGACGCCATATACCGGAACAATCACCGAAATCAACGGTCGTTCATCGGACATACCGTTTCCTTTCCATCCTCGTTCAGAGGAACATCCGGTAAGGCAGCACCCCGAAATTCCCCCTGATGTAAACCTGTCGATAGCATACAAGGAACGCCGCGACCAGAATCACCAATTCCACCGCGACCTGCATGCGCTTGTTCAACGTGTCAAGCAAGGCCGTCAACAGCCAGACGAAGAATATGGTGAAGAAAATGGACATACGGCTCAGAGTGCCGATGCCGGCAAAGGCGTCGGACAGGACCACATGGATCAATGCGCCGGACAGCAGCAGCGACTCGTCGCACTTGAATCGCACGACTTCGCACGTATCGTTTGGTTGGGCAACGCACTTGTTCCGTCTTCTACGCCACATGTAGACGATATAGACCGCCGACAACGCCAAGGTGTAGACCACCATAGACGCCGATGTTCCGGTATTGTCCATCAGCGAGTCGTGTTGGTAGTGCCGGTATTTGGGAATGAAACCGGCAACCCAGGAGACAATCCCGCCATAGTCAAGGAACTGCATCAGGAACGCCACGACAACCACCACCGAGGATTGCAATCCGAAACGTTCGGATCGGACCCACCATCTTACGAGCGGGAGAAGCAGCATCACGATGGACGTGATATGGAAGGTCATGGCAAGCAGCACCACCCCCAATGCGGACTTCCAGCGTCCTCGCTCATATAGGATGAAGGCAAACAGGCACATAGCCACCGCGATGTATTGGCGGGAGACGTTCAAGGCCATGAAGAACGTGCGCGTGCCGAAAATCATCAGGCAGGAGAAGCCCCACCATCGTTTCTCGATATATCGGTAGATGAACAGTCCGACAACACCGTACAGCAGGAAACTTTCCAGAATGAACAGCGCGGTATAAGTAGCCCCGACTGAGTACACGGCGCCGTTCAACAGGCAATAGCCAATCTCGAAACCGTATTCGGAACACCTATCGTAGTGTTCGATCAGCCTTGCATACATGGGACCATCGGTACCGACAACGCTGGAACGCAACCCGGAAACGACCGCCATCATCGCCAGCATCATGACCAGGCCAAAGCATTGGACCTGCCGCAGCTTCGGTATCCTCATGAGCAGACATATCAGACAGCAGACCAGAATCAGCACGCCGTAGACCATGTCAACCTCTCGTTCCCGTCAAGCTCCCCGCACTTTCAGAATCCGATCCAACGATAATACTTCCGGTACAGCCGGCAAAACATGGCGAAAACACGCTCTCCCGACATTGCGCAATATGCTGCCATACGATCTTTCAGTCGGGCGCCGGCATCGTTCCGCACCAACGTGCAGTATCGTTGAATCTCCTGCCATAGGGCCTTCCTATTGCCCTGTTCCCGCTGATCCAGTGAGGCATACACCGTGCACAGCAAAGCGAGGCATCGTGAAGCGGCCTCCCTGCCAAGTCCGGGATACCATCGCAGCATATTCTCATACAGTCCACGCGATACTTGGATTGCGGATCTCACCTTCTCGTCATGGAGTGCGGCGCGATTCCCCATGATGCCCGAACGTCTACGCCTGTACGCATACAGATTCCCATGCACCAGCGCACTGCCCCGCGCCTCATGCATGATGCGGTAGACCATCGCCAGATCCTCATACAACAGGCCTTCCGGGAACACCTTACCGTCCACCGCGACGTCGAACAGCACATCCCGACGGCACAATCTCGCTTGCGCACCGCAATTGACGCGCTGTCGCAACAACGCTTTCTGGACGGTCACCTCATCCATAATCTGTATGTTTTTCCTTGCAATCCACGCAAACCATGTTCCCCGGTCGCCATGCAATCTACAGGCATGTCCATCACGGAACGGTTTGAGATGGGCAAGAGACGCACAAGGCATGCCGGTCTGTTCGATAGCGGACATGAACGCGGACAGATAGCATTCGGAAACCCAATCATCGCTGTCCACGAAGGAAATATATTGGCCACGGGCGAGCGCCAGCCCCCTGTTGCGGGCGGCGCTCAATCCCTTATTCTGTTGATGCACGACTTTGAAGCATTTGTTTTTCGCCGCGTATTCGTCGCAAATCGACCCGGACCCGTCCGTCGATCCGTCATCGACAAGAATGACCTCAAATGATGGATAGTCCTGTGACATCAAGGAATCAAGGCATTGACGAAGGTACCGCCGAACGTTATACACAGGAACGATGACGCTGATGTGTCTGCTGGCGGGCATGCCTCTCTCCTTGGTAACGCACGTAAGGTCGCATACTTCGAATCATGACCGTCCATAGCGCAAGAATCAGATTCCTCCCCCAAATATGTCACCAAACCGAGACATTTGGGGGAAGAACGAGGCTTCGGTTTTCGCTGCTACTGCAACGCTTCGTACGCTTCGGATTCCACAGGTTCCAACCATTCGTTGGATATGTCGCCCACGCCATCCGCTACCATAAAGGCAAGATGGCTGAAAGGCTCACTTGGCGCGGCACCATGCCAGTGCTTGGTGTTCGGGGGAATACGGACCACCTGCCCCGGCTTCAGTTCCTTCGGTTCCTCGCCTTCCAGCTGGTAATAGCCGCGTCCGCCGACCGCTATGAGAATCTGCGCGGCATGATGGTGGATATGCCAGTGGTTGCGGCAACCGGGTTCGAAGGTGACGTTGTGAATCGAGACCTCCGGCGCGTCAAGCACCGGGGCCAGCCAGCTTTGCCCATCGAAATACTGGGCGAAGGCATCGTTCGTATCCCCTAGCGGGAATGCGCTGGGATTGTTCATTCTGCGACTCTCCTTAGTAGCGTTTGCAGTGTCGTTCACAAACAACCTACAATCTTGAAGCCGCTTCAAGTCAAGCCGTGCCGTAACACTGTTCCGCCCGTCTTTACGAAACCGCTAGCCAAAGTCCTTTGCCGTAAGCAGAGCTATGAGCTCCCCCTCGTGCAATTGCCATTGATTAAACGGGGTGTCGGAACCGAAAACCGCAATCGATGCCGGCGACATACCCAGATTGAGCATGTCAAGCAATGACAAGTCGGACTCGGAACTGGCTATCCACTGGCAGGCGACCGAGACCGTCGGTTCATGACCGATCACCAGCAGAACATGATGCTTGTCTTTGGTCTGAGCCAGCTCGTCGAACACGGACTGCACGCCATCCTCATACAGACTTTGCCGGTAGTCGACTTTCGGATCATCTCCGAACACTTTGAGCATACGGTCACAGGTCTGTCGTGCACGAGTGGCGCTCGAACACGCTATACGGCTCGGCATCATCTTGTGCTCCACCAATCCCTTGGCCACCGCCTTCGCCTGCTTGCGACCCTTGTCGGTAAGTTCGCGGCCCGCATCACCGCCGTTCCCAAAGGGTTCCGTCTTCGCATGACGCATCACCAGCAGTACATACTTGTACTCCTTGGCTTTCTTCGCGACTTTTTTCAGGCTTGTTCCCATGGCCGTATGCTCCCATCTTTGGTCGGACACCACATTTGCCCGCAATCCTCATCCCATTATCTCGCAGATATGCGCGGGCCGAGTGAATCACCCGCCGATTGCATCCACCTGCGCGTCGAGATCGCGCAGCACCTTGCGGAGCTTGCGATCGGAAATATCGCGCAGCTCAAGGTCTTCAAGCTGTTCGGCGCGTTCCTGCGCACTCAGGGAGTCAATGTCCGTGGTCGTGTCTTTTGTGGCGCGGTCGCGTTTGCGCAACGCTTGGAATCCAGGCGCCATGGCACGCGACACCATCAGGAAGCCGGTATGACCGATCATCTGATGATCAGGGCGGATCGCCAACCCCTGAGCCTTCCAGTTGCGTTCCATCGTCTCCTGAATGTCCGGCTCCGTCCAACATCCCGCTTCGCGTAACGCCTCGGCCATACGGCTCAACTGGGTCGTGGTGGTCACGTATGCGACAAGCACGCCGCCCGGCGCGATCACACGGTACGCCTGTTCGAGACGGTTCCATGGGTCGAGCATGTCGAGCATGATGCGGTCGAAGGAATGTTCCGGCAACGTGGCCGCGACCGAATCGAAATCGCCGGTTTTCAAATCCCACCATGACGGACGGGATCCGAAATAAATCGTGGCGTTCGCTTCGGCCACACGAGCGAATTCGGAACGCATCTCGATGGTGGTAAGACTGCCGCCTTCCCCTACGGCGTCCAACAGATTGATACTCATCGCGCCCGATCCCGCCCCGGATTCCAGAACGTTCATACCGGAGCGGATGTCACCGAGCTGAATCACCTGCGCGATGTCTTTCGGATACATGATCTGCGCTCCGCGGGGCATGGACAGCACGTAATCGGCCAGGCGCGGACGCATGACACAGAATTCCCATCCTCCGATGGCGCGGGTGCCCTTCCATGGTTTGTTGGCGTCCCGTTCCGGATGCTGCTGGTTGATCTGCGCCTCACGTTTGGCGGTGACGGTGACGATTACGGAACCTTCCTGCGATCCGATCACGTCGTCATGGAGGATGATGCCATGCGAAGTCTGCGTCACGCCTCCAGGCACGAGCTGATCGGTGATTTTGTTGGATTTGCGGTCCGTGAACTGCACTTTCTCACCGGCTACGAATGGTCCTCGACGCATCTTGCCCTCCTTGTTCGATTTCGCGTTCCGTTTCGGTTTGCGGCTTTCCCGACCATCCATGCTACCGTATGCGCGGATACGGGTCTTTCATAAGGTTCCCGCAGGCATCTGCTAGCGCGCGTATGCGCTCCAACGTCCGTTCGAATGCGTCACATGCAGATCCAGTCCGAAAATCCGGCTGAGGCGTTCGGATGTGAAGCCGTGTTCCAGATCTCCGGAATATATGATCGTCCCCGGAGCCGGGTCGTTGCCGGCCACGTTGTCTGCGTACGCGTCGGCCTCGTTTCCGCTGATACGGCCCATGATCGCCACATGGTCGAACCCCTGCGGAATCTCCTCAAGCCTATGCGTGACCAACAACACGGCACGATCCGATTCCTCGGCGCCCACCTTGCCCAACGCGCGCAACGCGACTTCCCGGCCTCCCAGATCCAGTCCGGTGGTCGGTTCGTCAAGAATCAGCAGATCCGGATCAGCCATCAACGCACGGCAGATAAGCACACGCGTGCGTTCCCCCTCCGACAGCTTGAACATCATCTTTCCTTCGAGATATTCAATGCCGAACTCGCGCATCAAAGAACGGGCCTTGGCGTATTCCTCATCCGTGTAAGTGTCGCGCCAACGACCGGTGACGGCGGTCAACGCGGTCACGATCGCATCGAGCGGATCCTCCTGCGGAGGGAAGGCACGTCCCAATTCCGCGGAGCTCAATCCGATTCGGTTACGGTAGGAGAACACGTCGACCTTGCCCAGACGGTTACCCAGAATGTCCACCGTTCCACAGGATGGGAAACCCCTTGTGCTCATCATCTGCACCAGACTGGATTTGCCGATGCCGTTGGGGCCGAACAGCACCCACTTCTCGCCTTTTTTGACTTCCAGATTCACGTTAGTCAGAATCACGCGTCCACGCCTGCGAAATTCCACACCATCAAGTCTCAGCGCGACATTCCCCTCAGCCATGTCATCTCCTCCTCACTGCAGACACATGCCGTATACATGAAAACCTCCCGCCAGCATAATGCGCCGGCGGGAGGTGGTGTCGTAATCGCCCACCCTTCGGTTGTTCGTCCGAATGACGGCACCCGGATGAGCAACCGAAGGATTTTGGATGTGCTTACTGGCGTTCCGCCAGAACATCCTCATAGACCTGGACGGTCTTGTCTGCGATGGATTCCCAGCTGAAGTGGTCACGGGCACGCTCGTAACCGGCCTGTCCCATCTTCTCGGCGGCTTCCGGATCGGACATGATCTTGTTGATGGCGTCCGCCATATCATGCACGAACTTATCGGGATCGGTCGGGGTACCGGTACCGTCGTGCAGCTGGTCAATCGGAACGAGATAGCCGGTTTCGCCATCCACGACCACTTCCGGAATGCCGCCGGTGGCGGACGCCACGACCGGCAGACCGCATGCCATGGCCTCAAGGTTCACGATGCCGAGCGGCTCGTAAATGGATGGGCAGATGAATGCGTCGCAACCATGTTCAAGAGCGTTCAATTCCGGCTTCGGAAGCATTTCCTCGATCCAGATCACGTTCCCGCGCTCCTCGTCGAGCTTGGCGAAGGCGGTCTTGACCTCCTCCATGATTTCCGGGGTGTCCGGGGCACCTGCGCATAGCACGATCTGGACACCCGGATCAACGAAATGCAGTGCCTTGAGCAGATACGGCAGACCCTTCTGCCGGGTGATGCGTCCGACGAACAGCAGCGTCGGCTTGCTGCGGTCGATGTTGTACCGTTCGAACACCTTCCAGCCTTCATCGTCTTCGGCCGGCGTTTCGAATTGGCTCATGGTGATGCCGTTGTGCACCACGACCACCTTGTCCGGGTCGAGGTTCGGATAGGCGGTGAGGATATCCTCACGCATGCCCGCGGACACCGCGATCACGCGATCGGCATGCTCATAGGCGTCCTTCTCAGCCCAGGAGCTCAGATTATATCCGCCGCCAAGCTGTTCACGCTTCCAAGGGCGGAACGGTTCGAGCGAGTGGGCGGTAATGACCAGCGGGGTGCCGTGCAGCATTTTGGCGAGATAACCGGCAAGACATGCATACCAGGTATGCGCGTGGATGATGTCGGCATCAACGTCGTTGGCTATCTGCAGATCGACGCCGAAGGTCTTCAACGCCCCGTTGGCGTCCTGCAGTTCCTGAGGAACGTCGTATCCCACGACCTTAAGCGAACCCTTGGGATTGTCGCCCGGAATCTCGGGCACGTCGGACGGCTCACGAGGGCCGTCGAACGCACGTACGGTGACGTCCACTCGTTCGGCCAACACTTTGGAAAGCTCCTCCGCGTGCACGCCCGCGCCGCCGTACACCTTCGGTGGGTATTCTCGGGAAAGGATGTCAACCTTCATATCCGCATTCTCCTCTTCGAGTCAGGTAGTCGTTTCCGTGTTCCACTTTAGGCCACCGCAATGCGAAAACGCGCGATTATTGCGTCCGTGTCACAATAATCGCGCGTTTATTCCGATTCTCCACATCGGGAAGGCTTTGTGCGGAACTCCGTCAGACCGCGGTGCCGTTCTGATCAAGATTCGGATTATGGCTCGGGTTGCCGGCCGTGAAGAACAGGCTCAGCACACCGACCACGAAGACGCCGCACACGGTGGCGATGAGCCACATAGGATGCTGTGGCAGCCACATGATCACGAAGAAGGCGATCGCGGAGATTGCGATGAGCGCCCAGCTGACGACGCGGAACCACTGACGAACAGAATGGGGAGCCTTGAACATCTTGGGATTGGAGTAGCTCGGATTCGAGGTCAGCGTGTTCTCGACGCTTTCGACCGTTCCGCCGCTCGGCTTCCACGGACCGTCCGTACCTTCCTGAAGACGGCGCGACTTTTCCTGCAGCTGGTATTCGTCCAGCATGCCGGAACGTCCGCGGCCACGGGTCTGATCGTACTGCTGCGGCACTCCCCTGCGATTCTGCTTGGCCTGGGCTCGACGCTCTGCACGGTTAGGCATTATGCACTCCTTTGTTACGTGTTGCTGCATGCCACTTTACCCCACATGGTCCGTTTTACCCGTCTCGCGCACGTCAAATGGCTTATTTTTCTCGCAACCCGTCATACTTACGTTATACGAAAAGCGGCTTCCCTACGCTCCGGGAAGCCGCTTTGGCACGTATCCTTACGATTGCCGCATGTTCCCTGTTCAGCGCGGCAGCATCATCGGACGCTTGGACGCGACGATCGGCGCGGGCAGTTCGGTGGAACCGGTGAGGTACTCGTCCACGGCTGCTGCGCAGGAACGTCCTTCGGAGATGGCCCATACCACGAGGCTCTGGCCACGGCCGGCGTCACCACAGGCGAAGACGCCATCCTGGGATGTGGCGAACTTGTCGTTACGCGCCACGTTTCCACGGCCGTCGAGGTCCACCGGAAGCTGGTCCACGAGCGTGGTGGTATCCGGATGCAGGAAGCCCACGGAGATGAGCACCAGATCGGCCGGAATCACGCGTTCGGTACCCGGCTGGCGGGTGAACGGGCCGTTCTCTCCCGGAGCCACGCTTACGACCTTCAGTCCGGTGACATGACCGTTTTCGTCTGCCACGAAGCCTTCGGTCGCGGTGGAGTCCTCCACCTTCACCTTGTTCCGGTCTTCTTCGGAACCCACGAAGTTGACGGAATCCGTGTTGTACAAGTACTCTCCGCCTTCCTTCATGGAAGTGGTCTCCTTGTACAGTCGCGCGAAAGTCGGCCACGGCTGATTGTCGGGGCGTTCGGACGGCTCCTGCGGCATGATCTGCAGCACAGTGACGTCCTTCGCACCCTGGCGGATGGACGTACCGAGGCAGTCGGAACCGGTGTCGCCACCGCCGATGATCACCACATGCTTGCCTTCGGCGGTGATGTCGTTGACCGGCTTGACACCATAGACGCGACGGGTGGCGTCGGGCAGGAACTCCATGGCGAAGTGGATGCCTTTGAGCTCACGGCCCGGAATGTTCATGTCACGCGGCACGGTGGAGCCGATGGCTACCACCACTGCGTCGTAACGGGAACGCAGGTCATCCCAGGAGATGTCCTTGCCTATTTCGACGCCGGTGCGGAACACGGTGCCTTCGGCTTCCATCTGCTCGACTCTGCGATCGATGAGTCGTTTGTCAAGCTTGAAGTTCGGAATACCGTAACGCAGCAGGCCACCGATGGCGTCATCGCGCTCGTATACGACCACGGTGTGGCCGGCTCGCGTGAGCTGCTGGGCGCAGGCCAGTCCGGACGGGCCGGATCCGACCACTGCGACGGTCTGATCGGTCAGACGCTGCGGCGTAAGCGGCTTGACGTAGTCAAGATCCCAAGCCTGGTCGATGATCGTACGTTCGTCGTTCTGCACCATCGTCGCGGGCTGGTGGATACCGAGCACGCAGGCCGCCTCACATAGCGCCGGACAGATGCGTCCGGTGAACTCAGGGAAATTGTTGGTTTCGGACAGACGGTTGTAGGCGTCCTCCCACCGTTCCTGACGTACCAGATCATTGAAATCCGGGATGATGTTGCCGAGCGGGCAGCCGCTCATGCAGAACGGCGTGCCGCAATCCATGCAGCGGGACGCCTGTTCGGTGGTCCACGGCTGCAGGCCGGATTCGGCGTGGACATCGAACCAGTCCTTGATGCGCTCCTCAATGGGGCGTTCGGCTAGTTCGCGACGGGTACGGACCTTCAGGAATCCACGAGGATCTCCCATGTCAGCGCGCTCCTTCCATAACCTGCTCGTACACCTGTTCCCAGACGCCGGGCGTGTTGAAATCTATGTTCTTCTCTTCCGCGTCCTTCATCGCCTTCTGCATGGCGAGGAAGTGCTTCGGAACGATGTGGGTGAATCGCTTGGCGCTGTTCTCCCAGTCGTCAAGCAGTCCTTGGGCGAATGCGGAACCGGTCTCTTCGGCATGCTGCTTGACAAGCGCATGCACCAGCTTGTTCGTGTTCTCATCCAAGGATTCGAACAGCAGCGCTCCACCGTTGGCCGCGGCCGGGTTGACCTGCTTCATATCAAGGTCAAGCACATACACGTTGCCGCCGGAGAAGCCCGCACCCAGGTTGCGTCCGGTGGGTCCGAGGATCACCACGGTGCCGCCGGTCATGTATTCGCAGCCATGGTCGCCGACGCCCTCCACCACGAAGGTGGCTCCGCCGTTGCGGACGCCGAAACGTTCGCCCGCGCGTCCGGCCACGAACATCTGTCCGGAAGTCGCGCCGAAACCGGTGACGTTTCCTGCGATCACGTTCTCATGGGGGTCGAAGGAAACGCCGTCCTCCGCACGGACGACCATGCGGCCGCCGGAAAGTCCCTTACCTGCGTAATCGTTGACTTCGCCGTATACGCGGATGGTCTCGCCACGCGGGATGAACGCGCCGATGGACTGGCCGCCGGCACCGTGGAACGTCATGTCGATGGTGTCGTCCGGCAGCCCTTCCTCACCATAGCGCTTGGTGATTTCGTAGCCGACCATGGTACCCAGCGTACGGTAGACGTTGCGAATCGGCATATCGATACGCACCGGCTCCTTGCCGTCAAGGGCAGGCTGGGCCAGTTCGATGAGCTTGTTGTCAAGCGCCTTGTCGAGTTCATGGTTCTGCTCGATGGTCTGATGCAGGATGGTTCCCGGAACCGGACCCGGCTGCATCAGCACGTTGCTCAAGTCGATTCCGTCGGACTTCCAACGCTTGATGGCTTCGTTCTGATCGAGGCACTCGACGTGGCCGACTGCCTCCTCCAGGGTACGGAATCCGAGCTGCGCGAGCAGTTCGCGAACCTCTTCGGCGATGAACATGAAGAAATTGACCACATGTTCCGGCTTGCCCTTGAATCGGGCACGCAATTCCGGATCCTGAGTCGCGATGCCCTGCGGGCAGGTGTTCTTCTGGCAGGCGCGCATCATGACGCAGCCTTCGACGATCAGAGCCGCGGTGGCGAAGCCGAATTCCTCAGCTCCAAGCAGGGCTGCGATTACGACGTCTCGACCCGTCTTGAGTTCGCCGTCGCACTGCACGGTGATGCGGGAACGCAGGCCGTTGAGCACCAGCGTCTGCTGGGTTTCGGACAGGCCGATCTCCCATGGGGTGCCGGCATGCTTGATCGCGTTGAGCGGAGCCGCACCGGTGCCGCCGTCGTATCCGGAAATCAGCACGACGTCGGCATGGCACTTGGCCACACCGGCCGCGATGGTGCCGACACCGAACTCGGAGACGAGCTTGACATGGATTCGTGCCTTCGGATTGGCCATCTTCGCATCGTTGATCAGCTGCTTGAGATCCTCGATGGAGTAGATGTCGTGGTGCGGCGGCGGGGAGATGAGTTCCACGCCCGGAGTGGCGTGGCGCACCTTGGCGATCCACGGCGGAACCTTGGCTCCCGGCAGATGTCCGCCTTCGCCCGGCTTGGCGCCCTGTGCCAGCTTGATTTGCAGGTCGGTGGCGTGCACGAGGTAATCGCTGGTCACGCCGAAACGGGCCGATGCGATCTGCTTGATCTTGCTGTAACGCAGAGGATCGTTGATACGGTCTTCAGATTCGCCGCCTTCGCCGGAATTGGAGCGCGCGCCGAGGGTGTTCATGGCGATGGCGAGGGTTTCGTGCGCTTCCTGGGAGATGGAGCCGTAGCTCATCGCGCCGGTGGAGAAGCGCTTGACGATCTCGCTGGCCGGTTCGACCTCACTGATGTCGATCGGCTTGCGGTCCGACTTGAACTTCATCAGGCCACGCAGCGTCATCAGACGGTTGGAGGTGTCATTGATGTGGTTCGAGTACTTCTTGAACATGTCGTAGTCGCCACGCTGGGTCGACTGCTGCAGCAGGAAGATGGCCTCGGGATCGTTGAGATGATCCTCACCGGTGCGACGCCATTTGTATTCACCGCCGGTACGCAGGTTGCGATGCGGGCGTGCGGTCCACTGGGTCGGATACGCCACGCGGTGGCGGATGGCGACTTCCTCCGCGATCTCATCGAGACCGATGCCTCCCACGCGGGAGGTCGTTCCGGTGAAGTATTCGTCGATGACGTCCTTGTTCAGGCCGACGGCCTCGAACAACTGCGCGCCACGGTAGCTCATAATCGTGGAAACGCCCATCTTGGCCATGATCTTGAGCACACCGGTGGAAAGCGCGTTGGTCAGATTCTTCACGGCGGTCTCGCCATCGACGCTGAGATAGTCCTTATGCGCCAGGTCCTCGACGGATTCGAAGGCGAGGTACGGGTTCACCGCCGCCGCGCCATAAGCAATCAGCAGCGCCACATGGTGGATCTCACGAACATCGCCGGCTTCGACCACCATGGAGATCTGCGTACGGGTATGGGTGCGCAGCAGGTGATGCTGAACCGCGGAAGTGAGCAGCAGGGACGGGATCGGTCCCCAGGCGTAGTTGGAATCACGGTCGGAAAGCACCAGGAAGTTGCTTCCGTTCGCAATCGCTTCGTCGATCTCTTCGAAAATCTCGGACAGACGCTCCTTGAGTGCCTTTCCGCCGCCTGCCACCTGGTAGAGTCCCTTGACCACAAACGGCTTGTAGTAGCCTCCGAGAGCCTTGGCACGGTCAAGACGTTTGAGCTGGGCCATTTCGTCGGAGTTGACCACAGGAAGCGGAATGAGGATCTTCTTGGCGTGCAGTTCCGAATCGGACAGCAGATTCGGCTCCGGTCCGATGGCGGATTCGAGGCAGGTCACGATCTTTTCGCGCTCCCAATCCAGCGGAGGGTTGGTGACCTGTGCGAATTTCTGGGTGAAGTAGTCGAACAGCATGCGACTCTTGCTGGACAGTGCCGCCATAGGCGCATCGTTGCCCATGGAGCCGAGCGGCTCCTTACCGGTGTTGGCCATCGGTGCGAGCAGCAGCTTCAGATCTTCCTCGGTATAGCCGAATGCACGCTGGCGGCGCTGCACGGACTGTCCGGAATGGTTGACGTGCTCGCGCTTGGGCAGTTCGCTCAGCTCGATGGAGTTGCCTTCCACCCACTGACGGTACGGATGCTGGGATGCGAGGCTCTTCTTGATCTCCTCATCGGAGATGATGCGGCCTTCGTCGGTGTCGACGAGGAACATCTTGCCGGGTTCGAGACGTCCCTTGGACACGATGTGTTCGTCGGACACTTCCGGCAGCACGCCGGTTTCGGACGCAAGCACGATGTAGCCGTCGTCGGTGAGCTGCCAACGGCCCGGACGGAATCCGTTACGGTCAAGCAGCGCGCCGACCTGGGTGCCATCGGTGAAGATGATGTGCGCGGGGCCATCCCACGGTTCGATCAGGGTGTTGTTGTACTCGTAGAACGCCTTGACGTCGGGATCGAGCTGGTCGTTCTTCTCCCATGCCGGCGGCAGCATCATGGAAATGGCGTGTGGCATGGAACGTCCCGCAAGATGCAGCAGTTCGAGGCACTCGTCGAAGGTGCCCGAATCGGAATATCCCGGGGTGGTGATCGGCAGCAGCGGCTCGAATTCGCCGAGCAGTTCGGAGCTCAGACGTCCCTCACGCGCGGAAAGCCAGTTGCGGTTGCCCTGGATAGTGTTGATTTCGCCGTTGTGCGCCAACTGACGGAACGGCTGGGCCAACGGCCAGCTCGGGAAGGTGTTCGTGGAGAAGCGGGAGTGCACGATGGCGATCTTGGCCTTCATGCGCTCATCGGACAGATCCAGGAAGAACGGCTGGAGCTGCATGGTGGTAAGCATGCCCTTGTAGGTGATGGTCCGTGCGGACAGGGATGCGAAATAGATGCCCACCTCATGTTCGACGCGCTTGCGGATGCGGAAGGTCTTGCGATCCAGCTCGATACCGGCGAGCTGGCCTTCCGGATCGGCCACGACCAGGGTCTTGAACGACGGCATGCTGGCCAACGCCTGCAGTCCCAGTCCGTCCGGATTGGTGGGCACGACGCGCCATGCGAGCACTTCGAGGCCTTCCTCGCGCACGATCCTGGCGATGGCCTGCTCCTGCTGCCCGGAAGTGGCGATGTCACGGTCCAGGAACGCGATGCCGGCCGCGTAGTGGCCCTCTTCCGGAAGTTCCACACCCACTGTGGCGCGCATGAACTCGTCGGGCATGCTCATGAGGATGCCCGCGCCGTCGCCGGTGTTCTCCTCAGCTCCGACGGCACCACGGTGGTTGAGGTTCACAAGCACTTCGATGGCGTCGTCAACGATCTTTCGTTCCGGACGCTTGTTGAGGGTGGTGACCATACCCACGCCGCAGGCGTCGTGCTCGGCGCCGGGATCGTACATACCTTGGGAATCATGGATCGTGAGATCTAACGGGGCGTGGAAAGTCACCGAAACCACCTTCAATGTTTTTGGGCAAGAAAAGTCTTGCGGTTCTTTAATGCGTGGTTTAGAATACCGCGTCCCCATGTCGTGAACGTTTCGGTTGTCCATATAACGAATCGACGATAAAGTCAATAGGCTTTTCCAATTCTTCCTCTGCGGCACGTCTTCATGATTCCGATTTCTGCCTCAGGCCCTGCGAATCATAGCGTTTCCAACAGTTTCGCGATGATGGTGTCGTTGAGGAGGCGTCCGCGCAGCGTCGGAACCGCACGCTGCGATCTTCGCAGTATCAGACCATCGTTTTCGAGACGACGCCACACCTCCTCGTCGATGACGCCGTCGAATCGCGAGGTATCGAGTCCTTCCCGCAGACGCATGCCGAGCATGATGTCCTCCTCGAGCACCTCTTCGGAAGAGATCCGCTCGTCGCCCGCCCAAGGCACCCTACCCTCGTTGAGTGCGGCACCCCATAGGCGCGGGTGCGCGATGTCCCAGGAGCGTAGCGCATATGGGCAATCCTCATTCTCGTTCGGAGCGGAGTCGGAGTTTCCACGCACGGCGTTGTAGTGGGAATGGGCTCCGGGACCAAGACCGGACCAATCGACGTTGCGCCAATACCCGAGGTTATGCCGTGATTCGTTGCCGGGACGGGCCCAATTGCTGATCTCATACCATTCAAGTCCCGCGGCGGACAGCATCCCGTCGGCGATTTCGTATTTGTTCGCCTCATCGTCGTCATCAGGCATTGGCAGCACACCGGCAGCGATCTGCCTGCCCATTTTGGTCGTCGGCGCGATGGTCAACGCGTATGCGGAGATATGGTTCACCCCAAGATCGATCGCAGCGCGTACCGATTCCCTCCAGTCGTCGAGGCTCTCCCCCGGCGCACCGTATATCAGATCCACGCTTGACCTCATGCCGGCTTTGTCGGCGGCTCTGATTCCCGCGGCGACATTCGCCGGCGTGTGCGTACGGTCCAACGTTCTCAGCACATGCGGCACGGACGACTGCATACCGAAGGAGACGCGGTTAAATCCTCCATCCGCGAGTTCCTTCACATAGTCGGCATCAACCGTGTCGGGATTCGCCTCGGTCGTGATTTCAGCGTCCTGTTCGATTCCCCACGTCTTGCGCACGGCATCCAGCACAGCCACCAGATCAGCCGCCCTGAGGATGGTCGGCGTTCCTCCCCCGAAGAAAACCGTGCTCGCAGGCTTGGGTGCGATTCCATGTCGCTCCTGCCAATCGCGCACGAGCCGCATCTCGCGAATCACCATGTTGGCGTAGTTCGAACGAGATGCCCCCTCACCTAGATCCGCCGCGGTATACGTGTTGAAATCGCAATATCCGCAGCGTCTCATGCAGAACGGCACATGCACGTAGACCTCGAACATCAGCCCTCAGTCTTCTGAGCCGCGCGAATCTTGTCTTTCGTGTCGCGGTCGTTGCCGGCTTCTCCGGTGGAAAGCGCCGCGATGAACGCCTCCTGCGGCACCTCGACATGACCGAGCATCTTCATGCGCTTCTTACCGGCCTTCTGCTTTTCGAGCAGCTTGCGCTTACGGGAGATGTCGCCGCCGTAGCACTTGGCGAGCACGTCCTTGCGTAGGGCGCGGATGTTCTCTCGTGCGATGATTCTAGAGCCGATGGCCGCCTGAATCGGGATTTCGAACTGCTGTCGCGGAATGAGTTCGCGTAGCTTTTTCGTCATCATCACACCGTAGGAATACGACTTGTCTTTGTGCACGATGGCGCTGAAGGCGTCGACCTTCTCGCCCTGGATGAGAATGTCCACCTTCACCAGATCCGCGGACTGTTCACCATCCTCATGGTAATCGAGGGACGCATAGCCCTTGGTACGGCTTTTCAACTGGTCGAAGAAGTCGAAGACGATTTCGGCCAGAGGGATGCGGTAGTGCATCTCCACACGGTCGGCGGAAATATACTCCATGGTTCCCATCTGTCCACGATGGTCCTGGCACAGATCCATGACCGCGCCGATGAATTCCTTCGGCGTGATGATGTCGGCCGCCACCATAGGCTCCACGATCTTCTTGATCTTGCCTTCCGGAAACTCGCTCGGATTGGTCACACGGTGCACGCTGTTGTCTTCCGCAGTCACTTCGTAGGGAACGTTCGGTGCCGTGGAAATCAGGTCAAGGTTGAATTCGCGGCTCAGACGCTCGGTCACGATTTCCATGTGCAACAGTCCGAGGAAGCCGCATCGGAAGCCGAAACCCAGCGCCACGGAGGTCTCGGGCTCGTAGATGAGCGCGGCATCGTTGAGTTTGAGCTTGTCGAGCGCTTCCCTCAATTCCGGATACTGCGCGTTGTCGATGGGGAAAAGACCCGCGTAGACCATCGGCTGCGGATCCCTGTATCCGCTGAGCGGCTCCGTGGCCGGTTTCGCGGCGGATGTGATCGTGTCGCCCACCTTGGACTGGCTCACGTCCTTCGCACCGGTGATCACATATCCGACTTCGCCTGCGCCGAGAGCCTTGGTGGGCATCATATCCGGGCTGATCACGCCGATCTCGATCGGATCATGGGTCATGCCGATGCCCATCATGTGCAGTTTCTCGCGAGAACGCAGCTCACCGTCGACCATACGGATGTAGGTGACGATCCCCCTGTAGGAGTCGTAGACGGAGTCGAAGATCAGCGCGCGCGCAGGCGCATCGGCATTGCCCTTCGGAGCCGGAACATCGGTCACGATGCGGTCAAGCAGCTCGGCCACGCCCTCTCCCGTTTTGCCGGACACGCGCAGCACCTCGGACGGATCGCAGCCAATCAGGCCGGCGATCTCCTCCGCATGCTTGTCGGGTTCGGCGCTGGGAAGGTCAATCTTGTTCAGCACGGGAATGATGGCCAGATCATGGTCGATGGCCATGTACAGGTTCGACAGCGTCTGCGCCTCGATGCCCTGCGTGGCATCCACGAGCAGCACCGCTCCCTCACATGCCGCAAGGGCGCGGGAGACCTCGTAGGTGAAGTCAACGTGCCCCGGGGTGTCGATCATGCCCAACGTGTATTCGACGCCGTCGAAGGTCCACGGCACGCGCACGGCCTGCGATTTGATGGTGATGCCACGTTCCTGTTCGATGTCCATGCGATCGAGGAACCGGTCGCGCATCTCACGTTCCGGCACGATGCCGCTGAGCTGCAGAATACGGTCCGCCACCGTCGACTTTCCGTGGTCGATATGCGCGATGATGCAGAAATTGCGAATCAACGACTGATCGGTGAAACCGGGCTGGTTATGCTGCTGGCCCACGCCATCCTCCTCATGAAATATTCAACGCAAACGATTCTAGCTGCTACTATCGGCATGGTGTGCCGCGACACTCTCAGGCCCGTTGGCGATTTATCCGCGTGCCATGTTATCATCTTCGTTTGTATGTCCTTATAGAAAACGTCGTTTGGAGTAATAGTGGCAAACATCAAGTCGCAGAAGAAGCGCGTTCTCACCAACGAGAAGGCCCACAAGCGTAACGTGGCCGTGAAGTCCGGTCTGAAGACCGCCGTCCGCGCTACCCGCGAAGCCATCGCCGCTGGCGATAAGTCCGCTGCCGAAGCCGCCTACAAGGTCGCAGCTCAGAAGCTCGACAAGGCTGCTGGCGCCGGCGTGATCCACAAGAACCAGGCTGCAAACCGCAAGTCCGGTCTCGCTGTGGCCATCAACGCTCTCTGAGTTTCATAAAGCTCACAGCTTATGGAAGCTCCGCAAGAATCGCCTTGCGGAGCTTCTTTTTATATATCAGGTCTTTTCTCCCGCATCATCCATCCGCCACGAACACGTTAGCGACTAGCGGCTTCCCCCATCGGATCCGTCATCCTTGGAATCGGGATGGATGACCGGACGCTTAAGATAACGCGACTCCCCCGGCAGATACGTGTTATGCCGCACGAGAGCGCCAGGCAGCTGGATGTCGAATATCACGGACAGCAGTCTCATGGCAACCATGAGGACGACAATCAACACGTCAAGCATCACTTCGGCGGCAAAACTCACAACTCCCGCATCGACGCCTTTGCACACCAGCACGGTCAGCACGCATCCGACGATGGATGGCACCGCATACCAATGCTTGTCCCGAATCACCATCGGCACTTCGTTGATGAGCATATCTCGAATCAAGCCTCCGCCGAGAGCCGTGAACATGCCGAGGAACACCGCCGTGGTTCCGGACATGTGGTACATCATCGCCTTCGACGTACCGTTCACCGCATACAGTCCCAAGGCCAGGGCGTCCAAAGCGAGCATCGACCACTTCAGCTTGTTGACTTCCGGATGAATGACCGCAACGGTGACTGCGGCCAGCAGTGCGGTGATCACCAGTCCCTTGTCAGAGACACCGACCGGCGGAACCACGCCCAGAAGCACATCGCGGATAATGCCGCCGCCCAACGCGGTCAGCCATGTGGTAACAAGAATCGCGAAAATATCATATCCCTTGCGCACCGCCGCAAGTCCACCCACCATACCGCAGCAGAAGGTGGCTAGGTATTCGATCCCCATGAGGAATTCGTTGCTTTCCAGCGCCACTTCCATAGTCCCTCCATTCCAACACCAAAGAGAGAGCCTACCATCTTCCTTGCCGTGGCTGGAACACAATCCGAAGTCGTCCGGAAAGAGCGGCTGTCAATCACGCGGAGCACCACAAAAAGCGCCGGAGAAGCGATATAATCGCACTTCTCCGGCGCTCATCATACAGCGTCGATCAGCTGGTAAATCAGCAGACCTTCCACATCCAGTTGTGCGGATCCTCAATCTCGCCAAGCTGGATGCCCAACAGCTGGTTGCGCAGATTCACGGTAAACTCGCCGGAACCACCGTCGGCCACGGTCACATCGAACTTCTCGGACTTGAAGCGACCGATCGGGGTGATGATTGCGGCGGTGCCGCAAGCGAACACTTCGGTGACCTCTCCGGACTTGATGTCTTCGAGCAGCTGATCCAGGGAGATCATGGTTTCGACCACGTCACGGCCGTTATCCTGAATGAGCTGAATCAGGGAACGACGGGTCACGCCCGGCAGAATGTTGCCGGTCAGGGACGGGGTCTCCACGTGCCCGTCCTTGTGCACGACCATCATGTTCATGCCGCCAAGCTCCTCAAGATAGGTCTTGGTGGCGGCGTCGACGAAGCAGACCTGTTCGCAGCCATGATCGATGCCGGTGTATTCGCCGAGCAGCGAGGCAGCGTAGTTGCCGCCGCACTTGGCGAAGCCGGTGCCGCCGGGGCCGGTGCGGAACCACTTGTCTTCAACCCAGATGCTGACCGGCTTCACGCCGCCCGGGAAGTACGGGCCGGACGGGGATGCAATCACGCAGTAGTCCACCTCATGCGGGGCACGCACGCCAAGGAACGGTTCAGAAGCGAACATGAACGGACGCATGTACAGGGTGTACTCGCGACGGGACGGAACCCAGTTCACATCACGCTTGACAAGTGCCGCCACGGAACCGATGAAGTCGTCGATCGGCAGTTCCGGCAGGTACAGACGCTTAGCGGAATTCTGGAAGCGTTCGGCGTTCGCATCCGGACGGAACAGCCAGGTGGAACCGTCGGCATGACGGTATGCCTTAAGACCTTCGAAGCATTCCTGCGCGTAGTGCAGAACGGATGCACCCGGATCCATCTTCAGCGGCGCGTACGGCTCAATACGGCGATCTCCCCAGCCTTCTCCCTTGGTCCAGGTCATATGGGCCATGTTGTCGGAGAACAGCTGTCCGAAGGCCGGCTTGTCGATGAGTTCGGCGCGCTTGGCGTCAGATGCCGGGTTTTCGTTCGGGAGCACGGTGAACTTGTCGGTGAGCTTGTCAAGCTCCGCCGGATCGTGATGATTCTGTTCAGTCATTTCTAACTTCTTCTGTTGCATCAGCCGCATTGAGCGGCATGCGGTTATTGTGTTTTCGGCGCTTGTGGCACCGGTTTCTGGTATGTACTTTCTCACACGGCGATTACTTTTCGATTGCTTGCGTTCGCGATATGAGATAGCGCGATTTTCAACGAAAATGCAAGAGTCCACGCGCGCAATCACACGTGGACTCTTGCATGCTCAGACCTGAGATTCGTCAGTTGAGGAAATCAAGCTCACTCAGCGGACGGAGCCTCGGCAGCGTCTTCCGGCACCACGACGGAGACGACGGACTCTTCCGGATCCTCGACGTCGAGCTCGACGCCTTCCGGCAGAACGACATCCTTGGCGAAGATCTTGGCGCCGTCGGTCAGACCATCGACGTTGACGACGATCTTCTCCGGCAGGTTGGCCACATCGGCGCGAACCTTGAGCTCCTGAATGTCGACGAATGCGACGGCTGCACCCTTCGGAGCGCCTTCAACGAACACCGGCACCTCGACGTCAATCTTCTCGCCGGCCTTGACCTCGTAGAAGTCAACGTGCTCGACGATGCGCTTGACCGGGTTGCGCTGAACATCCTTGACAACAGCCATCTTGGTCTGATCGCCGAACTTGATGGTGAACAGGGCGTTGGTGTGACGCAGGGCCAGGGTGGTCTCCTTCATCGGCAGCTGCACGAAGACCGGAGCCTCGCCGCCCGCGTACACGGTGGCCGGGATGAGCTTGGCGACGCGCATGCGGCGTGCAGCGCCCTTGCCGAATTCGTTGCGGACTTCACCCTCGAGGGTAATGGTGGTAGCCATAATCAATATCTCCTTGATATTCGTTCTTCTGTTTCGGCGCATCAACGAGCCGTGAGGACGCACAAGGAGTGCATTCACGCGCCGAGTCGATCACGGAGGATGGACCTCCCTCGCCAAGACAACAGTCACCCAGTATACAGAGGACGTTGACATTGGCGCCACATACATCCTTCCGGCGGATCGACGCAACGTTTTCGCACGTAACACGATGTCCCACACCCCGCCGGTCGCACGTACAATCGTATGCGGGAGCAAACAACGCCGGAAGGCGGGAATCGAGGCAGCAATGAAGCAAAACCATTCCGACATCGTCCGCAAGGCACGTATCGCCACAGGCACCTCCGCGGTGGTACTCGCCGGAGTCGTGGCCGCGAGCGCCGGCTTTCTGTTCCATTTCGCCCTTGACACCAAATGGAAGCATTCCATTTTCCATCAGGATACAATCGCACCGGATCGTGATGAGAAGATGAGCTCCGGTCCGGCCGCCGAGGCTCGCGCATGGTTCGAACAGACCAAGCAACCGGTGACCATGACGAACGGGGATGGCTTGAAGCTGCACGGTTGGCTGTTTGATCCCGATTGCGTTGACCCCAAGCCTCACCTGTATGCGATTTGCATGCATGGGTATACGGGACATGCCGATGAGACCGCGATGTGGGCGCATCGGTATGCGCGGTTGGGTTTCACCGTGCTCGCTCCATCGCAGAGGACCGCGGATTTGAGCGAAGGTCGTTATGTTGGCATGGGTTGGCTGGAACGCAACGATTTGCTTGATTGGATCGATTTGATCGTTTCCAGTGATAGTCAGGCCCGTATTCTGTTGTATGGCGGGTCGATGGGCGCGACGACCGTGATGATGACGGTCGGAGATTCGAGACTGCCTCGTAATGTGGTTGCGGCCATTGAGGATAGCGGTTATACGTCGGTTCGTTCGGCGTTCATCGACAGCGCACGCACCATGTTCCATCTTCCCCGTCCGCTGGCCGCGGCCTGTGTGGATGCGGCCGGGCTTATCTGCAAGTGGCGTGCCGGATATGATTTCACGGAGGCGTCATGCGTGAAATCGCTGAAGCGTACGGTCATTCCGATGCTGTTCATTCACGGAGGCAATGACCATATGGTCAATCCGCGGTTCCTTGAGACCAATTACAATGCCTGCGCGAGCATGGATCGTGAGAAGCTGCTGGTTCCCGGTGCCAATCATATGGAGAGCGCAGGCGTTGCGCCCGATGTTTACTGGCGTAAGGTGGAGGGCTTCATCAAGCGCGTATTCGAACTGTAGCCCGGCAAAGGTCAAAGCCCGTTCTTTGTGCGGTTGCGTCTCATGCAATCGACTCATATAGCTCAGATAGGGGTGTGTCCGTTCCGATGGATTCCATCGGAACGGACACACCCCTATTGGGTAGTCGGTGCTCTCACCGTTCGGCGTTTAGAGCATGGCCTCGTACAGCTTCTCCAGGGATTCCTCGGAGGTGACGAGCTTGGAGCCCGGCGTGTTCACGAGGTTTCCGGGAGAGACCTTGTGGGTGTTCTGGGCGAGCCACGGAATGTCCTTCTTCTCGATGCCCAGATCGCTCAGGGTCACGTCGAGGTCGAGGTCTCGCAGCAGGGTCTTCATTCGTGGAGCGCAATCCTCCGCGGTGAATCCTCCCAGCACCCTTGCGATGCGGCCGTACTTGAAACGGTTGTACTGGTAGGTCGCTTCGATGGTGGCCGGTTCGATGGCCGCCAGGCCCTTGCCATGGGTGATGTTCTTCAGTCCGCTGACCGGGTGTTCCATAGCATGGCCCAAACCGACTCCCGCCGTGTTGATGATCATGCCGCCGATGGTGCCCGCGAGGCAGACCTTGGCCCACTGTTCGTCGGTGCCTTCGCCGCGGTACAGGCTCACGATGTTGTTGGCGATAAGCGGAATCGCGTACAGTGCGAGGGCGTCGGTGAACGGCTGGGCGTTGTTGGCGGTGTACGCCTCGATGCAGTGGCACAGCATGTCGCATCCGTTGGCTGCGATCACGCCGCTCGGCATGGTGCGCATCAGGTCGGGGTCGACGATGGACGCGGTCGCCACAAGCGCCGGGCTGCGCAGCGACTTCTTGTCGCCGTTGGCCGGGTTGGTCATGACCGAGAAACCATTGGCTTCCGATCCGGTGCCGAAGGTGGTCGGCACGAGGATGAGCGGCAATGCCTTGCTGGAGCTGCGCTCACCGTAGATGTACTCGCTGACAGTTCCTTCGTTTTCGGCCATGAACGCGATGCCCTTGGCGGAATCCATGGCGCTGCCGCCGCCAAGGCCGATCACCACATCGACATGCTGTTCCTTGGCGATCCTGCCGCCTTCGTCAACGGTGGTGGTCAACGGATTCGGCGTGACCTTGTCGAAGAGCACGGTGGTCATGCCGGCTTCCTCGAGCAGTGCGCGGACCTTGTCGTAGGTGCCGTTGGCCTTCACGGAGTTGCCGCCCGTGACGATCATCGCGGTGGAGCCGTGCACGGATGCGAGCTTGCCGACTTCCTGCACCTTGCCCTTGCCGAACACGAGGTTCACCGGCAGGAAGTAGTTGAAGCCGTTGGACCACTCGTCCGGGACGCTGCCTTCGGACGCCGCGGGGTTGACGACGCTGGAGGATTCGACGGTCTTCTGTTCCTCTTCGGCACCATCATGCAGTTCGCTGACGTACAGCTGGGCGTAATAGCCGAACTTGTCTTTGTAGACCAGCTTGCTGAAGATGAAGAACACAACGCCGAGTGCGGACCATCCTGCGACCATGAGCCATTCCTGCGGCGCCAGGGTCACGCCGGTGCCGGGCAGAATGTACAGCAGGATCATGATGCCGGACATCAGCACGGCGACGGTTCCGACGAGCTTCCAATGCTTCACCTGGTACGGACGGACCATGTTCGGTTCCTTCACGTGCAGGATGAGGAAGGACAGCGAGACCATGCAGTATGCGAGGATGCATCCGAAGTTGCCTGCATCCACGACCCACACGAGCATCTTACGTCCCGCGAACGGGGCGAGAACGCTCAGCACACCAACAACGATGATCGCGAGGTACGGCGAATTGGTCTTGGGATGCAGCTTCGTGAAGAAACGCGGAATCATGTAGGACTCGGCCATGGAGTACATGGCGCGGCTGCCGCCGATCATGAACGAGTTCCAGCTGGTGAGGATGCCGCACATGCCTGCGAGGATCAACACCTTCGCCATGATGGTGCTGTGGAAGGCGGCAGCCATGGCGTCCGCGGTCACCAGACCGGTGCCGCTGCTGGAAGCCGCGATCTGGTCGCCGGTCAGCACATAGCCGACGGAGAAGATGACCAGCGCATAGAAGCCGGTACCCAAGATGATGGAGAGGATGAGGATCTTGCCGATCTTCTTGAGCGGCACGTTAATCTCTTCCGCGGCCTGTGGAATCACGTCGAAGCCGATGAAGAAGAACGGGCTGATGGCGGCCACCTTGACGATGGTCGACATCATGCCGGCCATGCCGGAGCCTTCGAACAGCTGGTTTTCAAGGTTGGAGGCATCACCAGTGACGACGGATGCGACGATCAGCAGGATGCCGGCGGCGCCGATGCACATGGTCAGGATGTTCTGCAGCTTTGCTGCAATCTGCGCGCCCATGATGTTGATCACGGTGATGAAGACCGCGAACAGTACGGCAGTGCCCAGCCATGTGGCGTAGATGTCGAAGCCCGCCACGGAATACAGATAGCCCTGCAGGAAGCTTGGCCAGATATAGGTGATGATGGTCGGCAATGCGCATGCTTCGAAGCAGACGACGCTCACATAGCCGAGGATGATCGCCCAGGTGCAGACGAAGGATCCGACCGGTCCCATGGCCCTCATGCTGAACACATGCTCGCCGCCGCATTCAGGCATTGCCGGCGTCAGCTCGGCGTAGGTCATGCCGATGAAGAAGATCATCACGCCGCCGAGGATGAAGCCGAGCATGGCGCCGATCACGCCAGCGGTTCCAATCCAGTCGCCCGTGGAGACCACCCATCCCCAGCCGATCATCGCGCCGAACGCGATCATCAGGATGTCAAGCGAACTGAATGATTTTTTAAATTCTGATGTTTTCTTAGTTGGGGTGTCCATCGAAAGTTCCTCCCTCACGTAAGCTCTGCGATGGTGTTTTCAAGAATGGAAAAGGACCGCGCTCCCCCGAGCTACGGCCCTTTCGTCCGTTATTCGTTCATCATTTCGATAAGCAGCAGCAGATACTGGCAGGTCTTCTCCCAGCCGAGCATGCTGCTGTCGATCAGAATGTCGCGCTGCCTGCGGTCTCCACGGTCCATGCCGGTGATGTACTGATGCCTGCTGCGGTTCTTTTCGTCGTTGTAGCCAACGATCTCCTTCGCTCGCTTCTCGTTCACGCCCTGCTTCTCCATGATTGCGCGGACTCGTTCCTCTTCCGGCGCGTAGATGAAGATGTTGACCAGGTCGTCTCTGTCCTGCAGCAGGTAGTTGGCGCTACGTCCGATGATGACGCAGGACGAACGCTCGGCCATCTCGTGCATGGCCTGATACTGCAGGGAAATGACCTTATTCGTCAGATTCGCATAGCGCGGACCGAGCGTCGTTTCGAACGTGTAGGGAACGTTCGCTCCCTTGTCGGCCTTCTCGACGAGTTCCTTATCGACGTCAAGATCGTTGATGATCTTGTCGACGAGATCGCGGTCGTAGTATTCGATGCCAAGCGCTTTGGCGAGCATCTTTCCAATCTCGGGACCACCGGCGCCGTATTCGCAACCGATGGTTATGACCATATGCTTCATACCGCTCCCCTCTTTCCTGGTTGTGTTTGCGATTCCCGTACGTTCTTCCGAATCACGCGGTCAGCGCTTCGACGGTCTGCGCGATGATGTCCACGGCCTTGTCGGCGTCTTCCTCGGTGATGATCAGCGGCGGAACCATGCGAACCACGTCCTTGCCGATGGCCGTGACGAGCAGCTTGCGGTCGAAGCATCCGTGCTTGATATCGACCGCGCTGACGCTGCCGTCGAATTCAACGCCGACGAACAGGCCCTGGCCGCGGGCTTCCTTGACGTGCGGCAGCTTGGAAAGCTTGTCGATGAAGTATGCGCCGACCTTCTTGGCGTTGCCGGCCAGATCGCGGTCGATGATCTCGGTGACCGCGGCGAGCGATGCCGCGCAGCAGACCGGATGTCCACCGAAGGTGGAGCCGTGGGAGCCCATGGTGAAGGCCTCGGCGACTTCCTTGGTGGCGCAGATGGCGCCGATCGGCATGCCGCCGCCCATGGCCTTTGCCATGGAGACGATGTCAGGCTTGATGCCGTAGTTCATGTACGACATGAGTGCGCCGGTGCGGCCCCAACCGGACTGCACTTCGTCAAGCAGCAGCAGCAGACCCTTTTCGTCGCAGAATTCACGCAGGCCTTGCAGGAATTCCTGGGTCGCCGGATGCACGCCGCCCTCGCCCTGGACCGGTTCAACCATGATGGCGATGGTGTCCTCGTTGCAGGCGGCCTTGAACGCCTCGAGATCGTTGAACGGAGCGTAGGAGAAGCCGCCGGTCATCGGTCCGAAGCCGATCTGGCAGGCATTGTCCGGCTGTCCGGTCGCGGACATGGCACCGAAGGTACGGCCGTGGAAGGATTCGCGGGCGGTGACGATGTGGTACTTGTTCGGACCGTACTTCTCAACGCCGTACTTGCGTGCCATCTTGATCATGGCCTCGTTCGATTCGGTGCCGGAGTTCTGGAAGAAGATCTTGTCCATGCCGATGGAGGTACAGATCTTCTCGGCGAGCAACGCCTGCGGCAGGGTGTACGGATAGTTGAAGGTCTGCATCAGGGTGGCGGCCTGGTCCTGCACGGCCTTGACCACCTTCTCGTTGCAGTTGCCGACGGAGTTCACTGCGATGCCGGCATAGAAGTCGAGATACGGGGTGTCGTTCTCATCGTACATGTAGACGCCCTTGGCGTGGTCCGCAAGGAAGTCGAAACGTTCATAGGTTTCGACCATATAGGTGTCGACCTTGCCCTTGATGTCTTCGAACGTCAGTCCGGTGTCCTGCAACTTCATAATGCGTATCTCCTTGCCTCTCATGACGAAATGTCCTGGAACGGATTGCCCGGCCATCATCTCCAGTCGGAACTGGGACTCATTATGTTGCTTTTCAAAACGCTTTCTCCAGCAGTGCAAGCCCAAATCCGATTAGGCTCCAGCACAATCGATTTGTCGTAACATCGGACACATCAGACAAGAACGGACGGACGATTCTCGAAAAACCGTAATATTGGGCCGTTATGCTGTTCCTTGGCCACGACGCTGCGCCAAGGATGTCCAAAACATCTCGAAATACGCAGTTAACGTTATGTTTCGTTGGGATTACATATGACATTGGAATTACACGAACTTATTGAGGATTGCCCTGAAGTGCCACTCCAGCTGGTTGCGGGCGGTGACGGGCTTGGTCATCACGTCACATGGGTCCATGTGCTGGAGCCTACGTTGATGATCGATTATCTTACGGGCGACGAATTGATACTCGTCACCGGCATCGCTTTGCAGGAGGATGGCGCGCTGCTCAACCATGTCAAATCCTTATACGAGCACCATGCGGCCGGAATCGCACTCGATATCGGGCATTTCTTCATGGAGCCGCCCGCCGAGGTGGTGACGTTCTGTGAAGAGCATGGTTTCGCGCTGTTCACCATTCCCAAGGACGCGCCGTTCGAGAACGTAGCCCGTCCACTGTGCCGACGCATCATCGAAGAGGAGACCAAGGAACGCATGGTGAGCACGGCGTTCCAGAACGCCATCTCGTTTCCCGACCAGCAGGAGCTGTACACCGCGCCGCTTTCGGAGTTCCATTTCGAAATCGAATGGCGTTATGCCGTCGCCATCGTGCAGGTGGAGCATTATGCTGCGGACCCGTACGAAAGGCTGGAATCCATCGCGGAGCAGATTCAAAAATATCTGCACAGGAACGTACGTTTCAGCGCCGTATTCAGCGCCTGGAAACAGATCGTCATCGTGATGCACTGCGATGAACCGCAGCAACTGCGAGCATGGGGACGCGGCATACTCACGATAGTCGAACACTCGTTGCGCATACAGGAGACGGCCTCCATTGGTGTGGGAAAACTCACCAAAAGCATCCGCTGCGTCAGCAAGAGCCATCGTCAGGCGTCGTCCATCCTGAAGCTGCAATCGCGCAAGAAACTGAAGGAGCGCATCAACTTCTTCGACGACCTCGGCGCGTACCGGGTACTGCTCGGCGTCGAGGATCCGGAAATCTCGCATGAATACTACGAGCAGGTTCTGGGTCCCCTGCTCGAGTATGACAAGGAATCCGGCTCCGATCTGCTGGACGTGCTCCGCTGCTATCTCAATCACAACGGCAGCGTGAAGGAGACAGCCGACGAGATGTTCGTACACCGCAACACGGTGAATTACAAAATCGCCAAAGCCGCGGAGATTCTGTGTATGGACCTGTCCAAACTTGACAGCAGGTTGCAGCTGCTGCTCGCCTTCATGCTAATGGACATGATGTGACCAGCCGAATCATTCCATTGTGTTTTTGCATGAAACCGACATCATGCAAGGTATTGGTTCCGCTGCGACAGACATGTTAGTTTGTTGGAACACAATCATTGCGAAGATAAGCAAAGGAGCCAATATGTCAATGCGGTACGCGCCTCTGGGATGGTCCGGCATCCAGGTCTCCAAAGTGTGTCTGGGCGGCATGAGCTTCGGCGAGGCGTCAGCGGATTTCCACCAGTGGACCATTGACCAGGATGCCACGGAACGAGTCGTCGGCCATGCCTTCGATAACGGAGTCAACTTCATCGACACCGCCAATTGCTACGCGTTCGGCACCTCCGAAACATATATCGGCCGCGCGCTCAAGCATCTGGGCATCAGCCGAGACAAGGTTGTTCTGGCCAGCAAGGTGTATTTCAATGAAGGTCATCTGTCCCGTGAGGCCATCAACCGTGAGATCGAAGGCACCCTCAAAAGGCTGGACACCGATTATCTCGACCTGTACATCATCCATCGATTCGACTATGGCACATCCATCGAGGAGACCATGGAAGCGTTGGACGCGCTCGTCAAGGCCGGCAAGGTCCGCGCGCTTGGCGCCAGCGAGATGTACGCCTATCAATTCCATAACATGCAGTCCGTGGCGGAGGCAAACGGCTGGACGAAGTTCACCAGCATGCAATGCCATTACAATCTGCTCTACCGCGAGGACGAGCGCGAGATGATTCCGGTCTGCACCCAGTACGATGTGGCGCTGACGCCGTATTCCCCCATGGCTTCCGGCCATTTGACAAGGCCGACCTGGGATTCGGATTCCACGAGGAGCGTCACGGATAACACCATGCGCAGCAAATACGACCGCGATATGGAACAGGATATGCCGATCGTCGAACGGGTCCACGAAGTCGCCGAACGTCTTGGCGTTCCGATGTCCCACGTCGCATTGGCCTGGCATTGGGCCAAGGGCGTGACCGCGCCGATCGTCGGCTGTTCGAAACCCGAACGGGTGGATGATGCCATCGCCGCGCTTGACCTGAGACTCACCGACGAAGACATCTCCTATATCGAAGAGCCCTATATGGCGCACGAGCTGGTGGGTCCTTTGGCCCGTCCCGGCGAGCGCGCCCTGGCCGGAACGCTTGCCCCGAAGCTTCGTTAGTCCGTGGTTCGAGTCTCTCCGGTTCTTAGCGGGACTCGAACGCGCCCTTGCGCTTCATCCACACGTAGAAGCCAATGCATATGAGCACGGACAGCAATGATCCGGCCGGCGCCGCGATGCCCATGGGGAACAAGGTGTCGGGGAACATCTCCGACGCCAGGTATGATCCGGGGACGCGCACCAGCGTGATGGCGATGATGTTGTGGATGAATCCGATGTAGGAGCGACCGTATGCCGCGAAGAAGCCGGAGAAGCAGAAATGCACTCCGGCGAAGATCGCATCCACGATGTAGCTGCTCAGGTATTGGGTGCCGAGCAGTATGACCGCCGCGTCGGTGGTGAACAATCCCACTATGGGTGTTGCGGTGAGTTCCACGATGATGGAGATGATGATGCCGTATGTCACGGTGATGCCGGTGGCGTACCGAAGCGTCTTCGCGGCACGGTCGTGTTTGCCGGCACCGATGTTCTGCGCGGAAACGGCCGAAACCGTGGCGAGCATGGAGGATGGTACGAGGAAGAGCGCGCTGATTACTTTTTCGACCACGCCGACGGCTGCGGCGTCGTTGAGCCCGCGATAGTTGGCGATGACGGTGATGATGATGAACGCCACTTGGATGCAGCCATCCTGCACTGCCGTGGGCACGCCGATTTTGAGGATTCCCCCAAGCATGGCGCGCCGTGGACGTAGGTTCGCCACGGTGAGGTGTATGCCGGTATGTTTGCGGCGTATGGTCACGAATGCCACCAGTACGCTGAACGATTGCGCGAGCGTGGTTCCAAGCGCGGCTCCGGAGGGTCCCATGTGCAGGTATCCCATGAACAGATAGTCGAGCGCTATATTGCCCGCGCATGCCACGGCAATGAAATACATTGGGCTTTTCGAATCCCCGAGACCGCGGAAGATTGAACTGATGATGTTGTAGGCCACGATGAACGGAATGCCGATAAAGCATATCGTCAAATACTGCGTGGTGCCCGTCACCGCTTCGGATGGCGTGCCGATGAGCGACACGATGCCGCTGACGTTGGCCAGCAGCACCACGGTGAGGACAAGGGCCACACCCACGAACAACGTGATGGTGTTGCCTATGGCCTCGGCCGCGTCATCAAGCCGTTTCGCGCCTATGCAACGTCCGATGCTTACTGTGGAGCCCATGGCGAGGCCCACGATTACCACGGTAAGCATATACAGCACCTGGCTGCCGTTGGCCACCGCGGTGATGCCATCCACGCCTATGAACTGTCCGGCTATGAACAGGTCGGCCATGCCGTACAGGGTCTGCAGGAAGTAGGACAGGAAATACGGCAGGGCGAATGTGATGATGGTTTTGAATACGCTGCCGTTCGTCAGATTCTTTTCCATACGCCCCACTCGACCATTGACATCGTTTGGTTACCGTCCTTACCGGGAGTCATCCCGCAGACAGTCTACTCCGCGCTCCCCCGCTCCACAATTCGGAAGTCCACGGTCACGGATCGGGCGTCTCCGTTTGCCGGGATTCGTGAATCGATACGATCGAACAGCATGTCGAGGCCCGCCGCGGCCATGTCACGTGGATTCACGGCGACGCTGGTCAATCCCGGACTGGCGTAAGCACCGTCCTCCAAACCGTCGAACCCGATGACGGCCACATCGTCGGGAATGCCGAATCCACATTCGGACAATGCCCGCATGGCGCCGAACGCTATCGGATCAGTGGCGCAGAACACCGCATCGAAATCCGAACGCTCCCCCAGTATCCGCAGCATGGTCTCGTATCCGGCCTGGCGGTTCCATGTGCATGGAACCGCGTCATTCGCCAAATCGTATGGAATCGAAAGCTCATCCATGGCATTGACCGCGCCGCGCAATCGGAGCGCTGCGGAGCTCGGCTCCGTCTCAAGCTGTTCGAGCCCATTGGGCCACATGCCCAGCAATAGTATTCGCGAGCGCCCGTGGTTGTGCAGATGTCTGATGGCGGCGGCCGATCCTTCCACACAGGGGGTGAAGACGCAGTCCACTTTGCCTTCGAGCGCAAATCCGTCTACTGCGACCAGCGGATGGCTTTCTCCGAATTCCAGGATGGATTCGCCGGCTCCGCTGGGCCAGCAGATGATGGTGCCATCGCATACCTGCATCGCGGCGCTGGACAGCATGCGCTGTTCGAAGTCGCTGGAGAATCTTGTTTGCTGCGAGATGGTCTGGTACCCACGGCGTTGCGCCATGTCCGATGCGTATGCCGCCACCGCCGCGGGGTAGATCAGGTCGAAGTCGCTGACCGTCACTCCGATGATGTGGCTTTTGCCCGAGCTGAGTTGCCTTGCGGCAAGGTTCGGCCTGTATCCGAGTCGCGCGGCCGCCTCCAATACACGTTTCGCGGTTTCGGGTTTGACGATTGCTTTGCCGCGTATCGCATTGGATGCCGTCATGCGGGAGACTCCGGCAAGGCGTGCCACATCATCTAAAGTAGTCATGGTCAGATCATACCGTTCAGCCCATGATCTGCGCCGTTGCGGGCGAATACCGGTATGACGTCCAGCGGCGCTTCGACGGTGATTCTCACGCCTCCGTTGAAGGTTTGACCGGTGTGGAGGTCCGTCCACAGCGTCTCTTCGCCGCCCGGCAGATACACGGTGCGCGAGCGTGCCGCGAGGTCGGTTACCGGCGCCACCAGCAGGTCCGGGCCGAACAGGTATTCGTCGGCTATGTTCGCGGCTTGTTCGTCCTGCGGGAAGTCGAAGAACAGGCCGCGCACGATCGGCTGGCCATCATCATGGGCCGATTCGAACAGTTTTCTGGTGTATGGCCTCAGGGTTTCGCGGATGTTGATGTACTTGACCATCAGGTTCTCAATGGTCTCACCGTAGCTCCAGGGCTCATTGTCCGCGCCTGTGGTGATGTGGTCTATTGGATTGCCGATACGGTCGAGTACGGGCTTTCCTTCGATTCTGGTGTATGGCGCACGGTTTCCGTGGTTGCGCATGACCGGTGAGAAGCAGGAGAATTCACACCAGCGGGCATAGAGTTCCTTGAAGGATTCGTCATCCAGACCGGCTGGATTGAATCCGCCCATGTCGGTGGTGAACCAGGGGATTCCGGCCACGCCCATGTGGATCGCGCAGGTGATCTGCGCTTTGAGGTCCTCGAAGGTGGAGTGCACGTCACCCGACCAGATGAGCGAACCGTAACGCTGCGATCCTGCCCATCCGGCGCGCGTGAGGTTCACGATGTTTCCTTCGCGTCCGATGGAGAGCTGTCCGTCGTAGAAGGTTTTGTTGTACAGCTGCGGATATACGTTGCCCACTTTGCCGACCGGTCCGATATGGTACAGGTAGTGTGCGTAGTCGTAGTCTCCGCCCCATTCCGGTTCGGCCTCGTCGAGCCAGAAGGCGTCCACGCCGAGGTCGGCGTAATTCTTACGGCATAGTCCCCATACGAAGTTCCGTGCGGCCGGGTTGGTGGCATCGAAGAACTGGTTGTCTCGCGGCCACCACATGCCCACATCCTTACCTTGGCGTGTTTTGGCCAGATAGTTGTGGTGGCGCATTTCGTCGTAGTTTTCGGACTGCAGGTCTATCTGCGGCCATATGGATACCATGAGTTTGATACCCATGTCGTGCAGTTCCTGCGCCATCGCCTTGGGATCCGGCCAGAATTCCTCGTCGAATCGGAAATCCCCCATGAGTGGCCAGTGGAAGAAGTCTATGACGATCAGATCAATGGGTATGTGTTTGCTTTTGAAGGTGCGGGCCACGTTCAGTAGCTCCTCCTGGTTCCAGTAACGCAGCTTGCACTGCCAGAATCCCAGTCCCCATTCGGGCATGACCGGCGCATGACCGGTCGCGTCGGCGTATTGGCGTTCGATCTGCGCGTTGGTGCCGACGGTGATCCAGTAATCGATCTGGTCCGAGACTCCCGCCTTCCATTCCGTCCGGTTGTTTCCGAAGGTCACGGATCCGACCGCCGGATTGTGCCAGAGGAACCCGTATCCCTTGCTGGACAGCATGAACGGGATGGATACCTGGGAATTTCGGTGGGCAAGTTCCAACGTGGATCCTTTAAGATCCATGACGGATTGTTGGTACTCGCCCATTCCGTAAATGTGTTCGCCATCGTTCGCTTCGAACATGACCACCGGTGATTCCGCACCGTCCATACGTGGGTTGTGGGCGCGCGCCCGCAACCGCAGGGCTCCTCCGTCGGTGCATTCGCGCAACAGGATTTCCCCTGTCTGGGCGTTTATGAAGGTCAGTCTGCAAATGCTTGTTTCCGCTGACTGTTCGTATTGTTCGGCCAGGACCTTCACCAATCCGTTCGTCAGAGTGGCGGCGGATTCGTCGACTCTGATTTCCACATACTCGGACTCGTCGGAATCCTCCGGTTTCAGCAATGCCCAGTCCGCATCCTCCACTTCCCTCATGAGACGTGCCCTGACTCGCACGCTGTTCCTTCCCCATGGTTCGATGCGAAGGTACTCTCCGTCGCTGGTCCAGTTCAACGCCTTGCCTTCAATGGTGAAATTGACGTTTTTCGTCACGATGACACTCCTTTGTGCTGGCCTACATTAATGCCGACACTGGAATTGTAGCGCTAAAACCACTGTTTCACAATCGGCTAGAACACATCGAAGGTAGCATTCAACCCGACACAGGCACGGATTCCTCCATACCTCCATCCGACCGGTCCGCAAGGCCCATGAGCTCTCCCATTTCGTCCACATACGTTCCCTTGTCGCGGTTCAGCAGAGCCTGGATGGCACGCAACGAACGCGAATCCCGGGGAAGTCGATACAGCGCGATCAGCGCCGAGGACTCTCCGAGACGTTCGGAATAGTCCAGCATGCGTCTTTTTTCCGCGCGGGACATTGCCAGCACATCCACTCCGTTTTCCGGCTCGCAGAAGAAGATGTATCCGGCCAAGGTCATCAGCAGACCCATCCTTTCAACGTTTCCGACCATCTTCTCAACCTCACGGACACCTTTCTCGAACAATTCGACGTCACGCAGGCGGAAGCCATCGTCCAGCAGGCATGCACCGTTCGCTCCAAGCAGGGAAATCGCCAGATCATACAGATACATGGGGTCCTCCCAGATATTCTCGACCTCGCGTACACCTGACCGTTCGATCTCATCCATCATCAGCACTGCCGAGCGGGTCTCCCGTTCCCACAATGCGCGATAGGACTCCACCAGTTTGCGCGCGTCATACAGATACCTGGCGTCCATGCATTCGGGGTACTCCGCGAATTGTCCATCGCAGAAATTCGCGTTGCATGCGTAATCGAAATCCGACGAGACCTTGAGGTCGCGCAGCTGGTCGCATATATTACGGTATCCGCAATCGGAGTCGTAGCCGAGAGCCGCAACATTGGCATCCTCACGCAGCGCGCATAGTCCCAATCCTCCATAAGCCAGCATCATCAGCGCGGCATCGGCGGCTCGAGGCTCATCCGATCCCCATTGGAGCAGACAGCCCGCCGCGAACCGATACACGCTCCGGAGATACCGCTCAAGGCACTCGCTTCTTTTCTTCTTTCCACCCGCGTATTTTCTTCCTTTGCCGCCACCTTTACGGAAAACCTCCCTGGTGTCGAACAATCCGAGCAGGAACGGCATCCTATCGCTTGGCCTGCCCGTCATCATGGCCGCGAAGGCATCATTGGCCATTTCATAAAGCCAGACGACCATCCCGTATTTGCGAATCACATTGCGGCTGCCCACGAGGAAACGCATGTTCCGCCGCTTCATTTCGGCATCATTCATAGTCACGGCGGCAATCAGATCCTGCGTCCAGGGAAAACTTCCAAAAGCCTCATGAATCAACACGTATGTGTCTTCGCCCATGCCGAACAGCAAATCGCATTCGGCATATTCCCGATGATCCCTGTCCGGATCCGCATCACACACGGACGAGCCGCACCCGTCGAGACGATCGATCAGCCGGTCCAGCGCCTTCAGCAGACCCTGCTCATCCATGTTGAAAGGGACAATCCTATTACTTTCCATTGCAACTCCTTCGTTGTAGGCATCTCCCACTGTCGCATAGCCGACACGCTCCACGCCACCGGCCTTCGCGAATCCGTGGATATGTGGATAAATGAATGATTATCCACCGGAAAAAGTCCGCTGTGCATAACTTTCCGCCCCTCAAAAACGCCTTTTCCGGAAAATCGCAAACAAAAAAGCCCCTCCCGAAGGAAGGGCTTTCCACTTCACCTGATGAAGTCCCAGGCAAGACCGCGGCATGAGGCCGTCACGTCAGTCGATCAGTTCCTTGACCGCCGCGATGACGCCCTGCAGGCTGGACTTCGCGTCTCCGAAGAGCATCTGCGTGTTGTCTTCGAAATACAGCTCATTCTGAATGCCCGCGTAGCCGGTACCGCGGCCACGCTTCATGACCACCACGTTCTGCGACTTGTCGACATCGAGGATCGGCATGCCGGAAACCGGGGTGCCCGGCTTGCGCGCGGCCGGATTGGTCACGTCGTTCGCGCCGACCACAAGGGCCACGTTGGCCTGCGGGAACTGCGGATTGATGTCGTCGAGGTCCACGAGCTCCTCGTACGGCACGTTGGCCTCCGCGAGCAGCACGTTCATGTGGCCAGGCATACGGCCCGCCACCGGATGGATGGCGTAGGAGACCTCGACGCCGTGGCCCTTGAGCAGCTCACCAAGGTCGGCGAGCTCGCGCTGGGCCTGCGCCTGGGCAAGGCCGAAGCCCGGAACGAAAATGACCTTTTCGGCGTAGACCAGCTGCACCGCCAGATCATCGGAGGAGGTTTCCTTCATCGTGCCTTCAGGACCTTCACCCGCGCCCGCGGCGGAATTGGAACCGCCGAAGCCACCGGCAAGCACGGACAGCAGCGGTCGGTTCATGGCCTTGGACATGGCGATGGACAGGGTCACGCCGGCCGCGCCGACGAGTGCGCCTGCCACGATCAGCGCGATGTTGTTGATCGCCAGACCGGACATGGCCACTGCGGTACCGGTGCATGCGTTAAGCACGGAAATAACGACCGGCATGTCGGCGCCGCCGATCGGAATGACGAAGACAAGACCGTAGCCGAGCGCGAACACGGTGGAAAGAATCGACCACAGAAGACGCTGCTCCGGCTGCACACACAGCATGACGAACGATGCGACGGTCAGCACGATGAACGCGGCGTTCCAGATGTTCTTGCCGGGCAGGGAAAGATTCCTGATGAACTTGATGCCCTGCAGCTTGCCCGCTGCGATAAGCGATCCGGAGAAGGTGACGGAACCGATGACGATGCCCAGTCCGGCGGTGATCAGCACCACCAAGGACGGGGTGCCGTCGGAGGTCAGAATGTCATTCAACGCCACGAGCGCGGCCGCACCGCCGCCCACGGTGTTGAACACGGAAACCAGCTGCGGCATGTCGGTCATCTGCACCTTCTTGGCGGAGACCACGCCGGCGACGGCACCGATGGCGATGCCGACGATCAGCAGCACAACCGCCACGGCATGCTGGAAGCCGTTGGAGATCTCTTCCGCGAACAGCACGATGAAGGCCATCGCCACGGCCATCACCATGCCGATGGCGGAGACCGTGTTGCCCTTGCGCGCGGTCTTCGGGGAGTTCATCAGGTGCAGGCCGATGACGAACATGACCGCGGCCAGCAGATAGACGAACCATTCGACGACGCCGAGCGGGGTGCTCAGCATTTCGGCCAGGGTACCCATTTACTTGGCCTCCTCTTCCTTCTTCTTGCCCTTGTCGGACTTGAACATTTCCAGCATGCGATCGGTCACCACATAGCCGCCGACGACATTCATGGTGCCCAGAACGGCAGCCAGGAAAATGAACACCCATGCGAGCGGGCTGGTAGCATGCGCCGCGACGATGACCACGCCGGCGATGACGATGCCGTGGATGGAGTTCGCACCCGACATCAGCGGGGTATGCAAGGTGGCCGGCACCTTGCCGATGACCTCGACGCCGATGAGCAGTGCGAGGACGAACAGTGTGATGGCAACGACGATATCCATTGCTTACTTCTCTTCCTTCTTGGCTTCTTCCCCACGGCCGGCCACGACCATGGCGTTATCGAGCTCCTCGTTCAGATCGATGGCGAGCTTGCCATCACGCACGAAGTGCGCAAGCACATCGGCCACGTTACGGCTGAGGAGATTGGACGCTGTCGTGGACACGCCGCTGGCCAGATACGGAGCGCCGATGATGGTCACGCCGTTTTCGGTCACCTGGGTGCCGATGGAGGAACCTTCGACGTTGCCGCCAAGATCGCTGGCGGCGCAATCCACCACAACCGCGCCACGGTGCAGTCCAGCCACACCCGCGCTGGTCAGCAGTACGGGAGGTTTGCGTCCCGGAACCTTGGCCGTGGTGATGACGATATCGAATTCCGAGGCCTTCTTGTCGACCGCGGCCTGCTGCTGAGCCTGCTCTTCGGCGCTCAGCGCACGCGCATAGCCGCCTTCGCCCTGGCCCTTGGAGAAGTCGAGGCCCAGGTCCAGGAACTTGGCGCCCAAGGATTCGACTTCCCCCTTGGATGCCGGGCGGACGTCATATGCGGTGACGACGGCACCCAGTCGCTTTGCCGTGCCGATCGCCTGAAGACCCGCGATGCCGGCACCGAGGATGAGCACCTTTGCCGGACGGATCGTGCCGGCTGCCGTGGTCATCATCGGCAGGAAGGAGCCATAGGCGTCGGCAGCCACGATGGCGGCCTTGTAGCCCATGACGGAATTCTGCGACGTCATCTCGTCCATGGACTGTGCGGAGCTCAACTGACGCGGCAGCTTCTCCATAGCCACGCCGACCAGTCCCGCGCCCTCAAGCGCGGCCACGTAATCGGCATCGGTGAACGAACCGAGCATACCGATAATCCAGGTTCCCCGCTTGACCTTGGCAAGCAGTCCATCGCTCGGACGATCGACGAAACCGAGCGCATCGGCGCGCGCGACCACATCGTCCGCGGAAACGACCTGCGCCCCGGCCTTGACATAATCCTCATCAACATAGTGCGACGCCACACCTGCGCCGGACTCGATCAGGCAGTTAACGCCCGATTTACGCAATCTCGTTACGATATCCGGTGTCAGAGCAACGCGGGACTCGTGCTCGGACGTCTCGTTGAGAACTCCGAAGACCACGGTGGCTTCAGCTGTTTCAGCCATAGGTGCCCTTTCTTCCTCTTCAAAGAAATCTAATGAACAGATACAGCGAACCAGTGTAACGTAGGCCACACCTTTTATAAGGAAAACGTTCATCTATTGAGTCGAATGGCGCCTTCTCCCTACGCTACCGTAAGGTGACGTGTCGCGTTCGGTGGTCTATCATTCCTATTCAGATACTTTGTTTTCATACCTGTGGGAGAGTAACGTGTCCATCTTCACCTCTTTGAACAATCAAGCCGCCAATCTTGCGCAGAAGGCGCTGCGGTTGGGAGGTGACTTCGTCCATCCCGTCAGCGACGATTCCGGCAATACCCCGGACTACAACGATCCGGACGCCTTCCTCTCCCCTGACGAGCATATCGAGCTTCCCCACACCGAAGAATGGGGACCGGAATTCCCATCCACCACCTTCCTCGATCCGCAGACCGGCCTGCTGACCACCGGAACGCAGGGCCGTCCGCCGCTGGACGAGGGCACCACCATCTACGACATCTACGCCGATCGAGCCGAACGTATGGGCGATGAGCCGCTCTACACGTTCAAGCAGGACGGCGAGTGGATCACGAAAACCGGTAATGAGGTGCTCGACGATATCCGCAAGACCGCGAAGGGCCTGATACACTACGGCCTGAAGAAGGGTGACAGCGTGGCCTTCATGTGCCGCACATCCTACGAATGGAATGTGTTCGACGCCGCCGTCCTGGCGTGCGGTGGCGTGCTGGCCACGATCTACGACACCGATTCCGCCGAACAGATCCGCAACATCGTCAACAATTCCGATTCACGTCTGCTCGTCGTCGAGACCAAGGATATGCAGGACAAGGCGGACGGCGCCGAATCGGACTGCCCGACGCTGGAGCATGTCATCTGTTTCGAAAACGGAGGTTTGGACGAAATCCAGGCATACGGTTCCGGTGTCAGCGACGAAGATCTCGACGCACGCATCGCTTCGGTCAAGAAGACCGACCTGTGCTCTATCGTGTACACGTCAGGCTCCACCGCGGCGCCGAAGGGCGTGGAAATGACACATGAGCACTATTGCACCACCGCGCTGAATCTGCCCGAATACATGCCACAGCTGCTGCATGAGAAGTCCCATACCGTGTTGCTTTTCCTGCCGCAGGCGCATTCCTTCGCACGGGCCATTAATTACATCTGCGTGGCCAGCGAGATGCGTATCTACATCGCCCAAGGCATCAAGACCCTCATCTCCGATCTGCAGGTGGCCAAGCCGACCATCATGATCGTGGTTCCCCGTGTTCTCGAGAAGGTCTACAACGCCGCTTCGCAGAAGGCCGGCCACGGAGCCAAAGGCGTGGCGTTCGCCGCAGCTGTGGTGGCCGCGCAGAACTACATGAAGGAAATCAGCACCAAGGGCAAGGCAAGCGCGCTCACCAAGGCCCGCCGCGCCGCGTTCGACCCGGTCGTATACGCCTCGCTGCGTGAGGTGCTGGGCGGCCGCGCCAAGTGGATCGTGGCCGGCGGAGCACCGCTCGACCCGGAGCTCATGGCGTTCTTCCGTGGCGCGAACGTTCCGGTGTACGAGGGGTACGGACTGACCGAGACCACCGCGCCCTGCGCGTTCAATCCGCTTGGCGTGCCATATCACCAGGGTTCCGTGGGCATCGCGTTCCCCGGATTCGAACTGCGCATCGCACAGGACGGCGAGATTCAGGTCAAGGGCACCGCCGTGTTCCCGAAATACCATAAGAACGAAGAGGCATCCGAGGATTCGTTCACCGAGGACGGCTGGTACAAGACCGGCGATCTGGGACGGATCGACGATGATGGATTCCTGTACATCATCGGCAGGAAGAAGGACCTCATCATCACGGCAGGCGGCAAGAACGTCTCTCCCGGTCCCATCGAAGAGGTCATCAAGCGTTGCGAATTCGTCTCGCAGGCGCTGGTCCTCGGAGACAAGCGCCCGTTCATCTCCGCTCTGGTGACACTGGACGAGGATGCGTTGCGCCCGTGGCTGAAGGCCAAGGGGCTGAACCGCGATATGCCTTTGGATGAAGCGGCAGGAAACGCCGCCGTGCGCGCCGAAGTGCAGAAGTGGGTGGACCAGGCGAACGAAGGCGTATCCCGTGCCGAATCCGTGCGTAAGTTCATCATTCTTCCGGAAGAGTTCACCCAGGAGAATGGTCTGATGACCGCATCCATGAAGGTGATTCGTCCGAAGGTCATCCAGCGTTACTCCACGCTGCTGAATACGCAGATGTACACCAAGAAGAAGTAGGTCGGGCGCGAAAGCTGCGTCAAGACATACGAAATGGCCGTTCCCGCGGAATCATTCGCGGGAACGGCCAAATTGTTTTCAAGTATAGGG
>CAVBHJ010000015.1:0-59145 GCA_963595445.1 bacterium
GTCAATCCCGCATTGATGGTGCTGGCCGTGGGCGCGGGATCGGTTATCGCCGATCACGTCAACGACGCCGGCTTCTGGATGATCAAGGAATACTTCGGCTTGTCCCTCAAGGAAACGTTCCTGTCCTGGACGACCGCCACCACGGTGATGTCCGTGACCGGTCTGCTTTCCGTACTGGGATTGTCGCTGTTCATCTAAATAACTCAGATACGAAAAGCGGGGTATTCGCGCCGTCATTGTCATGACGCGAATACCCCGCTTTTCATTTTCCCAAGTCAGGACTGGAAAAGTCAGGACTGGAAGACGTCCGGATGCTTCGGATCGCCCGGCTCGTCGGCCAGCACACCCTCAAGCCCCAGGAACTCCTGCCAGAACTCCAAAGAGTTTCCATACGGAGACGCTTGGGCTCCACGGGCCTGCAGATTGGCCTTGGCCTCAAGCACATCCTCCTCGCGGATGCCGTCGAAATAGGATTCCAGACGTTCCCGGTTCGCTGAATCGTAGAACAGCGAACCGATGATCTCGGTCAACCGTTCCGCACGCGCGACCGGCAGTGAATCCCAGTGGCGGAATTCAATGAAGTTCTTCAGACGAACATCGTTGAAATGCGTGGAAATCACATGATTGATCTCATACGCGTTAAGTTCGCGATCCGGATACACGTCGTTCGCGTTCTCATAGAACGCAGGATGATGCAAATCGGTGCCGGGAACCGCCAAAGCCTCGGGAGTATGCGTCAGATCGGCGAACATCAACGGCGTGGACAGTACATCCACCGCGTAGTCCTCCCAACCGAAACGCGGATCGAACAGGCCGGGAATAACGTTCGTACGCTGGAAATCCAAATAATCCCACATGCGCTGGCGCAATAGCGGATACGGATTTTCCTGGCCCTCAAAATAAGGCGTATTGCGGAAGAACCATGCCAGAATCGGACCGACGATCGTACCCAAGCGCAGTTTCGAAATCGCATCGGCTTCGGAAACATAGTCGATGCTCACCTGCGTCGAAGCGGAACAACGCATCATGCAGGGACCGAACTGTCCCACACGGCCAAGATACGCGGTCATGGCTTTGTAACGGTCCTTAGGATTGACCGGAATGTCCGCATAACCGGACTTCGGCTGATAGCCATAGTTGACCAGACGGAAGTCGAGCTCGTCCAACACGGGATCGACCTCGCGGCGGAAGCGCCCATACAGCGTACGCAGATCCTCAGGCTTTTCAAGAATGCCAAGCGAGCATTCCAGCTGGCCGCCCGGCTCCAAAGAAACGGAGATACCCTCACGGCCCAGTCCCACCAGACGGCCGTTCTCCCAGTATTCCTTGCTTTCGTCATAATACGGACGTATGCGGTTGAGCAGCGCTTCAACGCCGTTCTCTTCGTAATAGTTCACGGCAGTGTCGTCGCTGTTGTGCACCGGAAGATGCTCTATCTCCACTCCGAATCCGCCGGTCCCCCGGTCCTGGCAACCGGATTCGAAGAACCTGACGAGGCTCTCCACATGCTTCGGATTCGGCTCGGTCAGCAGATGCGCGTAACTGATTCTTGGCGTTGTCATGTTCGCCATGGTAGTGGAAACCCGGGTCAGCAACGCTGGTTGTGCTATACGGAAAATCGATAACACCCTATTTTTGACCCACTAAAGCCGAGCAACGGCCGAACTTACGCAGATTCCCGCAAATCCGAACAAAATCCCGCCACCTCGTCTCGCAGATGCGTCAACGGAGATAGCAGGCTGTGGTTTGATGAATCCGTCAAACCACAGCCTGAACGTCGTGCGATTATCAAATAGCCGACAAACGGTCATTGCCATACAGCCGTCAGGCCGGCATCAAATAGCCGACATCATCAGACGCATTCAAGCCCATAGAGCCCGTTTCGCCAGCCCGTATCAGGCAGCCGTCCCGGTCTGACGAGCCTTATGTGCCTTCTTGGCGGCCGAAATCATCAGCTTGATTCGGTTGAGCTGGTTGGCTTCGGAAGCGCCCGGATCGTAATCGATCGACACGATGTTGGCTTCCGGATACAGTCGACGAATCTTACCGAACATGCCACGGCCCGTCACATGGTTCGGCAGGCAGGCGAACGGCTGCGCGCAGATCACATTCGGGCATCCGGATTCGATGAGTTCAAGAATCTCGGCCGTCAACAGCCATCCTTCGCCGGCCTGCACGCCGACGGATGTCACCTCATCGGCCTTCCTGACCAATTCCTGCATCGGCTGGTCCTGCGAGAACTTGCCGCCGGCCGAATCGATCGCCTTGCGCACCGGCGCGTTGTACAGGTCAAGTCCTTTGCGCATCAGCGCATAACCGAGCTTGCTGCCGCCCATGCCGAGATAATGCTCGTTCCAATCGGAAATGTACGGACGGGTGGTCATGAATTCCATGATGCCGGGCACCACGGCCTCGCAATCCTGTGATTCGATGACATCGACCACGTGATTGTTGGCGTCCGGCTGGTATTTGACGAGGATCTCGCCGACCACGCCCACGCGCACCTTGCGCGGCTCGTCCTTCAGAGGCAGCGTGTCGAACGACTTGACGATCTCCTTGACCAGCGTCGGATACGGCAGGTAGCCCTTGCCGATGAACTTGCGCGCGGTCTTGGAATAGCCATGATGTTCGAGCGTCTCGCGCACAATGGTGTCCCACGTCTCATACAGCTTGTTCGCGCTGCCTTCCGTAACCTCGTACGGGCGCACGCGGTACAGGCATTTCATCAGCAAATCGCCGATGATCAGCGCCTTGACCGCGCGGTGCAGCAGCGTCGGGGTGGCGGTGAAGCCCGGATTCTCCTCGATTCCCTGCGTGGAAATCGCGATGACGGGAATCTGCGGATAACCGGCATCCACCAGCGCTTTACGAATCAGGCCGAAATAGTTGGTAGCACGGCACATGCCGCCGGTCTGCGTAATGGCGAGCGCGGTATGGTCCGGATCGTATTTGCCGTCCAGAATCGCGCCCACGAGCTGGCCGATGACCATGATCGCCGGATAGCAGGCGTCGTTGTTCACGTATTTCAGACCGGTTTCCACGTCCTCGCGGCTGGCATGCTTGAGGATGTCGAACTTGTATCCGCCGGAACGGATCACGGATTCCACCAGGGAGAAGTGGATCGGGCTCATCTGCGGGGCCACGATGGTGTAATCCTTCATGTCCTTGCCGAACGGAACGCGATTCGCGTACTTCGACAGGGTTGCGGAGTTATGCGTTTTCTTGACGTCGTTCGCTTCTCCGATGCCGGTTTCCGCGGCGCGTTTGGAAGCGTTCTTGACCGCTTCGGTAAGCTTCGGGTTGGCTTTCATCACGGTGTCGAGCATGACTTGGCGCCCTGGGGTCGGCGCGGCGGTGCCGGTCTTGCGGAATTCGCCCTTCGTGTTCGGCATGGTTTGCGTGTCGGTGGCCTCGGACGTACCGGTGATCTCGGACGTACCGGTCGTGATGACGTTCCTGTTGTTGCGTTCGCGTTCCTCGATCGCGGCTTTGAGCGAGCGGAGTCGGATCTTCGCCGCGCCAAGGTTCGAAACCTCGTCGATTTTCAGCATGGTGTACACGTCGGCCTTGTCGGCGAGGATTTCGCTGACCTGGTCGGTGGTGATGGCGTCGAGGCCGCATCCGAAGGAGTTCAGTTGCACGAGTTCGAGGCCCGGATATGATGCCACGAAGTTCGCCGCCGCATACAGACGCGCATGGTAGGCCCACTGGTTGGTGACGCGCAACGGCATTTTGGTTACCTTGCGGTCTTCGACGTGGCGGAATCCGTTCGCGTTCTTCTTGCGCGGGTCTTCCTCGCCTTCGGAGAGGAATTCGCTCAGGTCGAGTTTTTCGCCCGGCTGCAGTTCGCAGATCGAATCCTCGGAAAGCACCACCATGCCCAGCGAGCAGATCGTTTCGGGAATGCCGTGGTTCACTTCCGGGTCGATATGGTAGGGGCGTCCGGCCAGCACGATGCCCTTGCAGTCGTGCTCCTTCATATAGGCGAGCGCCTTCAAGCCTTCCATCTGCACGTCATGCTTGAACACTTCGTCTTCCGCGTATGCCGCTTTGACCGCGATTTCGGCTTCTTCACGGCTCACGTTGGCCCATGCGAATTCCTCGACGATGCGATCCACCATGAGTTCATGGTTGGCCATGTTGAAGTAGGGTCGCATGTAGCGTATGCCCTCTTCACGCAGTTCTGGCATGTTCGCGCCGATGACCACCGGGTAGTTGGCCACCACCGGGCAGTTGTAGTGGTTGTCGGCGTTGGGAACGAGGTCTTCCTCATAGGAGATGCACGGGTAGAAGATGTTCTTCACGCCCTTGTCGAGCAGCCACTTGATGTGGCCGTGCACGAGTTTGGCCGGATAGCAGATGTTTTCGGATGCGATTGATTCGATGCCGGTTTCGAACAGTTCGTGCGAGCTTCGTCCGGAGATCATCACCTTGAATCCAAGGGCCGTCAGTAGGGTGAACCAGAACGGATAGTTCTCGTATATGTTGAGCACGCGCGGAATGCCGATTTCACCACGGGTGGCTTTCTTGTCGGTAAGCCTGCGGTATGCGAAGCAACGCTTGTACTTGTAGTCGTACAGGTTGGGACGGTCGGAACGCTGCTTCTTGGAGTCGCCGCCGCGTTCGCAACGGTTGCCGGTAACGTAGCGGGAGCCGTCCTGGAACGTGGTGATGGTGAGCTTGCAGTGGTTCTGGCACAGCTTGCACACGTCTCGTTCCGAAGTCATGGACAGGTTGTCAAGTTCGCTGCCGGACACGATGTTCGACGCGGTGTGCGCGACTCCTGCGATTTCGATCTGCTTCGAAGCGGTGTCGTTTGTTTCTCCCATGTCGTCGGCCACGTCGGTGTAGTGCATGCGTGCGGTAAGCGCGGCACCGTACGCGCCCATGAGTCCAGCGATGTTCGGTCGGGTCACCTCGCGTTCGGTGAGCAGTTCGAAGGCACGCAGCACGGCATCGTTGAGGAAGGTGCCGCCCTGAACCACCACGGTGTCTCCGAGTTCGCCGGAATCACGCAGTTTGATGACCTTGTACAGGGCGTTGCGCACCACGGAGTAGCACAGGCCGGCCGCGATGTCTTCCATCGAGGCGCCTTCCTTCTGCGCCTGCTTGACGGAGGAGTTCATGAACACGGTGCAACGCGATCCCAAATCCACCGGATGCGTGGAGTTGAGCGCGGCCTGTGTGAATTCCTGAATGGTCAATCCCATGGACTGGGCGAACGTCTGCAGGAACGAGCCGCATCCGGAGGAGCAGGCTTCGTTCACTGCGATCGAATCGATTACGCCATCGGAAATCGCAAGATATTTCATGTCCTGGCCACCGATGTCGATGACGGCGGTCACGCCGGGAGACACCATTTCCGCGCCGCGGTAGTGGGCCATGGTCTCGACCACGCCTTCGTCGAGGTGCAGACCGGTCGTGATCAGGCCTTCACCGTAGCCGGTGGCGCACGATCGTGCGATCCACGCCTCTTCCGGCAGCTCGTTTTGAATTTTCCGTACGATGTTGATCGCGGCAGTAAGCGGGCTTCCCTCGTTGGTTGCGTATGACGACCATACGATCTCACGATCGTCGTTCACCAACGTCGCCTTGATGGTGGTGGAACCGGCATCGATTCCCAGGAAGTGCGGTCCCTGCGCACCTTCCAGCGTGCCGATATGCACATGCTCGCGATGGTGACGCTCGTTGAACGCCTCATGATCGGCTTCCGTGGGGAACAGCGGCGGCATGGTCGGCGTGTTCGCAGGCAGATTCTTGAGGGCTTCAAGACTGGAAAGCAGGTCCTCGCAGGTGCGTGCTTCGAAATCGCCGCCGTCTTCCAGCTGGTCGGGTTCGCCGGCAAGCAAAGCCGATCCGAATGCCACGTACAAGTGGGCGTCGGTCGGCACGATGAATTCGTCGACTTTGCCTTCCAACGCGCGATGGAACGCCTCCCGCAGCTCCGACATGAAGAAGAGCGGGCCTCCGAGGAAGATCACGGTGCCATGAATCGGCCTGCCGGAAGCCAGACCCGCGATGGTCTGCGTGGCCACTGCGGTGAAGATGGACGCCGCCAGATCCGGCTTCGCGGCACCGTCGTTGATCAGCGGCTGAAGATCGGTTTTGGCGAAGACGCCGCAGCGGGACGCGATCGGATACAGCGTCTCGTAGTTCTTGGCCATGTCATTCAAACCGGATGCGTCGGTGTCGAGCAGAGTGGCCATCTGGTCGATGAACGCGCCGGTGCCGCCTGCGCAGGAACCGTTCATGCGCTGTTCCGGCGTCGGCTTCAAATAGGTGATTTTGGCATCCTCGCCGCCAAGTTCGATGATCACATCGGCTTGCGGATATTCCTGGTCGATGGCACGGGTTTCGGCTATGACCTCCTGCACGAAAGGCACATGAAGGCTGTCGGCAAGCGCAAGACCGCCCGATCCGGTGATGGCCAGTCGTATCGGTTCGTTTCCTCGGCCCTGGGATTTGAGTTTCGCATGGATGTCTTCCATCAGACCGCCGACTGTGGCGCGCACGTTTGCGTGGTGACGGCGGTAGTCGGAGAAGAGAACGTTGTCCAATGCGTCGACCTGATCAAGGACCACGGCCTTCACCGTCGTGGAACCGATGTCAAGTCCCACACGCAACGGCTTTCCATCGCGGGACTCAACCACGGTATTCGTCGCTTCAACCATGCACAAACCTCTACTCATTCTTGTCCGCCGGACTGGACCCTCGCTAGGACACAGAGTCCCCTACCCCGGTTACCAAGTATGTAATGGTAGTCTGTGCCCACGCCTAATTCAGTGCCCCGCAGCATAAATTATGCGACACGGCGCATAATTTAGACAACCAATCGTCTCTTAGGACGCGCTTCCCTCTCCCGCGGCGCGATCCTTGCCGTAGATTTCCGGGATCACACGCAGTTGATCATGCAGCTTCGGCCAGATCACCACTTCGTCACGGGCGAACGATTGCGGAACGTCGATGATGCGCTGGTTGGAGCTTCCGCGGAACTGCAGCAGGGAGTCATGCAGTTCCTTGATGTATCTGCCGTCCACGAGAACGTCGATCTGTTCGAGCAGTTCGAGTTTGTCGGCGCTCTCACCTTCCCGCATGAGCTCTTCCCACGTGTATCCGGTCCAGCACCAAATGTCTTTGGTATGGCCGAACCGTTCGCGAATCTTGCGTGCGAGCGGTAGCAGGACACCGGTGTTGAGCAGCGGTTCCCCTCCCAGGAAGGTGATTCCCTGCACGTACGGCAGGCTCAAATCGTCCATGATCTGCGCTTCGAGCCTGTCGTTGTACTCGTATCCGGCCTGAAAATCCCAAATCGAGGTGTTGTAGCATTCCTCGCAATGGAACGGGCATCCGGACACGTACAGCGAGCAGCGTATGCCCTCCCCGTCCGTCATGAGGAATCGCTTGTAATCCGCGATCATGTTGTGGCTCATGCGGTTGGTCCACTGTCCGGCCTTCGGATTGTTGGACCTGACAGTAGGTATGAAAGGTCCCCGATCGGTATCGGCCGGCGCGAAATCATGGCGTTTGACCGACGAATCGGCGCTGCTCACCATGCGATCACCTCCACTGGGCTAGTCGTTTCGACACCTTGCGGCACACGGCTTCGTAGTGTGACGCCGTGGTGTGGCGCATCCCATTGCGCCACACCACGTATTGCATTCGGCTTTACGCCAAACGTCACTTCGCTTCTTCGAACCATTCGCGCGCGGAACCATCGCTCAACGTGACATGGCCGGTTTCACCGCTCATATGCTTGACGCGATGGGCGATCTCCTCATGGCGCCCATGCACCATCGGACGCTGCACCGGGTTGCCGAGGTAGCCGCAGGTGCGCTTCGTGACGTTGCAATGGTCCGGATCGCAGTTGCCGCATTCGGGGCACTTGAATCCTTCTTCGGTCGGTTCGAAATCGCCTTGAAAACCGCATTCGTAGCAACGGTCGATCGGCGTGTTCGTGCCGAGGTAGCCGATGCCTATGCCGTAGGCGTAATCCCATACCGCTTCGAGCGCCTTCGGGTTGGACTGCAGGCACGGGAATTCGCAGTAGTTGATGAAACCGCCGGAAGCGTAGTAGGGGAAGTCCTTCTCATAATCGAGCTTCTCCATCGGAGTGGGCTGCAACCATACCGGGTAGTGGAACGAATTCGTGTAGAAGTCGTGGTCGGTAACGCCGTCCACTTCGCCGAACTTGTCTCGATCCATACGGTTGAAGCGGTCGGTGAGCGATTCCGCCGGCGTCGAATACACGGAATAATGGTAGCCTTCCGCGGCACTCCAGTCCTTGCACAGCTCGTTCATGCGGCGCACGATCGACAGCGCGAACTCCTTGCCTTCCGCGTCCCATCCGTGGTCGCGCAGCCAATCCTTGCCGTAGAACACGCTGGTCGCCTCATACAGGCCGATGTATCCGAGCGATACGGTGGCGCGTTCGTTGCGGAACAGCTGATCAACGCTGTCGTTGGCGCCGAGACGTCCGAACGCGCCGAAGCGGAACAGCGTCGGAGCGTTGACGGGAGCGGCCTGCTTGCATCGCATGATGCGGAACTGCAACGCCTGGTGGGCAACCGACATACGCTCGTCGAACAGCTTCCAGAAGCGGTCCTCGTCTCCGTGGGATTCCAGTGCGATGCGCGGAATGTTCACCGTCACCACGCCAAGGTTCATACGGCCGTCTTCGACGTTCTCGCCGGTCTTCGGGTCGACCCAGCCCTGCAGGAAGGAACGGCATCCCATCGGAGCCTTGAAGGAACCCGTGATCTTCACGATGTTCTCGTAGAAGATCACATCCGGGTACATGCGCTTGGTGGCGCATTCGAGGGCCAGCTGCTTCAGATCGTAGTTCGGGTCGCCCGGATCGGCGTTCACGCCATGCTTGATGGTGAACACCAGCTTCGGGAAGATGGCGGTATGGTGCTCGGAGCCGAGTCCACGAATGCGGTTGAGGAAGATCGCACGCTGGATTTCACGGGCGAACCAGTCGGTTCCCAGACCGAAGCCGACGGTCACGAACGGGGTCTGACCGTTGGAGACTCGGTTGGAATTGATCTGGTATTCCATGGTCTGCATGGCGTCATAGATGGCCTTACGGGTCTGGATCTTGGCCCAGATCTCACGCAGCTGCTGCAGACGGTCCACGTTCTCGCTGAACGGCTCGTCCATGGGCAGAGCCGGACGGTCCTTCTCGAAGTGCAGGCGCTTCGGCTCGACGTCCTTGGCCATGCGCACCTGACGCTCGGCGATTTCGATCGGCAGGTCGTCGGGCATGATCTCATGGGCCTGCTCAAGGAACTTGTCGTAGTCCTTCTTGGCGTATTCCGCGAAGTTCTCATCGGCGCGGTTCGCCGTCTGGCCGCCGTACTGGCTGGATGCCACGTCCTTCATGATCTGGGTGATCTGGGTGGCCGCGATGCTGATGCTGTTCGGAGAGCCCATCGGCGCGTTGCCCAAGGTGAAGCCGTTGGCGAGCATATCCCAGTAATCGGGCAGCGAGCAGTTGGACTGCGCGGTGAACGGCGAATAGTCGGCGTCATGAAAGTGGATATCGCCCTTCATATGCGCGTTCGACACGGCGTCCGGAAGCATGGAAAACGCCGACGCTTTGGAGACCGCGCCCGCCAGAAGATCGCGCTGGGTGGAGTACACGTTGGAATCCTTGTTCGCGTTCTCCCTCACAAGGGCTTCATCACGGTTCACGAGCCTCTTCACGGCTTCGTTGATGTCGGTGGCCTTGGCACGCTCGATGTCTTTGTTCAGACGGTAGTTGGTGTACGTGCGTGCCACGTCGTACTGATGCGCCTCGATCAGGCCGTGCTCAACAAGGTTCTGGATGTCTTCGATTTTTGCAGGTCCGTTGTAACGATCCTTGATTTCCGCCTCGACCTGATCCGCGATGACGCGGACCATACGGTCCTCCTGGGGGCCGATCTTCATGTCGAGGTCAGCGAAAGCGGACTTCACCGCGTTGATGATGTTCACCGGGTCGAAATCGACCACGCGACCGTCACGTTTTTCAACAAGCACCTTTTCGGCGTTGGATTTCGTGTTCACACCAGCGGTTTCCAAAGCCTGTTCCTGCATTCATCGTCCTTTCCGAGCCGGTTTTTCCGGCTAGCTCCATGCCCCGTTTCGCATGTTCCGCAATTTGGGCCTATATGAGGGTACGCCATTGCCTGCACTACTACCAGCACTATATGTAGTGTTTTTACGTAGCAAAAACACTACATATCCTATTTTTGGGCTTCATTCCGCCATTCCTCGAATCCATAAAAATTAGGTGACCACCTCACTTCGGAGTGTCGCCCGACTTTACCTCACCGAGGGAATGAATGCATTCGAACAAGTGTTCCGCATGTCCGCAAGATGATGGATTCTTGAACCATGACTTGGACTCCGGATTACAACCCAGCAGCGACGCAGAACCAGTCGCCGCAATCCGCAAAACCATTGGCGCGACTGGCCCGTGAGACCACAGCGGACAATCCATGGCCCGTAAGTTTGCTCAGTGAGAAATTCCAGACGGCGGTCGATCGTTGGCCTTCCGTATGGGTCGCCGGGCAGATCACGCAGATCAACACACGCAGGCGGGGAAGCGCCTACATCACGCTGCGCGACAACGACCAGGACATCGCCATGGAAGTCAACGGTTTCGGACAGTTCGCCGCAGCCGCCGAATCCTTCTCGCAGGGCGACCGCGTCATCATCCACGGCAAACCGAATCTCTGGATGAAGCGCACCTCGCTTTCGCTGAGAGCGGACGCGATCATCGCGGTCGACGCCGGCGGCAGTCTCAAAGCCATGATCGACGAACTGCGCAAAAAGCTCAAAGGCGAGGGCCTGTTCGATGCCGACCGCAAGAAGGCGTTTCCGGAATTCCCGCATTGCATCGGCCTGATCTGCGCGCCCCAGGCGCGTGCGGAAGGCGACGTGATCACCAACGTAAAACTGCGCTGGCCGGTCGTGGATTTCAAAATCGCCCACGTGCACGTGCAGGGCGAGCAATGCCCGCCGGACGTGATTCGCGCCATCCAACAACTGGACGCCGATCCGGACGTGGACGTGATCATCGTGGCCCGAGGCGGAGGCGCGTTCGAGGATCTGATCGGCTTCTCCGACGAAGGCGTGGTGAGAGCCGCGGCCGCAGCACACACCCCGCTCGTTTCCGCAGTCGGACATGACGACGATTGGACGCTGCTCGACCTGGTCGCGGACATGCGCGCCTCAACCCCGACGGACGCGGCGAAACGAGTCGTTCCGGACGTGTTCGAACAGTCGAGACTGGTCCAAACGCAACTCGACCGCATGCGCATACGCATCGAAGCGACCGTGAACAACGAAAGCAGACTGGTCGAAGGGTATGCGAATCGCCCCAGCCTGACGCAACCGCTCACCATGCTGGAGCCGCACCAAAGGTTCCTCGACGACGCTCGCCAACGCATGCGAATCGGCCTGACACGCATCCTCGACGACGCAAGCCTCACCATCGAGAAAAATCATGCGTCACTGACCGCACTAAGCCCGCAATCCACCTTGAACCGTGGCTATGCCGTGGTGCAGAGCGCGGACGGACACGTACTTGACAATGCCGGCAAGGTGAAGGTCGGCGACGAGCTGACCATAACCTTGAAACGCGGCACCGTAGTTTCCGAAGTCAAAAACGTAACGGCCAAAAACGCAACGAAGGAGTAATTCATGAGCAACGAAACCACCCCCGCATCCAGCCTCACCGACAAGGAGCGCGAGGCGATCGCGCAAATGCCGTACGAAGAGGCGCGAGACAAGCTCATCCAGGCCGTGCAGGCATTGGAAGCCGGCGGACTGAACCTCGACCAGTCCATGCGTCAGTGGGAAATCGGAGAGGCACTCGCCAAGCGCGCGCAGAGCCTGCTGGGCGAGGTTCGTGCCAAGCTGGACGCGGCACAGGCGGAACAGGCCAAGGCCGCCGATACCGCCGGCACTCAGGAGAATCTGGCCTAGCCCACGTTTGGTCCGCATGTTCGGGCCGGAGCCGCGAGATATTCCATCGTTCGCACCATGGCAATCCGGCCCGCACATTCGAGCGGGAAACCATACGCCGCAACCCATCCGCGCATTCAGTCCGGGAATCCGTCAGCCACCCAGCGGATCCACCCAAACACACCGCCAATTCGCGCTCCAAACGCATCGCGGCCATCGGAAAATCAAGGGCCACGTTCGGAATTTTCGCAGTACGTCCGCAAGGTGTGTAGAATGTATTTCTGTTGCCTCAGTAGCTCAGTGGATAGAGCACTTCTCTCCTAAAGAAGGTGTCGTAGGTTCGATTCCTATCTGGGGCACTTTGTTCAAAACAGTCGGTCCGGCGATGCCAGCCGACTTTTTTATTTCATCCCAACATTCCGATGTCCGAATCCCGACCATCCCCGCGTACGTACGGAAACACACCAGTTTGCAGCCGTACGGGAATACCCATGCACTCTCACTATTCCCAAACGTACGCAAACACACCAGTTTCCGGCCGTACGGGAATACTCACACCCTTCCGCTATCCCCATACATCCGCAAACCCGTCAAACAAAACAAGCGGGATGCGTGAACGAAAGAACTTCATCCGCACATCCCGCATATCAGGCCTCCAGCAGGCCGCACAAATCGGCAAACCGCCTATACGCGCGAAATCGCATCAGGCAACAACCGGCAGCACAATCGACGAAGGGGTCTGCATTCCCGTATATATGGCCTGAGTGGCCACATCGCATCCGGTCTGCTCACTCCACAATCCGGCACGATTGGTATGCACCGAATATTGCGGGAAGTCTGACGACGCGATATCGCAGCGAATACGGGAACCGGCAGGCACCTTCCAGCAGATGTCCCACATCCGCACGCTCACTTTGCGCACATCGCCAGGTTCGTACGGTTCCGCACCAGGCTCATCAAGCGCGATGGTGGTGATTGAGCTGCGATAGTTGCGCGCGGTCCCATCCGGATCCACACACATCAGTTTTGCGGTGAATGCCGTATCTGGAGCCGAGGAGGATACGTAAAGCTCCACGCTGATGGATCCCTGAATATGCATGTCCTGGTCGAGCGGTGCCGTAACGAAGCTGAGCACGTCGTCACGATACCCCGGTTCCGGCTGGATGCGAGCGCCGATTTCCTTCATCGTGGTCAGCAGCGCCTCGCCACCGCGGGTCGCGACCGGATTTGCGGGGTCGTAGTCGTACTGCAATGATCCCGTCTCTTCTTGCGGGCTCGCAACAAGCGCATACGCATTCGAATCGGATTCGCCTTCCGACGACGAATCAAGGAACAGTCTGTGCTCTTCGACGCTGTCGGCAGGAAGTGGCCATTGCGCCACGGTATGCCATGAATCGTCTCCGACCTCGTAGTATTCGACCTTGCGTTCCGGGGTCTGATGCTTTTTCAGCGTCAGATCGAACCATTCCAACGCCGAGGGGACTTCGGTGGCATCGAGGTTTGCGGGTTCGAGCCCTTCAAGCGGATTGTTGAAGTAGTGGTTCCAGCAGCCGATTCTCAGCCATGAATGTTCCTTGACGCTAGGATTGAGCGACGCGTATCCGGTGAGCGCGCTGCCGAGATGGTGGTCGAACCATCCTTCATTGATGAACATCGGCACTTTCACGTTGGCCGGGATTCGTTTGAGCAGTCCCCAGAAGTCTTCGTCCCAGTAGGAGTCCTCGCCCTGCGGGTGGCTGATCCAGTCGCGATACCAGTCGAGTCGGCCTCCCCACATGTCTTCATCCACGGTCATCTGCGGCAGATGCAGGGAGGATTCGAGATAGTCCGCGTCGACGAGATGTCCCGCATTCTGCATGGCCCATGCCGTCAGTACGTCGCAGCGGAAGGAGCCTTTCTGATAGGCGGAGGAGAATCGGTCGGTGCCGTAGTGGTTCGCGCAGATCGACGCCACTTTGGGAGTTGCGATGTCCGCCAGCACCCAGCAGGTCAGCGACAGATATGAGGTTCCCCATAGTCCGATGGTTTCGATCCAGTCCTGTGTTTCCAGCCAATCCAGCAGGTCCGCGCCATCGTTGCGTTCGTTGACGTTCGGCTCCCATACTCCGCCGGACGTGTAGGTGCCGCGGCACCATTCGCATACCAGGGCGTATCCGCGCTTGGTGAGCTCCTCGCCATGCAGCTTCCATAGTTCCACCTGCTGCGGGTAGGGGCAACGCACCACGATGGTCGGGTGCGGCCCTTTCGTGACCGGCGTGTAGATGTCCGCGGTCAGTTCCACCCCGTCACGGCAGGGCACTTTGACCGTGCGCATGTCTCCGGCCGCATACTCCGGTTCGAATCCGGAATTGTTGTACTGGCTGCGGATGCCTTCCAGATATTTCCTGAGGAATTCGTCTGCATCACTCATTGTTCAGCTCCCTATGTTCGTGCTGTCTGTATTACTTTTCGATCTTGTTTTCGTTTGACTTCATCGGACGCAGCTTGTATGCGGCGATGGCGCAGATCGCCGCCACCACGTAGAAGACGACGTTCGCGATGAGCGACGGCGTGTACGATCCGGCCATGTCGAATACCGTGCCGTGAACAGTGTTGGCGACCGCGGATGCGATGCCGCCGCCTACGGAGATAACGCTCAGAATCATCGGATAATCCTTCAGGCCGAAGAATTGGCGGATCATCCACGGGAGCGACACCAGCACCACGCCCTGTCCGATGCCTGCAAGGAAGCCGGCAACCGTGGCAATGGTCGGCATGCCGCTGACTGCCATGAGAGCCCAGCCGCCCAATCCGAGTGCCGCGTACAGGATGATGACCACTTCCGTCTTCATTCGGTCGAGCAGCACACCGATGGTGGCCTTGCCCACGGCTGCACCAAGCATGATTCCGGATACGACCAGAGATCCCTGCTCCAAGGTCAGGCCACGTGCGACTTCCATACCGGAAACATGCTGCACGAGCGCCGCAACGGATTGCAGCAGCACCGCCAGAATGACCAACAGCGCGAAGGAGCCGGTTTTCGCGGCCTGCTTGAACGACAATCCCGGAAGTTCATCGCTCTGCTCGGACTTCGAAGCATCAGCGGCGGTATTGACCACATGACCGTAAGCACTCTCGCCCTTGGTCTGGTCTGGACGGAATTTGAATGCGAATAAAGCGAACGGCAGCACGCACACGGCCAGCACAATCGCGGTGATTCGGTATGAGGCACGCCATCCGAAATTCGTGATCCATGAGGAGACGACCGGATTGAACACCATGCCGCCGATGCCGCTGATGCCCAGAGCAACACCCATAACGAGTCCCAGTTTGTCTTCAAACCAGTTGGCGAGCAGAACGCTTGGAGTGAGGGTGATCGGAATGACGTACGCGATTCCCATGAGCGCGAAGGAAATATAGAACTGCCACAGCTGCATGAAGAACGACTGCGCAAGGAACAGCAGCACGCATACCGCCACGCATACGGAAATCAGAATGCGCGAATCGATGCGCTTCATGATGTTGCCGGCAAGCAGAGTGGTCGGCAATGCGGCGATGGCCATGATCGATGCGGCCAGGGCGATTTGCGTACGCGAGATTCCCAATTCGTCGCACAGCGGCGTGTAGTACAGGCCCATCGTGTTCACGATGAAGCCGAATCCCACGAAAGAAAGCACGCAACATCCCGCAAAGACCAACCATGGTCTCCAGTTGGCTCGTCGTTGGGTTGTCATTTGAACCTCCATGTTCATTTCGATTCCGACTTTGGAATTCGCGGGACCCTCCTGCAGTGAAGGTTCCACTTGTGTTGGATTAGTTGGTAAGTAAGTACTTACTTACCTTGTAAAGTCAATATAGCACGAAAGACGAAAACGTCAACAGAGCGTGTCACACAGTTTTCCGCATCGGATATGCTGAAACGTGCGACGCACGCCTGTTGCATCGCAACGGAAGGGATCACATTTGAAAAAACAGAGCAGCGAGCGGATAGACGAGATTGTGCGGATCGCAACTGAGGTGATCGGGGAACGTGGCTTTTTCGGCATGACCATTCAGGAAATCGCCGACCGTATGGACCTCAGCCAGGCCGGCGTACTCAAGCACGTGAAGAACAAACAGAACCTGCTCGACCTGGTCCTTCGGCAATTCGATCTCAACGGCAGCAATAATTCAAACAGCTATCTTTCGCACAAACTCAGTCTTTCCAAGGAAGAGCTCGCCGCGCAGCCCGCGCTCATGCCCGAATGGTACAGGGAAATCGCACGACTCAACTCGGAAAATCCGTATCAGACCCGCGCATATCTGGTATTGCGCGCGGAGGCGCTGGACGAATCGCATCCGGCGCACGATTATTTCGCATATCGAGGCCAGCGGCTGCGAAAGCAGATTGAGCAGGTTCCCTGGAAGCTCCCTCCGGAATATTCGGAACCGGAACAAGTCGGACTTCTTTCCATGGCTATCGGCTCAGCGATGGAAGGCCTGGAATTGCGCTGGCTAGGCGAGCCCGGCATCGACCTGCTGCAAGCTTGGGCAGCCTACGAAGACATCCTCTTCCCGCTCCCCCACTGGGAAGGATTCCGCTGACAAGGCGCATTGGCCCTCCTCCCGCACCTTCCTGCGGCTGTATGGGCATACTCCAGTCCACCTGCTATTCCCATACATCCGCAAACCTACCAACTTCCGGATGTATGGGAATACCAACACCCTTCCACCATCCCCGTATGTACGCAAACACACCGGTTTGCGTACATACGGACATACTCCAGTTCACCCGCTATTCCCAAGCATCCGCAAACCTACCAACTTCCGGCAGTACGGGAATACTCACACCCTTCCACTATCCCGAAACAGCCGCAAAAGCGCATAGACACGGACCAAGGGCGACAAAAAACACGCCAGCCGAAAACAAAAAAGTGGCGTGGACCACAGAACCACACGGCTCAATGATTCACGCCACAAACCTCAAGCTCACGATGCAACAAACGGCAACGCAGCCATCAAACAGGCGTACACACGCACGTCACGCATCCTTGGAATGCCTGTCTCCAATCTGGAATTCATCGGCATGCTCGAACATGTACTCGACGCTAAGCGGCTCGGATCCGGTCAGTTTCTGGAAATCGTCGGTCTTGACGGCCATCTTGCCTTCACGAATCGCCTGCGCGAACGTGACCATGCCATCCGACGAGAACGGCGCTTCGGAGCCCTCCTTGAATTCGCCGTCGGTGGTGCGCGGAACACCCATGGCATCAAAGACCTGATAGTTCTCTTCGTCGGTGATTTCCTTATATTCCACGTGGTTTCCGGTGGCCTGGTTGCCGATTTCGCAGAACTTCGAGATGGTCATCAGCTCCGGGCCGTTGATATCGAGAACAGCCTCGTGCAGATCCTCGGCCGCCAATGCGTATGCCACGGCCTTGGCGCAATCCTTGCGGGAGATGTACGCCATCAAACCGTCACCCTGGCTGTTCGTCAGCGGACCTCCCATGCGTACGTAGGTGAAGTAGTTGGTGATCATGGCCTCCGCATACTGCGAGTTACGCAGAAACACGTAGTCGAGACCCGCTTCCTTGATGAATTCCTCGGTCCAGATATGATCCTTTTTCTCAACGCTCGGATTGGTGGGATCCGCCGCGTTCACCAACGACGTGTACACGACTTTCTCCACACCAGCGGCCTTTGCGGCATCGACCGCGTTGCCGTGCGCACGCTGACGCTTGGCTCCCACGAACGGCATGGAAACGAGCGCCATCACACTGCCGTCTTCAAACGCCTTTTCCAGTCCCTCACGATTGTTGAAGTCCGCAACGCGGGTTTCCACACCCTGAGCGGCATACTTTTCCAGCGATTGCGGATTGTAGCCGGTGAAGATCAGATCCTCCGGTTTTGCGATTTCCAGCAGACAGTCGGCTGCCTGTCCGCCGAGATTTCCGTCAACACCGGTGAGAATGAGCTTACCCATGCAATCCTCCTTGATTATGCCAATGCAGCAAACAAGGCCATCGTAAATTCTCCAGCCTGAACAACAGCTGACAAAGGGGGTGAATACACCCCAAAAGCGAACGAATGCAACCCCTTAAAAACAAACACAGCTCGTCTTCCAAAACACCACCAAAACAAGTACCCCGTCAAAAACAGCCAAAAAACAGCCACTAAAAACACAAGGTGCCGATTCGGTCATATGAAACCGAATCGGCACCTCAATCGGGATCGACACCCCCAGTCAGGAACGAGGGAAAACCTTAACGTTCCGTTCCACGGCGGCGGATGACGACCAGCAGAACGATCGTTCCGGCAGCCATCGCAACCAGCATCGCCGCAGCCAGGATGGCAACGCTAGAACCGGTGTTGCCGATTGCCGGGCTCTTGCCGTTCGTCTGGATTCCGCCGGAGATATCAACATCCGCCGGCTTTCCATCCTTCTTGACCAGCGCGGCTGCGGCCTTCTCCAAAGCGGAGGCTGCGGCATCCACATCGTCCTGAGACACAGTGTCGTCCGTAAGCACGGACTTGGCCTTGGACAGCGCCTCGGAAAGCACCTTCCACGATGCCTCCGTGTAGTCGCCGCTCTTCAGCGCATCGGCACGTGCGACCAGAGTCTTGAGCGCGGACTTGTCCACTGCCGCCGGCTCCGGATCGCTCTTCTTCTCTTCCAGACCGTTGATGGCTTCCACCAAGACCTTGTACGCGTCGTCGATCTCAGACTGGGTGGCATCCACGTTCGCCAGAACATCCGACGCGGCACTCATGGCTTTCTTGAGGGCTTCCACACTCTTGTCGGTGTATTTGCTCGAGTCGATGCCATTGGCATGGTCGAACGCCTGCTGCAGACCAGTCTTGTCTCCTCGCGCCACGAGGGCCTTCTGGGCATCCTCCAGCTTCGAAACGGCTCCGTCCACATCGTCCTGAGTGGCTTCGTCGCTGTTGAAGACAGCCTTGGCCGCTTCCAGAGTCGTTACAAGGTCGTTCCAGGATGTCGAGGTGAATCGCGATTCCTCCAACGCTTCGGCAGCCTTGATCGCGCTTTCCAGCTTCGTCTTGTCTACCGTAGGCGTCGGCGGCTCCGGGTCTTCACCCTTGGCGGCATGCACGCCCCATTCCACGACTGCGGCACCGAATGTGCCGGCTCCTTCACCACCGTTGTACGGCTCCAGAACCAGTCGGAGAGAAGTCGTCTTCACTGGAGTGAACGTCGCCTCGCTCCAGCCCTTGGCGTCGTCGGTGGCATGATGGGTCGGATCGTTGCGCACCGTGGTGTATGCGGCGTTCTCAACATCCTTGTACGTGCCGTCTTCAGCCAGATACTGAATCTTCCATTCGGTCGGAATCTCCAGACCGCCGAGGGCGACGTTGGTTTCGGTCATGTTTGCCCAGAACTGCACACGGCTGGAATCGACCAGAGCCGGCTGATCCCACGTGTACTGAGCGTACATTCCCGAGGACGCCTTGCCCCAGGTGCCCCACACGTAAGCGTTGACGTCCTGGTCATCGCCTGTCGGGAAGTCATCGTCGACGAGCTTGCCGTCGTTGAGCTTGCCCGCAGCCGGAGACCAGCTTGCTTCCGCGCTGACCATCGTGTCGGAGGCCCTGCCTTCAATCCAGCCCTCGAGCGGTTCCGGATCGGGGGTCGGTTCCGGATCGGGCGTCACGGAGCCAGACGGGTCGGCAACGACATGCACGGTGATCTTCGCCGCCGCGCTGGAGCCCTCAGCAGAACCCTGCACCTCGTAATCGCCGATCTTCGTCAAGTCGATCGACTTGACGGATTCGTCATCCCAGACCACCTTGCGGTCGTCAAGCATACCGTTGGGGAAACGCACCGGTACGGTGGTCGGCAGATCGATCGACTTGGAGTTCTGATAGACGCTCTGTTCGATCGGCTGGGCCGAACCGGCGGTCTGGGCTTCCGCGTCGGAGCGCACGCCGATGATCGCCTTCGCGCCGGCAAGGGCGCCGGCAACGACACCGGATACCGTGAACTGCGAGTCGGATGCCAGCTGTTCGTCGGTCACCTTACCCCAGGTGACGGCCAGATCACGACGGGTACCGTCGGTGTAGGACGCGCTGACGGTGGTCGGCAACGCAAGATCGGACGCCTTGGTGCCGGTCTTGACCATGCGGTTCACATCGCTCACGCTCACCGGGTCGAGGGCGTACGCCTCGAACTCGCTGACACCCACATAGGAGCCCTTCGGGAACACCACGCGAAGCTTGCTGGTCTCAACCGTTTCGGCGAACTTCACTTCGTTGCCCTGGTTTTCCACAACCGTGTAGGACTGTCCGCTTGCAAGCTTGACGTCCTTCCAGTTTCCTTCGGCATCGGCGTACTGCAGCTTCCAGGACTTGACCATCGGCACTCCGCCGTGATCGGTCCAGAAGTACAGCTTCGCCTTCTTGAGCGGCACGGAGCCGGTCCATTCCAGCTGCAGGGTGGCATCCTCGCCGGTGGAATCGCCCCAGTTGTTCCAGGTCTCGTTCGGAGTGTTGGTATACACGACCTGACCGTCGATAACCTTCTTGGCGTTGTCCTTCGGCTGCCACACGTTGGTGTAGCTTGCGCTGGCGGAGGACTGAGGCGCCACGTTGACGGTTCCGTCGGACGGAATGCCATGCACGGTGATCAGCTTCTCGCCGGTCTTCTCGCCGTCGGATGCGGAGAGCTTGAGCACGTAGTCGCCTTCCCTGTTGAAGGTGACGGTGGTGCTGGCGGACTGCTCGTCAGTAAATTTCGCGACACCGTTCTTCGGGCCGGAAACCTGTTCCCACTTCGAAGAGATCTCGCCGTTCGGCAGGCCATCGTCCTTTACGGAACCGACGATCTGCGCTCCGGAGGAGGTGCTGCTCGACACGTATGCGTCGACTTCGGGAGCCGCGTTGGTCGGCTCTTCGGTCGGATGGATGCCGGTGTTGTACGCCTGGATCTCCTTGACGCCCACGGCCATGCCCGACTGAGGGGTGAACGTGGCACGGATGGCCCGTGCGTTCACCGGATCGAACTGCACGCGATTGTAGTTCGCGCCCGCATACGTGGGTGTGCGCACCTGGTTCGGCAGCGCCTGCCATTCTCCGGCTTCGTTCTGGAATTCCAGCGTGTACACGGAGGGTTCGCTGTAGCCGGAGATCGTTTGGCTGGAGGACGTCTGGTAGAAGTAGAGACGAACGTCGTCAATGGTCTGCACGCCGTCCTTGAATTTGACGGTGATCGAGTCCTTGGCGTTTTCCGTTCCCTTGGTTCCCCAGAACGATTCCATGACGTTCGTTCCGTCGACAGCGTTGGTTGCCGGGTATCCCTTGGTTTCGTAGGTGGCTTCCACATCGGCGTCCTTCGCCACGTTGGCCTGGCTTTGGGAAGCCTCGTCAACGTTCTGGCCGGACTGCGCGAAGATCTGTGTGACCCGGCTGTTGGAGCCGTAGGAGACTTCGTTGGCGTTCGGCATGGTGGCGATGGTCGCGCCGCTGATCTGGGCTCCGGAGTCGTCCTTCACTTCAACGGTTCCGCTGGCTGGATCGTAGATGAGGTGGGCGAGCTTGTCGGAGGTGAAGACCGCGCTTCCGTCGAGATACAAGGTGTATCCCTGCGGGGCGTCGTACGTTCCGTCGTTGTTCCACACGATCGACATGTCCCTGCCGTGGTAGCTCAGGTTGTTCACCGTGAAGTGGTTCCAATCCGGAATCTCGATCGGGTTCAGTTCGATCTTGTTGTCTTCACGCGGAACCACGCCGGCAACATCCTCGATGATGGTCCAGTTGGTGGTGCCGAGCTGGGTGTGGTGGATCCAGGAACGGTACGTGATCTTGCCGCCGTTCTTGGATGCGTCGCTGTTCTTCTCCGGAATGGTGCTTCCGGACGAGTTGTTGTCCATGTTCCAGAACTCGTTCTGGTCAGGATAGCGGTTGTCGCCGCCCTGGTAGTGAGAGAAGGCGACCCAGTACAGAAGCTTCTTGTACGACTCGTTGGTGATGTATCCGTTGTCAGCCGCGTTGTAGTCGCGGATGCCGGCCGAATAGATCTGCAGCAACGGGGTGGCGTTGATGATCGAGAAGTTGTTGGAGCCCGGGAAGTTCAGCGCCTTCTTATCGGCCTGGTTGGCCGTGAAGAACGGGAAGATCGGGAACTCGTCGGCGTCCGCGAACAGGCGCAGCGCGCTGTCGTAGTCGTCGTTTCCGGTCGGCATCAGGCCTTCGGAATACGGATAGTAGTTGTTGAGTTCCTTATACTTGGCGAACGCCCCGTCGCTGATCCACTTGTGCAGCAGCAGCTTGCTGTCGGAGTCCCAGAGGTTGTCGAGCACATCCTGCTTGATGTCGTCGGCAATCTTCTGCATCTCCTCGGCCTTGGCGGTGTCTCCCGCGGCCGCATACGCTTTGGCTGCGGCGTTGGCGTTGGCCCACATGTTGGCCGAGCCGTCAGCACGGTCCATGCGCTGACCGGAACGTCCGGGTTCGGAGAAAGAGACCGCGTCGGCGTCGTTGCCCGTCATCGACCACCAGGACCAGTCGATCAGACTGTTCTCGTTGTCGTTCTGGTTGTCGTTGTAGTCCGACTCGCTCTTTGAGTTGAGCAGGCCCTTGACGTCTTGGGAACCGTAGTCGCCCAACGCCTCGGCCAGCGAGGATGGTCCGCCGTGGACCATGTAGGAGTCCCAGCCCGCCTTGGTGATGTACTGCGTGTAGCTGTGGTTCCAGTTGGCGGGATCGCCCGGATTGTCATGGTAATAGTAGTATCCGGACTTGCCCTTCTTGGCGGTTTGGCCGGCGGAGACCCAAGTGCCGTACGAGTATTCGGCGTTACGCAGCCACTTGGTGTCGTTGATGAACATGCCGGACGTCAGCACGATCTGGTTGTTGTATCCGAGGACGCCTTCGATGGATGTCGGATACTGGAAAGTGTTGCCCGGCATGTTGGCGTCGAGCATGTTGAAGCGGCTCAGCCACCAACGGTAGAACACCGTCTTGTCGATGTTGTGCTCCGGGGTTTCCACGTACGGTATGTTCTCGTACCACCACTGGTTGTATGTGGTTACGGAATCCTTGTAGGACACGGCCGGATCGGTCAGATCACCGTTGAAACGGGCTTCGTATTCGGTGGTGGAGTCCGGCAGTTCGTTGGCGATCAGACCCAGCTGCAGCTTGGTGGTCTGGCTCTCCCCCGCCTTGACGTCCATGACGGATTCGAGTTTGCCGCCCTTGGCGGTGAAGCCGTTGCCGGAGAACCTTGGATAGATGGTGGTCAGATCGTTCTTGACGTTCACCCTGCCGGTCAGTTCGGCAGCTCCGTCCTCACCGTTCTGTGCGAAGGGCGAGGACGCTGTCATCACGATTTGCGCATCCGTGGTGCTGGTCACGGTGAAGTTGGCGACCATCACGTTGTTGTAGGTGATGTACTTGACTTCCGTGACTGTGATGGATCCGTCCTCATTGGCGAAGACCGTGGTGAAGTAGCTGGGGGTCTGCTTGCGCTGGTCGCTCTGTTCCTTCAACGAGACTTCGGCCCCGTTGACGCTCACGGTGACGGTGAAGCCGTCGTTGCCGGTTTCGTCCCAGTAGGCGGCGTTGCCTACGAATCCCAGCGCTCCGGGCTCATGGTCGTACATGTATGCGGCACGGCCACGGCTGAAGAGGTATTGGTTGCGGTCGGCGCCTTCGAACCAGTATTCTCCGGCGTCGTTGCTTCCGGTTCCGACTGGATCGGCGCCTTCTCTGGTGAGCATTTTGTCGATCCAGAAATCGTGCGAGGTATCGCTGCCCGCGCCGTTGGCGAGGTCTTCATTGAAGACCTGCTTCAGGTAGCTGGTAGTGGGTACGTAGGAAACGCCGGACGATGGAATCGGGTCCGTGGCGCCCTTGAAACTCGGATACCCCATATCAGAATTCGGATTGGATGCGTCATTGGCGTATGCCGAAGTGACGCCGCCGGTCAACAGTGTTGCCACTGCGGCCAGGGTGCCTATGGACGCGACCACCCTTTTCTTTCTTCTCGGTTGCATACTTTTCTCCTGTACAAGCCGTCATTGGCTTATTGTCGATGAAACGCGAACTCTTTCGCGCTTCCTGACTTTCAAGGAAATGAGATCGATATTCGGCGGATTTAGATTGGAGCATCCACCGAACGAAAATCAGTATACCCGATGCGAAATTTTTTCGCAATTTTTAATCGCCACGGATTTTTCAGTACAACCACTTGCGAAAATCTGCGAAAATATTTTCTTCTATGATTCATACGCTGGTTCATATACCGACTCACATGCCGACCCACGCACCGGACCACACGGCAAATCATGCCATAATAAAAACCAGCCACCCCCTTAAAAAGGGGATGACTGGCCTCTCATTTCCTTCAGCGGATCGCCTCAGGCTCCAATCTTTGGCGTTCCGCCCAGTTTTTCATGAGGAACCTCACGAAAAACAAGATTTTTTGCGCCGCTATCGGCGAATCCATACCGCCATCTGGCCCAGTTCGCGATTCGCCCATGCGTAGTACGGCACGAGTTTCAGACTCGTCTTCTCCCGCTGACGGCAGGAGTCCGCCTTCTCATACAGCGGGGCCCCTTCGCCGTCGGACGCCTCACGAACCGCAGGAACCGTGATCGTATCGACGCCGCCCAGCAGATCGCCTTCATGCATGACCACGGCATCCGCACCGTCCACGCCATCATCCAGACGGTATAGCCACAGATCGCCGGCATTGTCTGCCTGCTCGGCGCAATACACCAGCGGACCGCGCATGACGGCGACCTTTCCGGCATCGTTGCGAACGTGGGAATTGGCGCGAATCAGCTTGACCGACATGTCCAGATCGAGCGTCAAACGCACAACCTGGCCTGCCCGCACGTCAAAGTAGACGAATCCGTCCTCGACGGCCTTGCCGCAAGGTTCGCCATCGACGGCAAGCGCATACGAATCCGCGGACCATGCTGGAATGCGCACGCCGAATCGTACGGGCTGCGCGTCTTCGGTGAGCGCCACTTCGAATTCAACGTGGCCGTTCCACGGCATGTCGGAATGCTGCGTGACGTGCAGTCCGGAGTCGAACACCGCTTCATTGGCTATGAATTGGTGCGAGAGCACCGTCGCGCCGCCGTCCCGTTCCGTATATAGGTAACGGTCCACCGATGCTATGAGCCGTGCGATGTTCGCCGGGCAGCATGCGCAGCCGAACCAGTCGACTCTGTGGGAGAGCACGTGGTGGCGGTCGGGATTGTCAAGTCCGTCGGGCGTCGATTCCAGCGCGTTGACGTAGTAGTACTGCTTTCCGTCGAGGCTGATGCCTGCGATGGCTCCGTTGAACAGTTCCCGTTCGAGCACGTCGGCGTATTCGCCCTTCGGTTCGAGGAGCAGCATCTGGCGCGAGAGCATGCTCATGCCCACGGATGCGCATGTTTCGCCATACATGGTGTCGTTCGGCAGATCGTAGTCGTAGGTGAATGATTCGCCTACGTGGGTCGATCCGACCGCGCCGGTCACGTACATGCGCTTGCCTACGATGCTGTTCCACAGTCGGTGGGTCGCGTCGAGGAGGCTTTGATCCGAGGTGAGGCGGGCCACGTGCGCCATTCCGGTACACAGGTATGCGACTCGCACGGCGTGGCCGTTGGCGTCTTTCTGATCGCGGACTGGTTCCGCGGCCTGGAAGTATTCCGGCTTGTAGAAGCCGAGGTCGCGGAAGATGTAGTCGCCGTCGATGGCCGCCAGCTGCTTTGAGTAGAAGTCCGGGTCTTCGCCGCGCACGTCGAGCAGGTACCGCGCCAGTTTGAGGTATCGCGTCTCTCCGGTAGCGTCGTACAGTTTGGCGAGCGCCAGTTCGATTTCCGGGTGTCCGTCGGCGCCGTGGATCTTGCCGTCTTCCGGTCCGAAGTTCGAGTCCAGGCAGTCGGCCATGCGGCAGGCCACGTCGAGCGCCTGCTGGTTGCCGGTGACGTCGTGGTAGGCGACGGCCGCTTCGATGTAGTGGCCCATCACATACATTTCGTGGCTTTGCTGGATGAGGGTGAATCGTTGACGGTTCGCCCATTCTCCGGTCTTGATCTGGTATGGGGTATCCAGGTAGCCGTCCGGCTGTTGGGCGCGTGCGATGAGGTCAACCGTGCGGTCGCACAGCTCTCGCAGCTGCTCGTCCGGGTGGTACGACAGCGCGTATGCGGCTTCTTCGAGCCACTTGTAGATGTCGGAGTCTTGGAAGACCATGCCGTGGAATTCGCCGGTTTCGTCTCCTGCCGCGATGCGCAGGTTTTCCACGGCGTGGCTTTTGTTGTCGGAAAGCTGGTTGCCGGCGGGATCGTCGGGGACTTCCGTTTCGATTTCGTCGTTCATCACGCCCCACTGGTATGGGATTACGGATTCGACGATCTGTTCGCGGCGCTTCTTCCAGAATGGCGAGGTGATTGTTACGTTCATAATCAGCCCTTTACAGCTCCGGCCATGAAGCCCTTGACGTAGTACTTCTGCAGTGCAAGGAACAGGATGGCGCACGGGATGAGCAGTACGACGACGCCGGCTTCGGTTGCACCGTAGTCGATGACGCCCATGACCTGCTGACGCATGTTGACGAGCGCCAGCGGCAACGTGGCCTTGCTCGAGGAGGACAGGTACAGCGGGATCATGAAGTTGTTCCACGCTTCGAGGAACGCGAGCAGACCGACGGTGACCATGGACGGCTTGACGACGGGCACGAGGATCTTCACCAGGGCCTGCAGGGAGTTGCATCCGTCCACGAGGGCGGCCTCTTCCATGTCTTTGGGGATGGCGTCGAACGCGTTGCGCATGATGAAGGTGGACATCGGCAGCTGGAACAGGGTGATGACCAGTCCGACGCCGAGCAGGGTGTCGTTCAGTCCGATGTTCTTATACCACACCATGAGCGGGATCAGCAGCGACGCGTACGGCACCATGAGGATGGAAAGCGTCACCATGAAGCCGAGGTTGCGGCCCGGATAGTCGAATCGGGAGAAGGAGTAGCCGGCGAGGGTGCACACCACCACCGAGAACACAACCGCCACGAGCGTGACGATGATTGAGTTGAGCAGGTAATGCGGCAGGCCTTCCTGATATCCGAACAGGGTCAGGTAGTTGTTGATGCCCCAACCGTCGGATTGTGCGGAGCCCGGCTGCGGGCTGAACGAGCAGACCACGACCCACACGAGCGGGGAGATGAACACGAGGGCGAGCAATCCTTCGAGAATGCGAGCGATGATACGCTTCCACAATGGAGTAGTCATAATGCGCTTCACTTCCTTTTACTTGGTGTTGTCGCGCATGCCGCGCATCTGAATGGAGTTGATGACCACCAGGGCCGCGAGCACGATCAGGGACAGTGCGGCCGCCATGCCGAGGTCCTTCTTCGAATCGAAGGCGAAGTTGTAGATGAGCTGCACCACGGTCATGGTGGAGTTGTTCGGGCCGCCCTTGGTGAGGATGAAGAACTGGTCGAAGGCCAGGATGGAACCGGTGACGCAGTAGACCAGGCACATCACGATGGTCGGCTTCATCAGCGGCAGGGTGATGGAACGGAAGATTCGCCAGGTTCCGGCGCCGTCCATGCGGGCCGCTTCATACAGGTCGCCGGAGATGGACTGCAGGCCGATCATCATGAGCAGCATGTAGTAGCCGGAGAATCGCCAGACGATGACGATGATGGTGGCCCACAATGCGCTTTGGCCTGTGGCGAGCACGGATCCGTTGGCGTCCATCAGGCCGAAGAAGCTCAGGATCTTGGTTACGGGGCCGACCTGCGGGGAGTACAGCGCATAGAACAGCAGCGATGCGGATGCCAGACCGGTTGCGGACGGCAGCAGGAAGCAGGTGCGCAGCAGGTTGTTCCACTTGGTGCTTTCCTGCACGATCAACGCCAGTCCGAGGCCGAGCACAAGTAGGAAGACGGTTACGATCACCGTGTATTCGAGGGTGAACAGAATGGAGCTGCCGAACAGCTTGTTCTCGAATACCTTAATGAAGTTCTCCGGGAAGTTGACTCCCTGGTTGCCTCCCATGAGGGACCAGCGCGAGCAGGCCATGATGACCAGCAGGACGATCGGCACGAAGAACAGGACGATGATCATCAGCCAGTCCGGCAAGGCGTACAGCAAGCCGCGGCGGGTTGCTTCCGCTTTGGCTTTCGAACGGCGCGTCTTCACTGGCGCGGCGCTCTTGGAAACAGTTGACATTGTTTTTCTCTCCTTGAAACTTCTGTGTTGGAAGACTTCTTTGAAATCCGCCATGAGAGCCGCCGGTTGGGCATGTTCTTTCGATACCGGCGGCTCTCATGGCAGACCACAAATGTGGTCCGCTTATTCAGTTATCGATATTCAGTTATTGCTGTTCAGTTGTCATGGAAAAGGAAGGAGGTGAAATGAAGGATTGCGCCGCGATCACTGTCCGAGCACGTCGGTGATCGCCTGGTTGTCGGCCTTGAGATCGCCGGTGCCCCAGACCGCATTCTGGATCAGCAGCTGCCACGGGGAGCCGGCCGCGTTGAACGCTTCGTTGAAGGCCGCGGACTTCGGGGTCTTGCCATTGCCGTCGATGATCACGGAGTTGATGGTCTGGACGCGCGGATCGGCGTCGTCGTAGGCGGTCTTCAGGGTCTGGATGTTGGAGGCTGTGTCGCCGTTGTCTGCGAAGACTTCCGTCTGTGCGTCATTGCTCATGAGCCATGCGAGGAAGTTCCAGGCCTGCGCAACGTTCTTGCAGTCCTTGGAGATGCCCATGGCGTCGCCACCGAGGAAGGTGGAGGTCTTGCCTTCCTTGGTTCCCGGAATCGGAGTCACGCCGACTTCGAAGCCGCCGTCTGCCTCAGCTTCGAACAGGGCCGTGCTGGAGGTGTTCGGGTACGGCATCACGCCGATCTTGCCGTTGGCGAACGGCGCGGTCCAGGTTGCGCCGGTTTCTTCCTTGGATCCTGCGCCAAGGCCGTTGGTGGTGTCGGCAAGCTCCTTGTAGGCGTCGAGGACGGCCTTCATGGAATCGTTGTTGAGGGTGGCTTCGGTGCCGTCTTCGTTCATGACGCTCTCACCGTCGGCCCACACGGACGGGAACAGGTCGAACACGAGTGCGCCACCGGACTGGCCTGCCAGATAGGAGCCCGCGACGCCGTCCTCGTTGAGTGCGGCGACCTTCTTGGCCTGCTCGACGAATTCGGCGATGGTGCTCGGGCCCTTCTCCGGATCGAGTCCGGCCTTCTTGTAAAGGTCCTTGTTCCAGACCATCACGGAAACGTCGGTGATGAACGGAAGGGTGTATTCCTTGCCGTCGATGGTGCCGGCTTCGATGTGGCCCTGCTGCAGGTCGGACTTGTTGTCGAGACCGTCGATCTGCTTGGTGATGTCGGTGAAGATGCCTTCGGACGCCCAGTACGGAATGCGGACGACGTCGCCTGCGAGGATATCCGGGAGGGAGTCGGTCTGGGATGCGCCGCCGACCTTGCCTTCCATATCGTCGTTCGGGATGATTTCCAGCTTCACCTGGTTCTTATGGGACTTGTTGTAGGCTTCGACCGCGTTCTTGGCCTGGCGCTCCAGCGGGGAGCGGGTCCACAAGGTGATCTCGGTGCCGTCATCGGTTCCGGCGGCGGGAATATCGGCGGTGGATGCGCCGCTGCTGCCGCCGCTGGCACCGCAAGCGGCCATCGGAATCAGCAGTGCGGTTGCGGCAAGACCCGCCACGACTCGGGTGATCTTGTTAAAAGAGACCATTGATCTACTTCTTTCTCCTGTCGCTCTCAACATTGAGGCGATTAGCGGTATTTCCGCCAAAAAACTGCTTTCGCCAGTATCCTTTTCAGCGAACAAAAACTGCGAAAGCCCTTTCACTATACAACGGTTTTTTCTTTTTGCAAAATCGCTTTCTCTACATTCAAAAAAATCAACACCAAGCGAACAATCGTTGAAAGCTCAATATTTTCTAAGCTTCAAAGCAACCCCTGACGATACCGAAATCAAAAAAGAAACGAAAATGCGAAAATTGTTTTTTTATTTTCGCACCCTCTGTTACACTGATAACCGCAATACAATCACAAGAAAATCGTTGCCTTTAAGTCAACGAAAATTTTCGCAACAACGGCATCCGATGCGACATACCGCGTGCACACGCAGACGGCCATGAGCCACCGTGGGAAGGGATGGATTATATGGATAAGGACATCCGTCTAACAAGTCGCCTGGAAGACGTGGCCTCACTGGCCAACGTATCCCTCGCAACGGCTTCGAAAGCGCTCCACGGCAAACCGCGAGTCAGCGAGGAAACCAGGCAACGCGTACTTGCCGCCGCACAGCAGCTCAACTACTCCCCCAACAAACTGGCGCAGTCGCTGGCCAAAGGCCGCAGCGGAACCATCGGCCTGATCACATCCGATCTGCAAGGCCGCTTCTCCACGCCGATCCTCATCGGAGCCGAAAACGAGCTGCGCACCCAATCGGCCTCCGTACTGCTGGCCAACGCGCGCGGAGACGACGCGCTCGAACGCATCCACGTGGAGAAACTGCTTTCCCTTAAGGTGGACGGACTGCTCATCGTGCAGCGCGAAACCAACCCACGCCCGTCGCTGGGGCAGGATTGGAACGTTCCGCTGGTATACGTCTACGGACCATCGACCGACACCAACGACTGCTCCGTAACCTGCGACAACGTTGAAGCGGGTCGCATGGCCGTCAACCATCTCATCTCCTGCGGCAAACACAAGATCGCCATCATCGGCGGCGACGAGACCTACACCGCGGCCACGGACCGTACGAAAGGCGCGTTGGAGGCGCTGGCCGAGGTAAGCCTCGAACCCGCGGGCCCGATCAGGTACGGCCGTTGGGACGAGAACTGGGGTCGCGCGGCCACACGATTGCTGCTCGACCAAGGTGTTGAGTTCGATGCCGTGGTCTGCCAGAGCGACCAGCTCGCGCGCGGCTGCATCGACGCCCTGAAATCGGCAAGACTGCGCATACCGGATGATGTGGCCGTGATCGGACACGATAATTGGGAAGTGCTCACCACCAGTTCGCGTCCGCCGCTCACCAGCATCGACAACGACACCGAACAGATCGGACGACGCGCGGCACGCTACCTGATGGACGCCATCAACGGTAATCCGCATCATGGCGTGGATTACCTACCCTGCCGACTTATTCAGCGCGAATCCACCCTGCCGATCGACTGACCGATTTTGCCGGACGGCTGGCCGGTCAGCTCGACCCGTTTAACCGCACCACCCGACCACGACATCGACCATTCGGCTTGCTTATACCGCATCCACCTGCACGGTGGCTAGCAGCGCCTTGTGATCGGTGCCGTCGATCGTCACGGATTTGACCTGCCCCGCCAGCATGCCGGAGTCCAGCACAATATGGTCGATTCCTGCGAACGTCGGTATGTATTCGATATTCGCCGGCCACGTGAGCACGAATCCGCCGGCCGCCTGCCGTGACGCGTCCACGAATCTCGTACCAAGGAAATTACGGAACGGCGTATGGTCGTAAGTGGCGTTGAAATCGCCCATGAAAATGAACCGGCAGCTGGTGTCGTAACGTAACCGGCCAAGCTCGTCCAGCGAACGTTTCCACTGCTGCCAGTAGCCGTTCTTCGGAGACGTGGTGTGTACGGAAACGAATCGCACCGGCGTATTACCCCCGTTGAAACCGACCGTGGCGCCTGGCATGAACGACGCGCTCGAATCCACATCGTCGTCGGACGGATCGGCAAGCGGACTCGCGGACCATATGCCGTTGCCGTACACGCCGTCCGAACTCGACACCTGCGCATACGGCAGCACATCGGCGATGCCGGCATCGTTCAACGCATCGACGAATTCATCCGTCGTTTCCTGCAATGCCAGTACTTCCACACGTTCGCTACGCACAAGGTCAACGATCTGCTGCGCGTCGGCACGTCCTTTGAACACGTTGCAGGTCATGAGCCTCGCATAGCCGTCGTCGGTGTTGACGCTCTCTCCGGAGACCGCTGCGATTGCGGCACGAGGCAGTTTCGTCTCGTTATAGAAGAACGGATACTGCCACCACACCTGCAATGCGATGGTGACCAAGGCAAGCAGCAGCGAAAATTTCCTCTTGCCGAGTACCGCGCAGACCAGCGCGACTACCGCCAGCAGTGCGAACCACGGCACGACCGAAGCCACATCCGGCACGAACGGCAATGCTTGAATCTCTTCCGGCAGGATATGCGTCATGGTGCCGAGAAACGCGGCAATCGATGCTATGACCGCCAGAAAACCGCAGACGGCTTTGCGGATATGATGTTTTTTCGCCTTGTTCCCCTTGTTCAACGTACGAATCGGTTTGACCGCTTTGGAATTCGAATTTGTTTGCGCCATGCTTTCCTTGGGTTTCCTCAGTGTTTTTCAGTCTTCCGTAACCTTCTGCAATCTTCAGTATTCTTTCGTATTTTTTCGTTTCGGGCTCGCAACGAATACCCTCGATAATGCGCCCCGCCTTGCCTACAAACATATGTAGCACACCTACCCTAACCGTTGCGTGGCTTCAGGCCGCCATAACCATCAATTGCACCATCTCCACACTTCCGCGCTTTTCTGCGCTTTCCCGCGACCGCATGGGCGATCGAAAGCCGTCCGTTCATCGCTTCCGTTCCTCCACCGCGGCCACAAGTGCAAGAAAACGGACGTAACTCCCGGTTGTGCGCAACTACACACCCCCTTCGAAGGCCACAAGCGGAAGATACGCCGCTATTGGCCAGTTGTGCGCAGCTCACACACCGACTCCCCCAGCACGCAAACCAAGGAATCGTTGAAAAACGGCCATTCCTATATCACGCGAACACAACGGAGCCCACCCCCTTTGAGCCACAAACTCAAGAAACGGCTCTATCTCCCGGTTTGTGCGCAACAACACATACCCCCTAAGGCCACAACCCACAAGAAGCAGGCACAATGCCGAGTTGTGCGCAAAAGCGGGCGAACGAAAGGACTCCACAGCCGGAAACGGAAAGCCAATCGCTGGAAACGCGACCACAATCACCCCAGTCCGTCAAGAACACCAACCCCAAGGCCTGCGCCGAAAGAAACCAACCTCAAGGCAGCAACCCCACCAAGAGGGTTATAGACCAAATCTTTCGGCGAAAAACAAAAAATCCCGAGGAGCATTGCTCAACTCGGGATTGAAAAGTTTAAGTGCGGCAACGTGCTACTCTCCCACACCCTTCCGAGTGCAGTACCATCGCCGTACTAGGCCTTAGCTTCCGGGTTCGGAATGGAACCGGGCGTTTCTCCTAGGCTATGATCGCCGCAAAAGAAAAGAATACGCGAACAACGACCAATCACCAAATCACGGCGTGTCGCAATCCGATATCGCCAGTCATGTGCATGCAGAGGCACGCAGAACCATAGCCGGCAACGGCATCGCACTGAAACGGTGCGGAACCGTTAGAAGCCCAGTCTGGTGCGGCCGAACTGGTCAAGCCAGCGCAGGATAGCACCCTCACGCAACGCCCACGGGCAGATCTCGATCTCCTGCACATCCAGCGCGTTCATGATTTCGGCTATCACCAGTCCGCCGCCGACAATCTGGTACGTGCGTTCCGGAGTCACACCCGGCAATGCCACACGCTGATCCGGCGCGATGGATGCGAGTCGGGGAAGCCAATCCTCCAACTGTTCCAGCGTCATGACGGTCGTATCCACACGGCCGGGCTGATGCAGCACGCCGCCTGCCAGACGCGCCAACGACCTGATGGTCTTCGACGTGCCGACCGCATGCATGGGATGCTTCGACTTGGGGAACGACTCAACCATCGGCTCCAAAACCTTGCGAATCTGTTTACGCGCCTTCTGCAGCTGCTCCTCATTGGCCACACCGCTTTCCGGCAGGAATTCACGGGTGACGCGGCCAGCACCGGCCGGCACGGAAAGCGCCACCGTCGGATCCTCATCGGACCCCATAGCCACCTCAAGGGAGCCACCGCCTATGTCCATGACCAGAAGTCGCCCGGCATCCCATCCATACCAACGGCGGGCCGCAAGGAACGTCAAACGCGCCTCGTCAACACCCGACAACACGGTAACCGGCTGCCCCACCGTCTTCTCGATACCGCGCAGAATCTTTCCGCCATTGGGAGCCTCACGCAACGCCGACGTGACCAGCACAAGCAACTGCATGATCTCATATTCCTCGGCAAGCTTCATGGCCTTCTCGACCGCACCGAGCACGGCCTCCACGCCAGCCTTCTTGATCGTGCCGTCTTCCTTGAGATACTGCATCAATCGGACCGTGCTCTTCGTACTCGCCTCCGGTTCCGGACGGGCACCCGGAGCGGCGTCGACGATGAGCATATGAACAGTATTCGAACCAATATCAAGCACGCCAAGTCTGGTGGCGCGCGAATGCAGATTGACCATAACTAACAAGCATAGCCGCTTAAACGGCAGCTTAAGCATAGGAACATGCGCCCATTCACACACCACCATTTACACGCCAACCGCGTCAACGTTGCTAAAGTCGTAGCAAGATCCGAACTTCGAGGAAGGAAGGCAACAATGACGATCGCCTCCTGCGGCTCCGTTTCCGCACTCACCCTGGGACTGCCGAACTCCAGCGCAATCCCATCCGAAAAAGCGACGCTCCCCAAAGGCCTGTTCGTGGCAAAAACGCCCGTTTCCGTAAAAACGAAACAACGACTGGCTTCCGACATCGAAACCATCACCATGCTGGCATTGTTGCGCGCGCAGAACACGCAGCTCGCCACAGGAACGCGCATCCCGGAAATACTGGTGATCGGCCTGCGTCTTCACGATAAAAACGCCACAGTCCCGACGGACGTCATCGAATTGATCGCGGCCCAGCGAAAGTCGGGAATCGTTTTCACATGCGTACGCGACGCCGACTTCGAAGGAACGACCCGACAGGAATGCGCTTTCGCGATCCGACGGGCACTGCCGGGCCGGGCCGGTCATACGCAAACGTTCCACGTGTTCGAATCCGCATGGACCACGGCGGGAGAGGCAATGCTCGACATATCCGACCCCGCAGTGGATTCAATCGACTCGCTATGGGAGTCGCTATGCTCGCAAATAATACTGGCGGATTCCTCACCGGCAGAACTCGACGCACGCATCACCCGCCACATACAGATGGCACAGCTCACCACGCTGATCGGCAAACTGACGAAAGACCATCAGCGCGTCAAGAACCCGACGCAACGCAATGAGCTCTTCGCCAAACTGCAGAAAGCCAAAAAACAGCTGGAGCTACTGCAAAGCTGAGCCATCACACGATTGCCCTTCGCAAAACGGCTGGTTACGCACGCAACCAGCCACGCACGCAACCAGCTACGCACGCAACTTAGCCACAAAATCGCCAAGCCTGCGCAGCCCCTCATGCAACGCCTCACGCGAAGCCGCATACGAAAGCCGCACATGAGTATCAGCCGTAGCCTGCCCGAAATCACGTCCCGGAGTCAACGCGATATGCGCATCCTTCAACGCGCGCTCACAGAACGTCCAAGCGTCAAGACCCGTGCTGGAAATGTTGAAGTATGCGTAGAATGCGCCGTTCGGTTCGACTTCCAACGGCAGACCGATTTCGGCGAGCCCGTCCACGACTATGCGGCGGCGTTCCAGAAGCTCCTGACGACGCTCCTCACATACGGCCAGCGTTTCGGGCGTGAAGCACGCAAGCGCCGCATGCTGTGTCGGCGTGTGCGCGCATAGGAAGAAGTTGGTGGAGAGGTCGTCCATGGCTTCGAGCGCGTATTCCGGTACGACCATCCAGCCGAGACGCCAACCCGTCATGCCGAAGAATTTGGAGAAGCTGGAGCATACGATGGCGTCCGGGTCGCATGCGAGTACGGATTTCACATCGGAACCGTCCGGTTCGCGGTCTGCGAGGTCCAGGTAGGTTTCGTCGACGATGCGCCACACGCCACGTTCGCGGGCAAGATCGCACACGGCTTTCAACGTGTCGAAGGCTATGGTGGTGCCGGTCGGGTTGGATGGCGAGGTGATCATCACGGCCTTGGTGCGGTCCGACCAGTATTCGCGGCAAAGTTCCGGTGTGAGATGGAATCGGGTTTCCGCCGAAGTGGGCACGTCCACCACTTTGCCGCCGAATGCGCGCACGAGTTCGCGATTGCACGGGTATGACGGGTCGGCTATGAGCACTTCGTCGCCTTCGTTGACGGTCAACGCCGCGGCGAGCAGCAGCGCGGTGGAGCCTCCCGCGGTGATTGCGATGCGCTTGGGGTCCACGTCCACATGGTGGCGTTCCTTGTAGAAGGCGGAGATTGCCTGGCGCAGTTCCGGCAGACCCATCGCCGCCGTGTATGGCAGCGCACGGCCGTCGTACTGTTCACGCATGGCATCGCGTACTGCCGGCGGAGCGCCGAAGTCGGGTTCTCCCAGGCTTAGTTTCACCACGTCGGTGCCGGCGGCGATCATTTCATCGGCCATCGCTCCGAACACCATGGCGCGGAACGGATTGGCTATCTGCGCGCGGCGCGACATCTGCAGCAGCGCATTGTTTTCAGCATTTCCCATACCTTATGGTTCTACCACGTTCCATGTAACGCGGGAAGGCATATGCTCACGCGTGGTTTTCCTCATGTTCGTTTTACTTGCCCGCAGCCGGTTCAGATACGGAATCGCCTTCGGACTTGCCTTCAGGTTCACCTTCAGACTTCCCCACGATTTGCGCGTACAGCCGTTCCAGCCGTTCCTCACGCACCTTCTTGCCTAACTCGCATTCCCACACAACGATCACCTTCCAGCCCATCGTTTCGAGTTCGGTATGCTGTTTGACGTCCCTTTCGCGGTTTCGCATCAGTTTCGCCGTCCAGAATTCCACATTCGATTTCGGGATTCGTGCGGCTTTCGGACAATCGTCATGCATATGCCAGAAACAGCCGTTCACAAAGATGACGGTATGGTATTTCGGCAGCACCACGTCGGGGTGGCCGGGGTAGCGTTTGTCGTTTTTGCGGAATCGCAGGCCTTTGGCGAAAAGGAAGCTGCGCACGGCCTTTTCTATGGTCGTATCTTTTCCGCGGATGCGGGACATGGTGTAACTGCGGGTGCCTCGCGCGTATTTCTCCGGTTTCCTTGCTGCCACGGCTCTCCATGGTACGCATGCACGTGCACATGACGCGGTACGCTGGTCACTGACGTATGCTGGATGCCCAGCCGGATTGACACACATCCGAAAACGGCTGGGGAACGGTTACAAGGAGGTTCCATGGCACAAGTCAATGTGGCGATTCTCGGTGCGGGAAGAATCGCGGAGCATATGGCCGAAACGTTGGTGAAGATGGCTGCCGACAGCCGATACTGCGATTTGGTGGCCCCGTACGCGGTTGCGGCACGTGACGGCGAGCGCGCTGCCGCTTTTGCCCAAAAGTATGGTTTTGCTGTTTCGTACGGTTCGTACGAGGAGTTGGCCGCCGATCCGAATGTGCATCTGGTGTATGTTGCCACGCCTCATAATCTTCATGCAGAGCAGGCCGTGTTGTGCATGAAGGCCGGCAAGGGCGTGCTGGTGGAGAAGGCGTTTGGCGCGAATGCCGAGCAGTCCCGTGAGATGTTGGATGTTTCCAAAGAGACCGGTATGCTGTGCGCCGAGGCGATTTGGACGCGCTATATGCCGTCTCGGAAGATGATCGACGACATTATCGGCAGTGGCGCGATCGGCGAGGTGCGCATGATCGACGCGAACCTGTGTTATCCGACCACCGGCAAGGCGCGTATTACCGATCCCGCGTTGGCTGGCGGCGCTTTGTTGGATGTTGGCGTGTATCCGATTAATTTCATCGACATGGTTATGCATAATGCGCCGATTGCGCGTATCGAATCGTCCATGTGCGCGTATGAGACCGGTGTGGATGCGCATGATTCGATGACGTTCCATTATGAGAACGGCGTGATGGCCACCGCGCAGAGTTCCATTCTTTGCCAGTCCGACCGTATGGGTTCCGTGTGGGGCACGGACGGCTATCTGGTGTGCCAGAACATCAACAATGTTGAGTCGATCGACGTGTATGGCAATGATCATAAGGTCAAGGCCCATTATGATGTTCCGGCGCAGTTGACCGGCTACGAATATGAGGTTGCCGCGGCCGCGCAGGGTGTGCTTGACGGCCGTACCGAGTGTCCGGAAATGCCGCACGCCGATACGCTGCGCATTATGGAATTGATGGACTCCCTCCGCGCCGACTGGGGTCTGAAGTATCCGTTCGAAAGGTAGCGATCGAGCGCAGGTGAACTAGATCCCAAAATTTCGCGGGAGACCATACAGGTCTCCCGTTTCTTCGTCTATGCCTTTGTCCAAAGGCGAAAAATTCCACTGATGAAATCCCTATACGGCACAAGCATCGGCGGAATGCATCCGGAGAATGCCATCCGCCTTTATCTCGACAAAAACCTCGATTCCGGAAAACTCGCTTCACATCAGTTCTCACTGATGTTCGAATAGCCGTTTCACCTCTACGCTATTCACTTTCCGGCCCCGCGAACATCACCGTCACGGATTCCGGCATATGCGTCGCCATGAATCTTGCAATGACCTCGAAATCCAAATCTTCTCGTATCACTCGTTCCTTGCCGTCATCCGTGACCATTTGGCGGTAATCCACATGCCATTCCAGCAGCGTCCCCTCCCCCATATTGAATACGAGCAAAGCGTCAATCAACATCTGCCATCCTCCTTGTTCCACGCATTCTTATTCCACGTATTCGGACCGTTCCGAATACCGATTATGATCAACGCGCATCGCGCTCACCGATCGCTCCATCATGATCCACAGCAGATCCACGATCCGCTTCAGTGAAATCTTCTCCGCTGTGTATCCTGGTCCTGATTTTCTTCCGTCAAGGATGGACTGGCAAGGATGAAAGAGAACGATATGACCGCAACCGCACCTTCCACGCAACAGCCGCGTAAAGTCATCAACGTTGTGGGCGCGGCCATTGTGCACGACGGCAAGGTATTGTGCGCCCAACGTGGTGCGGGCAAGTCGCTCGCGGGATTCTGGGAGTTTCCCGGCGGCAAGATCGAAGCTCATGAGACCGCGCGTGAGGCGTTGCACCGCGAAATCGAGGAAGAATTGTTATGCGAGGTTGAAGTTGCCGACGAGGCGTGTGCTTCCTCCTACGATTACGATTTCGGTACCGTGACACTCACGACGTTCGTTTGCTATCTGTTGAGCGGCACTCCCCGACTGACCGAGCATCAGGCGATTCAATGGCTTGAGCCGAGCGAGATGCCCGGTTTGGATTGGGCTCCCGCCGACCGTGATGCGGTGCGATTGATCTCCACTTTGGATTTCACAAGGAAGTGACACCAATGACAGAGAACGAGAGCAGCCAGCGGAATTCCTCCCTGATCGAGGCGGTCCTTTCCGGTTTTGTTGAGAAGAACGACGATGTTGACGCGCAATATGAGCCGACGTTGATCGCGAACCATGACGGCCGGACCATGGAATTCGCGATCAAGGACGAGCTCAGACGCAGCCAGGATTTCGACATGTCCGTCGCTTTCGTCAGCCAGGGCGCGTTGCAGACGTTGAAGCAGGATTTCTTTGATTTCGCAGACGGCAACGATCACCGTTCCGGCAGAATCATCACGTCCACGTTCAATTATTTCAACTCGCCGAAAGCGTTCGCGGAACTGTTGAAACTGCAGCAGGAAACGGGAATCCAAGTGAGGATCTGGCAGCCCGGACAGACGGATGACGCCGAAACCACCACCGATTTCCCATATCATCCGAAAGGCTACGTCTTTCACCATACGGACGGTGACGAATCGCTCTACTCCACCTATATCGGCAGTTCCAATCTCACCGTCAACGCCTTGAATTCCAATCGTGAGTGGAATCTGAAGGTATCGACCACCGACAACAGCGGATTGGCCGAACAGCTTACGGCCGAAATCGACTCCCAGATCAGCGAATCGAAACCGCTCACCGACGCCTGGCTCAAACTCTATGAGGAGGATTTCAACAAGTACGCGCCGTTGAGCCAGCCAAAGCGCCGGCAGACGCACGCTTCGAAAACCATCACCCCCAATGCCATGCAGGTCGAGGCGTTGATGAATCTGGCCCAATTGCGCAAGCAGGGCGAGAGTCGGGCGATCATCATTTCCGCGACCGGTACCGGCAAAACGTATCTGTCCGCGTTCGATGTCCGTCAATTCCAGCCGAAACGTATGCTGTACATCGCACAGCAGGAACAGATTCTGAAGAAAGCCAAAGAATCGTATCAGAAGGTGCTTGGCTGCACGGAGGACGAACTCGGCCTGTTTTCCGGAACCAGCAAGGAAAGCGATCGCAGATATCTGTTCGCGACCGTGCAGACGATGTCGCGTCCGGAAGTGCTGGCGCGGTTCAAGACGGATGATTTCGATTACATACTGGTCGACGAAGTGCATCATGCCGCAGCCGATTCCTACAAACGAATCATCGAATATTTCGCTCCCGACTTCATGCTTGGAATGACCGCGACACCGGAACGTACCGATGGAGCCAATATCTTCGAATTGTTCGGCAACAATGTGGCGTATGAGATTCGTCTGCAACGGGCCCTTGAGGAGAACATGCTCTGCCCGTTCCACTATTACGGCGTTCATGAGTACATTCAGAGAGCCCCGGACGGCAAGCTGTTCGGCAAGCAGGTCAAGGCCAACGATTGGACCGATCAGGAGCGCAACGACCTGTCCCGATGGATTGAAGAGCTTACCAGTCCGAGCCGCGTGCGCTATATCATCGACAAGATCCAGTCGTACAGCGAGGCCGGCACCAGTGTGCAGGGGCTGGTTTTCTGCAGTCGCCGTGAGGAAGCGAAGCGACTGTCCGATTTGTTCAACCAGCAGATCAACCAGCAGGCGGAACGCCCGTACCGCACCAAAGCGGTTACCGGGAAGAATTCACAGACGGAATGCGATCTTGCCGTAGAACAGCTGGAAAACGGTGAGTTGGATTATATTTTCACCGTCGACCTGTTCAATGAGGGCGTTGACATTCCGCATATCAACCAGATCGTGATGCTTCGTCAGACGCAATCAAGCATCATCTTCACACAGCAGCTTGGGCGTGGTCTGCGTAAGACCGAAGGCAAGGATTCGGTCGTCGTCATCGATTTCATCGGCAATTACACGAATAATTACCTGATTCCCATCGCCCTGTACGGCAATACCGGCGACCGCGATGTGGCACGTAAGAATCTGCAGCGCGAGACGATCGGCGTCTCCTCCATCAGTTTCGACAAAATCGCACGCGAGCGCGTGCTGGCTTCGCTTGACACCGCCGACTTGTCGAATATGCAGTTGCTGAGCCGTCAGTATCAGCAATTGAGGTATGAGCTGGGGCGTATTCCGATGCTCATGGATATTGCGCGGCGCGATGTCTCGCTGGTGTTCACTATGGCTTCGAAGAACGACGATTATCTGTCGTTCGTGAGGGCACGTGAGAAGAGTCTTTCTCGGGGCAGGAATGCGACCGTCTCGTACGTGGAGCAGCTTGAGCCGACTTCCGACATGCACAATGGCATGTTGAAGATGTTGACCGCCACGCAATTGCGTGGTCTGAGGCCTCACGAGCTTTTGATTTTGGCGGTGTTGTGCGGTTTGGATTGGCGTTCGATCGATCCTGAGTGCGGTGAGGAGGCAGCCGCCGCGTTCGACTCCGCCAAGGCATTGGATTCGTTGGATATGGCAAGTCTTCAGCGGCTGCTTTCCGAACTGTTCCCCGCCGCCGACAACAGTGAGACGCAGTGGCGTTCCGCGTTCGCGACGCTTGATTATTCGTATTTCATCGCTGCGAACGCCCAACGTTTCGGGCGCACCTCGTTCGTCACCGTTGATGGGGACGAGCGTTGCCGGCTTTCGGATGTGTTCCTGACGCAATTGAGCAATGCGACTTTCAAACGGTTCTTCATCGACACCGTTGATGCCGGATTGTATAACGCGCTGCTTTTGGCACGGAATGCGGCGAAGCGTCGGATTGTTCCGGATCATGGATTCATCTACGGTGAGAAGTACAGCGTTTTCGATGTGATGCGATTGTGCGGATGGCAGGCCGAACAGGTTCCGCAGAATGTTGGTGGATACAAGCTCGACTCCCCTACCGGCACCATGCCGATTTTCATCAAGTATGAGGCCAGCCAATATGGCGACCGTTTTCTCAATGCCGGTGAGATCGAATGGTTCAGCAAGAACAATCGATCGTTGAAGTCGAATGAATTCCAGTGGCTGCTTGACGGGACCGAGCATACTCCAGCCTGGCAGGACAGCCATTTTGTGCCGATTTTCATTCGTCGTAAGGCGGAGGAGAAGGAGACTTCGTACTACTTCGTGGGCAATGCGGCATCGTTGCACGATGTGCGCGAGTCCGTCAATCATGGCGATGACGGCAAGGAATCCAAGGTCGTTATGTCCACGCTTAAACTCGCCAAACCAGTCGATCCTGAACTGTACCGACATCTCACCGGCAAGTCCGCGCTGTAGGCATTCGTTTGGAATGTTATAACCGTCAGATTGGAATGCAGCGGCGGAAATCATCGTTTTGAAGACCGCCGCTTAGTCAAGCCATACCCTCAAATGTTCATTTGAACAGAAAAGTAACACGTAATAGCAGAAGAAAAAGAACACGCTCAATGTTACTTTTTTAAAGAAAATTACAGACAGCATGATTGGCTTCATTGCAACGTTTTTCGGACATCCATTACAGAAACTCTAGATTTTTCAACATTTTTCCAGCCTAAAAGCGTGCTATCGTATTTCTCGGACGCAATACACGACCACCAACAGAACAAAACCACAACCAGTTTTAATGTTCGATTGCAACACGAAATGAACATTGAAACGAACACTGCTTATGTTTGCAATGTAACGAAGCATGAAAGGAACCATCATGGCAGAGAACAAGACCGTCATCACCGTCGATTTGAGCATGTTCGGCCAGGACGCCGACGCAAAGACCGCCGCGGCCAACAAGGTGGCCAAGGAACTCGGCATCAGCGACGAAGCCCTCGCCCAGGTGGAAGACTTCAAGAAGGCTCTCACCGCACACAACGCATGGGATCTGCCGTTCATGGGTTACGTGAACGAGGACGGCTACGGCTACGCCTACGTGCCGGACGCGGCCATCACCATGACCCCGTACTGGGACGCCCACAAGGAGTTCATGAACCTGCCTGAGGACGTGCAGACCGCCTTCGCCATCCGCATGCTCTTCACCCACCGCCCGGTCGACCGTTACGGCGCCGACATGTTCCTGCACTATCATCGCGGATTCGAGGTCAACTTCGTCGGCTCCGGCGCCAACAAGTACTGACATACGCCGGCATACGCCGACCTACCACATCACACAATCCGCTCCGGATGTTTCACACAACGTTTCACAGATAGTGGCTTGGGCCGAAGAACGGCTTCAGGCCACTATTTGAATCCCACAATATATTCTTCATATTTTTACCCAGCGGTTGCGGTAGCCTTTCATACATGCGTATGCGCATCGTACGCGTGTGAAAGGTGAAGCATGAGCAACGGGAACAGCGGCATCAACCGTCGGCAGGAGATGGAGGATCTCACCGATTATGTCAACAACGGCTGGCTGCGCTCGGATGAGTTCGACGGTCCGACGTTCCTATGGAACCATCTGATCCGCGAGGCAAGCCACGAAGACGAACGCAATCGCAACAACGTTCCCGTAGCGCAGCTCGCCGAGGCCGACAACGTGATCAGCATGCCCATGCAATGGTATTTCGATTCCATCGCGGCGATCGTGCCCACCGCCGAACGCAATGAATTCGGCGTGGAAATCCCCCGAATCGACATGCCCACGTTCCGCATCGAATCGCAGGCCCTGTCCGGTGTGGACGCGGTGGCCGGCAATGCGATCATCAGCACACGCTGGCTCGACTCGGTAGCGAACCTTGCCAAAGCCGTGGAAATGACCGCACGGTTCGTCGGCAACGTGGCCGATCGGGACAATGAGGGATTCGACTATCTGAAAGACCTCATCCAAACCGTCCGCATATACATGGACGCCGTCGCCTGCAACGCCGATCCCGCAACGGGAGAACAGGCCCTCCGCATGATCACGCAAGTGGCCTGCAATGAGGATTTCCGTCTCAACGCCATGCAGATGGTCGAGCTGCTTTCATGCGGCCTTTCCTTCGCACAATGGGATGATACGCGCATGTTCGCCTACGATGCGTTGAACAATGCGATAGCCACGATGAACGATTTCACCGGCAAAACCGCGGATAGCAAAGACGGCAAAGAATACACGGGACAGGGACAGCCGTCGAATCCGAAGGTCGGTCATGAGGACTCCCCTTCCGGCAGCTCCGCAACCTCCGAAAAATCCGCATCTTCAGACGGACTCTCACCTTCAGACGAATCCGTTTCCCTCGACGGCATCAGGCTCGATTCCGACCTGTTCAATCTGGACAGCTCCCTTTCCAGCGAGGAACTGTCCAATCTTGCGATGATTGACTCCGCGCTGCTTTCCGAAAAGGAAATCGCCTTCACCGCACACGACCAGTTCGAACATGCGGTGATGTTCCTCCGCCATGATCTGATGCGCATCAGCGGAGACACCGACGAGGCCGACCGGTTCCTACGAGACCACCACACCTGCGAGCCGCTTGCCGACGCATACGCCGCACGACTGATAGCTTCCGAACGCTGGCAGGATCTGATCAACTTCGTCAGCCTGGTCCAGCGGGACAAGCCGAACCAGGCCACCGTGATGTTCCCCGAGGAAGTCGTGCCCTACGAGTGGGAAACGATCCGCGAGGCCGCCCTGGAAGCCCTGGAACGCAGCGACGAGCTGGTCACCATGTATCAGGAGCGACTGGAAGACACCTACGACCCGAACGTCACCCTCAACCGTTGCAAACTCGAGACATGGGCAAGCGAATCCGGCAACGAACAGTGATTCCTTGAAGCATATCCTGAAATGATTAGATTTCAGCGTATGCCTCAAGTCCCTTCCGCAAGGTCTCCAGATCATCGCTGAGGCTTCGATCATCCATGTCCTTGGAAATTTTCGTGTCAGTCATAGCGATGGATTTGGCAAGCGGACCGTCCTCCGGAAGCTCCGCATCCGTACCGCCGATATGGCATGCGCGTACGGCTTCAAGCAGCTCGCAAGCCACTATTGTTTCAAGCGCATCAACCGCGCGCTGCAGCTTGCCCGCCGAGGTTGTGGCATAGGAGGCATCCTCTTCAAGCCCATTGGAAAGCACCGCGCTGTAAGCGCCTGCCGGAGATGCCGCCGTATAGATTTCCCCTGCAGCCGAAGCCGCGACATATTCCACGATCATAGTTCCCGACGTTCCCGCCTGACGGGGCGCGAGGAATCTCGGCAAGCCAGTATGCCTACTGTCGTTCAGCATGGTGATCCTGCTGAGCATCAGGGGCACCTCCTGCGCCAAAGACAATGCCATTCCATCAAGCTCGTGAGCCAAGGCCGTTTCCAGGAACGCGCCGTGGTGGATGACCCCATACCGTGTTCCCATCAAAGAATCTCCTTGCAGGTCGGCTATCGGGAAAAGAGAATTCTCCTGTGCGCAGTTCGCCAGAGCCACCGCCTGCTGTTCCAATCGGTCCAGGCTGCGCATGGTGCTTGCCCGTGCGGGAAGGAAAGCTCGCAGGGCGTAGATGTCCTGAATCTGCTTTGGCTCCCACTTGCAATCCTGAATGTAATAAAGAACCTGTGCCGCGACTGCCGAGGTCGTCTCCACGCATACCGCATCGATGGCGCTTTGCGTGAATGGCGACAGATTTCCTTTTGCCGCCGCAAGGGTCAGCGCATAGGCGACAGTTTCCGCAGCGAGGATCTTTCGCAATCTATCGCATATCAGAATCGCGCTGCCGATCGTCATCGCGCTGGAACTGATTAAAGGGAGAGCGCTTTCGGAAGATATGGGCTCTATCTGCAGGTCTTTCGGGATTCCGTCCTTTTCGCCAACCATCGCAAGTCCCAGATTGGCTAAAGCACTCAGGTCGGCCGTACCAACCGCCCCGAAACGCTTGATGGTCGGCAATGTCTCGGATGAGAGGACATTGCATAACCCTTCGAGGATTCGCGTTTCGATTCCCGATCCAGGATTGCACAGCTGGTTAAGCCGGACCGCCACCATAGCGCGAACTTCCGATTGGCTATAGGGACTTCCGGATTGGACAGAATGGCTTCGCAGCAAATCCATGCCTTGCTCCACTCGATCCAGACGCGCTTCGGTCGTTTTGTTCGCACCCACGCCCGTGCTTCGCCCGTACACCGGCACCGATTGCGCGGCCAGATCGGCACGTTCACCGCAACGTTCCAAGGATTGCAGAACCTCAGGAGAGAGGGAAACCTTCGTTGTCCCTTGGGCGATATCGCAAATCTCCCGAGCGGATATCATACCGGTAAAAGTAAAGCGTGACTCCATTTCCACTCCCTTACTGTTCTTTTCGCGAGTGTGTTCTTTTTGATAGATGATACGCAACAAAATGCATTTGTTTTTCATTCTGTGAAATCCGACTGTTACCGAGTGGTAACAGTTACCGCACTTTGCTGAAATGGTTTTCTCATAGTTTGTCAAACATCAGCCGCACATCTCATGGGTCGCCCCCTCGGGAAAACGGAAAGGAGCATCGGAATGATTGAATTCGTTGGAGTCACCAAGAAATACGATGACGGGACCGTAGCCGTCGATGATTTGAGCTTCAAAGCACCGACCGGAAAAATCACGGTTCTCGTCGGTCCTTCAGGATGCGGCAAGACCACTTCGCTGCGCATGATCAATCGTCTTATAGAGCCTACAAGCGGAAGAATCCTTCTCGGAGGAATCGACACGGCGCAGACCGACGTCATCCAGATGCGCCGTGAAATCGGTTACGTCATCCAAAACGCCGGATTGTTCCCCCACCGAAAGGTGATCGACAACATCTGCACCGTTCCCGATCTGAAAAAAGCCGATAAAAAGAAGACCCGGGATCGCGCCTACGAACTTCTCGACATCGTCGGACTGGGCCCGGAATACGCCAACAGATACCCCTGGCAATTGTCCGGCGGACAGCAACAGCGTGTAGGCGTGGCCCGCGCCCTCGCAGCCGACCCGAGCTACATGCTGATGGACGAGCCCTTCAGCGCGGTGGACCCCATCGTTCGCAAGCAGCTGCAGGACGAATTCCTCCGCATCCAGAGCACGTTTGCCAAGACCATTGTTTTGGTCACCCATGATATTGCCGAAGCCCTCAAACTGGGAGACTATATCGCGGTCTTCCAGGAAGGCGGACACCTCGTTCAGTTCGACGAACCGGCAGAACTGCTTCGCCACCCCAAGAACCGCTTCATTTCCGATTTCCTCGGAAATTCCCGCGGCTACGAGGAACTATCCTTCGAATCCGGAAACCTTCCATCCGAGACGGTTCAGACCATCTCCCTCGGACAGCAGTATCCGGTCGGACTGGTAGGAGAATGGGTCGCCGTCACCAATGAGGAAGGACGTCCGATCGGCTGGACGCGCTGTACAAAAGATAGAACCTGCACGGAGGAAACAACCGCCTTCGTTCCGGTCTTAAAGGAACACGACACCTTGAAGAACTATCTTGACGCCGCACTCTCCTCGCCGAATGGCCGAGTCCTGATGGAACATGCCGACGGAACCCTGGCCTTCACAAGAACATCGGAAGTACTCAAAGCGGTTGCAGACTGCCGCAACCAGGACGGACCCCTATCATGAATTACACATGGGTGCTTCATAATCTACCGACGATCATAGGAATGCTAGGATCGCACCTCCTGTACACGCTCATTCCGACCCTTCTGGCTCTTGTGATATCCATCCCATTGGGAGGAGTCGCATATCGCCATAGCAAGCTCTACGCGCCGATCGTTAATGTTTCCAGCATTTTCTACACGGTCCCGTCCCTGGCGATGTTCGTGCTGCTTCCGAAAATTCTCGGCACACGAATCCTCGACCCGATCAACGTAATAGTCGCTTTGACGATATACAGCGTCGCATTGATGGTCAGAGAAGTCGCAGACGGTCTTTCCGCGGTTCCGAAAGATGTTGTGCAAGCGGCCAAAGGCATCGGCTTGACGAACATGCAGCTCTTCTTCAAAGTCGAGCTTCCCATCGCCATGCCCGTATTGTTCGGAGCGCTCAGAGTCGTCATCGTCTCCAACATCTCCATCGTCACCGTCGCGGCCCTGATCGGCATTTCCCAATTGGGCACATTGTTCACCATTGGTTTTACCCGCCACACATTCGTCCCGATCGTAACCGGACTTGTCGTATGTCTTTTGCTCGCCCTCGTTCTGGACAAACTCATTTTGGCCATCGGAAAAATAGCCACACCTTGGCGTGAGGAAAGGAAGAACTGATGAATATCATTGATTGGTTCCTCGACCCGCAGCAGTGGATCGGCAGTTCCTCCATTCCAGTCGAAATCGGATACCACCTGTGCTATTCGGCCATCGCCCTTGCCGTCGCCTTCGTCATCGCATTCCCATTCGGCGTTTACATCGGCCATACCGGCAAAGGCGAAACGGTCATCATGGGCATCGCCAATGCATGCCGAGCACTCCCCACCCTGGGCTTGCTGATCTTCATGGTTCTGGTACTCGCCCCACGGTTTTCCAGCCGCATGGCGTTCATCCTGCCGGCGATGGTCGTTCTCGTCATCCTCGCATTGCCACCGATCATCAACGGCACCGCCCAAGGTATCCGCAATATCAACAAATCCGTCATCGACGCCGCACGTGGAATGGGACTTGACGAGAAGGAAATGATATTTCGTCTGGAAATTCCGTGTGCCGCACCGTTGATTTTCTCCGGCATACGCAGCGCGACATTGCAAATCGTTTCAACCGCATCCGTCGCAGCATATGTTTCACTGAACGGCCTGGGACGATACATCATCGATGGGCGCGCGGCCAACGATTACGCACAGATGGCCGGCGGCGCAATTCTGATGGCAATACTCGCCATTCTCATCGATCAACTCATCGCACAGCTGTCCAAACGGCTCATTTCGCCGGGCATCACGCAAATCGTACGCAAATAAACACCAAGAGAAAACAGAATCGAAAGGAAACATCATGTCAATCTTCAAGAAAGCACTTGCGGGCGCGCTGTGCGCGGCTACCGCACTGTCCATGGCAGCCTGCGGATCCGATCCGCTTGCCGACAATTCCTCGGAGTCGGATTCCTCGTCCGATTCCATCATCATCGGCTCGGCCGATTTCTCCGAAAGCCAGCTCATAGCGACGATTTACTCCCACGTGCTGCAGAAGAAGGGCATCTCAGTTAAGGAGAAGCTGAACATCGGCAGCCGAGAAGTGTACATGGACGCCCTCAAAGATGGGTCGATCGACTTGATTCCGGAATATTCAGGCACTCTGCTGAATTATCTTGATTCCGAAAACAGCGAAACCGACCCGGATAAGATCGTCGACGCATTAAAGACGTCGCTTCCGGACGGCATCATCCCGCTCGACGCTTCCGAAGCCGAAGATGTCGACGTCATTGCCGTGACCAAGGAATTCAGCGAAGAAAACAATGTGACGAAGATCTCCGATCTTAAAAGCATCTCATCCGACATCACGCTCGGTGGCCCTTCTGAATGGAAGGCCCGCTACATCGGTCTCAAAGGCCTCGAATCCGTGTACGGACTGAATTTCAAGGACTTCCAGGTTCTTGACGCCGGAGGCCCTCTAACTCTGTCCGCGCTTACGGGCGGCCAGGTGCAGGCAGGCGATATGTTCTCCTCCGATCCGGCCATTGAAGACAACGGTCTGGTGGCACTTGAGGATGACAAGCAGCTGTTCGCCGCCGCACAGGTTCTTCCCATCATTCGTGAATCGAAGGCGTCGGATACCGTCAAGGAAGCCCTTAATGAGATTTCGGAAAAGCTCACCACCGACGATCTCGTATCCATGAATCGCAAGGTGAATGACGGCGAAGACATCGGAGATATCGCCGACGAGTGGATTTCCTCGAAGAATATCGCCTGACGATCTAGCTAAACAAGTTTCAATGGGTGAGGAGCACGCCAACAGCGCGGCTCCCCACCCATTGTTATATGACGACAACAGCCGTTTCATCCTACGAAATCACGGCTGAACTCATCGGCATTACGCTAATTCAATTCCTTTGAGAATTTCGCACACCGTTCGACAAGAATTTTTCCGATGCGCTTTCCCTCGGAATCGTCGATCCTGTAAGACGGAGCGACAACGCTCAGCGCGGCAACGATTCTGTTCGCGACCTGTACCGGCGCGGCAATCGCCGTGACATCCTTTTCCACCGCGCCATGCTCGAACACGAAACCGGAATCCGGGATCTCACCCGAAAGCACCAGGCCCACGGCCGAGTTGTCCGCGGAAAACGCCTTCCCCACCCAACTAACATGCCGAATCGGCTGCGAACATTCCTCGATGGCGATATAGAGACAGCTCTGGTCGTAGTTCCTTACGGAAAGATAGACGGATTCGTTGGTTTCATCCACAAGTTTTTTCATATGGGGCTCCGCCAAACGCACCAGCGAATCGCGCCCGAGGACGCCCGCACCCAATCGAAGAATCTGCGGACCAGGATGGTACAGACCATCCTCATCCCTGGAGACAAAGCCACGCGCGCACAGGGAACGCAGCATACGCAGAGCTGTCGAAGCCGACAATTCCGTGGCAGTCGCACATTCCACCAACGATGTTCCCTCACCTCCGTCATCATCGCATACATGCAACAACAAATCGAGTGCCCTGTCCACTGTTCTTAAGGACGAATCCGCCATACCTTCCCCTTCGTGACGTAACTTCTTCCATCAATGCAGGCGCTTACGCGCATGTGCCACAGTCTATGCCAGAAGCGTTATAAACCGCTTGGCAACGACGTTCCGCGCAAGCTTTACGGCACAAACCGCTTACAACCCCTAACACGATACCGTAGCAGCCGATTCCGCATGCTCTGAATATCATCGTCGTTCCGCAATGCATTCGCATATTTCACCGGACCCTTTCTCGAATCCCTTCTTGGCTCCTTTCCCGAATCACGCGAGCGCACCATAAACATTGGTTTGCCGCATTCCACGGGAATATTCGAATGACGTTGCAAATATACAATCATGTTTATCACTCTGTAACATTCGATTTTCACTTGATGAAACATTTGCTTTCTATCTTGAATACCAACACCGTTGAAAAACTGACAAAACACCCATATCGGGGGTATTCGCATGATAGGCAACTTCCCTTCCTTCTGGACGTCAACAGATCTTGACGGCATCGATCCGGACCTGCGTCCCATCGCATCCAACCTGGCGGATCTATTTGCCCAAATCGATGAAATCGGCCAAAGCCATACCGACAACGAAGAAAAACAGACGAAAACAAGCTACTCCCGCTTCGCATGGGCCGAAGAGGAAGCATGGCTGCGAGTATGGTTCGCCGCCCAAACCATCGTTCGCGGATTCAACGTCAGCGTTGATTCGGCCGGCAATCAGTGGGCTTGGATCGGCGAACCGTCAGCGCAAAACCCCGGCGTGACCATCGGATCCCATCTGGATTCGGTTCCCGGCGGCGGCGCTTTCGACGGACCGCTCGGAACCCTGTCCGCAATCGCGGCATGGGATCTGCTTAACCGGAAGGGATGGAAACCGTCTCGTCCTCTGGGAATAGCCAACTGGCACGATGAGGAAGGCGCCCGTTTTGCCATCGCCTGCTTCGGCTCGCGCACGCTAACCGGTGTCATCACACCTCAAGACGCACTTTTGCGAACCGATGCAAACGGCACGACTTACAAGCAAGCCCTTGAAGACTTCCCGTCGAAGCTTGAAACAGTCCGCCACGCAATCGACTCGGCACGCAACGGAAACAAAGAAAGCTGCATCGCACGTCAGCTTGCCGCATTCACGCCAGACGTCATCGAGCAAGCCATCGAATCCAGCAAGGCTCCAACCCCTTCGGAACTTGCTTCCAATCCGGAATACCTGTCCCGCACCGGCGCTCATATTGAATTGCATGTTGAACAAGGCTGCGCTCAAAAAGACCTGGACGCGCCTGTGGCGGTCTGCGACAAAATATGGCCCCACGGACGTTGGCGCATTGATTTCGACGGAATCCCGAATCATGCCGGAACAACACCGATGGATCGTCGATTCGATCCCATGCCGGCTTTTGCGTCCTTCGTGCAGGCCGTCCTTGACTGCTCAGCCCGCACTGACGCAAGGGCGACCATAGGCCGGGTGGAAGTGTCGCCGGGCGGTGTGAATGTAATCCCCGCCCATATCACCTGCTGGCTTGACTCTCGCGCCGACGAGTCCGAAAAGGTAATCGCCCTGATCGACGAGCTCACCGCCAGAATCGACCGTGGAGACTTCTCAAGCGGACTATCCGCCGCGGACCCATCGCATGGACCGGACTGCCGCATCACCAAGGAATCATGGACGCATCCGACGCTGTTCTCGCAACAGCTTCAAAAGCGGATCACGAACCTGCTTGGCGTTCCGACCATCGGTACCGCCGCAGGACATGATGCTGGAATTCTGGCGGAAACCGGACATGCTTCCGGAATGATTTTCGTCCGGAACATGACAGGCGCCTCTCACACTCCAGACGAATTCGCGTCTTTGGCCGACTGCGCAAAAGGCGTGGAAGCCTACGCCAAAGTAGTTGCGGAACTGACACGAGACACGAACTGAAGCAGAAAACGGAGATGATCAACATGTCGTGCGCCCCATCTCAGACAACAAGCTATTGGGCTCCTCATGCGTGGACGCCCAAAGGAATCCTCAACAAGGTACGCATTGCCGTCCAAGATCACAGATTCTTACGCATCACAGACGGAGTTGAGCCGAACGACGGCGATACCGTCCTCTACGGCATGGTCATGCCAGGGGCCGCGAACTGTCATTCCCACACCTTCCACCGGGCTTTGCGGGGATTGGGCGACGAAGGCAGCACTTTCTGGCAGTGGCGCAACACCATGTATCGAGTCGCGGCACAACTCACGCCGGAACATTACTACCGATACGCACGGGCCATCTACACGGAAATGCTCCTTTCCGGCTACACAACCGTCACGGAATTCCATTACGTCCACCACCAGCCGAATGGCGAGCCTTATTCCGACCCGAACGCTATGGGAAAGGCACTGATGCAAGCGGCGCAGGACGCCGGCATTCGTCTCACATTGTTGGATACCTGCTATCTTCATTCCGATGTGAAGGGAACGCCATTGGCCGCTCAGCAAGTCCGTTTCGGAGACGGATCCGCCAAGGCCTGGCGCGAACGCGTCGAAGCGCTCGACTCGGAAACCGACCCGACGATGACACGCATCGGAGCCGCAGTGCATTCGGTTCGAGCCTGCTCATCCGAAGAAGCTTCCGTTGTCGCGCAATGGGCCCAAAACGGCACTCAAGACCATCCTCGTCCGCTCCACATCCATTTGTCCGAACAAGTGGCGGAAAACGAAGCATGCCTCGAACATTCCGGCAAAACACCGACCGAGCTGCTGGATTCCATTGGATTCTGGACGCCGAACACCACCGCCGTCCACGCCACCCATCTCACCGCCAACGATATTGAAATTCTCGGACGCTCAAAGGCTTCGGCCGCATTTTGCCCCACCACCGAAGCGGATCTCGCCGATGGAATCGGACCGGCCGCCGAACTCCGCGACGCCGGAGCCTCCCTGTGCATCGGCTCCGACGAGAACGTGTCCATCGATCCATTCGAAGAACTTCACCGCCTCGATGGACATCAACGCCTTGCCTCAGGAGTCCGCGACACCTTCAGCACGAAGGAACTGGTCCAGATTATGACGCATCAGGGCCAGAAGTCAGCAGGATGGGACCAATGCGGTTCAATCGAAGCTGGATATTTGGCGGATTTCATCGTAGTGGACACCATGTCGCCCCGCACTGCGGGAGCGAGCTTGGACGGCATCCCGCTCGTGGCCACCGGCGCCGATGTCACCGATGTTTTCGTCAACGGCAACAGAGTGGTGAACCAGCGTCAGCATAAAGACGGTGACCCGACGCAGGCAATCGCCTGCATCACCACATTGCTCCGCGGCAAGGAGACGTTATGACCCTCAGCGTGATTCAAGGCATAGGGCAGCTAGTCACCAATAGCGCCGACGCCCTGTCGCCCAGTACGCCGATATCAGCATTCGGCGATCTCGGCATTATTGAGCATGCCGCGGTACTCGTCCGCAACGGCAGGATCATCTGGATCGGCTTCGAGAAGAACCTGCGTGCCGCCATGGAGTCTTTCGCCGACGAATCCGAACATATCGAGCCTATCGACCTTCAGGGCAGAACCTTGATTCCAGGATTCGTCGACTCGCATAGCCATCTTGTGTTCGCAGGAGACAGATGCGACGAGTTCGACGCCCGCATGTCTGGCAAACCTTACGATGGCGGTGGAATCATGCGGACGGTCGAGTCGACGCGTACTGCGGATGACGACGCTCTGATTGAACATACCGCAAAACTGATCGACGAAGCACGCTCGCAAGGCACCACGACAATCGAGATAAAAACCGGCTATGGACTGGATCTGGAGCAGGAGCCACGTTTGGCCAGCATTGCCCGACGATTCACCTCCGAAGTGACATTTCTTGGCGGGCATGCCATACCATCCGAATATCGCGGTGATTCAAGGAATCCCAACACGATAGGCACCCGCGAGGATTACGTTGATCTCGTATGCGGACCAATGCTCGACGCCGTCGCGACGACAGGTGCCGCGAAATGGATAGATGTTTTCTGCGAACCGCATTCGCCATTCGCTTTTGACGGCGATGAGACCAGACGAATACTGGCTGCGGGCGTATCGGCGCATCTTATTCCACGCGTGCACGGCTCACAGCTCGGAGAGGGACCGGGCCCGCAAATCGCAGTCGAATTCGACGCCGCCAGCGTAGACCATTGCACGTTCCTGACCGACAACGACCTCGATGCGCTTGCCGGTTCATGGGACGACAACACCTCAACGCAAGGAACCGTAGCAACGTTCCTGCCCGCAGTCGAATTCTCAACGAAACAACCGTATCCGGACATGCGCCGGGCAATCGACGCGGGATGTCGCGTCGCCATCGCCACGGATTGCAATCCCGGAACCTGTTTCTCCGATTCCATGCCGTTCGCCATCGCCATCGCGGTAAGGGAAATGGGATTGACCATTCCACAGGCAATATGGTCCGCAACCGCCGGCGGAGCTTTGGCGCTACGACGCAACGATATTGGATCGATCAGAATCGGAGCGGCCGCCGACTTCGCCGTGATAGACGCCCCCTCCTACACACATATCGCCTATCGTCCCGGAGTGCCACTCACTCATGCGCTGAACCTCCCCTGCAAAAAACCAAGAGATAGCTCAGCACTTCGCTGAAGGACGGAATTCATACCGAATCCGGATGCAAACCAGTCTCATATCAGAAAACAACCATAAGACAGCAAAAAGAAAGCCAGGTGAACCATGTCCACAACGTCTCTTCCCATCGACACGAACGCCCACCCGTTCCAAATCGGACCAATCAGCGAAATGCCGGAAATGCCGGAGTTCGACCCGTCCATCCGTCGAGCCCCATCGCGTGGATACCGACTGACCAAAGCGCAGACGAAAATCGCATTAAAGAACGCCCTGCGCTACATCGCGCCGGAACTTCACGAAAAGCTCATTCCCGAATTTCTTGACGAGCTCAAGACCTACGGACGCATCTACGGTTATCGTTTCCGTCCAGCGGGCCGTATTTGGGGCAAGCCGATTGACGAATACAAGGGCAATTGCACGGAGGGCAAGGCCTTCCAAGTCATGATCGACAACAATCTCGACTTTGACGTTGCGCTCTATCCGTACGAACTCGTCACCTACGGCGAGACCGGATCGGTGTGCCACGACTGGATGCAGTATGTGACGATCATGCGTTACCTGGAAATCATGACCGACCATCAGACGCTCGTAATGGAATCCGGACACCCGCTTGGACTGTTCCCGTCGGAACCGGATCAGCCCCGCGTCATCACCACCAACGGTCTGATGATCGGCATGTATGACAATCCTGATGATTGGGAAATCGCAGAAGAGATGGGCGTCGCCAATTATGGACAGATGACCGCCGGCGGCTGGATGTACATCGGTCCGCAGGGCATCGTTCACGGCACATTCAACACATTGCTGAACGCAGGCCGCCAGTTCCTCGGCATTCCGGAAGATAAGGATCTGTCCGGAAGACTGTTCGTCTCCTCCGGCCTGGGCGGCATGTCCGGCGCTCAGCCGAAGGCGGTAAAGCTCGCCGGCGGTGTCGGCATCATTGCCGAAGTGGACGAGTCTCGTATCAAGACCCGTCTTGACCAGGGCTGGGTTGACGAGATGGTCGATGATCTGCCCAAGGCATTCGAACTTGCGGCCGACGCCTGCGCGAAGGGCGAAGCGCTGTCGATCGCATATCTGGGCAATGTTGTTGATTTGCTGCAGTATGCGGTCGACCATGACATCCATATTGATCTGCTGTCCGATCAGACCTCCTGCCATGCGGTCTATGAAGGCGGATACTGCCCTGTCGGCATCACGTTCGAAGAGCGTACGCGAATGCTTGCCGAAGATCCGGATCGTTTCAAGGAACTTGTTGACCAGACGCTGCTGACCCATATTCATCTCGTTGAGAAACTCCATGAAAATGGCACCTACTTCTTTGATTATGGCAACTCCTTCCTGAAGTCCTGCTTCGATGCGGGAGCAAAGGAACTGTCTCGCAATGGAGACGACGACAAGGATGGTTTCATTCTTCCCTCCTATGTTGAAGACATTATGGGCCCGCACCTGTTCGACTATGGATATGGCCCGTTCCGTTGGGTGTGCCTGAGTGGAAAGGAAACCGATCTCGCCGCAACGGATGCCGCCGCAATGGCCTGTATCGACCCCACTCGTCGCAGCCAGGACCGCGACAATTACAATTGGATCGCCGCGGCCGAGGAAGCGAAGCTGGTTGTCGGCACCCAAGCACGAATCCTCTATCAGGATTGCGAAGGACGCATGCGCATTGCCCTGAAGTTCAACGAAATGGTTCGCAATGGCGAAGTCGGCCCGATCATGCTTGGCCGCGACCATCATGATGTGTCCGGAACCGATTCGCCATTCCGTGAAACCTCCAACATCAAGGATGGTTCCAACGTCATGGCCGATATGGCGGTGCAATGCTTCGCAGGAAACTGCGCACGAGGCATGAGCCTTGTCACGCTGCATAACGGCGGCGGCGTCGGCATCGGCCGATCCATCAACGGTGGCTTCGGTTTGGTGCTGGACGGCTCCGAACGCGCGGATCGCATCATCCGTTCCGCAATGCTTTGGGATGTTATGAGCGGTGTAGCACGACGCTCTTGGGCGCGCAATCCTCATGCCATGGAAGTCGTCGGAGAATTCAATGATTCCTATGCCTCCGTCGCGCACATCACCGTTCCTCAGATCGGTGAAGCCGATGACGCACTCATCGATCAGGCATTGGACGACTGAATCTCGTCTTTTACCGCAAACCATCAACCGACCGAATAGCTAAACCTCACGGAAAAGCCATATTCGGGAGCCGAAAGTCGCGGTTTGATCGCTGATCCGAATTCCTTCGCTCAGCGATCAAACCGCGACTTAACTTTATCCATCCGTTTTCCGTCAGTAGGATCCGAAAGGTTACGCACCTTTGGCCACAGCCCTCCATAAATAAAAAATCCGAAGCCGCAGTCAAAAATCCGGCTGATTCGAAGTCGGAACCGTGTCCCGCTTCAAGGCAGGCGCTACATTGTTGTCGAAAGGGAATGTCACGACAGGATGAGTCGGAAGCTATCGGAAGGGATGAAATACTGTGAGCACAAAGAAATATCGCATGGTCTGTTTATTGCTGTCGGTCTCCGTATTGGCAACCGCATGCGGCAGTATTGGCGATATTCCAAACAGCAGCTCCTCCGGAAGCGACTCCTCCAGCAGCAGCTCTTCCCAAAGTGAGACTTCCAGCGAGAGGGAAGGTTTTTCAATCCACGAAATCTCAGATGACTTATTTGCCAGAATGAAGGCAGGAAATACTTATAAAGAGGACTGCACCATCCCTCGAGAAGACCTCCGCTATCTGCTCGTCCTACATAAAGACAAGGACGGGAATATTCATCAGGGAGAGATGGTCGTACATAAATTAATCGCGGAAGATGTACTGGAAATTTTCGAAGAGCTTTACAATGCGAATTACCCTATCGAACGCATGGTACTTCCGGATAATTACATGGCCGACGACGAAACAATGATGCGTGACAACAACTCATCCTGTTTTAATTTCAGATTCATATCGCACACAACCAAAATTTCAAAGCACGGATTGGGCATGGCCGTGGATATCAATACGCTGTATAACCCCTACCACAAAACCGTAGCCAACGATGATGGCACCACGGAAGAAGTAATAGAGCCCGCCACGGGAGAACCCTACCTTGATCGAATGCAGGAATTCGATTACAAGATAAACAAAGACGATCTGTGCTATCAGCTCTTTACTGAAAAAGGCTTCGAGTGGGGCGGAGACTGGACGGACCGAAAAGACTACCAGCATTTCGAACTACCGACAGATATTACGGACAAATATTCCGAAATGTATGCGGAATAAAGCGAGGTGTATGTGATCAAATAAAGGTGTTCAGCGTCGGCACTTGTTTCTGTACGTCTTGAGCGTTCAATTTGAACATTGCAGATGGTGCCGGTGGATGAGGACACCGGCACCGTCCGGTCCCCTGGTGGATTCCCGAGTGCTTAACAACCAGTCGATGGTTCTCGGGAGGAAAGGAAATGACGACACCGGCGTGCGTTCAACAGCGCATCAGGCAACTCGACCGCCAAGGCCTGGGCCACAAGGAGATATCACGAAAGCTCGGCGTATCGCGCACGACCGTGGTCAGGTACGCCAACCACGGGGATTATTCACCCAGGCCATCGAATACCGCCCGACCGGGCAGGTCGCTGGTCGATGACGGGTACGCGGCCATCGTGGATGGCTGGCCGACCGCCAATCCGCGCATGCCCGTCAAGCAACGCCATACCGCGACCCGCGTGTACGAGAGGCTCGTGGCCGGGTGCGGGCTCACGGGCTCGTATTCGTCGGCGCGGCGCTGGATCAGACGTTGGATGCGGGAACATCGAGCTCAGTCGGACGGTTTCGCCGAGCTGGAGCGGACCCCGGGCCGGCCCGGCCTCCCCGCCAACCCGTTCGAGGCCGAGAACGCCAGCCGGGCCGAATCCAAACGGCGG
>CAVBHJ010000016.1:0-54810 GCA_963595445.1 bacterium
CGTTGGGAAATCGAACAGGCCATGGATGTGTACCGGCGCAACGACTGCATGGTCGTCTCCGATGAGATCTGGTCGGATCTGACCCTCAACGGCCATAAACATATTCCGACGCAATCGGTCAACGATGACGCCCGTAACCGAACCGCCGCCTTCTATGCGCCAAGCAAGACGTTCAACCTTGCAGGACTTGTGGGAAGCTACCATATCATCTACAACAAGTACCTTCGTGACCGCATCACGGCCAAAAGCTCGAAATCCCATTACAACGAGATGAACGTGCTGTCCATGCACGCCCTGATCGGAGCATACGGGCCGGAAGGGAACGAATGGGTTGATGAGCTCCGCGACGTGCTGAGCGGTAACGTCGACTACGCGTGCGATTACATCGCCTCGCATTTCGACGGCGTTTCATGTTCCAAACCGCAGGGCACATACATGTTGTTCCTAGACTGTTCGCAGTGGTGCATGGACCACGACGTGTCGTTGGAGGAGTTGGAGAGGCGTGGATGGGACGTCGGCGTGGACTGGCAGGACGGTGCCATGTTCAAACGACCGTATGCGATTCGCATGAATCTCGCCTTGCCGTTCACCCGTGTTCGGGAGGCGTTCGAACGTCTCGACCGTTATGTGTTCAATCGCTGACCGACGCGACACGCCAGACGTATAGACTTAAAGTACTTTAAGTTTTTACAGTTCGAAGCATGAACACCGCAACAACCACATGGCATACGATCCGGGAAGCGTCAATGCTTTCCGGATTGCCGGAGTCCACGCTCCGTTACTACGAGAAAATCGGAATTATCGACCCGATTGCGCGAGATCCAAGCTCGGGGCATCGTGCCTATTGCGATCGCGACATCGAATCGTTGACCATCATCTCATGTCTGGCGGCGACCGGCATGCCATTGGAGTCCATGCGAGAATACCTCAAAAACCGTTTTGACGGTGCCGATGGCGCGCGTAGGCAGATGGAGCTGCTCGACAAGCAAGCGCTTCGGCTCGCGGCCAAAATGGAGTCTCTACGCATCCAACAGGCATATGTGTCTCTGAAATCGCTCTACTGGCGCGCCGTCGCCGAAGGGCGTGAAGATGAGGCCGCCCAGTTGATCGAAGACAACAGGGACCTCATCGACAGTGTCAGAAAACAGCATGTTGCAGTGGAAAGCAAGCTGTGAAGCATCGTCAGACATCATACGGGCGGCGTGTTCAGCCAATACAAACCAGAAATCGCAATCAAAGGAGCCAATGATGAAAGCCGCGATTTACAAGGGAATAGGACAGATGGCCTGCGAGGAACGTCCAAAGCCGTCCATCACGGATGATTCGGACGCGATCATACGTGTGGTGCGCGCCTGCGTATGCGGTTCCGACTTGTGGTTCTACCGCGACGGCGGCCATACCGTGGACGGGCAGACCGGTCATGAAGCCATCGGTGTTGTTGAAACCGTCGGTAATGACGTGACAGCAGCCAAACCAGGCGATTTCGTAATCGTACCGTTCCCGTTCAGCTGTGGAAAATGCCCCGTCTGTAAGGCGGGTTTTGAATCCAGCTGCCCTCATGGAGGATATTTCGGAGATGGCGACGGCATGGGATGCCAAGCGGAGTACCTGCGTGTGCCGGAAGCCAACGGAACCCTGGTGGTCGTTCCCGGCGATGCAAAGGATTTTTCCGATGCCATGCTCGCATCCTTGCTGACCTTGTCCGATGTGATGTCGACCGGATATCATGCGGCGGCCTCAGCCGAGGTCAAGCCGGGAGACACGGCCGTGGTGTTCGGCGACGGCGCGGTCGGTCTGTGTGCGGTGCTGTCCGCCAAACTCATGGGCGCATCCCGCATCATCTCCATGAGCCGTCATGCCGACCGTCAGAAGATCGCCCGCGAATTCGGCGCGACCGACTTTGTGGAGGAACGTGGTGATGAAGCCGTGGCCAAGGTTCTGGAGTTGACCGACGGTTACGGAGCCGACGCAGTCCTTGAATGTGTGGGATCCGCATTGTCGAACGACACGGCCATGAAAGTGGCCCGCGCCGGCGCCGTTGTCGGTAGGGTCGGACTTCCGCATGGCGTCGAAGCCGATATTCCAGGACTCTTCTTCCGTAACGTGGGACTGCGCGGTGGCCCCGCTCCGGTACGCACCTACGATATGCAGCGTCTGCTTAAGGAAGTGCTTGACGGAACCATCAACCCCGGCATCGTCTATACCAGTGAATACGCGCTTGATGACATTCAGGAAGCGTATGCGGCCATGGATGAGCGCCGAACCGTCAAATCCCTTCTGCGGGTCAGCGAAGTGTGATCGACGTGTTTCCTAAAGGGAAACGAATCGTATAGATGGTTGCCTGGCACATCGAAAGCCAAAGAAAGGGAGTCATGTTCGAGGAATTGCACAAGAAAATGAATGCCTTCTGGAACAACGACCGAACGTTGTCGCAGACGGATCCGGAATTCGTCAATCTGTTCTCAAACTTCGCCTATGACGAAGTAGTGAACGAACCTGGGGCCAACCACCCTGATCTGGACGACAAAACCAGATCCCTCGCCATTCTTGCCGCATTGGTCGGGTGCCAGGGACTGGACGCCTTCGAGATGCTGCTGCCCGTGGCCTACGAGACTGGACTGACCTCCGTGGCCATCAAGGAAATGCTGTATCAGGCGAATGCATATTGCGGATTCGGCCGGGTACTGCCATTTCTGAAAAAGGTGAACGCCTTCCTCGGCGTGCGAAACGTTCGGCTCCCTCTCGAACCGCAGGGCACGGTCACCGCCGATACCCGGGCTCAGGAAGGTGAATCCAAGCAGATTGAGATTTTCGGCGAGGGCATGCGCGGGTTCGCCCAGTCCGGCCCGGAGGAAACCAGACATATCAACAAATGGCTGGCATGCAACTGTTTCGGCGATTACTACACACGTTCGGGTCTCACCACTCGTGAACGTGAGATGATCACACTGTGCTTCCTTGCCTCGCAGGGAGGTTGCGAAGCCCAACTGACTTCCCATGCCAGGGCGAACATTGCCGTGGGCAACGAGAAGTCGTTCCTGATTGCGGTAATCTCTCAGTGTATGCCGTATATCGGCTATCCTCGCACGTTGAACGCGCTTCGTTGCATCAACGAAGCCGCTGATCAATGATTTCACGGTGACGTTCAAGCATGGGGTAAATCTTGTATGGACGTTAGATCGCAATGGCCCGTATGAAACCATGGTTTCATACGGGCCATTGCGATTAGTTGAATGGGCTACACGCCATTTTCATAGGTGGAGTAATGGATTACTCGCCCCATACGTCCTTGGCTACGGACTGCACGAGTGCGATCTTGGCCCACTGCTGGTCTTCGGTGAGCCTGTTTCCCTCCTCGGTGGAAGCGAAACCACACTGGGTGGAAAGGCACAGACGGTCAAGCGGAATATACTGGGCCGCTTCCTGAATGCGAGCCTTGATGGTCTCCGGATCTTCAAGATCGGGCTTCTTGGATGTGATCAGACCAAGCACCACCTTCTTGTTCCCCGATACCTTGGCGAGCGGTTCGAAATCGCCGGAACGGTCGTCGTCGAACTCAAGATAGTAGGCGGTTGGGTGTTCCTCGCCGAACAGTATGTCGGCAACCTGTGCATAACCACCGGACGCAAACCACTGGGACTGGTAGTTGCCACGGCAGATGTGGGTGTTGACCACCATGCCTTCAGGAGCGGCGTCGATTACGGCGTTATTGATGGAGGCGTACTGGCGCTGAACTTCCTTCGGGTCGCGACCAAACACGCTGTCTTTGAAAGCCTCGGAAACGAGCATGCCCCATGTGCAGTCGTCAAGCTGGAGATTGCGGCATCCGGCATCGAACAGATCCTGAGCGACCTGAGCATACGCCTTGACCAGAGCATCGGCAAGCTCGTCGTCGCTCTGATACGGGTTGGTGAAGTCCTCGGCTGCGCCGGCCTGCAGCAGGAACAGGGTCTGCGCAGGGGACGGCACGGTGATCTTCGCCACGGTGTTGTCATCTTCGAACTGCTTGACGAACTTGAAGTGCTCAACGAACGGGTGGTTCTCTCCGGAGATTTCACCACAAACGGCAGCGGTCTCGCTTACTTCGGATCCGTCGGAGCCATGCACGGCAACCGGATTGGTGCCCTTCGTCACTCCGTTGAGGCCCCACATGAAATCAAGGTGCCAGTAGGAACGACGGAACTCGCCGTCAGTGATCACATGAAGTCCTGCGGCCTTCTGCTTGGCCACCAGTTCGGTGATGGCTTTGTCTTCAACGGACTTAAGGGCGTCGGCGTCGATCTTTCCTGCGGCAAAGTCCGCGCGGGCGGCTTTGAGCTCTGCAGGACGCAGATAGGAGCCGACCACATCCGCATGGAACGGAGCGTTATGGGAATAGGCCATTTGAAATCCTCCTCGTTCAAACGTGCTGAATACCTAGAAGAGATTACTCGGCGTCCCAAAGAAAGAGGAGCACGCACCAATATACGAGACACCGTTTACGTAACGTAGGACTTGCATAAATGTGTGGGGCTTCGACCATGCCGCAGCAGCATGGTCGAAGCCCCACGTTCAGGAAACGTCACTCTTCGGCAACCAGCTCCAGATAGGAGTCGTTCCACAGATCCTCATCGCCGTCGGGCATAAGCAGCACGCGTTCCGGATTAAGGGCCTGCACCGCGCCCTCATCATGTGTGACCAGCACGATGGCGCCCTCGTATTTGGCGATGGCTTTGAGAATCTCATCCCTGGAAGCCGGATCGAGATTGTTGGTGGGCTCGTCAAGCAGCAACACGTTCGCGCGTGAAGTCACCAGAGTGGCCAATGCCAGACGGGTCTTCTCGCCGCCGGACAGCACCCGCGCCGGCTTGAGGGCATCGTCTCCGGAGAACAGGAACGAACCCAGAATGGAACGCGCCTGGGTGTCATTCAACTCCGGTGCCACATGAATCAGATTCTCCAACACGGTGGATTCCAAATCCAACGTGTCATGCTCCTGCGCGAAATAACCGATCTTGCATCCGTGACCATATTCGACGGAACCGGTGTCGGGGTCCTCCAGATGCGCAAGGAGACGCAGGGTGGTGGTCTTGCCGGCGCCGTTATAGCCCAGAATCACCACGCGAGAACCCTTGTCGATCGCAAGGTTCACGCCGGCGAACACGATGTTCGAACCGTATGCCTTGGAAACGTCTTTGGCCATAATTGGAGTGCGTCCGCATGGAGCCGGTTCGGGGAATCGGATGTCGGCCACCTTCTCCTGCTTCTGTGCCTCGGATGTGTTCTCCAGCAATTTTTCGGCGCGCCGCATCATGTTCTGCGCGGCCACGGCCTTGGTTGCCTTCGCATGCAGTCGGATGCCCTGCTGCATCAGACGTTCGGCCTTCTTTTCGGCCACCTCGCGTTCTCGGCGGCGGCGTTCCTCGTCGACCACACGCTGATGCAGATACGCTTTCCAGCCAAGTGAATACATGTCGATCTGACCGAGCTGGGCGTCCAGATGCCAAACCTTGTTCACCACTTCGTCAAGCAGTTCGGTGGAGTGGGAGATGACCAGGAATCCACCTTCGTACTTCTTCAGATACCCGCGTAGCCATTCGATGGAATCGGCATCCAAGTGGTTGGTCGGTTCGTCGAGAATCAACGTATCGGCGTCGGAGAACAGGATTCTTGCCAGTTCGATACGGCGTCTTTGACCGCCGGACAGGGTTCCCAACTGCTGGCCCATTACCTCTTGAGGCAGACCCAGGCTCGCCGCCATCGCGGTCGCTTCGGACTGAGCCGCATATCCGCCGGCCTTTTCAAAATCCTGCATGGCCTTGTCGTACCGGTTCATGGCCTTGGTCATGATATCGGGATCAGGGTTCGTCATATCCTTTTCGGCCTTGCGGATACGGTTGATGATGGACGCGATGTCTCGTGCGCTCATCATACGGTCAAGCGCGCTCTGTTCGGGATCAGCGGCATGCGTATCCTGTGGCAGGTAGCCGAGCTTGCCGGAAACCCGCACCTTGCCGGCAGTGGGCAGCATATCGCCGGTAATCACGCGGGTGAGGGTGGTCTTGCCAGCACCGTTCCGTCCGACCAGACCGATTTTGTCGCCCTTGGCAACGTGGAAGTTCGTGGGATGCAGCAACGTGCGCGCGCCGATCTGGATCTCAAGCTCTTGCGCTTCAATTGCCATATCTCTTACCTCTATACTTTCATGCTTTCTTCAAATACCAATCGAACATCATAGCTAACACCCGTAACCGTTTGGCTCGATGGCCAGGCTAGCGATTGCGGTCGGTGACCAGGGCAAGCGAGCGGATACGGGCCGGGAACTTGAACCAATGGTTGATGCAATTGATGATGGATCCGACGCACAGAGCGGACACGACCGTTCCGAGCCCCACGCCACGCAATCCTCCGAAAAACAGGAAGGAGAGCGCCACGGCAATGACAATCAGCGTCATGTCGAAGATGATCTTCGTGGTGCCGAGTTTCGCCTTGGTGACGGTTGATAATGCGTGCACGGCGCCTTCGCCGGGAACCATGAGTACGTTGGGGGAGACCTCCACCACAATGCCGAATGCCAGAACCACGCAGCCGACGGCCACGCAAAGCAGCCTCTCCCACAAAGCGGTCGGATTCAGAAAGTCCAGCAGGCTCATGCTCACGTCGATCATGAGGCTGAACACCAGATTGACCACAATCTGAAGCAGTTGAACGATCCGGAAGGCGCTACGCAGCAGCGCAATCTGCAGAGCGATGAACAGCAGATTGAAAACGAACGTGGCCATGCCGAAACTCAACGGGTAGTTCAGGCTGAGCACATAGGGGATGCTGGAGATTTGGGAGGTTCCCATATTGCCTTTGGTGATGAGCACGATGGCGAAGGAATTGATTACCACTCCCAGGACGAAGTACAGGTATCGGCGCAACAGATGGTTCATTTCATTCCTTCCTCACTAATCTTCAAAAACCTCATCATGTGCTGAATGAGGGCATGCTCACGCATCCATGCGATTCGATGGATGAAAAATGCATATGGTTCCGCGAGCGCGGTCAGAGACGAACGTAAGCACCAGTCTCGACAGAATCCGCGACCCAACGTCGATGTCAATGTCGCGACACGCCGTGATTTGCGTGAGCTGGATAACGCATGTATATTTTCAACTCGTTGCCCACCACGGTGGATGCACATGCGGACATAGCTTAGTTGGTAAAGCGCAACCTTGCCAAGGTTGAGACCGCGGGTTCGAGTCCCGTTGTCCGCTCCAGAAAGTAAAAGAGCCCCAAGTTATTTGGGGCTCTTTTGTTATTTCAATCCGAATTAGTCTCCGATATTGTTCCTTGCCGGTGTGATCATGGTCAGCATCATGATGGATGGTTCCTCAGCGTAGACCGCATGTGGGATTCGTGTGGGGAAATACGCCAGTCCTCCCGGGACCAGATCCACCGTTTTGCCGTTGCCTGTCACCTTGAGGCGACCTTTCAGCGTCTGCACGAACACCGGCATGGCTGCGGTGTGCTCGCTGAGTTCCTCACCTGCGTCGAATGAGAACAGTACGACGTTGCCGCCTTGTTGCTGCATTACCGTACGGGAGACGGTGGAACCTTCCTGCACGCTGATCATGTCTTCAAGATTCTCGATGTATCCAAGTTCGATCGGTTCCGTCATGTTGGTTTGTTCGTCGCCCATATTCGCTCCTTTGCCTTCGTTGAGATTCGACAACTCAATAATAAAGGCCAGGGTCGGTGTTCGGAAGCTAAGCCGCGCGGACTTTTCCATGGTTTTCCTTTATTTGACCACTATGTGAGCGTTCTCTTGAAAAAACCGATATGGCGGACGACACTGAACTTTGTCGCGCGTCTGGCAACGACGCTGGGCCGCGAGTATGGAGGTTCATAATATGAATGAGAATGTTGATTTTGTGCCGGATGATTCGGCAAGCCATGTTTGGACGGAGCGAGACAGCAAGCTCGTTGAGGAGTATGCCGCGCAACTTAAAAATATGAGTGTCGGGTGATTTCAGGACATCGCATTCTACAATGACAACGTTCCGCATTTTTAAACGATGATGCGGAACGTTTTTTGCATCATCGCTCCTTCACGTTTTCATGATTGCGGACAGTGGCGTCCCCTTGCCTTATTCTTAATGAGATTTACCCAAATTGAGCAAGAGGGAAGTATTTTGTTCATGTCAGAAAAAGAAAGTAAAGACAAGGCCAGTGATATGAAGCACTACGCCGGCCTTGCCGTGTTTTCGTCAGCTGTGGGCCATGCGCTTGACGGTCTTGACTTGATGATCCTTGGTTTTGCGATGTCTGGCATCATGGCCAGTTTCGACGTTGATAAAACCACCGCCAGCACATTGACGACCATCACCTTGGCTGGCGCATTCCTTGGAGGTCTGGTGTTCGGCCGTATGGCCGATAAGTACGGCCGTATTCGCGTGCTGACCTATTCCGTGGTGTTTTTCGGAGTGTTCACGCTGGCATCGGCGTTCGCTCCGAATTTCTTTACCATGGCGTTGTTCCGTTTCCTTGCAGGCGTTGGCATCGGCGCGGAGTTCGGCATAGGTATGGCCATCGCAGCCGAAGCGTCCTCACCCGAACGTCGTGCGCGCGCGACTTCCGGGGTTGGTTTGGGCTTCCAGGTCGGCGTGCTGCTCGCATCTCTTCTGTCCGCACCCATCATCACATCGTTCGGATGGCGAGGCTTGTTCGCGATAGGCATCGTTCCGGCGATTGTCGCGATTTTCATCCGTATGTTCGTTCCCGAACCGCCGATTTATCTCAAGCATCGCGAAAACGCCAAGAAGCATGGTTCTCTGCGGGAATTGTTCTCCACTCCACAGAGGGTCAGGTATTCCATCGCCATCATCGTGCTGTGCACCGTGCAGAACGCCGGCTACTTCGGCATTATGACCTGGCTGCCAAGCTACCTGAACACTGAGCTCAAACTGAGCCTGACATCCACAGGACTGTGGACCGCGGTTACCGTGCTGGGAATGATGCTCGGCATCTCCGTATTCGGTTTCCTCGCCGATCATCTGGGTCGCCGTCCGGCATTCTGGACTTTCCAGATCGGCGCGGCCGCCATGGTCATCGTCTACAGCCAGCTCAAGGATCCGACCGCTCTGCTGATCGGCGGCTTCTTCATGGGCATGTTCGCCAACGGTATGATCGGCGGCTACGGTGCATTGATTTCCGAACTGTTCCCGACGGAACTGCGAGCAACCGCGCAAACCGCGCTGTACAACACCGGACGTTTCATCGGCGGCGGCTTCGGACCGGTCGTCATCGCAGCCATCGCCACCGGTCATGGTTTCGGATTTGCCATCGGTACCATTTCGCTGATTTATGCGGTCGCCTTCATCGCCATGTTCTTCGTGCCAGACAAAAAGGGCGAGGCCCTCGAGTAGGCGCATCCGACCAGTTCCTGGAACGCGGTGTGGGGCGGATCCCTATAGGGGAACCGCCCCACACCGCGTTAGAAGCCTGTAATCGCTCTTTCTTGAATAATCCACGGCGTGCGCGAACCCTCGCATACAATGGACGCTTGGATTGTCCGACATTGCAACACAAAAGAAAGGCGGCTTGCCATTGGCGGATGTGAGACGGGAGATGGAACGGCTCCGGCCGGTCTACGAGACCGGTGTGCTGCGGCTTCTGTTACGAGGCAATTCGATGCTCTATGTAGCCTTGCTGCGCTCTTCGTTCGATCCGCTCACCGGTGAACTGCCGCGAGATACGCTGGAAGATCGATTCGCCCGAAGTCTGTCGCGATTGATCGAAACCGGGGATTATACGCTCAAGGACGATCAGACGGTCAGGCAGGCTGCGCATGCGATTCTGCTGGAATTGTCCCGTGAAGGCGATGACGATTACGCTTGGCTCGCCAATTCGTTGGACGTCGCATCACACCGATATCTATATCGTCTGACAGCGCGGGCGCATCGTGCGATCGAGGCATTGCATCGTCTGGAAGACACCACGCAGGCGTTGTCCGGAGCGCAGGCCAACAGCATCATCATGGAAATCGAACATGCGAGAATGCAGCTGACCGTAAATCCGCGTGAACGCATCGAGCTGCTCAAAAAGGACATCGTCGAACGCCAACGGGAGATCGAGGAACTCGAACACAGCGAAACCGTCGAAAAGCTGACATCCGAACAGGTCGGTGACATCATCAATGTCATTCACAACACCCTTCGTGGCGTGCCAATCGATTTGCGTGAACTGGCGCTTGCGGAACGAGACAATGGCGACGCCCTCCGACGACGTATGCAGGCGGGCGCCATGAGTGTGGAAGACATTCTATCCGCCTACCACGGCGAATACCGTAAGTCGTTTCGCGAATCAGACAGCGGAAGACGTTTCGAGGATGCCTTTCAGGTCATCGTCACCGATGAGGGAAGACAGCAAATCGACGATGCGGTGCGAGACATCGCGAAAAATCCGTACCTGGACGGCGAACCGGGGGAGCTGCTTGCTCAGGTTCGTTCCGAACTTGAGCGAATCTACGAAGGAATCGAGGACGTACGCAGACAGACGAGAGCTTCAGACGAGGCCGTCAGCCGTCTGGTCCGTCAACAAACCGACACTCGATACCGCACCATGCTGGCCACATTGAACCGATTGTTCGCGAAAACCAGTGACGAAGTCAGATCGAATCCGAACGCGTCCGACCGGCCATACGACACCGGTACCGGATTATCCCGAATCGCGGTTCTGCCGACCAAACCGGCGAAAGCCATGATCCGAAGCTCGACCGCGGTGCTGAAGGACAGTGTGCCGCCAGCAGATCGACCTAATCTTCAATCCATAATCGAGGTGGGTGGCCCGCGCGTTCGACGCATGATCGGCCTGATCCGGCAAAACCCCGTCATGACGGATGACGGAACACAAGTGGACTTTGCGCGGAGTTTCAACCAGCTGCCGGAGCATGAACGCCGGGAAAGCGAGATCATAGGCTTCCTTGGCGTCCTGCGTGCGGAAGAAGGCCAGCGATACGCGCTCTGGCATTGCGTCGCGCTTGATGGAACTGTCAGAACGTGGCGTACGAAACCGCTATTCGCCACATTGCAGGTGCTCGACGGCATTATTGAGGAAGGCTGAAGCAGATGATGGACGATATCATGGGAAACATTGAAGGCATGGAAGACGAACGGATGTTCCCTCCTGCCGAACAGACGGCGCTCTTCGACGGAGACAAAGGAGATATGAGCGCCGATGCCCGTATGGCGGCAATAGCCTTGAAAAGGGAACGTTATATCGAAGGGGAACTGTTCGATCTCGTCAAAGACAACATTGAGGCGGTCGAACGTTCTTTGAGCAACGACATGCTTCGTCTGGTGACGAACGAGAAATATCACGTCATGTACGCGGCTCCCGTCAATAGCGAGGAAGTCGATATTCGTTCGTTGAAAACCCGTGCCAGCCTCAGTCGCGAGGACGCCGCCATGCTGGCGTTCCTTCGCATCCGCGTGCTTGAATACGAGAATCAGAAAACACCCGTGTCGGATTGGCAGGTCGGACGGGACGAAATACGCGCCGCACTTACCACGGGAGCGGGTTATCTCGCCGGCGGAAACGATGAGGAAGGCACATCCAAAAAAATCTCCGCCGCCATATCCCGTATGGTCACCTACGGATATCTTGACGCGACTGACGACGATGAGATGCTATGCATCACACCCTTGGTTCCCATCGTGCTCGACCATAATCTTGCCGATGAATGGCTTGGCATGGACGCAAGCGTTGCGGACGATTCCACGTTCGAAGAAGATGAGACGATTGATGGAGAGGGACGATGAGGATGGAAGACGACATGAAAATCGTGGCCGACCGTTGGATGCTGGAAAGTCGGCAGCTCGTCAACTGGGGTTCCTATGACGGGTATCAGGAATTCAAGCCGTCCATCGACGCGCATGCGCCGGTAACCCTTTTGGCAGGGGCGAGCGAATCGGGTAAATCCACTCTCGTCGATGCACAGATCTCCCTGCTGTACCCCAGTGGAACTCCATACAACAAAGCATCCAATTCGGGACGCTCCGAACGCAACGACTATACGTATCTGCGTGGCATGATCGGCGTGGGAGACAGTGAGAACGGCGAAAGGCCCGTTTTTTTGCGTGGCCATGATTCTGATGGTGCGCCGCAATCCGTATGGGGAGCCATCGTTGATACCTACGTGAACCACACCGGCGGAGGTACGCTGTCCTGCGCCAAATTCCTGTACCTGTCCGCCGGCGATGGCAAAGACGAGGTGCGTCGACGGTATGTCGCATGGGATAGGAAAATCGATCCCCGCGCCATGGACCAATATCGTGATACGCCCTTCACCGCCAACATGTTCAAAAAAACATATCCGGAATGCAGCGTCTTCCCCAATGCCAGCGCGTTCCATGCATATATCTGGCATGAGATGGGGCTGAGCGCCGAAGCGTGCCGGCTGCTGCATAAAATCCAATCCGCGGACGCGCCGTCAAGCCTCGACGACATCTTCAAGCAGGGTGTGCTCAATGTTCCCGAAGCGCTGAGGCTCGCACAGGATACCGTTGCCGACTACGACCGTTTCAACGAAAATTTCCATAGTATGGAAAGTAAGGCGCGTCGTGTCGAGAAACTGCAAAGTATCCAGACGAAGTACGATGCATACCGCGAACACATGACTCATCTGCGTGAGTACGAAGCGTTGGATCCAAACAGCGAACAAGGGTCAGAAACTCTCGCGGCATGGACTTTTTCACGTATGACCAGCGAAGTGCGTGCGGGACTTCCCGCGGCCGAGCGTGCGCTTGACAAGCAGGAGCGGAATCTGCGGGAAGCCCAGTCTCTGATCGCCGATCTGAACAGGCAGCGTGAAACCATCAACGACCGCATCAAAGGCATTGACGGCGGAACTGTGCAACGATTGTCCGACGATTTGGAACACGCCCGTCAGAACATACGGGATATTCGTGCGCAACGTCAGCGCATTGCGGAAAAATTCGAAAAGGTCGAAGGGCCTATGCCTGTCGATGAGGCTTCATGGAACGCGAAAAAGGATGCTCTGGCGCAATCCGTGAAGACGTTCGACGAGCGTATGGGGGAACTGGAATCCAAACGTGACGCCATCATCGGCGAGCGCGCCGTGATTGGTCGTGAATGTGATCAGTTGCGCCGCGATTTTGAGCGTAAGCGTAGCTGGAGGACTCGCATCACCCAGTCTATGGATGAGTCGCGTGCGTTGATTGCGCAGGCGGTTGGGCTGGATGTTCTGGAGCTTCCGTATGTGGCTGAGCTTATGGATGTGCGGCGGGGTGAGGAGTGCTGGCGTACCGCGATGAATGTTGCGTATGCGTCGATCGCTCAGACCATTCTTGTTGATAGGCGTCATGAGCACGGTTTCGCCGAGAAGGTCAGTGCCATCGATCCGTCCGTGATGGTCCGTCGTACATGGCGGTTCGTGGATGTGGACAAGGATTACGATTGTTCCGTCAACGATGGTTGTATGTCGTCGAAGATGCAATATCGTGAGGATTCGCCGTTCGTTGGATGGGTGAAGCGGCAGGCGGCGTCGGAACGTTTGGATGCGTTGTGCGTGCAGTGTATCGATGATAATGACCGCGAGCGCCGTCAAGTGCAGATGGACGGCCAGATTAAGTCCGGCGCGCAGGGGTTCCATGGGTCCAAGGGCATGAGTTCGATTATCGGTTTCGTGGATGAGGATTATCTGTCGGAGTCGAAAAAACAGCTCGATGAGATGCGTGCCGAGTTGTCGGATGTGGAACGACGGTATGATTTGACGCGCAAAAGCATCGACTTGTTGCGTGAGGAGAAGGCTCTTGCGGAACTTATCGCCCATGTTGAGTGGGGCGGGATTGACGAGTCCGGTGCGCGGATGCTTGTGGAGAATCTGGAACGGAAGCTTGAACAGGCTGAGAACGATCCGGAACGGTCTGAGCTTTCCGAGCGGCTTGAGCGGATTGACGAACGTCTTGATGAGGTGAATTCCCGGTTCTACCGCGCCAAGGATGAGGTGGGGTCGATTCGTGATGTGATTGCGGCCGAACGATTGTGGCTGGACGCTCATGACGATGCTGATTTCGACGATGGCGCGCTGACAGGTGACATGTCGAACATGTTTTCCGATGCGTATGAAAGCTGCTTTGGCGGAGTGATTCATGCGGAGGATCGTCCCAAGCTCATTGTCGCCCGGCAAGGTGAGGGTGGGGCGAAATCGTTCGGCGACCGTATCAGGGACGCTGTGGCGCGTACCGTGGTGGAGCGGATTGAATCCTTGCGTGGGAGAGGTGATGAGTTGCGTTCCGCCGTGGAGCAGGACATGGCTTCTTATTTGGAGACATATGCTCCCGACGATGACTCTGTGACCAGTAAAGTTGACGATTATAGGTTCTATGTCGAAGAGCTGCGGAGCCTGAGTATGCTCGTTACCCGTGAGGCCACCGATGAGGAGTATGTCAACAGTCTTGACAAGCTCACTAAGAACTTCCTGCAGCTCAATCGTGCGCTCAAAACCGATCAGGAGGGCGTCAAGGACCAGCTTGAACGCATCAACGCCATGCTTGCCGGGCAGAAATTCGGTCCGCGGGAGGGGAGATTGTCCATCGATGTTCAGTTCCGACCGGTCGAACGGGCGTTTGCGTCATCGTTGAAGGCGGTTATACGCAAGCTTGAGGAATGGTCGTCGTGCAATAGGGATGACCATGATGCCGCCCGCGCGGTCTTCGCGTCCTGTGCCACGTTCGTCGAACGCGTCCGTCAGGAACTCGAACAGGTGCGGGATGTCAATGGAGTCAAGAGCTACGGGGCGCGGAATCTTGACTCGCGGGCGCGCAGCACGTTCTACGCCATCGTTCATCATGACGATGGTCGCAACGAGCGTATCAGCTCCACCGGTGGCAAGTCGGGCGGAGCCCTGCAGGAACTCACGTCGTTCATCTACGGGGCGGCGCTCATCTATCTGCTTGGGGGCGATGTGACCGGCAGTCCGACCTATACGACGTTGTTCCTGGACGAAGCCCTCATCAAGGCCGACGGTCGGTATACGCAACGTGCGCTCAATGTGCTGCCCCGTCTGGGCTTCCAGGTCATCGTTTCCGCCCCGGAAAGCAAGACCGCCGAAATTCTGGATGTATCGACGAAGGCGTATGTGGCGTATAAGGATTCCGCAACAAGTCGTTCGTTCCTTCAGGAGGTCACCAACGAAGACAACATTCGTCAGGAATCGCAGCTGTTCGACGGATCCAATGACGAGGCTTACGGTCCCGGCGGGCGATGATTCCGAAACAGAGCATTTATCGAACAGGTGTTCTAAGATGGTGCGGAGATGCGATACTCTTAGAAGCGGTACCCGCAAAACCGTGAGTGGAGGATTGACGTGCCTGCAAAACGTACCCGCGCAGTGAAAAACGAAGTCGTGGTGGAACGCTTCATGACCAGTGACGCGTTTCTTGCCAGGGAGATCAAGAAAGCTCCGATGCAATCGCGGAACGGTTCGCTCGTGGCTGATCTGAAGCACCTGCCGAACGATCTCAAGATCGTCATTCAGGGAGCCCGGGAACATAATCTCAAGAATGTCGATCTTGAGATTCCCCGTAACCGTATGGTGGTGTTCACAGGTCTTTCCGGTTCGGGCAAATCGTCCCTGGCGTTCGACACGCTTTTCGCGGAAGGCCAACGCAGGTACGTCGAATCCCTGTCGGCATACGCACGTCAGTTCCTCGGACAGATGGACAAGCCCGACGTGGACTTCATCGAAGGGTTGAGTCCTGCCGTATCGATCGATCAGAAGACCACGAATCGCAACCCGCGATCCACGGTCGGCACGATCACCGAAATCTATGACTATCTGCGACTTCTGTTCGCCCGTACCGGTGTGCCGCACTGTCCGGAATGCGGGGCGCCGGTCAGCGCCCAGACCCCGCAGCAGATGGTCGACGCGCTACTGGACTATCCGGAACGTACCCGATTCCAGATTCTCGCTCCCGTCGTGCGCGGACGCAAGGGAGAATTCGAGGACCTGCTTGAGCTGCTGCGTTCGGATGGATACGCCCGCGCTTTGATAGACGGCGAGATGCGGCAGTTGTCGGACGACATCAAACTCACCAAGCAGAAGAAGCACACCATCGAAGTGGTCGTGGATCGTTTGGTGGTCAAGGAAGGCATACGCCAGCGTCTGACGGATTCCGTCGAAACTGCGTTGAAGCTTTCCAAAGGTGTGATGGTCGCCGATTTCGTGGATCTTGATGAAAAGGATCGTGACCGCCGTCAGCCTTTTTCCGAGAAGCGTGCCTGCCCGAACGGGCATCAGCTCGAACTCGATGAGATAGAGCCGCGCACGTTCTCCTTCAACGCCCCATACGGTGCATGCCCCGTATGCACCGGTATTGGATACAAGTTGGAGATCGATCCCGAACTGGTCATTCCCGATCCGGGCAGGACCCTGAATGAGGGTGCCATCGAACCATGGGGCCTGACCAAGGGCACAGGCGATTACTACCGTCATGTGCTTGAAGGGCTCGGGGACGAGATGGGATTCGACCTCGATACCCCTTGGGAGGAACTTTCTGAAGAAGTACGCCATGCCATCATGTATGGGCGTGATTTCAAGGTTCAGGTCTCGTACCGCAACCGTTGGGGGCGCATGCGTGAATATTCGACCGGCTTCGAAGGCGTGGTGCGTACGCTGATGCGACGTCATGATGAGACGGACTCCGATCAGATGAAGCAGTACTACGAGTCGTATATGCGTGAGGTGCCCTGCCAAGCATGCGATGGCCGCCGGCTGCGTCCAGAAGTGCTTGCCGTCACGGTGGGAGACGAATCCATCGCGGATGTATGCGATATGCCCGCCGAGAAAAGCCTCGAATGGGTCAACGGATTACGACTGGAAGGCGCGACGGCGCAGATCGCGGGTGAGGTCCTCAAGGAGATACGTGCCCGGCTCGGTTTCCTCAACGATGTCGGCTTGAATTATCTGACATTGTCCAGAGCGGCCAAAACATTATCCGGAGGCGAAGCCCAACGCATCCGTCTCGCCACGCAGATCGGGTCTGGTCTGGTCGGAGTCATGTATGTGCTGGACGAGCCGTCCATCGGCCTGCATCAGCGCGACAACGAACGACTGATCGCCACGTTGCACCATTTGCGAGACCTCGGCAACACTTTAATCGTCGTCGAACATGACGAGGATACGATCAAACAAGCCGACTGGATCATAGATATCGGCCCGGGAGCGGGAGAACATGGCGGTGAAGTCATCTACTCCGGCCCCGCAAGAAAACTCATCGACGCCCAGCGTTCCGTCACCGGCGATTACATCGCGGGACGCAGAAGCATCGAGGTGCCGCGTACCAGACGCAAGGCGCATAAGACGAAACAGCTTCGCGTGGTCGGAGCACGGGAAAACAACCTCAAAAACCTGACCGTCGATTTTCCGTTGGGCGTCTTCACCTGTGTGACGGGCGTGTCCGGTTCCGGCAAATCGACGCTGGTCAACCAGATTCTGTACCCGGTGCTCGCGGACAAGCTCAACGGCGCGAGAATCGTACCGGGCAAGCATACCCGTGTGGAGGGCGTGGACCAGTGCGACAAGGTGATCCACGTCGACCAGAACCCAATCGGTCGCACCCCGCGCTCCAACCCGGCCACGTATACCGGCGTCTGGGACAAGATACGCACGTTATTCGCCAAAACTCCGGAAGCGCAGGTCCGCGGCTACGGTCCCGGACGCTTCTCCTTCAACGTCAAAGGAGGCCGATGCGAGGCCTGCCACGGCGATGGCACGCTGAAAATCGAAATGAACTTCCTCCCGGACGTGTACGTGGACTGCGAGGAATGCCATGGGCAACGTTACAATCGTGAGACTTTGGAAGTGAAATACAACGGGAAATCCGTTGCGGACGTGCTGAATATGCCCATCGAGGAGGCTGCTCGTTTCTTTAAAGCGTATCCGTCCATTTCAAGGTATCTTGACACACTCGTGCAGGTTGGTTTGGGATATATCCGTTTGGGCCAGCCTGCGCCGACGCTTTCCGGAGGAGAGTCACAACGAGTGAAGCTCGCCACGGAACTGCAACGCAGGTCGACCGGCAAAACCGTATACATCCTCGACGAACCCACTACGGGACTGCATTTCGAAGACGTACGCAAGCTGCTGCTCGTTCTGCATGGTCTGGCGGACAAAGGAAACTCCGTGATCGTCATCGAGCACAATCTTGACGTGGTCAAATCCGCCGACTGGATCATTGACCTCGGACCTGAGGGCGGTGACGGAGGTGGAACCGTCGTCTGCGAAGGCACGCCTGAGCAGATCGTTCAATGTGAACGGTCCTGGACGGGCAGATTCCTCAAAGGCATGCTGTGATCATGGTGATAGAACGACATAGTCCGGAAGTCTGGAGGAAAACCGCAGACCGATTACGGCAAGACGATTCGTCCGTGGAAAACGTCGGAACGAACATGGCGGAAACGTCGGACGGAGCAGGCAACAGAGGCGTGAACAGAAACGGCGCGCCTCTGCTCGGCGACTCCCGCGACCTGTTCCGCCCGAAAGCATCCGACATTCCGGCACGACCTGGGGTCTACAAGTGGCGCGATGCCGAGGGAAGGGTCATTTACGTAGGGAAAGCCAAGAATCTACGCAACCGATTGGCCAACTATTTCCAACCCCTGAATCAGTTGCATCCTCGTACCCGGACCATGGTCTTGACCGCACGCAGCCTGGAATGGACCGTGGTTGGTACTGAATTGGAATCATTGACGCTGGAATACACGTGGATCAAGGAATTCGACCCACGCTTCAACGTGGTGTTTCGAGACGACAAAACCTATCCGTATCTGGCGGTCTCATCCGGTGAACGCATTCCAAGGGTATGGATCACCCGCAGTCGAAAACGACGCGACACCAGATATTTCGGTCCCTATGCCAAATCATGGGATTTGAAGAAAAGCCTTGACTCTTTGCTGAAGACCTTCCCCGTACGCACGTGTTCGCAAAACGTTTTCCACAAGGCGGAACTCACCCGTCGTCCCTGCCTGCTGGCATCGATCGGCAAATGCTGCGCGCCATGCGTGGGACGTGTCGGTGCGCAACAGCATAGGAGGATGTGCGAGCAGCTTGTGGGAGTGCTCACCGGACGTATCGGCAAATCGTACCTGGCACAGCTTACCCGTGATATGAAGGATGCGAGCGCCGAACTCGAATTCGAAAAAGCCGCGGCCCTGCGCGACCAGATTCAGATGCTGCGCACCGTTGTGGAGCAGAACGCCGTGGTCTTTGACTCCGATATCGACGCGGACATTTTTGGCTTTGCATCGGACGAACTCGAAGCGTCCGTACATGCGTTCTTCGTCAGATCCGGTTCAATCCGTGGGGAACGTAACTGGAGTGTGGAACGTGTGGAAGACGTCAGTGACGAGGAACTCATGGCGGATCTCATCGCGCAGGTATATTCGGAATCCGCAGGAAGCCAGGCTCTCGAATCATCCGAATCGACCGTGGTCACCGAACGGCGAAATGCCATCGGTTCCACGCAAAGCGTCACGGCAATCGACTCCGCATCTCGGGCACAGGCCACGAAGGAACGCAACGAACGTCAAAATCAAACCGGCAGGGTGGATCTGCTGGCTCCGATAACCCCGATACCACGTGAGCTGGTGGTGCCGGTGTTGCCGGCGCGCCATGAATATCTCGAGCAATGGTTGAGCGGTTTGCGTGGTGCGGCCGTGAGCATTCACGTGCCCATCAGGGGAGATAAGAAACAGCTCATGGATCGTGCCGATGAGAATGCGAGACAGGCGCTGCAACGCAGCAAGATGAGCCGCATCAGCGATATGGGCGCACGATCCGACGCGATGAACGAGATTGCGATGGCCCTTGGACTTGAACAGTCCCCGTTGCGCATCGAATGCTACGACATTTCCAATACCGTCGGAGGCGCGTTTCAGGTGGCCTCGATGGTGGTGTTCGAGGATGCGGTGGCCAAAAAATCCGAATACCGTCGTTTCTCCATACGTGGTACGGACGGCCACGGGGCGTTGGATGATCTGAGCGCACTCTACGAGATGCTGACCAGACGTTTCCAGCATGGCAACATCGCCGGAGATACAGGGGAAAGTCTGGATGCCGGAAGCCAAGCGACGGATCGCAGGCATTTTGCCTACAAGCCGAATCTTGTGGTCGTCGATGGAGGAAAACCGCAGGTCATGGCCGCGGCAAGAGCCCTCTCCGACTGCGGAGTGGACGATGTGGCCGTATGCGGACTGGCCAAGCGCCTCGAAGAGGTGTGGGTGCCGGATGACGACTATCCGATCATCCTCAAACGTCAATCCGAAGGCATGTATCTGCTGCAGCGGGTGCGTGACGAATCACATCGCTTCGCCATCACCTATCATCGCCAGAGCAGACGCAAGGGCGCCCTGCGGTCGGCTCTCGACGACATTCCCGGCGTCGGAGAGGCGTATCAGAAACGTCTGCTGAGCCATTTCGGTTCGGTACGTGCCATGCGGGATGCGAAGATCGAGGATTTCGAACAGGTCAAGGGCATCGGCCGGGCCAAGGCGGAATCGATATACAACGCCTTGCATCACGATGGATCGCAAGCCGGTCCGTCCGATGGAAATCGGCGATGACATTTCCGTGGTACGTTCCGAAAGGTGGAACGTTTCGCTTTCGCCCACGGCAATTTGACGGCATCATTGCTAGCATGTTGATGGACATCCTAATTAGGGAGAATGATGGCAGAATACAATCATCGTTGCGCGGTGCTCGGCAAACCCATCGCGCATTCGCTTTCTCCGACGTTGCACAACGCGGCGTACCGTGCCCTTGCTCTGGATGACTGGTTCTACGGCAAGCACGAAGTCGGGGAGCGCGATCTTGAAGGCTTCCTGAAGACTTTGGATACACGGTGGGCCGGTCTGAGCCTGACCATGCCATTGAAGAAGACCATCCAACCCTATGGCACCCCCAGCGACACTTGGTCCGGAGAATTGCATGTGGCCAATACCGTGGTGTTCGACTGGAACGGCACCTGCCGTAACGGAGACGAATCCCTCCCTCTCATCCGGCTATACAACACTGATGTGAAGGGCATCGAACTCGCATTCGACCATTCGTATCACGTCCGCGGTCTGCGATCGGAGGATGTCCGCCCTTCCAATGCCGTGATCATCGGCAACGGCAACACGGCGACATCCGCATTGGCGGCCTTCATTGAGATGTCCGTCGACCATGTGACCGTCGTGGCAAGGAATCCCGGTAAAAATCCGGAGCTCAGGCCGCTCGCCGAAAGGCATCTGGGAGTGGACTCCATCGAATTCGTCTCCATGAACCAGGCTGCGAGCGTGCTGCCGCATGCCGACGTGGCGGTCAATACCATTCCTGGACTGGCTGCGGACGGAGTGGCCGAGCAACTGCTCGGGCAGGTGGAAAACGTGTGCGGCACGCTCCTCGACGTGGTGTACGATCCCCGCCCCACCAAGCTCATGCAGGCCTGGCGTGCCAGGGGAGGGGGCGCTATAGGAGGCGAGGAGATGCTGCTGTACCAAGCCCTGGCGCAGGTGAAACTGATGACGGGAGTGTATGACGACGGTCCCCTAGGCATAGAGGATTCGCATCTGAACGAGAAACTTGAACGTTCGATGCGTGCGGCGCTTGAGGAGGTCTTATGATGCAAGAGGAGCAGGAGGATATGACGCAAGCGAACGGTACCCACACGAGCGCTCCGTCGCCAGCCGCGGGGTTTGAAGTGCTGCTCATCACCGGTATGAGCGGTGCCGGGCGGTCCCATGCCGCCGACAGCGTTGAAGACATGGGATGGTATGTCGTGGACAACATGCCGCCGAAGCTGCTGGTGCCCTTGGTCGACATGATGACGACCGCAGGCTCCGGCATCCACAAGCTCGCCGCCGTCATCGATGTACGTTCGCGCGATTATTTCGACGATCTTTCCGCGGTACTCAGCCACTTGGATGATCTTGGCGTCAAAACGCGCATTCTGTTCCTTGACGCCAGCGACGAGGTGCTGATCAAGCGTTACGAATCCGTGCGTCGACCGCATCCTCTGCAACAGGGCAATCGTCTGGTCGACGGCATTCTGGAGGAACGCGATCTTCTGGAGAACCTCAAGGAGCGTGCCGATATCGTCATAGACACGTCCAAACTGAGCATCCATCAACTGTCCACCAAACTGTATGAGGCTATGGTTGGAGCCGGTCCCACCACCGTTTCCGTGCACGTGTTCAGTTTCGGATTCAAGTACGGCATCCCCATCGACGCGGATTTCGTGGCGGACGTGAGATTCCTGCCGAACCCGTTCTGGGTGCCGCAGCTGCGTGCCCTGACAGGACGTGACCAGGCCGTCAGTGATTACGTGCTTTCCAGCGAAGGCGCGGAGGAGTTCCTTGACGCCTACGAGAAGGCGATTTCCATCGCCATCGAAGGATACGCTCAGGAAGACAAGCATTACGTGACCATTGCGATTGGATGCACGGGCGGTCAGCACCGTTCCGTGGCAGTCAGCGATGCGTTGGCCAAACGACTGCGTGCCAGAGGCCTTTCCGTTTCCGTCTCCGCACGTGAGCTGGACAGGCGCTCGTCAGAAAAATAGCCGTATTATGAGAAAAGTGATTCCGGATATAGAGAAATCGTATTGCGATTGTCCAATATATTCTGTATCACAGTAAGCCGTGGCGACGCGAGATTGAACCCGCGACTCGCCTGAAATTTAGGGAAGAAACAGGAAGTAGGAGGTTGGCTCTTGGCTCTACTGGATGACGTCAAAAGCGAGCTTGCCGCAATCGACAACGAGTTGCCAATCGCCAAGAAGGCGCAGGCCACCGCAATGATCCGATTCGGTAATGGTTTGCACTCGGTGGATCACCACATTCTCGTGCAGGCTCAGCTTGACTCCCAAGATGCCGCCTTGTGGCTGCAGGACACCATCAAGAATCTGTACGGCCACGAAACCACGTTCACCCCTGTTTCTAGGCAGACTCCGACTGGCACCGTCCAGCGTTATGTGATTCGCGTTCCGAAGGGCAGCGCGGCGCTTGTACTGCAGACGGGCCTGTACAGCCGCTACACCAAGAACATGGTTCTGGGTCTTCCGAGCGACATCGTCAACGGCAAGATCGCGCAGATCAAGGCCGCTTGGCGTGGCGCGTTCCTGGCCAACGGACGCCTGTCCGACCCGGGCAAGGCGAGCTATCTCGAAGTCGTGTGCCCGAATCATGAGGCCGCATTGGCACTCGTTTCCACCGCCAGGCGTCTGGGGATCACGGCAAAGCCGCGAAAGTTGCGGAGTTCCGAACGTGTGACGCTGCGCGATCCGGATGCGATCGAACGTATGCTTATTCTTATGGGTGCACCCCATTCCGCGAGGGAGTGGACCGGGAAGCGATCCGATGGCGAGGCACGCGGCAAGGCGAACCGTCTGGCCAACTTCGATGATGCGAACATGCGTCGTAGCGCGAAGGCCGCTGCGGAAGCGTGCGACAAGGTCCGTCAGGCCTTCGAAATCCTTGGAGATGACGTTCCGGACAACCTCAAGTCCGCGGGCCAGCTTCGTCTGGACCACGCCGACGCGTCTCTGGAACAGCTTGGCCGTATGGCGGAGCCTCCGATCACTAAGGACGCCATCGCCGGTCGTATCCGTCGACTGCTTCAGCTGGCGGAGAAAACCGAGAAGGCACGTCGTCAGTCGGCCTGAAATCAGGAACTTCATGCAAAACACCATGCCTGTTTTTCGAACGGCATGGTGTTTTTGTTCGTTTGAGCTTGTATTATGCGTAAGTGGCAATATGGCCATTCCGCGCTCACAAGCGGCTAGGAAAGGATATACATGAAGACACTCAAGGATCTTGGAGATCTCAAGGGCAAGCGCGTTCTGGTTCGCGCTGATTTCAATGTTCCGCTGGACGGCACCACGATCACCGATGACGGTCGTATCAAGGCGGCTCTGCCGACCATCCAGGCCCTGCGCGAAGAAGGCGCGAAGGTTATTCTGATGGCTCACCTCGGCCGTCCGAAGGGCCAGGTCGTTCCGGAGCTGTCCCTTGCTCCGGTTGCGGCTCGTCTGGGCGAGCTGCTCGGTATCGAGGTTCCGCTGGCCGAAGACACCTACGGCGATGACGCACAGGCCAAGGTCGCCGCAATGAACGACGGCGACGTCGTCCTCCTGCAGAACGTGCGCTACAACCCGGAGGAGACCAGCAAGGATCCTCAGGTGCGTTCCGAGTACGCCAAGAAGATCGCCGCCCTCGGCGAGGCCTTCGTCTCCGACGGTTTCGGCGTCGTTCACCGCGCACAGGGCTCCAACTACGATGTGGCCACCGATCTGCCGTCCGCAGCCGGCCTGCTGGTCGAGAAGGAAGTCAAGGCACTGTCCCGCGCCACTGTGAACCCGGAGCGTCCTCTGACCGTCGTTCTCGGCGGTTCCAAGGTCTCCGACAAGCTCGGCGTGATCGAGAACCTGCTCGACAAGGCCGATCGTCTGGTCATCGGCGGTGGCATGGTCTACACCTTCCTCAAGGCCAAGGGCCTCGAGGTCGGCACTTCCCTGCTTGAAGAGGATCAGATCGAAACCGTCAAGGGCTACATTGAGCGCGCCGAGAAGAACGGCGTCGAGCTCGTGCTGCCGACCGACATCGTCGTGAACCCGGGCTTCCCGAAGTCCGATGACGACATCGCTCCGGAGGTCGTTTCTGCCGAAGCCATTCCGGCCGACAAGATGGGTCTGGACATCGGTCCGGATTCCCAGAAGCTCTTCCACGACAAGATCGTTGATTCCAAGACCGTCGTGTGGAACGGCCCGATGGGCGTGTTCGAGGTCAAGGCCTTCGCGGCCGGCACTGAGGCCGTGGCCCAGGGCCTGGTCGACGCTACCGCGGCAGGTGCGTTCACCATCGTCGGTGGCGGCGATTCCGCTTCCGCAGTGCGCAACCTCGGCTTCCCGGAGGACGGCTTCTCGCACATCTCCACCGGTGGCGGCGCATCCCTCGAGTTCCTTGAGGGCAAGGAACTGCCGGGTCTGAAGGTGCTCGACTGATCGTATGAACATCTGAAGAGGTGCTCCCTCACCGTTTCCGCAACGGGGGAGCACCTCTTGTTTTCCACACGGCTCAACACGTAGTTCAAGGACAGCGAACGCATGACACCACAACGTATCCCACTGGTCGCAGGCAATTGGAAGATGAATTTCGATCATCTTGAGGCCACGTATTTCGTACAGCAGCTGGTATGGAGGCTGCGTGATATGCGTTTCGACCATAAACGTTGCGAAATCGCCCTGATGCCGTCATTCACTTCGTTGCGCAGCGTGCAGGTGCTGGTGGAATCCGACAATCTGAAGATTCGTTATGGCGCCCAAGCGGTTTCGGTCACATCTCAGGGGGCATTTACCGGAGATGTTTCCGCCGATATGATCGCGCATCTGGGATGCTCGTATGTGATTGTAGGGCATTCCGAACGGCGCAAGTACCATCCGGAAGACGATGCCAACATCGTCGATCAGGTACGCGCCGTGCTCGCCGCAGGCATGCAGCCCATCCTATGCGTCGGAGAAAGTTATGAGGAACGTAGGCAGGGCATCGAGCTTGACTATGCGGTCGGTCAGGTGCATGACGTCACCCGGGATCTTTCCGATGAGGAAGCAGCTCGATTGATCGTGGCCTATGAGCCGGTATGGGCCATCGGAACAGGCATGGTCGCCACACCGCAGTCCGCGCAGGATGCGGCGAAGGCCATTCGTGAGGACCTCCGTACGACCTTCAACGAGCGTGTAAGCGAAACGGTTCGTATTATTTACGGTGGATCGGTCTCCTCGAAGAACGCCGTCGAATTGATCAACGAACCGGATGTTGACGGATTCCTCATAGGCGGAGCCGCGTTGAAAGTGGATGAGCTCGCCAAGATCTGCGGGCTTACGCTCGACGCGACCCGATAGACGCCGAAGGGTTGTTCAAAGCCCTCTGACCGACAATCTCAGGGAGCGTATCTTTCAGGTTTTCCATGCATGGATATATTGGCTTTTTTCAACACCATGCGCTATCCTAGAAAACAGTGTTTACGAACTGGAGGTTCACTCGTGTCCGCTATGGCTATCGTCAAGCTTGTGCTGCAGATTGTTCTCGTCATTTTCAGCCTTTTGCTCACCCTGCTGATTCTTATGCACAAGGGTAAGGGCGGCGGCCTGTCCGATATGTTCGGTGGTGGACTCACCCAGAATGCCGGATCCTCCGGTGTGGCGGAAAAGAACCTGAATCGTTGGACCGTTATCATCGCCCTGCTGTGGGTTGCGATTATCATCGCCCTTGGTCTGATGACGAAGTTCAATCTCGTCTGATTGATTCGATTCCTTCGGCCCATGATCGTCTAGGTCATGGGCCGAAGTGTTTTTCAGCACATCAACATTGCCCATACCGATTTGAAGGTTTACCGTGTTCTCCGAAGAAAACAATCAATCCAGTACAACAACTTTGGTCGTAGCCGATCTGGACGGCACCCTTTTGCATGACGGGGCGACGTTCGAGGAACGATTCTTGGCGAAACGCACCATCGACAGCATCAATCGCCTGCATGATGCCGGAATCAAATTCGTGGTGGAGACGGCGCGTCCGGTCAGCACCGGTTATTCCTTCGTCAAGCAATTACCTGTGGATGCGGTGGCATATCTCAATGGAGCGCTGTTGGATTTCGCTCCCGCTTCATCCGATTATGAGATGCTCACTTCTCCGCAACTTGTGCAGGACGGTCATCTGAGAAAAATCGGGTTTTCCGCGCAGCGTGCATGTGAGGTGTGCAAGTATCTGCTGGACAGACTGCCCGGTATGGAAGTCGGAATCGTCATGGATGATGTCAGATATACGAATTTCGACGTCACCAAATATTGGAAGACTCAAACCTGGCGATACACCGACTTCAATGATGTTCCCGAAGGCATCGCCGACAAGATTATCTTGTTCCCGGATTCCACTCAGTGGGATTACGTCGGCAAACTGATTCCCGATGATTTCGATGTGCATATTTCCGAAGGCTCGTTGTGGATGCTGATGAATCCACAGGCCAACAAGGAGACGGCATTGGGCGTCATCGCGAATTATCTGGATACTCCGCTGAACCAGATCGTTTCCTTCGGTGACGATCTGGTCGATATAGCGATGCTTCAACGCTCTGGAAGGGGAGTGGCTGTCGCGAATTCCAACCAGGAAGTGTTGCGGATAGCCGATGAAGTCTGCCCCTCGAATAACGATGATGGCGTGGCTCAATGGATTGAGCAAAACCTGCTTTGAACTTCATGCATTGAATTGAACTTTCTGCTACCGGCTGTGTAAAATATCCGCGATAAATATTGAACTATATGCAATCGTTTACGAGAGCATTGTGCTAGAATCTGAACCGATGTCTTATTGAATTGAACCGAAAGGATCTGTATGACCGAATCGTTCTCACAAAGACTTGGCGAAGCCATGGCACTGCGCCAGCTCAAGCAGATTGATTTCGTTCATGCGGCGGAACATAGCGGCATCAAGCTCGGCAAAAGCCATATGAGCCAGTACGTCAGTGGCAAGACCGTACCCCGCGCGGACATCGCAGGATTCCTCGCATCGGTGCTGCAAGTCAATGAACGATGGCTTATGGGAGAAGACGTACCCATGGAACGAGATCCTGCTGCGCCACCGCAGGATACGTGTGACTCCACGACGATTCAAGGGAAAGAAACGCAACCGGCGCAATCAACAGAAGGAAAGACCATGCGCACATACAGCAAATCGCACAAACTCGACAACGTGCTTTACGACGTTCGTGGTCCTGTGGCCGACGAGGCCATTCGCATGGAAGCCTCCGGCACCCATATTCTCAAACTCAATATCGGCAATCCGGCACCATTCGGATTTCGTACTCCGGATGAAGTCGTGTACGACATGGCCCAGCAGCTGAAGGATACGGAAGGCTATTCCCCGTCAAAAGGCCTGTTCTCCGCGCGCAAGGCAATCATGCAGTACACCCAGCTGAAGGACATTCCCAACGTCTCCATCGATGATATCTATACGGGCAACGGTGTCAGCGAGCTGATTAATCTTTCGTTGTCGGCATTGTTGGATGATGGTGACGAGGTACTTGTGCCATCTCCGGACTACCCGTTGTGGACGGCTTGTGTGAATCTGGCCGGCGGAACCGCAGTGCACTACATTTGCGATGAGGAATCGGAATGGTATCCGGACATCGAAGACATGCGTTCGAAGATCACGGACAAGACCAAAGCCCTCGTAATCATCAATCCTAACAACCCGACCGGCGCGTTGTATCCGAGGGAAGTGCTGCAGCAAATCGTGGATCTTGCCAGAGAGCACCAGCTCATGATCTTTTCCGATGAAATTTATGACCGTCTCGTCATGGATGGATTGGAGCATATTTCCATAGCATCTCTTGCCCCGGATCTGTTCTGTGTGACATTCTCCGGACTGTCCAAGTCTCACATGATTGCAGGATGGCGAGTTGGCTGGATGGTGTTGAGCGGCAACAAGCGCATCGCCAAGGACTATATCGAGGGTCTGAACATGTTGGCCAATATGCGTATGTGCTCCAATGTTCCCGCGCAGTCAATCGTTCAGACCGCTTTGGGCGGACATCAAAGCGTCAAGGATTACCTTGTTCCTGGCGGCCGTGTCTATGATCAGCGAGAGCTGGTGTACAACATGCTCAATGAGATTCCCGGCATCACCGCGGTCAAACCGAAGGCGGCCTTCTATATCTTTCCGAAGATCGACGTGAAGAAGTTCAACATTCACTCGGATGAGCAGTTCGCCTTGGACCTGTTGCATGAGAAGCATATTCTCATCAGTCACGGAGGAGCGTTCAACTGGCATGAGCCAGATCATTTCCGTGTCGTCTATCTGCCTCGCATAAGCATGTTGGAGGACACCATTGGAGAAATCGGTGATTTCTTCAGCACATATTGGCAGGTCTGATATTTTCAAGATCAGGGGAGGGCTGTTTTTCGGTTTCTCCCCGTTTCTTTTCTGGAAAGATAGAACATCAAACAAACGAAGGGGTTTTTATCATCCAATCGGATGATAAAAACCCCTTTTTATCTACCGTTTGAACGGTGCTGTATCAGCGATTGATTCAGCCGTTGACGCGGTCGATGCCAGCCTGGACGTCGGTGAGGACGGAATCCCAGGACTTGATGAAGGCGGCGACGCCGTCGGCTTCCAGCTTGTCGGTGACAGCCTTGAAGTCGATGCCCAGCTCGGCGAGCTTGTCCATAACGGCGTGGGACTCTTCGTAGGTGCCCTTGATGGTCGGGGCGCCATTGCCGTGATCGGCAAGAGCGTTCAGGGTCTTCTCCGGCATGGTGTTCACGATGAACGGAGCGACGAGCTCGTCAACGTAGACGCAATCGGAGTATGCCGGGTTCTTGGTGCCGGTGGAGGCCCACAGCGGACGCTGCTTCTTGGCACCCTTGGCTTCAAGGTCGGCCCAACGCGGATCGTTGGCGAACTTGTTCTCGAACAGCTCGTATGCGAGGCGAGCGTTGGCGATGGCTGCCTTGCCTTCGAGAGCCTTGGCTTCATCGGAGCCGATCTCCTCGAGCTGCTTGTCGACAGCGGTGTCCACGCGGGACACGAAGAAGGAAGCGACGGAGCCGATGTGCTTCAGGTCGTGGCCGTTGGCGTCAGCCTGGGCAATGCCCTCGATGAAGGCGTCGATGACCTGCTCGTAACGCTCGAGAGAGAAGATCAGGGTGACGTTGACGGAGATGCCCTTGGCCAGGGTGGCGGTGATTGCCGGCAGGCCTTCGAGGGTTGCCGGAATCTTGATCATGGCGTTCGGACGGTTGACCTTCTCCCAGAGCTCGACAGCCTGCTTCTCGGTGGCTTCGGTCTCGTGGGCCAGACGCGGATCAACTTCGATGGAAACGCGGCCGTCGACGAAATCGGAAGCTTCGGCAACCTCACGGAAGATATCGGTGGCGTTGCGAACGTCGGTGGTGGTGAGCTCGCGGATAGCGGTCTCAACGTCGACCTTGCCGAGTTCCTTGAGCTGGGCGTCGTACGGGCCGACCTGGCTCAGAGCCTTCTGGAAGATGGACGGGTTGGTGGTAACGCCAACGACGTTCTTATCCTTGATGAGCTCCTGCAGGTTGCCGGACTCGATGCGGGTGCGGGACAGGTCGTCCAGCCAGATCGAGACGCCGGAATCAGAGGTGCGCTGAGTTGCTTCAGTCATTATTTTTTCTCCTTGATACCTATTTGGATCAAATCTTGTGCTGTGCTGCGAAAGGGGAGGGTATGTTGTGTAAGCACACCCTCCCCGTCAAATCACTTGGCGGCTTCGACTTCCGCGATGGAGGCCTTGGCTGCTGCCACGACGTGCTCGGCGGTGATGCCCAGATCAATCATGTTCTGAGCGCCGTCACCCTGCAGGCCGAACTGGTCGATGGAAACCGGCTTGCCGTAGGAGCCGAGGTACTTGTACCACGGCATGGCCACGCCGGCCTCGACGGAAACGCGAGCCTTGACGCCTGCCGGAAGCACTGCTTCCTTGTACTCGGCATCCTGCTCTTCGAACCATTCGAGAGACGGGACGGACACGACGCGAGCCTTGACGCCTTCCTCGGCCAGGGTCTTGGAAGCGGCGACAGCCCACTGAACTTCGGAACCGGTGGCCATGATGATGACGTCCGGGGTGCCTTCGGTGTCGACAAGCACGTAAGCGCCCTTCTTCACGCCGTCCTTGGCCTTTTCGGCGGTTTCGGCGAGGGTCGGAACACCCTGACGGGTCAGGATCATAGCGGTCGGCAGAGTGTTGCTCTTCTCGAAGAAGGCGCGGTACGCTTCGGCGGTCTCGTATGCATCGGCCGGACGGACGACCTCAAGCTGCGGGATGGCGCGGAAGGCGGCCAGGTGTTCGATCGGCTGGTGGGTCGGACCATCTTCGCCGACAGCCACGGAATCATGGGACCACACGTACAGGTTCGGAATCTCCATGAGGGCGGCCAGACGCACGGCCGGGCGCTCGTAGTCGGAGAACATGAAGAAGGTGCCGCCGAACGGACGGGTGTGGGAGCCGAGCAGGATGCCGTTGGTGATGGTACCCATGGCGAACTCACGCACGCCGAAGTGCAGCTGACGGCCGTACTTGTTGCAGTTCGGCCACTGAACGGTGGCGCACTCTTCCGGAGCGAAGGTGGCCGCGCCCTTGAGGTCGGTCTTGTTGGAGCCACCGAGGTCGGCGGAACCGCCCCAGAGCTCAGGCATGACGGCTGCGATGGCGTTCAGCACGGAGCCGGAAGCACCACGGGTGGCGACGTTCTTGCCGACTTCGAAAGTGGCCTCGAGATCGTCGATGGCCTTGTCGAAGCCTTCCGGAAGCTCTCCAGCCTTGATACGGTCGTACAGGGCGGCCTTGTCCGGGTTGGCGTTGCGCCAAGCGTTGTACTTCTCGTCCCATTCCTTGTGGGCTTCGAGACCACGGTCCGCAACCTTGCGTGCATGGGCCAGCGCCTCTTCGTCAACGTGGAAGGACTCTTCCGGATCGTAGCCGAGCAGTTCCTTGAGACCTGCGACGGCCTCGGTGCCCAGCTTGGAGCCGTGGGAGGACGGATCATTGGTCTTGCCCGGGGTCGGCCATGCGATCAGGGTGTCGACCTTGATGAGCTTCGGCTGGTTCGGAGCGGCGGCCTGAGCCTTGGAGATGGTCTCGGCCAGACCCTCGACGTCCTCCTTGTAGGAGCCGTCGGCCTGGATGAAGCTGAACTCGTCGGTGTACCAGCCATAGGCCTGGAAACGCTTGAGCACATCCTCAGCCAGCACCAGGTTGGTGTCGCCTTCGATCTGGATGCGGTTGGCATCGAAGATCACGGTCAGGTTGCCGAGCTGCTGGTTGGCAGCGAGGGATGCGGCTTCGCCGGAGATGCCCTCTTCGATGTCGCCTTCACCGCAGATGACCCAGATGTTGTGGTCGAACGGGGACTCGCCTTCCGGAGCTTCCGGATCGAGCAGACCGCGCTCGAAGCGCTGGCCGTAAGCGAAACCAATTGCGGAGGCAAAGCCCTGGCCCAGCGGGCCGGTGGTCATTTCGATGCCCGGAGTCAGGCCGTATTCCGGATGGCCCGGGGTACGGGTGTCCGCGCCGCCACGGAAGTTCTTCAGGTCATCCAGGGTCAGGCCGTAGCCGGAGAAGTACAGCTGAACATACTGGGTGAGGGAAGCGTGTCCGCCGGAAAGGATGAAGCGGTCGCGACCTTCCCACTTGGGATCGTTCGGATCATGCTTGATGAAGTGCTGATACAGGGTATAGGCGATGGGGGCCAGGGAAACGGGGGAACCCGGGTGGCCGTGGCCTGCACGCTCAACCGCGTCGGCCGAAAGGACCTTGGCCATCTTGATGGCGCGCTCGTCCAGTTCGGTCTCCTTGAATTCGGTCATGGATTACTTTCCTTCCAATTGGTCGGGCCGCGTATCCGGCTTGTGCCGAGCGCTCGACGCCCTCACATTGCGTTTTCCATAGTAGCGATGTGAGGTGACGTTGTAGTGAAATTTTGGCGTGTTTTGGTAGTTTGTGTTCTGTTAACGCTCACAATTAACATTTGCGTGCGATTATTATGTTCGGTTGGCGGTATGTCGAGCGTTTTGCGGGAGTGGTCGGCGCCCTCGTTCTACGCTCCTTCGCCGTATCGGAGGACTTGCCTTCTCCGGGAGCGAACATTTAGCACTCGGCAGCATAGAGTGCTAATACAATATGAGGGCGAATTCAAAATGGGCCACGCATAATCGATACGGTTCCCGGAACAAGACGAGCCTTCGTCTCGCCATCATGCGGGCCACAATATACGGCAATGCAAAGGAGGCGCGCATGACGCAGTCAAGACGCATGCTGGTGCTGCGTGCCGTCGTGGAGGATTATATCCGTTCACAGGAGCCGGTCGGATCGACCACATTGATCAAAGACCACGATCTGGGCGTAAGCTCCGCAACCATCCGCAACGACATGGCGGCGCTGGAGGATGAAGGATATCTGATTCAGCCCCACACTTCCGCCGGCCGAATCCCTACGGAGAAGGGCTACCGATACTTCGTGGATCGTTTGGCCACCGTAATGCCGATGTCGCAGGCGCAGCGCTGCGGTATCAACAATTTTCTATCCGGATCGGTCAACCTGCAGGACACCCTGCAGAGGGCCGCGCGGCTGTTGTCGCAGATCACGGGGCAGGTGGCGGTGGTCGCAGCTCCATCACTCTCGAAATCAACACTACGCCATATAGAGGTGATTCCGGTTTCCACCAACGCGCTGCTCGCCGTCGTGATTACCGATACCGGCCGCGTGGCGCAGCATATTCTCAACGTCGCGGAACTTCCGGATACGACGGTTCTTTCCCGTATGACGGACGAGGTCAACACAAAGTCGTGCGGGGAACCGTTGACTCGAGCCGCGGAACAAATACGGCAACTGTCCACGCGCAAGGAGTACTCATCCATCAATTCCCTCGCCGAGGACCTCGCCGAAGCTTTCGATAGCATGGCCGACGACGAACGGGCAAGCGAACTTTATATGGCGGGAACCTCGAGACTCGCGCATCAGCGCACCGTCGCCGATTTGGCCCCGCTATTCGACGCCTTGGAGGAGCAGGTCGTGCTGATGAAGCTGATGAGTTCCCTGAGCGAAGCCACACGATCAGATGGCATCGGAGTGGCGATAGGTTCCGAAACGCATACCCCCGGATTGTTGCATGCATCCGTGGTGACCAGCGGATATGGGCGCACCACGCCAAAACCATCAATCGAAAACCCGGACGGAGTCGTTCATTCGGATGAGGAATCAAATGCCGTCGAAGATGATTCTCAGTCGAACGACACCGGGGGAAAAGGCAAGCCAATCGCATTCGTCGGCTCCATCGGGCCAACCCATATGGACTATGTGGCCACTATGACCGCAGTGGGTGCCGTCGCCCATTATCTGACGGCGTTTCTTGCACATGACGGAAGCCAAATAGACGACTGACCCCGCCTTATGGCACAATGACACGCGTATAGCAAAGGGAGAAAGAACAACAGTGACGGATTACTACGAAGTGCTGGGTGTTGACCGCGATGCCACCGACGACGAGATCAAAAAAGCCTATCGAAAGATGAGCCGCAAGTACCATCCCGACATCGCCGGACCTGAATTCGAGGACAAATTCAAGGAAGTCAACAACGCGTACGAAGTGCTTTCTGATCCCCAGAAGAAGCAGATGTTCGACGCTGGTGTGGATCCCAACAATCCGAACGCCGGAGGCGCTGGTGGCTTCGGAGGCGGATTCGGCGACATGAGCGATATCTTCAACATGTTCACCGGCGGTGCGTTCGGCGGCGGAACCGGTGGGCCGACGCCACGCACACAGCCAGGGCGGGATGCGTTGGCGACCGCCACCATCGATTTGAAGTCGGCTGTATTCGGAGACACGGCGCATGTCAAGATCAATACATTCGGGCTATGCCAGGACTGCGCGGGCACGGGATGCCAGCAAGGCACCCAGCCCGTGCAGTGTCCGGACTGCCACGGTCAGGGATACGCGCAACGCGTGGTTCGCACCATGCTCGGACAGATGATGACCACCGCCCCCTGCGAACGTTGCGAAGGGCACGGCACAGTCATTAATAATCCCTGCCAGGCCTGTCTCGGACATGGACGTGTGCGCATCACCCGCAATGTGGGCGTATCCGTACCGGCGGGCGTGACCAATAACAGCCGACTGCGTCTGGCCAATCAGGGCGAAGTGGGAGAGAACGGCGGCGTTGCGGGTGATCTGTATGTCGACGTCCGCATCATGCAAGACGATACCTTCACCCGTGACGGTGATGACTTGCATTGCTGGATTCAGGTGCCGATGAGTTGGGCGGTACTTGGACATGAATTGGAGATAGACACATTCGACGGCAAGCAGACGGTGAGTGTGCCTTCCGGATGCCAGCCGGACGACATCGTCACGTTGAGGAATCTTGGCGTGACGCACCTTAACGGCAATGGAGAACGCGGCGATCTTCTGGTTCATATGGTCGTGCAGATTCCGACCAAGCTCGACGATGAAGAGCGTGCGCTGATCGAACAATTCGAGCAGAAGCACGATGCCGAAGCCCAGCATGTTTCGGTCGGTTCGCGTCCGGCAACAAGCTCAAAGAAGGGATTCTTCTCCAAACTTAAGGATGCGTTGCGCTAAAAACCATGGGAACAGGTCCTATGATTTTGGAGGACGTAAAGACCGTCCGCCATGAATAACAGGTGTATTTATGGCGGACGGCCTTATTGTTTTGTTGACATTCCGGCTCTTTTAGTAGCGTCGCTTCCTACTTAAGGAGGGAACGGCACATGGCCCTGTACTGGCTGACGTAGCCGCCTCCGAAGAAAACACAATGTCCTGCGATGGGGTAGAGCTGCCAGAGGGTAGTGCGTTCTCTCCAACCGGTTTTGAGAGGATGCACGCTCTGGTAGCCTTCGAGAATGTCGGCAAGGTAGGACATGCCGAACAGATCAAGCATGGCCAGATCTTCCTCACGATGGCCACCGTGCGCGGCCGGGTCGATGAGTACGGCCTCCACCTCGCCGGAATCGGCCGTCCACATCACGTTTCCGCTCCACAGATCACCGTGCACTCGAGCAGGCTTATCCGTAGAGGCCTTGCCCAGGATGTCCGGCAGAGCGTCAATGACGGCTTCCGTAAGCTCCATATCGTAGTCGGTCAGTTCCCGACGTTTCATTCCCAAGCGGACCATCGGACGCAGCCTCCCTTCCGCCAGATAGGTTGCCGCATCCGGCCAATTACCCGTATCCATGGGAACGGGATCCTGTAATGGGCCGAAATAGCATGTTCCCTCATATCCCGCGGGAGCGGCGCCGAAATGATCAGCACCTGTATCGTGCATGCGCGCCAATGCCTCTCCGAAGGCGCGTGCCGCCTGTATTGTCGGGCTGCACGTGTTCACACGCTCGATATCGAGGTAATCACTACCCCAGCCGTAGACCTCCACCACACGAGGCCCCCCATATTCGCGCGCATCGCCCAGCCATTCAAGTCCCTTTCCTTCGCATTCGAAGAATCCTTCGGGGCTAAACGCCCTGCTTTTGCGGTATTTGCTCATGTCCGTCACGCTCCTTGCGTCCACATGGTTCAAATGAATGGGAACAATATTCCATTGTGTGTACGGTTTGAGACAACCTCGTGGGAAGGGCGAGGGAAGTTAGACCCCTTTCGCTAGTCTTAATGACGTACATCAGACAAAGCATAGAAGAATGTAGACGCAAAAGAGGGTTCATGAATTTCTTCCAAGCTATTTTTTTGGGCCTTGTACAGGCTCTCACCGAGTATCTTCCAGTTTCCTCCAGTGCGCATATCCGCATTATCGGCGATCTGATGCTCGGCTCCGATCCGGGTGCGGCGTTCACCGCCATCATTCAGATTGGTACTGAGTTGGCCGTGATTCTGTACTTCCGCCGCGATATCATTCGCATCCTTAGCGCGTGGTTCGGCTCGTTGTTCGGCAAGGAGGGCAAGGATTTCAAAAGCCGTATGGGCGCCCATAACCGAGACACCCAAATGGGCTGGTTCATCATCATCGGCACCATGCCCATCCTGATTGCCGGATTGCTGCTCAAGCACGCCATCGAAGGTTCTCTGCGCAATCTTTGGATTACCGTTACCGTGCTGGCACTGTTCGGTGTGCTGCTGTGGATTGTGGACGACCGTGCCAAGCAGGTCAAGACCATGGATGAGATGACTTGGAAGGACGCGCTGATCTTCGGTGTCGGTCAGATGCTGGCTTTGATTCCCGGCGTTTCCCGTTCCGGAGGCACCATCACTTTCGGTCGTGCGATGGGCTATACCCGTGAGGCCGCGGTGCGGGTGAGCTTCCTTATGGCCATTCCGGCCGTGTTCGGAGCGGGTATCCTTGAGGCTGTTTCCGCGGTCAAGGATCTGGCTGCTGGTGATACAGGCATGTTCCCCGGCTGGGGTGCGACCATCGCGGCGACCATCGTGGCTTTCGTCGTCGGCTACGTGGTGATCATCGGATTCCTGAAATTCGTTTCCACGTTCTCCTATAAGGCGTTCGCCATCTATCGAATCTGCTTGGCAGCGGTGGTTGCGCTGCTGCTGATCACCGGTGTGCTTTCTCCGCTGGAGGCCGCTTCCGCCGTGTGACGCGCTTCGGATACGAGAAACGGTTCCTGACCGTTATGGACAAAATCTCATTTATGTGTTTGTTCATAACGGTCAGGAACCGTTTTTTTATTGCGTTCTTACTTCTGGCCCCGTTATTCTCCGGACTCTCCGTCATGCAGAAAAGCCTCCACTTCACGCATGAGCTCCTCGCATGAAGATGCTTCAGCGTCTGACATTTTCCTTTGCTGCGCATTCAGGTCATAATCGCGTTCCAGATCGGTAACGTAGTCGCCGATCTCGGTTCTTTCGACCATATCGTCGACGGATTTGCGCCATCGTACGGCACTTTCAGGTAAATCGCCTTCCGCAAGGGGGGCGTTGAGCAGTGTAGAAAGCGCGCGGACCAATTCAAGCGTTCCTTGTACGCACTCCTTTTCGGCGCAATAATGCGGCACGCTTACCCATATGGATGTAGTTCGCAGTCCCTTCTCGGAAGCCATGTCCTCAAGGACATTCGGGATGCCTGCCGGACCGTTGTAATCCTTTCCGGACTCGCATGCGCAATTATTATTTGAGATATCGAGCGGCAATGGCCGGCTATGTGGGCATTCGTCGAACATGGAGCCGAGCGTGACCACAGCCTGTGCCTTCTGATCGTCGGCTATGCGCAGAACCTCCTCGCAGTATTCCAGCCAACGATAGTTGGGCTCGGGGGCGATTAACGCGACGATTCGCAGTTCCGGCGAAATATCGACGTTGTAGATCCTGGTCTGAGGCCAGACTATGCGGCGATGGCCGTGCACCGTGCAAATCATGGGCCTCGTAGCCTGGTAATCGTAGTAACCCTCGTTTCCGATTCGGCAGAGTTCCTGCGATTCGTATGTCTTCAACAGATGACGAACGGCGTTCGTCGCCGACTGGCATGCATCGTTCCAGCCTTCGAACGCGGCTATCAGAATCGTCTTCGCCATTGTGGTCTCCTTTACATTCCCTTCAAATGTATAACGAAAACACTCTGCCGCATAGCGCTTCTGCCCAAGGTGAATGCCTGAAATCAATAGGAAATCGTCGTTTTGCCGAGCTTGTGGTCACCTATTCGTGTCGTCGCGAAACGCTGCGACACGCCGATTTGCAAACTGTACGAATGTGTGTATAGTAGACACTCGTGCTCAGGCAGTGAACTGCTGGGAACATGCGGACATAGCTTAGTTGGTAAAGCGCAACCTTGCCAAGGTTGAGACCGCGGGTTCGAGTCCCGTTGTCCGCTCTAAGGTTCCGATTGATTATCGACCTTTATGGTGGGTTAGCCAAGCGGTTAGGCAGCGGCCTGCAAAGCCGTATAGACGAGTTCGACTCTCGTACCCACCTCTCATTTTGCGTTTCGCAAAATGGTATGACCCGGGCGGTTGGCGCAGTGGTAGCGCACTTCCCTGACACGGAAGGGGTCACAAGTTCGAATCTTGTATCGCCCACTGGAACTTTGGTTCCAATAAAAATTCAATATGGGTGATTGGCGCAGCGGCTAGCGCACTTCCTTCACACGGAAGGGGTCATAGGTTCGATTCCTATATCACCCACGTTCATGGCTCGGTTCACCGGGCTTTTTATTTATTCGCACCATTCTTTCTTTAGATGTGAAATGTGTTCTCCAGCCGTGGAAATACGACGATAGGTCATCTGCGCACCGTTACAATGAACTCTTGTGAGTAACGAATCATTGAATTTGAATCAGCCGGTCAAAGATATGGGCCCGAATGAGTTGAGGGCATATGCCAAACTGGGGCAGAATCAGCATGATGAGGCGAACCGTGAGCTTGAGAGGCGTTGGCGTAGCTATGACGACATGTTGCCTCACGACGAGTTCGTATCAATCATAGATAGGAAAGAAGATTAAACGCCGTCTGCGGTGTACGATTCGTGACCATGCCGACTTCAATGCGGAGCATATGCAAGGGTAATGGTTACAATGGAATTTATGACTGATCCGATTCCAAGCGCAGGAGAAACGACCATCATTGGTCTCCCTGCAATCACAACAGTGCCGGTTACTTCCACTGGAGATCGTCCCCTGACGAAGGAGGACCTCGATACGATTATGCGTCTTGCGGACGGCACGGCGTTGTTGATCTCCGCCAGGGGAGCGATATCTGGCTCGCGCTATCTGCTTGACGAGGATGAAATCACAGTTGGTCGTGATTCAAATTCCGATATCATTCTCGACGATTCCACCGTTTCCCGTTCTCATGCCGTGTTCCGCAGGATCGACAATGGTTTCTGCGTGATCGACGCTGGAAGTCTGAACGGCACGTACGTAAACCGACAGCGTGTGGACCAGGCTGCGTTGAAGACCGGTGACGAGATCATGATCGGCAAATTCCGTCTGGTGTACTTCACCAATAAAGTGGTTGTGGCCTGACGGATGCCATCGCGCCCATGAGCAGTCTGCTGACGCTCATGGGCGTCCGTGTATGAAGATGCGTTTTCGTGGGGGAGGGCGCGATGAGCGAGGCATGGTCAATGGCGACGTTGCCTACGCACGCGGAACACGCGGTGCAGGGGGAGTTGTTTGCGGTTCCCGACACGCAGGACATGCGGGGATATCGGGGTGCTGTCGCGTCGAAGGTTGCTGGCATCACATACAGGCAACTGGATTACTGGGCCCGTAAGCAGATTGTGGAACCTTCCGTAACGCCTTCGCATGGTTCGGGGTCCCGAAGGCTTTACTCGTTCAAGGATGTGGTGATTCTGGCGGTTTCAAAGCGCTTGCTGGACGCTGGAATCAATCTTCAGAATGTGACCACGGCCATCGGTTTTCTCGCTCAACGCACCACCGATCAGCTTGAGGGAATCACCATCATGTGCGATGGCAACGAGGTGCATGAATGTACGGACGGACAGCAGATGGTGGCCATCCTGCAAGGTGGCAAGGCCGTATTCGGTATGTCTGTCGGATCGTTATGGCGCCAAATCAGGGATGAACTCGACGGTGAGGACTACGTTGATCTTGCCGATTCTCGCATGACCATGAACACGATTGACGAGATCGCCGCCATACGTGAAAGGAAACGTTCGAAGTCGCGGAGCAAAGTCCATGCAAAGGCATGATATATGGCATGTGTAACGAAGGATTGGTACGATGCAATCCGGTTACAAGGAAGGGGAGTGGCGTATGTTGAACGTTCTGCCGGCACTGCTGTGGATCATTGCGGCCGTCATCGCGGTGAACATCTGTTCGATTAGTGCGATTCGCGGAAATCTTTTTTCGAAGAAGGAACGCTATGTGCGTCCCGTACAGTGGTCTGTCGTTGCGTTGCATTTCGTGTCTTTGGTGTTCGGAGCGTTTCCATATCCGATATACAGAATGTTCAAAGACGGATTTTCCGATGAATTCCAGAGGTTCTACGAGCAAGTCGGATGGCTGTCGGCGGCGTTGATGGTTGCGCTAATCGCAGCAGAAATCGTTTTCATGTATCTGCAGGCACATAACGGAATGAAAAGCGAAATGTACCGCAGGATCAACAGTGTGGTCAATCAGAAGATCACGGACGATATCTAAACGCTCAATCTATTCAGAAAGGCATGGGCGGAACGCTGACGGAATCCGTATGGTGGTTTCTGCCAACCTGGTGTTGGCCTAGTACTGGTTGTGTCGATTTCAAAAAGGGAAGAGGCGTACTTCGGCAAAATAGAGCGTCGTCGTATCGGTGGGGTGCGCCCCATATTACTTTTCTGACATAACGTACATTATCGGACAAATACCTATATTGGTAGGACGCTACTGAAATCACGTCTCCATATCCATCTCTCGCATATCCGATGTCATATCCGTCATTGACAAAACGGGCCTCCCAAATCTGGAAGGCCCGTTCACTTGCTAGGTCGATTAAATTGCCGAACGTCTCAGGCGAAGTATTCCTCGACGGCCTGCGCGAGTTCATCGACGGTATCGAGGATCCTGTACGCGCCATGCTCCTTAAGCTCACCAGGTTCCGCATAGCCCCAGCCGCATCCCAGGCAATCAAGTCCGCAGGCCTTGGCTCCGTCGGCATCGGTCCAACGATCGCCGACCATCAGTGCCTTGTCTCCAGCGGATTCGTCGAAATCGATGTGCTCGAACGCCCAACGAATCACCTGGTCTTTGTCGAGACGTGAATTGTCCTTGCTGGCGCCGTAGATGCCATCGACCATGGCGTCGATGTGGAAATGCTCGCAGATCGGAATGCACTGGTACTGCGGCTTGCAGCTGGCGATCGCCAGATAGTATCCGTCCTCACGCAGCTTGGCGAGCTGTTCCGGGATGCCCTTGTAGATGGTGTTGTTCAAACGTCCGGGAACCTTCTGTCCAGGATTGTTCGGATCGTCGAAAACGGCCTCATCCGCGTAATACCTGCGGTAGATGGCGACGGCCTCATCGAGCTTTTCGTCCGGAACGCCATTGCGCTGCATGGACTCGCTGATTGCCGGACCGATGAAACGCTGCAGCTCTTCATCGTCCGGAACCGGATGTCCCATTTCCTCGAAGGCTTTGACGACGCATCCAATGATGCCTGGGTCGGACTTCGTCAACGTGCCGTCCAGATCAAGCAGTACGACTTTCTTCGGATGTTCGAATGATTCGGCCATATGTCGGCTCTCCCCTGATTTCTATCGTTGTATATGTTCTTAGTCTTATGACGACGATAATAATTATGCCCGGTCTTAATGACCGGGCATGTGTTCACGTGTTGTTCAGCCTCTGGTTACTCGTAGTCTGGGAACCAGCCGTCACGATGCATCTGCAGACGCTTCTCGAGCAGAGTTTTCAGCTCTTCCTCGCTACGACGCTCCAACAGCATATCCCAATGGGTACGGGTCGGCTTGGTAATTTCATCGGCTTCGCGATCCTCGTCGCCTTCACGATGTGCGGTGGCGCCGCAACGGCATTCCCACTCGTCGGGAATTTCGGCGCCTTCGGCGAACGGCAGGATCGTACGGTGACTCTTCGGGCATACGTATGCGACATCCACACGTGCCGCGAAATCCACGTTGTCGTCGGACTCCAACGACTTCGCGCCAATGCTCATGCCTCGCAGGCTGCGTTCTGCCATATTGCCTTTGCCTCCTTGGATTGTTTGCTCACTCTAAGCTACAGAACAGTTCGGACGTGTTGTTTATTCCTCATGCGTTCGTCAGTCGACGCCTGAGTATGCCACGATACCGCGGTTTACGGCCTCGTACGCCTTTTTTGCGATAGGTGCCAGTGATTCGGCACGTTTACCCATATACGGCCCGGCCACGGCGATTTGCTGCAGCACGTCGGCGAGCCTCTTGCAGTTGCGTACGAAATCGCCGCCGGTCAGATCGGTGCCATACAACACGCGCGAAAGGCTCTCTCCCCTAGCCCATTCATAGACGATATCGGTGATGCCGAAATCAAGCTGGCGTGGCTCCTCAAGTAGATGATCCTCACAGAGCATGGCTATCGAGGCGTGAACGCCCTTGAGCTGCGCCGCGCAGACAGCGACATTCCCCTGTATGCCGCCGGGATAGTGACGCGGTTCTCCCCCGCCTCCCCTGCGCGCTTCATAAATCAGTGATGCCACGACACTTGCCAATTCGGCCTCATCCAGTCCGTCGAACGCACCTTCACCAATCGCCTGGGCCAACACCAGATCGAGCTCACTGTACAGATGGCGAAGCAGCTGGCCTCGTTCGGTGAGATGAAGATCCTCATGTCCGTCACGCATCCCCGTGGATTCAAGGTAGCCGAGCTCCTCGAGAATGTTGCAGATGTGACCGAATTGACGTGCGACGGAACCCGTACGAGATTCATAACGATGCTGTACGCGTTCCAGTTCGCGTGCTTCCCTCGCCCAGCGATGGCCCCATTTCAGGTGCTTCTGCAAGTCGGGGCATTTACGGCAGGAATGGTCGTGCTCCTCCTTGCGCAGTTCGGCGATGCGCTTGTCAAGGTCCATGAACGCTTGGCTACGCGCCTTCTGCGAGCGAAAGACTTCATGCTTGAGTTTTCGTCTTTCGTTCTTCTCGAGATCGCTCAACCGCATGCGAATCCGCATGAAGTCGGCGAAATCGCCGAACTCACATGAGAACGCGTGTTCATAGCCTTCAAGCGCCTCCCGCAACGTGTCCATCTGCGTTTCCAACTGCCAGGCGGATTCGGTGGCTTCCCATTGGGCGAAGGAATGGTCCAACGTCACTCGGGCGGTTTCGTAATCGCTGGAATTCAACAGGTTGACGGCCATGTTGAAGGTCGGACGGAAGCTGGAGTGCAATGGGTACACGCGTTTGCTGGACAAGGCCGCGGCGGTGGCCGGTACGAAACCGCTATGGTCGACGACCACCGCATTGCCGATGGTGTCGATGCCGCGCCTGCCCGCACGTCCCGTCAGCTGGGTGAACTCCCCCGGTGTAAGCCCTACATGACCGGTTCCGTCGAACTTCTCCAGTTTTTCCACCACAACGCATCGTGCCGGCATATTGATGCCCAACGCAAGCGTTTCCGTGGCGAACACCATTTTGACCAGGCCTTCTTCGAACAGCCTCTCGACGATTTGCCTGAAGAGTGCGATCATACCGGCATGGTGAGGTGCGAAACCCTCTTCCAATGCGAAACGGAATTGCGAGAAATGCAGAGCCTTCAGGTCTTCCTGACTGAGCTGCCCTTCGATCATCTCATCGACGATGCGTCGAATCTTGCGGACCTCGGAATCATTGGTCAGTTCAAGACCCGCATTGATGCACTGCTCAACGGCCTGATCGCATCCGTTACGGGAGAATATGAAGTAGATTCCCGGCAAAGCGCCCAGATAATTCAGCTCGTCGACCACGGCCCAACGTCGTGGAGTGTGCCGCTGCGGTTTCCGATGGGATTCCCATTTGGATTTGCCCCGATTGCGTTTGTCCGGCCGCTGCTCTCCCCTACGTCTGGCGGCCTGACGGTCAAGCTGATCAAGTCGGTTCACAAGTTGCGCGTTGAGTTTGACGTTCTGGTTGCCGTCCGCATCGCGACGATACAGATCGATGAGCTCCGGTTCGGTATGGTCATCCGCCTGAACGAGCACGTACTGTTCCAACGGAACGGGACGTTTTTCGGAGACGACCAACGTGGTGTCTCCACGTACCGATTCAATCCATGCCGAGAAATCCTCGACGTTTGAGACCGTGGCGGACAATCCTATGATTTTGACGTTCTGAGGCAGGTGGATGATCACTTCCTCCCAAACCGGGCCGCGGAAACGGTCGGCCAGGTAATGCACTTCGTCAAGAATCACATAGCGCAACGCGTCAAGCGTCATGGAATGCTCGTACAGCATGTTGCGCAGAACCTCGGTGGTCATGACCACGATGTCGGCCTCGGAGTTGATGGATGTGTCTCCGGTGAGCAGACCGACCCGGTCCGTACCGTACAGATCCACCAGATCATGGTACTTCTGATTGCTCAACGCTTTGATCGGCGTGGTATAGAACGCTTTCACATTGCGTTCCTGCGCAAGATAGATGGCGAAATCGGCGACCACCGTCTTGCCAGCACCGGTCGGAGCCGCTACAAGGACGTTGTTGTCGGCTTCCAGCGCCTCATTGGCTTGCATCTGGAAATCATCAAGCTCAAAAGGCAGGGATTGCACGAACCTGACGGCCGCGGTATTGCTTTTTGCCTGTGTTTTTCTAAATGCCGCATACCTCTGCGAAGGCGACAAAGAAGTCGCTTCGTTGATTACGGGCGCGTCCTTGCCATCATGACGACGGCGACGATGATGAGTCATGATTCCTTTTCAGTCAGTCGTTGAAATGCTTCCAGCGTGCCCACTGCTGAGCATGACACGCACGCTTGGCTTCATGACGTTTGATGACTTCGGCATGTGCCTGCGCGTAGCGATCCGCGGATTCCTGCAGCGGTCTGATGAAGAACGGTGTTTCGTCCTGTGCGGGTTCCTGCAGGGGCTGCCCCATCGCTTCAAAACGTTGCGCTGCTCGAGATACCACTTTGACGGAACCTTTGAACGCTCGGTATCCATGAATGCCTGCGTACACGACTCCTATGATGATCATAGCCAGCATGAACAGAGCGAGCAGAAGCCAAATCCACCAGGGCATGCCAGTTCCTCCCGTCAGTCCTCGTTCTCGCGGTCGGAAACGCTCAATTCATGCTTGGCTCGGGCGACGATCATGGTGCGCAACGTCTCCGGAGCCACTGCGGTGATATGACGTGCGTGAGAGATGCAGAACGCCACATACCACGAATCGGAGGAGACGATCAGATGCACCTTTTCTCCTTCGCCGCACTTTTCCACCGTAGCGCCAGACAAATCGTCGATGAACGGCAAATCGGCCTGGTTGGTAATGAACACAGCCGGAGTGCCGTTGTCGAAACTCCATTTGCGTAGTTCCGATGCCGGCACATCGGGAATATCGACCTTTTCCGTAGGCTCCACCAACTCGGCCTTCTCGATGCGGGAGATGCGCAGCACCTGCCATATGCGTGGTTCCCCGGTGGCCTTGTTGATGGTCGTGTCCTTCTTCACGAATTGGGCTTTGTCCGCAGGAGCCGCGTTGGCCACATCAGTCCATACGGCCACGTAGTAAACGCCTTCATCCACGAAGATTCGATCCGGGGCAACAAGCTTGCGCTGCGTGCGTCCGGCTCCGTCGGTGAATTCCATATCGAGCAGCATGCTCTTGGAGATGGCGCTTTTGACGATGGAGAAATTGCGCGGTTCCATCTCATAGCCGGTCAGGCTCAGCCAAGGCATTTCGCCTGGCTTGACGTGCTGACGCAGACGGTTGTACAGCGATTCCGCCTGTTCACGCAGCTTGTCCGGCAACAGTGATGAATGGGCCAGATAGCTTACGGACGCGGTCAGCATGCTCAGATACTGCTGGGAAATACCGGCGAGACGTTCCAAGCCAAGTGAGTTTGTTGCGGAGACAATGCCTTCAGCGTCCAGCAAGGACCAGTCAATATCGAAGAACTGGCTTCCGGCCATCTCACCGTCATCGGACACAGTAGTCAGTGTGTTGATGTCTTTGTGGATGATATTGACGAATTTCTTCAATTCGTCGTCAGACTTCGGCCTGCCGATGAAACGTTCCGCAAGCTCCTCGAGCGAATACTCCTCGCCAAGATGCGCGGAAAGGAACAGCATCAGCCTCAGTCGTCGGTCAACCTCGCTGCCAGTCTGGAACGACGGTCCCTTCTTCGCTCGGCCTTTGGTCTCTTCGGATTCTGTCTCTTCGTTGCTGTTGCGATTGATTTCCGGGGAGACGACCGTGGAACTGTCGGATCCGGTGGATTCGTCGGCCGGCAGGAACTGCGACGCCGCCGTAAGACGGCGATTGAACGCGTCCACTGCCTCTTGCGGGCTGACGATGGACGCACCAGGATGAGTGAGGACGAACATGGCCAGATCGTCGGAATCGGTGTATGCGACATTCAGATGTTCGCCGTCAACGTCAACGGTTGCGGCGAATCGACGCTGGTCAACGACCTTCACCAGCTCGTCCGGAATGGTTTGCGTTCCCAAGCCAGGAGCAATGGAATCCAAACCGAGTCCCGGAATCGGAGTCTGCGGCACACGAGGCGCAGTACGGGAAGTGTGCTGCGCCTCATGTGAGGGTGCGGAAGAGATCGACATGGACCGAGCGAGATAATTGGCCGCGGCGAGAATCGGAAGATCCTCATCTCCGAAAATCAGACGCACGCGGGGTTCATCTCCGAGCTGAAGACGATAGGAAGCGAAATCCTGTCCCTCCGACTTGGAAGAATACTCCGGCTGACGCGACTCAATGGCGATTCCCATAGCTGCGAGCTTCGCACGATCACGCTGGAACTGCTTGGCGAATGCGGCCTTCGCAGCCTGGTCCGCCAGCTCACCATACGAATCGGCATACGCCTTCACACGCTGCGCGATTTGTCGGGAAGTGAGCCATTGCGGGAAGGCTGAGGAAAGAACTGCCAATACATCAAGCTCATGCTTGCCCCATTTGTCGGAGAAACGACGCCTTCCGTTACTGCCCTCTGCCATTAGTCCTCACGTCTCGTTAACGTTACGTTTAAGTGTGGGGCTTTGTGGGCCCGCACACCACTCCATGATAGAGGGTTTTTACACGTCGTACGCGTATTTTGCAAAAAAATACTGTTTTTCGTGTTGGAAGTCCCCCTTGTTACGGCCGGTCAGACCCAATCGTCAGGTTCGATACCCTGAGGTCCGACGTACTCGCCATTTGGCACGTAGCTCGCGTCACCGTTGTCCTGCAAAAAGGCATCGCTGAACAGCACCACATCCCTGCCGAAAGTCCAATCACCCGCAATATTAACGGATTTCGCCGCTGCAAGTGACGGGACTCCGTAGGGGAAACGGGCGTCGAAATCATGGATGTTCTTGTAGTAGCGCGCGTCAAGGTGCACATCCGGGAAAATGTAGTTTCCATCCTCCATTTCATACTGGTCTGTCAGATGGAATCGGTCCGACCGCATAATGAACAGATCGTCGGTGGTTTTGACCGGCAGGAAACGCATACGGTCCACGCATACGCAGGTGGCGCCGTCGAACAGCGTCACAGCAGCGCCCATGGCGGTCTCCAGCTGAATGACCGGCTCGCTGGTCGGATCGGTGGGGTCAACGGTCTTTCTGTTGCGGATGACCGGCAACGGCAACACGCCGTCGTAGGCGGCCAGCTTGGCCTTCAGCGCGTCGACGCGAACCCAGATGCTGTTGGTGTTGAAATACGGATGCTTGTCGATGTTCTGAGCTTCCGACTTGTCTTCCGAATGCACCTGGCTCATCTCACGAAGCATGAGGCGGCCCGTGGCCTTGTCACGCACGATATGGCCACCTTTACGGTCGGCCGGAGTGCGCTTGGCCACTTCGATCATGAACGGCGCGCCGGTGTTCTCAAAATGCTGCGCCAGCGTACGGGAAGGCCTAGCTCCGAGATTGTCGGAATTGGATATGAACAGATACTCGAAGCCTTTTTCTTCAAGCGCGTCCAGCAGACCAGACTCCCAAATGGTGGAGAACAGGTCTCCGTGGCCCGGCGGGCACCATTCCAGTTCAGGATTGGCCGGGAACGATACGGGAAGCCCGGTTTCGAGGCTGATCTTCGGTTCCTGATGCTGCATGATTTCCATCGGCACGTCTTCCTGATGGAATTTCTTGTTGGAACGCAGCACCTTCATGGTGTCTTCGGATGTACGGAAGGAGTTCATCAGCGTCAGAGGAAGTTCGACGCCGAGACGTGTGCGCGCGGTGAGCACCTGTCCGATGATGATGTCGATGAAGCGCATCTGACGAGCCTTGTGGCGGCGTACCGGCAACAACGACTTGGCACAGTCAAGGCCCATCGACGTGCCCAAACCACCGTTGAGCTTCAGAAAAGCGGTCTTCGAGAATGCGTCCACGGCCTTGTCGTGGTTGATGGTCTCGTACACGTCGTGGAAACTGGGGACATTAGACAATGGCTCCACTTCGGATTCACGAATCCAGCTGCTTTCCTCTTCCGTGCTCCAAACATCATACAGATGCTTGAATTGCGCAATGGCCATGTCGGTCATTCCATGCTTCCGCATCTTCTCCGCGGAGTGTTCGAATGCATCCTCAATCAATGTTTTCCCTTTCGTGCAGGCGGTCTTCTCACTTGCCTTACCAATCATACGACACGTTGCCCTTGACGGGGGTGCTTATGCAGGCTAATTCGAAAGGTTTTAACCGAAATGCCGTGTTTTAGACCACTTTTAAGGGGTTGCCAACCTCGTGTTCGTCCTGTAATCCCGGTCGGTTCAGTGTGCGACGTTTCTGAAGATTCTTGTTTTCCGTGCGTCATGCGCGTGTTGCGTTTCTTTGTGATCCGGTAGTTAAAACGGTAGTTACGGAGAGCATAGGCCGGATTGGGTACGCATTTGGATACAGATTTGTGTACATTCGCCGTATGTGGCCGAGAGCTTGAAATCGTTGGAATTCCGCCGTTTTCGCATGAAAAAAGGGATTCCGGCACTTACCGAAATCCCTGTCTGTGGAGCTAAGGGGATTCGAACCCCTGACCCTCTCCATGCCATGGAGATGCGCTACCAGCTGCGCCATAGCCCCGTTATTTGCCGTGCAAACGTTGAATAATATATAACGTTTGCACGGTTCAAGCAAGTCGGCGTGTCGTCTGTTGGGACTAGTTCGATGACCCGGTGCTGCTGTTGGACGTGTCGGAGCTTGCGGAATCGGAAGAGTCTCCCGAACCATTGGAGCCGCTCGACGTTCCGGATCCATCCGTACTTGTGGAGCCGCTGGTCGAATCGCTTCCGGAAGACTCACCGCTTTGGCTCGTGGAATCCTGCGTGCCGCTCCCCTGCTGGCTCGAGGAATCGTTCGTGGACGTTCCCGTGCTGTCGCTCGAAGTCGAATCGTTCTTCGTATCGGACTTTGAGTTGGAGGAACCGCTGGTACCGGAAGTACTGTTCGACGTGCCATTCGAGGTGCCGGAGTTTGTTGATTCGCTGGTTCCAGACTGCCCGGACTGGCTGCTGTCGGACTGCGTTCCATTGGAGCTGTTCCCGTTGGATGTGGATGGATCAGTCATATGCCCGGAAGACGGCGCCTGATCCTGGGAATCGCTTCCTGTGTCGGTATAGGAATGGACGATTCTCTCACGTACTATGGTATCCGTTCCTTTGCCCCCAGTAAATGCGAGGATTAGACCCGCGCTTATAGCAACTCCGATTAATGCGCTGACGACCGCAATGACGATCGGAGCATGCTTTCCCTGCAGCCACGCACGGAACCGGTTCTCACCAGCACTGTGAACGCTGGTTTGGTCATCCTTCTGAATACGGGTATATTCAACTCCGGAAACATTGCGGCCGGACCGCGCTGAAGCGGGCAAAACCACAGTCTCGTCCATATCGCTTCGTTCGGAAGAAATGACGCGTGTCTCTTCTCCGGCTGACGTAGTGGCACTATCAGCGGATGTCACTTTTTCTTTCTTTTCCGAATCTTTCTTCTCTGAATCGTTGACAGATGGGAGCGGTACTGCGTTCTGTATCTTCTCCCCTGACGCCTTTAACACGTTCTTGTAAACCTGTGTGGCCACGGCCGATACGATCGAACCGGCCGCCACGCCGATGACCGAACCCGCGATTCCTATCTTCGCGGAAAACAGGAATGACGTCACCGCAGCCAGGGCGCCGGCACAGATGGATGAAAAAGATATTCCCTTGAAAAAATTCCTCACACATCCGACTGTAACTGGTCACCCTTCATATGGGCTTACGATTCTGTAAAAGCTTGTAAAAGCTCTACATTATGCCAGCTGTGGATTCTCCCACGCCTCGGTGTCCGCAATAGCCGGACCGTGGTTGTAATCCATCAATCGCCATTTCAACATGCCGTCGCTCTCCAATGGAATGAGACGAGCCCAGTGCGCATTACGCATCGACAGAATCGAAATGAAATCCGCGTGGGACTCATCGAATCCCAGCAACGTCTGCAACGTCTGAGAAATCCATGCACCATGAGAGAACACGTACAGGTCCGTATCCGATCCCGCCTTTTCGGACCACTCATGCAATGCGGCAACACCTCGACGCCCGACATCCTCCTTGGGTTCGGCTCCGTACTTGAGTTCTCCCCCGCGGAACTGAGCCCAGGAACGATAATCCTCAGGGTAGCGTCGAGCCAACTCGTCGACCGCAATGCCTTCCCATTCTCCGAAACTACGTTCCCTTACACGCGCATCGGGATGCACTTCCAGTCCGAGTGGATCCGCGAAGGCGTGCGCAGTGGCACTGGCACGCCCTAAATCGGAACATACGACGATCCGGTTGGGGATGTCGGGACGACGTTCGACGTAAAGCTCCCGCAACGCTGTTGCGGTCTGCTTGACCTGCCATTCGCCCACCTCATCAAGAGGAATATCAATCTGCCCCTGCAAGCGGTGTTGGGCGTTATACGCAGTACGTCCATGACGAATCAGCGTGATGGAATGCACGTGCCCAGGGATATTCCCATCGTGCGCAAGATCGACGTTACGAGGCATGATGTCGCTCCATTCCGAACATGCTTGAATCGCGGGTTTACTGTGCGTCTTCCGAAACATCCTCATCGGAGGTGTTTTCGGCATGTTCAAGCTGCAAATCGATGCTCGGGCAATCCTTCCACAGGCGCTCCAGACGGTAGAAGTCGCGGGACTCCTGATGCATGACATGAATCACGAAATCACCGTAGTCGAGCAGCACCCACTGGCCTTCGGTCAAACCTTCGCGAGAGCGCGGCTGACGCTTGTCGTCCTTCAGATAGAGATCCTTTTCAATCTCCTCGGCAACTGCCAGAACCTGACGTTCGTTGGATGCGGTGGCAATAAGCATCGCATCAGTAATGGCCAACGGCTCAGTGACGTCGAAAGCCACGATATCAGTGGCCTTCATGCGGTCGGCCGCAGCCGCGGCGATACGAACGGCGTCGATGGAATCTTGTACTGCAGGCATAATCAGCGCTCCCATTCGGGCTTCCAGCCCTCTACTGTATGTTGAGTGTTTTCGGAATAGACCATGGCATCGTCCGGAACGTCGTGGCGAACTACGGAACCGGCGCCGGTGGTCACACCATCGCCCACCGTCACGGGGGCCACGAGCATGTTGCCGGCGCCTACGTGAACATTCGAGCCGATGGTGGTGTGGTGCTTGTGCACGCCATCGTAGTTGGCGGTGATCGTGCCTCCCCCGATATTGGTGCGCTCGCCCAGGTCGGCGTCGCCCACATAGCTCAGATGTGGCACCTTGGTGCCGTTGCCGATATGCGCTTTCTTCATTTCCACGAAGGCGCCGGCCTTGGATTCTTCTCCAAGATCGTTGCCTGGACGCAGGTAGGTCCAAGGTCCGATGTTGGCGGCGCGTCCAATGTGGGTTTCCTGCACGCGGGAACGCTCCACATGGGCGTCGGCGTCGATGGTGGCGTCAATCAGCGTGGTGTACGGACCGATTTCCGCACCTTCGCCGATTACGGTGTGTCCTTCGAGGAAGCAGCCCGGCAGAATAACCGCGTCGCGAGAGATTCGAACGTCATCCTCGATCCACGTGGTTGCGGGATCAAGGATGGTCACGCCTTCTCGCATCCAATGCTCGCAGACGCGATTGTTGTGCGCCTTGGCAAGAGCCGCGAGCTGCACGCGATTGTTCACGCCCTCGACGCTCAACGGGTCCGGAGCCGCGAACGCGCCGACGGCACCATGGGATTTGGCGGTTTCAAGAGCGTCGGTCAGGTAGAACTCGCCTTGAGCGTTGTTGGATTTCAGATTGGCGATTGCCTCGCCAAGCAGATGCGCGTCGAACACGTACACGGAGGTGTTCACCTCATGCACGGCCAGCTCGCTGCTATTGGCATCCTTCTGCTCCACGATGCGCAGCACGTTGCCTTCGCTGTCTCGGATGATGCGGCCGTATCCGGTCGGATCATCAAGGATGGTGGTGAGCACGGTGGCGCCGTTACCGCTCTGCTCGTGGAAGGCAAGCAGTTGTTCGAGCGTGGCGGAATCAAGCAGAGGCATATCGGATGCGGCAATCAGCACAGGTCCGTCAAGGTTGCCGTCCTCGTCGAGCTGGGCCATGGCGCACTGCACCGCACGACCAGTGCCGGGAATGTCATCCTGGTTGACGATGGTCACGTGCTCGTTGTAGGAATGCGCTGCCTGCGAGACACGTTCGGCCTGATAGTGCACGACTACGGCCAAAGTGTCAGGATTGAGCGCGGACACGGAATCCATCACACGATTCAGGAATGTTTTTCCCGCCAGTGTGTGCAGCACTTTGGGTTTGTTGGAACGCATGCGGGTGCCTTCACCCGCGGCCAGGATGATTGCGGCGCTTAATGTCATCTTCCGCCTTCCGTTTCTTGTGATTACAAAGAAACGCCCGGCCGCGATACCATTCGCGGCCGGGCGTCTTGGCAAGCTCCCCCACCTGGACTCGAACCAAGACAAAGGGTTCCAAAGACCCGTGTGCTGCCATTACACCATGGGGGAACGGCGAAACCCAAACGTTTTCCGCCAAGAACTCATTATGCCACATGCGGCCAACACCGCGTGTCGGAAGTGTCGTGCACCTCAAAAACGAAAGACCTACATTGTCCGCGGCGGCGTTCCTTGTCCGTGATGCGCAAATGCCCGGTAAGAACATCACCGTTTATGACCAGCTTCCCGTATTCGGCGGTTCGATGGATGCCGCAGGCAGCGCGGAGAATGGCTATGTGTCCCGCGGTGAGCGCGAGCTGGAACCTTACATGGAATGTCTGTGGGATCTGTTCGGCAGTATCCCCTCCCTCTATGAGGAGGGACGCACCGTGTTGGATGAAACCCGTGAGTGCAACAAGAATTGAGAGATTGATTCTCAGCACCGTCTGTGGGAGCAGGGCTTCAAGGCGCATGATGAATCCACGATGGGCGTCACACCCGAGATTCAGGAACAGATGGTGCGGGAACGGAAATTATCCGGTGGGTGTAGGTCGAACCCCTCAACATGGGAATGGTTCCGTTAATGAATCCATCCCGAGACAGAGGGAAACCGTCATGAATATGGCAAAAACAAGAAAGGACACATCATCATGGTTAAGAACAGTGGTAGCATCAAAGCAGAGCGTGAGCAGGGAGGCATCGAGTACGCGGTGATGCGCATCTCGGACGGAGCCCTCTTATGGGACGACGACATCAACGGTGCATACCAGTCGTGGGAAGACGACGAGGAGAACGCCACGTGGGTGAGTTCCGAGGAAGACGCGATGCGCATCGCGGACTACGCCGGACTGGTCGGAGACGACGGACTCGTCCGAGGCTATGAGATCACGGAACGTCCCTGGCATTACGAGGACGATCTCGAAGAAGACGAGTGATTCCCAGTGCCGTCGTCATATCGTCGTGCCGCCAGCCGCAACGCGAAGATATGACGACGGCACCGCTTTTGCCTTGCGTCCCCCATAATTAGAGAACCGTCGGGAATGAACGAAAAGTCGAGGAAGGAAGGCACTATGCCAACAATTCCGAAGGAATACGAAAGCCAGAGGGTCGGCGTAAGCGGCTACCGTGTGCTCAACCTCGATCTTGATGGGGTGTGTGCGGATTATGCGGGCGCGATACGTGATTGGCTTGTGGCCAATGGACGTATGGATTCGAACACCATGCCTTCCTGCGATGAATATAGTCTGACCGCGAACAGTGGATGGCCGTTCGCCGGCAAGGATGATTACCTCGCAGCCCACAGGGCCGCTGAAGAGGATCATCTGTATGCCACCATGAAACCGATTCCGGGAGTCTCCCGCGCGTTGCAGCGTCTGGCGAACGAACACGTGTACATCCGCATCGTCACACATCGTCTGTTCATATCCGGCCAGCATCGCATGGTCGTGTCCGACACGGCCCGCTGGCTCGACGAACAACAGATTCCTTATATGAGCCTGTGCTTCGCGGGGTTGAAGGACAGCATCCAGGCGACCGTGCATATCGACGACTCCCCCGAGAATATCCGTGTTCTACGCGAGGTCGGCCAGCATGTCGTCGTCTTCGACCAGCCCTACAACCGTGATTTTGACGGCCCCCGCATAACCGGTTGGAATGATGCGAACGTGGATTGTTTGCTTGAATGGTTCGATTGCTGGCCTGAAACTGGTCACAATAACCCCCTATGTACCCCCGTGTTGAACGGGTCCGATGATTAGAATTA
>CAVBHJ010000017.1:0-53400 GCA_963595445.1 bacterium
CGAACACGAACACCAACGCGAACGGCCACATGAACTTCCAACCACGCCAATCCGCATGATGCTTATTAATCCGTACCTGATCGGACGGTGTATGCAACGGCGCTGTGACATTTGCTGTTGCTTGAGTCATTATTGCTTCTTTCTAACTGTTCGATTGAGATACGAACGTTTCGCCGACCTCATCATCGGCCCTTTCATCGCAAGTGATTCCTGCATTCTTGGACTTGCGGAGGCAGACGCAACCCGCCTCCGCGAATCGTTATCTTCACATGTGACGTCCATCGGACGCCGCAAGGAGATCAATCAGCTTTTATTGGTTACGGTGTAGCCCTGCTGCGTTCCATGTTCGGCGAGCGCGTTGCCGTAGTTGGCAAACGCTTCCTCCAAAGTGATTTCCTTGTTGTACGCCTTGGAGATCTGGTCTCCGAAGCTGGACTGCGCAAACGGGTTGTACGGCAGATAGGAGAATTCCGTAACCTCCCGCTGCGCCGCTTCGGAAAGAACCTCATTAACGTTCTGGCCGCCGAAGTAGTCATTGACCTTCTTGTTGGCTTCCACATCCGGATCGGTGAAGCTGTCGGAGGTCAGGATGCTCTTGAGGCTTGGGAATGTACCAGTATCGGCCATGGTTTGTGCGCCGTCGCCGTGGGTCAGGTATTCGACGAACTTGTATGCCGCAGCCTGCTGCGTGGACTGGCTGACTACCGCAAGCGCGGAGCCACCGTCTTCTGCGGAGACTTCATCTCCTTCGTTCCACTGCGGAAGCTGCGCCACACGCCAGTTGCCCGCCTGGTCGGGCGCGCCGTTCATAAGGTTGACCGGCATCCAACCTCCGATGGTCAACGATGCGATGGTGCCGTCGTTAAGTTCACGGTTCCAATCGTCGGACCAGTTGGCGGTCTTGGTGTCGATGAGGTCTTCGTCGATAAGCTTCTGTTGGAATTCGATGTACTTCTTCATTCCGGAATCACCGGTCATGTCGATGGTGAGGTTTTCGCCATCCACCTTCCACGGATTGGCGCCCGCCTGCCATGCCTGGGCCGTAAACGGCTGGTATTCCATGGAGGAGCCGGAATTGTTGGTCATGTAGGCACCGATGGCCCTCACCTTTTTCGCAGCCTCATAATAGTCATCCCATGTTTTGATCTGGCTGCCATCAACGCCGGCTTTCTTGAATACCGCATCATTGTAGAAGAACATTTCCGGGCCGGAATCGATTGGGAGAGCGTACGGTTTGCCGTCGTATTGTAGCTTGTTCCAAGGGCCTGCGGAAAAGTCGTCCGCAAGATCGTCAGCGCCGAATTGGCTCAAATCGGCCAAATCTCCGGTAACCGCGAACTGGGTAACGGTTGGATCTTCAAGCATGACGACATCCGGAGCACCCTTGCCTGCCGCGATGGCGTTGCTCAATGCCGTCTGCGTATCGGATGCGGTACCGGTGTTGTTGAATTTGACCGTGATTCCGGGATTCGCCTTTTCGAAATCCGCGATCAGGTCGCTCATGGTATGGCCGGTGTCCCAGCCCCAGAACACAAGTTCGGCGTTATCGGCATCGCCTGCGTTGTCGCTGCCAGAATCCGTACCTCCGCAAGCAGCCAGACCGATGAGGGTCGTCGTCGCAGTGAGCGCCGCAAGCACCTTTTGAGAATTACGCATATCTCCTCCTTCGAGAGCCGACATCGGGTCATCTTTGTCCGACTTACGCAGAAACTTCGATTGATACACCGCTATACCAACAATGGAAAACCCACTATGGGTAATATTGAAATTTTCTTTGCTCGACTCTGTTTCCTTCTGGTACAACCGTGTACCATTACCCTTCATGATACACAGTTGTACCAATTTGTCAAATCACCCTCGAATGTCGCATCTTTTTCAGGAAACCCCCTTTTTCCGGCCACAAGCGGGAGATACAGGCATAATCGCCGACTTGTGCGCGCCGTAATCTTCAGCCATTTTTCAAAATCGTTGGAAAATCAAGGTTCTTAAAAATCCAAAACCCAATTCCAACACCCCCTTCCATCCACAACCCGCGATATATACTCATACTTTCGACTTGTGGCACACCAGAGGCCCGAGTCGCGACGGCACGCCAGTCCTAATACACCAAACCCCAACCCCAGCCATCCCGAATCCCAAACCGGCAATCCAAGGTCGCCCCAAGACCGCACAATCCGACGGACGAATAGGAAAACCCACCCCTACACGCGGGCGACGGCACGAGTGGCGGCACGCGCGATGACATGCGACCGGGTAGTAATCAATTCCAACTCAAGATGACACCCATCGATACGATCGACGATGCATCCGAACGCGATGGGCGCGGTCCAATCCCACCAAATCCAACCACGGCAGCGCACAAAGCCGAGTCATCTAATGGACAGTCCGCCATAACCGCCGACGACGATCCGCCAACGCATGCCACGACAACGGCGTAGTCAACGCAATCGGACATCCTGATTTTCTGGCGCGAATCATAGCGATGCTCATCGCAAGCGCTCCCCTATGCGCATCATCCGACAAATCCAACTGCGTCGCCGAAACAATCGTCCATCCCATACTTTCCAACTGTCTACGCTTCCAAGCATCGCGACGCCACTGGTTCCGATCCGTCCGGTGATGGTCACCGTCGTATTCAATGCCTATGAGCAGCTCCGGATCAGCCAGGTCGAGCGTCATCGGCAAACCATTGTTGAACGTGGCATTTGGAACAACGTAGTTAATGGAGAATCGCCCCAACCCGTACGAATACAGGCACAAACGCAACTGCGTTTCCTTTGGCGAATCACTGCCGGACTCCATCAGGCATAACGCATCCTCGCATTTGCCACGATGCCGAATCGCGGTTTCGCCTAGAAAATCCCGCAATCGCTCCGTCGTCGTCCTGCCATGGCGAATCATCGACTCACCCAATTCCACCAACGCGTCGACGCGCAGGCTTCCTGCCATCAGCGCCCATAACGGCTCCGGCGCGAGTATCGCAATGTCATCTTTCGTATAACGCACGTGCTTCGGAAGCAAACCGCCCCATACATGCGATTGGATGGCCCGAAAGCCCCTTCGTCGATGCGATTTATCCGAAACGGTTACATGCACGACTGGCTCACGGCTCGAATGCCGGTTGAGAAGCAAACAAGATTCCGGAATCTCAACACCAAGAAATGCGATTGCGGACTCGTGTGACACCACGCCATATAAACGGCCGCCGTCCTTCAGCATGCGGCATGCGCCCCAAACCTGCCGTTGGCTCTCACCCAGAGATTGCGCCGCAATGGGCTTGTAATTGTTTTGCTCGTTCATATGACGACGGTAAAACGGCAATCCATGATTACGCCAGTCGAACCGGGGGTTGTGGTCGGAGGATGCGATTTTAGCCTGCCATTGTGGATAACTCATTCCAGCAGGAAAGATGTGGACAACTTTGTGGATTGTCGGGGATGTTTTTTCAAGGAAATTCACCGCATTCTGCCACAAGGGACCACTCCTATCCAGACTTTGCTGAAAACCACCCGACCGCACGGGAACGCACATGGGGTATACGCACGTCAAGCAATCCATATGAAGTCCCAATCGCAGTGGGTATTCGTCGCAGCCCCGCAACGGGGTCAAGCAATCCACATGAAGTCCTCCAATCACAAGGGGGTATGCCACAAGCGGGGGATATGGGCATAATTTGCAGTAGGGGCTCCCGACTCGACTCTCAAGCAAAACAGCGAATCCCAAAATCGTTGGAAAATGGCGGATTTTAAATTTACATGAATCCCCATCCAGCCCATTTTCCGGCCACAAGTCGCAAAACCGCCCCTATTTGCGACTTGTGGCTGAAAATCCGCCGACCTAGCTCCTCGTCCATGCACAATCACCCATGCACGGCCAAGACGGCACAGCCCTAGCCCCCAACTCTCGCGGAATACGCGCCCACCCCCACTTGGCAGCAAACCGTCAGAGCGCCAGGAACAACTCGTGGATGCGGGTATCGTCAGTGAGCTCGGGATGGAACGCGGTGGCGAGAATATTGCCTTGACGCAAACCGACCACATTACCGTCCACCGACGTCTCAACCGTAGCCGCGGATCCGACCTCCACAACAAACGGCCCGCGAATGAACACGAGCGGGAAATCCTTGAGCATAACGTCGGACGAAACATCCCGACCAACATGCTCACCCGGTTCAATCACCACGCTCGTTCCGGGAGCAGCACTCCCAAAATCGGCGGCGGCAGCAAACGAACCAAGCTGGCGACCGTATGCGTTACGCCGCACAACGGCATCAAGCGCGCCGAAGTAGACGTTCTCATCGTTGTCAAGCTTGCGAGCCAGCAGAATCATGCCGGCGCAAGTGCCAAACACCGGCTTGCCAGCGGCAATATGCGCGGCAATCGGCTCAAACAGGCCAGTCGAATGCAACAATTTTCCCTGCGTGGTGCTCTCTCCGCCGGGCAGAATCACACGATCTATGGAATCGTCGAAATCCTCGGCCGCACGCAACAACTTCCACGGCGCTCCAAGACGGTCCAACATGGCGGCATGTTCGGCGAACGCACCCTGCACCGCGAGGATGCCGGTCACTCCACGCCGGGCGGATTCAGCACCCGCGGCCACATCAGCCGACTCTTCCTTTGCGATATATTCAACGGCTACAACCATCGACTCTCCTTATATGTAGGTATGCGGGCCGGAGCCGGCAATCCCGCGATTCCAGCCCACCACACCCGTCCAGCACGACGGACGCCCAGCTCCGAAAATCACTCACCCCGGGCGGCCATGATGGTTTCGATCTCATCCTCGTTGATTCCAACCATGGCCTCGCCCAGATTTTCGGAGAGACGCGCAAGAAGGTCGGAATCGCGCCAGTTTGCCGTGGCCTGCACGATTGCGGCGGCGCGCTTGACCGGATCACCCGACTTGAAGATTCCAGATCCAACGAACACACCTTCCGCGCCCAACTCCATCATGAGAGCCGCATCCGCCGGAGTGGCCACGCCACCGGCCGCGAAGTTGACGACCGGCAGTCGGCCGTTATCGTGCACATACTTGGCCAGCTCGTACGGCACGGCAAGCTGCTTGGCGGCTTCGAACACCTCGTCCTCGCGCAACGAGACCAGCTCGCGGATCTGCTTGTTCATGGTACGCATGTGGCGCACGGCCTGAATCACGTCTCCCGTGCCCGGCTCGCCCTTAGTGCGAATCATGGATGCGCCTTCCGCCACACGGCGCAACGCTTCGCCCAGATTTTTCGCACCACACACGAACGGCACGTCGAATTGGGTTTTGTTGATGTGGTACACGTCATCGGCAGGGCTCAGCACTTCGGATTCGTCGATGTAGTCGATTTCAATGGCCTGCAATATGCGAGCTTCCGCAACATGCCCGATACGCACCTTGGCCATGACCGGAATGGACACGGCTTCCTGGATTCCCTTGATCATGGCCGGATCGCTCATGCGAGACACTCCGCCGGCGGCACGGATGTCCGCGGGGATTCGTTCGAGCGCCATCACCGCGCACGCGCCGGCATCCTGCGCGATTTTCGCCTGCTCCGGCGTGGTGACGTCCATGATCACGCCACCTTTGAGCATCTGCGCAAGATTCTTGTTCAGTTCATTCCTGTTGTCGGTCATCCGCCAGCCTTTCTCGAAACATTTCTTCGAAGCAGATACTAGCGATTTCAAGTCACGAAATCATATAAATTGAATAATTAGACGTTCAAAAAATTGGTTTCATTAAATTTGAACCTTATTTTTCATCACTGTTTAATTCGCTTACGATTTCGATTCCTGCGATACCGGCCACATTTTCACCCGTTTTCTTGCCTCGCCCGCGATTCCCACGTTCGATTCGTCCGTTCACACGAGTCATAGAAAATACGGATAGACAGAAAGCCGTCCACGACCACATTGCGGACAGTGTCAGTGACATTCGCATTCGGGCGGCTGTTGGCAGCACCCACTTGCAAACAGCCGCCCGCGGCATCCTCACACGAGCGGCATATCCGCAGCACTCACATATGAATCACATGATTCGCGATACGCATGGTCGAGTCCCGATGCGAGACAAGCACGACCGCACTCCCATCCTGCGCAAGCCTACCTATGGACCGCAGGATCACGGACTCGTTGTAGGAGTCAAGACGGCTCGTGGGTTCATCGAAAAGCACGAGGTCCGCATGCCTCAGGAAGATGCGGGCCAGTCCGATACGCTGCCGTTCGCCTTCCGACAAACGGTCGCCCAATTCTCCGACGCGTGTATCGAGACCGTCCGGCAATGAATCAACCAGGTCGAGCGCGGACGCTTTTTCAAGTGCGTCACGCAGCATCCGATCGATTTTCTCGGCATCGGCCATGCCAATACCGGTTTCGGAAGCCCCTGTCACGGAAGTCCCGCCCACGGGAACCCCAACCTCGGAAGGCCCAGCCTCGAAAGCCCCTCCCACGGAAGAAGGCAGAGCAATCATAAGATTCTCACGAATCGTTCCGTCGAACAGATACGTCTCCTGCCCCATCATGGTCTGCACTTCACGACGCCATGACGCATCGACCTGCGGCAGCGGCATACCCGAAAGCTCGACCACGCCGGACCGCGGATCCCAGTAGCGCATGAGCAGTTTGAGCAACGTGGACTTACCCCGTCCGGAAGGCCCCTGAATGCCAAGGATCCCATGCGCCGGAACATCAATCGAAACATGCGAAAGCACCGGAGCGTCAGCCGTATCGGAGCCCGTTCCGTAACCAAACGTCACGTCGTGCACGGACATGCCATGATATTCCGGCCGCAACGTTCCGTTCTCCTCCACCGCGGGAGCCTCATCCATCAACGCGAACAGACGACGCGCCGAAGCAAACGTCTGCGTAAGGTTGGCCGGCAAAGCACTCAATGCCAGAGTCGGGCCGAATGAGCTGGCAAACAACACGAATGTGGCCACGATTTTCGCAGTATCCAATCGCACCGCAACCTGCATTCCGAAACTGGAGTACATCACGAAACTGGGCACGCTGATCGCCAGGAAAGCGGCAATCGCAGTGAACAGCATCACCAAAACCGCACCCAAGCCGGCGAAATCGCCATTGCGAGCGCTCAATCGGGCGCGATTGGCCCACAGCGAGCGCGTGTGTTCGACAATCGTGGCAAGACGCGACTCTCCTTGCCCGAAACGGATGATTTCTCCGATTCCGCGCATGTCGTCAAGCATTTCATCGTCGAGGGCCGCGGATTCCGTACGAATTTGAGCACCCAATCCTCGTACCGCGAGCGAGAAGAGCTTGGGCAGGACGATTCCGATCGTCAGGTGCGCGATGATGAGCGCGATTGCGAGCGCTGGGGTGAGTGTGGCGAGCGCGATTGCGTATATGACGGTGGTCACCACTGCTATGACGATTGGCGAGATGGTGTGTGCGAAGAAGATTTCCAACAATTCCACGTCGGTGGTGATCAGCGAGATGAGGTCGCCTTTGCCTTTTTCGGAAAGTTTCGCGGGTGCGAGACGTCGCAATGCGGCGAATGCTTTGGTGCGGAACAGCGCGAGTAGGCGGAATGCCACGTTGTGGTTCATGTATTGTTCGGCGTAGCGCATGCCTCCGCGGATGAGTGCGCAGACGATCATGCCTGCGATTGCGGCGGGGAAGCTGAGATTCCAGACGCGCAGGCCCAGTACGGAGAATGCCGCGACCATGCCGAATACGGGTAGGAATGTTGCGGCGAGATGGCCGAGTACGCCGCATACGCAGGCGATGATCATGTATTTGCGCAGGGGACCGACTTCGCGCAGTAGTCGCAGGGCGATGTGCAGGTCGGTTTGTGCCGGAGCCGATTGTTCGGATGCGATTTCGGGCTTGATCTCGGGCGCGATTTCGTAGGTCTCGGCATTCTCCGGCGCGGTTTTACGGACACACTCCACGGAAGTCTCTTCCGCGGCTTCCACGGCTTCCGCGACTTCCACGGCTTCCGCGACTTCCACGGCTTCCGCGGAATGGTCTTCCGCGAATCCGTCTTCCGTGCCGAAATGTTCCACGACTTCCTGTGCACGGAATAGCGCGGCATACACGCCGTCCGACTTCATAAGGTCCACATGGTTGCCTTGTTCGACCGTATGCCCGTGGTCGAACACGACCACATGGTCTGCGCCCACCGCGTTCGCCATACGGTGCGTGACCATGATCACGGTTTTGCCGCTGTCGGCCAGTTCGCGGATGGTTTGCAGTATCAGCGCTTCGCTTTCCGCATCCACGCTGCTGGTGGCTTCGTCGAACACGTAAATCGCGCTGCCTCGCAGCAGGGCGCGGGCGATTGCGATGCGTTGACGCTGCCCTCCGGAAAGGTTCGCCGCATCCTGCTGGATTCGCAGGTCAAGGCCTTGCGGATCAGCATGTACGAAATCGGCTATGCGGGCCGCATCGAGTGCGCGCCAGAGATCCTCGTCCGTAGCGTCGGCACGTGCCATGAGCAGGTTCTCGCGCAACGTTCCGGCAAAAAGATGGCTTCGCGCGCCAACCAACGTCAGATTCCATCTGAGGGAATCCAGGGTAAGTCCGTTCAACTCGCCGACCACTTCGCTCCCCCGAACGGCCAGCGTCACCGATCCTTCATATCCGGTGAGCGCACCGACGATGATTTCCGAAGTCGTTGTTTTTCCGGATCCCGACTGCCCCACGATCGCGGTAAGGCGGCCGGGTTCGGCGGTAAAGGACGCGTCTTTCACCGCACAAGTTTCCACGTTGGGATCGTAACGGAACGAGACGTTGCGCAGAGAGACGGCGATGCCGCTGCTGTATGCGGGCAGCATGGCCGTCCCCCGCTCCGGTTCACGCACGTCAAGCAGCGCGAAGATGCGTTTCGTCGAGGTCATGCCGTTCATCGCAACATGGAAGAAGGAGCCGAGCTGTCGCAGCGGGATGAAGAAGTCGGCGGAAAGCAGCACTATCAGCAGCACGCCGGAAATCGGCAGCACGCCGATATTCGTGAACTGCAGAAACGGGGGAAGCCAGGATGTCGAATACGCTCCGCCGATCGCATACTGCCATATGGCCACGCCGATACCGGCAGCAGCTCCCCCGTACGCCACGACATCCATCGCAGTAAGCGAGCGCAACTGGATTTGCAGCACGTTCATGGTCATCGTGCGGAAATGTTCGGCCTTTTCGTCCATTTCCAGAGCCGCACGCTCATCCGCGTCGAAGGTTTTCAGTGTTTCCAATCCTTGCAGGTTGTCAAGGAACGCGGATCCCATGTCGGTGTATTTGCCCCAGTATTGTTTGAATACGCGAGCCGCCCGCATGGCCACGAATCCGACGATCAGCACGATGAGCGGCGCGCAGACGAGTAGCGTCACGGCCGACGGCAGATTGATTGGCGCGACCACGAAGAACAGCGTCACAGGGGCCAGTACCGCGTAGAACAGCTGCGGCAGGAACAATTCGAAGAAACTCTGTATCTGTTCGATGCCTTCGCCCGCGGATTGCACCACGTCGGCAGTGCGAACCTTCTGAGAATACGAGGGGCCGAGGGCGAGCATTTTGTTGAAGAGTTTCTCACGAAGGGCGAGTTTGACACGTTCGGACGATTCGGTTCCGAAATACGCCGCGGCACGCGTCATGAGGAATCGCACGACCGCCGCCACGACCATGACGAGCACGCATTGCGCATATGATACGGCCGAGATTCCTCCGACCTCAGATTCCAGCAGGGAAATGTCAGCGATGCCGCGCTGCCATTCGAAAATCGTCATTTCCGTGCCGAACAGCAGATTCTCCAACATATGCACCACTGCGAACACGAAAGCTATGTTGGCCAGCAATCCCACCCACATGCATACCACCTTCGCGGCGACCAGCCCGCCCACTCCGGGAGCCAGGGAGAATAGCCTTTTATCAAACATGCAGCCTCTTTCACACAACCGAACAATCACGCATCCGCCTACCGCAGCGCATACTTCACTTCAGGCTAGTGGAGCAAACCTGAAATAACAATGGAAAATCTCGCGAGATGTCACCCAAACGCCACACAAAACGCCACACATTCCGACAACACGACCAGAATCGCCTCAACCTTACGAAAAATCAGGTAATCGACTCCATGAAAGTAGGGGCTGGATGTTCGCCATTGAGCACGCAGCCTCGACGCAAGGGTATTGGTTGCGTCACTAGCGAGTCTACCCGAAAAGGCCATACGCCCACAACAACATTTCCCTTTGCGCTGTACGGTTTCACCCCACTTCGGAGTACCTTCCAGAAGGTGCTCCCCATCAACGTCAAACCTTTTGCAGTAGGATGCAGACCACCACACCAATACCCCCTAAACCATGTCTGCCGGCGGTTTGTCAGTTCACACAAAAACCTTCGAACGTTTCTTGTTGCTTCTCACAATGCAGACTCCAAGTCGCGAGTCTTATAATGTGCGGGGCGCTCAAAGGAGTGCGGCACCAATCGGCGGACCGCATGTTCCGGGCGCGAGACACGTGGGAATCCGCGAGAAAAGAGAACACTTCATGCTCACCGAATACACGACCCCGGGCACTTCCGTTGAAGTACGCGACGACGAAACCATCTATTCTATGCTCACCGAACGCATCGAGCGTACCGGCGAAGACACCATCATCGCGGCGCGCAAAACCGGACCGGGAAAGTGGGCCGACATCACTACCGGTGAGTTCCATCAGGCGGTGGTCTCCGCCGCCAAAGGTCTGATCGCATTCGGAATCAGCAAGGGAGACGCCGTCACCGTCTTCGCATCCACCAGCTACGAATGGGGCGTGCTTGACTTTGCCCTGGCCGCGATCGGAGCGGTGAGCGTACCGATCTACGACACCGATTCCGCGGCACAGGCGGAACGCATCATCAACGATTCCACCGTGAAACTCGCCATCGCAGACAATCGCGAGCGCTTCGACCGTCTCGATTCGGTAATCGACAACTGCCCGAGCCTCGAACATATTCTCATGCTCGAAGCGAACGCGATGGGTGCGTTGGAAGGTATGGGCGTCACCGTTTCCGACGAGGAGCTGGCGGAACGCATCGACTCGGTGACCGCTGACGATCTGGCCACCATCGTATATACGTCCGGTTCCACCGGTTCGCCGAAGGGCGTCGAGCTCTCCCACCGCAACTTCGTCTCCATCACCCGCGCCGCAAGCCTGGCCCTGCATCCGATGATCACCGATAACCATCCACGTCTGCTGTTGTTCCTGCCACTTGCGCACTGCTTCGCACGTTTCATCCAGTACGCTTCGATCGCTTCCGACGACGGCGTGGTCGGCTACCTGCCCGACACCAAGTCGCTGCTTCCGGACGTGCGTTCCTTCGAACCGACGTATCTGCTGGGTGTGCCGCGTGTGTTCGAAAAGGTGTACAACGCGGCCTCCCGCAAGGCCGGCATGGGCTGGAAGGGACGCCTGTTCTACAAAGCTGCCGAGGATGCGCGCGAATGGTCACGTACCCAGCAGGCGGGCAAGAAGCCGACCATGAAGCAGATCGCCCGTCATATGTCGTATGAAACTTCCGTTTACCGTTCCATCCGCGGCGCCCTCGGTCCGAAGATTCGTTTTGTGGCGTGCGGCGGCGCTCCGCTGGACGAATCGTTGTCGCACTTCTTCGCTGGAATCGGCCTGCCCATGATTCAGGGGTACGGTTTGACGGAAACCGCGGCTCCGTTCGCCTCCACTCGTGCCGACGATAATGTGATTGGCACCGTCGGACAGCCCGCGCCGGGCTCTTCCGTACGCATTTCCGAAGATGGCGAACTGCTGGTAAAGGGTCCGAACGTGTTCGTCGGCTACCATAATCTGCCGGAGAAGACCGCCGAGGCGTTCACGGAGGATGGCTGGCTGAAGACCGGCGATCTTGCGACGATCGACGATGAGGGACGCATTACGATTACCGGCCGTAAGAAAGACATCATCATCACCGCTGGCGGTAAGAACGTTTCTCCGATTCCGATGGAACAGGAGATCTCGAAGTGCGGCATCGTCGAGCATGCCGTGCTGGTTGGAGACAATCGTCCGTTCATCGGCGCGCTGATTACGCTGGATCCGGAGGGACTGGCCGCCTGGCTGCCGTCCGTTGGAATCTCCTCAGACACTCCGCTTGACCGTGTGGCGGCCACAGCTGCGGTGCGCAATGAGGTTCAGAAGTACGTCGACCGTGCGAACACCACGGTTTCCCGCGCCGAATCCGTACGCAAGTTCGTGATTCTCGACACGCGGTTCACCCAGGAGAACAAGTGCCTCACACCCTCGCTGAAGATTGTGCGCCCGGCGATCAACCGCGAATTCGCCGATGTGATCGCGCAGCAGATCTATTCCGATAAGCGCTAGACGCTTGCGATCCAAAAACCCGCTGACGGCTGAATCCCCACCGTCAGCGGGTTTTTTTGTTTTTATAGTCTCTCTATGCGGCAGATACCGCCGACCTTACGGGAACATGCGTATTATCTGTCGCATTGCGTACCAAGGAAAGGACCCAATGAACATTCCGAACATGCAAACATATGATTCCTATGCGATCGCAGCCGCATGGCATTCGTATATCAGCAGTCTGGGTTTTTCCGCGCTGCTGGAACGTTGGGGGAAGAAATGGCGTGTGATCGCCGATCCGAATGCATACGGTGACCGCCAATCGCATTCCGACGACCAGAACTGATGGGGCGGACCATATAAAAATATCCGGAATGATCCAGAATGAAAAAGTGTCGGCGGATTGGGCATGAAGCCAATCCGTCGACACTTTTTGTTTCAGACGCTCAAGCGCTCAGACTTTCCGGCTTTGGAATCAGGAACGAGCATCCAAGGGCAAGCAGTAGAATCACCGCACCGCCAACCATGCTGGACATGTAACCGACGGTCGCGCCCGACGACTCAGTAAACGCATCCATAATGCCATACAGAATCGTATAGCTGATGCCCGCGCCGAGGTTGAACGCACCCGCATTGAATCCGGGAAGATATCCTGGGTTGTCTCTTGGCGAGAGCACGATGCCTAAGCCGTTAAGCATGATGTTCGCGCAACCGGCGTAGCTCAGTCCCATAACGATGGACATCACCAGCAGACCTGCAAGACTTGGCGAATGCGCCACATACACACCAAGCGCCGCCGCCCCCACACTGACCAACAAGCCGCAGCGCAACACCTTCAGATATCCGAATTTGGTGGCGAGCACGCCGCATATCGGACCGAACGCCAGTCCTACAAGCGCATACGGAGTCAACGTGACGAAGGAGGACACGCTGGTCGCGATACCCGCGCCAAACTCCGTATCTTGGGCGAGTGCCGGCACCACGCCGTTCATAATCGCGAACACGCCCGACAAAGTCAGGAACGCGGTGAGCAGCAAGCCCCACGTACGACGCTGCTTGATGTAGTGAACCGGAGACAACGGGTGGGAACTTCGCTTCTCAACATTCCAGAACACCACGAAGGCAACAACCGCCACCAACAGCAGCGCGCCTACGAACAACCAGTTCACTTCAGAAATACGCTGCATGGAGTTTACCGCCGTCAGCGCAGTACCGACAGCAAGTACCAGGAAGATGGCGCCCGGCCAATCCATTTTGTCGTTTTCACCTGCGCAGACGGCCTTGCTATCGTCTGCGAAGATGGCGACGAGCACCACGGAAACAAGACCAATCACTGCCATGGTCCAGAAAATCGGACGATAACCCCATGTGCCTGCGATCCAGCCGCCTGCGATTGCGTCGACGCCGGCAATACCGCCGTTCACCGAGGTGATGACAGCCATCAACTTCGTGTATTTCGCTTCATCCGTAACACGAACATGCAGCATGATCATACATAGCGTCACGATTGGTCCGGCCGTGCCCTGCAAGAGACGTCCAAGCAGCAGTATCGAAACGTTCGGCGCAAGTGCGGCGACGCTACAGCCAGCAACGGTGGAAATCAGCATGCCCATGAGCACCTTCTTGCGACCAGCCAAATCAGCCAGCCGGGGCAGAAAGAGCGAGAACAGCGCCGACGATGTGAAGAAAACCGTTTGAGACAAGCCGATTTGGGTGGCCGTGGTGTTGAGTTCCGTCTGCATGGTGACCAAAGCTGGCGACAGCATGGACGCGTTGAGCTGGAACGCGAAGGTCGCGGTAAGGAAGGCTACCATCAGAAATGCGACGGATTTGCCGCTTTCTTTCCTCATTGAAAAAACTCCTTTGTTGTGGATTAACAACATCTTCGTCGACGAGTAAGATGATGATAAATCGATTTATCACTACTGTCAAAATATAACCACAACGGAGAGGAACACAAGATCGAAAGTATTTCCCAGTTTTCCAACAAAAGAAAGGAACTCAAAGACGCAACACGCCGACCGCCAAGCAAGGCATACATACAACAACAGTCAAATCAAATCGATTTAGCTTAAATTTATCGGGCGCATAAGCAAGTAATAGCCAAGCCCATGAGACGAAAGGCTCCCATGATCACAACGACTTCAGCCACGAACCCCACGAAAACACCGAAGAATCATAGAAACACACCATTCGCCGTTTCCATGATCGCGTTTCTCATCGCCATCTTCTCCTACCAATTCAACGCGTCAATGCTCTCCCCCGCATTACCGTCCATAGCAGCTGAACTCCACGTAAACGCTGAGCAGATCAGTTCCACGCAGACCGTGTTTTTCACGTCATCGGCGATATTCTCACTGTTCCTGCCGTCTCTGGGAGATTCCATCGGACGTAAGAAAACCACCATCGGCATGCTGGCCACCTCAACGGTGGGATGCATCATCTCGGCAATCGCACCGAATCTGACCTTGCTGATGATTGGAAGAGCGTTGCAAGGCGTAACCGGTCCCATCATTTCGCTGTGCCTGCTCATGCTCCGCAATCAGGTGCAGGACAATCATCAATACGCAAGGCTGCTCGCCGTCGTTACCTGCACCAACGGCGGAATCGCAGGACTTGATGCACTGGCTGGAGGCTGGCTGGCCAACGCATCCGGATACAAATCAGTGTTCTGGACCATGGCAATCACCGGAGCGGTAGGAATCATTCTGATATCGATATCTACCCAGGAAAGCTCGCTTCCCGATCCCGCGTGCATGGACTGGCCTGGCATCGGAGCCCTGGGAGTGGCGGTCAGCACATTGCTCGTCGCCCTGACCATACTGCGATCGCAAAACGTCAATCCAGCCATACCAGCCGCGCTGTGCATCGTCTCCATCGTAGGATTCGTCGCATTCTGGAGGATAGAACGCGCCAGCGCACATCCTCTGGCGCCGATTCCGTTCCTTACACGCAGATCCACAACGACCTTCCTGCTCACCACAACCATCACGATGTCGGGCGTCTTCGCTCTGATGAACGGCATCATACCCGCGTTCGCGCAAGACAAGAGCGATGGCCTGGGGATGGATGCGGCCTCATCCACGCTCGTCACTCTGGTACCTTATGCGATCACAGGCATGATCATGGCGGTTCTTTCGGGAATACTGGCCAGCAAAATCGGCTATATCAAGGTTTTCCGGATCGGCCTTGCCGCAACGGCCGCAGTAACCGTATTCGGCATATTCGCAGTCAACGCACCGTCCACAGGAAACACCATTGCGCTTTCCGCACTGCTGGGCGTCGGATACGTTGGCATCGTCAATATCATGATCAATGCATTGGCCATCGATCTATCGGCAAAAACCAGTCCGGGACTGCTACCCGGACTCAACGCCGCAGCATTCAACCTCGCATCGGGAATCAGCTATCTGGCATTGTACGGCGCTCAATCCACAGCCGGATACGCAGGCAGCATGGTCACAAGCTCAGTCATACTCCTCGCCGCGTTCATGGCGTCCCTGTTAATCCGCCGCGATTGACAGGGCGAAATTCGTTCGACGTCAACAGATTGACGTCGAACGAATCACCCGGCTAGCGCACACGATACGGAGCCGTGCTGGAACGCACCACAAGCTTCGGAACGTGAATCTTCATCATGCGTTCGGCTTTTGGATCACGCACTCGGCGAATCAGCATTTCCGCGGCCTCGCGCCCCATCTGCTGCAGGGGCTGGCTCATGGTGGTCAAACCTGGATTCATAAGTCCCGAGAAGAACACGTCATCATACCCGACCACAGAGTAATCCTCCGGAACGGAATATCCCATTTCGGACGCCACATTGCATACCGCAAGCGCCATGAGATCATTGAAGGCGAATACGGCTGTAAATTTGCCCCAATCCATCATTCTGGATATCTCCACCGCAGTATCGTAGGTGTAGTCGCCTTCAAAGATCAAATCGGAATCTAACGCCAGACCATTGCTTTCCAACGCCTGACGGTATCCTTCGAGTCGACTGCGCGAACCTTCGAGGTATTGGGGGCCAGTAATGCAGGCTATGCTCTTGTGCCCGAGCCGAATCAAGTATTCCGTCGCCGTGCGCCCACCTGCGAGATGGTCTCCGGCAACCACATCCGACTTACCGGCTTCGCCGGAAAGATCAAGCATCACATGTGGTATGCCGCGCTCCGAGAGCACTTTTATGTTGTCGATTTCCTGGGCCTCGTTTCCGGCCGCACTGGCCAGGATGATGCCTTCAACGTTTTTGCCGTACAACAGTTCGATGTATTCACGCTCTCGAACCGGCTGATTGTCGGAATTGTTGAGCATGACTCCCCAACCCTGTTCCCGACACTCCCGCTCCACACCTTTGGCGAAGGTCGAATAGAAATCGTTGCCGATATCCGGCACAATCAGGCCGATGGTGTTATTCACCCCCATACGAAGATCGCTGGCCGCCCGATTACGAACATAGTGCATGTCTTCGGCTGCTTTAAGCACCTTCCGCCGAGTCTCTTCCGACACCCTAAACGGTTTACCACTCAAAATCAGAGAGACCGTTGGAACCGACGTGCCGGTTTCTCGAGCTATATCCTTCATGGTTACGCGCATTTCCAATACCTCCCGCCTCATTCTAGGGGATACGGGATACGGCGTGTCCCACATTTGACTTCTATAGTGAACGATGTTAAAAATATGTTTGCCAAATCGATTTATCAACAAAGGAGTTATTATGGCAGCTCAGAAAATCATCCTCGATTGCGACCCAGGTCACGATGATGCCGTCGCCATCATGATGGCAGCCAAGCATCCGGATATCGAACTGCTGGGCATCACCACGGTCCGCGGCAATCAGACCTTGGAGAAGGTCACCAGAAACGCACTGAACGTGGTTCAGTACCTCGGCATCGACGTGCCCGTCTACAAGGGCATGAGCGTCCCGATGGTCATCGAACCGCGTCCGGTCGAAGAACGCGTCCACGGCGATTCCGGACTCGACGGCCCGAAGTTCGACGAACTCACCCGCACCATCGAAGACAAGCACGCGATCGCCTTCACCATCGAGACACTCATGGCTTCCGACGGAGACATCACGCTCGTTCCGACCGGTCCTCTGACCAACATCGCGATGGCCATGCGCATCGAACCACGCATCGTGCCGAAGATCAAGGAAATCGTGCTCATGGGCGGCTGCTATCAGCTTGGCAACGTGACACCTTCCGCGGAATTCAACATCTGGGCCGATGGCGAGGCCGCGCACATCGTCTTCTCCAGCGGTGTCAAGGTGACCATGATGGGGCTCGACATCACCCGCAAGGTGCTGGCGCTGCCCTCCGTCATCGAACGCATGAGCAAATACAACAACCCAGCTGGTACGCTCTTCTGCGATCTGATGACCTTCTTCAACAAGGGACAGAAGAAGACCTTCGGCTGGGAAGGAGGACCGCTGCACGATCCGACAACAGTGGCTTACCTGATCGACCGTTCCATCGTGACCGTCAAGAACATGCATACCGACATCGAAATCTCCAGCGAGCAGAGCTATGGCCGCACCAACTGCGATTACTTCCTGCTCACCGACAAGCCCAAGAACACCGACATCGCCATTGATGTGGACGTAGAGAAGTTCTGGGATCTCGTAGAGCACTGCATCTCGCTGTACGACTGATTGCATGGTGCATGTTCGAACGTGCGGATGCCGCCGTACGATCGAACAGACACCAATGCGTAAACCTCACATTGCCAGATTTCAGCCTACGGACGACCATGGTCGTCCAACAAAGTGAGCGTCTGTGAATCGGAAGTCATCCCGACTCACAGACGCTCAAAATTTTGCCGGCATCGGTGGACCGATTCCCGAATCCACCAATGCCGACGTAACTAACGCACCTCAGTGACGGTTGTTGAGACGGTGGTACATCTCGCTGATCTCGAGATCGCGCTCGAACTCGCGGGCGGTGGTGTTCTCGTCGATGGTGGCGAGCTCCACGCCGGCGATGCGTGCGAAGTCCTCCCAAGCCTCACGACCGACGGAAGTGGTCATGCAGGTGTGGTGCGAAGCGCCGGAACGCAGCCAGCACTCGGCGGAGGTCTTCAGGTTCGGACGCGGCACCCACAGGGCGCGTGCGCACGGCAGATCCTTCAGGGATCCGTCCGGCTCGACGATGTCGACCACGTTCATGGTCAGACGGAAACGTTCGCGCACGTCGGACATGGACACGACCACGGCATCCTTCTTCGGAGCGCCGGTGAAGACCAGACGCACCGGATCGGCCTTGCCGCCGATGCCGAGCGGGTGAATCTCCAGCTTCGGCTTGGCGATGGTGCCGATGGCCGGGGAGGTTTCGAGCATGTGGGAGCCGAGGATCTTCTCGCGGCCCGGCACGAAGTTGTAGGAGTAGTCCTCCATAAGGGAAGCGCCACCCTCAAGGCCGAAGCCCATCACGGCGCCGACGCGCACGAGAACCGCGGTCTTCCAGTCGCCTTCGGCGGAGAAGCCGAAGCCGTACTCGGACGGGAAGCGCTGCGGGCCAACACCCGGCAGCTGCGGCAGGGTGCCGAGGTCTTCGAAGTTGTCAACGCCGGCGGTGCAGCCGTTGGCACGCATCATGTTGACCATCGCGGCCTCTTCCTTGGCTGCGATGAACAGGGAGTCGTACTTGGCGTCGAGCAGTTCCGGATCGATGTCGTACTTGGCCTTGTAATCCTCGATGAGGTCCTTGACCTGATCGTCCTTGACCGCCTCGTAAGCCGCGCACAGTTCGTTGACGGCCCAGGTGTTGATGGATGCGCCGAAGACGCGCTCCGCCTCGGTCTTGTCACCTTCGGTGACGGCCACGTTACGCATGTTGTCGCCCCAACGCATGACCTTCATGTTGTTGGATGCGTCCCAGCCGGCGCAGGCGCGGGTCCAGGTGGCGATCTGCTCGGCGACTTCCGGATCGGTGTAGTGGCCGACGACGATCTTGCGGTTGATGCCCAGACGGGTCAGGATGTAGCCGAACTCACGGTCGCCGTGGGCGGCCTGGTTCAGGTTCATGAAGTCCATGTCGAGGGTTTCCCACGGAATCTCGAAGTGATGCTGGGTGTTGAGCTGCAGCAGCGGCTTGGTGAGCACTTCGAGGCCGCGGATCCACATCTTGGCCGGGGAGAAGGTGTGGCACCAGGTGATCACACCGATGACGTTCGGGTTGGCGGACGCCTCGACCATGAAGGCCTTGACGCCGTCGGAGGACTTCAGGGTCGGCTTGAGCACGATCTTGACCGGAATCTTGCCGGAAGCGTTGAGCGCGTCGACCATTTCGCCGGACTGCTCGGCCACCTGACGGAGGGCTTCCTCACCGTAGAGATCCTGTGATCCGACGCCGAACCAGACTTCCTTACCCTCGAACGGGTTTTCCATTGCCATATTGTTTCCTTTACTTCGTTGTTGGGGTTTTGTTGAACGCGATTTGTGGAACCGACGCGCCTCAGTGCTGTCCGTAGACGTTCTGGTAGCGGTCGTTCAGCTTGTCGATGTCCTCCTGCGGGATCGGGATGATCTCGCCGAGCTGCTTGGCCGCCCACATGGTGTGCGCCACTTCCTCGGTCATGGCCGCCGCCTTGACGGCGCCTTCCGCATCCTTGCCGATGGTGAACGGACCGTGGTTCTGCATGAGCACGGCCGGGGACTTCGGATACTTCTTGAGGGTTTCCACAACGCCTTCACCGATCGCCTCGGAGCCGATGAGGCGGAACGGTCCGACCGGCACCGGGCCGCCGAACTCGTCACCCATCATGGTCAGGCCGCACGGAATGTTCTGGCCGGTCGCCGCCCATGCGGTGGCATAGGTGGAGTGGGTGTGCACAACGCCGTACACGTCGGGCATGTTGCGGTAGATGTAGCAGTGGGAGGCGGTGTCGGAGCTCGGGGATTCGGCGCCGTCCACCACATTGCCGTCAAGATCGCACACGACCATGCTGGACGGGGTCAGGTACTCGTAGCGCAGGCCGGACGGCTTGATCACCATCAGGTCGGCGGTGCGAAGACGCTGGGAGACGTTTCCGGCGGTCCACACGACGAGGTTCCACTTGATCAGCTGCTCGTGCAGGGTCGCTACGATTTCACGCACCTGCTTGACTTCGGCGCGGACTTCGGGGCCGTAATCAGCCAGAGTTGCCATGGTATTTTCCTTTCGTCAGGTCTTGTTGACGGTTTTTCGTTCGATTCGATTACTTAGTTTCCAGCGGAATGGATTCGATCGCGGCATGTTCGATCGGCAGTCCCTTGCGAAAACGGTCGAAGAACTCCTCGAAGCCCGCCACGTCGCCGGAATCCGGTTCTTCCGTGGTGGACGCGGCGTCGGCGAACACACGGGAGTCGAGGAATTCGTCCAGCGGCTGGTCCGCATGGAACAGGTAGTCGGCGAGCACGGCCATGCCCCACGCACCACCTTCGGCCGCGGTGGACATCACCTTGATTGGGGTGTTGAAAGCTGCGGCGAGGATCTTCTGAGCCACCTTCGGAGTGGTGAAGATGCCGCCGTGTCCCACGAGGGAATCAACGGCCACGCCTTCGTCCTTGGTCATGACGTCCATGCCGATCTTGACCGGGGAGAACGCGCTGAACAGCTGGGCGCGCATGAAGTTGCCCAAGCTCATGTTGGCTTCCGGGCCACGGGCGAACAGCGGGCGTCCTTCCGGCAGCCCGGCGAGGAATTCGCCGGAACGGAACGGATAGTTGATCAGACCGCCGCAGTTGGAATCAACATCGTCGGCGATCGCGGCGCGGAAAAGCGTTCCGTACAGGGTTCCGGCGTCAACCGGCTGGCCGATCGCGGCGGCGAACTGTCCGAACAGGCCGACCCATGCGTTGAGATCGGAGGTGAAGTTGTTGGCGTGGCTCATGCCGGCCAGATCGCCGGCCGGAGTGGTGACGAGATCGACTTCCGGATGCAGGCGGGCCAGCTTGTGTTCCAGCACGACCATCGCAAAGATGGAGGTTCCAGCGGACACGTTGCCGGTACGGATGCGCACGGAATTGGTGGCGACCATGCCGGTTCCGGCGTCGCCTTCCGGCGGAGCGAAGGTGATTCCCGGCTGAAGGGTGCCGGTCGGATCGAGCAGCTTGGCGCCTTCTTCGGTGAGTTCACCGGCAGGAGTGCCGGCGACCAGCGGTTCGGGCAGCAGGTCGGCGAGCTTCCACGGCTGTGCGGCGACTTCCGGAAGCGCGTTGAACTTTTCGATGAATTCGGTCTCGTAGGTATGGGTAGTCGGATCGATCGGGAACATGCCGGAGGCGTCTCCCACGCCGAGCACCTTCTTGCCGGTGAGCTTCCAGTGCACATAACCGGCGAGGGTGGTGATGAAATCGACCTTGCCGACGTGCTCCTCATTGTTGAGCACGCACTGGTACAGATGAGCGATGGACCAACGTTCCGGAATGTTGTACTGGAAGAGCTCGGAAAGCTTTTCGTGGGCCGCGGAGGTGTTGGTGTTTTGCCAGGTGCGGAACGGAACCAGCAGTTCGCCTTCCTTGTCAAAGGCGAGGTAGCCGTGCATCATGGCGGAGAATCCGATGTGGCCGACGCGGGTCAGCTTCTCGCCGTAAGCGTTCTCGACATCCTGCGCCAGCTTGGCGTAAGCGGTCTGCAGGCCGGTCCAGATCTCCTCCTGGGAGTAGCTCCACAGACCATCCTCAAGATGGCTCGCCCAGCCGAAATCGCCAGCGGCGATGGCGGCATACGTGTCGTCCACAAGCACGGCCTTGATTCGGGTGGAACCGAACTCAATGCCCAGGCTCGTCTTGCCGGCACGAATCTTCTCGGCGGTCACTGCCACCTGATCGTCAAGCTTGTGCTCCTGCACCATACAATCTCCTTGTTCCAGAACGCTTCTCAACCACGTTGTCGATGGAATGTTAGCGCTCACTGTTAACGCTCACTATTCTAAACGCAAAGAGCGACCCACACAACCTCGCGTGTCAAGCGCAAAGAGAGGTTGAAACGCATGCAAAGAAGCCGGAAGACGGACTGGCACATCACGTCACCCAACACGGCATCTGGCAAAACATGAACCAAGCGACGATGCTAGTCTTTCCCGAACAATTCTTTTATGTGAGCCGGTACGCAGAAACACCGCAATTCCATCGTCACGCAGCCAAACAGCGAGCCAGCCCCCCCCCGGCATTACCTACGTGGCATTCAATCGCGCCGCCCCATTCCGAGCCTTGGAGCCGGTGCGCACGGTGTCGCCGTCGCAGTGTCTCCTTTGACTCGGCGGTGTCTTCGAGCACGAGGTTAATGACATTCGACAGTTCAGCAAGGTTAACATGTCGGCGTTCAAGACGTTTAACATCCCGCTGGAACTGTTTTGTGAACTTGGCTTTAAGCACTAGCACTCGGTTCCTAGCGCCTCGAACAGCTCCTCAGCCGATCCGTATTCCTGTCCGCTACCATTGGCAAACATTTCCTTCGCTTCCCTCAATGCTTCCAATGTTTCAGCGGGCAACTGTGCGTCATTGGCGTATTCGCCCAGCCATTCATTGATTTTGTCGTAGAGGGACACGCCTTCATCTCGTGCCAACGTTTCACCCCGATAGTAAGCGTCCGCGTCCACTGGCACTTGCATGGTCAGAATAGGTATAATCCACACACCACCTTCCCCTTTGGTAACGCCGATTGCATCTCATCGGCGATGCGGACAGTCGAACCCAGGAAGACACTTTGGAACCTAGGAATTTCGCAGAGACAAGGCCCCTAGTCCCTTAGCCTTAACTGATTTTGCCGGGGACTCCTCCCCTCTGTAAGAGAAGAATTAACGGTGGCGCACAGGCCCGAGCGAACTGCGGTTCATCACTTTCGCGGGAATCAATCCCACGCCATGCCGAGAGGATGCGAACGAGGTCTCATCGCCCTCCCTCAGCAGATACAGGGCCTCACGCATGGCAGCCACGCCAAGCTGTTCGAAATTAGGCTGGATCGTGGTCAAAGGCGGGAACATATTGTCCATCGCGGGCATATCGTCGAATCCGACCAGGCTCACATCCTGCGGAATGCGGACACCATGCTCATGCAGCGCACGCGCCACACCCACCGCCTGGCTGTCGTTCGCACACACCACACAGGTGGGCAGCTCGCCTCCCGAACGGCCAATGTTGTCAAGCACGTGGTTCATCCTGCCGTACGCTTCGGAAGACTCCCACGTCTCGCACTGCACCGTCACCGTGCTGATGGAATTGCCTGCGCACAGCTTGTTCCAGGCGGTCAGTCGGGTAGCCGCGTCACGCCAATCCTTGGGACCGGCAAAATACAGCACGGAACGATGCCCATACTCGCTGACCATATGCATCACATCGCCCATCGCGGCCCACTGATCCAGCCCCACGACCGAAACACGACGACGGTCGGACGCCTTCATCAATCGCAGACCGTCCTGTACACCGATGCTGCCGTGGGTGGATGTGACGATAACGCGGGGCTGCGCAATCTGCGCGCGGCAGGCCGCGGAGAACATGACATCAGTCGGCGTGAGGAAAATAAAAGCATCCACGTTCATCTCATCGAACGTGCGGCACAGATCGTCGAACTCCTCTTGGGAGCACAACGCCTCGTGCACCATGCTCACCGTCATGAACAGACCATGCTGACGGGCCATCGATTCAATCGACGAGATAGCTGAAATCGGACCGTAGAAACGCTGCCCGCCCGCAATCAGGCCAATGGTGCGCGACCGGCGCGACGCAAGCGCACGAGCGGAATTGCTTGGTCTGTAGCCGAGCTCGTCGATGGCCTTCTGCACTTTCTCACGAGTGGCGTCGGAAACGTCCGGGGAATGGTTGATCACTCGGGAAACCGTCTGGTGGCTCACCCCCGCAAGCTTCGCCACCTCAAACATCGAAGGACGTTTGTTGACCGAGTTACGCCTGCCTGCCATGCCTCATCGCCTTTCGTGCACAATCTTCGCAGGCAATGGCACCATGAGCGCAAGCGCAATTCGAAACCATTGCCTTCGACTATTCTACACAAAACTTCAGTTAGCGCTAACAAACGTTATTTTGCAGCCAATTCATGCAGACGTTTCGCAAAATTCGGCCAATCCGTGCGCATGGCGGTCAGCAATTTGCGATTCGGCACCTCATCGATGGGAATCCACTCGATCTCCATGCTTTCGTCGTCGTTCGCCTTGGGATCGACGCTGCAGCCCGGCTTCTCGAAGGCGAAAACAGTGGTATACGCCCACGGGCCATGATCCTCGCAATAGGTTCCGACGACATCGATGTCTTCCGGCGTGATATTGGCTTCCTCAAACGATTCACGCAACGCGCCCTCGATAGGACTTTCGCCATCCGCCGTGGCACCGCCCGGAATGCCCCAGGTGCCGCCTTCCGCGCTCCACGCCGCACGATGCTGCATCACCACATGCGTGACTTCGCCGCTATGCTCGTCTCGCCGAGCCAACAGCACACCAGACGCGCCGTTGGTTCCCCAATGTTTACGACCGCAAGCGCAATCCACCCAACCATCACCTGGCTGAAGCACGTTCTCCTTTGGAGGCAACGCACTACTCGAAGCTCGCTTCTGCGAATCGGCTTGTCCGACATTCCACAAGTCGGTCCATTCCACACCGAGTTCACCAGCCAGTTTGCGAGCCAACGGCAGGCTCAGGCCTATGATGCCGTGCGGATCGCCTTCGATGGAATCGATGAACGCTCCGCCGAAACCTTCCAACGTAAAGGAACCGGCCACTTCCAATGGTTCGCCGGTGGCAATGTAGCGTTCAATGTCCCGATCGGAGTATGCGCAGAAATGCAAGGTGGCTTTGCTGGCTCCGCAAACCGTGCGTCCGGTGGCGAAGTCAATCAGGCAATGCCCGGTCCACAACTCCCCCGTGGCACCGCGCATGGCACACAGCCGTTCACGGGCAACATCCTCGCTGTGCGGCTTGCCATAGCATTCGCCGTCAAGCAGGAAGATGGAATCGCAGCCGAGAATCAGCGGGCCCACCTGGGAACGGGTCAGACCCGGCTTCCTTTGCGCAACGTCGTCAATCGATTCAACAACGGTTGGCACCACGATTCCGGAAAAATCGCGGGTGCGCACGTCGGACTCGGACTGGACCATGTCGGCACGCAACGTGACGATCTCGTCCCGAGCCCCGCAATCGCCGGCGTTTTCCTCCGCCTTCAGCGGATAACCCGTCACCTGTTCCCCGGAAGCGCCGGCCGCGGCCTGAGCAACATTGCGATACGCCTGATACACCGCTTGCGCTTTGGCTGAAGCGAGTATTTTCACGCGCTGTTCCACGCTCAAATCGTCGACCGTAACGCCTGATTCGACGGCCGCACGTTCCAGCGCGGCCGGCTCGTCAACGTTCGATACACGGATGGTCGGGCAGATGCCAGCCGAGAACAGCACATCACGGCGCGGCTTGGATTTCGACGCAAGAATCAGCGGAATGCTCATGCGCGCTCCACCTGCACGCCCTTGGTGTCGATTCCCAAGTGCAGCACACGCCAGTGGCCGGATGCAAGCTCCTCAGCGGCGATTCGTTCAAGCTCCTCACGCGCGTCGCCATGATGCAGCACCAGCACGCAGGGGCCGGCGCCGGAGACCGTGGATGCGAAGCCACGTGCGCGCATCTTCTCGATCAGCGTCCACGACGGTTCCATAAGACCCGCACGGTACGGCTGGTGCAAACGATCCTGAGTGGCCGCGAACAGCAACGCATTGGCGTTCTGACGCTGGCCGACGGTAAGCATGGACGGGTTCATGGCGGCCGGCAGCAGGCTCACGCGTGACACGTTGTGCACGGCGTCTTTGAAGCTCACTTCACTAGGCAACGCCTGACGTGCCTTCTCCGTGGACAGTTCGTAATCCGGCACGAACACCGCTGCTGTCAGGTCATCGGCCACACGGTAGTTGACGGTATGGAATCCGTTGTGCAGCGGGTCTCCTCCGGGAATCGGAACGGAACCGATGCCTTCGGCGGTTTCCATGTCCCAAGACATGGTCAGGCCGCCGTACACCGCGGGCGCCACGTTGTCGGGATGACCTTCGATTGCCGCGGCCAGTTCGAACACGGCATCCCGGTTGAGGTCGTCATCCTGCGCGAAGGCCGCCGCAGCTGCGATTCCGGCAACGATCGCCTCGGCGGAGGAGCCCATGCCCCTCGCCTGAGGAATGTTGTTGTGGGCCTGCAGGATGAAGCCGACGCGGCCAAGACCGAAGGTCTGGCATGCGCGACGGAAGGTGGAAACCACCAGATGGGTTTCGTCACGTGGCAGGGTGTCGGCGCCTTCGCCTTCGATCATCACCTGCGCCGCGGTGTTCACCGGGTCGGCGCACAACGTGAATTCAAGTTCGTCGTGATAGTCCAGAGCCAGTCCGACAGTATCGAAACCAGATCCAAGGTTGGCGCTGGTGGCCGGAACACGTACACGTACCTTGCGAGTAACTGGGGTCATATCTCGTTGTCCTTCGTCACATCTTCTCTACAAATCTTGCACCGTATACCCGTCTGGCACAAGAGTCAAATCAGAACGGAAGCCTAAGAAGCCTAAGCCAAATGCGGGCCCACCATTGCAATCGCTTGCAATCGTAGGCCCTCATCATCCTGGAATCAGTTCATCACGCGCAGGATCGACGGTTCGCCGACCACGCATTCGAGCTTGCACACGTCCTCGATGGTTTCACGCAGCGTCAGCTCGTCGGTCATGTGGGTGACCACGCGCAGCTGCTGCAGCTCGCCGTCATAACCCGGATCCTTGAGGGTGGGTTTGAGATCCTGGTTCACACCGTTGATGGACACGCCATGCTCGGCGAACTTGGCCGCGATGGCGGCAAGCACGCCGGTGTTGTCGTGAATCACGAAGCGTACCGCGAACTCGGCCCTGGAAGACTCGATCGGAGCCTTCTTCAGGTCGTTGTACAGCGGAATGACCGGTCCGGTGCAGCCCTTGGCGATATGACGGGCCTCCGTGACCACGTCTCCGACCACCGCGGAAGCGGTCGGCGCACCGCCTGCGCCACGACCGTAGAACATGAGATCGTCGGCGGCTTCGGCCTTGACGAACACCGCGTTGAAGGAACCGTGCACAGATGCGAGCGGATGATCGTTGGAGATCAGCGCCGGATACACGCGTGCCGAAACGCCGGCCTCACCGTTCTCCACGACGGCCAGCAGCTTGATGACCTTGTTTTCGGCGGTCGCCGCGGCGATGTCTTCGGCCGTGATCTTGGTGATGCCCTCAACGGACACGTCGTCGATGGTTACGTTGGTATGGAAACCGAGGGTCGCCATGATGGCGGCCTTGTTGGCCGCGTCATAGCCTTCGATGTCTCCGGTCGGATCCGCTTCCGCATATCCCTTGGCCTGTGCGTCCTTGAGCACATCGTCGAAATCGAGGCCCTTGGTGGTCATCTCATCGAGAATGTAGTTGGTGGTGCCGTTGACGATGCCGAGCATGCTCGTTACCTTGTCTCCCACCAGCGATTCACGCAGCGGCTTGAGGAACGGAATCGCACCACCCACGGAAGCTTCGAAGTAGATGTCGACGCCCTTGGCTTCCGCGGCCGCGTAGATTTCCGGACCGTACTTGGCAAGCAGCGCCTTGTTGGCGGTCACCACGGAAGCGCCGGATTCGATGGCCGCGAGCACGAACTTGCGGGCCACACCGGTGCCGCCGATCAGCTCGACGACGATGTCGGAATTGGTGGCGACGCTCATGGTGTCGGTGGTCACGATGGACTTGTCGATCCACGGGAACGGATCGGTTTCCGCGGGATCAAGGCAGGCGACGCCGGTCAGTTCGATCGGGCGACCGATACGTGCCGCAAGCTCATCCTTCTGCTCCACCAGCAGGCGAGCGGTCTGGGAGCCGACGGTTCCGGCTCCCAGCAATCCAACACGAATCGGCGCAACATCTTCCTGTGCCAAGGTAACCTCCCTTGAATGTGAAGTATTGGTGTAACCCTGCACATTGTACGGTCCCAACATGACGGAAGGCTGTGTTTTCGCTAGAAAATGGACGGCTTGCACGCCAATCGCATGCAAGCCGTCCAATACGTGAGATTCAAGAGAGGAATCCGCTACTCGCTGACGTCCCAATCCAGCAGATCGTCAACGCTTTGACGACGGATCATCACATGGGCACCGCCCTCGCCGACGCTCACGACGGCGGGAATCAGCGCCTGGTTGTAGTTGCTGGCCATCGTACGTCCGTACGCGCCGGTAACCGGCACCGCAAGCACGTCTCCGCGATGGATATCGGCAGGAAGACGCACCTCGTTGACCACGATATCTCCCGATTCGCAATGCATGCCGACCACGCGGCACAGCTTCGTTCCGGCGCAACCCTCACGGTTGGCGAGACGCGCGGTGTAGTCGGAGCCGTACAGCGCAGGACGGATGTTGTCACTCATGCCACCGTCAACGGACACGTACACACGTTCCGTGATCGGCTCTCCATCCTTGCTCTTCGCTTCCCCGGTCAGCCGAACCGGCTTGACCGTACCCACGCGGTACAGCGTCACACCGGTAGGCGCGACCGTCCAACGTCCGGGCTCGAAGGAGATGACGGGAGCCGGCATGCCAAACGCACGGTTCACATCGGTGACGGCCTGCGCGAGACGACCAAGCTCCACGTCGATGTCCATGGAATCCTCACCATCGGTGTAGGCTACGGAATAGCCGCCGCCCAAATCGACTTCCGGCAAAGTGTACGCATCGGTGGCGTAGAAGGTCTTGCGCAGAAGCATCATGCGCTTCGCGGCCTGAATGAAGGCGTCCGCGTCATGGATGTTGGATCCGATGTGGGAGTGGATGCCGACCAGTTCAAGCACGTCCTGATGACCGTAAATGCTCTTGAGTACGGCAAGAGCCGGCCCATCCGCGATCATGGTCATGGCCTCGGCCAGCCTACGGTCAGATTCGGAAACCTTCTCATGGCTCATGTCATACGGATACTTGACGTCGTAGCGCAGCTCACGTTCGGCATGACTCTCTCCAAGACGCGCATTCGTGACGGCCGGAGTCACACCGGTCAGATCGTCGAGGATATCCAGCTTGCCAGCGTCGGCACCCACCGGCAGCAGGGCCACACCGAACTTCTGATCCTCATGCGCGGTGGATACGAACTCATGGCCGCCCGCGTGGATGCCGGAAGTGACGCGCAGCATCACGCGTGCGCGCTTGCCGAGACGCTTCGCGATCCGTGCGATGCGTTCCGGCTCGTCCGGCTCGTCGACCACGATCTTCGCGAAACCCTGTTCGATGGCGAGTTCAATCTCCTCATCGGACTTGTTGTTGCCGTGCAGCACAAGTCGCCTGCCGGGAACGCCCGCTGCGAGCGCGATACGCATCTCACCCATGGTGCAGGTGTCGATCAGCATGCCGGCTTCGGTTACGATACGGCAGATTTCCTTGGAAAGCAGCGCTTTTCCGGCAAAGCTCACATGCGTTACGGTGTTGTTGAACGCGTTGGCCGCGGCTTGTACGAATTTGGTTGCGCGCGCACGCACGTCGTCGGTGTCGACCACGTAGAGCGGCGAGCCGAATTCGTCGAGCAGGCTTTGTGCGGTACGTCCGTGGAAGGTGACCTCGCCTTCGGCGTTTACGGCCGATCCTGCGGGCCAGATTGGTGTGATGGGCATGGGCTTGGTCCTCACATCTTGTCGGGGGCGGTGACGCCGAGCAGGTCGAGTCCTTCGGCGATCACGGTACGGACGGCGTCGTTGAGCTTCAGTCGGGCGGCGGCACGCGCCGGTTCCGGCGCCTTGGCGATGCGCAATGCTTCGGCCTGTTCGTCCCGGGCTTCCGGATCGGTGAGCTCCATCGGAACCACGCGCTCCACGTTGTACCACTTGTGGTAGGTGGCCGCGAGGTCTTCGAGATAGTGCGCCACGCGGTGCGGGGCACGCAGGTCGCCAGCTTCACGCAGCAGCGCCGGCCACTGTGCGAGGGCCGCGAGCACCTCGCCGTCGGCCACGGTGTCGAGCAGACTCACGTCAGCGCCGTCATAGCTGATGCCCGCTGCGGCCGCGTTACGGTCCACGTTGCAGGAGCGTGCGTGCGCGTACTGCACGTAGTACACCGGATTCTCGTTGGAATGCGATGCCAGAAGATTCAGGTCGATGTCCACCGGAGAGTTGTAATCGGTGCGTGCCAGCGAATAACGGGACGCGTCCACGCCGATGGCGTCGGTCAGATCGTCGATGGTCACGACGTTGCCGGCACGCTTCGACATACGCACGGCCTTGCCATCCTTCATGACGTTGACGAGCTGTCCGATGAGAATCTGCATGTTCTTGCCCGGTTCGTCTCCGAATGCGGAGCACATGGCCATCATTCGGCCGATATAGCCGTGATGGTCGGCACCGAGCATGTAGATGGCGACTTCGGCCGGATCGTCGCTGCGGTGGCGCTTGTTGCGGTAGTAGGCGATGTCGGCTGCGAAATACGCGTAGTTACCGTCCGACTTGATGATCACGCGATCCTTGTCATCACCATGCTTGGTGGATTCGAACCAGGTTGCGCCGTCCTTTTCGTAGATGTCGCCGCGCTCGCGCAGATCCGCGATGGCCTGGTCCACCTCGCCGTCGGAATACAGGCTGTTTTCGTGGAACCACACGTCGAAGTCCACACGGAAGTTCTTCATGGACTTGCGAATCTCGTCGAACATCATCGGCACCGCACGCTTGCGGAATTCCTCACGCTGCTCGGAATCGCCTTCGCCGAGCGGGTTGCCGTCGTTGTCGGTGCCGCCGTCAACGCGCGGAAGGTCGAGAATCGCGATGCCCTCGCTCTTTGCTTCGTCGATGACGCGCTGTGCGATCTCGTCGATGTATGCGCCCTTATAGCCGTCGATCGGGGTTTCCTCGCCATGCGCTGCCGCCACGAGGGACTTGGCGAAGCGGTTGATCTGCTCGCCGTGGTCGTTGAAGTAGTATTCACGCACCACCTTCGCGCCGTTGGCTTCGAGCACGCGGGCCATGGAATCACCCACCGCGGCCCAGCGGGTGCCGCCGATGTGAATCGGGCCGGTCGGGTTGGCGGACACGAATTCGAGGTTCAGGGTTTCTCCGCCGAGATGGTCGTTCTTGCCGTAGGAGGAGCCTTCCTCAAGTACGGTGTCGACGACCGCGGCCGCGGATGCGGAATCAAGCACGATGTTGATGAAGCCCGGACCCGCCACTTCCACGGACTTGACGCCGTCCGCCTTGGTGAGTTCGGCCGCAAACAGCTCAGCCAGGTCATGGGGCTTCATGCCGGCCTTCTTGGCCAGCTGCATGGCCGCGTTGGAAGCCCAATCGCCGTGCGCGCGATCTTTCGGGCGCATCACGGTGAGTTTGGCAACCGGAGGAATCAGCTCGTCGGTCAGGGAACCGGCTTTGCCGTCCGCGACGAGGCTATGTGCAATCTTGGAAATCAGTTCACTTAACGCTTCTGGACTCATTCTCACAAGTCTACCGGGCATGTTGACAGAACAGCCCGCCGCGTAGCCCTTCGTTTCGCATCATGTTCACACGTGTCGGCCAGCACGACTCGCAGTCGGAAAGAGACCGTTGGCGACACCCGCATGGTTTCTCCGGCTTCTTTCAGTTTGGGGGTACATAATCATAAGTCAGCCGCGCTCATCGTGGAACGTGGATAAGCGAAGAGGCACGAATCATGAAACGTCTCAACATACGCAAGTGGATCGCCATGCTGCTGATCTGCGCAATCGCCCTGCTTTCCTTTGCCATCTCCGCACGTCACGTCGTCAAGTTCATGAGCTACGTGCCAATCGCGCACTCCCCCACGCTGATCGCGCATCGAGGCAACACCGTCGCCGCACCCGAGAATTCACTGAAGTCCATCGTCGCCGCCGGCAAAAGCAACATGGATTATGCGGAAATCGACGTGCGTCTGACATCCGACGGCAAGCCGGTACTCTTCCATGATCGCAAGACGGGACGGCTTTCCAGCAACGGCATCAACCGTACAATCAACAAATTGACGTATCGACAGCTTGAACGCATGATGATGGGATCGAACGGTTCCGGCTACACCGTGCCATCGCTGGGCCAGGCGATCGTGGCGGCACGGCAGTCGAAGAAACTGGGCTTGCTGCTCGATCTGAAAACCGACGACCGCCACGCATTGAAACTCGTTCGCGCGGTGGCCAAGGAAATCGAACGATATGATTTCTCCGACCGTGTGATGCTCATGGCGACCAGCCGTCGCGCCATCAACATAGTGTGCACGCAACACCCAACCTGGAGGGTCGGATGGTGTCTAAGCGGGCAGGCAAACCGTGTGAGCTGGTGTCAAAACATGGATTTCGTGGTGATTCGTTCGGATGAGGCGACCCAGGATTTCATGGATAAGGCGAAATCGCGCGATGTGGACGTGTACGTGGGCGGCGTAAGCAGCGGAGAAGATGCAGTACGCGTTCTGCAGCTTGGCGCGAGTGGCATACTCGGTGATGACGTATGCGGCGTGGAACCGGCCATCAGCGATTATCTTGCGTTCGGCGTGCGGTATGCCCAACTACTCGGACTGCGATTCGGCCAGCACTGATGAACAATACTTACGAAAGACTTCGTCCTGCACTATCGACAATCTCCATCCCGCTTGTCGGCAACGCACGGACCTCATGAGACGGGCGGAATATGGAAAGCCCGCTTGCAAAGTATCCAGATATGAAAAAAACGGCCCGTTGGACGGGCCGTTCAAACTTTCCTTGTCAATCCTTTTTCGGATTGTCCGGCGACTTCCTCAGAGCACCGCGATGGCGTCAATCTCGACGAGAGCGCCCTTGGGGATGTCATTGCCGCCGAACGCGACGCGGGCCGGCTTCACGGAGCCGATGAACACCTGCGCGTATGCGGCATCGACTTCCTTGAAATCCTCGACGTTCTTCATATAGATGGTCGCACGGCACACATGCTCGATTCCGGTGCCTGCGGTGTCGAGAATGTGCTTGATGTTCTTCAGCGCCTGTGCCGCCTGCTCCCCGGCGGTCTCGCCGGCAAGCTCGCCGGTGGCCGGGTCGATGCCCAACTGGCCGGACACGAACACGAAACCATTGGCCTTGACTGCCTGAGAATAGGCGCCCAGCGCAGCCGGGGCCTCAGAAGTAGCCACAGCTTCCATCTTCTCGCTCATAATATGCTCCTTAGCATCGCCACGAGTGGGCTTGATGGGGATCGAACCCACGACCTTCTGTTCCGGAGACAGACGCTCTATCCACTGAGCTACAAACCCGTGCTAACCACACTTTACACGCTCGGCATACGTGCGCGACACGAAACGTCAAAACCGTATGGCCGTACAAATCCTTCGCAATGCCGAATTCCGCGGATTTTCCAGATTTTCCGGATTCCGCGGAACCGGTATTGGATCGGTGTCAAACCGGCACCGAAACGACATCAATCGGCGACAGATCAGTACATCAGCGTTGCCAGGCGGCGACGTGCGCGCTTCAATCGCTCGTCGGTCGGCTCCGGAATGGCGAAATACTCCAGCAGACGCTGACGCACCGGCTCGATCTGATCCTTGTGTCCGGCCGCAACGAAATCAAGAAGACGGTCGAACGCATCCTGAATCTGACCACCGATCATATCCACGTCGGCCACGGCCAGCTGCGCGTCCACGTCATTCGGATCAGCAGCGGCTGCAGCACGCACGTCACGCACGTTCGCCGTGGCGGAACGTGCCAACAGCAGCGACTTCGCACGTTCTCGGGCCGCGAGCGAATCGTTCGGATCTGACTCGAGAACCTTGCCGTACGCGGCCGCGGCACCGGCGTAATCGCCCTGCTGGGCCAGCATATAGGCCTCCTGATGCGCCGGCGGCACCTGATCGGCAGCATTGCCGTCGGAAGCGGAATCCGCTGCATCCGGATCGCCGGAATACGGGGCCGTGCCGGTCACACCGGACTGCTGCGCGGCGGCGATCAGTTTGGGAAGTACCACGTCCACAATCTGCTGAAGTTCCGCATCGGACGGCAATCCCTGCATAAGCGGCATCGGACGACCTCCGATCAGCGCAAACAGAGCCGGAGCGCCCTGAACCTGGAATGCCTGCGCAATCGAAGGATTGGCTTCGATGTCGATGCGGGAAAGCTGGATCTGTCCGTTGAGCTTGTTCACCGCGTCGCCAAGGGTGCGGGCCATGTCGAACAGACGGTCGTCGGTCGGAATCCACAGCAGCAGAAGGATCGGGAACGTGGCGGAGGTCTGCACCATGGCCTGGAACGTGTTCTCGTTGGTGTCGATCACATAGCCGCCCGCAGCCGGAGCACCTCCCGCCTGGCCCGGTTCGGCCTTCACCTGATGCTTAAGCGATTCGAGATCAACGGCTCCCGCCAAGGAAACGCCCGGATTGAACTGCCTTTGTTCTGCCATATTGCCTCCTAAAAACAAAAATCGTTGCTGACCCTCACTATAAGCGTCAACAACGATTAATGTTTTGAAATTTTTTACAGCGCCTCAACCTTGATCGGCTGGCGTTCCGACCCCACCGCGGTGATCTTCTCGCCGCTGTCCGCGGTCGGAATATACAACGCCACAACGTTCACATACGTGGTTTTCATTGTGCTTGTTGCCGTTCCGTCGCCGAACAACGCCTTTTCCGCATCCGACGCGGGCTGGGACTCACGGCCCTCACCCGCGCTACGAGTCCATTCGGAATTGATCTGGGCAACCACAAGGTCTCCGCCATCAGCTGAACGCATCACGCAGATCGAATCCTCCACAGGCGTAAAAACCTGCTGCTGGCTTCCCGCGTTGAGTTCCATGGCGGCCTGAACCTGCTCGGTGAGCGCCGCAAGCTTCGTGCGCAAATCATCATCCGCAAAACTATCCGCCGCACTGCTGGCGGAACCGTTCTGCAGCAGATCGGCGTAGGCGGCCACGGCCTCCTTTGGAGTCATGACCAGACCGGAATCATCCTGCGTGCCCTGCTGGCTTCCGGTGCTCGCCACCTCGAAACTCGGCATCGTGATGCCGGAGAACAGTCGGGCCACTCCCCACAGCTTGTAGTTCTGCCGGGCCGAATCCTGCTTCAGTACCAGAAGCCTCTTGGACTGTTGGTCTTCAGTGGTGGTGGTTATGGAGAACACCGTACGCGGCCATCCGGAATCCGTGGAAATCACGGCTTGGGCCAGATCGGTCGGAATGGTGGTCTTGCGGTCCAGATTGCCCGTGGTACGCGCCACATTCAACTCACTGGTTCGAATCTCCAGTTCCGGACCTTCCAGAATCGTGCCAAGCGCATCGGTATTGCGATCCTGATTGTACTGATCGAGGGTCTCGAGGATTTCCGTACGGATTTCCTTCTCCTGATCGACCGTCAGGTTCGCAGTGGTCTGCTGGGAAGACGACGTCTGCAGCTGTGGAAGCTCACCTTCACAGCCACACATGCTCACCACTAGACCGGCAGCGAGCGCGGCCGCTGCAAAAACGTTGATGCGTTTCCTCACTGTTCGGTCTCCTTCTCGCTTGCTTCGGTATCGGACTTCGATTGCGATTGTTCGCTTTCCTCCTGTGCGAATCGGGCGAAGTATGCCATCAGCTCTTCTTGGGAGATGAAGGAAGTGGTTTCGCCGTCCAAGGCTCCGTTCTGTGTTCCGTCTTGATTTCCGTCTTGAGTGGCGGAATCCTGCTGGTCGGCCACCAGATTGTGTGCCGATGGATCCACGATGGTCGGCTGCGATTGCGTCTGTTCCTGCGCTGCCTCGCCCGACGTGTGGCGACGGCGTTTGCGTCTCGGCCCGCTTCTCGACTTCTCGTTACGCGCCGCGCTCTCCAAAGCGTTCTGAGCCCAGGCAGCGGTTGCGGTTTCCACTACCGTCTCGGCTTCCTCGGCTTCACCGATCGCATTATGGTGGCGACGCTTGTGCGGCGGCATCGCGAATATGGAAGCGGTGAATACCGCAAGTACCGCAAGCAGACCGCCCGCAAAATAGAATGGCATCGCAAAATCGGGAACCGTGCTGCGGACCCAATCGAACGTGACCGACGATCCTTCTCCATCGCCGAAATCGATCAACGCGATGACGGTTTCACCGCTGGCTGAGGAGGAGTTCTTGATCTCCATGCTCACGGTGCCCGCATCGCATTTGGAGTCACGCCACATGTCGGAGTCGGCCAACGCGACCTGATTCTCCGAATCGTCCGCGTCCCCTTGCGCGGAAGCCTTTTGCGTGGATAGCGACGACCAGTCGGAAAGTCCTGTGACGCGCGTGTATTTCGATCCTGCAATCCAACCGTTGATGTCTCTTGCTGTTCCCGTTACCATGCAGACGCTCGTTGAATCGTCTTTGGCTTTCGCGGAAACGGTGACGGTATCGTCCACCAGGGAAAGCACCCCCGGATCGGTGACCACATACTCGGCTCCCGATACCGACGCGGATGCCGTGATTTGTGTGCTGGGCTTCCATATGGTGACATTCAGAACGCCAAGCACGACACATGCCACGGCAAGCAGTCCGAGAATGGGCGTGACGACGCCACGCATGATCTTGGTGTGACGAGTGGCTCCCGCCTTGACCTGTGGCTGTTCCTGTTCTTCTTGTAATAAAGTCATAGCGGTTCCCATTCTACAACCCAATGCTGTGAATGCTCTTTAAAAGCCAGAAAATCAAGGATTACCACTAAGGTTGGGCTCATGCGTAGAACTTCTTTTTTCAAAGCCGCCGCTGCCGTCTGCACGCTGACCATGTGTCTTAGCACAGCCGCCTGCGGTAGCGATTCCAGTTCGGATTCCGACTCGGATTCGTCTTCCTCCTCATCCTCAACCAAGATGAATCAGATCGCAGGCGTGACCGCGACCGGCAAGCTCGGAGAGAAGCCAACCATCTCTTTCAAGACCCCAATGACTGTGGAGAACAACAGTTACGCGGTGCTTCAGGAAGGTGACGGAGACCAGCTCGAAGACGGTGATCGCGTCTGCTCGCAAGGCATTGCATACAACGTCAAGGATGGTTCCGAGCTGATGAGCACCTGGGAGGACAATACCCCTGACTGCTCCACCGTCATCTCCTCCGACACGGACGAAATGAACGCGGAATACTACGAACTGTTCACCAAGCAGAAGATCAACTCCACCATCGCCATCGGCGTGAACGATTCAAGCTCCTCCGGCTCCTCCTACCTGATGGTGTTCACGTTCGTTTCGAAGTCGAAGGATCTGACGAAGGCCGAAGGCACCAAGGTTCTGGACGTTCCCGCGGACCTGCCGAAGGTCACGCTCGACAAGACCGGCAAGCCATCCATCGATATGAACGGCTACAAGGGTTCGGACACGCTCGTCTCACAGGATTTGATCAAGGGCGATGGCGCCGAGGTCAAGGACACACAGACCGTTGTGGCACATTACACCGGCTGGCTGCTTGATGGCACGCAGTTCGATTCCTCCTGGGACCGTGGCGAATCCTCCAGCTTCTCCCTCGACAGCGTGATCACGGGTTGGAAGCAGGGCTTGGCCGGCCATACCGTCGGCTCCCAGGTTTTGCTGGTGGTGCCGCCGGATCTCGGTTATGGCGATCAGGAGCAGAGTACCATTCCGGCGAATTCCACGCTGGTGTTCGTGGTGGATATTCTCGCCGCATACTGATTCGATTCGGTCCGGTTTAGAATGAAGGGCGCCTCCTACTTGGGAGACGCCCTTCGTCGTATTCCGTCATATTCCGGCAGAACCCGCCTATGAATTATTCGATGGAAATCCGATCACCATCAACAACCGCACGTCCTTGCCGCACCAACACATCCACGGCCGCGCCCATCGCTCTGTTGACCGCTTTGTTGACGGAATCAGTAAGACGAGTCACTCCGCACAGATTTGCCACATCCCGGTATAGACCCTCCTTATCGCAGGATATGCTCCGCTTCAGAAGCTCAAACATTCCATCCGCCAGTTCCTCCGGGGCGATATCACTGATGTCTCGCCTAGTGTCGCGCTCGACCGTGTCCTGCCGCCTGAATCGGATGTCCCTTCCGTCGTCCAGATACAGGAACCCATTTCTACGGCTGATGCCGTAATTAGCGCATCCGCGTATTCGTCGTTTGAATTCCGTCTGCACGAAGGACGTGACCTTCTGACGATCGAAATACCAGACGATGCGTTTCATCAGCAGTTTTTCGGAAAGCGGCGACTCGACTTCCAGAACGGCTTTTACAATCTCCATGAAATCAGTCGGACACCGCTTCTGTATCTGCTGGACATCCGCCTTCTCGTACACGGGAAATTCGAAATGTTCCTCAGCCACGGGTTCTTCAAACGTTTCCGTCGAATAACCAATCGCAGGCTGTTCTGCCACCCTCACGGGGCTTGCAACCGCTTCCTCGACCGCTTTCAAAAGACGATCCTGCGCGACGGATTTGTTCCGGAACCAATCCGTGGACCAGATACGGTAGAACTTCCACCCCATGCGTTCCAATATCTCCTGACGCAAACGATCACGATCACGTGCGTTCTTCGAGGAATGGTAGGTCGCGCCGTCACATTCGATAGCGAGCACGTAATCAGAGCTGTCCGGCAGCTTCAGACCGAGATCGATCCTGAATCCGGAACAGCCGACCTGCGGATCCACGCAATAGCCCTTCGACCTCAGAAAGTCGCATACCTCAAGTTCAAACTCGGAATCGAACTGTTCGAACTGGTTGACGGAAATCGTTCTCTCCAACGCAATATTGCCGTTTTCCGCATAATCCAAATACTCTCGAAGCAGTCTTGCGCCCTCCGAGCCAGTACGTCTCAGATCGATATCCGTGTAATGCATGGAGGAGACCAACTGAATGTTGTACTTCGCACGAGTGACCGCAACATTCAATCGCCGTTCACCGCCCGTTCGATTCAACGGGCCGAAGTTATGAATCAACCGCCCTTGCGAATCCCTGCCATAGGCAACGCTGAAGATGATGGTGTCGCGCTCATCACCCTGCACCGTTTCAAGGTTCTTGACGAAGAACGGTTCTTCTCCATCGTCCCTGAAGAAAAACTCCTTTTCCGGAGTGTCCTGTCTCTTTTTGGAAAGCAACCTGTCAATCAGATTCTGCTGTCTAGCGCTGAATGCGACCACACCAAGACTGCGGTCAGGATATTCCTCGATGTGCCGATAAATCAAATCGACAACACGTTCCGCTTCCTTTCGGTTGGTTTGGCTCTCATACACACCGTCCACATGGTAATAATCCACGCCAATTCCGGGAGCGTCGGCCTTGGACGACGGGAACGTCACAAGATTGCCGTCATAGAAATTCTTATTGGAGAAGGCGATGAGCTGTTCGGAACGGCTTCGGTAATGCCAACGCAGCTGAAGCGACTTCATACTGGCCGAACATATATCCAGAATGGATTCGAAGTCCGTCACATCGCCGGATTCCTCATCATCGTCTTCCATATCAATGGAGGAATTGAAGAAATCGCTAGGCGGCATCTGCTTGGAGTCGCCTACAACAATAAGTTGATCCGCCCGACAGATTGCGCCAATCGCATCCTGTGGGAAGATCTGTGAAGCCTCATCGAACACAACAACATCGAAATGAATGGCCTCGTCAGGACGATTGGGATCCCGTGTCAGGAAGGTACTGACGCTCAACGGAGACATCAGGAAGCATGGCTTGATTCGTTGAACAAACTCGCCCATTCCCTTTTCTCCGAATAAGGCATGAATGCTCTTCCGCTTGCTTTTCTTCTTGTACTCACGTGTCAGACTCTGCAGTGGACTTCCGGACGCGACTATATCGAACGACGGACGCATGGATGAAAGCTTCGCACGGATCTTCGCCTTATTGATCTCGAACTGCTCAACGTCTTTTTCGGAAAAGGTACGTACCGCCTCGTCTTGAGCGGTCCAATCAAACGAAGACAGCACCGAACTTCTGGACACGATCGAGTCAATCCACTGGTAATAGAACTGCTTCTGGAACGCACCGACAATATGCTCCGGTTCTATATTCCGCTCGATGACCGCATGTATGTAGGGCACAAGCTGCTTGTCGTCCAATTTGGAAAGCAAGCGTCTGAAACTGCACCAGTTATCCAGCTTGTCTATTTCGTTCAGGCAGCCCCGCAATTTCTCGGAAACCTGAAGACAGGAATCAACGGAAACATTCAGGATTTTCTCATCGAAATATCCTGCGGTCCGATTGAATACGTCAGTGCCGCAATCCTTAAAAACCGATTCAAGTCTTTGATGGAAATCCGCAAATGCCTTGCGTTCTTCAGTGGAAAAATCGTCATAGTCCGTCAACTGGCCAAATGCGATGTCGGTAAGGAATATCCGCTCCAATGCCGACATTTGTTCCGTCACATATTCCCATTCGGTTTCAACACCCTGATACGCTTCGCCAAGGAACGCTTTGACCGGCGCCTCCGTTTCACTGAACTGTGCAATATTACGCTGATAGGAAGCAAGCTCTTTGGTCAGAGTCACCGCTGTATCGTATGAAGGCTTCTTCTTGTCCTTTTTGCACAGGCGCAGGCGACGAATAAGCTGCTTATATTCATCATTGAACAGTCTGCGGGTCCAGCTTCCAAACTGTTTGTCGTCGACCAGCTGCTTGTAGCATTCAGCGCCATCGAGCTCGTAGATGTCGGCATCGAACGCTTCGTCCAACACAGAACGAGACGCAAGAATATCAGCACTCAACGCCTGCAAATCACGCAGCACCGAGTCGATCGTGTCGAAATGCTCACGGTTCAAAAGCAACGGAGTAACAAGTTTGGATGTTGCCGCGAATCCGAGGAATTCGTTCCAAACGCGCGCATCCGTCATGCTGGCACACTGCACTCCATACCGGTCGGAAATCTCCCTCTGTACGGGAACCAGCGCTTCCAAAGACTTCAGGACCGCGGAAAAATCATTCTTCACCTCAATCTTCGTTTGATAAGAGGTGTCTTGATGAACGTAGCCGTACCAGGGATTCTTTCTATAGTCATATCCGACGGACTCGATGTACCTTACGTACTGCTCCAGAAGAGTAACCACTTCCTTCAGATATACTTCATTTTTTGAATCAAGCTGCTGAATGAGATACTCAACATCTGGTTTCGAGCGGAATGCGGCATAGGATTCATATAACTGGTACAGGCTCTTTCCGATCGGGCGCTGCTTATGAAGCTCGGTCGCATAGTCGTCTAGCTGACATATCGCCCTTTCTTTAAAGGCGATTTCCGTGTCCGCTTTGGAAGAAATGGCGCTTTTCTCCTTCTTCACCGTGTGGTAGATATCTTTGACGACATCTTTCTTATCTGCCTTGTAGCCATGAAGCTGCAGACAGAATTCGGCAAGCCCGGCCTGCTTGAGCTTGTCGTAAACCACATTCAGTGCGGCCAGCTTTTCCGAGACGAACAAAACCTTCTTACCATCGCTGAGGCATTCCGCAATGATATTGGTAATTGTTTGGCTCTTACCAGTTCCAGGAGGTCCTTGCAGAACGAAGCTCTCCCCCGACTTAGCCATCTCGATAGCCTCGATCTGGCTGGAGTCCGCATCAACCACGTTATACAGTTCGATCAACGGCTCGGTAACAGGGTGAACGTCACTGTCGCTGTCATGTTTTTCTTCGTCAACCGGCTCATTCATGAGACGAAGGATATTCTCATTGGCAAGAATCGCATCCGCATTGTCTTTCAAATCGCGGTACATGCTGATTTTGGTGAACGAGAAAATGCCGATCTTGCATTCCGCAGTAACCGTCCAATGAAGGTTCCTTACAAGGCGTTCCACCTTGTGGAGGTAATCGGTCAGCCCTTCCTCATCATCATATTCCGGAAGTTCAAACCCATGTTCCGCTTCCATCTTGTAGGAGAAAGTCTTATTGACACTGATGTCATCTTCCATCCTGCTGATGGACCACTGCTTAGCAGCAGACTTTGACTTTTGTTTTTGTTCCAATCTGATCGGCATCAAAAGAACAGGCGCACAGTAAGTGTAATTCGAAGAGGAACTTTCGTTCCAATGAATGAAGCCAAATGCCATATACATGACACTGACGCCGGTTTCCTCAATGTATGTCCGCGTTTCCTTGTCAAGGGACGATAAGGTCGTAAAAGGATTAGCTGTTTCTTTGTAGATCAGAACCTGTTCCGGCTTAAGCTTTTCGGAATATTTAGTGATGAATGCGTCTTTCCTTGACGAATCGTCAGAGCCCTCAAGCTCTGCCCCCCCCCGCTTCTGAATCAGACTTTTTTTCTGCTATCACGGAAGGCTCGGTTTTCTCGGATGATTCAGACGGCTCTTCCGACGCACCTACCTGGTTCCGAGCAACCCCAGATGAGCCTTCCGACACCTTGGCTTGGTTGGATTCGACTTCAGAGAAATCTTCCGATTCTTCATCTTCGTATTCGTCCTCGTCTTCAGGAAGATTTGGATCGAAAATTTCAACCTTTCCATGAGTTTTCATCTCTTCGAAGAACTTGTCAGAGCACGGATACACCACTTCCACTGTCGATTTCTTCGTGTCCTTGAAATTGATCAGATGATTGCGTTTTCCGGTGTCCAACAGGCGCTCAGCCCACGCATCCAGCTTCTTTTCAGCTTCTCTTCGCCCCACTCTTCGCCTCACTTTCGTGCTTTCACTTTGCAAAGGATACGAATGTAGAACCAACTATAGTAAAGGGGAATGCCATAGCTGAGGACTATACCAAGGCATAGTCGCAGTATAACCACGGATGCGCGGCGTATAGCCTGTTCACTGCCGTCTGATTGCGTTCAGATAAGCACTTTATTTCAACTTCCAACCTTGGAATCTGGTTGGGGGCAGTTTAATTTAATACAAATCCCTGCGAATCTACACCTCGGCATACATCTTTGACGGCATTTGGCAGAGCTGACTACACATCGCAGCATAATTTCGTCTCTGGAATCCCAATCCCTCCAGCCACTGGATAAATCTCCCTGCTGGAATCCCCATAATGGGACATTTTCTCCAGTCACTGGATAAATCCGCCCGCTAAAAGCCACCTAAACGTCCCAAAACCTCCAGTGACTGGTGGAATCAACCCGCTGAGAACCCCTCCAGAGTCCGTATTCCTCCAGTCACTGGCGGTTTCTTCCCGCACAATAATCCTTAGGCGTCCCAAATCATCCAGCGACTGGAGAAATCCACCCGTTTGGACAGGTGAATGCGGGACTTTTTATCCAGCGACTGGAGGAATCCGGACTCTAAACAGCACCTCGGCGTCCCAAAACCTCCAGTCACTGGCGAATTTTGGCCTCTGCGAGCTCGCTAGCGTCCCAAAATAACCAGCGACTGGAGGAATCGCCCCTCAACGCCGGAAAGCATCGGAAAGGAAAGGAAAAGAATGAACCATACTTCTCGGCAGCTACCGCACCCCAGCGCAACAGAGCAAAGAAGAAAATCAGAAGAGCCTCAGGAAATCGTCTTCTGTACCCTTCATCTCGTCATAGTCGAGAATAAGGCATTCAAAGCCACGGTCCTGCGCAAGCACACGGGCCTGTGGAGTAATGGTCTGCGCGGCGAAAATGCCACGTACCGGCGCAAGTAACGGATCCCTGTTCAGCAAATCGCAGTAGCGGGTGAGCTGTTCCACACCGTCAATGCCGCCATTACGCTTGATTTCGATGGCAACATGCCTGCCATCAGCGTCGGTAGCCATAATATCGACCGGCCCGATCGCAGTCGGATATTCCCTGCGTACCAGCTTGGCGCCTTCGCCGATACGTTCGATCTGCTCAGCCAGATATTTCTGAAGATGATCTTCGACACCGTCTTTGATCAATCCCGGATCCGCGCCGAGATCATACGACTCGTCGGAATAGATGTGCTGCAACGTCACTTCGAGCACGTCGTTGGATTTGTCGGCCGACGCCCGAATCACCTTCTGGGGAACATCGGTCTCGACGTCATCGTCGGCGTTTTCGGGCGTGATGTCTTTGATCGTACAAGGCGCGGACATCCAGTTAAGCGGCTTGTATGAGCCAAGTTCGGAGAATATCAGCAGACTGTTGTCTGCTTTGATGAGCAGCACACGCCTAGCCAGCGGCAACGAGGCGTTCAATCGACCGGAGTATTCGGCGGAGCAATCAGCAACAATAATTCGCACGAGCCACTACCCTACCATGCACGCCCAGAAGCCAACCAAGCACCATTGTCCATCCCGAAAAAATACCACCGTCCGATCAAAGACAGCATCATTTGTCATCCAATAAATTGCACGGCAGACCAATAGGCATCTCAGAACGTCCGATACTTAATCAAAAGCAATCAAAAAGCAGCCCAAAACGCAACGCCATTACCAAACGCAAGTTCGGCACATACGTGGCACATGCGCAGCGATTTGCGGCGTCACAAGCACGGCAAGCGCACGACAATACGCGGCACACGCAAAGTGGCCTCCCGCCGTGAGGCAAGAGGCCACTCAAATCGCATCAATCAAGCTAATCGAGCAATCACTTCTCAATCTGCTTGAGGTTGTTTGCACGCTCGACCGCAACGGTGAGCTTGTTCGAATCGAAGGAGATGAAACCGTCAGTCACGAGAATCGAGTAACGATTGCCATCGGGATCCACCAAAACGATGGGACCTTCCTTGATTACGGTCAACACAGGCTCATGGTTGGGCAGGATGCCCATTCCGCCTTCGGAAGCCGGAATGGTAACGGACTTCGCCGTGCCCTGCCACACCGGATGGTCGGCGGCGACGATATTCACCCGCATAGTCGATCCGGCCATCACGCACCGAATTCCTTCTGCATGTCGTGCCACTTCTTCTCGAGATCCTCGATGCCGCCGATGCCGGAGAATGCCTGCTCCGGAACGTCATCGTACACGCCGTCGCAAATACGGGTGAACGCTTCGATGGTCTCGTTTGCCGGAACATAGGAACCCGGACGACCGGTGAACTTTTCGGCGACGTAGAAGTTCTGGCCAAGGAACTGCTCGATCTTACGAGCGCGGTTCACGGTGGTCTTGTCTTCTTCGCCGAGTTCGTCGATACCGATCAGGGCGATGATATCCTGCAGTTCCTTGTTACGCTGCAGAATCGCCTTGACACGGTTCGCGCAGTCGTAGTGAGCCTGGCCCACGTAACGAGGATCAAGGATTCGAGAAGTGGAGCTCAGCGGATCCACTGCCGGGTAGATACCCTTGGAAGCGATATCACGGGAAAGCTCGGTGGTTGCGTCCAGGTGGGCGAAGGTCGTTGCAGGAGCCGGGTCGGTGTAATCATCGGCCGGCACGTAGATTGCCTGCAGCGAGGTGATGGAGTGGCCACGGGTGGAGGTGATTCGCTCCTGCAGCGCACCCATCTCGTCCGCCAGGTTCGGCTGGTAACCCACTGCCGACGGCATACGGCCGAGCAGCGTGGACACCTCGGAACCTGCCTGGGTGAAGCGGAAGATGTTGTCGATGAACAGCAGCACGTCCTGGTTCTGCACGTCACGGAAGTACTCTGCCATGGTCAGTGCGGTCAGCGGAACACGCAGACGGGTACCCGGCTGCTCATCCATCTGGCCGAAGACCAGTGCGGTCTTCTCGAGAACGCCGGCCTCTTCCATCTCGCCGATCAGATCGTTGCCTTCACGGGTACGTTCGCCGACGCCTGCGAACACGGACACACCGCCGTGGTTCTGGGCGACTCGCTGAATCATTTCCTGAATCAGAACGGTCTTACCGACGCCTGCGCCACCGAACAGACCAATCTTGCCACCCTGCACGTACGGGGTCAGCAGATCGATGACCTTGATGCCCGTTTCGAACATCTGGGTCCTGGATTCGAGCTGATCGAATGCCGGCGGGTTGCGGTGGATAGGCCAACGCTCGGTGATGGTGATGGTCTCGTCATCCTTCTGATTGAGGATGTTGCCGGACACATCGAACACGTGGCCCTTGGTAACGTCACCAACCGGAACGGAGATCGGACCGCCGGTGTCGTACACGGTGGCGCCACGAACGAGGCCGTCGGTCGGCTTCAGCGCAACGGTACGCACGGTGGAATCACCGAGGTGCTGCTCAACCTCAAGGGTGATCTTCTTGACGTTTTCGCCTTCTTCGCTGAACGTGCTGGACAGTTCAACGGTAAGTGCGTTGTAAATGTCGGGCAGGTGGCCCACCGGGAATTCGACGTCGATAACCGAACCCTGAATACGCGTAACGCGTCCAGCGGTCGGATCCGCAGCCGTCTCGGGAGCCGCTTTGGTCTGAGTCTCAGCCATATGCGTTCCTACTCTTCCTTCTTATTCAGCGCGTCGGCGCTGCCGATGATTTCGGTAAGTTCCTGTGTAATCGAAGCCTGTCGCGAAGCGTTGAGCTTGCGGGTCAGGTCATCGATCAGGCTGCGGGCGTTGTCTGTAGCCGTATGCATGGCGTTCTGTCGACTTGCAGTCTCGGATGCCGCTGCGGTGAGCAGGCACTCATGGATACGGGACTGAATGTACTTCGGCAGAATCGCGTCAAGCACTTCGTCGACACTCGGCTCGAACGCATAAAGCGGGGTCGCGGCGTCAGCCTCGGACTCCGGTACCGGACCGGCATCCGGCTGATCCGGACGAACGAGCTCAACTGGCAGCATACGCAGCACGCGCACCTTCTGGACCACCATGTTCACGAATTCGGTGAACACAATGTAGAGTTCGGAAACTCCGCCTTGGTCCGCCGGCTTCATATAAGCGTCCAGAAGTGCCTTCGAGATGGACTCTGCGACTTCCACGCCGGGCTGGTCGGTATCACCTTCCCAAGTACCGGCAACATCACGGTTGCGATACTTGTAGTACGTCACACCGCGGCGACCATACACATACAGCTCCGGCTGCTTGCCGGCCTCATCGAGGCGAGCCAGCAGCGATTCCGTTTCGCGGATGATCGAGGAGGTGTACGGGCCTGCCATACCACGATCCGAGGTAAGGGCGAGGACAGCCACTCGCGGGTTGTCCTCGTCCTTTCCCATGATCGGATGGTCGATATGGGTATGAGCCACCAGCGCTTGCACGGCGTCGAAAATCGCATCGGTATACGGCTTCGCATTCAAGGCGACGTCACGTGCCTTGGCGATATGCGAAGACGCGATCATCTCCTGCGCGTTGAAGATCTTCTCCAACGACGCGGTAGAGGCGATCCTAGATTTCAATGCGAGTTGCGAGCCCATGAATCACTTCTCTCCTGCGACGATCTTTTCCTGCTCGACCGGGGTTTCGCTCTTCGTGGCAGGCTTCTTGTCGAGCAACGGCTTGCCGCTGCTGGTCACGAAGGTCTCACGGAACGCTTCCACGGCCTTATCGAGGGCTTCCTCGGTCTCGGCGGTGAAGTTTTCGGTCTCGCGGATGGTCTTGAGGATATCGGTGTTGTGATCCAGATACTCCAACATGCCCTTTTCGAACGGCAGCACGTCGCTAATCGGCAGATCATCCATCTTGCCATGGGTGCCGGCCCACACGGAGACGACTTCCTCTTCCATGGAATACGGGGAGAACTGCGGCTGCTTGAGCAGCTCGGTCAGGTGCGAACCGCGGTTCAGCTGAGCCTTCGAAGCCGCATCCAGATCGGAAGCGAACATAGCGAAGGATTCCAGCGAGCGGTACTGGGCCAGGGAGATCTTCAGCGTGCCGGAGACCTTCTTCAGAGCCTTGGTCTGGGCGGCGCCACCGACTCGGGAGACGGAGATGCCGACGTCAACAGCAGGACGCTGGTTGGCGTTGAACAGATCGGACTGCAGGAAGATCTGGCCATCGGTGATGGAGATCACGTTGGTCGGAATGTATGCGGACACGTCGTTCGCCTTGGTCTCGACGATCGGCAGGCCGGTCATCGAGCCACCGCCGAGGTCATCGGAAACCTTGGCGCAACGTTCGAGCAGACGGGAGTGCAGGTAGAACACATCGCCCGGGTATGCCTCACGTCCCGGCGGGCGGCGCAGCAGCAGGGAGATCGAACGGTAGGCTTCTGCCTGCTTCGACAAATCGTCGAAGACGATGAGCACGTGCTTGCCGTTGTACATCCAGTGCTGTCCGATGGCGGAACCGGTGTACGGTGCGATGTACTTGAAGCCTGCGGAATCGGAAGCCGGGGACGCCACGATGGTGGTGTACTCCATAGCGCCAGACTCCTCAAGGGACTGCCTCACCGATGCGATGGTGGAGCCCTTCTGACCGATGGCCACGTAGATGCAGCGAACCTGCTTCTTCGGATCTCCGGATTCCCAGTTACGCTTCTGGTTGATAATCGTATCGATCGCGATAGCGGTCTTACCGGTCTGGCGGTCGCCGATGATGAGCTGACGCTGGCCACGGCCGATCGGCGTCATCGCATCGATGGCCTTCAGACCAGTGGACATAGGCTCGTCAACCGAATGACGGTGCATAACGTCAGGTGCCTGGGCCTCGAGAATACGACGGCCTTCGGTCTTGATCTCTCCAAGACCATCAATCGGGTTGCCTAGCGGGTCCACGACGCGGCCAAGGTAGCCGTCGCCGACGGGCACGGAGAGCACTTCGCCGGTACGACGCACTTCCTGGCCTTCTTCGATTCCTGCGAAGTCGCCGAGGATAACCACGCCGATCTCGCGGGCGTCAAGGTTGAACGCCAGGCCAAGCGTGCCGTCTTCGAAGGTCAGCAGCTCATTGGCCATGCAACCAGGCAGTCCCGTCACGTGCGCAATGCCATCGCCAGCGGTCGCGACATAACCGACTTCCTGAGTCGGAGTGTCCGAAGGCTTGTACGAATCGACGAACTCGTCGAGCGCCTTGCGAATCGTGGTGGGATCAATGGTAAGTTCTGCCATGATCACTCCTTATTGTTGTTTTTAAATTCAGTCAAGTCTTGTTTCAGGCTTGTTCACCGTGCGGCGAACCGTCAGGCGGTTGCCTTCACCGTGCGCTGAAGATGCTGCAGCTGTGCGACCACCGTATTGTCGGTGACTTCGTCACCAACCTGAATGCGCATGCCACCCATGACGGTCGGGTCGACCACAGAGTTGATGTGCACCGGATGGCCGGTCTTCGCCGAATAGATGGCGACGAGCTTGTCGATCTGCTTGGCGGACAGTGGCGTGGCCGTGGTAACGGTGACCATCGATTCGCCCATATGACGGGAGAACTTGTTGATCAGCCACTGAATGGTCTGCAGATAGCGACGATTACGCAGATTGCAGGTCGCGTGCTCGGCCAGACGCCTGGTCACCTTGGTGAAGTCCGCGCTTTCGATCAGGCTGTACAGCAGCTTGATACGGGCTTCAGCGGGAACCGTTGCGTCGTATAGCTTGGTGCGAACGACCGGAAGGTTGAGCAGTGCGGAATGCAACTCGGCAAGCTCAATGGAGACTTTCAGAGTCGTTCCCGTATAGTCCGCGTAGTACATCATGCTGTCAACGCCGAAATCCTCTACGGCATTGGCGATGTCGGACACGCGGCTCCACCTGCGGCCGACCAGATCGGACATGATTTCCATCGTCAACGGATGGGCCTGCTTTCCGATCAGGGTCTTGACCACTGCAATCTTGTCTTCGACTGGGCGCGACGGGTCGGTGAGGGCACGTTCAAGCCGGATGTTGTGGTCGAGCACGCTGGTGATCGTGAACAGCTCGTTCCCGATGCGCCATGCGTCCTCGCCGCTGTCACGCAGCTTGGGGGCCAGCGAGTCACGCGAAACGCGATCCGCGATACGCGATGCTTCTCCTCGCATTGGTCACCTCCCTTTCTTGAAGGTTTCTATCACTTCTTGCCGCTGTCCAGCTCGTCGAGCATCTGATCGATCATCGACGACTGCACGTCTTTGCTATCGAGCTTGCTGCCAAGGATCTTGCCGGCAAGTGCCGTTGCCAGCACGCCGACCTCACCCTTGAGGCTCACCAGAGCCTGCTGCTGCTGCGATTCGATGGAACGCTGTGCCGTAGCGGCGATCTGTGCCGCGTCGCTTTCCGCACGGGAACGCGCGTCGGCGATGATGTGGGTGGCTTCCGCACGTGCATCGTCGCGAATCTTGGAGGCCTCGACTCGTGCGGCGCTCAGCTGAGCCTCGTACTTGGCCTTGGCTTCGTCGGCATCCTTCTGGGCCTGTTCGGCCTTGGCGATGCCACCTTCGATCTTGGCTGCGCGCTCATCGAACACGGCCTGGAACTTCGGCAGGAAGAACTTGTAGAAGAACACGGCGACGATGATCAGAATGATCAGCGACCAGAAAATGTCGTAGCTTTTTGGAAGGAACAATTCCATCTCGCTAGCTGCGGTCACCATAGTGTCTTCCTCCTTTCATGTTCGTTTGCGTCTTCGGTGTTACCTTGGGTCAAGTCTTACTTGATGAAGGCGAGCACGAAGCCGAGCAGTGCCAGCACCTCGACGAATGCCAGGCCCAGGAACATGAGGGTCTGCAGACGGCTGCCGAGCTCAGGCTGGCGAGCGGTGCCTTCGATGGTCTTACCGATCAGAATGCCCAGGCCAATGCCAGGGCCGATTGCGGCAAGGCCGTAACCGATGACGTTCAGATTGCCAGCAACCTCAGCAAGGGTAAGGAGTCCCATGTTTTTTCCTTTCTGGTTATTGCCTCATTGAAAGGCAACACTTTAAAAAGCCGGTGGTCAGTCGATCTCCGGATAGCTCATATTGATGTATGCGGTGGTCAGGATGGCAAAGATGTATGCCTGCAGGCAGGCGACCAGCGCCTCGAACAGGAACATGAACATGCCGGCTGCGAAGGTGATCACGCCGAACGGCATGAACATCTTGTTCACCACATCAACGAGGAAGTATTGCGTGGCCGAGAGGCACAGCGCAAGAATCAAGTGGCCCGAAACCATGTTGGCGAACAGTCGGATCGTCAACGAGAATGGGCGGATAATCAGCAGCTCAAGCAGCTGAATAGGTGACAGCAGAATGTAGATCGGAGCCGGCACGCCCTTCGGGAAGATTTCATCCTTCAGGAAGTGGCCGAGGCCCTTTTCACGAATGCCCGCGATCCAATACTGGCAGAAGCACCACATGGCGAACACCAAAGGCAGCGTGATCGACGCGCTTGCCGCGATGTTGAAACCTGGGATGATGCCGCACAGGTTGAAGACCAGCAACGTGCAGAACACGGTTGTGATCATCGGCACGTAACGCTTGCCTCGCAACTCGCCCATCACCTGATAGACGATGTTGTCGCGGACGAACTCGATCAGCCATTCGACTGCACCCTGCCAACGGCCAGGGATAAGCTTCGCACGGCTTGCCGTAATGCCGAGAACCAGCAGCATGATGACGGTCGCAAGAATACGAACGAGAATGATGCGGTTGATGGCGAACGGCGTGCCCTGAAAAACGAACGGATCGGGAAGGAAGTCATTGATACTCGGCATCTCGGGACCATCAGCGATGGTCAGCATGCCCGCTCCCAATGCACCAATCATTCACGCCTCCTGCTCTTGTGTCAGCTGTCAGTTTAGTCCAACAACCGAGTCGAATGTGACGTTCTGGTTACCAACCAGTCCGTCCTTCGAAGCATGCGCCAACGTGACCGGAGTCACGCCAACGCATTCAACTCCGAATGGCTGGAAAGGAATTATTAGCCCGTGTCTAGACAACATCTAGACACATGCCGTTTCCCTTACGGCCGTATGGCGTTCCCGGCGTTTCCTCTCGGTCTGCGGTTACTAGACAGAGTTGAACTGTTTGTCGTCACGCCAACGTTTCACCATCGATGATCATCGTTGATAAAGCGTTTTACCGAAGCTTACCATGATTATCATCAAACATAACACGCCGAAAGTGCGTTTTCATCGGAAAAAACCGAAACGAAGCGTTATTCCAGTCGAGTACCGAACCTCGAAAAAAGCCGCAAAAATATTGCCGGCGGTCTTACATTCTGGGACACATGACCGTCGGCATCAACGAATCCTTGCGCAAACCCTACGAGGGTTCTTTCGAGGAACCGCGGAAAGAGTAAAAAGAACCTTGGTAAAGAGCGCGAAAAGGACTCAGCCCGTGATTACGCCATAGCCGTCCGAAGAGAACGGCACGAACGCATCGACTCGCGGCGAACCCGGCTCATGCCGAATCGAACGGTCCGTTCCAAGCCTTTTCTGCGCACGCAATTGCGGCACTTCGCTCAGATCGTACGGCGTGGTCTGGTATACCCAGTTCAGCCAATTGCGCCACAGCAGATTGGCGTGCGCGCGCCATGCGAAAACCGGCTCCAGCTGCGGATCGTCATGAGGGAAATAGTTTTCCGGGAACGGCACATTGGTCATGCCCTTGTTCATATCGCGCTCATATTCTTCGGCGAGCGTGTACTTGCCGTACTCCCAATGACCAAGCGCGAAAACCTCCGAGAAATCGCGGGTGGCGATCAGACCAGGACCGGACTTCGGCCCCCAGGTAAGCACCTGCAACTGAGGATTATGGGCGATATCACCCTCATTGACGCCAGCCAGTCGCGAATGCGGCTGAAGGCTGATTTCGTCGAATCCGTTTGTCAGGAAGCAATACTCATCCTGCAGATACTGCGGGAAAACGCCGAAAAGCTTCTCCGGCAGGTTCTCCTTACGCACGCCGTAGCGATAGTTGAGCGCACCCATGGCACCCCAGCATAGATACATGGTGGAGAACACGTGACTGCCGGCCCAATCAAGAATCTGCTTGAATTCCTCCCAGTAGTCAACCTGCTCGAAATCAAGATGCTCCACGGGAGCGCCCGTCACAACGAAACCGTCGTAATAGTTGTTCTCGAACGTGTCGATTGTTTCGTAGAACTTCACCAGATGATCGGCGCTCACATGCGTGCCCTCATGCGTCGACGTCTTCATGAAATCGATTTCCACCTGCAGCGGGCTCTTCGAGATAAGGCGCAGAAGCTGCGTTTCCGTCTCTATCTTCTTCGGCATGAGATTGAGGATCACCAGCTTCAGCGGACGCACGCGCTGACGTTCCGCTTCGGGCTTTTCGAGCGCGAAGATACGCTCGGAATCGAGAATGTCTCTGGCCGGAAGGCCGCTGGGGATCTTGATAGGCATGACACCTATTATGGTGCGCCCCCGGATATAGCACGCCCTCAAACATCTTCATGCCAATCTTCATGCCAATAAACGAAATTCACGACACGCCGATTTGACATACACTCCACTATGAGTAAATTGGATAGAGCTGTCGCAAAGACAAGCCGACGCGGGGTGGAGCAGCTCGGTAGCTCGCTGGGCTCATAACCCAGAGGTCCATGGTTCAAATCCATGCCCCGCTACCAA
>CAVBHJ010000018.1:0-51650 GCA_963595445.1 bacterium
AGAGCATCCGACTGTTAATCGGACGGTCACTGGTTCAAGCCCAGTCGCAGGAGCTCAATGAAAACCCTTACGAGAGTAAGGGTTTCTTGTTATCCGGCGTTCTCTCAACGGTCGGTTTCACTCCATTTTCTCGCCGATTCTCAGACAAACCGAAATGTCACGTTTTCGAAAAGCATACATCAGCCCGTTTTCGGCTGCGTGTAAAACACATGGCGGGTGGGGCTGCTCAGGGTAGGGTCATATGGGTTGATCGACGTGCGGCACGCCATCAATATCGTAGAGTGCCGTGCACTCGCTCAGAATGAAGCCGTTGTGAGGTTGATAACCTCCACAGCAGCTAGAAGTTGGACGTTAGGTTTACCCATATCGGAACCTTTCGTTGTATGTTTCATCCCCCACTATTCGCGCTAGTGGGGGTGATTCTTTCGGCGTACTCAATGCCGAAAAAACGTGCGTGGTGGGGGATCGCACCCTACCTGAGCCCACTGGAGCCGCGCCATGGCCCACAAGCAGGCCAATGATGGTGGTTGTCTTTTTTCACTCCGCACCTTCGCTGTCGGTGGTGTCGATACCCCACGTCCGTGCGTGTCTACTCCAGGGAATCCAGTACATCGTCGATTAAAGTCCGATCATGCGAACCGTCTCGTAATCGAGGGAACCTACGCAGAACATTGGCCGGACTCGCCCCTGCGGCGCGTGCGACATTCGATTTCGATTCGCCATGCTGTATCGCAGTCTCGGCCAGCCTATCCACGAGCGAATCCGATATTTGCCGAATCTGTTCGGCCACCCACAGTTGCGCCAGATCCGGAGCCATCGAGTAATCGTCCTGCAACTCGCTCGAAGCCTCCTGCACGGCGGCCCACAGCACCATGAAAGGCTTACGCACATAGGCCATACGCTCCTCGCGGGTCTCGCCGTCAAGCTGTTGCAGTGCCTTGCGTTGCATGGTGTTGTCGCTCATGCGCATCATCGTAGTCCGACACGCCCGGAGACATGTGGATAAGTGCCGTTCTCCGACCACAACTCTCATTTCGAGCATACCTGCCGATTCGCGGATGCCATGCTTGATGCTCCACCCAGGAACATCGCACCACCAGCGAAATGATGCAAGACAAAGGAGCCATGATGAGAGAACATGAATACAGACTCAGAATCCGTAATGCGCGAATCATCAGAGATGAGGTTGAACGGAACCGTAGGAAACGCGACATATTATGCATGTGCATGATGGTGTCCATCACGCTTCTGTTATGTTGCATGACGACAACCTGCACATCGTATGCCGTACAAGAAACCACACCGCAAGAACGCTCCACTTCCAACGAGGAATGCAAAACCCTGATGGAGTGGCCGTTGCAGCAGACGAAGATTATCGGCCAATACGATGCCCCGGACCAGCCATGGCTATCCGGACACAGGGGAGTGGATCTGCTCGCATCCCCGCAGAGCGCGATTCTGGCGCCGGCCGATGGTGTGATTGCCTTCAGCGGCATAGTCGCGGGAAAATCCGTGGTCACCTTGCGCCACAGTGAAAGCCTGTCCGATCTGACCTCGACATTCGAACCTGCCGTGGCGGAAAAGAAGACGGGAACACGCGTGTCGAAAGGAGAACGCTTCGCCCACATGGAAGGAGACTCCGACCACTGTACCGACCAGTGCCTGCATTGGGGTCTGAAAACCACCAGCCGCAACTATGCCAATCCGACCTCGAAAGCCAAACCGATACGCATAGGGCTCAAAAGCGGTTAGAAAACCGGAAACCAAAACCTCGTCCTAACGCAAAAAGCGATGTTCTGCGGCTATCATGCTGTTTGTACATCAAGAACCGAGGAGAATCGTCGCCATGCACAAGGAATACACGCGCCCTCTGGAAGAGCAGATCGATTGTGACAGGAATATTTTTTCGATACTCGAGGAGCGCGCGAACCGTGCCCCCGACGATTCCCTGGTCGAGTACAAGAACGAAAGCGGCGAATGGACGTCCTTCAATGCCAGCGAATTCCGGAACATGGTCATGGCCATCGGCAAAGGTCTGATCGCGCGTGGAATCATGCCCGGAGACTCGGTATCCATCATCGCACACACATGCTGGCAATGGACCGCGCTCGATATGGCCATCATGTCGGTCGGCGCACTCACGGTACCGGTATACGAAACCAATTCGCCCGCACAGGTCACCATGATCTTCAACGACGCCAAAGTCAAGATGGCATTCGCCGAAAACGACACACAACGAGACAAAATCGAATTCGTGCGCTCGCAGTGCTCCGACCTGACCGACGTGTATGTGATCGATTTGGGGGCCATCGATACGATCATCGAATACGGTCGAGGGGTTTCCGACGCCGAATTCTACGAACGCGAACGTGCCGTAAAGGGTTCCGACCTTGCCACCATCGTCTATACGTCCGGTTCCACCGGCGTTCCGAAGGGCGTTGAACTGACTCACTCCAGCTTCGTGTTCATCACGTATTCGGGAATTCATTCCATGCCGGACATCGCCCTGAAACCGAACCGTCGTCTGTTGCTGTTCCTGCCCTTGGCGCACGTGTTCGCCCGGTACATGCAGTTCTTCTGTTTCGCGGGAAACGTCACGCTCGGCCTCTCAAGTGATTTGAAGACGATTCTGGCTGACTTCAAAGCGTTCCAACCGACGTTCATTCTTGCCGTTCCGAGGATTTTCGAAAAAATCTACAATGCCGCTTCCCAGAAGGCCGGAGCCGGTTTCAAAGGACGTGTGTTTGCCGGCGCCACACAGGCCGCGAAGGATTGGTCGCATGCGCAGCAATCCGGTGAGGGCATTCCGTTCATGCTCAATCTGAAGCATGCGCTGTACGGCAAAATGGTGTATTCCTCGATCATGGATGTGTTCGGAGGCCATGTGGAGTATGCCGTTTCCGGAGGAGCGCCGCTTGACTCCTCCATAGCGCACTTCTTCAACGGCGTCGGCCTGCCGTTGCTTGAGGGTTATGGCATGACCGAAACCTGCGCGCCGTCCAGCGTCAATCCGACTGCCGGCTACAAAATCGGTACCATTGGTCTTCCGTTGCAGGGCGTGACCATGGGCGTCGCCGAAGACGGCGAGTTGTGCATCAAGAGTCCGGCGGTTTGTGCGGGCTACCACAACAATCCCGACGTCACCAAGCAGCAGATCGTGGACGGATGGCTGCATACGGGAGATCTTGGTTCCATCGACGATGAAGGGTTCGTCTCCATCGTGGGGCGCAAGAAGGATCTGATCATCACGGCGGGTGGAAAGAACGTTTCCCCGCTGGAGATGGAAGCCTCGATCATGACCTCTCCGGTGGTCAGCCAATGCGTGATGGTGGGTGACCGCAAACCGTTCGTTTCCGCGATCATCTCGCTTGATTTGAACGAGACCAATCTGTGGCTTGCCTCAAAGGGTGCGGAACGTGTGGCCGATCTTGCCGAAGCCGTGGCGAATCCGATCGTTCGCGCGGAAGTGGAACGCGCCGTCAGCAAGGCGAATGAACTTGCCTCCCGTGCCGAGTCCATCCGCAAGTTTGAAATCGTTCCGGATGAGTTCACCGAGGAGAACGGTCTGGTCACACCAAGCATGAAGGCCCGTCGTCAGGCCGTTGTGGATCATTACCGCACCCTGATCGATACGGTCATCTACGCTCCGAAAAATAAGCCTGAAAAGAAAGGCCTATAGTCCTATAGTCCGGCATCGGCCAAAGACACGTACCCCGGCTCGATGAGGGCCTTCTTGAGGTTGCTGGCGCTTACGGCGAGGGCATCCTCATAAACGGTCGGCACCTGGATGCCATTGATGTCGCTTGTGGTCATGAAGTCCATTTCGGAGACCTCGCGAGAAGTGTTGAGACGTACGCAGACCTGCGCTATGTCTTCGGCAAGCGTCTTGCGGTTCTCCAGTGCCGTCATCCATTGGCTTCCGTCGACGATGTTCGGCAATGAGCTTACGTATGCGCCGTAGCCGGTGACGATTGGCCATTGCGCGTTCTGCTCTTCAAGCGTGTCGTCACTTGCTCCGGTATCGGAAGAGCCCTTTTCGGCATCCTGCGATTGCGGAGCCTTGATTGGATCCGGAACGGACTTTTTCTTCAGGTCCTTTTTGCCCGCGATACTGTCCACGATGCCGGAAATCGTTATGGAAGGGTTGATATCGGCGGCCGAACCGGTGTAGCCGAGACTTTCCAATGCGTCAGTCACATAGCCGGCCACGTAATCGTTGCAGGAGATGATGCCGTCGATGCGGGTGTGCCGGGACTGGTCTTTGTCCATACCGAGCCGTTCGGCGAGCGTCTTCTTGATGTTTTCGGCATCGCCCGCGTCGAATGCCACGTTCTTCCAATCGGTTTCCACGCTGGAGGATGTGAGTGTTCCTGAGGGGGAGACGGCCTTGCCTTTCTGGAAATACGGTCCCAGGACTTTCCAGATGCCTTTGAACACCGATTGGGCGAAATTCGGATCGGTGTCGTTCTCCTCATCCATGTCATAGGGCAGAAGCACCTCAAGATACTTGGGATTGTCGGAGCTTGTCGTATCGAGTTTGAGTTTTTCGACCAGTTTCTGGGCTTGCAGCTCTCCGATTTGTTCCGCGGTGATCATGGGAACATACACGTCGGGGGTGTATCCGGCGAATGTGTTGGAAACCAACACGACTTCCATGCCTTCGTTCTGCGCAAGTTGCAAGGCGGAAACAAGACGTTCGGCCGCTTGGGCGTATGCCTGCTCGTCTTCGTCCGAAGAATCGGAATCCCAGCTGATGGCATGGCTTGCATAATCGCCGTACTGCCTGTCGGAATCGACCGTCTGCGCTACGGGTGCCACCACAAGAGTGGTTCTGCCTTGGTCGGTTTGATCCTCGCTGGTTTCGTTCACATGGTTCACCACGTAGTCCTGCACGCTTTGGCTTTGCTTGTCGAGGCTTGATGAGGATTTGACGGTGATGTTCTCCCCGTCAAATCCTTCCTCCTTCAAGGATGAGACGATTTCGGGAACAAGCCTCTCCCATTTGCTGAGTGGAGTCTGCTGGGAGATGGTAATGCCGTCCGAAGGCGTGAATATCGCCACGTTGCCGGTGTTCGTCGTGCTCTCGCTTGTGGTGTCGTCGGCAGATGTCTGATCGGTCGTGTCGCTTGTTGACGAGCAGGCACACAGGGATGCCAATAATCCGATCGATGCCATCAGTGCGATCAGGCGCTTCGTCGTGGTCGAGCGATGCAATGTCATGCCGTTTTCCTCCACATCAGGGCGTATGTGTGCTTTTCGCACTGCACTTGATTGTAGTAGCCAGGCAGAGAAAAACCCGAACATGCAGAATTCGTACGCATGTTCGGGTCTTGATGCCGTTTGATTTTAGGGCTACTCGTTCAGGGCCTTCGCGAGATTCTCATCCAACGCGTTCATGAACCCGTCGGTGTCGAGCCAGGGCTGATTCGGTCCGATGAGCATGGCCAGATCCTTGGTCATCTGGCCGCCTTCGACGGTGGACACGATGACTTTTTCCAAGGTCTGTGCGAAATGCTTGACTTCCGGGGTTCCGTCAAGGTCGGCGCGGTGGCGCAGGCCTCCGGTCCAGGCGAAAATCGACGCGATCGGATTGGTGGAGGTCTTCTCGCCCTTCTGCCAGCGACGGTAGTGTCGAGTCACCGTACCGTGGGCGGCCTCGGCCTCGACGGTCTGTCCGTCGGGGGTCATCAGAACAGACGTCATGAGTCCAAGCGAACCGAAGCCTTGCGCCACGGAATCGGACTGGACATCACCGTCATAGTTCTTGCAGGCCCAGATGTATCCTCCATGCCACTTGAGCGAGCTGGCGACCATGTCGTCGATCAGACGATGTTCATAGGTTAGTCCGGCAGCTTCATACTTGTCTTTGTATTCGGCCTCGAATACCTGTGCGAAGATGTCCTTGAACTGGCCGTCGTAGGCCTTGAGAATCGTGTTCTTCGTGGACAGATACACCGGATAGCCGCGCATGAGCCCGTAATTGAAGCAGGCGCGTGCGAAACCGCGGATCGAATCATTCACGTTGTACTGAACCTGTGCCACGCCACCGTCCGCGCCGTAGTTGTAGACCACATGTTCGATGGGTTCGGAACCGTCCTCCGGGGTGAACGTGACGGTCAGCGTGCCGGCTCCGGGAATCTTGAAGTCGGTGGCCTTGTACTGGTCTCCGAAGGCGTGACGTGCCACGACGATCGGCTTGGTCCAGCCGGGAACCAGACGAGGCACATTGCTCATGACGATGGGTTCGCGGAAAATCGTGCCACCGAGAATGTTGCGGATGGTTCCGTTGGGGGACTTCCACATCTTCTTCAGACCGAATTCCTCGACTCGGGCCTCGTCCGGAGTGATGGTGGCGCATTTGACGCCGACATGCTCACGCTGAATGGCCTTGGCGGCGTCTACGGTCACCTGATCATCGGTGGCGTCGCGGTTCTCGATGCCCAGATCGTAATAATCGAGATCGATATCGAGATATGGCAGAATCAGACGATCCTTGATGTCTTTCCAGATGACGCGGGTCATCTCGTCGCCGTCGAGCTCGACGACTTTTCCTTCGACCTTGATTTTGGCCATGGGTGCCCTCCTGTCGGAATTGAGGATGATGCTCCCGTCTTATATCATTCGTGTTAATTCCATGCGCGTATGTCCAAAAATCGTGGATGACACGCAGTGGCTGCGCCAGCCGGACACGTGTCATTGCTGAGCATTAGCCTTGAAATCATGTCTCAGGAAATTGAAATCGGTTTGGGCAAGAAGGGTCGTCTGTCTTATTCGCTGGACGACGTTTCCATTGTTCCCTCTCGTCGTACTCGTGATCCGCAGGATGTGTCCATCTCCTGGCAGGTCGATGCCTATGAATTCGATGTGCCGGTCATCGGCGCCCCGATGGATTCGGTGACCAGTCCGGCCACTGCCATAGCCATGGGTAAGATAGGCGCGCTCGGCGTGCTCGATCTGGAAGGTCTATGGACCCGTTACGATGATCCGCAGCCGCTGCTCGACGAAATTGCGCAGTTGTCGCCGGAGACCGCCACGGAACGCATTCAGCAGATCTACGCCGAGCCCATCAAGCCGGAGCTCATCGTGGAACGTCTGCATGAGATTCGCGATGCCGGTGTTACCGTGGCCGGCGCGCTTTCGCCGCAGCGTACCCAGGATTACTATTCGACCGTGCTTGAGGCGGGAGTGGATCTGTTCGTCATCCGTGGCACGGTGGTGTCCGCCGAACATGTGTCCGTCGACCATGAGCCGTTGAACCTGAAGAAGTTCATCTATGATCTCGACGTGCCCGTCATCGTCGGCGGCGCCGCCAACTATACCGCGGCTCTGCATCTGATGCGTACCGGCGCCGCGGGCGTGTTGGTCGGTTTCGGCGGCGGCGCTGTTTCCGCGAATCGCAACACCATCGGCGTGCATGCCCCAATGGCCACCGCGATCGCGGATGTGGCCGAAGCTCGTCGTGATTACATGGACGAATCCGGTGGCCGCTATGTGCAGGTGATCGCCGATGGCGGCATGGGTGACTCCGGCAGCTTTGTCAAGGCCTTTGCTCTTGGCGCGGATGCGGTCATGCTTGGTTCGCCGCTGGCCCGTGCCGAGGAGGCTCCCGGACAGGGTATGCACTGGGGAGCTGAGGCCCGACATCAAACGTTGCCGCGTGGCTTCCGCACGAACGTCGGCACCGTCGGAACGCTGAACGATGTGATGTTCGGCCCGAGCCACAAGGCAGACGGCACCACCAACTTCGTCGGAGCGCTTCGCCGTGCGATGGCCACCACCGGCTATGTGGATCTCAAGAGTTTCCAGCGTTGCCCGGTTACGGTGACCCCGGGACGCTGACGTTCAGCTTTTTCGCAGTCAGTTATCCACTTATCCACAGATGTCTCCCAGTCGCTTGACGGGAGACATTTTTTTATGACTTAATGGGATATACCCCCCGCAAAGGTGAGGGGGGGGCCTTAAAAGCAAAAGAAAAAACAATGAAGGGTTCAAATGAAAAATCTCCCCCTTATGGCGTGGAGCATTTCTCCGGAGAAGAGGTCACGGGCGCTTATGGAGAAGGATATGAGGAGAACGAGGTCGCGGGGCTAGACGGCAAAATCCCCTCATCCGGCCTTGATGAGCTGCTTGCGTTCGATGATCAGGCCTGTGAGCGTTGGCGTCGAATGATCGACCGCCCTAAGGAAAAGCTTCCCTCGTATAATGGAGAACTTGAAGCGGAGATGTCCGGGGTCAAGGTTCCGTTTCATGTCGTCAGGGTTGATAATCAGGTATGGGATGCCGAACAGGCATACTATCTGGCCCTGTTGGCCGCGCGAATCGCCTGTGACGTCATCGATGTTTTTCGGGGGCGTCAGAGGCCGGCCCGAGTGGAACGTGTGCTGACAGTGGAATGCATGAAAAGACTCCGAGCCGCGTCCGAGCTCATGATCGGACACATGCGGGAGGACGCCAGGCTTTACGCGAAGATAGGAATGCTTCCCATCAGCGTATCCTGTGTGGATGGCTGGCTGGTGAATCCCTCGAAATTCGAATGTTCCGTACTGCTTCGTATAGGCGAGACCCGGATCAACTGCAATACGTCGTTTATTTTCAAAGGATCCGTTTGGAAATGCGCCGTTGCGGATTTCGGATAAAACGCTGTTGCGGATGACATTTGTGATGGGCCGTTTGAGAGGGGTTGCACATGGCCGCTCTCAAACGGTTCCAGCGTGCCTTGGGGTACTTGCAGCTACTATAGGGACTCATGTTGCGAGAATTTATACCGGAGCCTGCCTATAGCACCACGGATGAAGATACCGTTTACGCGCTTCTGTCGAGGAGGGCTGAGCGGAATCCGGATGATCTGATCGCCCAGTGGCAGGATGACAAGTCTCGTCATTGGCATGATGTGACCGCAGGTGAGATGCTCGAGAGGGTGCGTTCCGTCGCCCGTGGTCTTATGGGCTTGGGCGTCAAGGCCGGTAACATGGTTGTGATTTATTCCCCCACGTGTTATGAATGGGGGGTGGTGGACTTCGCGTGCGCCGCAATCGGTGCGGTCAGCGTACCCGTATATGAGACGGATTCGGCCAAGCAGGCGGCCTCCATCATCGAAGAGGTGGAGCCTGTCATAGCGTTCGCGGGGGATAGCGAGCATCTACGCACGTTGGAGCAGATCCGAGACCAGAACGACTGTCTTGAATATGTGTTCAACTTCAGTGCGGGTGGACTCGATTCTGTGGCCGATTTCGGGCAGGGGGTCAGCGACAGCGCCCTTGATGAAGCCATATCGCGCATCAAGGCGGACGACATGCTTACTATCGTCTACACTTCCGGCTCGACGGGCAGGCCCAAGGGAGCTATGCTCTCGCATCGTAATTTCACCCATATCGTGCTTAACGGCTACATCATCCTCGATGAGATGCTGTATCAGCCGAACCGTCTGATGCTGTTCCTGCCGTTGGCGCATTGCTTCGCCAGATACATCCAATATGTTGCGATCGGTGGTCAGGGTGTCGTCGGATATCTGCCCGGGGCCAAACATCTGCTTGCCGATCTGCGAAGCTTCAAACCCACGTATCTGCTGGGTGTTCCGCGTGTGTTCGAAAAGGTGTACAACGCGGCGACACAGAAGGCCGGTGCGGGTCTCAAAGGACGTGTGTTCGCCAAGGCCTTCGATCATTTCGTGCAGTGGTCGAAGGACTCTCAGGAGACAGGCCGTCATTCCGCCGCGTCCCGCATCGAGCATTCGTTCTTCATGTCGACGGTAGGCAAATCCATCCGATCCGCACTTGGCCCGAACATGCGTTACCTTGCGTGCGGTGGAGCGCCGCTCAATGTCGATCTCGCGCATTTCTTCAATGGCATGGACGACATCACGTTCATACAGGGCTATGGCATGACCGAGACGGCTGCTCCGATGATCGTCAATTGGCAGGACGCCAATAGGGTCGGTTCCGTCGGCAAGCCCGGCCCGGGCATGGGCGTCAGGACCGAAGATGACGGCGAACTGCAAGTGATGGGGCCGAATGTATTCCTCGGGTATTACAAGAAGCCCGAAATGACGGGCGACGTCAAGATGCCTGATGGTTGGCTGCGTACCGGCGATCTGGGAACCATCGACGATGATGGTTTTGTATACATCACGGGCCGTAAGAAAGACATCATCATCACCGCCGGCGGTAAAAACGTCAGTCCGGCGCCTTTGGAGGACATCATCAACACCTGCCCGATAGTGTCCCACAGCGTGGTGGTCGGTGATGGAAAGCCGTTCATCGGCGCCCTTATTGAGCTTGATCCGGAGATGGTCGCATCCTGGCTTGGACATCAGGGATTGGATGCGAACATGCCTATGGAGCAGGTGGCGCAGAATGAAGCGGTGCGTGCCTTCGTGCAACAATACGTGGAAAAGGCGAACGCGAATGTGTCTCGTGCCGAGTCTATACGCAAATTCGAGATTCTTGATGAAGAATTCAGTCAGGAGAACGGAACCTTGACCGCCAGCATGAAGGTGGTCAGGCCCAAGGTTTTGCTCCGGTATGAGAACGTCATCGAGGACGTGCTGTATGCGCCGAAGACGTCGACCAAGCCGTTGCCGAAGACCGTGCAGATTCTCGAACGTACCACCGAGACGGTCAAACAGGCTTCGGAAAGCATGCGCCAGGCCTCCGAATCGATGAGTCCGAAGGTCCGCCAGGCGTTTGATACCATGCAGGATAGAATCAAAAAACAAACCGAGGAAGCGTCGTCCGCGGGTGTGGACCATGACAAATCCCCGGAAACTGATGAATCCAACAATTACGAGGAGCGATAATCTTGGCAATTCGCGAAATCCGAGTCGTGCCCGATCCGGTGCTGCGCACACCTTGCGATCCGATCAAGGAAATCACGCCGGCGGTACGCCATTTGGTGCAGGATCTGCTTGACACCGTGGACGACCCCGGACGAGCCGGGCTTTCCGCCAATCAGATTGGTGTGAACCTGCGTGCGTTCTCCTACAACATCAACGGCGAGATCGGGTACGTGCTTAATCCGGTGCTTGAAGAGACGAGCGGCGAGCAGTACGGCGACGAGGGCTGCCTGTCCGTGCCGGGACTGTGGTACAAGACCCGTCGCGCCGATTATGCCCGCGTGCGCGGCATCGATCTCGAAGGCAACACCGTCGTGCTGGAAGGCCACGGCATCATGGGCCGTATGTTGCAGCACGAGACCGACCACCTTGACGGACATGTGTATCTCGATCGTCTTGAAAAAGAGGAGCGCCGTGAGGCCATGCGCTACATGCGCAATCGTGCCGGCAAGTAACGCCATCCATATCCGACGAAGTTTCATGGGGTCCCGTCTTGATGAAAGACGGGACCCCATGCTATCTTCGTAGCTTGTGTGCCAACCGGCGAGAAGTCCTGTCGTGAGGATTTCAAACCACCCATTATCGTCAACCGGCACGCAAAGAATTCGCGTCATGTTCGCGACGGCCTGTGTCGGTCGGCCCGTACCTCAGTGGGGCTGCACGCAGGAACGCATGACCAGGCAAAAACCGACAAGAAAGAGGTAGCAATACCATGGCTCAGATCAATATGAGCGACATGCTGAAGGCAGGTCTGCACTTCGGCCACCAGACCCGTCGTTGGAACCCGAAGATGAAGCAGTTCATCCTCACCCAGCGTAACGGCATTCACATCATCAACCTGTTCAAGTCGCTCGACATGATCGACAAGGCCTATGACTTCATCAAGGCCACCGTTGCCCACAACGGCACCGTGCTGTTCGTCGGCACCAAGAAGCAGGCTCAGGAAGCTGTTGCCAACCAGGCCACCCGCGTGAATATGCCGTATGTGTCCGAGCGCTGGCTCGGCGGCATGCTGACCAACTTCCAGACCGTGTCCAAGCGCGTTGCCCGTCTCAAGGAACTTGAAGAGATGGACTTCTCCGACGTGCGCGGCTCCGGCCTGACCAAGAAGGAGCTGCTGCTCCTCGAGCGCGAAAAGGACAAGCTGGCCAAGCAGCTGGGCGGTATCCGCAACATGAACCGCACTCCGTCCGCCATGTTCGTCGTTGACGTCAACAAGGAATCCCTGGCCGTCGAAGAAGCCCACAAGCTGGGCATCCCGGTCGTGGCCATCGTCGACACCAACGCCGATCCGGAATCCGTCGAGTACCCGATCGCAGCCAACGATGACGCCATCCGCGGCATCGAAATGCTGACCAGCCTCATGGCTGACGCCGTTGCCGAAGGCCTGCTGGAGCGTTCCGGCAAGGCCGCCAAGGCTGAAGGCGAAACCGAGCAGCCGATGGCCGCTTGGGAGAAGGAGCTCCTCACCGAAGGCGCTCCGGCTGCAGAAGCCCCGGCCGCTGAAGCTGAAGGCGAAGCCAAGGCTGAGTGAAACCATCCTCTATGATGGGAGGTGTCATGCCTCCCATCATCAGGGGCATCACTACATTTTTTCAGAGGAGACATATCAATGGCAGCAATCACTGCAGCTCTGATCAAGCAGGTGCGCGAGGAAACCGGCGCCGGCATGATGGACGTTAAGAAGGCTCTGACCGAGGCTGAGGGTGACGTGGCTCGCGCCAAGGAAATCATCCGCGCCAAGGGCATCCAGGCCGCTGGCAAGCGCGAAGGCCGTAAGGCTCAGGAAGGCACCATCGCTTCTAAGATCGTGGAGTCCTCCAACGGCCAGACCGGTTACGCCGTCGAACTCAACTCCGAGACCGACTTCGTGGCCAAGACCCCGAAGTTCGTCGAGTTCGCCGACAGCGTTCTGGAAGACGCGGTCAAGGCTGAGGCCGATTCCGCTGAGGCCGTTCTGGCGGCAGCTTCCGGCGAAGCCACCGTGAAGGAGTCCGTCGAAGAGGCGGCGGCCCTGTTCGGTGAGCACGTCAAGGTCGGCCAGTTCGCCAAGGTTGAAGGTCCGCACGTCGAGATCTACGCCCACAAGAAGTCCGCTGAGATGCCGCCGAGCATCGTGGCCATGATCGCCACCGATGAGGCCGGCGCAGCTGTGGCCCACGAGGCGGCTCTGCAGATCTCCGCTATGGGCGCCCAGTGGCTCACCCGCGAGGACGTTCCGGCCGATGTGGTCGAGTCCGAGCGCCGTGTGGCCACCGAGAAGTCCCTGGCTGAAGGCAAGCCGGAGAAGATCGTTCCGAAGATCGTGGAAGGCCGTCTCAACGCCTTCTACAAGGAGAACGTGCTTCTTGAGCAGTCCTACGTCAAGGATCCGTCCAAGTCCGTTGGCGACCTGTTCAAGGAAGTCGGCGGCACCGCTCTGGCCTTCGCTCGCGTGGAGGTCGGCAAGGGCGAAGCCGAGTGAGACTCGAATGAATCCACGTTGAATGCGTGACGATTCTTTCAGGGTGGTTTCCATTCTTAGAGGATGGAAACCACCCTGTTTGCGTAAGGGGCGCATGCGGATGCCGATTCGTGGTGTCTGTGTTTGCCGATAGTCTTAAGAGCGGTAAATTTCGTGAGTTTTTCGGGCAAGAAAGGCTTTTCATGACTGGCGAAAACACTGGTGACAATCCACGTAGAGTTCTTCTCAAGCTTTCCGGTGAGGCATTTGGCGGCGGTAAGGTCGGTATCGACACTGCCGTGATTCGCAGAATCGCCGGAGAGATCGTTCCTGCGGTGCAGCAGGGTGTGCAGGTGGCCATCGTCGTTGGCGGCGGCAACTTCTTCAGGGGAGCCGAACTTCAGCAGGCCGGAATCGACCGTTCCCGCGGCGATTACATGGGCATGCTCGGCACTGTAATGAACTGCCTGGCGTTGCAGGACTTCCTTGAGCAGGAAGGCCAGGCCACCCGAGTGCAGACCGCCATCACGATGGGCCAGGTCGCGGAGCCGTACATCCCGCTCAAGGCCATCCGCCATCTCGAGAAGGGCCGTGTCGTGATCTTCGGAGCCGGTGCCGGCATGCCGTACTTCTCCACCGACACGGTGTCGATCCAACGCTCTTTGGAAATCCACTGCGATGAGGTGCTGATGGGCAAGAATGGTGTTGACGGCGTATACACCGCAGATCCGCGTAAGGATGAAAGCGCAAAGCGATTCAGCACACTGAGCTATAACCGTGCCCTCGTGGACAACCTTGCCGTCATGGATGCGTCCGCGCTCTCCATGGCACGTGACAACAAGCAGCGTATCCGCGTTTTCGGGCTCGAAGGTAAAGGCAACGTGACCCGCGCGTTGCTGGGAGAGGAAATCGGTACCATGGTTTCCACCGCCGAGTCCTCTCTCGCCGAGTGACGACATTCAACGTCGAATATCGATAACAACACACAACATACAACATACAACATACAAGGAGTAGAAAATGGCAAACATCGTAGAGCAGGCCAAAGCCCAGATGGCAAAATCCGTGGAATCCACCAAGGAGAACTTCTCCGGCATCCGCACCGGTCGTGCGAACCCGGCTCTTCTGAACGGCATCACCGTCGACTACTATGGAGCTCCGACGCCGCTGAAGGCCGTCGCCACCATCGGCGTTCCTGAGCCGCGCACTCTGTCCGTCACCCCGTTCGACGCATCCCAGGCCAACGCCGTGGAGAAGGCGCTGCGCGACTCCGATTTGGGCGCAAGCCCGCGTCGCGACGGCAACGTCATTCGACTGACCATGCCGGAGCTCACCGAGGAACGACGCAAGGAATATGTGAAGCTGGCCAAGGGCAAGGCCGAAGACGGCAAGGTCGCGGTGCGCAACATTCGCCGCAAGGCCAAGGAAACCCTGGACAAGGCCGTCAAGGACGGCGAGATGGGCGAGGATGAGGGCGATCGTCTGCTCAAGGAGCTTGACAAGATCACCAAGCAGACCACTGATGAGCTTGACACCCTGCTCGAAGCCAAGCAGAAGGAAATCATGGAGGTCTGATCGACTTCCGTCTTATCGAAAGATTCGCAGTCCGGACGTACAGCAATACAGAAAAGAGCCCGATGGATCAGGAACAGCGTGAGAAGGAAGCGGAAGCCATCAACGCCATCAATAAGAAGACAGGCCGTAACATGCCTCAGGCCATTGCCACGGCCGTGGTTCTTGTGGCGCTTATTCTGGCAAGTCTGCTGCTCAGCATCGACCTATTCGTCTGTCTGGTCGTACTGTTCATGATTCTGGCGCTTTGGGAACTGCGAGTCGATTTCGCCACCGCCGGATTGCATATTCCGGTGGTGGCCCTATGGGTCTGCTCGGCGGTGACGCTGCTGTCCACGTTCTACAGTGAACGGCATATCGTGGCCATGTCGGTGTGTGTACTGGCATCCTTGGTAATCGTGGCCATCGCGGCAAGTGTGAAGGTTACGTTCGGAGGCCGTCTTTCATTGGCCGTGGCCAACAAGCTGTCCCATACCGATGCCGGTGCCAGGCTGGAATCATCCTTCAACCATGAACATGGAGAGATCAGCCACAGCCGTTTGAGTCATGTGGCGGTATCCATGTTCACCGTGCTCTACATTCCACTGCTGGCCTCCTGTATCATTATGCCGTTGACATTCAATGAACATCCTGTGGCGCATGCCATCATCATGGTGTTCATGCCCGCGTTGAGCGATACAGGTGGTCTATTCGCCGGAGCATGGCTGGGCAAGCATAAACTCAGTCCACGCATCTCTCCCAAGAAATCGTGGGAAGGACTTGCCGGTTCCGTGCTTTTCGCCATGGTGGGGGCGTTCGTGGTGCTGTTCTGTACGTATGAACCTTCCGTGTGGATATCTCGTTGGTGGATTCCCGTCATCGCCGGAGTCATGATCGGCCTTGCCGGTACCTTCGGTGATCTGTGTGCATCCATGCTGAAACGAGATATCGGAATCAAAGACATGGGCCATTTGCTGAAGGGACATGGCGGCGTGATGGACCGTGTGGATTCCATTCTGCTTTGCGCTCCTTTCGTATGTGTGCTGCTATGGGCAGCCGGAATGTGAGAAAGGCGGAATCGAAACGATGAAAGATGCCATGAACACTGAGGATGGACGTCCGGAGACCGGCATCACGCCAGGTGGAACCACGGGCGCGTTCCGGGATGTGTTGTCCAAGGACCACGCTCGGCGTGGAAAGCCGCCGCTGCATTTCGCGGATATGACCGAGCAGGAGCGTGTGGAGAAGGCTAAGGAACTCGGTCTGCCGAAGTTCCGTGTCAAGCAGCTCGCCAACCATTATTACGGACATTTCGATGTGAACGCCGAGGACTTTTCTGATTTCCCGGCTGCCAAACGGGCCGAGGCGGCGGACGCGTTCTTTCCGGAGCTTATTACCGAGGTAACCCGTCAGGTAGCTGACGAAGGTACCACGATAAAAACGCTATGGCGTCTTTTCGACGGCTCTCTGATCGAGTCGGTGCTGATGCGTTATCCTTCACGGACGACCCTGTGCATTTCAAGTCAGGTAGGATGCGGCATGGGATGTCCGTTCTGTGCCACGGGGCAGTTGGGTCTGACGCGAAACATGTCTGCCGGTGAAATCGTGGAACAGGTAAGGGTCGCCGCCAAAATCATGCGGGATGGCGATGTTGCCGGCGGCCCGGGCCGTCTGAGCAACATCGTGTTCATGGGCATGGGCGAGCCGATGGGCAATTACCGATCCGTGCTGAGCGCGGTTCGTCAGATCAGTGCGATGCCTCCGGAGGGATTTGGCATCTCCGCCCGCAACATCACCGTTTCCACGGTTGGCGTTGTTCCCGGTATCAGAAAACTCACTGAAGAAGGCATCCCCGTCAGGCTTGCCGTTTCCCTTCATGCTCCCAGCGATGAGTTGAGGGACGAGCTTGTTCCCATGAACAAGCGATTCAACACGACGCAGGTGCTGGATGCGGCCCATGACTATTACCTTGCCTCCAAGCGCCGTGTGAGCATTGAATACGCTTTGATGCGTGGCATCAATGACCAGGCCGAGCATGCGCGTCTTCTTGCCAAACGTTTGAACCATTACGGAGACAATTGGGCTCATGTGAACCCGATTCCGCTCAATCCGATTGAAGGATCGAAGTGGACCGCTTCCAAGCCCGAGGACGAACGTCAATTCCTGGAGATTCTGCACAATGCCGGCATCACCGCGACCCTGCGCGACACGAGGGGTCAGGATATCGACGGAGCTTGCGGTCAGCTTGCGGCTAAAGAACGCGACTAGTTTTCTGTCCGCTAGTCGGACGTTACCCGAATAGGCGTAACTCGTTGCGGTTACTCTAGCATTCATCGCATGTCACCGTATACGTAATAAGGAGAGCTAGCATGTCATTGGCAGTCCGAGTCATTCCATGTCTTGATGTTGACGCGGGACGAGTGGTCAAGGGCGTGCATTTCGAGAATCTGCGCGACGCCGGGGATCCGGTTGAACTGGCGGCGGAATATTACCGTCAGGGCGCCGATGAGCTCACTTTTCTGGATGTGACTGCCTCCAGCTCGCACCGTCAGACCATGGTCGACGTGGTGAGCCGTACCGCCGAACAGATTTTCATTCCGCTAACAGTCGGCGGGGGAGTGCGTACTCCCGAAGATGTTGATTCTCTGTTGCGCTGCGGCGCCGACAAAGTCGGTGTCAATACGGCGGCCATCAATGATCCGACTCTGATCAGCCGTGTTGCGGAGCGCTTCGGAAACCAGGTGCTCGTGCTCTCGGTCGATGCCCGACGTGAACAAGGGGAACGCCATACCCAGTCCGGATTCGAAGTGACGACTATGGGCGGACGCAAATCCACAGGCATCGATGCCATTTGGTGGGTTAAGCGCGCGCAGGAGCTTGGAGCGGGTGAAATTCTGCTCAACTCCATGGATGCCGACGGCACTCAGCAGGGTTTTGATCTGGAAATGATCAAGGCGGTGCGCAAGGAAGTGAAAATTCCGATCATCGCATCCGGTGGTGCGGGTAAGGCATCGGATTTCCCGCCCGCAATCGCGGCTGGCGCCGATGCGGTCCTTGCCGCGTCCATTTTCCACTATGGCAAGGTCTCCATAGGGGAAGTCAAGGACGCCATCAAAGCCGCCGGCTACACCGTGCGTTGAGCGTTTTCGTTGGCCGTGCCCAGGCACATCTCATAATCGAAGAAACAAAAATATACGGATATCACCATGACTTACGAAGAATACGACAATAGCGTCACCCTCGATCCGCGTATAGCAGGGCGACTCAAACACGACGACAAAGGTTTGGTCGCTGCCGTGATCCAGCAGTTCGATACCAAGGAAGTGCTGATGGTCGGTTACATGAACGACGAAGCCGTCCGCCGCACCCTGACTACCGGACGCGTCACTTTCTGGTCGCGCTCAAGGCAGGAGTATTGGCGTAAGGGAGATACGTCGGGCCATGCCCAGTATGTGAAGTCCTTTGCTCTGGATTGCGATGGCGATGCGATTCTTGTTGAGGTGGATCAGGTCGGAGCCGCCTGCCATACGGGAAAGCATTCCTGCTTTGAGGAAGGCGGACAATTGCCGGTGGTCGTAGGCTACCGCGGCGAGGAACAGGAGGGTCAGCAATGAGCGAATGCAGCGTACAGGCACTCAAGTGGGGTGCGACCTGGCCGACTCGCGAACAGTTCCATGAGCTCGCTGATCAAGGGTATCGAGTCATTCCGATCGTGCGTCGCCTGCTTGCCGATTCTTTGACTCCCGTAGGATTTTACGAAAGGCTTGCCGGTGGGCGCCCGGGCACATTCATTCTCGAATCGGCGGAATTCGGCGGAACATGGAGTCGTTACAGCTTCATTGGTGTGAATTCCATGGCCCAGTTGCGTTCCAATGAGGGCAAGGCCGACTGGCTCGGTCAGGTCCCCGTGGGCGTGCCGACCGAAGGCGATGTGATGGAAGTGGCGCATGCCACGTTGAAGACATTGAACGCCCCGCATGTGGAGGGACTCCCGAATCTGACCAGCGGTTTGGTCGGTACCGTCGGCTGGGACGCGATTCGTCACTGGGAGCCGACGCTTCGTGCGCAGGCGCCGAATGAGACCGGACAGCCTGAGACAGTACTGGCTTTGGCTACGGACATTGCCGTGGTCGATCATCTTTCCGGTTCCGTATGGCTGATAGCCAATGCAGTGAATGTCGACGACCGTCCCACCAGAATCGATGCCGCATATGACGAGGCCGTGGCCCGGTTGGATGATATGCAGCGTAAGGCTGCCACGCCGGTTGATGGCGAAGCGAGGGTCAACGTTCTGGATGAATCGGTCAGCCAGCCGGAATTGCGTTTCCGTACGCCGAAAAACGATTACGAACACGCTGTTGAGGTGGCCAAGCAGCACATAGTCGACGGCGATGTGTTCCAGGTCGTGATTTCGCAACGTCTTGATATCGATTCCCCTGCGGATCCGTTTGACGTCTACCGCGTGCTGCGTACGCTCAATCCGAGCCCGTATATGTATTTCATGGCGCTCACCGATGCGCAGGGCCGCGATTTCAATGTGATCGGTTCCAGCCCGGAAACTCTGATCAAGGTGGACAACGGTCATGCCATGACCTTCCCGATTGCGGGTTCGAGGCCTCGTGGGAACACTCTTGAGGAAGATGAGCGACTCGCCAAGGAATTGCTCGCCGATCCAAAGGAATGCAGTGAACACATCATGCTTGTGGATTTGTCCCGCAACGATTTGAGCCGCGTCTGTCTACCGGAGAGCGTGGAAGTCGTATCGTTGATGGATATCAAGCGATTCAGCCATATCATGCACATCTGCTCCACCGTTACAGGACAGGTGAATCCGTCCATGACTGCTTTCGACGTGTTCACGTCGGCATTCCCCGCAGGAACATTGTCCGGCGCGCCGAAGCCACGAGCCATTGAGATCATCGACGAACTCGAACCCGCCGATCGAGGCATTTACGGTGGAACCGTAGGATATTTCGATTTTTCGGGAAACCTTGATATGGCGATCGCCATACGAACCGCATTCATCCGCGACCATGAAGCGAGCGTGCAGGCTGGTGCAGGAATCGTACTTGATTCCGTGCCGGCCAGTGAGTGGCAGGAGACTCGCAACAAGGCCGAAGCCAGTGTGGAAGCGGTGCAGATCGCGTCCCAGCTTCGCCAGTTGTAGAAGCGTGAAACCAGCCAATCGAGCAAAACGCTGAAAGGAACAATATGTCTGTGCTTGATGAATTGGTTGCGGGAGCCGTGGAGGACCAGAAGACTCGCGAGAAGAACGTATCGTTGGACGAGCTCAAACTGCAGGCGGCCAAGGCACCTGCCCCAATCGATGCGCGTCAATGGCTGAAGAAGGCGGATGGCATCCCAATCATCGCCGAAATCAAGAGGGCCTCGCCGTCCAAAGGCCATTTGAGCGATATTCCGGATCCCGCGGCTTTGGCGCGCGAGTACGAGCAGGGAGGCGCCAGCGCAATTTCCGTGCTCACCGAGGGACGTCGTTTCAAGGGTTCCCTGGATGATTTTGACGACGTGCGTGCGGCGGTGCATATTCCGGTGCTGCGCAAGGATTTCATCGTCACCGAGTATCAGATCTGGGAAGCCCGCGCCCACGGGGCCGATTTGATGCTCCTGATCGTCGCTGCTTTGGACGACGACAGGCTCGCGTCGCTGCTTTCCCTTGCACACAGCCTTGATATGACGGTTCTGGTCGAGACCCATACCCGGGAGGAGATTCAACGAGCCATCAACGCCGGTGCCAGGGTTATCGGCATCAACGCCAGAAACCTCAAAGACCTCAAGGTCGATGTGAACAAATACCTGGAGCTTGCGGCGGATTTGCCGGATGATGTGATTCGGGTCGCCGAATCGGGCGTGTTCGGTTCCGTTGAACTCGAGGACTATGCCCGCGCGGGAGCCGACGCGGTATTGGTCGGCGAAGGAGTGGCCACCGCGGACAACCACAAACAAGCCGTGGAACGACTAGTAAAGGCAGGAGCAAGAGTGAAAGCATCAGAACAGACCCCGTTGGGAAGCCACGAAGGACCGTATTTCGGTCGGTTTGGTGGACGTTACGTTCCCGAGGCGTTGATTACCGCGCTCGATGAACTTGAGCAGGTGTATGAGCAGGCCAAAGCTGATCCTGAGTTCCACAAGGAACTCGCGCGACTGAACCAGCAGTACGTCGGACGTCCGTCCCCGCTCACGGAAGCCCCGCGTTTCGCCGAACGCATCAAGGAACGGACCGGCCTCGACGCCCGTGTGTTCCTCAAGCGTGAGGATCTGAACCATACCGGCGCCCACAAGATCAACAACGCGCTCGGCCAGGCCCTGCTCGTCAAGCGTATGGGCAAGACCCGCGTGATCGCCGAGACCGGTGCGGGCCAGCATGGCGTCGCAACGGCGACAGTCTGCGCGATGCTCGGCCTTAAGTGCCGCATCTACATGGGACAGATCGATGCCCGACGTCAGGCCCTCAATGTGGCACGTATGCGCATGCTCGGCGCTGAAGTGGTGGAGGTCACCCTCGGAGACCGTATCCTTAAGGACGCCATCAATGAGGCTTTGAGGGATTGGGTCACCAACGTCAAGGACACGCACTATCTGCTTGGTACCGTCGCGGGACCGCATCCGTTCCCGAGCATGGTGCGTGACTTCCAGAAGATCATCGGCGAGGAAGCCAAGCAGCAGCTTCAGGATTGGTATGGAATCGACCATCCGGACGCCATTTGCGCCTGTGTTGGCGGCGGTTCCAACGCCATCGGCATCATGAACGCCTTCCTGGACGACGACCGAGTGAACCTCTACGGTTATGAGGCCGGCGGCAATGGTCCCGAATCCGGCCGCCATGCCATTCGTTTCGCGCCGGGTACCGGAGAACTGGGAATGTTCCAAGGCGCCAAGAGCTACCTTCTCGAGAATTCGGAAGGACAGACGCTTGACACCTATTCCATCTCCGCTGGCCTGGACTATGCGTCCGTGGGCCCGGAACACGCATGGCTCAAGGAAATCGGCCGTGTCAACTATTCGTGGGCCACTGACGACGAGGCGATGAGCGCATTCAAGGATCTGTGCGAGACCGAGGGCATCATCCCCGCAATCGAAAGCTCACATGCCGTGGCCGGCGCCTATAAGGCCGCCGCCGATCTGAAGGCCAAGGGCTATGAGCATCCCGTCATGATCGTCAACATCTCCGGTCGTGGAGACAAAGACATGAACACTGCGGGCAAGTGGTTCGGCTATCTGACGGATGAGCAGGCCAAGGCGCTTGAAGCCAATGGTGCCCAGGGCAACAACGCAGACGGCGAATGAGAGAAGGAACAACCATCATGACGAACGCAACAGCAACAACGCCGTCCGGACAGCCGCTCGGCATCAGCCACAAGCCAAGCCCGACCGAAGCTCTGTTCGAAGAATTCAAGACTGCCAACAAGCCGGCATTCATCGGATACCTGCCCTACGGTTTTCCCGACCCGGAGTATTCGCTCAAGGCCTTCCGCACCATGGTCGAGCATGGTGTCGATGTGGTGGAGATCGGTCTTCCATACTCCGACCCGGTAATGGACGGCTCAACCATTCAGGCCGCATCTCAGATCGCCATCAATAACGGCGAAAAGATCGCCGACGTGTTCAAGGCTGTGGAGACCGTGGCCAATGCCGGGGGAGTGCCTCTGGTTATGAGCTATTGGAATCTCATTTTCCATTATGGCGTCGAACGGTTCGCGCGTGACTTTGAGAACACCGGTGGCGCAGGCCTGATTACCCCCGATCTGATTCCGGACGAAGCCGGCGAATGGATTGAGGCTTCGGATCGCCACGGATTGGACCGTATCTTCCTGGTGTCTCCGGATTCCAAGGAGCATCGACTGAAAGTGGTCGCCGACAATACGCGCGGTTTCGTCTATGCGGCGGCCCGAATGGGCGTGACCGGTGAGCGTTCCTCATTCGATGCCTCTCCTGAAGGGCTGGTTGCCCGTACACGTCAGGCAGGCGCCAAGAACGTGTGCGTCGGCATCGGTGTCTCCAACGCCGAACAGGCGTCCGAAATCGGAGCGTATGCGGATGGCGTCATCGTCGGTTCCGCGTTGGTGAAGACCATGCTTGACGAGTCCGGTGTCCGTTCGATCGACGAATCCGAAGGCCTCAAGGCTTTGGCAGCCAAGGTCGAGGAACTCGCCGGCGGCATTCACAACGCCCGAATCTGAGAACCGTTCCGTTGCAGGATCCAGGTAGTCCGCGTCGGTATATCGGCTGCGCGGACTACCATCAAGAAACCATGACACTTGCATCTATCCCGTCACCGACGATTTCGCAGTTTTCCATCGGACCGGTGACCATTCATATTTATGCCCTGTGCATTCTTCTCGGCATTGTGCTGGCGGTGTGGATCACCACGGGACGTTGGAAAAGGTACGGTGGAAATTTCGACCAGATTCTCGATATCACTCTGGTTTCCGTGCCGTGCGGAATCATCGGTGCCAGGCTTTACCACATCATCACCACTCCGGAGCGGTTTTTCGGTGAGAACGGTGACTGGGTCGAGATGTTCCGCATCTGGAACGGAGGCCTCGGAATCTGGGGAGGTGTGGCCCTTGGCGCATTGGGAGCATGGGCGTGGTGCCGGCATAAGCACTACCCGATGGCGTTGCTTGCCGATGCCATCGCGCCGGGTCTTCTGGTCGCTCAAGCGGTTGGGCGTCTGGGCAACTGGTTCAATCAGGAACTGTATGGAGCGCCCACAACCCTTCCCTGGGGGCTGAAACTCAATACCGCGGGAAGCGCCATCGGACACAGCGAAAGCTGTTACGATGGGGCGTCCTGTCCGAGCGGAACGCTCTTCCATCCCACGTTTCTATATGAGATGATCTGGAATCTCATCGGTGCGGCGCTGATTGTATGGATCGGATCCAAAGTGGTGAACAAACTCAAAGCGGGTTCACTGTTCACCATGTACATCATGTGGTACACGGCGGGACGAACCTGGATCGAGTGCTTGCGCATCGATTATGCGCATGAATTCCTTGGGGTACGCATCAACGTATGGGTCTCCCTCGTGGTCTTCGTGCTTGGCGCGGTGGCCTTCATCATTGTTCAGCAAATGGGCAAACCGACGTACCTGCTGGCTGAAAAGATGAGCGCCGTCACGCAGATCGAACGGCTCATCGAGGAAGGAAAGCTTCAGGACGACGCGCAGCCCAAGCCGAAGGCCGATGTTGCCTCAAAGCCAATCGTGAATGAATTTGCGGACAATAACACGCAAGACGTTCCACATGCCGATAACCACCCCAACATCAACTAGTTCAAGTCGATTACCCTCCATAGAATGAGAGCCATGACTATTCAAATCGCACCTAGCATTCTGTCCGCCGATTTCTGCAACCTGGAACGTGATCTCAAGGCAATCGCCAATGCGGATCTCGTCCATGTGGATGTGATGGATCATCATTTCGTTCCGAATCTGACGCTTGGCGAGCCGATTGTGGCCCGTATCTGTCAGGTGACCGATCTGCCGGTCGACGTGCATCTGATGATTGAGGATCCGGACCGTTGGGCACCTGAATACGCCAAGCTGGGAGCTGCGTCCGTCAGCTTCCATATGGGAGCCACCCATGCCCCTGTGCGTCTGGCGCGCCAGCTGCGAGAAATGGGTTGCAAGGCATGCTTCGCCGTGCGTCCCGCCGAACCTGTCGAGCCGATTTTCGACATTCTCGACGAGTTCGATATGATTCTGATCATGACCGTAGAACCGGGCTTTGGAGGCCAGAAGTTCCTCGACAACCAGATGGCCAAGGTTCGTCGTCTGCGTGACGAGATCACCCGTCGTGGACTGAAGACCAAGATTCAGGTGGACGGCGGCGTCAGCCCGAAGACCGCGCACATCGTAGCCGAGGCCGGTGCGGACGTCCTTGTCGCCGGTTCCGCCGTGTATGGCGCCGAAAGCCCCGCAGAGGCCATCGATTCCATCCGCGACAAGGCTGAGGCTGCCTTCAAGGCCTGAGCCCACGAAGACCATAAGGATTGATGCGAAAAATGAAGACTTTTGAATCCCTGTTCGAAGAGCTGAGCGAGAAGGCCGCAACCAAGCAGGAAGGTTCCCTTACCGTCGACGAGCTCAACAAGGGCACGCACTTCATCGGTAAGAAGATCGTCGAAGAAGCCGGCGAGACGTGGATCGCCGCCGAATATGAGGGTGCCGATCGTACCGCGGAGGAGATGAGCCAGCTCATCTACCATCTTCAGGTCATGATGATCGATCGTGGCATCACGCTTGAGGACATCTACAAGAACCTGTGAAAAACCCTGGGCCAGGCCGCTTGAGGCGTGGCCTTTTTTGGAGGAACAATGCTGAGAATCGCTGTGCCCAACAAGGGCATGTTGTCTGAACCCGCTTGGAACCTGCTGTCGGAGGCCGGTTATCGGTTGCGTAGTAATCCCCGCCAATTGGTGGTTGAGGATGCAGACAACGATGTGGAACTGTTCTACCTTCGCCCGCTTGACATCGCGGTCTATGTAGGACGCGGAACCATCGACGTCGGTATTACCGGCCATGATTTGCTGCTCAATTCGGGCACCGATGCCGAGGAGCACATGGAATTGGGCTTCGGCGCATCGACGTTCCGGTTCGCGGCGCCGAACGATTCCGAAATCCGCAATCTCGAAGACATTGAGGGCAAGCGAGTGGCCACGAGCTTCGACAAGCTTGTGCATGATTATCTGACCGAGCATGGGGTCAACGCTGAGACGGTGCATCTGGATGGTGCCGTGGAATCCTCCGTTCAGCTTGGCGTCGCCGATCTGATCGCGGATGTCGTCTCCACCGGAACGACCCTGCGCAATGCCGGTCTGCGAATTTTCGCGGAGCCGCTGCTGCATTCGCAGGCAGTGCTTATTCGTTCGCCGCGTCTTCAGGCGAATGATGACAGGCTTACGATTCTGAGCCGTCGTCTTCAGGGCGTGCTTACCGCCCAGAGCAATGTGCTCATGGATTACGATATTCCGGTTGAACGGGTGTCCGCCGCGGTGGCTATCACTCCGGGATTCGAAAGCCCGACCGTCTCGCCCCTTCACGACAAGCAGTGGGCCGCCGTGCGCGTGGTAGTGCCCAAAGCTAAGGTCAATCAGCTGATGGACCAGTTGTACGAAATTGGTGCTCGTGGCATTTTGGTTACCGCATTGCAGGCTTCGAGAATGTAAACTTGCTCGAAGTATGAGCAAACTTATTATTAAGAAACAGTACAGTCCGGAACCGCGGGATATTTATCTCACGGTTCCGAACGTCGTCAGCATGCTGCGGATTCTCTCCATTCCCTTCGTGGCGGTGCTTGTTTCGCGGCACGAAATGATTGCGGCGCTGGTGGTTCTCGCATTGTCGGCGATATCGGATGGATTGGACGGACTGATTGCACGTTCATTCAACCAAGTGAGCAAAATCGGACAGATTCTCGATCCCATTGCCGACCGATTGTTGATTTTCTTCAGCATTCTTGCGTTGGGTGTCGCGCAGATAATCCCATGGTGGATGTTGATTGTGATTGGCTTGCGCGATTTGACTTTGGTGGCTCTCATACTTGTGCTGGCACAGCATGATTATGGCCCGTTGCCGGTTCATTTTGTCGGCAAAGCCGGTACCGCGATGTTGCTGATCGCCATTGTCTCACTGATCTTCGCCGATATTTGGACGAATTCCGCCACGAGCGCCCTGCACTTGTGTGGACTTGCCGCCGGCATATGGGGTGTGGTGTTGTACTGGCTTGCAGGATATATCTATATCCGTCAGGGGATCCAACTCCTGAAGAATGATGCGGCCGGCGAAGACGGTGGGGAAACTGCATATGGCGCGTGATGGTTCTGCAGGCACGTCGTTCCCGGTCTCTCCGGAGAACACTCCGACGAAGCATCGCGCCATTTTTTCTGCTTCCTTCGCAGGACTGTCGTCACACCACGTTCAGTCCGAGCATGTTGTATTGCCAACGCGCAGAAGGCATCTTGAAGACGATTCCCTTCGACTGATCGACGACTTGACGAATCGTCCGATGGACGTGTTGTATACCGATTCGAGACTGACTTCCAAACCGACATCGGCGGTATCCCTCTGGGCCACAAGAATTCTGGTGTTCCTCATCTGCATTGCCGTGGGAGTATCGGGAAGTGTGTTCGTACGACAGCTGAGCTCCGATCCACGAAAGGAAGTCCGCAGGCAACTTGCAAGCCAGCTTACGGAACAGATCCAGGAAGTGGACGAACTCACCAAGGAGGTCACATCGCTGCGCTCCGAAGTGGAAAAGGAGTCGAAAACCGTTTCCGGCTGGTCTTTGAGTCAAACCATTCAAGACGATGAAATGGCCAACGGCGTCCTTCCGGTTGAAGGTGAGGGAATCACATTGACCATTGCCAATCCGATGTCCGTAAGCGGAGATAATGCCGATTCGTCGTTGGCAAGGGAAAACGGCAACCAGATTCGTGTGGTCACCGATTCGGATTTGCAGACGCTGGTGTCGTTGCTATGGCAGGCTGGCGCTGAGGCAGTGGCTATCAATGGGTATCGTCTCGGCGTGCAGACGTCGATCAGAACGGCGGGTTCCACGATTCTTATTGGCGTCAATTCCGTACAAAGCCCATATAAGATTGAGGCGATCGGCGACTCCGGAAATCTTTCCGATGCCGTGAGCAAGAAATCCCAACAGCAGTTGTACGACGATTTCAAGGAAGCCGGTATCTACCCGCAGGTAAGTAAAAATAAATCTATTACACTTGAAGCGGCGGCGGTAGGCGAAGTCACTTACGCGAGGAGGAGCGAGTAATGGCAGCGGTTTTGGGAATCATCATCGGTGTGGTCATCGGGGTCTTCGTACGTCCCGATATTCCCGTCGAGCTTCAGCCGTATTTGCCGATCATGGTGTTGGCGGCCCTTGACGCGCTGTTGGGTGCGGCACGAGCCTATTTTCAGCGAAGCTTCTCCGATAAGGTCTTCGTGATCTCCTTCTTTTCCAATGTGATCACGGCCACGCTACTGGTGTTCCTTGGCAATCAGCTTGGCGTTGGTTCTCAGTTGCAGACGGCTGTGATTGTCGTTCTCGGTATACGCATCTTCACCAATGTGTCGTCCATCCGGCGCTTCATTTTTAGAGGCTGATGCACGATGCCCAAAAAACGTGACGACAAGGATGTACTCTCGAAGATTCATGACCAGAGGGTCAAGGATCAGGACAACGATGGTATGCAGACCGGTTCGTTTCCGGTGGTCCGCCGTAAACCGAAACGTATTTCGCTCAACGCCAGGACCACCAGAACCCGACTGTACTCAAGCGTGCTTGTGACGCTGCTGTGCGCGTTGCTTGGCTTCGGGTACGCCATTCAGCTGAACAACACGACCTCCACGTATGAAACGATGAGCGAGGACGAGTTGACCAAACTCATCAGTGAGACCAGCACGCAGGCGCAGAAGCTTGAGGAGCGCAAGAGCGAGCTGACCAATCAGCTGAATTCGCTGAAGGATACGGCCGACAAAAACGAGAAGGCCGCTGAGATCGCGCAGCAGAACGCCGAATCGAACGGTATTCTTTCCGGTCGTCTTCCAGCTTCCGGTGAGGGCGTGATTATTCGCATAACCCAAGGATCGAAGCAGGATATCGACGCGGCGATTCTGTTCACGCTGCTCGAGGAACTGCGCAACAGTGGCGCGGAGGTCATTGAAATCAATTCGGTGCGCGTCATCACCAGCACCTATATCAGCGACACTTCGGACGGGCTTGATTGCGACGGCACCATACTGACGTCACCATTCGTCATCAAGGCGATAGGCAGCTCCGACAATCTGCAAAACGCGGTCAATCTTGCCGGCGGCGTCGGCTCCAGATTGAAAGTCAAATATGGGGCCACAGTGAAGGTCGAAACGTCGGACAACGTGGAAGTCACCGCAACACGCGAGGCTCCCCAATATACCTATGCGCATGTCGTCGAGTAGTGGTCGGCTGCGTTTCTCAATCGAGTTCATCGGAAATACACGGACACGTGGTCTTATGTTGGCCGCGTGTCCGTTTTCCAGCGAGTCGATGTCGGCACTCATACCTATCTTGTTCATCGTTGATATGTAGTCCAGGCCTGCACATTGGTAACGCGGACCCCGATAGCAAAGGACAATCCATGGCTGAACAGACCATCTCCATAACTCTCAACGGCGAAGCGAAGGAGGTGGCGGCAGACCAGACCGGCGTCCAGCTCTTTGCTCAAGACAAGAACATCATCGCGGTGCGATTGAACGGCGAACCCCGTGATCTCTATACGGAACTTCATGATGGCGACGTTGTGGAATCCATCGCACTCGACAGCGAAGACGGCGTGGCCATCATGCGCCATTCCGCAACCCATGTGATGGCCCAGGCCGTGCAGGAGATTCGCCCGGACGCCAAGCTCGGAGTCGGCCCGGTCATCAAAAACGGTTTCTATTACGATTTCGACGTCGAGACCCCGTTCACTCCGGATGATCTCAAGGACATCGAGAAGCGCATGCAGCGCATCATCAAGTCTTCCCAGTCCTTCCGTCGTCGTGTGGTGAGCGAGGAGGAGGCCCTCGCCGAGGAAGCCGACCAGCCGTACAAGCTGGAACTCATCAAAGACAAGGAAGCCCATCTCGATCCGGAGGCCGCCACCGAGATCAGCGGCAAGGAACTGAGCTTCTACGACAACGTCGATCGCGACGGCAACGTGGTCTGGAAGGACCTGTGCCGTGGCCCGCACCTGCCGAACACCCGTTACATCAAGGCTTTCAAGATTGAACGTTCCGCCGCCGCATACTGGCGTGGCAGCGAGGCCAACCCGATGCTTCAGCGCATCTATGGCGCGGCCTTCGCGACCAAGGAGGACCTGAAGTCCTATCAGACCCGCCTTGAGGAGGCCGCCAAGCGCGACCACCGCAAGCTTGGAGCGGAGATGGATCTCTTCTCCTTCCCGGATGAGATCGGTCCGGGACTGTCCGTCTTCCATCCGAAGGGCGCCGCCGTCATCAACGCCATGGAAGATTATTCCCGCGAGATGCACCGCAAGCATCACTACAGCTTCGTGCAGACCCCGCACATCACCAAGGGCGGTCTGTATGAGACTTCCGGCCATCTGCATTGGTACAAGGATGGCATGTATCCGGCGATGCGTCTGGATGAGGAAAAGGACGAGAACGGCAATGTCGTCAAGCAGGGTTTCGATTACTACCTCAAGCCGATGAATTGCCCGATGCACAACCTGATCTTCAGGTCTCGCCAACGTTCCTATCGCGAGCTGCCGCTGCGTCTGTTCGAATTCGGTACCGTGTACCGTTACGAAAAGTCCGGTGAGGTTCACGGACTTACCCGTGTGCGTGGCCTGACCCAAGATGATTCCCACATCTACTGCACGCGCGAGCAGATGAGGGACGAGCTGAAGAACCTGCTGACCTTCGTGCTTGGTCTGCTCAAGGACTTCGGCCTTGACGATTTCTATCTGGAGCTTTCCACCAAGGATCCGCACAAGTACGTCGGCTCCGACGAGATTTGGGAGGAAGCCACCAACACGCTGGCCGAGGTGGCCAAGGAATCCGGCCTCGATTTGGTCGACGATCCGTGCGGCGCCGCCTTCTACGGTCCGAAAATCTCCGTGCAGGCGCGCGACGCCATCGGACGTACCTGGCAGGTTTCCACCATCCAGCTCGACTTCAACCTTCCGGAGCGCTTCAACCTTGAATACATCGCGGCGGATGGAACCCACCAGCGTCCGGTGATGATTCATCGCGCCCTGTTCGGTTCCATCGAGCGTTTCTTCGCGGTTCTGCTCGAGCATTACGCGGGAGCCTTCCCGGCATGGCTCGCTCCCGTGCAGGTGCTCGGCGTGCCCGTCGCGGACGAGTTCGCACCGCATCTCCAGCAGTTCATCGCAGGTCTGGAAGAAGAGACGGTCCGCTGCGAGATCGATATGTCCGACGACCGTTTCGGCAAGAAGATCCGCAACGCATCCAAGTCCAAGGTGCCATTCATCCTCATCGTCGGTGAGGAAGACATGAACAACAATGCCGTGAGCTTCCGTTTCCGTGACGGCAGCCAGCTCAACGGCGTGCCTGTGGATGACGCCAAGGCCCAGATCATGACCGTGCTGAAGAAGCGTGTTCAGATCAACAGCGTGGACGATTTCAAGGCGGCCATCGCTGACTGACCGGCGTTGACGGCATAGAAGTGGGGAGAGCGGCATACGAACATGGACGATTGTTCGTATGCCGCTCTTTTCGTGCATCGCGTATATTGAACGAATCGGAACGACGGGGAGTGTGAACGCATGCTTGAACGTTTGAGGACACCATTTAAGAAACTCATCGAACCCATTGCCAAATTTCTGGTCGCAATGGGCCTTACGGCCAACATGGTCACGGTGATTGGATCCATCGGTACGATTGTGGTGGCCATAATCACGGGATTCACCGGATGGCTGTTCGGGGGCGCGGTCGTCTTGACCCTGCTTGTGCTGGCCGATTCCCTGGACGGATCGGTCGCGCAGCTTACCACCGGCGGGACCGAATTCGGGGCTTTTCTCGACTCGACTCTGGACCGCATCGCCGACTGGTCCATCTTGACCGGAGTAATCGTCTTCTTCATGACGCACAGCGATTGGTGGTATGACTTCACGGATCGCACCTCGCCTGATTACACCGGCATCGTCGGAATGTCCGCCGCATTGATTTCGATCATGACGTCGTTCGTCACATCCTATGCCAGGGCGCGCGCCGAATCCGTCGGATTCGAAGTCAAGAACGGCATTGCCACCCGTGCCGATCGTCTGGTCATCATCCTCGTCGGGATGGCCCTTGCCGGACTGACGCATCAGGGTGTTTGTCTTGCCGTGGCCATGGTCCTTCTGGCTGTTCTCGGCATCATCACGGTATTCCAGAGAATCCTCGAGGCACGAAGACTGATGTGCGCCGAATCCAGAGCGAACGCAAACGACTGACGGGGTCGCGAGCCTTGACCGCGCACCTGCGGGAAGGTGTGAAATCGGGGTTTTCGGCGGTATCCACACGGTTTTGTCTTAGAATCGCTCTAGAATCATTTCGTTTGAAACATCCGCAACCTGCCTAGGAGCATTATGTCAGGTCATTCCAAGTGGGCGACCACCAAGCACAAGAAGGCCGCCATCGACGCAAAGCGCGGCAAGCTGTTCGCCAAGCTGATCAAGAACATCGAAATCGCAGCACGTTTGGGCGGTGGCGATCCTGATGGCAATCCGTCTCTGTACGACGCCATCTACAAGGCCAAGAAGGCTTCCATGCCGGCCGACAACATCAAGCGTGCCGTCAAGCGTGGTTCCGGTGAAGAGGCCGGCGGCGCAAACTATGAAGACATCGTCTACGAGGGCTATGCTCCCGCTGGCGTCGGTCTGATCATCGAATGCCTCACCGATAACCGTAACCGTGCGGCCGCCGAAGTGCGTTCCACCCTGACCAAGGGCAATGGCTCCCTGGCCACTTCCGGTTCCGTGAGCTTCAACTTCGAGCGCAAGGGGCAGATCATCGTTCCGGCCGAAGGTGTCGATTTCGATGATCTGTTCGAAAAGGCCGCCGAGGCTGGCGCCGAGGACGTCACCGAGGATGGCGAGGTGTTCACCGTCATCACCGGTCCGTCCGAGATGATCGACGTTCGTAAGGCTCTGCAGGACGCCGGATACGATTATGATTCCGCGGATCTGGTCATGATGCCGAAGAACGAAGTGGAACTGACCCTTGAGGATGCTCAGAAGGTGTCCAAGCTCATCGACAACCTCGATGATCTGGATGACGTTCAGAACATCTACTCCAACTGGACCGCTTCCGATGAGGTCATGGCCCAGCTTGACGAGGAGTAGTCAAGAGTGATTATTCTTGGCGTCGACCCCGGGCTGACTCGCTGCGGGGTCGGCGTGATTGAAGCCGGCGCGTACCGCCGGCTTTCTTTTATTCATGTGGACGTGATTCGCTCCGATCCGAAAACGTCTCAGGATCTGCGTCTGTTGGCCGTCTATAACGGCTTGGTCGAAAAGATTGAACGTTTCGTGCCGGATACCGTTTCCATAGAACGCGTGTTCGCGCAGGAGAACCGCAATACGGTTCTCGGCACGGCGCAGGTCGCGGGTCTGGCGATGCTTGCCGCGGCGCAACGTGGTATTCCCGTCGCATTGCACACTCCCACCGAGTCGAAATTGGCGATTACCGGTAACGGCAAAGCCGAAAAGATCCAGGTGGAACGTATGGTGGCGCGAATTTTGGGATTGAACACGTTGCCTAAACCCGCCGACGCCGCCGACGCATTGGCTGTCGCTATCTGCCATGCCCTGCGACCGGCCGGCGCATTGCAGGGCGGGGAGCGTGAGGAGCATCTTACGGCGGCGCAGCGCCAATGGGCGCAGGCTTCGCAAAAGGTGGCCCATAAGCGGGGCGTCCGTGGAGGCATGTAGACTATCGAACAGATGTTCTAGTATTGTTCGAAAGAGGTGCCTGCGATGATAGGTTCGCTGCATGGCCGAGTGGATGCCGTCGACGCCGTTTCCGCGATCATCGAGGTCGGGGGAGTCGGATACGAGGTCAGGATGCCTTCCGCCGATCTTGCCTCCATACATGCAGGGCAGGATATCAAGGTGTATACGTCCTTGAATGTCTCCCAGGACGCCGTCACGTTGTTTGGATTCTCCACGATGGCTTCGAAACGTATGTTTCTGCAGCTGCAGAAGGCCAGCGGCGTTGGTCCGAAGGTGGCTTTGTCCCTGCTTTCGACGCTTCCTCCGGATCGGTTGGCCCGCGCCGTGGCGGACGGCGATGCCACAGCCCTGTCCAAGGCTCCGGGTCTGGGTAAGAAGGGCGCGCAGAAGATCATCCTTGAGCTCAAAGGTTCGATTGACCTGAGTCAGATCGAAGGTGCATCCACACAGGCGGTTCAATCCGGGGATACCGGTTCCGAACAGGTGGTCGAGGGTCTGATGTCGCTCGGCTGGCGGCAGCAGGATGCGGTGCATGCCGTTCAGACGGTTTGTGATGACAGCCGGATTCCCGTGCCTTTGAGCGATGATGACGTTCCCCGCGTGCTCAAGCTTGCGCTGTCGTCCCTTGACCGAGGAAGGTGATCCAAACCGTTATGATGAACGATTCCGTATTCGACCAGTCGAATACCGATGCCAATGAGGAATCCCTACGTATGGTTTCGGCCTCGCCTGTGGGCAACGAGCCTGTCAGTGATGAGGAACTTCGCCCGCATGTCCTTGACGGCTTCATCGGCCAACCCCAGCTCAAAGCCCAGCTGCAGCTGTTTCTCGACGCGGCCCGCAAACGCGATGTCCCGCCGGACCATATTCTTCTGGCGGGACCTCCAGGCTTGGGCAAGACGACGTTGGCTATGATCGTGGCCAACGAATTGGGTGTTCCGATTCGTGTGACCTCCGGTCCTGCGATACAGCATGCCGGTGATCTCGCGTCGATTCTCAGCTCCCTTGATGCCGGTGAAGTGCTGTTCATCGATGAGATCCACCGTCTTCCGCGAGCCGCGGAGGAATTGCTCTACATAGCCATGGAGGATTTTCGAGTCGATGTGATGGTGGGCAAAGGCCCGGGCGCATCGTCCATTCCGCTTACCCTCCCTCGTTTCACGGTGATCGGCGCAACCACAAGGGAAGGCATGCTTCCCTCGCCGTTGCGTGCTCGATTCGGTTTCACCGCGCATCTGGATTTTTATCCGCACGAAGAGCTTGAGAAGCTTATAGAACGTTCCTCTGTCGTGCTGGGATTGCGCCTTGAAGAGGGTTCCGCCCAGCAGTTGGCCAGACGTTCGAGGGGCACACCGCGAATCGCCAATCGTCTGTTGCGTCGAGTGCGCGATTGGGCGATCGTCCATGATCTCGAATCGGTGCATCCTGATGATGTCAAGGAGGCGCTTGCGTTGTATCAGATCGATACTGAAGGCCTTGACCGGCTGGACATCGCAGTGCTTAAGGCGATTGTCACCAATTTCAACGGCGGCCCCGTGGGATTGAACAACCTGTCGGCCATGGTCGGCGAGGAATCGGAGACGGTGGAGACCGTGTGCGAGCCGTACCTAGTTCGGGAAGGCTTCCTTGTACGAACCCCGAAGGGACGCGTCGCCACTCGAAAGGCGTGGGAGCATCTTGGTCTGAAACCCGATGATTCCGCCATTGATGTCAGCAAGCTGGCATAGACTCTGTGTTTTGGACGAGCGGTCCCGATTGAATGCCCATCCTTGCAAGGAGTAAGTTTTGGATTACCTCTTTCTTATCGTCATTGTTGTCGTGATGTTCGCCATGATGTTCTGGCAGTCCCGAAAAGCCAAGCAGCAGCAGTCAGAGCGTCAGGATTTTCGCGCCAATCTGCAGCCGGGCACTGAAATCATCACCATCGGCGGCGTGATTGGTAAGGTCGTCTCCGTCGACACCGAATACGAGGAGATCGTCATCGACTCCGAAGGCTCCATGTTGCGTTTCGGTTTCAATGCCATCAGCCGTGAATACGTGCGTCCCGCGTATGTGCATGACGACGAAGTGGATGAGGACGGCAATCCTCTGCCGAATGAAGAGGACGCCGAAGCACAGATTGAGAACCCTCAGGAAACCGTTGTAGAGCCCATCGAAACGGCAAAGGATGAGCAGGTCGAACACAAGAACGTTTGATTCAACCATACGCGTCAACGGCGAAAATCTCATTTTTGAGGTTTTCGCCGTTCCTGTTCGCATGGGAAAACTATACTTTGAAATGCCGCAAACCGAGGTAGAAGGAAACCACTGACATGGCATCATCGGATATCACCGTCTCCGCTTTGGGAAAAATCGGGGTTGAGGACTCCGAATATCTTATTTCCCGTATTCGCTCGATTCCGGGCTTCCCGAAAGAAGACGTCATTTTCCGTGACTTCATGCCGGTCCTTGCCGATGGGCGCGCACTCGGTATCCTTATGGACGCGCTTGAGGCCGCATTGCCGGTCGACGCAAGCGAATTCGAGGCCGTGGCCGGCTTGGAATCGCGTGGATTCCTGTTCGGTCCGCTCTTGGCCGCCAGATTTGGCAAAGGCTTTGTCGCGGTGCGCAAGTCGGGCAAGCTGCCTCCTCCCACCGTTTGCCAGGAATACGACCTCGAATATGGTCAGGCCTCGGTTGAAATCGAGGCAGACGCCGTTCATGAAGGAATGCGCGTGCTGGTGGTCGATGATCTGATCGCCACCGGCGGTACCGCGAATGCGGCCCGCATGCTCATCGAGAAATGCGGAGGCGTCGTCGCCGGCTACAGTTTCGTCATGGAATTGCAGGGCATCAACGGCGTCGAATCGCTGGGGGACTACCCGGTCAGCTCGCTGATCGCAATGCCTGCCTGATCGCGGAACGTTCTTTGTAAATCATCGTCATCAAGGGAAAGAATTCATGGATCTCTATGAGTATCAGGCCCGGGAACTGCTTGAAGAGCAGGGGATTCCGACGCCTAAAGCCGTATTCGCCCAGAACTCTCATGAGGTGGCTGAAGCGGCCGAGCAGATTGGCTATCCGAACGTCATCAAAGCGCAGGTGAAGATCGGACATCGTGGACAAGCCGGCGGCGTCAAGCTGGCCAAGACCCGTGACGAGGCCATTCTTGCGTCCGAAGACATTCTGCCAAGGACGATTCACAAGCACAAGGTGAGCGGCGTGCTGGTGGCGGAAGCCAAGAACATTCTGCACGAATACTACGTTTCGATTTCCGTCGACCGTGCATCCAGGGATTTTGACGTGCTTGCCACCGCGAACGGCGGCACGGAGGTCGAGGAGATCGCCAAGGAGCATCCGGAATCCGTCAAGCGCCTGCATATCGACGCTCTTGAGGACTTCGACATCGAAGCGGCCACCAAGATGGCCGAAAGCATCGGCTTCTACCATGCCGATGTTGACCAGGCCGCACAGATTTTGCTTAAGATGTGGCAGTGCTTCAAGGAAAATGACGCGACCTTGGTGGAGATCAATCCGCTCGCCAAGATCGGCGACCCGGATGACGAATCCTCCAAGTCGTTGTGCGCGTTGGATGCGAAGATTTCCCTTGACGACAACGCCGCGTTCCGACATGATGGCTGGAAGCGTTTCGCCGATCCGGTGCACGCCGACCCGTTCGAGCAGAAGGCGCGCGAGCATGGGCTGCATTATGTGCACCTGAATGGTTCCGTCGGCGTGATCGGCAACGGAGCTGGTTTGGTCATGAGCTCGCTTGACGCCGTCTCCGGTGCCGGTGAGGATCAAGGTACCGGCGTGAAGCCAGCGAACTTCCTCGACATCGGTGGCGGAGCCTCCGCTGAAGTGATGTGCAGCAGTTTGGAGATCGTGCTTTCCGATCCGCAAGTTGAATCGGTGCTCATCAATGTGTACGGCGGCATCACTTCGTGTGAACAGGTGGCCAAGGGTATTCTCGAGGCGATGGATAAGCTTTGCAGCTACAAGCCTCTTGTGGTCCGCTTCGACGGCAACGCGGCGGCTGAGGGCCTGCATATTCTCACCCAGGCGGACCGTGCCAATCTGCACGTCGCCCAAACCATGGAAGAAGCCGCGCAACAGGCCGCTCGTCTTGCGGTCAAGGGCAAAGGAGATTCGTTGAAATGACTCTTTTCATTGAGGATGGCGCTCCTGTCATCGTCCAAGGTATGACCGGACATCAGGGCATGACGCACACCGCGCGCATGCTTAAGGCGGGCACCAACATCGTGGGTGGCGTCAACGCACGCAAGGCGGGTCTTGATGTGGAATTCCCTGATGCCGGGAACGGACAATCCGCCACCATCCACGTGTACGCAAGCTGCGCCGACGCCGTGGAATCCACCGGAGCCAAGGCCAGCGTGGTGTTTGTGCCGCCGCGTTTCGCCAAGGACGCCGTCGTTGAGGCGATCGAAGCGGGTATCGAGCTCATCGTTGTTATCACCGAAGGAATTCCGGTTGCGGACAGCGCGTATTTCGTCGAACTCGCATTGCGCAGGGGAGTGCGCGTCGTCGGGCCTAACTGCCCGGGGCTGCTCACACTGCCGTCATCGCCCGAGGCCGCCGGATGCAATCTCGGCATCATTCCTGATGGAATCGTTGCCCATGGACCGTTGGGACTGGTGTCCAAGTCCGGAACGCTTACCTACCAGTTGATGGGCGAGCTTTCCGATATCGGTTTCACCGCATGTTTAGGCGCAGGCGGAGACCCGATCGTGGGCACCACCTTGCAGGAGGCATTAGAGGCGTTCGAAAACGACGACGCGACCAAAGCCGTGGTCATGATCGGCGAAATCGGCGGCAGCGCGGAACAGGATGCCGCGAAGTGGGCCTCCGAACACATGACCAAACCGGTCGTGGCATATATTGCGGGGTTCACCGCGCCGGAAGGCAAGCAGATGGGCCATGCCGGAGCGATCGTTTCCGGCGGCAAGGGCACCGCGCAGGATAAGAAGGAGTCCCTCGAGGCGGTGGGCATCCGGGTTGGACGCACGCCTGGCCAGACCGCTGAGATCATGCGTGAGGTGCTTGCTTCCACGCTATGATGGCAAACCTCAGATATTGGTATAGGGGACTTGTCGTGGCGGCAATGTCCATGATTGTCTATGCCGCTGCGATCGGATGCTATATCGCGTTGATGCTTCTGGTCATCTCCATGGAGGAAGGCGGAGATAACCTCTCCGCCTTCGCCGCTTCACTGACCGGCGCCGTCGTGCTGCTCAGCCAGGGCGTAGGTTTCGAGGTGGGGTCGATCAGATTGACGATCATTCCACTGTTGCTGACCATATTATTGGTGTGGCTCATCGCGTCCCTATCCAAACGTGTGGGCACGAGTCCATGCGGTTTCGTCTCGGCATTGCTGGTATGGGAGCTGTTCAACATCCTGTTCGTACATAACGCCCAGGTTGTGTTGACGGATTCGTTGCCTTTGGCGATTTTGAAGACGGGAATCGTCTTTTCCCTCGGGTACGCCCTCGCGGCAGTGCCCTGGAGCTCCTTGACCGAAACTTTTCTCGAATATGTGTCGGACAGGGTTTCCCCACAGGTTCGCAAGACCGTGCGCATCGGCTCTCTACTGGGTCTGCTGCTTGTCGCCGTATATCTGATGATCGGCCTCGTGACGGTCGTGTACTGGTGCTGGTCCAACAGCTCCGCGGTGGTGAACCTGTATGAGCTTTCGGGCATGCAGACCGGTTCGAGAATCCTCACCACGATCGCCTGTCTTGCGTGGATTCCGAATCTGGTGATCTGGTCCCTTTCCTGGATGTTCGGCTCGGGCTTCGCCATTGGCGACCTTGCAAGTTTTTCGTTGTGGAGCGGTCAGGGTACGTCGCTGCCCGCCCTGCCGGTGTTCGGCGTGCTCCCGCAGGCCGTGGAAACGAGTTGGATCAGGATTGCGTTGATGTGCATTCCGCTTGCCGCATCGTTCGTTTCCGGACTTGTGGTCATGCTGTTCAGTAAAGGGTTCCATATCAGAATCAAGGATTTCGAAAAGCACATCGACGTCAAGCATGTGGCGCTCGGGTTCGTATACCCCGCCGGTGCTTTTTGCATCTCAAGCGCGTTGGTGGCTGTGCTCTCAAGCTTGATTTTCAATCTTTCCAACGGTTCCCTTGGAACGAAGCACCTTGCGCATATCGGTGTGGACGTAATCGTATCCACACGCAAGGTGGGGCAGCCCACGGCGCTGGGGCTGTTCTCTGCATGGTTGCTTACACTGGTATCCATATCCACGTTTTTTGGAATACGCTGGGTCATAAGGCGTGTTCGTGAGGGGAAACCGGCCGAATCCGCCGGCAACTCCGACAACAACATTCGTGAATCCGCCAAAACATCGCGTACGGTGGCTTCAACACTCAACAATAAGGAGGAACAGGGTGACAACAACGAACCGACCGATACGACGAGCTCTGGTATCGGTCTTCCATAAGGAAGGCATCGAGGTCCTTGCCGAAGCTTTCATCAAGGCGGGCACCGAAGTGGTCTCCACCGGTTCCACCGCGAAGCGTCTTGCCGATCTGGGCGTGCAGGTGACTGAGGTCTCCGAGGTCACCGGCTTTCCGGAGTGCCTTGATGGCCGAGTCAAGACCCTCGATCCCCACATCCATGCCGGCATCCTCGCCGACATGACCAACGAAGACCATGCCGCCCAGCTCGAGAAGTTCGGCATCAAGCCATTCGACCTGGTGGTCGTGAACCTGTACCCGTTCGCCGACACCGTGCGCTCCGGCGCCGATGAGGCCGCCACCATCGAAAAGATCGATATTGGTGGCCCGTCCATGGTCCGTGGAGCGGCGAAGAACAGCGCCACCGTGGCCATCGTCACCGACCCGGTCGACTACGCTCTGGTCGCGGCACGCATCAGCAACGGAGAGGGATTCTCCCTTGAGGAGCGTCGCTGGCTGGCTGGCAAGGCTTTCGCCCACACCGCCGCCTATGACGCCACGATCAATGAGTGGACCTCCAAGCATTGGCCGAAGCCTGCCACCGTCGAACAGACCGTTTCGGAAGACGAGCAGGAGACCGATAAAGCCAAGTTCCCGGCAACGTTCACCCATACCTGGGATCGCGCCCATGTGCTTCGCTACGGCGAGAATCCTCATCAGCAGGCCGCGCTGTATCTTGATCCGCTCAACCAGAACGGTTTCGCTCATGCCGAGCAGCTTGGCGGCAAGCCGATGAGCTACAACAACTATGTCGACGCCGACGCCGCATGGCGTGCCGTGTGGGACTTTGCCCCGCAGATCGCCGTCGCGGTGGTCAAGCACAACAATCCGTGTGGTCTCGCTGTGGGCAGCACGGTCGCGCAGGCCCACAAGAAGGCCCATGCCTGCGATCCGATGAGCGCTTACGGCGGCGTGATCGCGGCCAACAGCAAGGTGACTTTGGAGATGGCCGAAAGCGTTCGCCCGATCTTCACCGAAGTCATCGTCGCCCCTGACTACGATGCCGACGCTCTTGAACTGCTGCAGACCAAGAAGAAGAATCTGCGAATCCTCAAGGTCACCGAACCTCCGAAGGCCAAGACGCAGTTCCGTCAGATCGATGGCGGTCTGCTGGTGCAGTCCACGGATCTCATCGACGCCACCGGAGACGACCCGAACGCATGGAAGCTCGTGTCCGGTGAGCCGGCCGACGAACAGACCATCAACGATCTGGTGTTCGCATGGCGCGCGATTCGTTGCGTCAAGTCCAACGCGATTCTGATCGCCAACGATCAGGCGACCGTCGGCATCGGCATGGGCCAGGTCAATCGTGTGGATTCCGCCAATCTGTCGGTGGAGCGAGCCAACACGCTGGCGGACGGTGCGAACCGTACCAAGGGTGCAGTCGCGGCGTCCGATGCGTTCTTCCCGTTCGCCGATGGAGCGCAGATTCTGATCGACGCAGGCGTCAAGGCCATCGTTCAGCCGGGTGGCTCCATCCGAGATGAGGAAGTGTTCGAAGCGGCACGCAAGGCCAATGTGACCATGTACGTCACCGGAACCCGCCACTTCTTCCACTGATCGCCATTTGATTGTCATTGGACCGTCATTGGTGTGACGTCGTGATGTACCGCGCCGCAATATGCGGATGACGTGGCGTCCGAACCGTTGCTGGTTTCGGGCGCCACGTTTTATTATGATTACGTCTGTGCCAGCAGGCGTCGTCAACGAACGCTCGACGTGGATCGTCGGGTAGTCGGCATGGACGGAATCAGATGAAAGGAAGGACACTCGAATGAAGCATCCCTACGTTTCCGAAGATCACGAGGGCAAGCCATGGTTCGAGTGGATAGTTGCGGCAGTTGTGGTGCTTGCCGCGGTTCTGGCGGTGCTTGGATATACAAAGGCCGCCACCGTTGTCATCGCGGTGACGGCCATGGTGACCGGATTGGTCAGGCTTGTGCTGCGTGAACGCAGCCCGTGGAAGGTGCGTTCAGTCGCGTTTGACGCTTTCATCGGCATTTGCTTGGGTCTCGGACTGTTCGTTCTGCTCGCCCTGCTCCCCGTCGGCCTGTGATTCATCAGCCGTCTGCTGCGCGGATTCCTCCTCGCCGACGGCTTCGAGTGTTTCCGCAATATTTTCGATGCTGGTCGTCTCGTCGTCCTTGGAATTCTTCTTCGCCTCGATCATGGTGCAGATGATCACCACGAGGGAGACGATCGCCGCCGCAAGAATCGGGCAGATCCAGAAGACCCACAGCTGCTGCAACGGCTCTTCGTTGAGGCTCTGTCCCTGTGCGAAGATCGCGATGCCGGTCGCACGGACCGGGTTCAAGGCGGCTCCGGTCACCGGATAGGTGATTGCGGTGCCGATGCCGTATGCCAAGCCCATGGCGAGGGCGTGGTTCATGCTTGACTCACCGTGGCTGCCGGTGGAACGGATGGCGGAGGAAACGATGATGATTCCTGCGACAAGTTCCACGACTATCGCCAAAGTGATGCCGAAGGAGATGCCATAGCTTCCAAGGGTGGAGTAGGAGATGGAGTTGCCGTCGAAACCATTGATGGTCGGGGTCATCCAGATTTTATATGTCACCTGCTCGGAAGTGGGCAGCAGAACACGCATGGAGGCGCCTGCGCCGATGCCGCCGAGTACTTGGGCGATGATGTAGAGAACACCGTCAAGCACCGGCGTCTTACCGGTGAGCATCGCCGCGATGGAGACGGCGGGATTGAACTGCGCTCCGGAGATCTTGCCGAAAATGATGGTGGCGGTTGCGTATACAATGCCTGTCAGCAGGGCGATGAACGCCATATTGATGCCGTAGACGGCGGAACCCAGCGAGCAGATAGCGTAGATGGCGAAGCAGATGATGAAGCTTCCGACGAGCTCGGCGCCCATACGGACGGGCAATGGCTTGATCTGTTCTTCCTCGGTTGCTGACTCGGTTATGGACGTTGCTTCAACAGCAGTCATAGTCTTTCCTCTGTCGTATATTTGGATGGTTGCGGTTCTTTGGAACCGCCAAACGACTGCAATAGTACCAGCAGTCCCTATGAGTATTATCCGGCCACGTTGGGAGAACGATGCCAAACGCATATTCTCGCGCCGCCAAGGCGCATCAAAACGATAATGAAGGTATCCGACTGCAGAAGCTTCTCGCTCAGGCAGGTTTCGGTTCGCGGCGTAAGTGTGAGGAGATCATCACCGATGGCCGTGTCGAAATCGACGGCGAGCTCGTCACCGAGCTGGGAACGCGAGTCGATCCGAAGAAGCAGGAGGTCCGTGTCGACGGTTCGCGCGTGCGTGTGAATCCGAATCATGTGACCCTCGCGCTGAACAAGCCGAAGCGCGTGCTGAGTGCCATGGATGATCCGAAGGGCCGTTACACCCTTCGGGACATCGTCGGAGACAAGTACGAGCGTATTTTCCATATGGGTCGTCTGGATTACGATTCGGAAGGCCTGATTCTCATGACGAACGACGGCGAGCTCAGCCAGCATGTCATGCACCCCAAGTATGAGGTTGAGAAGACGTACATCGCCACGCTGGAAGGCCGCATCAGCGGTCAGGTATGCCGTCGCCTGGTGACCACAGGCGTGCAGCTTGACGACGGTTGGATCAAACTCGACCGTTGCGCGATCATCGACGCCAACAGGGATGGCACCCTTGTCAAGGTGGTGCTGCATTCCGGAAAGAACCGTATCGTCCGTCGTATCTTCGGATCGATCGGTTTCCCCGTCAAGCGTCTCGTGCGCACGCAGATCGGCCCGATCAAGCTGGGTGATCTCAAGAGCGGAAGCTATCGCGTTCTTTCTCAGACCGAGGTTCGTTCCCTTTCCAAGGCGGTGGGACTGTGATTCGTGTAGCCATTGATGGGCCGGCAGGTGTAGGCAAGTCCTCCTCATCCAAGGTTTTGGCCAAATATTACGGTTTTGCGTATCTTGATACGGGGGCCATGTACCGTGCGTGCGCATGGTGGTGCCTGAACCAGGGTCTTGATCTGGATGCCGAGACCGTGGACGAGCAGCTGATTACCGAAACGGTCGGTGAGTTCTTCACCGAAGGACATTTCGATATCAGCGTCGACCCGGAAGATCCGAAGGTCTTCGCGGATGGTGAGGACATCAGCGATGCCATCCGTTCCTCCGAAGTGTCTTCTCATGTTTCCAAGGTGTCCGGCATCATCCCGGTGCGCCATGTGCTGATTGCCGCGCAGCGTGCGTATATCGCCCGCGAATCCGCTTCGGATTCGTTCTCCCAGGGAGCGGGTGTTGTGGTTGAGGGACGTGACATCACCACGGTCGTGGCTCCCGATGCCGAAGTGCGTATTCTGCTCACCGCAAGCGAAGAGGTTCGTCAGGCACGTAGGGCCGGACAGTCCGTTGCCGGCGTGGGTGCGGAGAATGTCGCAGCTCGGGACAAGGCCGATTCCAAGGTCACGAATTTCACCTCCGCCGCGGAAGGCGTATTGACGGTCGATAATTCCGATCTTGACTTCGGTGAGACGCTTGACGTGCTCGTTCGCATCGTCGACGACGCCATTGAGGAACAGCAGTACCAGCAGTACGTCTCCAATCTTGAGGATTATGAGCTGGACGAAGGCGACGAAGGTCTGATCGACGGATCGTCCTTCTCCAGCGGTGAGCGTGTCTCCGGGCCGAAGCCGGTTGGCGTACTGGCGGTCGTAGGACGTCCGAACGTCGGCAAATCCACGCTGGTCAATCGTATTCTTGGCCGTCGCGCAGCCGTTGTGGAAGACACTCCCGGCGTGACCCGAGACCGTGTGAGCTACGACGCGGAATGGGCCGGCACCGATTTCAAGCTGGTCGATACCGGTGGTTGGGAAGCCGACGTCGAAGGCATCGAATCGGCGATTGCATCTCAGGCTCAGGTTGCCGTGCAGTTGTCGGACGCCGTGGTTCTCGTCGTCGATGGTCAGGTCGGTTTGACGGACACGGACGCGCGCATCATCAAGATGCTGCGTGCTTCGGGCAAACCCGTTACATTGGCAGTGAACAAGGTCGATGATCGCGAAAGCGAATATCTGACCGCCGAATTCTGGAAGATGGGTTTGGGAGAGCCGTATGGCATTTCCGCCATGCACGGACGTGGCATCGGCGAACTGCTCGATGCGGCGCTGGATTCGTTGAAGAAGGCCGAGAAAACGTCCGGCTTCCTGACTCCTTCGCATCTGCGACGCGTGGCTTTGGTGGGCCGACCCAACGTCGGCAAGTCATCGCTGCTGAACCAGTTGGCCCATGAGGAACGTACCGTGGTCAACGATTTGGCCGGCACCACCCGAGATCCGGTCGATGAGGTTGTGACGGTTGACGGCGAGGACTGGCTGTTCATTGACACCGCCGGCATCAAGCGTCGTCTGCATAAACTGTCGGGTGCCGAATACTTCTCCTCTCTGCGCACTCAGGCGGCCATCGAGCGTTCCGAACTCGCGCTGGTGCTGTTCGATGCGTCGCAGCCGATTTCCGATCAGGACCTCAAGGTGATGAGCCAGGCCGTGGACGCGGGGCGTTGCATTGTTCTGGTGTTCAACAAATGGGATCTGATGGATGAGTTCGACCGTCAGCGTATGGAACGTTTGTGGAAGACCGAGTTCGACCGTGTGACTTGGGCTCAGCGTGTGAATCTGTCGGCCAAGACCGGTTGGCACACCAACCGCCTTGCCAGGGCCATGCGTGGCGCTTTGGAATCGTGGGACAAGCGTATCCCCACGGGCAAGCTCAATGCGTTCCTTGGTAGAATCCAGGCGGCGCATCCGCATCCGCTGCGTGGAGGAAAGCAGCCGCGTATCCTGTTTGCGACGCAGGCTTCCACACGTCCGCCGCGTTTCGTGATTTTCGCCACCGGCTTCCTCGAGCACGGGTATCGTCGTTATATCGAACGTTGCTTGCGTGAGGAGTTCGGATTCGAAGGTTCGCCGATTCAGATTTCGGTGAATATTCGTGAAAAGAAGAAGCGTAAGTGATTTGTTTCCGCGATGCTAGGTGCGCTGATTTGCCGCGCTGATGGATTGCGTTTGGGGTGTCCGCCTGTGATCTGTGGACACCCCGTTTTGATCCAGTTGCTTGCCTTGGTTGAATCGCAATGATGGCGCATTGCATTATTCGGCTGGCTGTCAAAGATGCCGAGCGGAATAGGGCGCGTATTTTCAGAACAACGGTTGTTCCTGTGCGTCTCGCGCCTTGAGGTATGCGGCTACGGCACGCCGTGCGAGGGAACTTAGCGAGATGCCTTCGGCCTTCGCCTTGGATCGAGCTCGATAACCGAGGTCGTGGGGGAGTTTGATCTTCCATTCGTCGCCCAGTTGCTCGCGTCCGTCGGTATTTTTGGGCATGCGTCCGAGGCGAACATGGTCTTCGCTGGAATCGGAATCGTCGAATTCGAGTGCTTTCCTGGTTAACTCGGTTAGAGTAATGCCGTCATGCCGGGCCCTTTCCCTGGCTGCGACTCCGAGCTTCCGAGGAAGACGGATCTTCCATTCGTCTTCCTGCTGTGTTTCATCGAACACATGAGCCAAATCATCAACGTCATCGAATTGCGGCTGAGCGTTCATCGGCCCCAAGTCAATCACCTCACTAAGAGTCCTTGGTATTGCGTCAATTTTGTCACGTTCCAAGGACTCATGAAGAGTGCCATTCGATCCATTAGACAAGTATGCCGGATGTTTCAAAAGGGCTGTCGAGCGACAGTGCGACACGGCATTTGAAAAGATGAAAGAAGTGTGCTAGATTGTCTTCTCGGTGCTTTTGCACTGTTCGGACCATAGCGCAGTTTGGTAGCGCACTTGACTGGGGGTCAAGGGGTCGCGGGTTCAAATCCCGCTGGTCCGACCAGAAGCCCGGAATTCCAACGTTTTCAACACCTTGGATTCCGGGCTTTCCCGTACATGGACACAATGGGACACAATGACCGCGCGCCTCCGTTTTCGGTCACCCCTCCAGCACTCGCCCGCGAGGCGCCTCGATCGCGTCCGCCACGTCGTCCAGCCGCTCCGGCCACAACGCCGCGTACGTGTCCAGCGTGATCGTCGCGCTGGCGTGCCCCAACTGCGCCTGCAGGGTCTTCACGTCGGCGCCCTGGGCGATAGCGAAGGAAGCGTACGTGTGGCGCAGGCTGTGGATGGTCGCGCCCTCGTCCTCCAGACCCGCCGCCCTGACGGCCCTGTTCCAGATGCGGCTGCGCCAGTTGTGCAGCCAGATGTTGCCGCCGCGCGCCGCGCGGAACAGCCAGTCATCGTCGGCCGCGCCGTCCAGCAGCGGCTTCAGTTCCGCTACGAGGAACCTCGGCACGGCCACGCTGCGCGCCCTGCCGTTCTTCGGCAGGCCGAGCATGCTGCCGCCGTGCCCGTCGTCCGAGCGGACGATCTTCGGCAGCGTGACCTTGGCCAGCGGGTTCTCGGTGATCCAGTCGTGCTCCACGGCGTAGGCGAGCACGCCGCCCATGACGACGCCGACGATGTTGCGGATGCTTCGCGGTCTGAGGGGCCGTGGCTTCCGTCCATGCGGCAGTTCGGCCGGATAGTTGCCGTCGACGAGTCCTCCCACCCAGCGTTGCAGGTCGTCGCGTCGGATCTCCCTTAGGTGGGGTCGATGTACACGCGCAGTTCGCGCTGGTATCGGCCGAGCGTGCCGGGGCGCAGGTCGATCTTCGATTTGAGCCATTCGTCGGCCACGTCGCGGAAGAGGCGCAGCTCCTGTTTGGGGTCGTGGTATCTTCCGGAGCGGATGTCGTCCTCGAGCGCGGCGGCGTATTCCTCCGCGTCGTGGAGCTTGACGAAGTTCTTCGAGCGCTGCACGCGCCGGCCGTCGTTGATGACGAGCCATCGGCAGCGCCGGCGCATGCCGATGCCGTAGCGGCTCGTCCTCCACTTGTCCGGCACGTTCGCCTTCATGGGATCCCTCGCGTTGGCCAGCGACTGTTTCGCGGCCCTGCTGGGCGGGTTGCCGTCCTCGTCGTTTTTGAGCCACCTGTCGTCTATGAAGGCCCTTGCCGTGGCGTTCGCCCCCGTCTTCCTCATGCCGATCGGTATTGGGTATGGAAAGCAGTGTACGCCAATGTAGCCGTGACCAATCGCAACCAGCCACATGTCACAGATGTAGCCACTGCCTGACGTATGCCTCGACTTCGGTGTTTTCTTCCGGTGTGCCGATGGTCAGGAGCCAGACGGTGTTGTTGCGCTTCTGGGGACTGCCCTTGCGCAGGCATTTGATGAGGCCGTTGTCCCGGAGTCGGGCAGCGGCCTTGCTGATTCGCTGTATGGCCGCGTTCTCACGTTTCGGGTTGCGTGGTTCGCCGCCGATGACCTCGATTTCGGAGGGGTCGTCGGGTAATGTCATACCTAGGTCGTTGGCCATTTCGAGCCACCCGTAGGTGTAGGTGCGTGGCAGCATGTGCTTTTCCTCGGCTGCCTTGTCGAGCGGCCAGTCATAGGTGGCGGAGGCCATCTTTATCAAAAGTACGAACTGTTCGGAGTCGAACGTGCGCCTGCCTTTGAACGTCTTTGTTATTCGCCCGTCGCGTGCCAGCTGTTCCACGAGTTTGGTATTTCGGTATCCCACGAATTCCATCATCTTTCCCTCCACGCCTCGGGTTAAACTGGTGCGCGGAGAATCGTGCAAGGTTTTCCGTTTGCCCTCTGAAGCTGTTCCAGAGCTTCGGGGGGCTTTTTGTTGCCCTTTTAAGAGCACCACATGTTCTACTTATAACAGATACTTTTACTTACTTGTTGCAGTACTGACATTGTAGATATAAGCGAAACTATACATATATCCACAATAAGTAACATTCTTTTTCAACGGCTGCTTGACCAAGCCTATGCGGGATATGTCGCCGACCTTGATGCGTTGGCGTACGAAGCGGCTGACGTTATCGAGGCGCAGTACCGCTCCGACCCGTTGCTCATGCGCGATGTGGTCGAGGACTACTCGAGACAGTCCGCGCAGCTGGCTGACGATTATTTCAGCCAGCTGCGCGCTATATGGGCCGAGCAGTCAGGAGTGGATCTGCCGGAGTTCGAACACCCGGATTTGCTTGACCCAAGCGAAGTCCTCTACCGCATGAACGGCGGTTTCTCCGGCACCGACTGGAATGGTCTCAACTATTCCGACCTCGTCGCCGGACGTAGCAAGGCCGGATTGAGCGTGGACAGTCTGTGGCCGGAGTTGAAGACCATCGATGACTGGCAGCAGCTCATTGGTGACATGGTCAGCACGTCCGCCAGGCTTATGACCATGCGTGACCTGCGTGCCGACCCCACGAAGCCAAAATGGGCGCGCGTGCCACGAGGCAGTGATCCCTGTGCGTTCTGCGTCATGCTCGCCACCCGTGGCTTCGAATACCTCAGCGAAGAGACGGCCGACTCCGGCCCCACCTTCCACAATGGCCACTGTCACTGTGACGTCATCAGCAGCTGGGGAAGGCAGAAGCTCAAAGGCTTCGACCCCGACGGCATGAGTGAACGCTGGGAACAATGCAAGACGGCCATCGAGCATCGTTACCCGAGACGAATACCTGAGAACCCGTAGTTCGCCGGGCCAGAAGTTCGGCAACTGGAAACGTAACCAGATACTCGCCGAGATGCGCTGGCGCGACCGTGAATGGCTCCACAGCGGCGCAGAGCCGCCGATCAGCTTCCCCAGTGATGAGGGCGTGAGGAAACCGAGAAGGCAAGACCGCAGGAGATACGAACGGCCGAACGCCTCCGCAAGCACGGCGTCGTCCCCGCGTTCCGAGTCGACTACAAGACGGTAAAGGACGAAAATGGAATCGAACGGCGAATCGGATTGTCCGACTGGGCTGGGGGAGTTGAAATCAAGACACCCGACAAAGCCAAATCATTCCGATCTATAGATGGGTACATGGGCAGTGCTGGCAAGAAAATGGACTGCAAACGACTGATTATCGACAATTCGGAGAACCCGAACATGAGCGATGAACAACTCGTAGAGTTCATTCTGAAAAGCCAGAGATTCAAGGATGGCATCGTCTACATACTCAGCAAAGAATCCGAATTGCGACGAATAAGGTAAGCGCCTCGGAAGCTACCGAAAATGGCGGCAACGGGGGCGCCTACACATTCAGCATATCACATTTCGGTGGGTTGGCCCAGCGGCGACGGCAGGAGCCTGTAAATCTCCGACACTGACACATCGCGGGTTCGAGTTCCGCACCCACCACTTAACCAGCTATCCGGCTGGCGGCTACCGTGCGCCGTATCGCGTGGGAGGACCATACAGCGCACCGTGGCGCGGTCGAACTCGAATCTACGGGAGCAAAGGAGTGCGTCATGTTCACAAAATACGGACACCATGAGCCGCCTGCAGAAGGAGGCCGGCAACAGTGTCTCAGGCCTCGTCTGGGACGGTGAAAGCCAGGAGCTCATCAAAGCGGAGATAAACCGGTATGCGGACGCGGCTAACAAGCTCGCATCCGACTACTATGGCCATGTCCGTGACCTGTGGGCGCAGTATGGCGAAACCGACATGCCGGAATACGATCCGCCAACCATCACCGCCAACCGTGCGGTCTGGCAGATGGAGGGCGGCTTCAACAACACCGACTTCATGGGACTGCACTACAAGGACGTCATACCCGACGAGAACGGCATCGTGCACAACCGCGCAGGCAAGAGCATCGACGACCTGTGGCCGACGTTCACGGACGAGGAGCAGGCACTGGAATACGTGCAGAATCTGGTTCAGACAGTCGGGCGGCTGACCATGCAGAGGGCGGTGGCCAACGACCCGACCAAGCCCCGCTGGGCGCGTGTGCCACGAGGGGCTAAGACATGCGCGTTCTGCCTTATGCTCGCCTCGCGTGGCTTCGCCTACCTGAGCGAGGACACCGCCGGACGGCAGATGCAATACCATGCAGACTGCGACTGCGATATTGTTCCCAGTTGGGGGAAAACTAAGCTCAATGGATACGACCCGGACAAATACAAAAACATGTATGACGCCGCAAAGGCAGCTGCTGGAGACGACGGCGACTGGCATGATGCACTCGCCCAACTGAGACGCCTCTACCATGATGAGACCAAGGATGGGGTGACACCGCTGCCGGGAATCCGATGGAGCGGCAAGTCGATTCCAATCAGTGCTGCAGAACTATCGAGATTATCGGATTACAGCATCAGGATGCCTGGAGACAGGTTCTCCAACGATGAGAAGGTCGCAGCTTTGATAGCTTGGACCGGCGATAGTTATAAGAGCATCAACGGTTACTTGTTCGGAGAGCAGAACCCGTCGAAGACCGTCATCCATCAAATCGCATGCATCGACGAAGCGATATCCGACCATATCACCAGAGAACGGTTCACGGTCGACAGGCAGATGCGGGTGTCGACGTTCCACGTCAACGATATGGAGTCGCTTTTCGATGTGAATACCGGTCGTACCTTCGAACACATCGGATACATGGCCACTAGCATCAAGGAGGGAGGAATCGACGTTGACGGGGAAGACCGCATCGCCACAAGAATCCTGGTGCCGCCGGGAAGCGCCGGCGTGTATGTGGAGCCGATCACTCAGCATCCGGGGGAATACGAGATTCTTTTGCCGAGAGGAAGGGCTCTTCGTTTCGAAGGGCTTGGAGTATCCGACGGCAGGCCGATCGTTTATCTGAGACTGCTATGATTGAACCTATGAATCGTTCCGACCGTTTTACGTTTATGCCCGGTGATTTGAGGGAAGTCACCGATGAGCGCCGTCTTGCGGAAATCAAACGCAAGTATGGCGACATCTCCATGCCGCAGGACGAATATGAATGGGTCAGGAACGAAGGAAAGAAGCGCTGGTCCGTCGGCGACTATGTGTCGACCGACGAACTGCGGTCCGAATACGCGCGAAGAAAAGCGCTGGGAAATCTGTAATATCAGGAAAGCCACCACGTTCACGACGTGGTGGCTTT
>CAVBHJ010000019.1:0-47670 GCA_963595445.1 bacterium
CTCGCTGGGCTCATAACCCAGAGGTCCATGGTTCAAATCCATGCCCCGCTACCAACGCCTCGGGCTTCACATGAAAGAAGCCCGAGGCTTTTTCAATATCTCCGAGATTCCACAAGGTGCGGCCAGTGAATTTTGCCGACATGCTCGCTGTCGTAATCCCAAGCGCCTCCGCAAGGTCTTTCTGCTGAAGCCCATTAGCGGCCAGCGCTACACGCATGTTCTTCGTAACCGTCTTATTAAGCTCTATGTTCTTCATGCTTCACAGATTAGCATATTACTAATTCAAACAACAAACAACACGCTTAGAATTGCATTTCCAAGCCAAGCGTGATATATGTACCCCCATGTCCAATAAGGAAAAAACTAATCAAGCATGCAGAATTAAAGTTCTGCTGACTTTACATGGAATTTGGCAGAAAGACGCTGCCAAGTCCCTCGGCATTACCGGTGCTTCGTTTTCAAGCAAGCTCAAGGGTGATATCCGTTTCAACGCCGACGAAATCAGCAAACTCGCCGACCTCTTGGACGTGTCCACGGACGTGCTGCTGGGCCGCGAACCACTGGAGGTTGCGTGATGCATCTGATTTACAAACTGTTCATGGGAGTCTGCGGTTCTCTCTGTTCGCTTATCACGCTGGCGATGGGCGAACAGCTGTTCGACTTCAATGGTCTGGACATGGGCGACCTTCAGCGGATGAAGGGCGCGATCAACCAGGCGATGACGCACGCGCGGCGTGCCCGCCGTGAATGGGAAACCCTGGAATGAGGTTCAGGCGCATCATCCAGACCTTCATCCTGATCCTGCTCAGCCCTTTCATGTTCCTCATGCTGGGGCTGGTGCTCGCGATCGTCCGTCTGGGTGATTTCCTCACCGACAACGACTGACAAAACTGAATGGCTTATGGGGCGTACGGCGTACCCCTGCCACCGCTGAACCGGGTTAGCGACCGGTGACGCCAGACGCGTGGCTACCGCGCTATTTGAGAGACGAAGTTCAGCCCCCGACCATTTCAGGCCGTCGATTAAGGCGGAATCGGGCGACCATTGGCGGCTTCGGCCGTGGCCTGACTGGGACCATTCCCGGCGGCTCATGCCGCTCTTGTTATCGACGGCGCGGCTCCGACCGAAACGTTGCGCGAGACCTTTGGAATCTGTTGACTGGCACGGCCGAACACTCGGTCGGATTTTCCTGTCATCGGATTCTAGGTCTTGACCTCTCAAGCGCTCACCAACCGAAATCTATCAAGCGAAAGGATTGAGAATGAGCAAAGCAGGGTTCACCCACATGTTGAGGACGCAGATGAGGATGGCACTCCTGATGATTGACTCGAACAAGAGTTCACATGCGAACACGTCCAGAAGGTCTCTGCTCAAGGCTTCCGGCCTGGACGACAACCAGCTGCAGCTCGCTTTGAAACTGGCATGCGGCAAGTCGTTGAAACCCGTCTACCGTTCGGCCACGGAAGGCAAGATGCACGATTCCGCCGCTCTGTTGAAGTCGGTGGCCGTGTGGTGCGGGATGCGGGCGTATGTCATCGAGGATTAAGCCGTCACTGTCGGAGACGCTGCGCTATCCGGCCGAGTCGCGCAGGCTGCTCCTGCAGGGATTCGCGGACGCCGTTGACCGCATTGCGAACAACCAGCGCACCGACATCGAGCTCTGGCAGACGCTCAAGGCCCTCAACGAGCGGAACGTGCCGTCGCTGCTCACGTTGCGGGAACACGGCCTGCCGGCGTACAGGGCCGGCATGGTGTGGCGCATCGACTGCAGGGCCTTCCGCAGGTGGGCCACTGCACACACGCCATACATGCACGACCGCCGCCTACAAGGAAAAGGAACTGTTTTGACGAAACCACGCATCCGCATCTCGCTCGCCATCGAGGACCATGATCACCCCATGCCGGGCGACGTGGACCCACAGGCCATCATCGACTCGCTGCAAGTCGGCAGCGACGGCAGCAGCGACACGATGGATGCCGTGCCGCATGGCAACATGTACGACATCTGGACCGGCTGCATGCCGCAGAACCAGGTAAATGGCGTGCGCTGGGTCACCGGACCACAATCCGAATACATACGGCTCACCGCTTCCGACGGCCAGTTGCCCGCCATGTTCGACTGCATGGCATCCGCGACCGGCATGACGGACGACGCACGCGCATCCATCACCGAATCACAGGATGGGCAATGGCACATGACGGACTGGGACGGATACCAGGCCATATAGCAACGTTCCGACACCTCGATAGACGTGGTCGTGCGAATCCGATAACGAATCGGGCCTGCATGACCGCGTCCATGCAGGCCCGGAATCTACCGGGCGTCGTGGCCTTCAGCGCCGCTGAATGGCGTAAAGCATGAACGCCCCGCAGATACAGGCCGCGGCGAGCACGCCAATCACCAGCCCCGCCGAACTGCCAGTCTGCGGCATCTCTCGCTCCTCGGGTTCTTCAACATCACTCACTTCGAAGGTCACCAACTGATCCACGAATTGCGCATTCTCATGGAACGTCACCATTTTCTGCGAAGTCGTGGCTTCATCCATTCCTATCGCCCTATGCCCTACGTTGATTGTTATCTCACCAGTTCCCGTGGCATGCCAGTACAGGGTCACGCCCTCCAGTCCGGTCATTCCAATCGCATCGGGTTCGTTGTCAAGGTCAAAGACCGCCGGCCCTTCGATCACCGCGGTGTACACCAGGTTCACCGGTTGCCCGTCCGCGTTCTTCGCCTGAATGAATATGCTGCCCGACTTCAACCCCTGAACGTCGGAACGCACCACTTCCACGGTTCCATACTCCTGCTTTCCGGACAATTCCCAAAGATCGTCGATCTTCTTCTCCAGCCCGGGCAATACGGACAACAGATACGCTTCATGCCTGGCCCAAATCGTCTGATCGTCATAGTTGCGGTGCACGAGCACGCCGATGGCGGAATGCGTCAACACGTTCATATCACTCCGATACTTACGCATCAGCCACGCCAGACGTCTGGAAGCGTCAGTGTTCTCCACGGCCGTGGTTTCCGTCACGTTATAGTCGGTAGGCTTATCGATCTGCCGGCAGTAATAGTTATTGCCATCCGCATCCATGGCGCTGATCCCTATCACGTACTGACGCGAGTCGAGGAAATATTGATAATATCCTCCGCTGGCCGGCAGCAGCGTCTGTGCTTGCGCGGACGGGCATATGCCCCCGGCAAATACCGCGACTGAAATCGCCAAAGATGCCAGTACGGAGCGAATATGTTTGGAAATCGACTTTGCACGCATGATGTTCCTTTCCGATCATTCGGCGCGGACACCTTCGTCGCGCCGGCCATTACGTTGCTTCATCCAACGGCTTTCGCCGGTTTCCTATGAGCCTGTCATACTTGGCGATCGCAGATTCGGTTTTCCGAAGGCTGTGGTCGGAGAACGCTCTCATTCGGCGTGTTGTGGATAACCAAAGGGGGCAATCAGGCACGTTTTATCCACAGAAAGCGCTTAACCAATCGCAAATGGCAAAGTTATCCACATAAATAGCGGCATTAGGGTGCGGAAAAGTCGCTTTTTCGAGTCACAAACCTCTATAATCGGCGGTATGGCAGAAGAAACAAACGCGACACCGCGAACACGCAAAACCACTACAACCGCAACCGCCAAGAAGACGGTCCGCAAACACGCCGCCACCAAGCCCAAGACCGCAACGACGCAGCTTTTGGGCGAAACCCCAGCACCAGTCATCGAACGCACGAGCCCTGAGCAGTTCGGCCGCGTGAACGTCATGGACGTCACCCCGATCGCAGAAAACGGCCTGTACCCGGCAAGGGTGGAGCTCGGGGAGCCCTTCCCCGTCACCGCCCAGGTGTTTATCGAAGGCCGTACCAAGGCGGGCGCCACCGTGTCCGTCCGTAGTGCGCGAGGCCGCGAAGTGGCGCGATTCCCGATGACCTGCACCAATCCTGGCCTGGACCGTTGGGAAGCCACCGTGAAAATCGGAGACCACAGCGATTTGAAGCCGTGGGACGCCGATTACGCGGAAGTCAAACGCCAACTGGGTGAATGGCGTGTGGTCGTTGAAGGATGGGAGGATTCCTACGCCTCTTGGCTCCATGACGCTTCCATCAAGGTCAAGGTGGGAGACGACGTAGAAAACGCCTTGGAGTCCGGCGCACAGCTGATCGCCCGTTGGTCTGACGCGAAGGATTCCAAGCTGTCCGCAGCAGACGAGAAGACCCTTCGCGAAGCTTCCAAGACCGTGGCCGACAAGTCACTGACCCCCGAAGAACGCTTGGCGGCCGCGCAGTCCGACGATATCAAGGCCCTTCACGAGACCAATCCGCTGCGCGACGGCCTCTCGGAGTCGAATCCGCTACGCATGCGCGTAGAACGGCCGAAGTCCAGCTTTGCGGCCTGGTATCAGTTCTTTCCGCGTTCCGAAGGCGCCTACTATGCCGAAGACGGCAAAATCGTCCCCGGCAATCTCAAGACGTCTCTGGCAGGCTTGGACCGCGCCGCGCAAGAAGGCTTCAACATCGTATATCTGCCGCCGATCTTCCCGATTGGCGTAACCAATCGCAAGGGACGTAACAATTCGTTGATCGCAGGTCCGAACGATCCGGGATCCCCGTTCGGCATCGGTTCCGAACTCGGCGGCCACGACACCGTTGACCCGCAGCTGGGCACAATGGACGATTTCAAGGCGTTCTGCGATTACGCACACAAGCTGGGTCTCGAAGTCGCGCTTGATTTCGCACTGCAGTGCTCGCCGGACCATCCGTGGGTCAAGGCCCATCCGAACTGGTTCCGCATCAAGCCCGACGGCAGCATCGCCTTCGCCGAGAATCCGCCGAAGAAGTATCAGGACATCTACCCGATCGACTTCAATGCCGACATGGAAGGCATCGAAAAGGAAGTCGAACAAATTATGGATCTGTGGGTCAAGGCTGGCGTGACTATCTTCCGCGTCGACAACCCGCACACCAAGCCCGTTCGTTTCTGGCAGGACGTGATCGCCGCCGTGACGAAGAAGCATCCGGAAGTGCTGTTCCTGGCCGAAGCCTTCACCCGCCCGGGAATGATGCGCGCGCTGAGCTATGTGGGATTCACGCAGTCCCACTGCTATTTCCCGTGGCGCAACACCAAGGAGGATCTGGCGGAATACCTCGAGGAGACCAATGGCAACGGCGGTTTCTACCAGCACAACACGTTCTGGCCCACCACCCCGGATATTCTGACCGCCTACCTGCGAGACAACGGCATTGCCGGACATGCGGTTCGCGCCGTGCTCGCGGCCTTGGGAAGCCCAAGCTGGGGCATCTACAACGGCTATGAGCTCATTGAGAACAAGCAGCGCCCCGGTTTCGAAGAGCAGATCGACAACGAGAAGTACGAGATCAAGGTGCGCGACTGGAGCGAAACCGACAAATACGGCATCGCCGAACTGCTCACCTCGCTCAACAAAATCCGCGCCAAGCATCCGGCCTGCCGCAGCTACCACAACCTGCATGTACTGCCGACGAGCGATCCGAGCATCATCGCGTTCCTACGCCGTACCCCTGCCGAACTGACCGGCACCGGCAAGGCCGATACGGTAATCACCGTGGTCAATCTTGATGGCCATGACGCACACCAGTCGACCGTTCATATCGAGTTGGCCGACTTCGGTCTGCCTACCGACCGTCCGCTGAAGGTACGCGACGAATTGACCGGCCGCGAATTCGATTGGGGCTGGGACAACTTCGTTTCCCTCGCACCGTGGGCCGACGTGGCACACGTGCTGACCGTGATCGAAGACTGATTCCGCCACGGATATCAATCAGGCAAAGCGAAGGCGGGTGTTTGAGACTAGCTCCTCAGGCACCCGCCTTCGCTTTGCCTAGAGAATGTTGCCTAGGTAACGGAACGCACATGTCATGCATCATCCGACTTTCACATGCGCGTCAATCCCCTTTATTCCCCACAACGAAATCTCATTGGGTTAAATCGATTATTTGATCGCATACGAGAGTCTATCTGCCATCGCGTTTCGCGCTATACAGCAGCTCCGCACAGAAACTCATCATCCACGCAAAAGCCCATCAGTACATTCCAGCATCGAAGTGTTCGACATATGTTCGACATGCAAAACACTCGTAACTGAATCGTGCAGCGCCAACATCGCACGAAAGCGGGTATCCTGAATAACGAACTACTGCTGATCACATCGATCAAGGAGAAAACAATGGCAGAAACCTTCAACGTCGTAGTGGAAATCCCGCGCGGATCCAAGAACAAGTACGAAGTGGATCACGAGACCGGTCGCGTGTTCCTGGACCGTACCCTGTTCACCTCCATGGGCTACCCGGATGACTATGGCTACATCGAGGGCACTCTGGGCGAAGACGGCGATCCGCTCGACGCTCTGATCATGCTCCCGAACTCCGTGTTCCCGGGCTGCGTGGTCGAGTGCCGCGCCGTCGGCCTGTACCACATGGTCGACGAAGCCGGTGGAGACGACAAGGTGCTGTGCGTGCCGGCTGACGTGCGTTTCGACGACATCAAGGACGTTGAGGACGTTTCCGAGTACCACAAGGCTGAAATCAAGCACTTCTTCGAGCAGTACAAGGCTCTGGAACCGGGCAAGGAAGTTCTGCCGGGCGATTACTGGACCGGCGCTGCCAAGGCCGAGGAAGAGATCGTGGCCGCCCGTAAGCGCCTCGAAGAATCCGAGAAGTGATTTCCTTTTCTCAAGGTAGCCAAGACAGCTAAATGAGTAAGGCTCGCTGATTTATATCGGCGAGCCTTACTTTTTCTTTTTCCTACCGAAGTTGCGTATCGTCCGAAAACATCCAATCACTGGCAAAATCAACCCACTGAAGGCCTTCCAAACGTCCGAAATTATCCATTGACTGGAGAAAATATCCCTCTAAAAACCCAAGTAGCGACTGAAATCATCCAGTCACTGGAGGAATTGACCCACTAAGGACGTGCTTACAGTCCGAAATATCCAGTCACTGGAGGAATCAACCCACTGGGAGGCCACTCAGAGACCCAAAACCGCCACCGACTGGAGGAATTGACCCGTAAGAAAACCCCTTAGCGTCCGAAAACATCCAGCCATTGGCAAAATCAACCCGCTGAAAGCCCTCCAGAGACCCAAATCATCCAGTCAGTGGAGAAAAAGCCCGAAACACGGGAAATTCGTGATACGCGCTATAGTGGAGTCTGTAATTCACGGCATGCGAACAGTATTCGCTGAATTCAAAGCCCGCAAAGGCCGCATATCAACCGATGGCATGCGCGGCAGTTCTATGTCGGTGTCCCTAGGCGTAGGCGGTCAAACCGTCGAGGCCCATCCCGTGGGGAGACCGATGGGATGAACCTTTTGAGATTATGTTGATTCAGACACTACTTATAGCCGTTTCCGTATCGATGGACGCTTTTGCGGTTTCCATAGGCAAAGGCCTGACCGTCAAGAAACTCCGCGGTGTGGATGCGCTCAAAACAGGTTTGTGGTTCGGTGGATTTCAGGCATTGTTCCCGCTTCTCGGCTATTTCGCCGCCTCCACGTTCAGCAAATACGTGACCTCCGTGGACCATTGGATCATCTTCGTTCTTCTGGCTTTCATCGGCGGCAACATGATACGTGAGGCATTCGAGGAAGATGAGGAGAACGCCAAGGAAACCGCGGAATTCGACTGGCGCCACATGCTGCCGTTGGCTATCGCCTGCAGCATCGATGCATTTGCCGTCGGGGTCAGCTTCGCATTCATGGAACTGAACATCTGGGTTTCCGTGGTCATCATCGGTGTGACCACCGGCCTGTTCTCCGCAGCCGGCCTGTATATCGGACGCGCATTCGGTTCACGTTGGCAGAAGCCCGCGCAAATCGCAGGTGGTGTGGTCCTGATTCTGATCGGCGTGAAGGTGCTGCTGGAACATTTGGGCTTCATCGCCTGACGTTCATCCGGCAGCCCTCCGGGAAATCCCGGCAGTCATCCGGCATTTCCCGGAGATCTTCCGACAGTCGCCCAGCAACCGTTCATCAATCGTGCGGCAATCCACAATTGACACGAAGGCCGGCCGAAGTTCCATTTGACTCCGGCCGGCCTTCACATATATTCCGCTATTCCGCTATTCCGCCAAATTGCAAATATCACGTCCCGTCGATTCGGGATAATCGCAGGATTCGGGATAATCACAGGAAGAATGACAACATCCCTCGAGAAATTACAGCAGGAAACTACAGCAAAAACCTGTTGCGTTGACATGGTCGATAAGGATGGAAAAGCGAAAGCTACAGCAAAACCGCTGCAGAGACTACCGCGGCACAAACTACAGCATCACAGTCGCAAGCGATGCGATGCCGACCACCGCACCGGTCAGCATGACCGGCAGCAGCGCACGCCCGATCCACGGCCTGTTCGCATCCGGCTCCGGATCGGCATCACGATTCCATAGATACGAGCACACGCCGAACGTCACGGCAACGGCAACGACCACCACCACGGAACAGCCCCACACCGGTATGGACACGTACTGCGTGGTGGCCGCGCTTTCGCCGAAATCGACCGGCAGAATGGACGGCAGGAAGCACCAGCCCGCGCTGGAAATCATGGCAATGCCCTCCACAACATTGTGGGAAAGCGAACGAATCAGATGAGACCGCTCCTTCCGAGCCATCTGACGCGCGAACGAAGCCACGATGAGCACGATCAGCAGACCGCCGACGCCGGCAATCCAACCTTCCTGCATCCAAAAGGAGTCGTCGCCGGTAAAATCAGGCGGAAAAATCACCTTTCCGAGCATCATCGTCGTAGCGCAAACAGCCGAAAGCAAACCGACAATTACGGAAATCACATGCCCGGCAACGCCGTCACGGAACGGACTGAACACCGTCAGCAACGCAATCATCGCAACGGATCCCACTACAGCGAACGACACTACCGAAGGAACTTCCGAATCGCCGTAGGAAACGCCCGGAATGAGCGCAAGCACAATCAAAACGGCATATGCGGCGACCTCAACGGCCAGAACCTTGCCGAAGGAAGCGTTCAAGCGCGAATCGACGGCGCTTTGAGAGGAAGTCATCTCGACCTCTTTTCATAATGTGGTCATTACGTATGCAATATCAATAAATGTAGCCGCAAGTGTCCACAAGGTTTATATAGAATTGACGAAACGCCGCTAATACATTACGAGAGTACAATCGCGGAATTGGCATCAAGGGGATTTACAGAGGGAGCTAACGTGACGGATCTTACGCTTATGACGTTCGCAAGCGACCCCTCCACTGTGCTCCCGTCACTTGCGTTGCTTTCCCATCGTGTGCGCGTGCTGCCGATGGATGCGGCAAGTCTTGTGAAGATGCCGGAAAACACCATTCTTTTCCTTGACGCACGCGACGATTTGGCCACCGCGAAAACGCTGTGCCGCCTGATTCACGCTTCCGGACTGTCCACGCCGATCGTGCTTGTGCTCACCGAAGGCGGTTTCACCGTGGTCAATTCGCAGTGGGGCATCGCCGATGTGGTGGTCGCATCCGCTTCTCCCGCTGAGGTGGAGGGACGACTCCGTCTCGTGTCGGAACGCGGCAATGCGCCTGCGAGCGCGGTGTCCGGCCCGGGTGAGACGAGTATGCAGAACGAGGACGGTATGATCCGTTCCGGTGATCTGGTGGTTGACACCAATGGTTATACCGCGAGTCTGCATGGGCATCCGATTGATCTTGCGTATAAGGAGTTTGAGCTTCTTAAGTATCTTGTGCAGCATCCTGGCCGTGTGTTCACGCGTGCGCAGTTGTTGCAGGAGGTGTGGGGTTACGACTATTACGGTGGAACCCGTACCGTCGATGTGCATATTCGTCGTCTTCGCGCCAAGTTGGGTGGCGAGTATGAGCATGTGATTGGGACCGTGCGCAATGTCGGCTATCGCTTTGATCCGCCTGAGGAAGAGGAAGTCGAGGCCGCTGCCAAGAATGCGGCTTCTCATGTAGCGGACTGATAACGTGCCGAGGGAGTCTAGGAAGGCGCGGTTGGAGCGCATGCGGCGGGAGTATGCCGTCTTGTGTTCTCATATACCGCATCCGGAGTGTGCGCTGAATTTTTCCAATCCATTCGAGCTTTTGGTGGCTACGGTGTTGAGCGCGCAGACCACGGACAAGCGTGTGAATATGGTCACACCCGAGTTGTTTGGAAGTTATCCCGGTCCCGCCGAACTTTCAGTTGCCGATCCTGAGCGTGTGGAGGGTATTATCCGCACCATTGGGTTCCACCACACCAAGGCGAGGAATATCATCCGGCTTTCGCATGAGTTGTGCGCGCGGTTCGATGGTGAGGTTCCCGACAGTATGGAGTCGTTGGTTTCGCTGCCTGGCGTGGGCCGTAAGACCGCGAATGTGGTGCTTGGCAATGCGTTCGGGAAGCCTGGTTTTCCTGTTGATACGCATGTGATTCGTGTTACCGGACGATTGCGTTGGCGTTCCGATTGGTCGAGCCACTCCCCTGATCCGGTTTCCATAGAGCGTGAGATCACCGCCTGTTTTCCGCCTGAGGAATGGACCGATCTTTCTCACAGGCTGATTCTGCATGGTCGGGCCGTGTGCCATGCGCGTAAGCCTGATTGTTTGGATTGTCCGCTGAACGATTCGTGTCCGAGCGCGTTCGCGGTTTAGGTTTTGGCGGGCAGCGCGGCATTTGATTGGACCATCGTGGGTTCCGTCCGTGCTTCTTGTTCCGTCCGTGCTTCACAACCGCGCTTCCCGGCCGCACCTCCCGGCCACGCCTCCCGGCCGCGCCTCCACCTCGGCAACATCGCCCATTCCGCGTGTATCGCACGTCAATTAAAATCGAGTCCATGCAAGAGAATGGGCAGACGAACAGACTGAAATCCGAAGTGACGCGATGGCTGATCTTTTTTGGCGTGGCGATCTCCCTCACCATCATGTTGTGGCTTGGATGGTCGCTGACGAACCGTCGCAACCCGATCACATCGTTCGGCACGCTCATCTCCAATTCCACCGTGACCATAGGCATACAGTCGGATGCGCCGGAATCGCTTGACATTCGTACCGTGGAAGGCCATGCGATAGAGCAAGCGTTGCTTTCCAACGTGTATGAGACGTTGGTATCCCGCAACGAGAACAACGAAGTACAGGCGGGGATCGCAAAGTCCTGGCAGGTTTCGGAAGACGGGCTTACCTACACGTTCACGCTGAATGATGACGTGACGTTCTCCAACGGGCATCAGCTTGAATCCTCCGACGTGGTGTGGTCGCTGCAGAACATCGTAAACAATTCCTATGTGGGTTCCGACCAGCTCGGCGGTCTGCAGGAAATCACCAATCCCGATGAGAAGACCGTCGTGATCACGCTGAGCCAGCCGAATCCGCGATTGCTGCGGGCGCTGAGCGGCCGTGCCGGAATCGTGTACGACAAGGACACAACGAACACGGATTACGCGAAGACCGCCGTCGGCTCCGGCCCGTTCACCGTGTCGAACGCGTCGAAATCGCAGATAATATTGCAGCGCAACGACTCGTACTGGGGCACCAAGGCCGCCTCATCGCAGATCACGGTGTATTACTATTCGTCCGAGGATTCCATGGTCAGCGCCATGAAAGCGGGAAAAATCAGCATGGCATTGCCGTTGAGTGCATCCGCCGCGGCCGACATGAACAGTACGCACGGTTTCAGTTCCGACAGTGGAATCGGTTTCGACAAAGTGATGCTCGCCTTCAACACCAGTGCGGAAAGTCCGTTCTCGGATGAGCAGATTCGCAAGATGATGCGCTATGGCATCGATGCGAACGCCATAGCCGGCAGTGCTGACGACTCCTACGGCGCGCTTGGAGGCCCTATAAGTCCGCTTGAGGACGGTTATGAGGATCTCAGCGGCCTGTACCCGTACGATCTTGAGCAGGCGCAGCAGTTGCGCAGCTTTTTTGACTCCACCTACATTTCGGACATCGACCTTCTGGTACCTAGGGAATACGAGCAGCTTGGCAATACGATCAAATCGCAGATCGAACAGATCGGCAACATCGGGGTCAATCTGGAAGTGCTCAACTCCGCAGGTGAGGTGCGGGAACGTATGAACAACGGCACCTATAGCGCCGCGCTGGTCACCATGAGCGACGAGAACGACGCGAGTGTGTTCACCGACGGACAGTCGATATTCCATTACGAGAACGGCGAGGCCCAGCAGGCATACAATGACGCTCTGGCTGCATCCAACGACAATGACTATCAGGAGAGGATGCGCAATTACGCACGCATCGTCAGCGAGGACGCGGCAAGCGAGTGGCTGTACACGCGCAAGAACTTCATTGCCGTGGCCGACAAACTTCAGGGATATCCGAAGAACATGACCGACCGTCTGCTGCCGTTGAGCAAACTCGCCTTGCACTGATAACCGCTACGAATTTCAGGCGATTTCGGCATTCGACTGCGGCGCCGTAAGTTGTCATATTCGCTTTCTAGACTAGCGACTATGACTGAAAGCCAAGATAATACCATCAACGCTAATCTCACGCCGCTGCCCGACAAGGTCGGCGTGGACGGTCTCGAAGACAAGTGGCGCGGAGTCTGGGACGAAAAGGAAGTCTACAAGTTCCAGAACAGCCGCGACCGCAAGGCCGTTTATTCCATCGACACCCCGCCGCCGACCGTTTCCGGACATCTGCATGTCGGTCACGTGTTCTCCTACACCCATACCGATGTGATCGCCCGTTTCAAGCGCATGAACGGCTACGACGTGTTCTACCCGATGGGCTGGGACGACAATGGTCTGCCGACCGAACGCCGCGTACAGAACTACTACGGCGTGCGCGTGGATACTTCCCTGAAGTACGATCCGGATTTCGTTCCGCCGTTCGAGGGCACCGACGGCAAGAAGATCGACGCCAAGGACCAGGTGCCGATCAGCCGTAAGAACTTCATCGAACTGTGTGAGAAGCTCACCGCCCAGGATGAGAAGCAGTTCGAGGCGCTGTGGCGTTCCCTTGGCCTGTCCATCGACTGGACGCAGACCTACCACACCATCGGCGAGCATCCGCAGCGTGTGGCCCAGAAGGCGTTCCTGCGCAATCTTGCCCGCGGTGAGGCCTATCAGAAGGATGCCCCCGGCCTGTGGGATGTGACCTTCCAGACCGCGGTCGCCCAGGCCGAGCTGGAATCCCGTGAATATCCGGGCTTCTACCACAAGGTGGCGTTCCGTTTCGAAGACGGCACTCCGATCTACATCGAAACCACCCGTCCGGAACTGCTGGCCGCCTGTGGCGCGCTGATCGCACACCCGGATGACGAGCGTTACAAGCAGTATTTTGGCCAGTACGTGTATTCCCCACTGTTCCGCGTGAAGGTGCCGATTCTCGCACACAAGGCCGCGGAAATGGAAAAGGGCGCGGGCATCGCCATGTGCTGTACGTTCGGCGACGTCACCGACGTTGAGTGGTGGCGCGATCTGAACCTTCCGCTGCGTTCCATCATCCAGCGCAACGGCCGCATCATCATGGACGTTCCGGAATGGATCGAAGACGCCAAGGGACGCGAGATCTTCCAGGAGACCGCAGGCAAGACCACGTTCTCCGCACGCAAGATCATCGTCGACGCACTGCGCGAATCCGGCGATCTTGACGGCGAGCCAACGCCGACCAAGCGTATGACGAACTTCTACGAGAAGGGCGACAAGCCGCTCGAAATCGTCACTTCCCGCCAGTGGTACCTGAAGAACGGCGGCACCGACGAGAAGCTGAACGCCGAGCTCATCGAACGCGGCAAGGAACTGAATTTCCATCCGGACTTCATGCGTGTGCGCTACGAGAACTGGGTGCACGGTCTGAACGGTGATTGGCTGATCTCCCGCCAGCGCTTCTTCGGCGTTCCGTTCCCGCTGTGGTACCCGGTCAAGGAGGACGGCACCGCCGATTACGACCATCCGATCGTTCCGAGCGAAGACATTCTGCCGATCGACCCGACCGATGATGTGCCGGAAGGCTACACCGAGGACCAGCGTGACGTTCCGGGAGGCTTCACCGCCGAACAGGACATCATGGACACGTGGGCCACCTCCTCGCTTACCCCGCAGATCGTGACCCGCTGGGAGGAGCCGGGCGAAGAGAACCAGGCGATTTTCAACGCCACCTTCCCGATGGATCTACGCCCGCAGGGACAGGACATCATCCGTACCTGGCTGTTCTCCACCGTTGACCGTGCGCATCTTGAGAACAAGTGCCTGCCGTGGGCCAACGCCACCCTGTCCGGCTGGATTCTCGACCCGGACCACAAGAAGATGTCGAAGTCCAAGGGCAACGTGGTTGTGCCGGACAAGCCGATTCACCAGTTCGGCGCCGACGCGGTGCGCTATTGGGCCGCCGCCGCCCGTCTGGGTCTGGATGCCACCTATGATGAGGGCCAGATGAAGATCGGCCGTCGTCTTGCCATCAAGCTGCTCAACGCCACCAAGTTCGCGCTGGCCATCGGTCGTGAGGACGAGAACCACCATGTGGGCTCCTCCGCGACCGCCAGCTGGAACCCGGCCGACGTGACCGAGCCGCTGGACCGCGCGGCTATGGCCAAGATGGCCCATGTGGTGCGTGAAGCCACCGATAACCTCAACAACTACGAGCATTCCAAGGCTCTTGAGGTTATCGAGAACTACTTCTGGCAGTTCTGCGACGATTACATCGAACTGGTCAAGAACCGTGCCTACGGCACCGCGGATTCCACCGGCCATGTGCCGAGCGAAGAGGCCGTGAAGTCCGCCCGCACCGCTCTGGGCCTTGGATTGGATGCGTTCGCCCGTCTGCTGGCGCCGTATCTGCCATACGCCACCGAAGAGGTGTGGAGCTGGATGCACGAGGGCGAAGGCTCCGTGCACCGCGCCGCATGGCCGAAGGCCGAAACCTACGCTCAGGCCGCATTCAAGGTGTCTCCGGAACTGCTGACCCATGCAGGTGAGGCTCTGGCCGCGCTGCGTGGCATCAAGTCGAAGGCCAAGGTTTCGATGAAGACCCCGATCTTGTCAGTGAAGCTGGGTGTTTCCGACGAAGTGCGCGATTCCATCGAGAACGCTCTTGGCGATATCGCCGAAGCGGGTCGCGTGGTCGGCCGTATCTCCTTCATTGGAGCCGCAGCCGCCGCACAGGCGGTCAAGGAAACCGCTGAAGCGGCCAAGGACGCTGCGGCAGCGGCAAAGTCCGAAGCGGAAGCCGCGATCAGCGTGGTCGTGGCCGACAGCGAGCTTGGCGAGCCTCCGGCAAAGCGCAAGTGACGGAGTAGACCAAAGTCTCAACGCATAAAGCCGTCATTGCAAGGCGATTCGAAAATCGCTTCGCAATGACGGCTTTTTGTATGAACGGATTCGTAGCCGCAGCTTGTATATCCGCAACTTACGAAACCGCAGCTGGGGAGTCGCAATCCGGGAATCGCAATCCACCGATCAAGCTCCGCAACCCGCAATCCGTCAACCGCAATCAGGCGAAGATATCAAGCACTCCCGGGTCTCCCCCAGCATCGGCGATGCGCTTATGACGACGCTTCGCTTCGGTGACCACGAATTCGCGGTACATCTCCGCAATCTCCGGATCCAGTCCGGCTGCGATAGCTATGCCATGCAAACGTTCGATCTGCTGTTCCTCACGCTTGTAGTCGGCCGGCGCGAAACCCGCCTGAGCCTTAAGCACGCCCACTTGCGACGTGTATTTGAATCGTTCCGCAAGCAGCGAGACGATGGCGGTGTCAACGTTGTCTATCGACTGACGCAACGCATCTATCTTCGTCACGGCCTCAGCCACTTCCGGATTCTTCTGCGCGGTGGCTTCGTCGATGACGGTTTCGGTTTCGGTATTTTCTGCTGGCCGGAGCCAATCGTGTTCACTATCGCTCATAGGTACAAGACTAACGCGCGAATGTCACTTGGAGAAGTAACGCTTCAGAACAACGGTCGTTTCCGTATTGGCGGACACCGTACGGCGAATGTCATCCACCAGCTCCTCAAGCGCGGAAGGCGATCCCGCTCGCACGGTAAGCAGATAATTGGACGAGCCTGTCACCGAATCGCAGGACATGACGCCGTCGATGTCGCGCAGCATGTCGGGAATCTTGGATTCCTGAGCGTAATCGGTCGGTGTGACCGACACGTATGCGGTTACGCCCAGTCCACGCTTCTCATTGTCGATGACGGCGCGATATCCGAGAATCACGCCTTTGCGCTCCAACTTCTGCACGCGCGACTGCACCGCCGAGACCGACAATCCGGTGGCCTCCGAAAGCTGTGCGAGCGTGGCTCGACCGTCCTGTTCCAAAATGGCGACGATCGTCTCGTCAATGTCGTCGATCTGGAAAGCGCTGGCATGCGCGTTCCCCGAAGCGGCACTGTTTTCTGCCATATATAAACCCCTCCTTTATAAAGTCCCCCAACTTTACTGCCTGACGTCATCGGCACATCAGCGCCGAAAACATGTGCAGCACCTATGATGTCACCCCTTACCATACCCACCCCAAGTCACATGAAGTCGTGCGCAGAAGCGAATTTCGCGGGCCCTTTCCTTAAACATCCAGTTTGGAAAATTATGTTTACGTCCATCACATTTCGTATTCGGATTTTTTATAGCAGTAACCTTTTCCTATCGTATTTTCTCCATGTATCTTAATTATCTTCGATACAAATAAACGATGTCCGCAACGTGACACACAGCCGGAAAAACAAAAGGACCGCATGCGGAGAAGCATACGGTCCTGGAATATACGGCCTGCGTGGGGCACGTCAGTTGGCGTTGTTCGCGTTGCCGCTCTGCTGGATCAGTGACGCCATGAAATCGCGGTTGGTGGCGGTCTTCTTCAAACGCGGCACGAGCGTCTGGTAGGCCTGCTCCGGCTCGAGGCCACCCAGCAGTCGACGCAGACGGTAGATGATCGGCAGCTCCTGCGGATCGGTGATGAGCTCCTCTCGGCGGGTGCCGGAAGCGTTCACATCGATGGCGGGGAACAGTCGTTTGTCGGCGAGTTCGCGGCTCAGACGCAACTCCATATTGCCGGTTCCCTTGAACTCCTCGAAGATCACCTCGTCCATCTTGGAGCCTGTCTCCACCAGAGCGGAGGAGATGATGGTCAGGGATCCGCCGTTTTCGATGTTTCGCGCCGCACCGAAGAACTTCTTCGGCGGGTACAGCGCCTGGGCGTCCACACCGCCGGACAGGATGCGTCCGGAGGCCGGGGCCGCGATGTTGTATGCGCGGGCGAGTCGGGTCATGGAATCAAGCAGCACCACAACATCTTGGCCGAGCTCCACGAGACGCTTGGCGCGTTCGATGGCAAGCTCCGCAACGGTGGTATGGTCGGAAGCCGGACGATCGAAGGTGGAGGAAATAACCTCGCCCTGCACGGTACGTTCCATGTCGGTGACCTCTTCCGGTCGCTCGTCCACGAGCACGACCATCAGATGCACTTCGGGATTGTTGGTGGCGATGGCGTTGGCGATGTTCTGCAGCGTGATGGTCTTGCCCGCCTTCGGAGGGGAGACGATCAGACCACGCTGGCCCTTGCCGATCGGAGCGACGATGTCGATGAGACGGCCCGTCAGCTTGTTGGGCACGGTCTCCTGCTTGAGACGCTCCTGCGGGTACAGCGGGGTCAGCTTGTTGAACTGCGGACGATTCTGCGCTTCCTCGACGCTCATGCCGTTGATGGAATCGATCGACTGCAGCGGCACGAACTTCTGACGCTGGTTGCGGCGGTCGCCCTCACGCGGGGCACGGATGGAACCGTGCACGGCGTCGCCCTTGCGCAGACCGTACTTCTTGACCTGTCCCATGGAGACGTACACGTCGTTCGGACCGGGCAGGTATCCGGAAGTGCGCACGAACGCATAGGATTCCAACACGTCGACGATGCCGGCGACCGGAACGAGGTCCTCTTTCGGCTCCTCGTGTCGCTGTTCGCGCTCCACATGCTGGTCGCGATCGTTACGGTCCTGACGATCGTTGCGATCGTTATGCTCGCCGCGGTCCGGACGTTCGTTGCGATCGGTGTTACGGCCACGACGATCGTCACGTTCGCCATACTCGCGTTCACGTCCACGCATACGGCGTCCGCGACGCTCCACACGGTCGACGTTGCGATCGGCGTTACGGCCGCGTCCACGACGGTATTCGCCATCTTCCGCATCGTCATTATGAGCGGTTTCGGCATCATTCTGGGTCGGCAGCGTGGCGAGGATGTCGTCCAGATCGCGCACGACGTCCTCTTCCTTCGTCTCCTCCACCGCGCGGCGGCGACGGCGAGACTCGCCATCGGAATCATCGTTGCGGCGGCGACGACGTTCCTCCTGCTTCGGAGAGGAATCGTCAAGTCCCAGTTCGGCCAGAAGGTCGTTACCCGCCTCATCGTCACGACGACGGCGACGCTTCGGAGCCTCATCCAACGCGTCAAGCACGTTCACTGCGGAGAGAATGCCTTCCTCCACGTTTTCAGAGCGCTGTTCGGAGCGCTGCGGCTTCCTGTTGCGCTCATTGCGATCGGTATGATCGCCACGACCGCGCTGCTGGCCCTTCGTCTTGCTTTCGGAAGAATCTTCCTTCTTCTTCGGCTCTTCAGGTTGCTTTTTGGCTTCTTCCGCCACGACCGCGGTGTCTTCGGCGGGAGCTGCGTCAACGGACTTCGGCGCACGCACGGTGACGCCGGCCGGAGCGGCGCCGCCGGAGCGGGCGGCCTGCAGCGTTGCGATGAGTTCGGGCTTGCGCATGGTGGAGGTACCGCGAAGTCCCATCTGCTTTGCGAGCTCTTTGAGCTCAGGCAATTTCATATCTTCAAGATTCGGGCTGGTTGCCACTTGTTATGCCTTTCCTTGGCCTTGCCGACACACGCCGGCAACGGCTTAAAAAAGAGAATCGGAAAATCCGCTCGATGAACGTCCGTGGCGAAATCTCACCCCCAACGGACGTAGGTTACTTTACAACGCCGCCCAGACCAAAGCAAACAGGCATCAAAAAGCCCGTCGGCCACTGCCGGACGGGCTTGGAAACCAGACATCAATCTCGGGTTCACCCTTGCGAAGGGGCTTCGGAAGGCTTCCCGGATTACTTCTCCTCGTGGTAGGACTTATCGGTGTTCACAGACCACACGTTCTTCTTGGAAGTCTTGCCGGACTTGATGTTTCCGACGGCCTCGATGGCGGTGGCCATGGAATGGTCCATGTTGTTGTAGCGATGCTGGCCGTTACGACCCACGCAGTAGAGGTTACCGAAGGAATCGAGATATTCCACGAGTTCCGGCATACGGTCGTAGGTGTCGAAGTAGGCCGGATACGCCTTCTTGACACGCTCGCGGTGCGAGTCGATCACGTCCTGCGGTCCGTTGATCACCTGCATGCGGGTGAGCTCCTGGATGGCGAACTTGGTGGCGTCCTCATCCGACATGTTCCAGAAGGAGTCCCCTTCCTCGCAGAAATATTCGAGGCCGATCCACACGGTGTCGTCGACGTCGTTGACCAGGTACGGGCTCCAGTTGTTGAAGATCTGCAGACGGCCGACCTTGTAGCCCGGATCCTGCACGTAAATCCAGCAGTCCGGAACGATCGGCGGATTGCCGAGGGTCGGGATATCGGTGGTGTTCTTCAGTCGCAGGTGCTTGACGAGCAGACCGACGGTAACGAAATCGCGGTACGGCAGACCGGTGGCGATTTCGGTCATGTCCTTCGGAGCGGGCTTGTCGGATGCGTCGACCGCTTCGATCAGGTCCTTGACCGGCATGGAGGAAATGAAGTTGTCCGCGGCCATCTCGGTGCGGTTACCTTCGGAATCCACATACACGACGGAACCGATCCTGCCGTTGGCCTGACGGATCTCCACCACATTGGCGTCGGTGATCACCTTCACGCCCGCGGCCTCGCAATTGGCCTCAACGGTCTCCCACAGCTGGCCCGGACCATACTTCGGGTACCAGAATTCCTCGATGAGCGAGGTCTCGATCTCGGAATTGTCGCGCTTCTTCGGCATGAGCTTGACGAAGGCGTTCTTCAGCACACCCATGATGCTCAGGCCCTTGACACGCTGCGCACCCCAGTCCGCGGAGATCTGCGATGGGTGGCGGCCCCACAGCTTCTCGGTATAGCCTTCAAAGAACATGGAATACAACTTGCGGCCGAAACGATTGATATAGAAGTTCTCAAGATTGGTTTCCGGCAGCTTGTGCACCATCGACTTCAGGTAGCTGAAACCGGCGACCAGCGTCAGCTTCGGTCCCATGGCCTTCAAGGTGTTGGGGGTCAGGGAAATCGGGTAGTCGAAGAAATGGCGATTCCAGTAGATGCGGGACACGCGGTGACGCTTGAGCATCACCTTGTCTTCGACTTCCGGATCAGGGCCGCCCGGCTCCATGTCGTGTTCACGACCAAGTTTCTTATCGTCATAGCTGGGGGCACCCTGCAACGGCAGGACTTCCTTCCACCAGTCCATAACGCGTTCGTCCTTCGAGAAGAAACGATGGCCACCGATGTCCATACGGTTGCCGCCGTGCTTAACGGTACGGGAAATGCCACCGAATTCGCGGGTGGCTTCCAACACGGTCACGTCATAATTCTCGGAGCCACCGTCCTTGACGAGCTCCCAAGCAGCAGTCAAGCCTGCAGGGCCACCGCCGATAATCACTACGGATTGCTTTTGCGTCACTTTAGGTCTCCTTGTAAAAACAAATCTCAGATAGTCTATCGGAGGGCGCGGAACGCACATCGCAACATGTGCACATGCACACAAAACTAACCCTTGAGCCGAACTTACAACCGCATGTATCTCTGCAAATGCCGATGCCGCCTTCCGACTCATGCGGAAGGCGGCATCAGAGGACCATCACAGGCGTTTGACATCAACGTCGCACACGCCACACGCTCAGTGAAACACCGGCTAGCGCCAGCCCGACCGCCAGTACGACGAACAGCGTGACCACGTTTCCAGTACGCGCCAGCGACACCGACTGGCCGTTCGCGGCGGACGTCGTCTTACCTGCAATATCCGTCGCTTTGCCAGCGTCTGTGGAATCGGTGCCGGTCGTGGAATCGTCGGACGGTTCCGGTGTCGGATTCACGTCAGTCTGTTCGGCGATGCGGGCATCCGGACCCAACGTCTTATGGTCAGCCGCCAGGCAACTCTTCAGCTCAGTCAGCTTATACCATGTCGAACCATCGGCGATCGGCGTGCATTCGGAACGGAACGCAATCTCGTTCTCGTTGTAGAGCATGCGCACAATAGGCGTATAAGCACTGCCCGTAGCCGGATCCTCGCCCTGCTTGGCGTATACATCCCACTGCACGTTCGTGGCCATCGGCGTTACCGATTCGCCACGCCATTCGTTGTTGTCGTAGGTGTACACGTCAGTGGTGGAGGCCGCGGCCTGCTGTGTGGAGCCTGGCAACCCAAGCAGCGCGGCAAACGGCATCATGGTCTCGGCATGGGCAAAACGGAAGGTCGCCACCGTGGTTCCTCCGTTCACTCTTTCGTCGATGGCATCGAAGAAATCATCCAGCAGAGGCTGCGCGATGGAATAGGTCTCGCTCTGACCTGCGTAACTCGGTCCCTTCTCATAGAAATCCTCGGCATCCAGCGCCCAGGCGAACAATTTGGCGTCCTGCGCATATTCACCCTGGAAATACTGGTTGAAATCGAAGGTGTGATCACCGGTGTTCTCATTCTGCATGTCGGCGGCGATGATGTACAGGTTGTACAGATCCATTGCGGCGTTGTACTCGTTCTTGATCTTCTTGGAGCCTTCACCGCATGCGTTGGCGTCCTTGGACACGTCGGCGCCCGGCGCGCAGTTCTCGCCACCCTTCTTGGTGCCGTCGGCAGTGTTGTACCACGTGTATTCGCCGTTTTCGAGTTTGGCGAGGAACTCGTCGGTGAAGATCTGCGACAGCAGATCATGCGAAGCCCGTTTGATGTCCTCATTGTCACCGATGGTCTCCTCCGCACCGGCGATGGTCTCATCGTTGGCCACGAAATTCTGGTAATTGTTCGCGATGTCGTATGCCTTGGTGCCCGGCGTCTTTTCCGTACCGTCGGGATTCTGCACCTTATGGAAGTACAGGGTGTCGGGACTCTTCTGGAAATCCTTGCCAGCACCGGAATCGGCGGGGTCCGTGGGTTCTACGACGTTGCCGGCCAGTTTGCCGTCGGAAGCCGCATTGAAACCCTTCTCGAAGTTTTCGCCGGATTCGGTGGCGCGCGCCTCACCGGAAGACTGGTAGGAAATCGTACCTCCATCGACCGCAGCCTGGTCGAACAGCGACTGATTGCGCTGGTACGCACGCTCTCCGATACCGTAATGCTGATCCGCACCCTGTCCGGTCAACATGCCGTATCCGTTTTCGACGTTGGCCGCGGTGATGCCGTTCAGATTTTTCATGAACTCGGTTTTGATGGCTTCCGACTTGAATCCGCCATCCTGCTCGGCCGCTTCGGCCATCTTCATCAGCAACGCGTCATACTTGTAACTGGACAGGCCACGCGATCCATGACGGGCCATGCTTTCGGTATAGATCGGCTCGTATCCTTCCGGAGCCTTGCTGTAGGACGCCACGGTTGCGTCACTCGGAGCCACATACGGCTGCTTGCTGCTGTAGTATTGCCCGTCGGATTCCAAGGCCAAGGCCGGGCAGACCGTTCCCGGCATCAGCATGGCGGCCGCAGCGACGCATGCGACGGAACCGACGATTCTCTTCATCATTCGTGTCGACATCAACATTCACTCTCATCTCATAGACGGATGGGTGGGCCCGCGGTTCGGACACACCGTGAATGTTGTATGCGCGCGAATCAAACACGACATGCGCTTCAGGTAACGTTCCGGCAAACTGCAGCCGCACAACCGGTGAACAACCGGCGTGCGGCAGCGAAACCGACGAATCAGTGTATGTCGTCGGGAATGTCGATATCGGTTTTCTGCACTTCCTCGACGTTCACGTCCTTGAAGGTGACGATGCGCACGTTCTTGACGAAACGGCTGGAACGGTACACGTCCCAGACCCACGCGTCGGTCAGCCGCACGTCGAAATACACGTCCTGGCCGGCGGAACGCACATTGAAATCGACCTTGTTGGCAAGATAGAAACGTCGTTCCGTCTCCACAACGTAGGTGAACAGTTTGATGACGTCGCGATACTCTTTATACAACGCCAGTTCGGCGTCCGTTTCGTAATTGTCGAGATCCTCGGCGCTCATCATTTACCTTCCATGTCACGCTTGCGGCCACGACCAAGCGTGCGCCACCAAGCTTCCTTCGATGTCTTGCGTTCCTCCGAAGCGTACGGCCAACTCTCTTCGACTTCGCTGTTCGCAGGTCCGTCGCTGTCTTCCCTGGAAGCTTCCTCGACGATCGCGTCGATATACGCGGAATCGTCGCTTTCCTTCCGTACGTCGCCCGACTGTACAATCTGCACACCCTGCGGCCGCTCCTGCTGAGCCTGCCACTGCGGCTCGACCGCGGAATCGCCATCGTCTTTCTTGTTGATTTGAATGGCGATCGAGTGTTCGCGGGCGCTCAACGCCTCCTTGACGCCGGGATTGTCTTCGATCAGGTGCATGCCGAACGCGTCAAGGGAACGAATCGGATCGTATTCGTCGGCCAACGTGTCCATGACGATCAGATCCTGATAACGATTCTGGGAAGCGTTCCACAGCGCGTCGCGCGAGCGGCCGGAAGGCACGAATCCCAGCGACTGGTACACGGATACGGAACGCGTGTTCTGCTCCGGAACGGCGACCCAGATGCGGTGCATGCCCAATCCGGCGGGTTCCGGCGCGAAACCGTAGGTCATGACGCGCGGCATGATGTCACGTGAATAGCCACGACCGCGGAAGTCCTTGCCGAGCACCACCTGGATGCGTGCGGAGCGGGCCCAGCCGTCGATGTCGATCAGGAAGATCATGCCGATGACGTTGTCGGAGGACGCGGCGTCGATTTCACCGTCTCCGTCGTGATCCGCCTCCGTGATGATGGACCAGGCTACCGTACGGCGAAATTCCGGATCCCCCACTCCGGATTCGCTCGGCTTCTCGCCGTTGCTCCAAGCCACGGAACGATGCACCCACGCATGGACCGCGCCGCGTTCGGCCACACGGTCCTTGCCCGTGATGCCGGACGCACCGACATACGCCTCGATGGTATCCATACGCTCAAGGTCTTCGACCATAGCCGGACGCAAACGCACCATCTCGCCTTTGATTGACGGAATGACAAGCTGTGCAGGAAGTTCTCTCGACACGTTCACCGCCGTCGCTTCAACATTCTCTGGCATGATTCTTTCCCCCATGTCATTCGGTCGCGGCTGCTGCCGCAACCCATTACCGACGGTATTGTACCCGACTGTATGAAGGCTGGGAGGCAAAATCGGTATTTCATTGAAAAATCGTCGAAAACGTCTCCTGAGACGTTCCATCTCAACGTTCGGACGCTGCCGGAAGACTGTTTCGGGGGTATCATTGCGTACGAGCGGAACGGATGTCCATATAAAACCGGAATGAATCGCCCCGGACTCCGACTATGATTCCGACACTCGGGCATCTCCGTATACGGCTGGAACGGATGTTTTTGACAAAACGTACACAAGACTTACGGAAAATAACTTCGGAGAGCTTTACGAAAAACCTGCGGAAAGACTTACGGAAAAACCTGCGGAAAGATATGGGAAAAACCTCCCGTCTTCCGGCATTTCGAAGAGTCCGGAGACAGGAGGCTTTCGCACTTGCCTACAGCTTGGTTTCAGCTATCGGCTTACTTGATCTTGCCCATGACGATCTTGGTCACGGCCTTCGCGTCGGCCTGACCGCGAGTCGCGCGCATGACGGCGCCGATGATTGCGCCCATCGGCTTCATGTTGCCGCTCTTGAGCTTCTCGACGATGTCCGGATTGGCTTCCAGAGCCTCGTCCACGGCCTTCTCGAGAGCGCCATCGTCGGAAACCACCTGGAATCCGTGCTTCTCGACGACTTCGGCGGGAGTACCCTCACCCGCAAGCACACCAGCAACGGTCTGCTTGGCGAGTTTGTCGTTGAGCTTGCCATCCGCGATGAGCTTCTCGACTTCAGCCACATCAGCCGGGCTGATGGTCAGCTCCTCAAGGCTCACACCCTTCGCGTTGGCTTCACGAGACAGCTCGCCCAACCACCACTTCTTCGCGCCCGCAGCAGTGGCACCGGCCTTGACGGTCTCCTCAAGCAGATCCAGGGCATCGGCGTTGAGCACGTCACGCATCTCCAGATCGTTGAAGCCCCACTCGGCCTTCAGGCGATTACGGCGCTCGCGCGGCATCTCGGGCATCTGGGCCTTCAGCTCTTCGATATGCTCCTTGGTGATGTGCAGCATGACCAGATCCGGATCCGGGAAGTAACGGTAGTCATCCGCATCGGACTTCACACGGCCGCCGGCGGTGGTCTGCGAGGCCTCATCCCAGTGGCGGGTCTCCTGCAGCACTTCGCCGCCTTCGCTCAGGATGGACGCCTGACGGCGAATCTCATACTGAACGGTCTTCTCGATACCACGGAACGAATTCACGTTCTTGGTTTCGGAACGGATTCCGAACGGATCGGATGCGCTCGGACGCAACGACACGTTCACGTCGGCACGCATATTGCCCTGCTCCATACGGGCGTGGGAGATGTTCAGCGCACGCACGATGTCGCGGATGGCACGCATGTAGGCGCCTGCGATTTCCGGGGCACGTTCTCCGGCGCCCTCGATCGGCTTGGTCACGATCTCGATCAGAGGCACGCCGGCGCGGTTGTAGTCGACCAGAGAGTGGTTCGCACCCTCGATACGTCCGTCGGCACCACCGACGTGGGTGTTCTTGCCGGCGTCGTCCTCGATGTGCGCACGTTCGATCGGGACGCGGAAGACGGTGCCGTCCTCCAGTTCGACGTCAAGATAGCCGTTGCCGTTGGTCGGCTTGTCATACTGCGAAATCTGATAATCGCGCGGCATGTCCGGGTAGAAGTAGTTCTTACGCGCGAACTGGCTCCACTCGGCGATCTCGCAATGCAGGGCCAGACCCAGCTTGATCGCGTAATCCACGGCAGCCTCGTTCAGCACCGGAAGGGAGCCCGGCAGACCCAGGCTCACCGGAGTGAGCTGGGTGTTCGGGTCGCCGCCGAAGGAGACTTCGGCCGGGCAGAACAGCTTGGTGGTGGTGGAAAGCTCAACGTGGGTTTCCAGACCGATGACCGGATCGAACTTCTTGACGGCATCGGCGTACTTCATCAACTTTTCAGCCATTTTGTTTTCTTTCCTCCGATGCTTCTACTTGTTCAGTCCGTCAAGCCACGGGGTCTTCAGGGACTGCCAGATCGGACCGTTCCAATCTTCCTCAAGAGCCGCTTCCAAAGCCGCAGCCGGCTTGTACATGGCTTCGTCGCGCTGCTGCGGCGCGATGAACTGGAAGCCGACCGGCAGGCCGTCGTCGCTCAGGCCCGCAGGAATGCTCATGGCCGGAACGCCGGCGAGGTTGGCCGGAATGGTGGTGATGTCGATGGCATACATGGCCATCGGGTCTTCGGTCTTCTCGCCGAACTTGAAAGCGGTGACCGGGCTGGTCGGGCCAACGAGCACGTCAACCTGTTCGAACGCCTTCTTGAAGTCGTTGATGATCAGGGTGCGCACCTTCTGTGCAGAACCGTACCAGGCATCGTAATAGCCGGCGGACAGCGCGTAGGTGCCCAGGATGATACGACGCTTGACCTCGTCGCCGAAGCCGGCCTCACGGGTGTAGGCCATCATATTGGCTGCGGTCTGCGGAACGCCTGCCGGCGGCATAACGCGCAGGCCGTAGCGCATGCCATCGTAGCGGGCCAGGTTGGAGCTGACCTCGGACGGCATGATGATGTAATACGCGCCCAGGGAATACGGCAGGTGAGGCAGAGACACCTCAACGACTTCCGCGCCCATCTCTTCAAGCTTCTTGACGCCTTCGTTGAAGCGAGCCATGACGCCGGGCTGGAATCCTTCGCCGCCCAATTCCTTGATCAGGCCGACCTTGAGGCCCTTCAGATCACGCTTCATGCCTTCGCGGGCGGCTGCGACCATCGGACGCGGACCTTCCGGAATGGAGGTGGAATCGCGCTTGTCGTGGCCGCCGATCACTTCCTGCAGCAGAGCCGAATCAAGCACGGTACGGGAGCACGGGCCGATCTGGTCGAGGGAGGAAGCCATGGCGATCGCGCCGAAACGGGAAACGCCGCCGTAAGTCGGCTTGACGCCCACGGTTCCGGTCAGAGAGCCCGGCTGGCGGATGGAGCCACCGGTATCGGTACCCAGGGCGAGTGGCGCTTCGAATGCGGCCACGGCTGCGGCGGAACCGCCACCGGAACCACCCGGCACGCGCTCGGTGTCCCACGGATTGCAAGTGGTCTGATATGCGGAATGCTCGGTGGAGGAGCCCTGCGCGAATTCATCGAGGTTGGTCTTGCCCAGCAGCGGCATGCCGGCGGCCTTGAGCTTCTCGATGACGGTCGCGTCGTACGGGGGAACCCAGCCTTCAAGGATCTTCGAAGCCGCGGTGGTTTCGATGCCCTTGGTCACGATCATGTCTTTGATGGCGATCGGCACGCCGGCGAGTTCCGGCAGCTGTGCCTTCTCATCGTCGGACTTGGCATCGAAGGCGTCGGCCTGTTCGAGAGCTTCGTCGCCAGAAACCTTCAGGAATGCCTTGACGCTCGGCTCGGCGGCTTCGATGACCTCGAGATGAGCTTCAACCAGCTCACGGCTGGAGACTTCCCCGGCCTTGACCTTGGCCGCCATCTCAGCGGCGGACAGCTTGACGAGTTCAGTGGTACTCATGTCACTCCTCTCCCAGAATGCGCGGGGCCACGAACATGCCGGACTCGGAGACCGGGGCTCCAGCGGTTGCTTCCTGCTGGGTCAGCGGAGTCTCGGGAACGTCCGGACGCAGGTACGCTTCCAGCGGAATCGGGTTCGCGGTCGGTTCCACATCGTCCGTGGCGACTTCCTGAACCATGTTGATGGATTCGGCGATGACGTTCAGATCGCCCTGCAGACGGGTGATTTCCTCATCTGTCAATGCAATTCGGGCCAGATCGCCCAAATGCACGATTTCTTCTTTGGTGAAAGTAGGCATGGCAACAACAGTAACGCGTCTGTGTGACGAGCACACGTCTTTTCGGCTACTCTTCTTCCACAGCCCCTTCGCAAAACAACTGCGATTTCTCTATCCTTTCGATCGGGCAAGTCGCGCCACGTCATCCACCTCTTCTTTCCCCTTCTTCCTCCTTCTCCCGGCCAGCGCGAGTCGTATCATTCTGCTTCCTCCCGACCATCCCAAGCCACCATCGCCTTCTCTTTCCGGACGCAAGCCGCATCGCGCTTCCTCTTCCTCCCAACCAATCCGCCCTCCCGACCAACCCAAGCCGTCATCGCCCCTTCTTCTTCCGGCCGGAAGAAATCGCATTACTCTTCCCAAATCCTCACGCACGTCCGATTTCCTCCACCCACTGGCGAATTTCACCTCATCAAACCCGTCTCAGAGTCCCAAACGTGCCAGCCACTGGATAAATACACCCACTAAGAGCCGCATAAAAAGACCAAAACCACCAGCCACTGGATAAATCATCCCGTTCAGATCTCCTACAGCGGGCAAAACCTCCAGTCACTGGCGGAATATACCCGTTTAAACCTCTCCCAGCGGGCGAAAATCGCCAGTGACTGGGTAAATACACCCACTAAAACCCTCTTCATAGGCCCAATTCCGCCAGTGACTGGCAGAATTTACCCACTCAGCCACTCCTCATAGTCCAGATACCGCCAGTCACTGGATAAATCATCCCCGGAAGGGCTATGCCAGTGGCCCAAATTGCCACCCACTGGATAAATCCGCCCATCCAGCAACGCCTTGGAAACCATTTTCCTCCAGTCACTGGATAAATCCACCCGCTAGCGGCCGGCCAAGAGTCCTAATCGCTCCAGCGACCAGAAGAATATACCCGCAAAGAAGCGTTTCGCCGGTCATATGCTCCAGTGACTGGAGGAATCAGGACAGACAATCCCATATCAACAAATGACTCGACACTACCGCGGCACCTACATCGGTGAAGTTATCCACAAACACGCCGAGAACCATCAAGTTATCCACATTTGTCCAATCGCGCTTCCCTAAACATTGCTCCACAGGGTAGCGTCGAATTATGAGATCGTATCCCCAACTCGACAGACTGCTGGATCAGGCAGAAAATGCACAATGTTGTGCGCACAGCAATGAGCCCCTAATCCAAAAAGGACTCCATTGCAGATATCTTGCTGGAGATCTGGTCAAACCATATCCGGGACTGTATGCGCGCGCAGAATATTGGAATCGACTAAATGCCGCACAACAGTCCCTGCACACAGCACGCACCCTCAAAGAGCTTCACGGCAATTGGGTTTTCGCCGGAATCACCGCCGCAGCTGCGTACGACTTTGAACATCAGTGGCTACTGCATAATCATGAACTCACCATAACGAGGAATACCCGCGGCTCGCATCGCTCGCACAGTAAGCTCAACATCATCTACAGCCCATTTCCGAAAGACAAAGCGGTCACGGTAAACGGCATACCAGTCACCAATCCCGCACGGACGCTTCTCGACTGCGGACAAACACTGGAATTTCGGTACGCCCTACCGATTTTCGATTCCGCCGGAGCTCAAGGTATCAGCAGTGAGCAGGTGTTGCAGGAGTGCACTCATACCACACGCGACTGCACACCGATCTTCAAACTCATGCAGCATACGAATCCGATTAGCGAAAACGGCGGCGAATCCTTCGCGCGCGGGACCATGATCGAATCAGGTTTTTCGACGCCTCAACTCCAGGTGCCATTCACCGATCCCGAAACCGGAGAGCAATTCCGCGTGGACTTCCTGTGGAATACGAACGATGGCAAAATCATCGTTGGAGAGTTTGACGGCACAGCGAAATATGTAAACCCTGAAATGACCGGCAGAAAAGGCATCCAGGAAACCGTTCGTCTGGAGCGCAATCGCGAGGATGCCTTGCGCCGCGCGGGAGTTACGGAAATCGTCCGTTTCACATTCGACGACGTTCTACAGCGTAAACCGATGATCGCAAAGCTACGCCGTGCAGGAATTCCAACCACTTCCTAACTGCAGCAGCCGGTCTCGGCGGGGCCATGCGTCCTTCTTCCTTCTCTGCGTGCGCGTCCAATACCACCAATAACTGGCGGATTTCACCCACTAAGACCTATCCCACCGTTCAAATCCGCCAGTCACTGGATAAATACGCCCCGCTTAGGACTCTCTTATCGGGCAAAACCTCCAGTTACTGGATAAATCAGCCAGCTCAGAGCGCGCTAAACGAGCAAAATCCGCCAGTCACTGGATAAATACGTCCATTAAAAACATCCTGAGCGGCCAAAAATCACCAGGCACTGGATAAAAACACCCACTCAGCAATGACTCAAGAGCCAAATTTCGCCAGTCACTGGATGAATTCACCCGTTAATGTCCTCTTCACAGATCATATTTCGCCAGTGGCTGGCGGAATTTATCCGCTTAGCCACTCTTCATAGTCCAGATATCACCAGTCACTGGATGAATCAGCCCGCTTAGTCCTTTCTCAGCGAGCAAAACCTCCAGTGACTGGATGAATCCAGTCACTAAGAGGCGCATCAGCGGTCAAAAATCGCCAGGCACTGGATAGAACATACCGCAGAACGACGCATCAGAAGCCCAATACCGCCAGTCACTGGAGTGAATATACCCGCTTAGGCCTCTCCTAGCGGGAGAAAATTGCCAGTCACTGGATAAATCGTCTCGCAAGGCAAACCACGGTAACACGAAATCACGTAAACCGATTCCCGTCAGATTTGCGGAGCGGCATGCTGGGCTATCCAAGCATGCATGGAAACCGCAGCGGCAGCGCCCGCATTGATGGAACGCACCGAACCGAACTGGGAGATGTACACCACATCATCGGCAAGTTCAAGCGCTTTCTCGGACAGTCCCGGCCCTTCCGCACCGAAAAGCATGAGGCAGTGCTTGGGAAAACGGTAGGTTTCCATCGGCATCGCTCCAGGAATGATGTCGAGCGCGATAATTCGCGCGGCCTGCAGATCGGCGATTTTCGACTCCAGTTCAGCCAATCGTGCCAAATCCGCCGGTTGCCCTGCATTTTCCGCATTCCTCTGCGCACGGAAACGAATCGCGTCGGCTTGCGATTGCGCTGCAGCGATCTCGCCGGAAATGCGATATTTCCAGCATTCCACCAGTTCCGCGATGGAGGGATGATTTTCGACATGCTGGTACAGCTCGGTCATGAGCGCGCCCTTGCGATTCCATTTGTGCGGTCCGACGATATGCACGCGGCGCGCTTGGAAGGCATTGGCCGTACGTACCATGGAACCGATGTTGAAATCGTGAGTCCAGTTTTCAACCGCCACTTCGAATTCGTGACGCCCACGCAAGTCGAGGTCCTCTTTGATGGCCCGTACAGACCAGTAGCGGTAGCGGTCGAGCACGTTGCGGCGGTCGCCTTCGTCAAGCAGTTCCGGGTCGAATCTGGAATCATAATTCGACGACTGTGGATCATCCGGACGTTCCTCCCCCGGATGCGTCTGCGCCCAAGGACCGACACCGACCTCACGGAAGGTTGGCTCACCGGATGCCTTCGCGGCGATATCAATGGGATTGGGATCGTGCACTATTCCTCCAGAACTGACATGTTCAATCACGACAAACGTCGTGAAACATTTCGTGAAACATTCCTCGAATCTTGCCAGAAAACACAGTCAAACCGCAAAACCGCACCACAACCACGGACATCCGCATCACAGATAGAACAGTTCGCAATCCGGAATATCCCGTCGTGCCAAAACAGCCCGTCAAGCCGGAACATCCCGTCGCACCGAATCAGTGAAGCTCGGACTCCTTATAGACCCGCACGAACGGCAGTTCCGATTCGTCTCCGGAAACGGGGTCGATGACCTTGATGGTCGGCTCGACCATGTCGACTCCGCCGATCAAGGATGCGACGGCGAGCACTTCGGCACCCTCATTCCCGACCACGGAGAAGTCTAGGCTCAATTCGTTGCCGTTACGCAAAGTGACCAGCGAGGACGTCTGCACATACGATTTTTCGGACAGCCAGGAGTCAAGCAACACCACACGCTTGCCCTTGATGGACGGTCCCTTGATGGATGGATAAACGAAGTCCATGACGAAACCGTTCAAATCCTCCCCTCGGGACGCCGCAGCCTGAATCATCGCCGAAACCAGCGGAACGGCGGCCGCGGTCAGAGCGCCGACTGCGTCGAAATCGTCAACGGAATAGCCGGACTCCTCCAAAGCGTCAAGCAGCAGATGACCGACGATCGAGGCTCCACGATGATCGAACAGCACGGCGGAAAGCTCCGAGAACGGCTTGTCCTTCATTTCGGACTGCAGCAACGTCTTGAGCTGGTCGCGCGGCTCGAGCATGGCAAACTCGACGGCGGAATTCGCTTTGGCGGCAGAATCGCCAGCAGCCTGGGCAACCGGCTTGGTTTTGCGGAAAGTGTTCTCTTCGGTCATGTCTTCCAGATTATCCTTTCGGCTCGTCATTGAAGTGAACGGCTCGATGCGCCATCCCTGACTATATCGACCGCGTAGCATTCCACCGTCTCATGATCCTGAGCGTAGGATGCGAACGTCACCACCGTGGAATCTCCGTCGACTGTGATTTCACGCGGATTCTCGGCACCGTCCTTGACCACGATGCCGTTCACCGCCACATAGCCGCCATCGCTTCGGCCGACGATGGTCGCATGCACCGATTCCGCGTCTGCCGGGACCTTCAGCACATACGCGGTGGAATTCGGAGAGAATTCTTTCTTTACGGAACCCGTTTCGTCATACATGTCGCCTGCGTCGAAGACAAGTTTCTTCAGTGAAGCGTCCGAATCATATTTCGTTTCCGTGGTGGTGCGCATGCCGTAGATTCCGCCGATGACGGTTCGTGTCGAATCGTTCGCCACGAATTTGACGCGCACCTTGCCACTGCAAGCCTTGGCGATAAGTTCCGACGGGATTTCCGTGTTGCTCCAGTAGAATCCGTCCGCATCAACATCGTAGGAGATGGTGAATTTTTGCGCGTTGCCGCTCAGCGCACCGTTCGCTTGATCCTCTTCGAGGTTCGATGGGGTCGGGTCGATCCACACGTCGAAGCCGTTGCGTTCGGCATCGCCAGCATACAGGTGGACACCAAGATAGTTCTTCTCGGACTGACGGTTCACTTTCAGATCGTAGCTGACCCAACCATCAAGTTTGGCTTCGCGGTAGGGTCGGTCTTCGTATGAGCCCGCAGTGGAGTTCACCTTGTTCAGATTATGGGAGCCTTTTTCATTCTGCTCCTGATTGTCGAAAGCATTTAGCAAATCAGTGTTGAACACAGAGTCTCGCTCTTCATCCTTGGCTGAGATGATCTGGCTCTGATACGCTTCGGAATCCACTTCGGCAAGGTCCCAGTACACGGCATAGGTGGTTTTGTACAACGAATAGTACGGCTGGAGCCTCACACCGGCCGCGCAGCCTTCGACGTTCCTGAATTCGAATGACAGTTCCTCGCCATCGGCGGAATCATCAGTTCGGATCAGATTCTGTTCGAAATTCTCCAGCCACTGGGATGCGCTGACTTCCTTTCCAGCCATTTTGGACGGAAAGATTTGCGACATGGCGTTTGAGGACGCGTCGTAGGCCGCGGTGCGCACGAGAATGCCGCCATATCCGTAGTTGGACGTTGCGTCCGTGTTCTTCAGCGCGCCAGCGAGAACCAACGGACCATAGGTGAATGCCACCCAGTTCCTATTGTCCTGTGAAGCATGGGCCTGCAGTTTCGCCGGTAATTCGTATACGACCTCGTCGCCGGCCTTGATCGCGACGGTAATCCATCCGTTGCCATCCTTGGTGAGGGCGCAGGCTTTCCGTCCGTTCAACGTGGCGTCCGCGGTCGTCCATTCCGGCAATCGCAGTTTGAGATTCATGTTTCCCGACGCTTCCGTACCGGAGGCTTCGCCTAGCGCCTCGATCTTGAATGTGACTTTTGTCTGTTTCGGCACATTGGCGCTCTGCGTGATTTTGAGTCCATGACGTTCGTCCATGTACGTGGACGAGCAGAACATGTTCACATACACATCGTTCTCGTCGGCGAACCACATCGAATCGTTGAGCTTGGAGAAATTCTCGATGCCAGTACCCTGGCAGCACCAGAATTCGCCGTATTGCGTACCGAATACCTTCGGATATCCGGCTTTCATCGGCTGGAAGTACTCGGTCATGCCGGTTTCCGGATTCTGCGATGCCACAATCGAGTTGATGAACGTGTGCTCGTAGTATTCGGAATACTTGGCCTGTCTGGTCACTTGGAACAGCAAACGGGTGAGCTTGAGCATGTTATGCTCGTTGCAGGTTTCCACCGTGGAGTTGTTCTGGTAGCCGCCACCATTGGGTGAATCGCCGTTGTCAGTGGCGTCTTTCCAGACTTGGTCCGGCGCGTGGAAGTGTTCGGACTGGCTGTTGCCGCCGTTCACGTAGGTGTGGTGGTCGATGACGATATCCCAGAAATTCCGGGCCGCTTTCAGATACAGATCCGTCAGTTCGTCCTGCTCGTCGGCAGACAGGCTGTCGTACAGTTCACGATCGGACGTGTAGTCGATATATCGCCGCATGGCTCCCGTGAGCTTGGGGATGGTGGTGTTGGCGTGCTTGCCGTTCAACGCATCACGACCGTCCGCGAGCGCTTGGAACAGGCTGGTCTCGTCAAATAGGTGGGCGGCTTCGAGGGCTTTTTCCTTGTCGTCCAGGTCGTCGGCGATTTCCGCCACTTGGTATAGTGCGTCGTTCATGCCGCCGTATTCAGTGCTTAGCATGTCGACGTCGGGGTGGGCCGTTTTCCAGTTGATGATCCACTTGGCGAAGTCAACCGAAGCAGATCGTGCTACGCCGCGGGTCTCGCTATCGGTGGCATACATGCAGGCATGCGCCATGCCTTGTTCGACCTTGTGCAGATTGTAGAACGGTACGATCAGACCGTCTTTGCCGTTCGGTACCGCATCCACTTTGAATGCCGGGAAGAATCCTGCGTTTGCGGGATCTTTTTGCGCGTAGGTTTCCTGCGCTTCGCGAATGCCCGTCACCATGGCTTTGAGCTTGGCTGCGAGTTGTTCCTTCTGCCCGTCCGTTGCGAATGTGGAACGCTGGGCTTCGGAAATCGCGGAGATGTAGTGCCCTACGAAGTGGCCTGTGAAGCGGTTTGGATTGGTTGCGCCGTCGGGATTGCTTCGCGCGCTGTATCCGGCTTCCCATCCGCCGTAGTTTTGCACATCCTTGGTGTCGAGACCCGCCTGCGTGCGGAACTCCACCAGCAGTCTGTCGGTGTCGAAGCTGAGCAGATACGCGATTTCCTTTTGCCCGGCGTTGATCAGATAGTCGTCCGCAACGAAGACGTCCGCCATGTCGGATTCCGACAGATACTTCTTGGAATATTCCCTTGGCTCGTTTGCCGACTGTGCGCAAACGGCACCCGTATTGGATCCGAGCGGCCCCGTCCCATCGTTTTGTCTTGCATCGGCAGCGATGGCCGCGGTATTCCGTGCTTTCGTCTCGTCAAGATTGCCGTTCAATGTTCCTCCGCTGCTATGCGTGCCGTTCCATCCGATATGCGTGGCATCGGATCAGACCGACTGCCGTTGCCATCTACGACCAAGGTCAGCCCCGACGTCCGTCTCCGTCTCGGAACCTAGCTCAGCCGTTCTGATTGTACCGCTGTTAGCGCAAACAAAAATCACGTGAAAACACGTTCGGCTGTGAACGCCATCCCTCCAATCGCATTCGTATCCGTTTCATCCGACCCGACCGCCAACGATGTCGCGTTTTACTCGCCGCTGGTTTCCGGCGCGGTCAGCTCACGTACGTCGGCTTTTTCGGGAGCAATGATTTCCACAGGACCGATGACCTTGCTCTGATCGACCTTCTGCAGCTTGCGTGCCGTGACCAATACTCGAGATTCCAGAGAGGATGCGAACGTGTTGTACGCGCTGACGGTTCTGGTGATTGCAGCGCCGAGCTTTGTGGCGCGATCGCCCAATACCGCGAAACGGTCGTAGAGCTCGCGGGAAAGATCGAACAGCATCTTCGCATCGTCGGTAAGGCTCTGCTGCTGCCATGCGTAGGCCACCGACTTCAACACCGCCCACAATGTGATCGGAGAGGTAAGCGCTACCTTGCGTGCGAACGCGTCGTCCATGAGCGTCGGATCGGTTTCCAAAGCGGCCTGCAGCAGGGATTCGTTGGGAATGAAGGCGATCACGAAATCCGGGGCATCATCGAACGCATTCCAGTAGGCTTTGTCGCCGAGCGTTTTCACGTGGTCACGGACGGCTTTGGCGTGCGCCTTCAGTAGTTCGGCCTTGTGTTCCAGCTCCTCCTTGGATGCCGTGTCGGGAATCTCGCATGCACGCTGGTAGTCGGAGTACGGGGCCTTCGCGTCGATGGGGATGGTTTTCCCTCCAGGCATGTGGATGATCATGTCCGGGCGCTGCGTGTTGCCATCCGCGTCGGTGACCACCACTTGGGTGTCGAAATCGACATGTTCCAACAGACCAGCCGATTCGACGATGTTGCGGAGCTGCGCCTCGCCCCATGCGCCACGCACCTTGTTGTTGCGCAACGCGGCGGACAGCGCGCTCGTCTCACGATCAAGCCTGGCCTGCTGCTCCCCCAAGCCTTTCAGCTGTTCGCCGAGAGCGCCCATCTCGCGCTTGCGCCCCTCCTCGATCTGCGAGACCTTCTCCTGCAGGGCATCGAGATTCTTCTGCACCGGAGCGAGGGCGGAAAGCACCTCACTTTGCTCCTGCAATCGCTGCTCGCTTTCGGCCTGACGGCGTTCCGCCTCGGCCGCGGCCTTCTCACGTTCCCGTTCGACCCTCGCCCGCTCCGCGTTCTGGGCCTGGGCCAACTGGGATTTGAGGTACGCGAGCTGCTGGCTCAATACTTCCGATTTCGTTCGATACTGCGCCACCGACATGTTCAATTCGCCGACCTGACGACGGTAGCCCTCGGCCTGGGCCTTCACCGCATCCAATTCGGACGCACGCACGTCACGGACCGACTCCTGGCCTTTCGCACGACCGACATAGAAGCCCGCAGCCGCGCTGATGGCCGCCACAAGCACAATCAGAACAATAGACGCAAAATTATCGAACATGTGTTCGATTCTATCATGACGACACCGATCATGGCAAGCGGGCCGCGTCTCAAGACAACCGAGGCCGCCAACAACGCCCCGGCTTCGAGAGACGCGGCCTTTCCACTCACATCACACGGTTTCCAGCTGGCCGCCCGCCCATGCGGACAGTTCCAGATGGTCGCCGCCCGTCTGGTCCACCAGCACGGCGTCGCCGTCGTGCACGCGCCCCGCAAGCAGCATGCGCGCCAGCTGATCACCGACTTCGGTCTGCACCAGGCGACGCAACGGACGGGCGCCGTACGCCGGATCGTATCCGGTGTTCGCCAGCCATTCGCGGGCCGAATCGGTGACATCCAGCTTGATGCGGCGTTCGCTCAGCCGCGCGGAGACCTGCGCCACCTGAATGTCCACGATTCCGCCGAGCTCCTCGCGCGTAAGCGGCTGGAACATGACCAGTTCGTCGAGTCGGTTGATGAATTCCGGCTTGAACTGCGCATGTACGGCGTCCATGACGGCCTTTTTCTTGGAGTCGCCGTCCATGTCAGGATTGACGAGGAACTGCGAGCCAAGGTTGGACGTCATGATCAGAATCGTGTTCTTGAAGTCCACCGTACGTCCCTGGCCGTCGGTCAGACGGCCGTCGTCGAGCACCTGCAGCAGCACATCGAAGACTTCCGGATTGGCCTTCTCCACCTCGTCGAACAGCACCACCGAATACGGGCGGCGACGCACTGCTTCGGTGAGCTGTCCACCTTCCTCGTAGCCGATGTAGCCCGGCGCGGCACCGATCAGACGAGACACGGACGCCTTGTCCATGTATTCGCTCATATCGATGCGCACCATGGCCTTCTCGTCGTCGAACAGGAAGTCGGCGAGCGCCTTCGCGAGTTCGGTCTTGCCCACGCCGGTCGGTCCGAGGAACAGAAACGATCCGGTGGGCCGGTTCGGGTCGGAGATGCCCGCCCTCGAGCGGCGTACCGCGTCGGAGACCGCTTCGATGGCTTCCTTTTGGCCGATCACGCGCTTGCCGAGGTATTCCTCCATGTGCAGGAGTTTCTCGTTCTCGCCTTGCATGAGCCTGCCGACCGGGATGCCCGTCCATTCGGAGACGATTCCCGCTATGGAGTCGGAGTCGACGTGGTCGGGGACCATCGGCTCGCCTTCTTCGGATGCCACTGCGTTCGCTTCGGCGTTGTTCGCCGCCTCTTCGGCTGCGGACAGTTCCTTTTGGATGGCGGGGATTTCGCCGTACGAGATGCGGCTGGCTTTCTCCAGGTCGCCTTCGCGCATGGCTTTGTCGGCTTCCACACGGAGGTCGTCGAGCTTGGCGCGCAGATCGCCGACTTTGTTATGTCCGGCTTTTTCCGCGTCCCAACGCGCTTTGAGGCCGCTGAGCGTCTCGCGGGCGTCGGCCAGGTCGGCCTGCAGTTTTTCGAGCCGTTCCTTGGATGCGGGGTCTTCGGCTTTCTTGAGCTGCATTTCCTCCATTTCGTAGCGGGTCACCTTGCGTTGCAGTTCGTCGATCTCCTCCGGTGAGGAGTCGAGCTCCATACGTAGGTGCGCGGCGGCCTCGTCCACCAGGTCGATCGCCTTGTCCGGCAGCTGGCGTCCGGAGATGTACCGGTTCGACAGCGTTGCGGCCGCAACGAGCGCGTCATCTCCGATGGTCACCTTGTGGTGCGCCTCATAACGCTGTTTCAGGCCACGCAGGATGGCGATCGTATCCTCCACGCTCGGCTCGCCGACGAATACCTGCTGGAAGCGGCGTTCGAGGGCCGGGTCCTTTTCCACGTTTTCACGGTACTCGTCGAGCGTGGTGGCACCGATCAGTCGCAGTTCGCCTCGCGCCAGCATCGGCTTGAGCATGTTGCCCGCATCCATGGAGCCTTCGGCCGCACCGGCACCGACGATGGTGTGAATTTCGTCGATGAAGGTGATGATCTGCCCGTCGGATTTCTTGATCTCCTCAAGCACGCTCTTGAGTCGCTCCTCGAATTCGCCGCGGTATTTCGAGCCGGCGACCATGGAGCCCAGATCGAGCGAGATGAGCTTCTTGTTTTGCAGGGTGGTCGGCACATCTCCCGCCACGATTCGTTGCGCAAGTCCTTCCACAACGGCGGTTTTGCCCACGCCCGGCTCTCCGATGAGCACCGGATTGTTCTTGGTGCGCCTTGAAAGAATCTGCACGACTCGGCGAATCTCTTGGTCGCGTCCGATCACCGGGTCGAGCTTGCCGTCCTTTGCCGCGGCCGTCAGGTCGGTGGAATACTTTTCGAGCGCCTTGTACGACCCTTCCGCGTCGGGGCCGGTCACCTTCGCGCCTCCTCGCACGCCGGGAACGGCTTTGCGCAGCGCTTCTGCGGTAACGCCGTTCTTCTCGAGGATCTCCGCCGACTGGTTCGGCCTGGCCGCCGCGATCGCGATGAGCAGGTGTTCCGTGGAGACGTATTCGTCCCCCATGGATTGCATCTCCTTTTCGGCCTGTACGATGACGGCGCTCAGCTGCCTGCTGGCCTGCGGCTGGGATGTGGTAGACCCGCTCGCGGCCGGCAGCGCGACCAGGGCGTTGCGTACCGCCGCGCCGATAGCCTGGACGTTGCCTCCCGCGGCTTGGATCAGTCCGCGGATCACGCCGTTTTCCTGCCGTAGCAGCGCATCCATGAGATGCAGCGTCTCGACTTGCGCGTTTCCTGCGGCGGAAGCACTTTGCACGGCGTCCGAGATCGCGGATTGCGCCATTGTGGTGAACTTCTGTTCCATATCATCCTCCTGATTCGCGTCGACCTGCGGGCCGGCGCAATATGTCGTCGTCTGATATGCTCAACCGACTTATCCGCCATTCTATTCCCAAAAGTTGAGCGCACATCACTCAACTTTTGAAATTTGGTTCCGAAAATCCGCATACGGTCGGAAAATCGCGTTCCGGCGTCCATATTTCACACCGAACACACAACCGTAAAAATTCCTGTCATATAGTTCCAATGTCCGCAGGCCAACCAAACTCAGCCGAGGACCCAACCAAACTTTCCACCGTAAGAGGGAAAGCGGCAAACCGACAATCGCAAACAACGAATGAGAATGAGAGAACCCGCCATGAGTCCACACGCAACCACCGGCCGTCCGCGCCGGGCCAAGCGTCTGCGTTCTGCGCTCAAACCGCAATTCGGGCTGCTGATCAGCCTGTCCACCTTCTGCGTTCTGCTGGCCATTTGGGCCGCGGTCACGGAAACGGGCCTGATGGACCCGCTGTTCCTCCCCTCCCCCAGCTCGGTGGTGAAGGCACTGGTCGAGCAGTCGTCCGATGGCACGCTCTGGCAGGACATCGGCGTGAGCGTCTACCGCATAACCGTGGGATATCTGATCGCCACCGCCATGGCATTGCCGTTGGGCGTCGGCATGGGCGTCAATGCGAAGATCCGCGCCGCGGCGGAACCGCTCATGGATTTCATTCGCTACATGCCGGTCGTGGCGTTCGTCCCGTTGACCATCATCTGGGCGGGAACCGATGATTTCCAGAAATTCCTCATCATCTGGATGGGCACGTTCTTCCAGCAGGTGCTGCTTATCTGCGACGCCGTGATGCAGGTGCCGGCCAATCTCATCGAATTCGGCGAGACCCTGGGCATGAGCCGCATGGGCATAGTCATGCGTATCGTGTTCCCCGCTTCCATGCCGCGCATCTGGGACGCCCTGCGCGTCAGCCTCGGATGGGCGTGGACCTGGCTCGTTGTGGCCGAGCTCGTGGCCGCCACCAATGGTCTGGGCTACCGAATCACCGTCTCGCAACGCTACTTCGCCACCGACGTGATCATCGGATACGTCATCGTTCTGGGCATTCTTGGACTGTTCTTCGATCAAGTGATGCGATTCATAGCGCACCGCGCATTCAGCCGTTGGGAGGGCCGCCGATGAGCGACAACGCGAAAATCTCCGTTCAGAACATCTCACAGACCTTCGGCGAACTGAACGTGTTGCAGGACATCAACCTCGACTTCCAGCCAAACGAATTCGTGGCGGTGGTCGGCGCGTCCGGCTGCGGCAAGTCGACGCTGCTTTCGATCATCGGCGGCCTGCTCGAACCGACGCAAGGTCAAGTGCTCGTCGACGGCCGGCAGATCACCGGTCCCGGCCGAGACCGCGGAATCATCTTCCAGAAGCCGGCGCTGCTGCCGTGGATGAGCTGCCAGAAAAACGTGGAATTCGTACTCAAACAAGACCGGAATCTCAAGCCGTCCGACCGTGCGCAGATCGCAAGGCAACGTCTCGCGGACGTGAAGCTCGACGGGTTTGAAGACGCCTTCCCCAACGAACTGTCCGGAGGCATGCAGCAGCGGCTCGTATTGGCACGATCGCTGGCGTACAAGCCGGAAATCCTGCTTATGGATGAACCGTTCGGCGCGCTCGACGCGCTCACCCGCCAAGAGATGCAGCTGCTGCTCGCCCAGGTTTGGGAAGCCAACCGCATGACGGTGATGATGGTCACGCACGACATCGACGAAGCGGTCTTCACCTCGGATCGGGTGATCGTGCTTTCGCCAAGGCCGGGCCGCATCCTCGAAGAGGTACGCATCGACCTGCCGCGCCCGCGCAGGCAAGACATGATCGCCACCGAACGGTTCCAACAGTATTCCAGCCGAATCTGGAACCTCATCCACGACCAGCACTGACGCAACAGCCATCCAGCCCGTCGCACCCGCACAAGCCGGGCACACGGGCACACGAGTGCGACGGCCCGCATCAAAACCCATAGCCACACACTTCAAGGGCAACGCCCAAGAAAACAAGAGAAACACAAGAGAGGAACAACCATGAACAAACCATTCAAGGCCTTGGCCGCGGCCGCGGCGATCACCTTCCTCGCATCGGGACTTTCCGCATGCGGCTCCAGCTCGAACTCCGCCGACGGTGACGGCCAGGCCATCAATCTCGGCGTCGAACCATGGCTCGGCTACGCGCCGTGGTACATCGCGCAGGAAAAGGGCTATTTCGAGAAGTACGATCTGAACGTCAACATCACCAGCTTCGATACCGACGCCGACTTCAACGCGGCACTCGCCTCCGACAAGATCAACGTCGGCTGCGTGGCCTCCCACACCGCACTGCAGCTTCAGGAAAACGGCATCGATTCGAAGATCGTGCTGTTGCTCGACGCCTCCGAAACCGCCGACGCGATCATCTCCAAGACCGCCAGCAGCATCGCCGACCTGAAGGGACAGCAGGTGGCCTACGAGGAAGGCACCACCAGCGACCTGCTGCTCAACTACGCGCTCGATCAGAACGGTATGAGCATCGACGACATCCAGAAGGTGCCGATGGATGCCGACGCCGCAGGTGCCGCCGTGATCGCCGGCAAAGTGCCGGTCGCGGTGACCTACGAGCCGTACATCACCGAAGCCAAGGCCAAGGACGCCGACCTGCAGACCATTTACACCGGCTCCGAGAAGGAAGGCCTGATCTCCGACGTATTCGTCGCCAAAACCGAGTTCATCGACGCGAACTCCGACACCATGACCAAACTCGCCAAGGCGTGGGGCGACTCGATCGACTACTACAACTCCAACACCGATGACGCCCAGGAAATCATCGCAAAGAACATCGGTTCCAAGAAGGCCGATCTGGAAACCGCCTTCGCCGGAGTGAAGTATTTCGGACTGGAAGACAACGAGGAAGCGCTGACTGGTGACTACGTCTCCTCCACACTGCCGGCCATCAACAAGGCCGCCATCACCGCGCAGATCGTGGAAGAAAACGTGGACGCCACCAGGCTCGTCGACGCGACCTACGTCAAGAACGCGCTCAAGTAAAGCGTCGTCAAGCGACCAAAACACAAGAAAGGCGGCTGGCGGGCCCAATCAAAGTCTGCCAGCCGCCAACCACACAGCCGCCAACCACACAAGCGATGCAAGCCGCATAAGCGACATAAGCCGCAGATCAGCCGCGCACCACCACATTACGCAACGAGCCAATACCCTCGACACGCACAACAGCCTCATCACCCGGATCAAGATGCCCGGAAGCATTCGGCGTGCCAGTCAAAATCACATCACCCGGAAGCAACGTCGAAAAACTCGAAATCGCGGCAATCTGCTCAGGCATACCATGAATCAGATTCGCCGTGGTACCCGAAGCCATCTCAACATCCTCACCGTTGAGTGAGAACGAAATCTTCGCATCACGCCAATCAAACTCGTCACGAGTAACAATCCACGGACCCAACGGACACGCCGTATCAAAACCCTTGGCACGAGTCCACATCGGATCCAAACCTTGCAGATCACGCAACGTAACATCATTCACGCAGGTGAAGCCCAACACATAATCCATGGCCTTCTCCACCGGAACGTTCTTCGCGATACGCCCGATCACCAACGCCACTTCCGGCTCAAAATTCATATCATTCGAATACGAAGGAATCACAATCGGATCATCCGGCCCAATCACCGAAGTACTCGGCTTGGAGAAAATCACCATATCCTCCGGAGCATGCTTGATATCGGAATGACCAGCCTCATGCATGAACTGCGCATGCGCCTCGTAATTCTTAGCCAGACCATACACCTTCGAAGGAATCACCGGCGCAAGCAGACGAATGCCTTCGCCGTCAACCGGAAAGCGCTCGCCGGTGGGCTGAACGGCCTTGCCGGACAGCGGATAGCCGTCGAGCGCCACGAGGTAATCCTTGCCGTCGCTTTCGTCGGTCTGCACGAAAGCGTACTGCGGTACATCATTATGCGAAAAACGTGCGATTCTCATGCTTGCCAGTCTACGCCGACCCGCCCCACACTCAGATGAACGCGCGTTCTCCGAAAATGGCCGTCCCCACACGCACGATGGTTGAGCCTTCCGCGATGGCAAGCTCCATGTCGTGCGTCATACCCATCGAGAGTTCACGACAGTCGCCCGTTCCTGGCTCCCCGGAGGCCACAATGAGGTCACGGGTTTTGCGCAGATGTTCGAATCCCTTGCGAATGACGGTTTCGTCCGTCACGTGTGCGCCGATGGTCATCAGCCCCTGCAGCTTAAGGCCGTCCAATGTGCCGATTTTCTGTGCGATTCGGATGGCATGCGCCGGATCACATCCGGATTTCGACTCCTCACCGGATTCGTTGACTTCCAGCAGGACCCCCACGGTAACACCGCGCGCCACCGCCCTGCGAGCGATTTTTTCGGCCAGTTCCAGAGAATCGACCGATTCGATGGTGTTGACGTATGGCAGCACCTTGCCAATTTTGTTGCTTTGCAGCTGTCCGATCAGGTGGAACGGGATATGCGGCACGTCCAAAGCCACGTTCTGTCCCGTATCTGACACCCCGGCACCCAAATCGTAGCCGCGTTCCGCACACAGTTTTACAAGCCCTTCGGCTTTGGCGGTCACCTCCTGCGGACGGTTCTCCCCAATCATGCGTACACCCGCGTCGATCGCGGCCATGACCTCCCCCACATCACGCGTTTTCGTGGCTGCAAGCAGACGCACAGAGCCTTCACCACGCCCTGCTGCGGATTCAGCTTCGCGAATACGGTCCAGCACACGATGCACACCGTCCGAAATCTGCTGCGCACGGGTTTGGTCGATCACCTCGTTGGCGAGGTCTTTATGCTCCATATATGCTGTCATCGCGTCACCTTCACAACAACGTTCCCAACTTTTCCGGTTCCTGAACTTCACCAATCTTCACCGGGTTTCGTTACCAGAGTATGAAGAAGCCCGTACGACCGGCTTGAAGTGAAGCGATAAAGTAACCGGCATATGTACGGGCTCATGTCAGACGGTAGTAGAAGGGGGACTTCAAAAGACTCCGTCTACCTCCTATTTTTAGCAGATAGTAGGTAAAAAGCACAAGGTTTCTTTGCTTTCCGCGTGTTTTCAGAGTGAAAGAAACCCACCATACCCCCTTACTGGCAATCGTCCGATAATCGTTCAGGAGGAAAGTTCCCTGATTTTCTCTTCCAAGCTTCCCACGCGGTCCCGCAGGGCGATCACCTGGCAGATCAGCGACTGAATCTGCCCTTCCCGAATCTCATCCCTGTGGCTCTTCGCATCCACCGGCGTGATGCCGGGCGCTTTGATCCGCTTCGCCTGATCCATGATGCCGTCGTCGCACTTCCAACGCGCGATATTGCGTTCCACGCGCTTTTTACCGACCACCAGCGGGCTTAATCCGGCAGATGTGAAAATCGCGCTCGGACGCTCCCCCTGCAGATACCTACTCATGCAGTTGATCTGGAAATCACGCGAATACGTGATTCGATTCTCGGTAACGGATTCCACCGCCGGTAAGGATCCCAAATATTCTATTTCCGTCTGACTGAACTTTTTCCTCGCCATGTTCCACCATCGTTTCATCACGCTCTTGCGTTTTCCCTGCGTTCGGTTTTCCCCCAAAACCAACCGTACTCGGGCATAGTAACAGCCTGAGGCAAGAAAACCCATCAAAGAAGGAATCTCACCATATAATGAAACACTGGGTGTCCGAATTTTGAACACCAATCGAACTACCCGCCGAACTCAGGAGAATCCATGCCAGGTCGTTTTGCCCCCACGCCTTCCGGACGCATGCATATCGGCAATATTTACGCGATGCTTGGCGCCTGGCTGTCCGCGCGCGGGCGCGGAGACGAGATTTTTCTGCGCTTGGAAGACATCGACGAACCACGCGTCGTTCCGGGAGCCGCCGATGCGATGATGGACGACCTGCGTTGGCTCGGTATGGATTGGGACGGCAAGCCCGTTTTCCAGTCGCAACGTCACGAGGTATACGAGGAGGCGTTACGCTGCCTACGAGATTCGCCTGCCATACAGGATTCACCGCTGATATATCCCTGCTTCTGCTCGCGTGCCGATATCCGTGCGGCCTCCGCACCGCAGGAAGGCGACCGGTTCATGGTTTACCCGGGAACCTGCCGCCGTTTGGCCATGCACGAGCCACAGCGGGTGCAGGAACGGCTCGACCGCGGGGACCGTCATTCCCTGCGCATAGCGCTCCCCTCCGACGCGCATGCGTCCGTCGCCTTCCATGACGAGATTTTCGGCAGGCAAACGTTCGATCTGCGCCACGAAATCGGAGATACGATCGTTCGCCGCGCCGACGGCCTGTTCTCCTACCAGCTGGTGGTGGTCGTGGACGATTTGACGATGGGCGTGGACGATATCGTACGCGGCCGCGACCTGTTGCGGTCGAACGCACTGCAGATATACATTCGCGGCAAGCTCACAGAAGCGGGATTCGCGACGGACGTACAACCGCGCTACACGCATCTGCCGCTTATCGACAATTCGGCCGGTCAAAGGCTTGCCAAACGCGAGAAGTCGCTCGACATGGGCATTCTGCGCAATAACGGCGTGCAAGCGGAACGGATCGTCGGATACTGCGCATGGCTGCTTGGCCTGCAAGGTCTGCAGTCCTCGCAACCACGGCCCATGAACGCCAGTGAGGCTTTGCACGAATTCCGCAAGGCCGGCTGGAGCGCACTATGCGAGGACCACACCGACCGATTGCTCAGCACGGAACGGTTCAACGAATATTTCGGCCTGCAATCGAGCGTCAGAGAACATCTCAAACGCCCATAAACGCGGGAAGGTCCGTGGAACATCAGATTCCACGGACCTTCCTCATTCAAGCCGGGATTCCCAGCCAATCGAATTGCTATCAGGCGATGCCTGCGAAAAGCGTCTGGAAGAGGAACACACCGACGATGGCGCCCACGATCGGAGCCACGACCGGAATCCATGCCTCGCTCCAGCGAGAGGATCCCTTGCTCGGAATCGGCAGGATGGCGTGCAGCAGTCGCGGCATGAAATCACGTGCAGGGTTCAGGCCAGGGCCGGTCGGGCCGCCCATGGAAGTCACAAGACCCCACACAATGAAGCCGACCACGATGGACGCGGCAGCATGGTCTTCCTTGCCCCACGGCATTTCAAGGCAGCACAGTGCGCCGAGCACCAGCATGAGCGTGCCGAAGAACTCGTTGACGAAGTAGTTGATGCGGTCGTTATGTGCATCGGTGGTGCAGAAGGTGCCAAGAATGGCGCCAGCGTCCTCGGTGTCCTTGTAGTGCGGCCAATAGGTCACATACACGACGAGCTGGCCGACGGCCGCGCCGAGCAGCTGGGCGATGATGTACGGCAGGACCTGACTCCACGGGAACATGCCGTTGACGGCCTGTGCGATGGTCATGGCCGGGTTGATGTGGGCGCCGGAGATGCCGCCGAACATAAGCACCGGAAGCATGACGCCGAAGCCGTAGCCCATGGCGATGTTCAGCCAGCCGGCATGGTGGCCCTTGGTGTTCTTCAGTTCCACGTTCGCCACTGCGCCGTTACCGAAGATCATCAGCACGGCGGTGCCGACGAATTCCGCGGCAAGCTTGGTAAAGAGTGTGATTTCCACTGCAGTTTCCTCTATTGCTTCTCTTACTTTCAGAAGATTGTTGGCAAATTCCGCCATAAGCGGACAACATCGCACTACACTACTCTCACCTATGCCAAAATATGCCAA
>CAVBHJ010000020.1:0-40029 GCA_963595445.1 bacterium
GCCCTCTGATTACTCCCACTCGATGGTTGCCGGCGGCTTGGAGGTGCAGTCGAGCACCACGCGGTTGATCTGACGGCATTCATTGGTGATGCGTGTGGAGATGGTGGCCAGCACGTCGTACGGAACACGGGACCAGTCTGCGGTCATGGCGTCTTCGGAAGAAACCGGACGCAGTACGATTGGCGAGCCGTAGGTGCGTTCGTCTCCCTGAACGCCGACGGAATGAACGTCGGCGAGGAGCACGACCGGGCACTGCCAGATGTCACGGTCCAGTCCGGCCTTCGAAAGCTCCTCGCGAGCGATGGCGTCCGCTTCGCGCAGCAGGTCGAGGCGTTCCTTGGTGATTTCGCCGATGATGCGAATGCCCAGGCCCGGTCCCGGGAATGGCTGACGCCAAACGATTTCGTCCGGCAGGCCGAGTTCGGTGCCGATGGCGCGGACCTCATCCTTGAACAGGGTGCGCAATGGTTCGACGAGCTGGAACTTGATGTCGTCCGGCAGTCCGCCGACGTTGTGGTGGGACTTGATATTGGCCGCGCCGTCTCCGCCGCCGGATTCCACGACGTCCGGATACAGGGTTCCCTGAACGAGGAACTTGACTTCCTTGCCGGATGCGCCGGCTTCCTCGATGACCTGGCGCTGAGCCTTCTCGAAAGTACGGATGAACTTCTCACCGATGATCTTGCGCTTCTTCTCCGGCTCGCTCACGCCCTTGAGCGCGGTGAGGAAGTCTTCGGAAGCGTCCACCGCGATCAGCTTGATGCCGGTGGCCTCAACGAAGTCATGACGAACCTGCTCGGCCTCGCCCTTGCGCAGCAGACCGTGGTCAACGAACACGCAGGTGAGCTGGTCTCCGATGGCCTTGTGCACGAGGGCCGCGGCAACGGCGGAATCAACGCCACCGGACAGGCCGCAGATCACCTGGGCGTCTCCGACCTTCTCGCGGATCTTCTTGACCTGATCCTCGATGATGCTGGAGGCATCCCAGTTGTTGCCCAATCCGGCGCACTTATGAAGGAAGGTTTCGATGAGCGTCTGGCCCAGGGGAGTGTGCTTGACTTCCGGGTGCCACTGCACGCCGTACAGCTTGCGGGACTCGTCCTGCATGGCCGCGACGGGCGCGCCTTCGGTGTGTGCGAGTACCTCGAAGCCTTCCGGGGCGGTCTTGACGGCCACACCGTGGCTCATCCAGGTGTTCTGGTCGGCAGGGGAGCCTTCCAGCAGGCCTTCGGACTTGTCGATGACGGTCTCGGTCTTGCCATATTCGCCGAGCGCGGCCTTGTCGACGTCCGCGCCCAGCGCGTAGGCCATGGCCTGGAAGCCGTAGCAGATGCCCAGCACCGGAACGCCGGCTTCGAACAACTTCTTGTCCACGCGCGGGGCACCCGGCTCGAACACGGAAGCGGGGCCGCCGGAAAGAATGATGGCCTGGGGGTCCTTGGCCAGCATTTCCTCGACCGGCATGGAATGCGGCACTAGCTCCGAATAGACATTGGCTTCACGCACGCGGCGTGCGATCAACTGGGCATACTGGGCTCCGAAATCGACGACGAGCACAGGACCTGCAGCCATAACACTCTCCCTTTGAACAAATGTAGGTATCAAGAACCGACAATAATAACCACTCCATTGTTGCGTTGCAAGGCGACAAAAGGGAACTGTTAACGTTGAATGAACAAACCTCACAATTGCTTACGGCACAAGGTACAACACGCCGCAACCGAACATTGTGAAACGAACGTGGGTTTTGTGTTGAAAATGCCTTAATTCGTTGAAATTAAGCCAAAAACAGGCCATTTTCATCTACTGTGCAGTATTCACAAACAACCCGAAAAAAACGTTCATTTCCTATCAAAATAGTGTCATTTACGCACACAGTCGCAAAAAAACAGCCAAAAGTCGCACCGCTCCCGTAATATGCACAAGTGACTGGAAATGAGTCATCCGTTGAGCCTCAAGGTTTTACGGGCGCTCAGGACCTAAGGAAATAAACAATCGCACAACACAGTGCAGGAGTACAGGAGTACACATGACGAGTCCTGTTATTGGCACCCCTTGGAAGAAGCTGAACGCTCCGGTTTCTGAGGAAGCTATCGAAGGCGTGGATAAGTACTGGCGTGCAGCCAACTACCTCTCCATCGGCCAGATTTATCTGCGTAGCAACCCGCTGATGAAGGAACCCTTCACCCGCGAAGATGTCAAGCACCGTCTGGTTGGCCACTGGGGCACCACCCCGGGCCTGAACTTCCTCATCGGCCACATCAACCGTCTCATCGCTGATCACCAGCAGAACACTGTGATCATCATGGGCCCGGGCCACGGCGGCCCGGCTGGTACCGCTCAGTCCTACTTGGACGGCACCTACACCGAGTACTTCCCGGAAATCACCAAGGATGAAGCTGGCCTGCAGAAGTTCTTCCGCCAGTTCTCCTACCCGGGCGGCATTCCGTCCCACTACGCTCCGGAAACTCCGGGCTCCATCCACGAGGGTGGCGAGCTGGGCTACGCCCTGTCCCACGCTTATGGCGCCGTCATGAACAACCCGAGCCTGTTCGTTCCGGCCATCGTCGGCGACGGCGAAGCTGAGACCGGCCCGCTGGCTACCGGCTGGCAGTCCAACAAGCTCGTGAACCCGCGCACCGACGGTATCGTGCTGCCGATCCTGCACCTCAACGGCTACAAGATCGCCAACCCGACCCTGCTGGCCCGCATCTCCGACGAAGAGCTGCACGAGTTCTTCCACGGCATGGGCTACGAGCCGTACGAGTTCGTCGCTGGCTTCGACAACGAGGATCACCTGTCGATCCACCGTCGTTTCGCAGACCTGTTCGAGACCGTCTTCGACGAGATCTGCGACATCAAGGCCGCCGCTCAGACCGACGACATGACCCGTCCGTTCTACCCGATGATCATCTTCCGCACCCCGAAGGGTTGGACCTGCCCGAAGTTCATCGACGGCAAGAAGACCGAAGGCTCCTGGCGTTCCCACCAGGTGCCGCTGGCTTCCGCCCGCGACACCGAGGCCCACTTCGAGGTCCTCAAGAACTGGCTCGAGTCCTACAAGCCGGAAGAGCTGTTCGACGAGAACGGTGCTGTGAAGCCGGAAGTCACCGCCTTCATGCCGACCGGCGAACTGCGCATCGGTGAGAACCCGAACGCCAACGGTGGCCGTATCCGCGAAGAGCTGGTTCTGCCGGCACTCGAGGATTACGAGGTCAAGGAAGTCGCCGAGTTCGGCCACGGCTGGGGCCAGCTCGAGGCTACCCGTCGTCTGGGCGTCTACACCCGCGACATCATCAAGAACAACCCGGACTCCTTCCGTATCTTCGGACCGGACGAGACCGCTTCCAACCGTCTGCAGGCCGCTTACGACGTCACCAACAAGCAGTGGGACGCCGGCTACCTGTCCGCTCAGGTTGATGAGCACATGGCTGTCACCGGCCAGGTCACCGAGCAGCTCTCCGAGCATCAGATGGAAGGCTTCCTCGAGGCCTACCTGCTCACCGGCCGTCACGGCATCTGGAGCTCCTACGAGTCCTTCGTGCACGTGATCGACTCCATGCTGAACCAGCACGCCAAGTGGCTCGAGGCTACCGTCCGCGAGATCCCGTGGCGCAAGCCGATCTCCTCCATGAACCTGCTCGTCTCCTCCCACGTGTGGCGTCAGGATCACAACGGCTTCTCCCACCAGGATCCGGGTGTCACCTCCGTCCTGCTGAACAAGTGCTTCAACAACGATCACGTGATCGGCATCTACTTCCCGGTGGATTCCAACATGCTGCTCGCTGTGGCTGAGAAGTGCTACAAGTCCACCAACATGATCAACGCCATCATCGCCGGCAAGCAGCCGGCCGCCACCTGGCTGACCCTGGACGAAGCTCGCGCCGAGCTCGAGAAGGGTGCTGCCGAGTGGGAGTGGGCCTCCACCGCCAAGTCCAACGACGAAGCACAGATCGTGCTCGCCTCCGCTGGCGATGTTCCGGCTCAGGAACTCATGGCCGCCGCCGACAAGCTGACCGAGCTGGGCATCAAGTTCAAGGTCGTCAACGTTGTGGATCTGGTCAAGCTGCAGTCCGCCAAGGAGAATGACGAAGCCATCTCCGACGCCGACTTCGCTGAGCTGTTCACCGAGGACAAGCCGGTTCTGTTCGCTTACCACTCCTACGCCCGCGACGTGCGTGGTCTGATCTACGATCGCCCGAACCACGACAACTTCAACGTCCACGGCTACGAGGAGCAGGGCTCCACCACCACCCCGTACGACATGGTTCGCGTGAACAACATCGACCGCTACGAGCTCGTTGCCGAAGCTCTGCGCATGATCGATGCCGACAAGTACGCCGAGAAGATCGACGAGCTCGAGGCCTTCCGTCAGGAAGCCTTCCAGTTCGCAGTCGACAACGGCTACGATCACCCGGATTACACCGACTGGGTCTACTCCGGTGTCAACACCAACAAGCAGGGTGCTGTCTCCGCTACCGCCGCAACCGCTGGCGATAACGAGTGAGCCTAGGCAATATAGCCTGATTGCTTGAATAAAGGCCTCTGGGAAATTCGTTTCCCAGAGGCCTTTACATTTTGCACGTAAGATAAATCACTAAACTCCCAGAATGAAGACGTGTGTTTGCCATGAATCGCACATTAGAATTGCTGATGGTGCGAACAATGCAGTCACGCACACTGAACAAACGAATAGGAGAAGACACTGTGAGTCTTACCAGCATCACCATCATCAGTCCAGAGGCAGCGAACGGCCGCAACGTTGTGGCGCTCGGCGTAACTCAAGCCCTCTCTTCCGTGAAGAAAACAGGCGTCTTCCGCCCGGCAGTATGTAGGAAAGACACCTTCACCGACACGCTGATTGCCGCAAGCAACGCAGGTCTTACCCGTGAACAGTCCGTCGGCGTTTGCCCGAAGCGCGCACGTGCCGACAAGGATGGCTCAAGGGCCGACATCGTGGCAGCCTACACCCAGGCCGTCGAAGCCGCCGAACCGGAAGCGATGGTGATCGTCGGTACGGATAGGTCCGCCATCAATGATCCGGCCATCTTCTCCTTCAACGCGGATGTCGCGGCAGATCTGATGTCTTCGGTGTTGTTGGCCGTGTGCACCATCAACCGCACCCCGGAACAGGTCAAGGCAACCGTCGAAGCCTCCACGGTTGTTATCGAAGAGGCCGGCAGCAAGGTGCAGGGCGTGTTCGTTACGGGATGTGCCGACGAGCAGGTCGAACCACTCAAGGCGGAATTCGCAGACTACGTAGTGCCGGTCTGGACACTTCCCGCCGTTGACTTCGACGAGGAAGGTGCCGTGGAAAAGGCGACTGCGGCATTCGCCGAAAACGTCGACACCGCCGAACTGGTGGCGGCCATCGAAGCCCCCTTCGAAGCACCGACCACCCCGTACGCATTCCAGTACAGCCTGCTGGGCAAGGCGAAGGCCGACAAGAAGACCATCGTTCTGCCGGAAGGTGCGGAAGACCGCATCATCAAGGCCGCAGATTACCTGCTGGAGCGCGATATCGTCGACCTGATCATCGTCGGCGATGAAAACGCGATTCTCGCCCGCGGCGAGGAGCTCGGACTCAAGTCCCTTTCCAAGGCTAAGTTCCAGGCCAAGGATGATGAGGAAGTGCTCGCCCCGATGGTGGCCAAGCTGTGCGAGCTGCGCGCCAAGAAGGGCATGACCGAAGAGCAGGCACGCAAGCAGCTGACCGACGACAGCTATTTTGGTACCATGCTGGTAGTGCTCGGCATGGCCGACGGTCTGGTCTCCGGTTCCGTGAATTCCACTGCGAACACGGTGCGTCCCGCACTGCAGGTCATCAAGACGAAGCCCGGCACGTCCCTGGTGTCCGGCGCGTTCCTCATGTGCTTCAAGGATCATGTGGCTGTGTTCTCCGATTGCGCCATCAACCTGAATCCGTCCGCCGAACAGCTGGCCGAAATCGCCATTCAGTCCGCGCAGACCGCACAGGCGTTCGGGCTTGACCCGAAGGTCGGTATGCTTTCGTATTCCACGCTCGGTTCCGGCAAGGGCCCGGACGTCGACCTTGTTGAGGAAGCCACCGCCATCGTGAAGGACAAGGCTCCCGAACTTTCGGTGGTCGGCTCCATCCAGTTCGACGCCGCATGGTCTCCGTCCGTCGCCGCAACCAAGGCCAAGGGAGATGCCGTGGCCGGACACGTCAACGTGTTCGTCTTCCCGGATCTGTGTGCCGGCAACATCGGCTACAAGGCCGTGCAGCGTTCCTCCGGTGCAGTCGCAGTCGGCCCGGTGCTGCAGGGGCTGAACCGTCCGGTCAACGACCTGAGCCGAGGCGCCACCGTGCAGGACATCATCAACACGGTTGCGCTGACGGCCATCGAAGCCCAGTAATACGGCAATTTGTAGCAAGCAAAGAGTAATCTAAGGTTTTGGAAAGTCGCGAAAGCGGCACATCGATTAACACATGGAGGATGCCCACAATGGCGAAAACCGTCCTTGTCATCAATTCCGGTTCCAGCTCTATCAAGTATCAGCTGGTTGATCTTGAAACCGGTGAAGGTATCGCTTCCGGCCTGGTCGAGAAGATCGGCGAGCCGGTTGACGGCCACTACAAGCACGAATTCAACGGTGAGAAGCATGAGCTGGAAGAGCCGATTCACGATCACGAGCAGGGTCTGAAGCGCGTTCTCGGCTTCTTCGACGAGTTCGGCCCGAACTTGGCTGAAGCCGGCATCGTGGCAGTCGGCCACCGCGTGGTCCAGGGCGGCTCCCTCTTCCCGAACCCGGCACTGGTCACCGACAAGACCATCAACCAGGTCAAGGACCTCGCCGTTCTCGCTCCGCTGCACAACGGACCGGAGGCCAAGGGCGCGGAAGTCATGCGCGCTCTGCTGCCGGACGTTCCGCAGATCTTCGTGTTCGATTCCTCCTTCTTCTTCCAGCTGCCGAAGGCCGCCAGCACCTACGCGCTGAACAAGGAGATCGCCGAGCAGTACCACATCCGTCGTTATGGCGCCCACGGCACCTCCCACGAGTTCATCTCCTCCGTGGTTCCGTCCGTCGTCGGCAAGCCGGCCGAAGGCCTCAAGCAGATCGTCCTGCACGTGGGCAACGGCGCTTCCGCTTCCGCCGAAGTCTCCGGCAAGCCGGTTGAGACGTCCATGGGCCTGACCCCGCTGGAAGGTCTCATGATGGGCGGCCGTACCGGCGACATCGACCCGGCAGTGGTGTTCCACCTGATCCGTAACGCCCACATGAACGTGGACGAGCTGGATGCCCTGTTCAACAAGCGCTCCGGCATGATGGGCATGACCGGCTACGGCGATCTGCGTGAAGTGCATCGTCTGATAGCCGAAGGCAACGAGGATGCCAAGCTGGCCCTCGACGTCTACGTGCACCGTATCGTCGGCTACATCGGCAACTACACCGCCCAGATGGGTGGCGTCGACGTGATCACCTTCACCGCAGGCGTTGGCGAGAACGACGACATCGTGCGTAAGGCAGTGTGCGACAAGCTCGCTCCGTTCGGCGTCAAGCTGGACGAGGAGAAGAACGCCACCCGTTCCAAGGAACCGCGCATCATCTCCACCCCGGACTCCGCAATCACCATCTGCGTCATCCCGACCAACGAGGAGCTGGCAATCGCCCGCAAGTCCGCGGCCATCGCAGAGGCCGGCGAAGACTCCTACGGCAACGTCTTCTCCAAGTGAGACCGTTCTGAACGCTAGTCGCAACAAATGAGATTAGCGTTCAACAGCAAGGAGCCGCTTCCCCCTGATCGTGAAGCTGAGGAAACTCAGCCAACGGTCGGAGGAAGCGGCTCCTTCGCATTGTTGCCCTGATATGGAAACGATCAGGCGCGGAACTTGATATCACCCGTCTCGCAATCCATCGATTCCACGATCGCCAGCGAATCAACGTCATATCCTTCATCACGCAGTTCGTCGCCACCACCCTGGAAGCCCTTCTCCACAGCGATGCCGATGCCCTCCACCACGGCGCCGGCGGCATCGCACAGTTCAATCAGGCCACACAACGCCTTGCCGTTGGCAAGAAAATCGTCGATGATCAGAACGTGGTCGCCTTCATTGAGAAAACGCTTGGCAACGATGATCGGATACGTTTTCTGCTTGGTGTAGGAGTACACGGTCGTGGCATACTGGTCGTCATCAAGGTTGAGGGATTGCGTCTTCTTGGCGAATACCACAGGCACGTAGCCGAAGTGGCGTGCTGCCACACAGGCGATGCCGATGCCCGATGCTTCGATGGTCAGGATTTTGTTAATGGGCTTGTCCCGGAAATGCTCGGCCCAGGCCTTTCCCATAAGATCGAACAGCGCGGCATCGCATTGATGATTGAGGAACGCGTCCACCTTGAGCACATTGCCAGGCCTGATGATGCCCTGTGTTCTGATCCGTTCTTCGAGTTCCCTCATGAAATCTCCTTAATCGGTAGTTTTGCAAAGACGACGTTGGCTTGTTCACGCAAGACCCATGGGGTTAGCGTACGCTCTTCGATTGACCAGCCTATCGGACTCTGACCGGCACGTGTGGTAAACATGTATTCCGCAAATACACGATGTCGGGAGGGAAGAGAACCAGTGGAGCAGCATATGGAACCCGTTTTATGCGATCCTCAAAGTCTGATCGAAGACCTCAACCCGCAGCAGAAGGAAGCGGTCAAATACTACGGGCAGGCGTTGCTCATCGGCGCGGGAGCCGGTTCGGGCAAGACCAGAGTGCTCACCAGGCGCATCGCATGGCTTCTGGCGCATGGCTTCTGGGCCAGCAGCATCCTCGCCATCACCTTCACCAACAAGGCCGCGGCGGAAATGCGGGAACGACTTGCGGCACTCGTCGGACCGGAAGCCGAACACATGTGGATCTCCACCTTCCATTCCGCCTGCGTACGCATCCTCAGAAGGGATGGCGACCAAATCGGCCTTAAATCAGGTTTCTCCATATACGACACAGCCGACAGCGAGCGACTGATCAAACTCATCGGCGCCGATTTGAACGTTGACATGAAGCGGTATACGCCGCGTATGATCCTTGGCAGGATTTCCGATTGCAAGAACGCGCTGACCGGCTGGAGGGATCAGCTGAAGGCGGTGAATTGCGATTATCAGCCTGGCGTTCGCGGCTATAGGGTTACGGATGGCGATGTCGAGGAGCTTGTTGCCGTCATGTATGCCGAATACCAGCATCGTCTGGCTTTGGCGAACGCCGTCGATTTCGACGATCTGATCATGCGTACCGTGGAACTGTTCCAGCGTTGTCCGCAGGTGGGGGAGTATTACCGTCATCGGTTCCGTTACATTTTCGTCGACGAGTATCAGGATACGAATCATGCGCAGTACGTGTTGGTACGTGAATTGAGCGGTATTGATTCCGGTGAGCAGCCCGACCCCGCAATGAGTGGCGCAGGCAAGGTCGGCCCGTCATGGATCACCGTCGTGGGTGATTCCGACCAGTCCATTTATGCGTTCCGTGGCGCGGATATTCGCAATATTCAGGATTTTGAGAAGGATTTCCCGAACGCGAAGACCATCATGCTGGAGCAGAACTATCGTTCCACGCAGACGATTCTGGATGCCGCGAATGCGGTGATCGCGAAAAACGAGAATCGCAAGCCGAAGAAGCTGTGGACCGCTCTTGGTGCGGGAGACAAGATCGTCGGTTATGCCGCGGACAATGCGCAGCAGGAGGCCGGGTGGATCGCGAGTGAGATCAACCGGATTCATAATGAGGAAGCGGTGGCGTACCGCGATATCGCGATTATGTATCGCGCCAATGCGCAGTCGCGTTCGCTGGAGGAGGCGCTGATCAAGGCTGGTCTGCCGTATCAGCTGGTCGGTGGAACCAAGTTCTATGAACGCAGGGAGGTCAAGGATGCGCTTGCGTATCTGCAGGCGATAGTGAATCCTGCGGATAATGTGAATATGCGGCGTATTCTCAATGTGCCGAAGCGTGGTTTGGGCGCGCGTGCCGAGGGACTGATCGCTTCGTATGCGGATGCCCACGGGACGACGTTCTTTGATGGTGTGGAGCATATGGAGCAGATTGAGGGCATGACGGGCCGTACCGCCAAGCCGTTGGGCGCTTTCCGCGATCTGATGCATGAGCTTTCGCGGTTTGCGCGGGACCATGATTCCAAGCCGTCCGAAGTGGTTGCCGAGGTGCTTTCCAAGACCGGTCTTCTGGAGGAGCTCCAACGTTCCGAGGATCCGCAGGATGCGTCAAGGATCGACAATCTTTCCCAGTTGCAATCCGTTGCGGCTGAGTTCGAACAGAATACCGCGGACGCCACGTTGTCAGCGTTTTTGGAGACGACCGCTTTGGTGGCGGATTCCGACCAGTTGCCGGGGGAGAATGAGGACTCCGGCAAGGTGACGATGATGACGTTGCATACCGCCAAGGGTTTGGAATATCCGTACGTGTTCCTTACCGGAATGGAGCAGGGCACGTTCCCGCACCAGCGTGCCATGGAGAATGCGAGCGAGCTTTCCGAGGAGCGTCGTTTGGCGTATGTGGGCATTACCCGTGCCAAGCGTCGTCTGTATGTTACGAGATCCGCCATGCGCGCACAGTGGGGTCAGTCCGCTGATATGTTGCCGAGCCAGTTTCTGGATGAGATTCCGGACGAGCTGATTGATTGGAAGAGACGTGAAGCCGGGGTGGAGCGTATGCGTTCCGGCTGGCAGAGCGGTTTCGACGACGATGAGTTCGGCGGTTGGGAGGATGACGGCGATTTCGGTTCGACTTCGTTCGGAGGGCCCATGTATGGCGGTTCGTCGTATGGATCGTCCTCCTATGGTTCCTCGAATCGGGGAAAGAAAACGTCGTATAGCTCGTCTTACGGTTCTTCGTATGGTTCCGGCAAATCCTCGTACGGGTCGTCTTCGTATGGTTCGTATGGATCGTCCTCCTACGGTTCGAGTGGAAAATCCACGGGCAAATCCGGCAAGGTGAGCACGCGTCGAACCAAACCGAGAGATCTGACGAAGGGTACGCCGGTAGATCCGTTGAAGAAGAACAACGGGCTGGATATCGCGGATTTCCACATCGGAGACAAGGTCACGCACGATCATTACGGATTGGGAACCGTCGTCGGCACGCAAGACAAAGGCGTGAATTCCGTGATTACCGTCGACTTCGGCGGCGATGGCGTCAAACGGCTGATGCTGCGCGTGGCACCCATCGAGAAACTGTGAAATCGTCCGTTTGACGGCTCAGTAGCATAAGTGGTGCGGAAAATCAAGACTTTTCTTTTGCCGGCAACACTGCAATAATCGCCGTGTTTGTTGCAATAGAGAGGAAGCCATGAACAAGAAGCTTTTCGCAGCCATTCCGCAAATCGTATTCGGTGTGCTGATTGCCGTCGGGCCGCAGACGTTCGCCCATGTGTGCGAAGTCGGAGACACTCCGATGGCCTGTCATTATACGGCGCAGGCGGAATTGGGCATCGGCGTGGTGATCGCGTTGCTGGCCGTGGTCGGACTGTTTTTTGACGGTAAGACCCGTGCCGGAATCAGCATTTCCAACATGGTGCTCGGCGCGTTGACCATCGCGGTGCCGACCATGCTGATCGGTGTGTGCAAGGGAGCCATGATGCACTGTCATATGGTGACCATGCCCGTGCTGATCGTGCTCGGTGCGCTGCTGATCGCGGTGTCCGCGTTTGCCGCGTATCTGGATGCCAAGCCGTCGAAGCGTGCCTGACATGCCGCATATCACCCTTGCCGGATTGCCGCTGGCCAATCTCCGACGTAAGCCTTTCCGCACGGCGGCGCTGGTCGTCGTCGTCACCATGCTCACGGTGGCCTTTTATGGTGGTTCGCTGCTGTCCATGAACCTCAAGGCCGGACTCAACAGCATGCAGGAACGCATGGGCGCGGACCTCATGGTCACTCCGCAGAACACCAAAACCGAAGCCGAGGCGTTGCTTACCGACGGGTCGGCCAGCACCTTCTACTTCACCAATAACATCGAAGAGCAGGTGGCCGAAGCGGACGGCATCGAGGAACTCACCGTGCAGGCCTACATCTCCTCGCTGGCCGCGGCATGCTGCGATGAGAAAGTGCAGATCATCGGCTTCAATCCGAACACCGATTTCGTGATCACCCCCTGGATATCGTCGCAATTCGACGGAACGCTGGAGCGGGGGCAGATCATAGCCGGATCAGGCATCAACGTATCGGGCAACAACACGGTCAAACTGTACGGGCATGAATTCCCTGTGGCCGCGCAGCTGGCGAATACGGGAACCTCGTTGGACAACTCGGTCTTCGTGAACATGGATACCGTGCCGGATGTCGTAGGCTATTCCGCCAAGGTGGGGCATCCCGCAATCCCGACCGAATACGCCGACAAGGCCATCTCCTCAGTGCTCATCAAGGTCAAGGACGGCTATTCGGCGCAACAGGTGGCGTCCAACATAGAGAAGACCACAGGGCTTGAAGGACTCGGATACGTGTATCCGGGAGGAATCACAGCCACCACGAAATCAAGCCTGAACAGCATCGTCAAATATGTGACCCTGTTCGTGGCGGTGTTCTGGATGATGGGACTCATCGTGCTGATAGCGGTGTTCTCATCGGCCATGAACGAACGTAAACGCGAATTCGCCGCATACCGGATCATGGGCGCCGACCGTGCCACGCTGGTGGGAATCATCGTCAAAGAATCCGTTCTGATCGGCGCATTGGGAGGGGCGGTCGGCATAGCCGCGGCATCACTGGCCATATTCCCGTTCAGCACGCTCATAGGGAAACAGCTTCAACTGCCGTATCTGCAGACCGACGTGTGGAATGTGGTCGCGCTGATCATGGTGAGCATCGTGTTCGCGGTATTCACGGGCGTGCTCGCATCGATCGCCACGGCGGTGAGATTGTCCACTCCGGAAACCTATCTGACACTCAGGGAAGGTGAGTGACATGTCCGATGACATCATTCTTGAAGTGAAAGATCTGACCCGGGAATTCACCAGAAGGGGCAGGCCGTTCGCTGCCGTGGATCATGTGAACCTGACGCTGAAGGCAGGCGAGCTCGTGGCCATAGTCGGACGCTCCGGCAATGGGAAAAGCACCATGCTCAACCTCATCACCGGCCTGCTCAAACCGACGTCGGGCAACGTCATGATTGAAGGCGAAGACGTCACTACGTTGAGCGACCGTGACATGTCCAGAATGCGCAATCGTACAATCGGATTCGTCACACAAAGCCAAACGTTGCTGCCGAACCTCACAGCACTTGACAATGTGATCCTGCCCGCGGTGATGCGGCCATCGGACCGTTCCGAAGACATGCGTGGCGACGATACCGATGTGGCGAATACGCGACTGTCCGATGTGGATGTCGTTCGCACACAGGTAGATGACGGGCTTCCCGATGTCATAGCCGCGCCGCGGGAACCAAGCAGGCACGCCCAGGACGACCATTTGACGGAACGTGCGTACGAACTGCTTTCCAAACTGCAGGTGGACGACCTGTCGGAATGCTATCCGAAGGAACTGTCGGGCGGCGAGATGCGGCGTGTGTCGATCGCACGCGCGCTGATGAACGATCCGAAACTCCTGATAGCGGACGAACCCACCGGAGATTTGGACATGCAGAGCACGGCCATCGTCATGCAACTGCTGCGACAGGTAGCGCACGACGGAACCGCCGTGCTGATGGTCACCCATGATCCCGACGCGCTCACATATGTGGACCGTACGTACCGCATGGACAGGGGAGTGCTGAGCGAGGAATAAACGGGCAATGGCGTCATGACATGCCGATGAAGGGCGAGACTTGCTGATAGTCCCGCCCTCATGTGTATTATTGATGATTGGTGTGCGCTCGAATGGGCGTGTGCCGTCTGGAGCCTTGGCCCATCAGTGGGTCGGCGACGGGTCCGGGTCGAAAGACTTGGGTCCAAGTCGTTCGTGCTATGCACGAAGAAGCACTGGAGAGGCTGGCTCAGCGCATGTCGGGCGACCGATATGCGTTCCGTTCAGACAACGACAGAACAAACAAAGGATTAAACCAATGACGAACGTTCAGCGTTCTCGCCGCCAGGTGCGCCTTTCCCGCGCCCTCGGCATCGCTCTGACCCCTAAGGCTCAGCGCATTTTCGAAAAGCGTCCGTACGCTCCGGGTGAGCACGGCCGCACCCGCCGTCGCACTGAATCCGATTACGCAGTGCGTCTGCGCGAGAAGCAGCGTCTTCGCGCTCAGTATGGCGTCTCCGAGAAGCAGCTCCGCGCTTCCTACGAGAAGGCTACCCACACCGCCGGCCAGACCGGTAACGCCATGCTGACCGACCTCGAGACCCGTCTCGACGCCCTGGTTCTGCGTGCAGGCTTCGCCCGCACCACCGCCCAGGCCCGCCAGTTCGTGGTCCATCGTCACATCCTCGTTGACGGCAACATCGTCGACCGCCCGTCCTACCGCGTCAAGCCTGGCCAGACCATTCAGGTCAGGGCCAAGAGCCAGACCATGGTTCCGTTCCAGATCGCTGCCGAAGGCGTGCACCGTGACGTGCTGCCGGCGGTCCCGGGCTACCTGGACGTCAACCTGCCTTCCCTGAAGGCCACCCTGACTCGCAAGCCTGAAGCCGAGGAAGTTCCGGTGCAGGTCAACATCCAGTACGTGGTCGAATTCTACGCCCGCTGATCTGGATTCACATACTGTAAGAACATACAGTATAAGGACATACAGCAAGAGCCTCGCAATCGTTACGGTTGCGAGGCTCTTCGCTATTCTGGTGCTGTTCCGGTGCCGTATTGACGGGTTTATGCGGAACAGCACAACGCTCAATCGCCGAGGATCCCACCGACAATGCTGGACACGATCGACATGATCAGCGAACCGATCACCGACCACCAGAAACCATCGATGGTGACCCCTACGTCGAACATGCTCAAAGCCAGCCAGGAGGCCAGCTGCATGAACATCCAGTTGATGATCAGAGCCACAAGACCCAACGACAGTATCGAGAACGGCAACGTGATGGCATGGACGATCGGCTTGATGGACGCGTTGATCAACGCGAGGAAAAGCGAAAATGCCGCAATGCCGAGAACGGGCGGATCCCCGACGGCATGCATGCCGGGCAGCAACGCGACCATGACCCCGGCCGCTATGGTGAGGACCAACCAACGAGAAATGAAGTGATGCATACCACAATCGTAGTGCATTGGGTATGTGCCGTTTTCTTAAACGCTAGGTTTTGCACGGGATGGCGGGTACCATGTAAACCATGTTGCTTCATCTTCATCTCGTCCGGCACGGACAGACCTTCTTCAATCGGTACAACCGTCTTCAGGGATGGTCCAATTCTCCACTGACCGAATCGGGGATCGCGGACGCCGACAAGGCCGCCGCCAAACTGAAGGATTACGATTTCGCCGCCGCCTATTGTTCCGACACCACGCGCGCGCAGATGACGGCGGTGCGCATTCTCGACGTCAACGAGGCCGCAGGGCATAAACGTCCGAAACTGCACGACGACATGCATTTCCGGGAGCAGTTCTACGGATATTTCGAAGGGCAGGACATGTCCATGGCCTGGACCGCGGCCGGAGGACCCCACGGTGCGAAGAGCTACAATGACATCGTGTCCAAATACGGTTTGGGAGCCACCAGAGACTTCCTCAAGGAGGCCGATCCGTTCCATGACGCCGAATCGGACGCGCAGTACTGGGCCCGTGTGGAGGAAGGATTCGCTCTGATCGCTTCCAATCCGGACCTCAAGGACGGCGACGATATATTGCAGATCTCCCACGGCAATACGTTGCTGAGTCTGATGCACCGTTTCGCGCCGGCCGGATACGACCTGAGCGAGAGGCCCGCCAACGGGTCGGTGACCAGCCTCGATTTCGACACGAGCAAGCCGCTGGACCAGGCCATCGAAATCATCGCATATAACCAGTGAGAATCCTCCGTGTGATTTGCCTTCAGTCGGGGCTTTTCACTACTGTTGTGCAGGTATTGTGTTCGCGGAACACCGCGGAGCTGAAAAGAGGTACAAGATGGGTGTTGGAGAAATCGCCGGTCTGATCGCGGCTATCGCGTTCGCGATCCTCGCCGGTTTCATGATTTACCCGCTGATTCGTCTCGGAAAGCTGTTCGACCAGATCGCCGAAACCGTCAAGGCCACCGGCGACCATGCGATTCCTGCGCTTGATGAGGGCGTCACCACCGTCCAGCAAGTCAACAAATCACTGGAGGACGTCAACAAGATTTCCGCGGCCGCATCCACTACGGCCACCAATGTCGGCGCCCTCACCGACCTGTACGGGTCGTTCCTGGGCAAGCCGGTCATCAAGGTGGCATCGACCGTCTACGCGCTGAAATCCACGGCACAATCGTTCCTGAACCAGCAGAACATCAACCGTTCCACGGTTAACAAGGGGGAGTGATGTTCAAACGTCTATTCTGGATTGCGATCGGCGTGGGCATCGGTGTGGTGTCCGTCACCAAAGCGCAGGCGTATGTCAGGGCCAATACGCCCGCCGTCGCACGGGAGTTTCTCCTCGGTCCGGATCAGGACCATGTGACCATGCGCACACTTGAAGGTCTGGTCAATGAGTTCAACGCCACACGCCGAGCCCGTGAGGCCGAACTCAACACCAAGTACGCGGACACGATCAACTGATCCGCCAGACATACGGACCATTCGGAAACACCAACGAACATGCTTGGAAGGCATAAGGCCTTCCGACAATAAAGGAGCTCATCTCATATGCGCACTTCTGAAATCGCGAAGCGCTATCTTGACTATTTCGAAAAGCACGACCATCTCGTCGTGCCTTCCGCATCACTGATCTCACCGAACCCGACCACGCTGTTCACCATCGCGGGCATGGTCCCGTTCATTCCGTACCTCATGGGAGAGCAGACCCCGCCGAAGAGCCGCATGGCATCCAACCAGAAGTGCGTGCGCACCCTCGACATCGACGAGGTGGGCAAGACCACACGTCACGGCACGTTCTTCCAGATGCTCGGCAACTTCTCCTTCGGCGACTATTTCAAGGAAGAGGCGATTCACTACGCCTACGAGCTGCTGACCACCCCGCAGGACAAGGGTGGCTACGGCTTCGACCCCGAGAAGCTGTGGATGACCACCTTTACCGATGATGAGGAAGCCCGCTCGTTGTGGCGCAACGAAGGCGTCGATCCCGAGCACATTCAGATCATGGGCATGGAAGACAACTTCTGGACCACCGGCGGCCCCGGACCCGGCGGCCCGTGCTCCGAAATCTACGTGGATCGCGGCCCACAATACGGTGTCGAGGGCGGTCCGATTGCTGACGAGAACCGCTATATCGAGATCTGGGATCTCGTGTTCGAGAACTTTGAGGTCGACAACGTCAAGTCCAAGACGGACCTGCATATCGTGGGCGAGCTCGAAAACAAGAACATCGACACGGGCGCTGGTCTGGAACGCCTTGCCTACCTGATGCAGGGCAAGCAGAACATCTACGAGACCGACGAGGTCTTCCCCGTGATCGAAGCGGCCCAGAAGCTGTCCGGCCGCACCTACGGCGACGACGAAGCCATGGATGTTCGCTTCCGCATCGTGGCCGATCACGTGCGCTCCGCACTGATGATCATGTCTGACGGCGTGCGCCCGTCCAACAATGGCCGCGGCTACGTGCTTCGCCGTCTGCTTCGCCGCACCGTCAAGGCCATGCGCGAGCTTGGCGTGACCGAGGCCGTCATGCCGACGCTTCTGCCGACGTCCAAGGCCGCCATGGAGCCGAGCTATCCGGAACTCAACGAGACCTTCCATGACGTTTCCGAAGCCGCATACGGCGAGGAGGACGCGTTCCGCCGTACCCTCGAATCCGGCACCGAGATCTTCGATATGGCCGTGTCCAAGGCCAAGCAGGCCGGTTCCGACTTCGTCTCCGGCGAAGACGCGTTCAAGCTGCACGACACCTATGGATTCCCGATCGAGATCACGCTTGAGATGGCCGCGGACCAGGGCGTGAAGGTCGACGAAGCCAAGTTCCGCGAGCTCATGGCCGAGCAGAAGAGCCGTGCCCGCGCGGACGCCCTCAAGAAGCGCCATAACGTGGATCTCTCCGTGTACGACGACTTCAAGAAGACCCTTCTGCAGCCGATCGACTTCCTCGGATACACCGACATGTCCGCTCGCGCCAAGGTGCTCGGCATCATGCAGGAAGGCAAGGGTTCCGTCCCAGCGGTGACCGGTCCGGCCAATATCGAGGTCATTCTGGACCGCACCCCGTTCTATGCGCAGTCCGGTGGCCAGCTCGCCGATCAGGGTGAGATTCTCTCCGACGACGGAGCCGTGCTTGAGGTCGACGATGTGCAGAAGCCCATCAAGGACCTTATCGTGCACCAGTGCCGCCTGACCGAAGGCACTCTGGTGGTCGGCGCCGAAGTCAACGCCAACATCGATCTCGAACGCCGTGGTGCGATCGCGCGATCGCACACCGCCACCCACATGGTGCACAAGGCCCTGCGCGAGGAACTCGGTCCGCAAGCGACCCAGCGTGGCTCCGAAGACGCCCCGAACCGTCTGCGCTTCGACTTCCAGTGGTCCAGCGCTCCGAGCAAGAACGCCATGAACGCTGTGGAGGCGCGCGTCAACGAGAAGCTGCGCGAGAACCTTGCCGTAACCACCCAGGAGATGAAGTTCGACGACGCCATCGCATTGGGTGCCATGCACCTGTTCGGCGAGAAGTACGGCGATGTCGTGCGAGTCGTGTCCATCGGTGAGGACGGCTGGAGCCGTGAGCTGTGCGGCGGCACCCACATCGACCACGTCGGCAAGATCGGCGCGATCAACATCATGTCCGAAGCCTCCATCGGTTCCGGTGTGCGCCGTGTCGACGCGGTGGTCGGACAGAGCGCCTACGAGTTCAACGCCCGTGAGCACGCTCTGGTCTCCCAGCTCTCCGATATGGTCAACGCGCGTCCCGACGAGCTTGCCGAACGAGTGAATACCCTGCTGGCCAAGCTCAAGGAATCCGACCGACGTCTTGCGGCCATGTACGAATCCCAGTTGGCGGCATCCGTGCCGGCGCTTGTGGCCGAGACCAAGGCATCGGCCGCTGCGGTCAAGGTGGCGGCCAAGAACGTCGACCACTTCGGCTCCTTCGACGCGCTGCGCAAGACCGTTCTGGATGTGCGTGGCCAGCTTGGAGAGGAATTCCCCGTCGTGGTGGCTCTCGCGGGCGTGAACGAGGATGGCAAGCCGATGGTCGCCGTGGCTACCAATGATGCCGCGCGCAAGCAGGGCATCAAGGCCGGCGATCTGGTTCGCGGCGCTTCCAAGATCCTCGGTGGCGGTGGCGGCGGCAAGCCGGACTTCGCCCAGGGCGGCGGAGCTGACGCCACGAAGATCGACGAGGCTCTCGAGGCGCTGGCCAATCAGGCCATGAAGGTCTGACATTCCAAGCATGGTTTGGCTTGGAATAGATCTGGGTGACGCCCGGGTCGGACTGGCATTGTCCGACCCGGGCCTCGCCCTTGCCCATCCCGCGGGCAATATCCAGGTATATGGTGATTCCTTCCGCGCATTGGATGATGTGATCGACGTCATTGAGAACGAATCGGTGGATCATGTGGTGGTTGGTTTGCCGCTGCTGCTGAACGGAGATGAAGGGAAAAGCGCGAAGAAGGCCCGACGCTGGACCGCGAATCTGGAGAAGAGGTTGCGCGCGGCCGCACAGGATGAGGAATATTCGTTCACGGAAGTTCCCACCATTGAATTCATAGATGAGCGGCTGACCACGGTGACGGCGCATCGGCAGCTGTTCGAAGCGCAGATAGGCGGACGCAGGCATCGTCCGATGGTGGATCAGCAGTCGGCGGTAGTGATATTGCAGACCGCGTTGGACCGTATGTAAGAGTAAGAAAAGAGAAAACGATGACCGATGATCTGAATGATTTTTTTTCCGACAACGCGCAGTGGGTCGATTCGTCAGGAAATGCGATTTCGGACGACACCCTACCTCCGCGTCCTCCGGAATCACGCCGTGATATGCGTAAGCGCCGAGAACGTGCGCGACGTCGCCGCGTGATCAAAACCATTGCGATTGTGGTTGTTTTGGCTCTGATCGCGGTAGCAGGCGTGTTCGGTGTGAGATTGATCAAGCATTGGAAAGCCGTGACTGCTTCCAACTCGCAAATCCAGGTAGCGGATTATTCCGGTTCCGGAGACGAAGACGTGACTTTCATCGTGGAAAGCGGTCAAGGTGCCGTCGAAATCGCGCAGAATCTGGTTGATGCGCATATCGTCAAATCCGCGGATGCCTTTACCGGTGCCGTGAGATCGGCTAGGGCCACTTTGTATCCGGGAGCATATTCGTTGAAGACGCATATGAAGGCGTCCGAAGTGGTCAAGATTCTTTCCGACCAGTCGCAGGCCGGCGGATTCGCCCAGGTCCGCGCCGGCGAGAGGGTGTCGGATGTCATAGCCAACGCGGCCGAGATATCAGGCATGGATGTTTCGGAATTCCAGAAGGTCATAGACGGTGGCGGCTCCGGCATACTGCCGAGTGAGGCCGGAGGCAAGTTCGAAGGCTGGCTCGAACCGGGAACCTACAACGTGCAGGGCAAATCCGCGCAGGAAATCATCAAGGAGATGGTCGACGCGCGAATCGACAAACTCGACTCCCTCGGAGTGCCGACCGGCAGCGAACGCCAGCGCATCCTCATCATCGCGTCCATCGCCGAATCCGAGGTGGGCAGTGAGGAATATTACGGTCAGGTGGCCAGGGTGATCCTCAACCGCATTGACTCCGATATGGCGCTCGGTATGGACACCACAGTGGCCTATGGGCTGGGCATTTCGGCGAGCCAGCTGACCGATGACCAGTTGGCCGACGAAAGCAATGCTTACAATACCCGCGTTCATAAGGGTCTTACGCCGACGCCGATCAGCAATCCGGGAGATGGTGCCATTACCGCGGCCGTCAACCCACCTGCCGGCAAATGGCTGTATTTCGTGACCACCAACCTGCAGACCGGTGAAACGAAATTCGTAGAAACCGAAGACGAATTCTGGCAGATTCGCGACGAATACAAGAACAATAACGAAAACGCGAACTAATCAGAACATGACGCCGAACAGGACGCCGATCGCCCCTGCCGTAACGATGGCCGGAACGAACGGCGTCCTACCGGCATATCTTGTGTTCTTCTGAGGGTCGATCAGGGTCCATAAGGCAATCCACGCTAAACCCACGAGAGCCATCGCGATCCACCAGACAACCATCGCTCCAAGACCGAACATGCCCACGGCCAGACCGATGAGCAACGTGGACGTAACATCCCCGAATCCCAACGCGCCGGGTTTGACCAACGCGAGCGCGCACTGCAGAACGGCGGCCAGCGCGGCGAACAGCAAAGCCTGCAATGCCAGATAGAGCGAATTGGCCGATATGGCATACACGATGTTCGTCACGATCTGGACCATACAACCCGTCGCGACCCATGAGCGCGGGATTCGGCGCGCGCGGACATCCTCGACGCTGAGTGCCAGTCCACACAGTAGACTTGGCAGGCAAATCATGTACCACATACCGTTAAGATAGTCCACTAGTTGCATCCGGCAGAAAAGGAGAGGGCATGTTGCGCTGGCAGACAGCAGGCGAATCGCATGGTGAGGCGCTCGTCGCCATGATCGAAGGGTTGCCTGCGGGCGTCCGCATCACCACGGAAGACATCGTCGGCGCATTGGCGCGTAGACGACTTGGATACGGCCGTGGCGCGCGTATGAAGTTCGAGCAAGACAAAGTGCGCATGCTTACCGGTGTGCGTTTCGGTGAAACCATCGGCTCTCCGGTGGCCATCGAGATCGCGAACACCGAATGGCCCAAGTGGACGGAAGTGATGAGTGCCGATCCGCTCGACCATGAAATCGCCCGTGAAGGGCGCAATGCGCCGTTGTCTCGACCAAGGCCGGGACATGCCGATCTGACCGGTATGCGCAAGTACGGATTCGATGACGCCCGTCCGGTGCTGGAGCGTTCCAGCGCTCGCGAGACCGCTTCGCGTGTGGCATTGGGCGAAGTGGCGGCTAAATTCCTCGAGCAGACGCTTTCGGTGCGTACCGTTTCCCATGTGCTGTCCATCGGTGGTGCGGGAATCATCGACCCGCAGCAGTCCGTGCTACCCAAGCCGGAGGATCTTGAAGCATTGGACGCATCTGCCGTCCGCACTCTCGACAAGAACGCCGAGAAGGCCATGGTCGAGCGTATCGATGAGGCCAAGGAGAACGCCGATACCTTGGGCGGCGTGGTCGAAGTGGTGGTGTACGGCATGCCTGCGGGCATTGGAACGTATGTGGAATCCGACCGTCGACTCGACGCGGCGCTGGCAAGCGCGGTGATGGGAATTCAGGCCATCAAGGGTGTGGAGATCGGTGATGGCTTCCTCGAGGCCATGCGTCCGGGATCGCAGGCCCATGACGAGATGGTGGTCGGTGATGATGGCCGAATCGAACGCCTGACCAATCGTGCCGGAGGCATCGAAGGCGGCATGTCGAACGGGCAGCCGATCGTGATCCGTGCCGCGATGAAGCCGATCCCATCCATTCCGAAGGCGTTGCGCACGGTTGACGTGACCACCGGAGAAGCCGCCCAAGCCATCAACCAGAGGTCCGACAACACCGCCGTTCCTGCGGCCGCGGTCGTGGCCGAAGCGATGGTGAGGCTCACCATCGCCCAGTACGTGCTGGAGAAGTTCGGTGGAGACAACGTGGCCGAGACCAGGCGCAATGCGGAAAACTATGCGGCTTCCTGGCCGGAACACATGAGGTGATTCGTCCATGAGCGGCATGCGTAGGCCTTTCGCGGTGATCATCGGCATGATGGGCGCCGGCAAGACCCGCGTCGGCAAGGAAGTGGCGCAGATGATGAACCTGCCCTTCGCCGATGCGGACAATGAGATCGAGCTGGATGCGGGGATGAGGATTCCCGAATATTTCGAGAAGTACGGTGAACCCGAGTTCCGCAGGCTGGAAAGCGATGTCGTGCTCGACATGCTTGAGGATTTCGACGGCATCTTCTCTCTGGGAGGGGGAGCGCCGATGACGCCGTCCATCCAGGATGGTCTGGCTGACTACATTTCCGACGGCGGCAAGGTCGTGTACCTGATGGCCGACCCGGAGGAAGCCATGGAACGCGCCAACCGTTCGGGTGGTCGGCCGATGCTGAACGGGGACGCCAACGAACGGTGGAAGAAGCTCTACAAGGAGCGCGATCCGGTGTTTCGTGAAGTCGCCAACGTATACGTGCGTACGCACGGACAGACGCCGCGTGCCGCGGCGAGAAAGCTGATGGAAATGATCGATCAGAGAATCGTGCATGTCACCGGTTCCACCATCGAGCCCTACGATGTTCGTATCGGTGAGGGATCCATGAACCAGTTGGCGCAGATACTGGGAAGCAAGCCGTCGAAAGTGGCGTTGATCCACACGCAGCCGGTGCAACGTCATTGCGATCGTGCACGCACGCTGCTGCGTCAAGGGGGATATGATGTGTACGACATCGTCATTCCCGATGCCGAAGCCGGTAAGACCATTGAGGTGGCCAACGGCATATGGCAGCGTCTTGGAGAAGAGGGATTCACCCGTTCCGACGCGATCGTCGGACTTGGCGGCGGTGCCGCGACCGATTTGGCCGGATTCGTGGCGGCCACATGGATGCGTGGCATTCGTTATGTGAACTGCCCGACGTCGTTGCTTGCCATGGTCGATGCTTCCACCGGCGGCAAGACCGGCATCAACACCCCTCAGGGGAAGAACCTGGTCGGTTCCTTCTACACTCCTGCGGGCGTGCTGGCGGACATGAAGACGTTGTCGTCCTTGCCGAACGACATTTTCGTCGAAGGTCTGGGCGAGGTGGCGAAATCCGGATTCATCAAGGATCCTGAGATTCTGCGCATTCTGGAACGCCATGCCGACGAGTTGCGTGAATTCGACGGAGATCGTTTCCTCGAATCCGATCTCAAGGACGTGGTCGGCGAGCTGATCGAACGCACCGTCACAGTGAAGTCCTACCACGTATCCGCCGATCTCAAGGAAGTCGGATTGCGTGAGTTCCTCAACTACGGCCATACGCTCGGCCATGCCATCGAGAAACTGGAGCATTTCCGTTGGAGGCACGGCAACGCCGTGGCCGTGGGCTGCGTGTATGCGGCGGAATTGGCTCACCTGCTTGGATACCTCGACGGCGATCTCGTGGATTACCATCGTCGGCTGCTCGGATCACTGGGACTGCCGACGTCATGGAACAATGGAAGCTGGGATGACGTGCTCGCCCTCATGCATCGAGACAAGAAGGCCCGCGGCAACAAGCTGCGTTTCGTGGTGCTTGACGGCATCGGACATCCGATCCATCTCGAGGATCCTCCGGCGGACGCCGTCGAAGAGGCGTTCCGTCGTATCCAGCAATGACGAACCGGCCGAATCGAAACGGTACGGAAGAACAACGAAAACGCAAAGGAATTGACATGACCAAGGTAGTGGTGGTGAACGGACCGAATCTCGGTCGTCTCGGCGTGCGCCAGCCGGACGTGTATGGCAAGCAGGATCTTGAGACCCTGCGCAGGATGTGCTCCGAGTGGGGCGAGGAACTCGGCCTCGACGTGGAGGTGCGTCAAAGCGACGACGAGGCCGAAATGATCGGCTGGATGCATCAGGCGGCCGACGAAAAGACGCCAATCGTCATGAATCCGGCCGCCTTCACCCACTATTCCTATGGACTGGCCGACGCCGCCCATATGGTGATCGATGAAGGTCTGCCCCTCATCGAGGTGCATATCTCCAATCCTTCCGCACGAGACGAGTTCCGCAAACGTTCCGTCATCTCTCCCGTGGCCACCGGCACCGTCACCGGCATGGGCTTCTACGGCTACAAGATGGCGCTTGACGCCGTGGCGTATTTGATCGCGGAACGCTAAAGGAACGGTTTACGCACATTGGGTCGGGCATGGCGATTCGTCATGCCCGATTTTTCACGCATCGAAACACGCCACGTCATAGACCGATGATAGGCTGGAGTTCCATGGTTAGAAGACAACATGGCAATTCTCAAGAGCACATCACCAAGCATATTTTCGTCACCGGTGGTGTTGTTTCCTCTCTCGGCAAGGGCCTGACCGCCTCCTCTCTCGGCCGCCTGCTTCGTAGCCGCGGCATCAGGGTTTTGCAGCAGAAGCTCGACCCGTACATCAACGTCGACCCGGGTACCATGAACCCGTTCCAGCACGGCGAAGTCTACGTTACCGAAGACGGAGCCGAAACCGATCTCGACATCGGCCACTATGAGCGTTTCCTCGACGTGTATCTGAGCCAGAAGGCCAACGTGACCACCGGCCAGATCTACCAGGAGGTTCTGCGCAAGGAACGTGCGGGCGAATATCTTGGACAGTGCGTGCAGGTCATTCCGCACATCACCAACGAGATCAAATCCCGTATGCGCGCCCAGGCGTCCGATGACGTCGACGTGATCATCACCGAAATCGGCGGAACCGTCGGAGACATCGAATCGCAGCCGTTCCTGGAGGCGGCGCGTGAGGTTCGTCGTGATCTCGGCTCCGAAAACTGCATGTTCGTGCACGTCTCCCTAGTGCCGTACATCGCGGCGGCCCACGAGCTCAAGACCAAGCCGACCCAGCACTCCGTGATGATGCTGCGACAGCTGGGCATCTCCCCGGACGCCCTCGTGCTGCGTTCCGACCGTACCCTCAACCAGTCCATCAAGGACAAGATCTCCCTGATGTGCGACGTGGATTCCGAAGGCGTGGTCAACTGCGTGGACGCTCCGAGCATCTACGACGTGCCGAAGACCCTGTTCGATGAAGGCCTTGACGCCTATGTGGTGCGTGAGCTGGGCCTGCCGTTCCACGATGTCGACTGGGACGAGTGGGAGGATCTGCTCGAACGAGTGCATCATCCGAAGCATGAGGTCAACGTGGCCATCGTCGGCAAGTACATCGACCTTCCGGACGCATATCTGTCCGTCACCGAAGCCATCAAGGCCGGCGGTTTCGCCAACTGGGCCAAGGTCAACGTCAAGTGGGTGGCCGCCGACAAGTGCGCCACCGAGGAAGGCGCCGCCGCGGCGCTCGACCAGGTGGACGGCATCGTGATCCCGGGTGGCTTCGGCATCCGCGGCATCGACGGCAAGATCGGCGCCCTGCGCTACGCCCGTGAAAACCAGCTGCCGGCGCTCGGCCTGTGCCTTGGCCTGCAGTCCATGGTCATCGAATACGCGCGCGACGTCCTCGGCATCGAAGACGCGAACTCCTCCGAATTCGAACCGGATTGCGCGAATCCGGTGATCGCGACCATGGAAGAGCAGAAGGACATCGTCGCAGGCAACGGAGATATGGGCCACACCATGCGTCTCGGTTCCTATCCGGCCGAGCTTGAGGAAGGTTCCATCGTCGCCGAACTGTATGGTTCCACGCACGTCACCGAGCGTCACCGCCACCGTTACGAAGTGAACGTGGCATACAAGGATCGTCTGCGCGAGGCCGGTCTGCGTATCTCCGGCCAGAGCCCGGACGGCGAACTCACCGAATTCGTGGAGCTGCCGCGCGAGGTGCATCCGTTCTACGTGTCCACCCAGGCACATCCTGAGTTCAAGTCGCGTCCGACCAAGCCGCATCCGCTGTTCGCAGGTCTGGTCAAGGCCGCCATCGACCATCAGCAGGACCGCTGAACGGAGACGAACGGAACTTTGAACGCCGACGATTCAAATCACGGCTGATTCGTTGATTGCATGGCCATGGATTCCACGGGGAGTTCATGGCCATGTTGCATAATTGGTCAGAGCCAACAGGTGATGAACGCTGAATCTCAGATAGCATCGGAAGGGTTGCGAGGTTGAACGACAATAACGCTTCGGGAATGAACGGTCAGAACAATACGTTCCCGGAAACAAATGATTCGACGATGATCGTGCCGAAAATCGATATGGAATCTTTCGCTACGATCGAGGATTTCGAACAGGAGCTATCGATCGCGGTGAAGAAGAAGCACGGCCTGCTGTGGCTGTGGATCGTTCTTGCCTTTTTGGTGGTGCTCGGGGCTGCTGCCGGAGGCGGATACTGGTTCTTCCAATCCCATGCGTTGCCGGGCGTCAAACTGTGGGGCCATTCCATGATGGGACGCACCCAGCAGCAGATCGCCGATGAGATCTCGCAGAAGGCTTCCGAAATCGAAGTGCCCGTTTCCTACAATGGAACGACGACGAAGATCTCATTGCAGGATCTCGGCATCAGCGCGGACAGCGAAGCGATCGCCGCGGAAGTGTACAACGCCAAGCGGAGCGACTCCCTCATCGATAAATACGCTTTCTGGAATGTCGAAGACATCACGACCGAACCGTTCGATGTGAAGGCCGCCGACGCGCAGACGGTCGGCGACATGCTGGGAGTGCAGTCCACTTCCGCAGTCGACGCCGGATTGAAGCTCAATAAGGATGGCACCGCCTTCGACGTCGTTTCCGGACAGCAGGGAACCGGCATCAGCGTCGTCAAGATCGCGCAGGAGGCCGAACGTGTCCTTGAATCGCTTGGCGGGGAAGAAACGAACACGGTTGCCATCGAGGCCGACCAGACCGACCCCGATGTTACCGACGAACAGGCGCAGCAGGCGAAAACCGTCGCTGATGCGCTGATTTCCAAGTCCATCGCCATCAATATAGGCGACCACAAGGTGGCCGAATTCAACGCTGCGGCCATCGCTTCGGCCATCACCGTCAGTGAGCAGCACGACAACGAGAAACTTGCCGACGGACAGTTCCGCAAGGGTCTGTTGGTGATCGACGGAACCAAGTTGCAGGAATACTACGAGACGTCCATCAAAACGAACTTCCATGCGGATCGGGTGGATGGCGATGTGATCGTCAACAGCGTTGGCGACGTGCTGCAGACCAACATCGAAGGACATGACGGCATCACCGTGAGCAATGGCGGCGACACGAGCGTGGGCAGCGACGCTGCGAAGGCCCTTGCGCAAGGTGGCGAATCAGTGACGATTCAGGGAACCTGCGACCAGCAGAACGAGAAGAAGACCACGAGAACGGTGGTGGTCAGCCTTTCCGGCCATACCGTCTCCGCGATCGAGAACGGACAGGTCGTTCGAGTGATGCACATGTCCGCAGGCCAAGGCAACGACTATCAGACCGGCCAATGCCAGCCGAGTGGCGATCTGTGCACCCCGACCTATTGCGATCCGAACACGTACGACAACTGCACGCCTGACGGCGATTTCAAAGTCTGGCTCAAATACCAGTCGCAGAATATGAGCGGCAACCTGACATTGTCTGACGGCAGTTCGGAACAATGGGACGTCAAGGATGTCGGATTCGTGAACTACTTCTCCAAAACCGGTTGCGCCATCCACCGAATCGCGACGCAGAGCGCATTCAACGATTCCAGCATACAAGCCATGGCCAGCAATACGTCGCATGGATGCGTGGGCGTCGGTTGGGACCAGGCGGAATGGTTCTACAACTGGTGTCTGATGGGAACCACGGTGCATGTGCAGGCCTGATTGAGGCAAAACAGCAGAATGCATACGAGACGGAAGGCCACATGCTGGTCTTCCGTTTTGGTATGCAAGACATTCGATCCGATTCATCGCCGAATTTCGAAAAATCCACTAGTAATTCGACGGTCATTCTGTTAGGTTGTCATAGGTACGAATGAGTGAATGGAGGCAGCGTAAGGTGTCAGAGAACCAAGCGCCCAATGCCGCGGCTGACGTGGAGATGAGCCAGTACGTGGCTGACCGCACGCGAGTGAACGAAGACAAGATCAGACAGGACGATGAGATCATCCAGCAGTTCGGTGACTACACCTACGGCTGGCATGATACCGACTTCGCCGGGGAAGCGGCGAAGAAAGGCATCGACGAGAACGTCGTGCGCGCCATCTCCGCCGACAAGAACGAACCGGAATGGATGCTGGAAAAGCGGTTGGAAGGATACCGCGATTTCATCAACCGTCCGATGCCGCAGTGGGGCGTCGACCTGAAGGATTTCGATGCCGACGACTTCAAGTATTACGTGAAACCAATCGACAAGCAGGCCACCACCTGGGAGGAGCTGCCTGACGAGATTCGTTCCACATACGACAAGCTGGGCATTCCGGAAGCCGAGAAAAGCCGTCTGGTATCGGGCGTCGCGGCGCAGTATGAATCCGAGGTCATCTACAACTCGATTCAGAAGGATCTCGAAGACCAGGGCGTGATCTTCGTGGATACCGACACCGCTGTGCAGAAGTATCCGGAAATCGTGCAGAAGTATTTCGGGAAGTGCATTCCGAGCAACGACAACAAGTTCTCCGCGCTGAACACGGCCGCATGGTCGGGCGGATCGTTCGTGTACGTACCGAAAGGCGTGCATGTCGATATTCCGCTGCAGGCATATTTCCGAATCAACACCCCGAACATGGGTCAGTTCGAACGCACGCTCATCATCGCGGATGAAGGTTCCTACGTGCATTATGTGGAAGGATGCACCGCTCCGATCTATTCCACGGATTCGCTGCATTCCGGCGTGGTCGAGATCTTCGTCGAGCCGCACGCGCGAGTACGCTACACCACCGTGCAGAACTGGTCCAACAACGTGTACAACCTGGTGACCCAGCGCGCGTACGTGCGCGAGGGCGGCACCATGGAATGGGTCGATGGCAACATCGGTTCCAAGGCGACCATGAAATATCCGGCATGCATCCTCGCCGAACCGTATGCCAAGGCGAGCACCATGTCTTTGGGCTTCGCCGGCAAAGGACAGTATCAGGACACAGGCGCGAAGATGATCCATCTCGCTCCGCACACCAGTTCCACCATCGTGGCCAAGTCCATCTCCCGGGGCGGTGGACGTTCCGCGTACCGCGGACTCGTCAAAATCGTGGAAGGCGCCGAAGGGTCGTCGAACTCCACGGTATGCGATGCCCTGTTGGTCGACGAATTCAGCCGTTCCGATACGTACCCTCATGTCGATGTTCGTGAGGATGACGTGTCCATGGCCCATGAGGCCACCGTTTCGAAGGTGTCCGAGGACCAGTTGTTCTATCTGATGAGCCGTGGCCTTTCGGAAGACGAGGCCATGGGCATGATCGTACGAGGATTCGTGGAGCCGATCAGCCGTGAGCTGCCGATGGAATACGCGCTCGAACTGAATCGGTTGGTTGAATTGCAGATGGAAGGATCGGTGGGCTGATCACCATGGCACAGACTCAGGAAATCAACATTCCGGTCGCGGATCCCAATGATCCGTATGCGAACCCCGCGGCGATGCCGTCGTCGGCGGATCGGGCGCCGCGGTCGTTTGACGTGGCCGCGTTCGCCAAGCCGGACCGCACGCAGGAGGATTGGCGCTACACCCCGGTGGAGCGTATAGAGGAATTCTTCGATGTGTTCGAACCGTCCCTTGAAACCGAAGTCAGCGTTTCTATGATCGACGGGTCCGGCCTGGCACAAGGCGTCACCTATGCCGAATGCAAGCCCGGAGACCCCGGCACAGGCGTCGTCTCCAAGCCGAGCGACCGCGTGTCGGCCGTCGCGTGGAACTCTTCGAAGCGTGCCGGCGTGCTCAACATCGAAGGCGAGATCGACCAGCCGATACTGGTCAAGGTGCACGGCAACGGCATGGACCTCGATGCGTTCCATCTGGTAATCAGCGTGGCGGATCGCGCCCATGCGGATGTGGTCGTCGAGCATGACGGGAACGTGCGGATCGCCGAAGGCGTGGAGATCTCCACAGGCAAGGATTCACACGTGTCCACCACCTTCATCCAGGAATGGGGCAAAGGTTCCAAGCATGTCGGAAACCAGCGCATCCACCTCGGCGAGGGTGCTTCCCTGCGCCATAGCGTCGTGACCCTTGGCGGCGACGTGGTCCGCATCCGTATGGATCAGGATTTCGGTGGAGAGCGTGCAGACCTCAACATGCTGGGCATCTACTTCGTGGATCCGGGAGAGCACATCGAACACCGCACCATGGTCGTCCACAACCATCCGGAATGCAAAAGCCGCGTGGTCTACAAGGGCGCGCTCGACGGCAAGGGAGCGCATTCCACATGGGTCGGCAACGCGTTGATCGCTCCGACCGCGCCGGGCACCGACTCCTACGAGCTCAATCGCAACCTCGTGCTCACACCGGGGGCGATCGCCGATTCCGAACCGAATCTTGAAATCGAAAACGGAAACATCATCGGAGCGGGCCATGCGTCGTCCGTCGGACGTTTCGACGACGAGGAACTGTTCTACCTGCAGTCCCGTGGAATTTCGGAAAACGAGGCGCGCAAGCTCGTGGTCCGCGGATTCTTCGGCGAGCTGGTCGAGGAGATCGGCATCCCGGCGATTTCCGAACATCTCATGAACGTCATCGATAAGCGTCTGACTCGCGGCGAGGGCGAAACCGCCACGCAGGCCGAGAACGAGCGATAAAACGGTAGGAGCAAAACCATGTCAACACTTGAAATCAAAGACCTTTACGCGCACGTTGAAACCAAGGACGGCGTCAAGCCGATCCTCAAGGGCGTGAACCTGACCGTCAATTCGGGCGAGACCCATGCGATCATGGGGCCGAACGGCTCCGGAAAATCCACGCTGGCCTACACGTTGGCCGGGCATCCGAAGTACATCGTCGATTCCGGACAGGTGCTGCTTGACGGCGAGGATGTGCTCAAAATGACTCCGGATGAGCGTGCCAAGGCGGGATTGTTCCTTGCCATGCAGTATCCGGTCGAAGTGCCGGGCGTGTCCATGACCAACTTCCTGCGTACGGCCAAGACCGAAGTGGACGGCAAGGCTCCGGCCATCCGTACCTGGACCAAGGAACTGACCGAGGCGATGAAGAGACTCAAGATGGATCCGAAATTCGCCACCCGTTCCGTGAACGAAGGCTTCTCGGGCGGTGAGAAGAAGCGTGCGGAAGTGCTTCAGCTCGAACTGCTCAAGCCCAAGTTCGCCATTCTCGACGAAACCGATTCGGGACTCGACGTCGATGCGCTGCGCATCGTCTCCGAAGGCGTGAATCGCGCCAAGGAAGCCAACCAGTTCGGCATCCTCATGGTCACGCACTACACGCGCATCCTCAAGTACATCAGGCCGGACATCGTGCACGTGTTCGCAGGCGGACATTTCGTCAAGACCGGAGGCCCGGAACTGGCCGACGAACTTGAAGAGTCCGGTTATGACGCCTACCTGCCCGAAGGAGCCGATTCCGAAAGCGCGCTGGCATGATCGATTTTGAGAAAATCCGCTCTGAATTCCCGATTCTCGACCAGCAGATACACGGGCATCCGCTCGTATATCTGGACTCCGCCGCGACCTCTCAGAAGCCGCAGTGCGTGATCGACGCGGAAACCGATTTCTATCGGACGATCAACGCCGGCGTTCATCGCGGCGCGCATGAGCTCGCCGCGCGTAGCACCATGGCGTTCGAACAGGCGCGTACGGCGGTCGCGACGCTGGTGGGTGCGAATGCCGCGGAGGGCGAGGAGGAACTCGTCGTGACCTCCGGTGCGACGGCGGGTTTGAATCTGCTGGCCACGGCCTTCGGCAATGCGTCGTTTGGACGCGGGGGAGAGGCGGCCAAACGCTTCCGACTGCGCCCGGGTGATGAAATAGTCGTATCGAAGGCGGAGCATCATTCCGTATTGCTGCCGTTCCAAGAGCTCGCGGCACGAACGGGAGCCACGCTCACATGGTTCGATCTGGACGAGGACGGCCGGGTGCGTTCCGATCTTGCCGGAGAGGTGATCACCGAACGCACGAAGATCGTGGCCGTGACCCATGTGGGAAACACGACCGGAGCCATCACCGACATCGCGCCCATCGTGCGCCGTGCTCATGAGGTGGGTGCCGTGTTCGTGCTTGACGCATGCCAGTCGGTTCCGCATCTGAGCGTCGACTTCCATGCCATGGATGTCGACTTCGCCGCGTTCAGCGCGCACAAGATGTACGGTCCGACCGGCGTCGGATTCCTGTACGGCAAGCGCGAACTGCTGGAAGCCCTTCCTCCTGCGAATTTCGGAGGATCGATGGTCGAACTTGCGTGGATGGACCAGGAAGCGCAGTATATGGCTCCTCCCGCACGTTTCGAAGCTGGAACGCAGCCGGTCGCGCAGGTCGTCGCGGCGGGAGTCGCGGCGAAGTGGCTGATGAGCATCGGAATGAGCAATCTCGAATCGCATGAGAAAGCCATCACCGCGGAACTGCTGAAGATGGGCGAGATCGAAGGCATCCGTATCCTTGGACCGGCATCGGCGCAAAACCGCATCGGTACGGTCGCGTTCGACGTCGAAGGAGTGCATCCGCATGACGTCGGCCAGTTCATCGACGCGCAGGGCATCGCCATCCGTGTAGGACATCATTGCGCGCAGCCGGTGCACCGCCATTTCGGGGTGTATGCATCCAACCGCGCGTCAAGCGGCATCTACAACGGCATCGAGGATGCTCAGGCATTGCTTGCGGCGCTCGGCAGGGTTCGTTCGTTCTTTGGAGTTGAGTGACCGATATGAGTGATTTTGGAATGTCCGGAACGGATTTGGAACAGATGTACCAGGAGGTCATTCTCGAGGCTTCGAAGAACCCTCACGGCAAGGAACGCTTTGCCCCTGATCTGGTGCGGGAAGACGCATCGGAGGGCGCGTCGACCACGTTGAGGGCGGTCCACGAATACTGCACTCCCGGCGAATCGCATCAGTTCAATCCGACCTGCGGCGATGAGGCCACCGTGCGCGTGGAGGTCTCCGACGACGAACCACATACCATCAAACGGCTGGTGTGGGACGGACATGGCTGCTCCATCTCGCAGGCCAGTCTGTCCGTCATGGTCGATCTTGTCGAGGGAAAAAGCGTCGACGAGGCCATGGAGCTCGCATCCACGTTCCATAAACTCATGGAATCCAGGGGCAAAGGCCTTGATGATGAGCAGGCCGAGGAATCGTTGGAGGACGGCATCGTCTTCCAAGGGGTGTCCAAGTATCCGATGCGCATCAAGTGCGCGCTGCTCGGATGGGAGGGCCTGAAGGATTCCGTTGCCAAGGCGTTGGCCGCGAAGCACTAGATGGCAGAATGCCGCGCGATATGCGGTATAGGACACGCGGTAATCTACACAACAGAACACGCAAGCGTATATGGAGCGACAATGAGCGATAATCTGGTACCCGAACCGCAGGCTTCGGTGTTTGATTCCGTTGCAAAGGCACTGGGCAATGACGAGAATGCGGCACGCCGTGTGATGCTCAATCCCAATCTGGCCAAAGGATTCAAGGACGGTAAACCGGTGGAGACCGAACATACGGAAACCGAAGCCGATGGTTGTGGCTGCGGCGATCATGGAACCTGTGGATGCCAGGACGCGCAGGATGATGGCATCGCATTGAAGGCCGTCGATGAGATCGGTCGCGCGACCGCGGCCGACGTGAAGGAGGCCTTGCATCAGGTCATCGATCCGGAACTCGGCATCGACGTCATCGATCTGGGTTTGGTGTACGGCATCGAAATCGACGAATTGGGCCGGGCCATCATCACCATGACCCTGACCACGCCGGCATGTCCGTTGACTGATCTGATCGAAGACGAATGTGCGAGCACTCTGGCCGGTCTTGTCGAGGAGTTTCGCATCGACTGGACTTGGCAGCCGCGTTGGACCATGGAGAAAATCACTCCGGAAGGCCGCGAACAGTTGGCCGCTATTGGATTCAACTTCGACAATCTGCCGAAATACTAGATTATTTCAGGGCGACGTTTCGATAGCGTCACGCGCGTTGGTTCGTATGACATCTCGAAACGGTGAGCCTGATAATCGATAACGAGAAAAGCCGTGCTTCCATTCAAAAAGGAAGCACGGCTTTGTTCTGTGTGCGGCAGAACGTCAGTCGTCGACCACGGTGCCCTTCGGCACGACGGTGATACCTTCAGGCGTGACGGTGAAGCCACGAGCCAGATCATGCTCGGTATCGATGCCGACGGTGGAATTTTCGGTCAGCACGACGTTCTTATCAAGGATTGCCTTGTAAACGCGTGCTCGGCGGTTGATGGTCACGTTGTCGAACAGGATGGAATCGACCACCTGCGACCACGAATGGATGCGAACGTTCGGAGAGAGCACGGAATGGTGCACCTCACCGCCCGACACGATGACGCCCGGAGAGACGATCGAGTCGGTGGCGTGTCCGAGACGGTCACGCCCGGCGTGGACGAACTTCGCCGGCGGCAGATTGCCGGACAGCGTGTAGATCGGCCATTCGGTGTTATACAGGTTGAACTCCGGCACATAGGAAATCAGATCCATGTGCGCATCGTAGAACTGCTTCAGAGTACCCACGTCGCGCCAGTAGGCATGATCGGTCGGCGTGGCACCGGGAATCTCGTTGGAATTGAAGTCGTAGACGCCGGCTTCGTTTCGTGCCGCGAAGTACGGTGCGATGTCGCCGCCCATATCGTGCTTGGTGTCTTCGGCCTTCTCGTCAAGAGACAGCGCCTCGAACAGAGCATCCGTGTTGGCCACGTAGTTACCCATGGAAGCCAGGATGGAATTCGGGTCATCCGGCAATCCGGTGGTGGTCTGCGGCTTCTCCTGGAAGCTCTTGATCATGTTCGGATGATCCGGATTCACCTCGATCACGCCGAACTGGTTCGACTGGCTGATAGGCTGACGAATACCCGCCACCGTGAATTCGGCCCCGGACTCGATGTGCTGCTGCACCATCTGCTGGAAGTCCATGCGGTACACATGGTCGGCACCGACGATCACGACGATATCGGGCTGAACGTCCTCAATGATGTTGATGGTCTGGTAGATCGCGTCGGCGGATCCCAGATACCAGTGCTTGCCAAGACGCTGCTGCGCGGGCACAGGGGAGACGTAATTGCCCAGAAGAGGCGAGAAACGCCAAACGGTGGAGATGTGACGGTCAAGCGAATGGGACTTGTACTGGGTGAGCACAACCGTCTGCATATAACCGGAATTGACCAGGTTGCTCAACGGGAAATCGATAAGACGGAACACGCCTCCGAACGGGACGGCGGGCTTGGCCCTGTCCCTGGTCAAAGGCATAAGTCGCGTACCTTCACCGCCAGCAAGAACAATGGAAAGAATTTTTGGATTCTTCGCCATAAGGACTCCTCTCCTAGAGCGTCGTTTCGACACCGCACACAATTAGGTCTGCTTCCTCGCAAACCGCCTTACGCACTCAATAATTGCATATTTTGCGAAACACGCAAGGAGATTGCCCCGCGAGTCTTGAGTTTTTTCAAGACTTTTCAGTGAATTGCGGTTGAATAGAACGCGACGGCGCTCGATGCGGCCACGTTGAGACTGTCGACGCCATGGCTCATGGGAATCTTCACGGTAAGGTCGGCGCGGGAGATGGTGTGGTGCGACAATCCGTCGCCTTCGGTGCCGAAGATTAGCGCGAGTTTGCTGATATGGTCGCTTTGTTCGGGGCTGTTGTTCAGCCGTCGTACCAGTTCGTCCAAGGATATCGAGTCGTCCTGCAGGGCCATGGCCACGGTCGTGAATCCAAGATCGTGCAGTTCGCCCATGCCTTCGAACGGCCAGTATTTTTTGTCGTCACCGCCGATGCGCGTCCAGGGAATCTGGAAAACGGTTCCCATCGACACGCGTGCGGCGCGTCGGTAGAGCGGGTCGCCGCATGACGGGGTCACCAGCACCGCATCCACGTCCAGCGCGGCGGCGGAACGCATCAGCGCGCCGACGTTCGTGTGGTCGACGATGTTTTCCATGACCGCGATGCGTCTGGCTCCACGGCATACCTCCTCGACGCTGGGCAGGGGCCAACGCTTCATCGCGGCGAGCGTCCCACGGTGGAGTCTGTAGCCGGTCAGCGACTTCAGCTGCTCGGGTGAGGCCACATATACGGGAACGTCCACGCCCCAATGTTCGTCGATGAACGAGAACGTCTCGCTCATGCCGTCGATCCAAGGTTCCTCCACGAGAAGGGAGATGGGTTCGCGTCCGGCGGCAAGGGCCCGGTCGATGACTTTGGGTGATTCCGCGATGAACAATCCCTTGCTTGGCTCCAATTTGTTGCGCAGCTGAATCTCCGTGAGATTCGTGTACGCATATACGCGCTCGTCGTCGATGGAATCTAGGTGGATGAAACGCATGATTGTTCTTTCGCTATGGAGTCATATGCATGAAGATACAAGAAAACCCCTTGTTTCCAAGGGGTTTTTCCGGTGTCCGGAGCGGGACTTGAACCCGCACGCCTGTATAAATAGGCACTAGCACCTCAAGCTAGCGCGTCTACCATTCCGCCACCCGGACGAGTGACGTTGCTCAGCGGCAACAGAAGAAAACTATACCAGCTTGTCTCTGTGATGCAAGTCTCGGCGTGTCGCGCATGATTCCGCCGTTGATGTGCGGGGTGATGATAGTCTCGGAAACTATGACTGATGCCCTTTTTCTGCTTGATACGGAACATGATGACGTACCTGTGAACAGCGACGAGCTCAATGCCGGATGGATGCTGACGTTGCCGTCCTCCGTCCGCCGACACGCAATTCAGGCCATGCGACTCAAGGAAGGCGACGAAATACAGCTTTCCGATGGAATGGGCTTGCGTATCCAGTCGGTGTTGCGCGACGCGCAGCAGGGCATCGCCGAGGTTCTGCGATTCGGCAGGGAGCCGCAGCCGGTCGTAAGACTCGCGTTGGTGCAGGCTCTGGCGAAGAACGGCCACGACGAGCAGGCGATCGACATGTCCACGCAGATCGGCGTGGACGAGGTGATTCCGTGGCAATCCGACCGTTCCATCGCCAAATGGAAGTCTGGACGCACCGATCGCAAGTGGAAGCAGGTGCTGCAGGCGGCCACCGAGCAGTCGCGCAGATCATGGATGCCGCGATTGGGTGAATGCGTGACCAGCAAACAGGTGGTGGCGATATGCCGTCGCGCCTGCGTGCATGGCGACATGGTGATCGTGCTGCATCAGGACGCCACGAAAACGTGGGATCAGCTGGAGTCCGACATCGCGACGCTTTCGGACAGGTGCCTTGAAGACGGACGCACGCGGACCATATACGTGGTGGTCGGACCGGAAGGCGGCATCAGCGATTCGGAAGTGGAATCCTTCACCGACGCGGGCGCGCAGGTCTGCGTGCTGGGAACGAACATCCTGCGGGCATCCACAGCCGGACCAGTGGCGCTGTCACTGCTTTCCCGCGCATTGGGGCGCTACGCCTGACGACATGACGATTCAACTGATTTTGCCGAGGATTCCCCCGCCTCTTAGCGGGAGCGTAGGCGGGGGATGAATCGGCTTTCTTTTTTACGCTATACTAGCATTCAGTCGTACCTATCATAAACGAGGTGATTACAGTGAAACTCGAATCGAATCATCATTCGGTGTTCCTTATGCATTATCATCTCGTGCTCGTCGTGAAATACCGTCGCAAGGTGTTCGATGACGACATCTCGAATCGTGCGCGGGAGATATTCGAGCGCATCGCGCCCAAGTATGGCATCACGTTGGAGGAATGGAACCATGACATCGACCATGTGCACGTCCTGTTCCGCGCCCAGCCGAAAACAGAGCTGTCGAAGTTCATCAACGCCTACAAGAGCGCCAGCAGCCGCCTATTGAAACAGGAGTATCCGCAAATCAGACGGAAACTATGGAGGGAGTGCTTCTGGAGCCGTAGCTTCTGCCTGCTGACCACGGGCGGAGCGCCGGTCGAGGTGATACGCAGGTATATCGAGAACCAAGGCGAGAGGAGCCGGTCGTGAACGCGAAGACGAAAACCCATATCGCCGTCAGGTTCCGCGCATACCCGACCATGGAGCAGGCACGGCAGATGGACCGCACCATCGGCTGCGCACGCTTCGTGTACAACCTCATGTTGGAGACCCGCATAGCCCACTATCAGACCACATGGGAATCATGCCGACCCACGCCCGCCCTGTACAAGGACACGTACCCGTTCCTGCGCGAGGTGGACGGCATGGCCCTGTGCAATGCGCAGCTCGCATTGGAGAAGGCGTACCGTAGGTTCTTCGACAACGGCTGCAAGGGATTTCCCAGATACAAGTCGAAACGACGCGGGAAGGCCGCGTACACGACCAACCGCATCGGAAACAACATCAGACTGGACGACAAGGCAAGGAGGCTGAAACTACCGAAACTCGGATGGCTCGCCGTCCGACAGCACAAGCGCATCCCCAAGGATTGGAAACTGAAATCAGTCACCATGGAACGCCGCCCGTCCGGCAGGTACACGGCGACCATACTGTTCGAGCGCGAGACCCAAACGCCCGCACAGGTGGAACCCGCGAACATCATCGGATTGGACTACGCCTCCCACGGACTGTACGTTTCCAGCATCGGGGAGCGCGCCGAATATCCGGGCTGCTACCGGAAGGCGCAGAACAGGCTCGCCCGGGAGCAGCGCAGACTGGCCCGCATGGTCGAAGGTTCCGCCAACTGGCGTAAACAGAAGCGTCGTATAGGCCGACTGTTGGAGAAGACCGCCGACCAGCGTCTAGACTACCAGCACAAGCGGGCAAACAGGCTCGTGTCGGCCTATGACGCGGTCGCGGTCGAGACCCTGAACCTGAAAGGCATGGCCAGACGCCCCATGCCGAAACCCGACCCCGACCATCCCGGACACTATCTGCGTAACGGTCGCAAAGCCAAGAGCGGACTGGCCAAAAGCACGTTGGACAACGCCTACGGCATGTTCTGCGACATGTTGGAATACAAGCTCGCCCTGCAAGGCAAACGGCTGATACGGGTGGGCAAGTGGTTCCCGTCGAGCCAACTGTGCCATGACTGCGGGTATAAAAACCCGCGGACCAAGGACCTGAGCATCCGCGAATGGGCGTGCCCGCAGTGCGGCGTACTGCACGACCGGGATGTGAACGCCGCACTGAACATCAGGGACGAGGCCAAACGAACCGTCGGGTAGCACGACCCGTAAAAACGCGCGAACCACAGGGCATGTGGGGATAGCCTGTCGATACTGAACCCGCTGGGGTTCTTGAGCAGGAAGCCCCCGCCTCCACAGGCGGGGGAGAATGTCACT
>CAVBHJ010000021.1:0-39347 GCA_963595445.1 bacterium
GAAACGCAACGCGTTTCGAGCGATTGTAGCTACAATCGCGTCGCTTGCTACTCCCATATCAATTTCATTGATTGGGAGTGATTTCGCACGGCATGATTGCGCAATGCCGTGAAGGATGATCGCGTTCACTCCTCGCTCCTTTCGCCCATGGCCTTGAGGGAATGGCCGGTGTCTTACGCCAATCGTCCGTCGTGGAAACGGCGACGGGTTTGGACACTCGGAGCAGGGAAACGAAAAGACCCCGCGAAAAAATCGCGGGGCCGGTGGGTCGTCGGTGGCTCGCATGTCCGTCATGCACGCGGGCACGAAAAAGCCCCGGCCGTCTTGATGACGGTCGGGGCAGGGGCGCGCGGGTTCCTAGATGACTTGCATGTCGGAGCGGACGCGTTCCGCGGCGATGTCGATGTCTCCTGGCCATGAGGGCACGCCGAACGCGAGCCGCACGCGGTCGAACGTCTGCGGGTCCTTGAGCGGTCTGAACATGCCACGGCCGACGTATCGGGACATGTCGAAGATTCCGGTCGCCCCGTCGGAACAGGTGACCTTGAGCCTGTAGCCGGGCATGGGTTCGCATTGGGTCACTTTGATTGAATAGTCGACGGTCATGTCCGTTGCCTCCTTGTCAGCGTAGCGGATCGATTCTGAACGGGCGCTCGAGGTTGAAGGCTAGCTCCCAGTCGGCTTCCAGCTCTTCGGCATGCAGCAGCACCCATGCCTCGACCAGTTTGCGCTGCTTGCGCGGGAAGTCTCCCTTGAGCAGATTGCCATCGAAGGTGAAGGACGCTTCATGCCCTTGGTATCTGGCGTGGATGTGCGGCGGAACATGGTCGTCCGCGTTCATGGTGATGATGATTCCGAAGAACATGCTGATGACCGGCATGTCCGCCTCCTTGCTTTCGTTGTCTTCCATTCTAGGATATTTTTCTTTTGACCGGATGGTCAAGCGAAAGCGCTAGCGGTGGTAGCGGGTTCCGTCATGAGAACGCGCCGAAACCTCGGGTTTCGCTGCGCGGGCGTTGACGGGTTCCGCGTGCCGCTATGATCAAGGCGTCAGCCGGCCGGCCAAAAGAAAATCCTCGGGGCGAGCGCGGCACCGGTGCCGCGCTCCGTTTCCCGTCGGCGAGCCGTGCCCTCCGTGCCACGGCGCCGCCCCTGACGGCGTAGCAGTGCCATCCGTCGGGGATGATGTTGCCCGCGGTCTCGAAGACGACGTGCTGCAATTCCATCGGTTCCATCCGCATGGTTCCACTACTTAGTGTCCTGCCGGCGTTCCTGTTTTCCTTTCGCCGGACATGGGGCAGCCTCGCGGCCCCGCCGCGCGGTGGAGGACGCGTGGTCCGTGCCCGCTCCGGGAGAATCGGGCGAAGCCCTCCCGGAGCGGAGTGCGGAGCCCGACTGTCCAAACCGGCGCACGTCCGATCGCGCGACCATGGTTCCAGCCGGCGTGAAGCCGGGGACCGATAACACTGGAAAGGAACACGGACATGGCATCCGATTACGTGGACGACTTCCTGCGCGACGAACGCGAGTCGTTCAAGCGCAAGGAGGCGGCGGCGAAGAAGTTCGACAGCCGCCTCGACAATTTCCGCAAAAGCGCGCAGGCGCTGCGCGACGCGGCGAGACAATTCGAGGATGCGTTCCCCGGCATGAGCCGGACGACGATCGCGGACAAGCTGGCGATGAGCGGAACGGAGAAGAACATCGCGTTCGACGCGAAGGGCGAGCTCGTCGCCGCGCCGGGCGGAAGAAAGACCCCGCCCTCCGAACCGGAGACCGTCTCCGAATCGGATCCGGAGCCGACCGGATCCGACATCCAGGCGACGGACGACGAAACCGCCCCGCAGGCCGCCGCCGAACCGGACGCGTCGGATGCCGGACGACCCGCGTGGGCGTCCGGCAGCTACTGATGATCGGATGTGATGCGGGATGCGATTGATCATCGCCGAGAAGCATTCGGTCGGCCAGGCCATCGCCCAGGCGCTCGGCGGGCATGCGGAAAAGCATGACGGCTACATCGAGGTCGGCGACGACCTGGTCACCTGGGCGCAGGGCCACCTCGTCGACCTGGCCGCGCCCGACGAATACAAGGACCACGACTGGGGCAGGTGGAGCCTGGACACGCTGCCCATCGACCCGACTCCCGACTGGCAATGGAAGGTCGGCCGGGAGAAGGGCGCGGACCGGCAGTACAAGGTCGTCGCGGGACTGATGCGCCGCGACGACACCGACTCATTGGTCAACGCGTGCGATCCCGACCGTGAGGGCGAGGCCATCTTCCGCAGGATCGTCGCGCATGCCGGGGTCTCCAAGCCGATGCGACGCCTGTGGGTCGCGAGCCTGGAGGAGGACGCGATCCGCGACGCCCTCGAATCCATGAGGGAAGAGACGGACTATCAGGGGCTCGCCGACGCGGCGATGATCCGCGCGAAGGCCGACTGGCTCATCGGCATGAACGCGTCGCGCGCGTACAGCCTCGTCTACAACGCGCGGTTCACCGTCGGGCGCGTGCAGACGCCCACGCTCGCCATGATCGTGGACCGCGACCGGGATATCGCCGGCCACGTGGCGAAACCGTACTGGAAGGTCGTCGCCCCGATGGGCGGATGGAGATTGACCGGCGAACGACTGGACAGGCGGGAGGACGCCGAGACGCTTCTGTGGATCGTCAACTCGGACGACTTCGCCTTCTCGATCTTCAAGGCCGAACGCAAGCAGCAGCACGACGCGCCGCCGCGCGCACACTGGCCGCGCTCCAATCGCTCTACGAGAAGCGCCTGACCACATATCCGCGCACCGACTCGCGGTACATCACCCACGACGACCTGGACACGCTGCGCGGCCTCACCGAAGGCGACCGGCTCGTCACCGGCTTCATCGAACCGGACGCGAAACCGGAACGGCCGCGACTCGAACTGACCGTGAACGACGCGAAGGTCGCCGGCCACACCGCCATCCTTCCCACCATGCAGGCCGACAGGGCGGCGCTCGACGAACTCGGCGATGACGAACGCCTCGTGCTCGTCCGCGTTGCTCGCCGCATGTGGGAGGCCGTGGGCGACGACTACGTGCACGACGTGGCGAACGTCGTCGCGAACATCGACCCGCATTGGTGCGAGAAGCATCCGGACGAAGGTCGCCTTCTGCCCGAAGGCGAATGCCGTTTCACCAGCCGTTCCGACCAGCCCGTCTCGCCCGGCTGGCACGCCATCGAGCATGCCGCCCCGCAGGAAGACCAGGACGACAATGACGAGACCACGGGCAACATCATCCCCGCCAACCTCACCGACGGCGTGTCCATCGCGCCGGTCCCGCAGGGCGGGGCGACGCTGTCAGAGGGAAAGACGAGCCGCCGAAGCCGTTCACCGAGGCGACGCTGCTCGCCGCGATGGAGCACGCCAGCCGCTGGGTGGAGGACAAGGAGCTCAAGGCCGCCCTGGACGACGATGAATCCCATTCCGGCGGCATCGGCACGCCGGCCACACGCGCCGACGTGATCGAGAAGCTGATCCGCACCGGATACGTGGAGCGCAAGGGCAAGCAGCTCCGCTCCACCGAACAGGGCCGGTCCCTGATCGACGTGGTCGCCCCGAAGCTCAAGGACGTGGCGTTGACCGCCGGCATGGAACGACGCCTCTCGGAGGTCGAACACGGCCAGGCCGCGGCCTCGCGGGTCGAAACGGAGTTCCGAGACCTCGCCGCCCGCATCCCGGCCGACGCGGGGGATACGTCGGACGTGGGCGCCTGAGCAAACCGCGCGTCATATTGGACTTGTCCACACATGATAATATGGGGGCATGTCTGATACAAACCGCACACAGGAAATCCTGATGATAAGAATCGGATACGCGCCGAGACAGGGACGCGTATACTTCCCGCCGCGCACCATAATGCAGGAATACCTGAGGTTCGGCCGCGAGCACGACGGCCACGTCCTCTGGAAATGCGGCATCATCGGGGTCATGGGCAACGTCGAGCAGGTCATCCTGTACGCGCACGACGAGGAGCTCATGCTCATCGGCGACGTCGCGGGATTCGGAAGCCCCTACAACCCGCGCACGTGGGACGAGGGGAGCTTCTACCAGTGCCCGAAGCCGTGGTCCCTCGAACCGGCGAGGTACTGGATAGCGCTGGACGGGCTCAGGCCGCTGGAGGACTTCGACCCGAACCTGTACGAACTCGCCGCGGGCAAGGATGAGGGGATTCCGCTGCCGGACGTGTTCGAACGGAAGGTGCCCATGACGTCCATGGTCGGCGCGGACGGGAAGCGGACGACCACGACGACATCGCGGCGCTCCGTCCTCACCCGCATACGCCTGCGCGGGGCGTGACCGTCGCCGAATATGCTCTATACTGGAATCGGTCACACAAAACAAGGATGGGACATGGCGACAACACTTATGGACAGACGCGCCGTCTTCATGCGCGTCGGCAAGGAATCCGACCGCATCGGCAAGGAGAGCGTCAAACCCGACGCGGACACCATCATCCGCTACAACTGGAGGCGGGCCGACAGCATGTACGACGAAATCGTCCGGCATGCGGAGGGCAACGACGGCAAGGTCGTCATCCCGTTCGACAGCATCGTGTCCACGCGTTCGATGGACGCCTGCTCCCGCTTCGTGTACTGGCTCACCGACGGCAGGTACCTCATCGGCGAGCTGTACGAGTCCGGCGAGGACTACAGGCACGGCATGGACGACAGGGACGGCTACACGGCGCCCAAGTCGCTGCGCGCGAGAAGCGCGTCCCGTTGGGTGAAAATCCGGGACGTCCGCCGCGGGGAGGGCTTCCCGTTCGAAGACTGGTACACCGAGGCGTACCGGCATCGCACGCACAGCCGCACCCCGCTGGGCGAGGCGCTGGAGCACAGCCACATGAACGTGATGTTCATCTACGAGAAGGAGTAGGGATGCCGAAGAACGCAATGCCGGGCCGACGTCTCACGGCGGACGTCACCCACAGGATTCAGCCCATGATTACCGTGAGGGACACGGACGGCAAGGAGTGGCTCGCGCGCACCCTGTTCCTCGGCCTGAACCGCGGCGCGGGGGACGGGTGGGACGTCGCGGACGTCGAGCTGTCCATCGCGGCGAAGCCGACGCACGCGTTCTACCGGAACGGCAAGCTCGGCGTGGACATCGCGCTGGGGCAGAATCCCGGGCTCATGGAGCTGGTCGAACGGTATGTGGGCGTCGTGAGGGACGACACAGTGAAGGCCGGTGTCTGACCGTTATGTCACGCATCCCATCCGCACGATCGCCCTGGTGTTCCACAAGCTCGCCGCCCTGGCCGCCGGCCTGGCGCTGCTCCTCGCTCTGGTCGTCTGGTTCTGGACCGACCATGCAAAGCCGGACTTCGTCCCGTGCTTCTGGGGCTCCATCGGCGTGATCGTCGCATCCATCCTCATCCGTGTATTCGCCGAGTGGATTCTCAAACGGCCCACCAGGGCCGAACGCCGAGCCATGAGACGAGCGGTCGCGCGGAAAACCGGCAGGGTGACGATGTGCATGCCGGTATCGGAAGAAGTGGCCACGGCGTTCGAATCGGCCCGGGACGGCCGGCGCGCCTCCCTGTGACATGCAGGCCGCAAGGCGAAATGGATTGCGGCTGGAATAATGGACTTTGCAACTGGAATATGAGAAGAGGAGTAGGATGCCTAATCCCGAGCTGTCGCAGCGCATACAGGCGTTGCCCGAGGAACTGCTCGGCCTTGAGCGCGAGCCGGGAATCGCCGAACGTCTGCAGCGGATCAACGCGTTGAAGGACCGGGCCCGTGCGCTGGAGCCGCTGGATGGCGTAGAGGACATGGCACTGGCGGATTACGACCGCGACTGGCTGGTGCGGTACACCTATAACTCGAACGCCATCGAGGGGTCCACACTGACCCTGGAGGACACGTCGCTGGTTTTGGAGGGCGAGTTCGTCCCGTCGGATTCGCCGGCGCGGTATGTGTTTGCGGCGCGTGGCGTCGCGGACGGCATGGCCTACGTGCGCGAATACGCCAAGGAGGGGCGGAAGCTGGACGAGGAACTGGTCCAGCGCGTCCATGAGGTGACTGCGCTGGATCTCCAGCCGTTCGCCCGCGGTACGTTCCGCCCCTACGGATACTTGGCGAGGATCACCGCGACCCGCGTCAAGACCGCCGATCCGCTGGAGATCCGCGACGACCTGCAAGACCTGATCGACGGGCTGAACAGAAGTGACGCGCATCCGCTGCTCAGGGCCGCCGGCTTCCATACGATGTTCGAGAACGTCCATCCGTTCATGGATGGCAACGGGCGGACCGGGCGCCAGCTGCTCAACTTCATGCTGCTGCGGAGCGGATACCGTCCCGTGGCCATCAAATACGATGCGGGACGCGCCTACGCGCGTGGCTTGGAGGCATGGCAGGTGGATGGCAAGCCGGATTCGTTCTGCTCCATTTTCTTCGACTGCGTGGAACAGGAGGAACACGCCTTCATCGATCTGGTCGAGGGATTGCGTCGGAAGCCGGACGTCATCCATAACAAAACGGATCTGCTGGACAGATTCGGCGACACGCTGCGGAAGAACCTCGACCGGCAAGACGGGGATGGCAAGAGCACCGGAATCGATCACAAAGGCCCTGCGCGCCATACGGGCCGCTGATCCTCGCGCTGGTCGTTTGGTTCTGGACCGACCATGCAAAGCCGGACTTCGTCCCGTGCTTCTGGGGCTCCATCGGCGTGATCGTCGCATCCATCCTCATCCGTGTATTCGCCGAGTGGATTCTCGAACGGCCCACCAGGGCCGAACAGCGAGCCATGAGCTGGGCCGCAGCTCCCACGTTCGATTCGCGCCTGTAGAATCTATTTTCTGAAACGCCGAGTCAGAAAGGAACGGAAGCATGCCACGCAAACTGATTATGTGCGGGGACCATCCGGTCCTCGCGTTCGAATACGAACCCGCGTCTGGCCGCGCGTGCTCCTCGGGCGAGGTCCTCGATCCCAGGCGGTTGCCCCTGGAGTTCACCATGCACGGCAAGAGCGCGCTGTACGCCAGGAGGATCGACGAATGGTGGAAGTCCCGCGCCATTCCCCCCCACCCGTGACGGTATTCGCCGTGTGCTCGATTCGCTCGGCGCGGCGTCTACCGGCGAACTGCTCGACAGGACCTACGGGCTGAGCCTGTCGGACCAGTACTGGGTCAAACGCGAGGACGATCCGGCAGCCTGGAAGGACGTCAACTTCTTCGACAATCCCTTCGACGAGGCGCTGGGCGAGATCCTGCTCACCTCGTACTCGTCGTCCCATGACATCAGCCTCAACGCTCCCGACGTGTCCACGGGCGGCGACCTTCCCAAACGCTGGACGATCGACAAAAACACCGGCAGGAGGCTGCTCGTCAAGTCGGGCCGCACGGGCCAGGAGCCCATGAACGAGGTCATCGCCTCGAAGCTCTGCGCCCGTTTGGATGTTCCCGCCGTCCCATATTCGCTGGCGCGCAGCGGCAACCGTCTGGTCTGCACGTGCGAGGACATGCTCACCAGCCATGAGGAACTGGTCTCCGCCTGGCAGGTGCTCCAATCCGTCAAAACCGCCAACGGCCTCAACACGCATGACCAGTGGATCCATGCCGCCGCTGGCTTCGGGGCCGACGGGCGGGCGGTGCGCGACGCCACGGACGACTGGCTCGTGGTCGATTACCTCATGCGCAACACCGACCGGCACCACAACAACTTCGGTCTGATCCGCGACATCGAGACCCTTGCGGTCCGTCCGGCCCCGATCTACGACACGGGAGCTAGCCTGTGGAGCGGCGAGCTCGACGTGGACGGCCGGGACTGGTTCGTCAAGCCGTTCTACGCCGCGACCGGCAAGCCCTCGGCTTTGCGGCAGCTCAGACTGGTGGAGGATTGGAGCCGGTTCGACTTGGACGCCCTGTCGGATTGGCCGGACGAGGCGGCGCACGAATTGTCGCGCATGCGCATGTTCGCTCCCGAACGCCTCGACGCCATCCGGGACCAGCTCACGAAGCGCATCGGAACGATTCGCAGGATCAGGGAGGGCAAGGCCCTTCGCACGTCCGGTCCGATCCGCAACAGGGCGGATCTGCTGGACAGATTCGGCAAAACATTGCAGAAAAATCTCGCCCGGCAAGACGGGGGTAGCAAGGGCGCCGGGATTGATCACAAAGGTCCTGGGCGCCATATGGGCCATTAGGCCGAAGGCCCTGGGCCACGAAATGAGAATCAGGGAGAAAGGGAGTGGCGTGATGTTCGGGATTGAAGCTATATCTGAATTCGAAATGCGACGCCGCGCGGAGAACTTTTCTGCTCCGCCCGTGCCACCATGCTGAGGGACAGCCTCCCGCCCATGGAAGGGATGCTGGGGATTCCGGTGTTTGGTCGTCTGAAAACAGCGTTTCACGGGTCGTGCCGATGCTCGTTGTCGGTTTCTAATAGGTGATACTGAGGAGTATCTGATTTCAGGAGGATTATGGCATCTGCGCACCATGGTGTTGTCTATACGAAAAAATGGGTTGTCAACCTGATTCTCGACGTGGCTGGCTATGCGCCGGGCACCGGCATTTCGGATAAGATGATCGTCGAACCATCCTGCGGGTGTCGGCGGCGGTCCTTATCCTATTTCGCCGCTGATCTGATACCGCTGGTCGGTTCCTTCCACTGGGCATATAGTTTGATTTCCCCGCATTTGTCTTTTGAAACCATCGCGTCAAAATCATCTGCGTTTTTTATGCTTCTGCCATGGCCGTCTTCTTGCGTATTCCATCCTTCAAAGATGAGTCCCTTCTTGCGACTTGAAGGCTGATAGTACGCGCTTTTCACCGAAAGACCATAGCTTATTATTTTGTGCTTTATTATTTTGTACTCGTTTGTTATTTTGTACTTGCTTTTCTGTCCATCATGGAAGATCACATGATGGCCGTGTGGGGCAAACTCATCCTCGCAGATGAAAGAAATAATACAAAGGAGAGAAGCTACGATTGAAGCGAAAGCCACAAGGCTTAGGATAACAACAAACACTAATACGCAGATATTATCCATAGTCGATTCGAAACAAACCACTTCAAATAAGGTGGAAAGGCATAGCCAGAATACAAAATTAGAACCAGCCCACATGCGGCAAAATGTGGGAGAATAGAATGAGTCATGATAATGATCTTCCAAGTCCGGACGATTGGCGAATCTCCATCTATCGATTATGTAATCGATGACATATCCCACGGCAAAGCTTAGAGGAACCAATAGGGCAGCGATTGCCACTAGCATTAGCTCCCTGGCTAAAAGTTTGGCCGTATATTTCGTGGCTGTCTCAATTGACACTGCAATCATTGCCGAGAACAACATGGATGCCGACATCCAGGAAACCCCCCATATCGATATTGGGTTATTTGCTTCTCTGATGGCCTGGTATAAACGGTAAGCAACGATATATACAGGAATCCAGATTATCGGCAAGACAAGAAAGACTAAGAAGAAAACCACACTTAGTAAATTTTCCTCTTTAATATTGCTTAAAATGCTGCCATCCTCAGGGGAAAGCAATCCCAAGCATTTGAACAAGAAGGGTATTGCCCATAAGATAAGAAGGAGTAGAAGAGAAAAAAGAGTAAAAAAGAGGCTGTCTCTTCTTCGAGACGTTTTATTCTTGATTAGTTCATTCCGATGTTCTTGTGCTTTTTTCTGGCGCCAACGGCACCATGCATCGTATCTGTTCACTTTTGCTTTCTCTGCGTCGATTTCAGCTTCAAGAAGCACATCAGGATGACTCTTTTTTGCCTTGCGAAGAGACGACAGTCTTGAAAGACGCTTCTGCTGTCTTGAATATGCGTTGTCTCCAATCAAAGTTGATATCTTAATGGCACAGTGCACAACAACAGTCAGAAGGAGAAGGGCTCCTGCCAAAGTGTAGGGCCAGTCGCTGCCGCTTTCCGCCATAGTGCTGATGGCTTCAGAAATTAAACCAAAGGCTTCTTTATATTCCACCCATTATCTTGTCCGTAATGTGTCTGATCCTAAAACTACTTCATGCACAACACTAATACCGTCGACCATCTCTTCGGCAAGGGTCGTACGGTGATGGATTCCGAGGGCCGAAGCCGATTCCGTTATTTAGGTTTTTCGGTATCCACCGGTCCCGGTATCGCGGTATCCATCACGATCCGTTTAAGTGTTGCCGCTGTGGCTGGCGCAACGCTTAGACGGGTGGGTGTGCCGGTCTGTACCGGTTCCGGTTTCCTGCCGCGGTCCGTTTCAGTCAGTTTTTCTCGAAGGATCTTTCTGAATGTTTCGTCCCTGCGGATATTTGGCGAGAATCACTGCATCCCGGGTCAAGACTGCGGCGGGTGGATGACGATCCCAAGCCGTTCTGCTCTGTTCTGCTCGACTGTGTGGAACGGGAGGAAAGCGCTCTTATCAACCTTATTGAAGAATTACGTCATGGATGGAAATGGAAGCAGGATGATTCGAAGTAAGATGAAGTCTTTCGAGAACCGATAAGAAGTTCCCCGTATAAAAAAGGAGCCGGGCTTGACCATGTTGGTTCAAGCCCAGCTCCGTGGAATGGTATGATCTCAGCGCTCGTGGTGGTCTATGTGGTTCGACACCATGTCGCCGATGGTCTGCACGATCTGCACGAGAATGACGCATAGAATCACTGCGACGGTCATCACATCGTACTGGTATCGCTGGTAACCGTAGCGGATGGCGATGTCGCCCAGCCCGCCCGCTCCGACGGTGCCGGCCATGGCGGAGAAACCAAACAGGGTGACGAACGTCAGCGCGGCACCGCGAATCAGTGACGGCAGGCTTTCGAACAGCAATACTTTGAATACGATTTGCAGGTTGCTCGCGCCGAAGCTTTGCGCGGCTTCTATCAGACCTCCGTCCACTTCAGCGAGGGATTGCTCCACCACGCGCGCCACAAACGGCGCGGCGGTGACGACCAGCGGCACTATGGCGCCGGGAACGCCGAGCGAAGTGCCGACGATGAGTCGGGTCAGTGGAATCAACGCCACCAACAGGATGATGAACGGTACGGATCGTACGATGTTCACAATCCAGCCGAGCACAGTGTTGAGACCTGTATTCGGCTGGATGCCTTTCTTTGCGGAGGTGACGAGCAGCACTCCAATCGGCAGGCCGATCACATAAGCCAGGAATGTCGCTACCGCGGTCATGATGATCGTGTCGCGTACGCCTTCAATCAACAGTTCGCCGTAGTCGGCGATGAATTGCGAAACTACCTGTCCCATCTCACTTCACCTCTTTCTTGGCTGCTGCATTGTCATGACGGTCGTGTCGATCGTTCGTTATTTCGGCATCGGCGATCAGGGTTTTGAGAATATCGCTTTGCGGATTGGCGAACAGTTCCTCGGTATCGCCGATCTCCACGATTCGGCCGCCGTCGATCATGGCCACACGGTCGCAGATGTTGCGCGCCACGGACAGTGAATGCGTGATGACGACCATCGTCACGTTGAGTTCGCGATTGATGCGGCGAAGCAGCTCGAGAATCTGCACCGTGGTGGTGGAGTCGAGCGCGCTGGTCGCCTCGTCGCACAACATGATGGACGGATTGTCGGCCAACGCTCGTGCGATGGCCACACGCTGCTGTTGTCCTCCGGAAAGCTGGCTGGGGTAGCGGTCGGCGAGATCGGCAAGACCGACGAGGTCGAGCAAATACCTGGCGCGTTCCTCTCGCTTGGCTTTCGGTGTGTGGCTGAGTTCAAGGGGGAAAGTTACGTTGCGCAGCACGGTGCGCTGTTGGAACAGGCTGAAATTCTGGAAGATCATGCCGATTCCGGACCGTACTTCGGCCAGTTCCCTGCCTTTCGCGCCGGTGATGTCTTTGCCGTCGATAAGCACCTTGCCGGATGTGGGACGCTCCAACAGGTTGAGACAACGTACCAGTGTGGATTTTCCTGCGCCGGATGATCCGAGAATGCCGAAAACCTCACCCGATTCGATGCTCAGGTCAATGTCGTGAAGTACCTCGTGTGTTTCGGCGCCGCTGCCGTAGCTTTTGTACAGATGGTCGATCTGAATCATGTTGTGCCTGTTCCTCAATCGTCATGCCGTCAAATGTTGGCCGTGGCATGCCGGAATAGCCGTCAATGCCACGGGGAATGATATCCCGTGGCATTGGATATTTGTGTTTGGCGCGGCAGGTCTTAGAAGACCGGCACCACGGCACCCTTATAGGTTTCGTTGATGTAATCGCGCACTTCGTCGGACTGCAGGGCCTTCTTGAGTTCCTTGGTCTTGTCGGTGTTTTCGTTGCCTTCCTTCACCACGAGGATGTTCTGGTAGGTGTCCGCGGCCAGGTCTCCGGCCTTCTCGGTGGCCAGGGTATCCGTGGTCGGATCGAATCCGGCCTGGATGGCGTAGTTGCCGTTCAGAGCGGCGATGTCCACATCGGCGATGACCGTCGGCACCACGGCGGCTTCAAGCTCCTTGAACTGCAGGTTCTTCGGGTTGGAGGTGATGTCCTTCGTGGTGGCGTTGATGTCTTCCGGATCCTTCAGCTCGATCAGTCCGGCGCTCTGCAGCAGCAGAAGCGCGCGGGCCTCGTTGGTGGCGTCGTTCGGCACGGCCACGGTGGCGCCGTCCTGAAGGTCGTTCAGGCTTTTGGTCTTGCCTGGGTACAGGCCGAACGGTTCGAAGTGGACGCCTTCGACGGACACCAGATGGGTGCCCTGCTCTTCGTTGAAGTTGTCAAGATACGGCTTGTGCTGGAAGTAGTTGGCGTCGACTTCGCCTTCTTCGGTGGCGGTGTTCGGCTGTACGTAATCGGTGAACTCCTTGACCACCAGCGTGTAGCCGTCCTTTTCGACGAGCGACTTGACGACGTTGTTCAGGATTTCAGCGTGCGGGGTGGGCGATGCGGCCACGGTGATCGTCTTGTCGTCCTCGGCGGAGGAGTTGCTGGAGCTGCCGCATCCGGCAAGGCCGAAGGACGCGAGTGTGGTGACGGCGAGCAGTGCGCCGAGGATCTTCTTGTTACGCATGATTTGGGTTCCTCTCTCAATTCATCAGGTCCGGGGGCTTGCCGTAGCGGACCAACAATTGGCAATATAGAGGACGTTTCGTCGGCGACACGTCGTCTGACTATCGGAATTACTTATATTGGGTGTGAAAACCGCGGAAAATGGCGGAAGACCATAATCTCAAATCGTGGGAAAATCCGATTGGGAAATCCGCTTCGGCCGATCATAGTGGCTTAGATGGGCAGTTCGCGGTAAATCAGGTCGCCACGGACGGCGAAACCCTGTCGTTCCCAAAAATCGTTGCCTGCCGTATTGCCGGCAAGCACGCCGACTGCGACTTTCGGCAGTCCAAGCGAACGGAGGGCGTCCGCCACGTGATTGACCAGAAGTGCGCCGATGCCCATGCCGCGTGTTTTGGCGTCGACGGCGGTGTGGTAGATGCGGGACCTTCTGCCGTCCGTACCGGCGAGAATGGCTCCCACGATGTTTCCTTCGGCATCTTCGGCCACGAAGCAGGTGTCCGGATTGCGATTGAGGAACGCGCGAATCGCATCTTCGGAATCGTCCTCTTCCTTCATGGAGAAGCCAGTGCACCGGGACCACAGCTCATACACTTTCGGATAGTCTTCGATACACATGATTCGAATGGTTGGTGTTGTCGGTGTATGTTCCGTCGCTGGTTCCGTCAAAACAGGCTCCTTGGGAGTGCGTGCCGTCAATTGATTACGATTGTAGGAGCGTAGTCGCCCGGTTGGGTAAGCGGCGCGGCAGGTTGCGCATGTATGTCTAAATAGACAATTTGCCTAATTGTGCCAATGGCGCAAATTAGACATCTTGCCTAAAATAATGTCCTTGACGAAAGGGGCTATCATGAGCAATTCGAATTTCAATTCCGAAAATCCCGGTAATCAGCAAGGCGGGCAGAATCAGCAAGGCCAACCGGGATACGGAGCCTACGCGCCGAACCAGCAAAACCAGCAGTACCAGCAGCAGGATGACGCGCAGACTCCGCGCTACTTCAACGGGCCGTACGACTATTACGTGAACTACGATACGGGCCAGCCGGTGAGTCCTTTCCGACTTGTGGAGGAATGGCTGCCACAGCAGGCCAAGAACGCCATCCGCGCGATTTACGGCGTACTCGGCGTGGCCGCAGTCGCACTCGGTCTGGCGCTACTGATCTGGCCGGGCGCAACATTGAAGGTGGCGGCGATCACACTCGGCCTGTATTTCATCGTCTCCGGCGTGATCCGCATCGTCACCGCAATCGTCGAACTGGGGCTGCCTGGCGGCTGGCGTGTGCTTGATATTCTCATTGGCCTGCTGCTGTCCGTGGGTGGTGTGGTCATGCTGAAGAACGCGATGCTTTCCGGAGCGACGCTTGCGGTGCTCGTAACCATGGTGGTCGGCCTCGGCTGGATGCTCGAAGGCGTGATGGCGCTGGTGGAGTCGTGGCGCATGCCGAGCTCCGCATGGGCGGTCGTATATGCTCTGATCTCCATCATCGCGGGCTTTGTGATGCTCTTCAGCCCGGTGGCTTCCGCCGGATGGCTGATCCTGTTCGGAGGATTCTCTCTGGTCGCGCTCGGCATAGTCGCGATCGTGCGCGCATTCACCTTCGGCAAGATCAGGAACAAGTAGCCGGTTCTGCTGGGCGGACTGGGTCGGCTAATGCAGGACGACTCCGGTCTGGTCTCCAACCTTCGTGCTGGTCAGGACGAATCGTCCGCATCCGGATGTGGACGATTCACGTCCCCATCTGGATGTGGGCGGCCTGCGAGGGTGGGTCGATCCTGTTGTATTCGGACACGAACAGCACTTTCGCATGGCATCCCGTGCCTCCGCAGGCATCCGGCACTGCGGCGACCTCAGGGTTTTCATTTCGTCCGCCCGTTGCGTTGCGGCTCACGTCGCAGTCTGGTCACGGTTTCATCACGTTTCCCTCACGTTCCCGTTACGTTTTCTTCAAGACAAACCGACGGATATGCCAAGGAAGCGACGAGCACGGCATGCGCGCACCACGGCGCCCGACGTACGATGAAGGCACAACAGAAGAACGAGGAACAAGAAAACACACAAGACAGACCGCGGCCGGCACGACGGGACGGACCCGTCCGAAGAGGACACAGAAGGCCGGAGCACGCGGCGAAAGGAACAAACCATGAAGAACAGCACCTTCGACCAGATCATCACCGCCAACCTCGCCTCCGTCGACCCGGGCTTCGGACAGCTCGCCCTCGCCAAGGCATCCTCCGACCTGTTCAAGAAGGTCCTCAACAAGTAGGACCCGAACAGGACGGCACAGACTCTTTCCGCGCAAGGGGTCCCGTGGTTCCAACACGAACCACGGGACCCCTTCTTTCATATGCCCGCACCATCCCCATACGTACGCAAACCAGACCGATCGCATACGTATGGGGACACTGAGCAGTCCGCGCTATACCCAAAACAGCGCAAACCACACCAATCGCGTACGTACGGAGATACTGAGCAGTCTGCGCCATACCCGTACCGACGCAAACAAGACTGATTGCGTACGTACGGGAATACCAACCGGAACACACTATTCCCATATCGCCGCAAACAACATCAAAGCGTACGTATGGGAACATCGGGCAAGCCACGCTATACCCGTATCGACGCAAACCCAGCCAATCGCGTACGTTTGGAGATACTGAGCAGTCTGCGCTATACCCGTACCGACGCAAACAGGACTGATTGCGTACGTACGGGAATACCAACCGGAACGCACCATCCCCATACCGACGCAAACAACATCAAAGCGTACGTATGGGAACACCGGGCAAGCCACGCTATACCCGTATCGACGCAAACCCAGCCAATCGCGTACGTTTGGAGATACTGAGCAGTCTGCACTATACCCGTACCGACGCAAACAGGACTGATTGCGTACGTACGGGAACACCGAACAGACCGCGCTATTCCCAAAAAACGCCGCAAAAAGAACCAATTGCGTACGTATGGGGAAACTAGCCGGCATTAAGTCTACAAAATGCCGAAATGTTTTAACGCGTTGAGAATGCCGTCGTCATCAACATTGTCGGTAATGTAGTCGGCCGCGGCCTTCGGTTCGTTGGTAGCGTTGCCCATGGCCACGCCCACTCCCGCATAGCGTAGCATGTCCACGTCGTTGCCGCCGTCTCCGAATGCGATTGCGTTGTCTTTCGTCCAGCCGAAATGTTCGAGCACCACCCGCATTCCGACGGCCTTGCCTCCATCAGCGGGAATCAGATCGGTGAAATCCGGATGCCATCTGACGCCACGCACATTGCCGCATATGGCGGCGATGCCAGCTTCTGTTTCCGGGTCAATATACGGGCTGATCTGGAACGTGCGATGAGCGTCGATACGTTCACGCGGATCATGTACGTCGATCTTCGGAGCGGTTTTACCGAGACTCTTCCACGTACGTTCCAACGTCTCGTTCGTGCGATTGAAATATCCGTAGTCGCTCTCCGCATAGTTCGCGATCACCTCAGGATGATCTTCCAGCCAGGCGGTGATGACCTCCACGTCGGCCTGATCGATGGGATGGAGGTAGTTCAGTCCGTCGCGCGTGGTGCAGTACTGCCCGTTAAGTCCCACGATGCCGTCGAACTCCACCGGAATGGTATCCAACACCACACTCATATAGGAGGGCGCGCGGCCGGAACAGATGAATACCTTCACGCCCTTGCGCTGCAACGTATGCAACGCGTCGATCGTGGACTGTGGCACCACATGCGTGACGAAACTCGTCAACGTGCCGTCGATGTCGAAGAACGCCGCCTTGATGGTGTGGGTCATGCCAACCGCCTTTCCGAAACCTTTCCGAGGGATTTACCGAAACGGAACATTCCGTCATTCATACTGAATCCGCATTCAGCTTACGGGCGCACATGTCTAAAAACGCCGGGGGAAACAAGGCAAACCGTCCGAATACGCCTACAATCGTCAAGCATGAGCGAACATATCGAGATCACGCCGGAAATCATCGAAATCCGACATTACCTGCACGCGCACCCCGAACGCAGCTTCAAGGAATACGAGACGAGCGCCTACATCGAAAAACTGTTGCGCGCGCATGATATCGAAGTACTCAACAATCCGCTGGAAACAGGCGTGGTCGGTCTGATTCGCGGCGAACAGCCGGGAGCTCGCATCGCATTGCGCGCCGACATCGACGGCCTTCCCATCCAAGAAGACACCGGTCTGCCATTCTCCTCCGTCAACGATGGCGTCATGCACGGCTGCGGTCACGACCTGCACATGGCATACATGCTTGGCGCCGCGTTCTGGCTCGCCAAACACCGCAAACGCATCAAAGGTTCCGTCAAACTGTTGTTCCAGCCTGCCGAAGAACTCGGCCTCGGTGCGAAAGCCATGGTCGACGCCGGACTATTGGCCGACGTGTCCGCCGCGATCGGCGCGCATAACAACCCGAACTACGCGCCGGGACAGATCGCAGTCGGCCCCGAACCGATGATGGCCGGATGCGTGAAATTCCACGTCACCCTGCATGCCGCCGGAACCCATGCCGGCTACCCCCACAAGGGCACCGGGCCAATCGAGGCGCTCGCCACCATGATCCTCGCCTTGCAGACCATCGTGAGCCGCAACGTCTCGCCATTCCATCCGCTCGCATTGTCCATCACCGAACTGCATGGCGGTCACGTATGGAATGTCGTGCCGAACAAGGCAAGCTTCCAAGGCACCGTACGCTACTTCCACAAGGCGGACGGCGAACTTGTGGAGCAACGGTTCAAGCAACAGGTGCAATCCATCGCCGCCGGATACGGCATCACCGCGGACATCGACTGGGACGACTTCCAGAACCCGCTCGTCTCCGATCCGGACCTGTCCAAAATCGTGGCCGACGACGTACGTGAATACGCGCAGCTCGAACCCATCCGTCCATCGATGGCGGGGGAGGATTTCTGCGATTTCACGTCCGTCGCCCTGCCGATCTTCGCCTTCATCGGTTCCAACGGCGAGGAAGGCTGCCCCGACTGGCACAGTCCGCACTTCGTCGGACTTGACGAATCGCTGCAGGCAGGCGTGGAATTCTATGCCAACGCGGCGCTGACCGTACTCAACGAACTGTCCTGACCCGCAAATCGCCTCCACCATCAACCACCCAATCGCACGCGACAAACACGATAGGCTAGAAAACATGACAAACATACGCTTCGCCCTCGCACAGATAGACACCTGCGTCGGAAACCTCGACGCCAACGCCGACAAGATCATGCGCAACGCGCATCTGGCCGCGCAAAACAACGCCCAGGTGGTGGTCTTTCCCGAAATGACCCTCACCGGATATCCGATCGAAGACCTCGCCCTGCGTGCAACCTTCCGCGAAGCCGCCTGGAACAAGGCCAACTGGCTCGCCACCGAACTTGCCGCGGACGGACTCGGCCATCTTTACGTGGTGGTCGGCACCGTGGGAACCGACCCGGAAAACTCCAAGCCGCGCAACCGACTCGTCGTGCTGCACGACGGCGTGGTCTGGGCCGGATACGACAAACACTTCCTGCCCAACTACGGCGTATTCGACGAATTCCGCATCTTCAGCCCGGGCAACAAATCCATGGTGCTCGACGTGAACGGCGCACGCATCGGCGTGGCCATCTGCGAAGACATCTGGCAGGACGGCGGACCAGTGGCAGAACTCGCCGAACAAAACATCGACCTGCTGCTCACCATGAACGGCTCGCCATACGAGGAAGGCAAAACCGACACCCGCTACGACCTCGCGGTACGCCGCGCCGCCGAAGTGAACGCGCCGATGATCTACCTCAACCAAGTCGGCGGCCAGGACGACCTCGTGTTCGACGGCGGCAGCTTCGTGGTGGACGCGGACGGCACACTGCTGCAGCGCTCGCCGATGTTCATGGAGGACTTGGGATTCTTCGATCTGGATACGTCCGCGCAGCACCAGCAGGCCGGTTCCATTGCGGACAAGCTTGATCCGGATGAGGAGGTGTACACCGCCTGCGTGCTGGGCTTGAAGGACTACATGGCCAAGAACCATTTCAAGGGCGTATGCCTTGGCCTGTCCGGCGGCATCGATTCCGCGTTGGTGGCGGCGATGGCCGCGGATGCGGTCGGCGGTTCGAACGTGTACGGCATTTCCATGCCGAGCATGTATTCGTCGGACGGATCCAAGGATGATGCCGCCGACTTGGCCGCGAACATCGGCGCGCATTATGATGTGCAGCCGATCGAACCGTTGTTCGTGTCGTTCCAGAAGCAGCTTGATCTGGAGGGTGTGGCGGCCGAGAATCTGCAGGCCCGCATCCGTGGCGTGATCGTGATGGCCTATTCGAATTCCAAGGGTCTGCTTGCGGTGGCCACAGGCAACAAGTCGGAGCTTGCCTGCGGATATTCCACGATTTACGGCGATGCGGTCGGCGGTTACGCGCCGATCAAGGATTTGCTGAAGACCCGAGTCTGGGAGATTTCCCGCTGGCGTAACAAGGCCGCAGCCGCAGGCATGGGCATCGGCGGATTGCATATCGTCGGCAATGAGCAGGGGAGTGCGGGGACCGCATTGCCGGATGGTGTGATGATTCCGGTCAATTCGATCGAGAAAGCGCCGAGCGCCGAGCTCCGTCCCGGCCAGAAGGATTCGGATTCGCTGCCGGAGTATGCGTTGCTCGACCAGGTGTTGGCCATGTATATCGAACATGCGCATGGACGCGCCGACTTGCTGGCGGATGGATTCGACGAGGAGACCGTCGACACGGTCATGCGATTGGTGGATCGCGCCGAATGGAAGCGCCGCCAGTATCCGCTGGGACCGAAGGTCACGGCTCTTGCGTTTGGTCGTGATCGTCGCCTTCCGGTGACGAACGCGTTCCGCGAGTAGTTTTCGCCGCCGTCCGCGGAAGGACATCCGGGTTGGTGGAACGACATCCGCCAACCCGGGAAGGTGGATTGCGATTGATGATTGAGGAGGATTCCCCATGGAACGTCAGTGGTATTTCAATACCGTGACCGAGCAGCCCGAGTTGGGCATGATCTCGCCGGCAAGCCACCGCATGGGCCCGTATAAGACCCGTGAGGATGCGCTTGACGCATGGAAGATCGTGCAGGAGCGCAACATCGAGTGGGAGGAGCAGGACCGCGAATGGAAGCGCTGGTCTCAGGATTCGAAGGATTCCTCCGGTAGGTAGACGGTCGTCCGCATCTTTTTTGAAAGGGCTTCCGTGAAGATTGTCATAGCTCCGGATTCGTTCAAAGGCTCACTCACCGCGCAGGAAGCGGTACGGGCCATTCAGTCGGGCGTTCTCAAGGCTCTGCCTGAAGCCGAATGCGTAGGTGTTCCCATGGCGGATGGCGGGGAAGGCACCGTGCAGTCGCTGGTGGATGCCACCGGCGGGCGCATCATGCGCGTACTGGTCACCGATCCCTTCGGCAATCCGACGAATGCGGAATACGGCATTCTCGGCGACGGCAGCACCGCGGTCATCGAAATGGCCGCGGCAAGCGGTATCCAATACGTTGACGAGACCACGTGCAATCCACTGATCACCACCACCTACGGTACCGGCGAACTGATCAAGGATGCGCTGGATCAGGGCGTAGATGACATCATCGTGGGATTGGGTGGTTCCGCCACGAACGATGGCGGGGCGGGCATGGCGCAGGCGCTGGGCGTGCGTCTGCTGGACGGCGACGGCGCGTCATTGCCGTTTGGAGGAGCGGCTCTGTCCGAACTCTCCGAAGTGGATGTCTCAGGTCTTGATCCAAGACTTGCCGGCGTGCGCATCCAGCTCGCTTCGGATGTGACCAATCCATTGACCGGCGTGCGTGGCGCATCGGCCGTGTTCGGTCCCCAGAAGGGCGCGACTCCCGGTATGGTCGAACGGTTGGATGGCGCTCTGGCCCATTATGCTGCGGTGATTCGCAGGCAGATGGGTCGTGAGGTGGATGCCGTGCCGGGCGCCGGGGCGGCCGGTGGTCTTGGTGCAGGGTTCCTGGCCTTCACCGATGCGAGCATGCGCTCGGGCGTTGATCTGGTGGTTGAGGCTACCGGATTGGCACAGCTGGCCTCAGGCGCGGATTATTGCTTTACCGGTGAGGGCTGCATCGACTTTCAGACGCAATACGGCAAAACGCCGGTGGGTGTGGCGCGTGCGGTCAAACAGGCGTCGCCGGACTGCACGGTAGTGGCGTTGTCCGGATGTGTCGGAGCCGGTGCCGACCAGTTGCATGATTTAGGTATCGACGCGATCTTCGGCATCATGCCGGGCGTCTCCACCATGCGTGATGCGCTCGACCATGCGGCCGAGAATCTGGCCCGCACCGCCGAGGATGTGGCCCGTCTTCTGGCGCGCAAGGCGTGAACGCGCCAGATCGCATGTTTTTTGAGAGGAAGTCGACGGCCAAGCCGATGTGGAAACGAAATCCTTGGCGTGTGTGATTTATATCACGTTAATTCGGCCTGAATCTCAGCTAGTTCCCAGACAGGGAACGGTAGAATTCTGAACCAGCGACGACGTAACGATGCGTCGCCAAACCTACACCCAGAAGGAGTGGATATGGCAGCAGTTGATGCAACGGCAGTCTCCCCGGAAGAGCTTCAGGCCAAGGCTTGGGAAGGCTTTGCCGAGGGCAACTGGCAGAAAGACATTGACGTCCGTGATTTCATCCAGAAGAACTACACGCCTTACGAGGGCGACGAGTCCTTCCTGGCCGACGCCACCGACAAGACCAAGCATCTGTGGAAGTACTTGGACGACAACTACTTGGCCGTTGAGCGCAAGCAGCGCGTCTACGACGTCGACACCCACACCCCGGCTGGAATCGATTCCTTCCCGGCCGGCTACATTGATTCCCCGGAAGTCGACAATGTGATCGTCGGCGTGCAGACCGATGTTCCGTGCAAGCGCGCCATGATGCCGAACGGCGGCTGGCGTATGGTCGAGCAGGCCATCAGGGAAGCCGGCAAGGATCCGGATCCGGAGATCAAGAAGATCTTCACCAAGTACCGCAAGACCCACAATGACGGTGTGTTCGGCGTGTACACCAAGCAGATCAAGGTCGCCCGCCACAACAAAATCCTCACCGGTCTTCCGGATGCCTACGGCCGTGGCCGTATCATCGGCGATTACCGTCGTGTGGCCCTGTACGGCGTGAACACCCTGATCAAGTTCAAGCAGCGCGACAAGGATTCCGTGCCGTACCGCAACGACTTCACCGAGCCGGAGATCGAGCACTGGATCCGCTTCCGTGAGGAGCATGACGAGCAGATTAAGGCCCTCAAGCAGCTGATCAACCTCGGCAACGAGTACGGTCTGGATCTGTCCCGCCCGGCTCAGACCGCACAGGAAGCCGTGCAGTGGACCTACATGGGCTACCTCGCCTCCGTCAAGAGCCAGGACGGCGCCGCAATGTCGTTCGGCCGCGTCTCCACCTTCTTCGACGTGTACTTCGAGCGCGACCTGAAGGCCGGCACGATCACCGAGACCGACGCACAGGAGATCATCGACAACTTGGTCATGAAGCTACGTATCGTCCGCTTCCTGCGTACCCAGGATTACGACGCGATCTTCTCCGGCGACCCGTACTGGGCGACCTGGTCCGACGCTGGTTTCGGCGATGACGGCCGTACCATGGTCACCAAGACCTCGTTCCGTCTGCTCAATACCCTGACCCTCGAGCACCTTGGACCTGGCCCGGAGCCGAACATCACCATCTTCTGGGATCCGAAGCTGCCGGAAGCCTACAAGCGTTTCTGCGCCAAGATCTCCATCGACACCTCGGCCATCCAGTACGAGTCCGATAAGGAAATCCGCTCCCACTGGGGCGACGACGCCGCAATCGCGTGCTGCGTCTCCCCGATGCGCGTGGGCAAGCAGATGCAGTTCTTCGCGGCTCGTGTGAACTCCGCCAAGGCCCTGCTGTACGCCATCAACGGCGGCCGCGACGAGATGACCGGCATGCAGGTCATCGACAAGGGCGTCATCGAGCCGGTCCAGCCGGAAGCCGACGGCTCCCTGGATTACGAGAAGGTCAAGGCCAACTACGAGAAGGCTCTCGAATGGCTGTCCGAGACCTACGTGCTGGCTCTGAACATCATTCACTACATGCACGATAAGTACGCATACGAGTCCATCGAGATGGCTCTGCACGACAAGGAAGTGTACCGTACCCTCGGTTGCGGTATGTCCGGTCTGTCGATTGCGGCCGACTCCCTGTCCGCATGCAAGTACGCCAAGGTCTATCCGATCTACAACAAGGACGCGAAGACCACTCCGGGCCACGAAGAGGAGTACGTCGAGGGCGCTGATGACGATCTGATCGTCGGCTACCGCACCGAAGGCGAGTTCCCGCTGTACGGCAACGACGACGATCGCGCCGACGATATCGCCAAGTGGGTTGTCTCCACCGTCATGGGCCAGGTCAAGCGTCTGCCGGTGTACCGTGGTGCCGTCCCGACCCAGTCCATCCTGACCATCACCTCCAACGTGGAGTACGGCAAGGCCACCGGTGCCTTCCCGTCCGGCCACAAGAAGGGCACCCCGTACGCTCCGGGCGCGAACCCGGAGAACGGCATGGACTCCCACGGCATGCTGCCGTCCATGTTCTCCGTCGGCAAGATCGACTACAACGACGCTCTTGACGGCATCTCGCTGACCAACACCATCACCCCTGACGGTCTTGGCCGCGATGAGGAGGAGCGTATCGGCAACCTCGTGGGCATTCTGGACGCCGGCAACGGCCACGGCCTGTACCACGCCAACATCAACGTGCTGCGCAAGGAGCAGCTCGAGGATGCAGTCGAGCACCCGGAGAAGTACCCGCACCTGACCGTGCGCGTCTCCGGCTACGCGGTGAACTTCGTCAAGCTCACCAAGGAGCAGCAGCTCGACGTGATCTCCCGTACGTTCCACCAGGGTGCGGTCGTCGACTGACGATTGAAGCACGCCGCGTGAAGCGGTAAAACGGCAAGGGGCGGGGCTGAACAAGGCTCCGCCCCTTCATATTTGTCCTTCCGCATCCGATTGGGCGGTTTTTACGCAAACGGTCCGGAACCGGAGCTGAGGAAGGTTAACAGAATGGGCAAATCGGCAATCGTAGACGAAAGGACATCGATGTCTGACAACGTGCAATTCCGCACCACAACAAGGCACATGCTCAAGGAATCGAAGAGCTATGCGAGCCAAACGTTGATGGGAGGCCTTTCCGGATTCGAATCGCCGATCGGGCTCGACCGGCGCGACCGCATCAACGCTCTGAAAAGCGGAGACATCGGTTTTGTGCACTCGTGGGACATCAACACGTCCGTCGACGGTCCCGGTACCCGCATGACCGTGTTCCTCAGCGGATGCCCGTTGCGCTGCCAGTACTGCCAGAATCCCGATACGTGGAAGATGCGCGACGGCAAACCCGTCTATTACGAGGCGATGATCAAGAAGATCGAGCGATACGCCGACCTGTTCAAGGCCACGGGGGGCGGCATTACCTTCTCCGGCGGCGAATCCATGATGCAGCCCGCATTCGTGTCCCGAGTGTTCCGCACGGCCAAGGAGATGGGAATCCACACCTGCCTCGACACGTCCGGCTTCCTTGGGGCGAGTTACACCGATGAGATGATCGACGACATCGACCTGTGTCTGCTCGACGTCAAATCCGGGGACGAGGAAACCTACCACAAGGTAACGGGAAGTGTGTTGCAGCCGACCATCGACTTCGGTCAGAGGCTCGCCAAGGCCGGCAAGAAGATATGGGTTCGTTTCGTGCTTGTTCCGGGACTGACCTCCTCCGAGGAGAATGTGGAGAACGTGGCGAAAATCTGCGATTCCTTCGCGCCAGCGGTGGAGCATATCGATGTATTGGGATTCCACCAGCTTGGCCGCCCGAAGTGGCACAAGCTCGGCATTCCGTATCCGTTGGAGGATCAGAAGGGTCCGTCCGCGGCCATGAAGAAACGTGTGGTGGAGCAGTTCGAAGCGCACGGATTCACTGTGTACTAAAGCAAGTCTCATGTACCAAAGCAAACCCGGAACATGGTTGACGCCATGTATGGACGCTTCATTTAAGGGGGTATCTGTCCTTCGGAGGGGTGTCTGGCTGGACTGGGCCGCGTCGAATGGAAATCTTCACATTCGACGCGAATGAAATTTCCGTCAAATGCCACGAAAAACGGATGTTTTGCCGTAGCCTTGAATCATGGCGGACATTTATGCTTTCCCAAATGGCACGCCCGTGGATGTGCGTGCCGGCAAAGGGGACTCGCACGTCTTCGACGAGTCCTCCGAAAACATGCGTCAGTCCGGTTTGACGCGCCCGTACGGTGTGCCCGACGTGGTCTGGCAAGCCGTGTTGAGCGTGCAGAACATGCCCAGAATCGATGGGATTTCCTACCGGGAGATTCCGGTTCCGTGCGCCATGGCGAATTTCGGCATCGGTGTGAAACTGGAATGCGACGCTCCCGACGGCATGTTCTCAAACGGATTCGGCGAAGGATTGGACGGATTCGAACCGGCCGGAGCGGGCGGCGCAGGTGGATGGATCATGGTGCTGTACTCGCACAAGTTCCGGAAGGATTGGCGTTCCCATTGGCGTTGCACGGCTTTCGCGGCCCTGCCATTGCCTGGATCGGAAGATGACGTGCTGACGCCTTCCATGTACTGGGATTGCATGATGGACTGTCTTGACTCCGATGCTGTCGAGAGCGTTTCGGGAACGGTCACCGTCACCCAGAACACCATGTTCGGCATTGATGGGAACACGCCAAGCACTGGGTGTGAGATTCGTGTGTCATGGACGCCGTTAGACTATGCCGATGGAGGTCTCGATGCCGGTCGGCAGGTTGGAATGTGGGCCGGATTCCTCCATACCATGACGCAATCCGAGGAGGAAACACCCGTTGATTGACGAGCCGAGGCTGTTGTCCGAGCCGCGAGAAGGCGTGCCGAACGTAATCGACACGGCACAGGCGTTCCGCGATTATTGCAGTGATCTGGCAGCTTCGACCGGGCCTTTGGCCGCGGATGCGGAGCGCGCGTCCGGCTACCGGTACGGCCATGAGGATTGGCTGGTGCAGTTCAAACGCGAGGGTGCCGGAATCGGACTGCTCGACCCGCAGGCGTTGAACAAGGCCGGAGTCGATTGGAATGATTTCAACCAGGCCGTGGGTGACGCCGTTTGGATACTGCATGATTCGGTGCAGGACCTGCCGGGCTTCGCGGATCTTGGCTTGAAACCGCAGCGATTGTTCGACACGGAGATCGCTGCACGTCTTTTGGGTCTGCACCGGTTCGGCCTGTCTTCGGTCACGGAGCATTTTCTTGGAATCACGTTGGCGAAGGAGCATTCCGCGGCGGACTGGTCGTACCGGCCGCTACCTAGGGATTGGCGCAACTACGCGGCTTTGGATGTGGAGCTGCTTATCGAACTTGAACAGTGCATGCGGGCGGAGCTCAAACGTCAGGGCAAGATGGAATGGGCCGAGGAGGAATTCGCCTACGCGCTCGAACATGGTCTGGGACCACGCAAGGAGCACCCCATTCCCTGGCTGCGCATTTCAAGAATCACGGGAATCATGAAAGACCGTCAGGCCTTGGCCGTGGCAAGGGCGTTGTGGACGAAGCGGGACGAACTGGCGCGCGAATACGACATCGCCCCTTCACTGCTGCTGTCGGACGAGTCCATCATCGAAGCGGCGAAAAGAAAACCGCATAACGCCGCGCAATTCCGTGCGATTCGCTCGCTGAACGAGCGTGTACGCATCCACTCCGACGCGGCACGCGAGAAGATGTTCGAACGTTACGCGCCGATCCAGCGCAAAATCAAGCCGAGCCTGTGGAAGAAAGTCATCCAGGAGGCGCTCGACCTTCCGGAAAGCGAATGGCCGGTCCTCGACTCGTCGAAGCAGAAAACCGGCGAATCCCAGCAGGGGGCGGCACCCAGATCGGTGAGGGAGTGGGAATCGCGTTACCCGAATCGTCTGAAAACACTGAACAAGGCGCGCAAGGTGGTTTCGCAAATAGCGGAAGACACGCGAACCCCAGCCGACATCATCATCAAACCGCAGTACATTCGCAACCTCTGCTGGACCGACAATCCACGCAAACGCGACGTGGCGGCTTTCCTGAAGGAGCAGGGCGCGCGCGACTGGCAGGTGTCGCTGATTGCAGAGTCCGTAAGTCGCGCTATTATGTAGAGGTTGCCTAACGGCAGAAATATGAAGAACCGTATTTTTCAGGAGCGCAAGCGTGAAAATCAGCGTCAGGAATCTTGAGCCGACCAAGGTGAAGCTCACCATCACCGTCGATCCGGAGGAGTTCAACCCGTATCTCGACGAAGCCCGCAAGGAAATCGCCAAGCAGGTCAACGTGCCTGGTTTCCGTAAGGGTCACGTGCCCGGCAAGATCATCGACCAGCGCATCGGCTTTGGTGCCGTCGCTGGCGAGGCCGTGAACAATGGTGTGCCGGAGCTGTACTCCAAGGCTCTCGAAGAGAAGGGCATCCACCCGATGTCCCAGCCGGAAATCGACGTTCAGGAAGTCCCGGAATCCGCCAAGGACGAGACCAAGCTGAAGTTCGCGGCCACCGTCGAACGCCGTCCGGACATCGAACTGCCGGAAATCGAAGGCATGGAGATCGAGGTTGCCAAGGCCGAGATCACCGACGAAGATGTGAACAACCGTCTGGAAGCCCTGCGCCAGCGTTTCGGCACCCTCGTGGGTGTGGACCGTCCGGCCACCAAGGGCGACTACGCCAACATCGACCTGACCGCCGAAATCGACGGTGAAGTGGTCGACTCCCAGGAAGGCGTGAGCTACGAGCTCGGTTCCGCGACCATGCTCGACGGTCTGGATGAGGCCCTCGACGGCCTGTCCGCCGGCGAAGAGACCACCTTCGAAGGCACCCTGGAAGCAGGCGAGCACGAAGGCCAGAAGGCCCAGATCAAGGTCAAGGTCAACTCCGTCAAGGCCGAGGAACTGCCGGAACTCAACGACGACTTCGCTTCCGAAGCCTCTGAGTTCGACACTCTGGACGAGCTGAAGGAAGACATCAAGAAGGCCGCCGCACAGGACGCCGAAGGCCGCCAGGCCACCGCCGCCCGCGACGCTTTCATCGCCAAGCTCGAAGACAGCCAGGAGATCCCGGTGCCGAAGGGCGTCAAGGCCGACATGGTCGAGCAGCAGCTCAAGAACGTGACCGCTGACCCGTCCAACGCCACCAAGGAGCAGAAGGACGAGGCTGAGGCCGTCGTCGAGAAGGAACTGCGCGACCAGATGGTGCTCGACGTTCTCGCCGAGAAGATGGACGTGCAGGTCTCCCAGGCCGACGTGTTCAACTTCCTCGCTTCCATCGCCCAGCAGTACGGCATGGATCCGAACGCCTTCATCCAGGCCATCATGCGTAACGGCCAGCTCGGCTCCGCAGTGCAGGAAGTCGGCCGTTCCAAGGGCTTGCTCGCCGGCATGCGTGCCGTCACCTTCAAGTCCGAGGGTGAGACCCTGGATCTGAGCGCCTTCCTTGGCGAAGAGGCTGAAGATGAGGAAGCCAGCAGCATCGAAGCGGCTTCCGCAGCCGCAGCTGTCGCTGACGAACTCGCCGCTGACGAGAACTGATTTGTGAACGTTCCGATGAAGTGATCGGACGTGACAATAACAGTGGGGGCTGAAACCCGAGGAGGGTTTCGGCCCCCACTGCTGTCTTTTGCAAAGGAAAAAGATGAGCGACATTCCGGAAAACAAACCGGCGGAAGTGATTCACACCGAGCTGGAACGCAAGATGAGCACACGCCATTTGAGAATGATCTCACTGGGTGGTGTGATCGGTACGGGACTGTTCCTCAGCTCCGGATACATCATCAACCAGGCGGGCCCGCTCGGAGCGGTCATGGCCTATGCCATCGGCGCGGTGATCGTATATCTTGTTACCCTGACTCTTGGCGAGCTTTGCGTGGCCATACCGGAATCCGGTTCGTTCCACGTCTACGCGACCCGATTCATAGGCCCGGCAACCGGTTTTACCGTGGCGATCCTGTACTGGTTGAATTGGACGGTCGCGTTGGGTTCGGAGTTCACGGCCGCGGGCCTGCTCATGAAAAGATGGTTTCCACAAGTGCCGGTTTGGATTTGGAGCGTGCTGTTCATCGTTGTGATCTTCGTATCCAACGCACTTTCCGTACGATTCTTCGCGGAAACGGAATTCTGGTTCTCCTTTGTCAAGGTGTCGACCATCGTGCTGTTCATCTGCATAGGCGGCCTGGCCATATTTGGCATATTGCCGATCTCCGGCTATGACCATGCGCCGCTGTTCGAGAACTTCACGAAAGACGGATTGTTCCCCAACGGTTTCATGCCGGTGTTCACCATGATGCTGACCGTGAACTTCGCGTTCTCGGGAACCGAAGTGGTGGCCGTGACCTCCGGTGAGGCCAAAGACCCGGAAAAGGCGATTCCCAAGGCGATCCGTACCACATTGTTCAGGCTTGTTCTGTTCTTCATCGGATCCATCGTGGTCATGGCCGCGCTGATTCCGTGGCAGGATGCCGGCGTGGGGGAGAGCCCGTTCGTTCTGGTGCTCCATTCCATCGGTCTGCCCTTCGCCGGCGACGTGATGAACTTCGTGGTTCTCATGGCCGTTCTGTCCACAGCCAATTCCGGATTGTATGCGGCAACGCGCATGATGTGGTCGCTGGCCAAGGAGAACGTGATCAACCGCAAGATAGCCAAAACCAACAAGCGGGGTGTGCCGATGCGCGCGCTCTGCCTGAGCATGGTCGGCGGACTGCTGGCATTGCTTTCCAGCGTGACCGCAGCCTCTTCGGTATATCTGGTGCTGGTATCGATCTCAGGACTGTCCGGCATCATCGTGTGGATCTCCATCGCCGTATGCCAGATACGCTTCAGAAAACAGTGGATAGCCTCCGGACATACCACCGACGAACTGAAATACCGCACCCCCGGATACCCGTTCGTACCGTGGGCCGCGCTCATCACCAGCACCCTTTCATGCGTGCTCGTAGTGTTCGACCCATCCCAAAGGCGCGCTCTGCTCTACATGATTCCGTTCATCGCGCTGTGCTATGCCGTGTATTTCATCAAACAGCGTCTGAGCAGACAAGACGCGGCGGGTATGGCGAACAACCAGTGACGCATATACTTGCAAACGTGATGAACTCCAAAGGATACGCGGTCGTTGATTTCGAAACCACCGGATTGAGTCCGGCACGTGGCGACCGGGCCATCGAAATAGGCCTGGTCCACGTTGCGCCCGACGGCACGCTTGAAGACGAACATGAGACCCTCATCCGCGTGCATCGCGATATCGGCGCGCAGTGGATACACCACATCAGCGCTGCCGAACTGGTCCACGCCCCGGAATTCGAAGGCATAGCGGCCCAACTGCGCGACCTGCTCGCCGGACGTGTGCTCGTGGCCCACAATGTGGCATTCGATTCGAGATTCATGCTTGCCGAATACCAAAGGCTCGGCTTCGACATTCCTGTGAACCCACACACCATGCTGTGCACGATGAAACTGTCACGTTCCATGATCGGCGTCGGCAAACTCGCCGACTGCTGCCGCACGTTCAACATAGCCAACGAAGACGCACACAGCGCCCTGAGCGACGCGCACGCCACGGCACTGCTGTTGGGCAAACTCATGGAAGCCAACCGTGAATGGTCGGGATGGAACCACAGGCTCGCCGCCGCACAACAAGCGGAAGGACTATGGCCGGAACTCTCCTCCTACGCGCGACGTGAATGGGTGCCGCGCAACAGCCACACGCAAACGGCCGGTCGAACAGCCGGCCAAACGGCAAATCAAACGGATGAGGATACGCGTAAAGGCGCCAACATCGACGATTACAACCCACATCTTCCCGAAGACTTCCGACTGCGGGTCGGAGACAGCGTGGCACTCACAGGAGCCATGCGCCAACGACGCTCCGACTGGGAAAACGAACTGGAAATCATCGGACTCGACGTCAAACCATATGTAACCAAACAAGTGAAACTCGTAGTGGCGGCCGACCCGTATTCCGAATCAACCAAAGCACGCAAGGCACGCGACTACGGCATTCCGATCGTAACCGAAGCATGGCTGGAACAGGCCATGGAAAACGGCATCGACCACTAACACACGACTCATTCAACCGGTATAATCTGTAACGGATTCAAAGGGGATGCCGGACGCCTTTAAGAGGGTCCGAACCAATGGCGAACACCTCCACAAAGAGGATGTCAGCCGGTCGTTCGAACCTTGCGCACGGGGCACCCGGAGCCCCTCCGCTAAGGAAGAATGAGAACGACATGAAGAAGAAGCAGTTGAAGAGGACCGCGGTGGCGCTCGCCGTCACGGCAGCGCTTGGTTTGGGTGTCACCGTACCGGCCGTCTATGCGGAACCGTTGGCCGATGACGTTCAATATGGGGGAGGTTACAGTGCCGGCAACCTCAATGTGCAGGCGCTGCGCAATTATTCGGCTGACGAGCCCGTGGCTCTTTCCGAGGAAAACCTGCCCGCCACGTACGATCTGCGTGATGTGGATGGCACGAAATACAGCACAAGCGTAAAGAACCAGTACAGATGGGGTACGTGCTGGACATTCGCCACCATGGCATCGTTGGAGAGCAGCATGCTCAAGCATGGCGTGACAGGTCTTGACGGTCAAAGCGAGCCGGACCTCTCCGAACTGCAGCTGGCTTGGTTCGCAAGTACGCCGTTGAGTGAGGAGACGTATGAGAAGTCCTCGTTGCTGACTTCACCGATGGATCTGCGAGATCAGATCGGTGAGGGTTCTTCCGTGAAGGTCAATGAAGGCGCGCAGGAACCGCTTGTGCAGCAGGTGATGGACAGGGGCGCGAACTACCCGGATGCCGTCGCGGCCTTATCCAGCTGGCAGGGAGCCGTGTCCGAAGAGGACCTTCCTTATAGTCTGGTTCCATACCCGGGCAGCAGCGACTATTCGGATGATGAGCCGGGATTGAGCGAGGAATACCGCAACTCCTCATCGATTCACGTTCAGAATATCGACCAGCTTCCGAGCCCGGCCACGTTCACCGATACCATCAGTCCTTCGAAGACGGACTACAGCGATGATTACCAGTTCGATTCCGCCGCACAGGATGCCATCAAGAAAGCTATGATGGAAGAGGGCGCCGTGACCATCAGCTACTTTGCCACCGGAAAGAAGCAATATTTCAACTCCAACTACGCGCAGTACGTGAACAAGTACATCACCACGGGCGACGATTCGACCATGGCGAACCATGCAGTCGCCATCGTAGGTTGGGACGACACCTATTCCAAAGATAATTTCGGCGACCTGACCGTAGACCCCGAAGAAAGGATCACCCCTCCGGGAGATGGCGCTTGGATTATCAAGAACAGTTGGGGAAACTGGGGCCTTGACGGCTACTTCTACCTCTCCTACTACGACATGACCATCTCCAATCCGTTCAAGTTCATCTACGACAGTCCCGACGATTCACGCGCATACTCCTACGATTACAACTATCAGTATGATTTCCTGGGTGCGGCCAGCATGGCGCAGATCAGGCCGAACGCTTTCGGTGATGAGTCGCAGTTCGCGAACGTGTTCACGGCCAGCTCCCATGAGAAGTTGGCTGCGGTTTCGGTGATGAGCGTCAATCCGAATTCCACGGTTGAGTACCAGGTGTACAAGCTCAACGATGGCGCTACGAATCCGACTGATGGCACGTTGGTGGCCGAAGGCGAACAGGTGATCGAATTCGCGGGCTACCATACGATCGATCTTGACGAACAGATCGATTTGCAGGCAGGGGAGCGGTTCTCCGTGGTGGAGACCGTGGAGGGCCGTGACGGAAGCTACGTGCCGCTGGAAATCGCAGCCCGGGATGACAACGATCCCGATGAGTATGGCGACGTCAAACATCAGAAGCATCAGGAAGCCAAGGTTTCCGCCGGCCAGAGCTATATCAGCGAGGATGATGGCGCGACCTGGATTGATGCCGCCACCATCAAAGCCGACGACATCGATGTGAACAGCCAGATCGTGCCATCATCGTACGGCGGCAATTATGAGATTTTCTCCACGGGCAACGTCGAGTTGAAGGCGTTCACCGTGCAGGCTTTTGATCCTGATCCTACGCCAGATCCTGATCCGACCCCGGACCCGGAGCCTGAGCCGGATGTCGATCCGGATGATTCAGGCAAGGACTCCGACACGGACAAGGGCTCCGACAAGAAGTCCGATAAGACCGATGCCTCCGCCAAGTCCGCGACGGTCGCGAAGACCGGTGCCGCGGTGGCTGGAATCGCGGTCGCGGTGGTCGTGCTGGTGGTCGTGGCGGTCGCGATCGTGGTGGTGCGTTCCCGCAAGGAACACTCCGGCCGCTAGACAATCGGCTGACAGTTGTTTCTATAGCAAACCCAACCGTTTGCGGACATGATTGAAACCGGGAGGTCTTGGGCTCGACGAAATCCCAAGACCTCCCGCCAAAAGGAAATGAGAACAATATGAAGAGGAAGCAGTTGAAGCGGACCGCGGTGGCGCTCGCCGTCACGGCGGCCTTTGGCTTGGGATTCGGCGTTCCGGCCGCCTATGCGGAACCGTTGACGGACAACACCCGTTATGAGGGAACCGCCGGCGGCAATCTGAATGTGCAGGCGTTGCACAATTATTCCGCCGACGAGCCTATGGCGCTTTCCAACGAGGATCTGCCTACCACATATGACTTACGCGATGTGGACGGCACGAACTACGTCACGAGTGTGAAGAACCAAGGTCACTGGGGTACATGCTGGTCGTTCGCCACCATGTCGGCATTGGAAAGCAACATGCTCAAGCAGGGTGTGACCGGTCTTGAGGATCAGAGTGAACCTGATCTTTCCGAACTGCAGCTGGCCTGGTTCGGAAATTCTCCTTTGGGTGAGGAAGCCTATGAGAAGTCCTCGCTACTGACTTCGCCGATGGATCTGCGCGATCAGATTGGTGAAGGAAACTCCGTGAAGGTCAGAGAGGGCGTGGAGGAGCCGATCGCCCAGCAGGTGCTGAATAAGGGAGGCTACTACACGTACTCCCTCGCAACGTTGGCCAGCTGGCAGGGAGCCGTGGCCGAAGAGGATCTTCCGTACAGCCTGGTTCCCGACGATAGGAGCGAAGACTATTCGGAAGACGAACAGGGCCCCAGCGAGGAGTACCGCAGCGCGGCGACGGCCTACGTGCAGAATGTTGATCAGCTTCCGAACCCGGCCACGTTCAGCGTTCCCATCGATTCCTCACGGACCGATTACAGTGATGATTACGTATTCGATTCCGCGGCACAGGACGCCATCAAGAAGTCGTTGATGAACAACGGCGCCGTGGCCATCACCTACTTCGCCAACTTCCAAAAACAGTATTTCAACTCCAACTACGCGCAGTACGTGAACAAGTACATCAGCAGGGGTGACGATTCGACCGCGCTGAACCATGCAGTCGCCATCGTAGGTTGGGACGACACCTATTCCAAAGATAATTTCGGCGACCTGACCGTAGACCCCGAAGAAAGGATCACCCCTCCGGGAGATGGCGCTTGGATTATCAAGAACAGTTGGGGAAACTGGGGCCTTGACGGCTACTTCTACCTCTCCTACTACGACATGACCATCAACACCCCGACCGTATTCATATACGATAAGGCCGAAGGAACCCGCACCCATTCGTACGATTACAACTACCAGTACGATTTCTTGGGCGCGGCCAGCGCGGCTCAGATCAGGCCGAACGCGTTCGGCAGCGATGCACAGTTCGCGAACGTGTTCACCGCCAAGAGCCATGAGAAACTGTCCGCGGTTTCGGTGATGAGCGTCAATCCGAATTCCACGGTTGAATACCAGGTGTACAAGCTCAACGATGGCGCTACGAATCCGACTGATGGCACGTTGGTGGCCGAGGGCGAGCAGGTGATCGAATACGCGGGCTACCACACGATCGATCTTGACGAGCAGGTAGATCTGCAGGCAGGGGAGAAGTTCTCCGTGGTGGAGACGGTGGAAGGACGCGACGGCAGCTATGTACCATTGGAAATCGCCGCAAGAGACGCTTGGGGTGATATCACGAACGAGAAACACCAGAACCATCAGGAAGCCAAGGTCTCCGCAGGCCAGAGCTACATCAGCAAGGACGATGGCGAAACCTGGATTGACGCGGTGAGCATCACGGCCGACGATATCGACGCAAGCAGCCAGGTTCTGCCGTCGGAATACGGAAGCGATTTCGAGATCTTCTCCACGGGCAATGTTGAGTTGAAGGCGTTTACCGTGCAGGCTTCCGACTCCGATCCCGAGCCGACTCCGGACCCGGATCCGACGCCGGATGTTGATCCGGATGATTCCGGCAAGGATTCCGATGCGGACAAGGGTTCCGACACGGACAAGGATGCGGACAAGGGCAAGTCCGATAATAAGTCTGATGCCTCTGCCAAGTCCGCGACGGTCGCGAAGACCGGTGCCGCGGTGGCTGGAATCGCGGTCGCGGTGGTCGTGCTGGTGGTCGTGGCGGTCGCGATCGTGGTGGTGCGTTCCCGTAAGGAACACTCCGGCCGCTGATCCTCGAAAGGCTGCTGGCCACTGACAGTCCGCCAATCATAGGCGAATCCGAATCAGGGAGGCCCTGAAATCCGATAAACAGGATTTCAGGGCCTCCCTGTGTGTTTTCGGCAAAGACTGACTGTTGAACTAGAATGGGTGCGGGTCCAAAAGGGGAAGGGGAGTGACCTGTGAAAATGATAGACAAAAAGGAATGGCTTGAGTCGCATCCTGTCGTATATGCGTTGGTAGTGGTTGTTGCCGTCGGCGTATTGGGGGAAATAGTCTGTGGGTGCATATCGGCTGTTGCATACGGAATCTCATCCATAGTCATGTATGGCTCGGTGGACCATGCGAAAGCAGGCGATCTGGGACTGGTCGGCACCGCGATGCAGCTGTTGTCTTCCATAGTTGTTCTGCTGCTGTTCTGGTTTACGTTCAGGAAGGATCTGCGGGGTTTCTTCAATACAAGAAGGTTCGGAGTGGCTTTTCTTCTTGGCTGGAGTGCGTTTGCGACAAGCGCATACAGTTTGTTTTCCACTTTTTCGCAGCATGCAGGAGGCTACGGAAATTTTGGTGCGGCGCTGTTGATGGGATTGCAGCCTGGAGTCGGTGAAGAGGTTCTGGATCGAGTCATCCCGATTTGCCTTGTGATGAGAAGTCGGAATCGGGAGCGGCTGATCGTGCCGGTCATCATATTCACCAGTGCCAGCTTCGGATTGACCCACGGATTCAACATTTTCGCCGGAGCGGACCCCGGCGCCACGGCGTGCCAGGTCGTTTATGCGGCGTGCATAGGCTTCCTGTTTGCCGTGATCTATCTGAAGACGGGCGACATATGGATCACCATGCTCCTGCATACCGTTGTCGATACCGTCTATTTCCTCAGCTTGGAAGGGCAGAGCGGAGGCGGCGTGCTGACGCAAGGGGTCAACATCTCTGACATCGGTGCCCAGCTGTTATATGCGGCTCTGTATTTCATTAATGCCTTCCTCCTGTTCAAGAAGACCAACAAAGCGGAGATTCTGGATACTTGGTCGGGAATCTGGAAGACGGAAGAAGGCCGCCGGACGGAAAATGCCGTTCGGGACGCTCTCGACTGAATGTGATGAATAGAAAAAAAGGTTTGACTTATGGGAAAGAAAAGCAGATGGTCTGAATCGCATCCTGCCGCGTACGTGTTGATTACGGTGATGGTTTCCGCCGTACTGGCGGGAGTCGCCGGAATAGGCATGGCAGCCATCGTTGACCTGTTCGCAGTCATGATCATGCATGGCTCGTTGGACCATTTCAAAGTAAGTAACACGGGCTTGGCCAACACTGCGATGCTGCTGGTGGGCTATGTGGTTGTTCTGCTGTTGTTCTGGCTCATATTCAGAAAGAATCTGCAGGGTTTCTTCAACACAAGAAGATTCGGAACGACTTTCCTGCTTGGATGGAGCATATTGGCGGCGGTCGTATACAATGTGATTCCCGTCATCCTGAAGCAGGACTACGGAGATTTTGGTACGGCGCTGTTGATGGGACTGCAGCCGGGAATCGGCGAAGAGATCGTATTCCGAGTCATCCCGATTTGCCTTGTGATGAGAAGTCGGAATCGGGAGCGGCTGATCGTGCCGGTCATCATATTCACCAGTGCCAGCTTCGGATTGACCCACGGATTCAACATTTTCGCCGGAGCGGACCCCGGCGCCACGGCGTGCCAGGTCGTTTATGCGGCGTGCATAGGCTTCCTGTTTGCCGTGATCTATCTGAAGACGGGCGACATATGGATCACCATGCTCCTGCATACCCTCACGGACGTAACCGGTTTCCTCGGCGCGGAAGAACAGAGCGGAGGCGGCGTGATGACGCAAGGAGTCAACGTCACTGATGCTGTTTTCCTACTGGTATGCACGGTCCTGATTTTCATCAATGCCTTCCTGCTGTTCAGGAAGACCAGTAAGGCGGAGATCTTGGATACCTGGTCGGGAATCTGGAAGACGGAAACGGAAAGCTGACGGGCATTCCGGACTTCACCTACGCAGACACCGGAAGTTCGATCTGGCTTGTAATTCGGTGTGTGATTGGGTGTGTTGATTCGGTGTGCGGATTTTTGATGAGTTGTGCGGATTAATCGGAGGGGAATCCCGGTCTTTTCCACCGTTGTTTTGCCGTGAGGGTGCCCCTGCCTTTAGGCATGGGGAGGAATCACGGCAATTCCCACCACATTACGCTAAATGTGGTAGAATGGGGTTTGTGAGTCAGAAAGTCGTGTTGGAGCGTGTGACGTTGGACGGCGCCAAGCCGTTCATCGGCCTTGCCGACCGGCACGACCCGCATTCCGCCCGCCAGTACGCGCACAACGGCAGACAGGCAATGGAATGGCTGTGCGACGCTTGGCGCTACCGGTTCAACCAGTTGCGTTCCAACCGGTGCAAATACGGCAAGGACGGGACGCTGACCCCCATCGGGGGAACGCCGGACACGCGCACCGTCAGCCAGTCCAGAGAGCAATGCCCGTGGCTGGCGTCCGTGCCGTCCCTCATCTTGGAATCCCCGACCCGCATCGAGCGCGTCGAATGGTTCACCGCCGTGAAACGACGCAAGACCCTCCTGAAAAAAAGGGCGAAGCCGGGTGGGATGCCACGGTTCAAATCCCGCCGACGCGACGGGCAACGGTTCGTCTGCTGGCATAACAACGGCAGGAACGCCGTTTACCGTCAAGTCAACCGGCATCACGGCATCATCACCATCACGGGGCAGAACCCGAAAGGCCTGTCACTGCCCTGCGACCCGCTCCGCTTCCGCATACTCCTGCACGTGCGCGTCAGCCAGCCCATCCGCGAATACACGGGCATTCAGGTGGACTGGACGAACCATACCGTCGTGTTCACCAACACGCCCCAACCCATCCCGCACACGCCGACTGGGAAAGCCATCGGCATCGACCGTGGTTGCGTCCACGCGGCGGCGGACTCCAACGGCGGGTTCATGGACTTGCCGAAACACCGGTTGAACGCCATCCGCCGTGAAATCAGCAAACGGCAGAAAGCTCAGGCGAGACGCGCCAAAACAGCCGGATATGCTTCCGTGAGGGAGTACTCGGCAAGCGGGAAAACCAGCCGCGCCTACGAAAAAACACGCGGGGAAATCCGCAGTCTGAACGCGAAAGCCACCCGCATCCTGAACGACACGTACCATAAGTACACCACGAGGCTCGTCCGCGAGAACGATTTGCTCGTGCTTGAAAACCTTCGTCTGGCGGACATGAGCCGCAAAGCCAAGCCGATACCGGACCCGTTGCACGAGGGACGGTGGCTGCCCAATGGGCAGGCGGGGAAACGCGGGTTGAACCGCAGTCTGAAAAACGCGAGCATGGGACGAATGGCGGCCATGCTTGAATACAAGACACGGTTGGCGGACGGCGTGGGCATGATATTCGTCAACCCCGCCTACACCAGCCAAACTTGCAGCCGTTGCGGATACGTGGCGAAAGGGAACCGTGAGAGTCAAGCGGTTTTCTCTTGCAAACACTGCGAATACACGGCGAACGCCGACACCAACGCGGCGTCCAACATCCTCAAACGGGGATTGGACGCTCTCGACGCGACGGCGGAACCATCATGGGGCGCGGACTGCACCCCGACCGAACAGAGGCATAAGACTTCGGAAACACTACACGTGAACCCGAAGCCGCTTCTTCGAGGCCAAAACCTCTCCCACTAACGGGAGGAATCCCCCGGCTTCAGCCGTGGGGAGGAAGTCAACAGAATCAGCCCGATTTCGATGGTTTTAGCCCTAAAAAGCCTATTTTGCGACCTTTCGCACGGAAGACAATCCGCACAACTCGTTAAAAATCAGCACGACTG
>CAVBHJ010000022.1:0-39155 GCA_963595445.1 bacterium
TTTCCCGCCATATTCCGCAACAGGTTTTGCGGATTTGTGAAATCTTGACGGTTGTGGGTGCGTCTTTTCCGGGAAACTGGGCATGGTGTGCAATAATGGCGTGAATGCATCGCAGGCAAATGCCGCGACGCCCACAACCGCGCAATCTTGCTCCGCACGGTCGTTGTTCCGCAACGGAAGAACGGCACCGGCAGAGGAAGGTTGACTACTCCGCGGCGCTCCTAGGGAGATCATCATGGTTGATCGTAAGGAAAGACCAGACATCCAGCCGCACGATTCCGTCAATAATCGTGAAACCGGAACGACACAGGGACTCGATCCGTCACTGACCGAAGCGCAGATCGTAGCCCAATCGCTTGGCGTCAACCTGAATACAGGACTGAGCCAAGCCGAAGCGCAACGTCGTCTCGAACAATACGGACCCAACGAACTCGCGTCCGCGCCGCCGGTGCCGAAATGGAAGAAATTCCTTGAACAATTCAAGGACCCGCTCGTATATCTGCTGCTCGCGGCAACCGGCATCTCACTTGTCGCATGGTTCATCGAAAAAGCCAACACGGTCGCGGGAGCGGAAGGTGGCGAAGTGCTGCCGTTCGACGCAATCGTCATCGTGCTCATCCTCATCGTCAACGCGGTGCTCGGTTATATCCAGGAATCCAAAGCGGAACAGGCTGTCGAAGCGCTTTCCCAAATGACGGCGCCGCAAACCAACGTGCTGCGCGACGGAGCGATTGAACGCATCAACACTACGGACGTGGTGCCGGGAGACGTGATCGTGCTCGGCGAAGGCGACTCCGTATCCGCCGACGGCCGACTGTTCGCCGCCGCCTCATTGCGCGTCGCCGAAGCCAGCTTGACCGGTGAAAGCGTGCCGGTCGGCAAAAAGACGGACAGGCTCGAACAGGCCAAGGCGCTCGGAGACCGCGCCAACATGGTGTTCAACGGCACGTCCGTAACGCAAGGTACGGGCCGCGCGATCGTGACCAGCACCGGCATGAACACGCAGGTGGGCAAAATCGCCGACCTGCTGCAGGCCACGGAAGACGACGACAGCCCGCTGCAGAAGGAAATGAACTACGTTTCCAAAATCCTCGGCATAGCGGTGTGCATCATCGCAGTGGTCGTGCTTGTGGCGCTCGCCATCACCGAAGGATTCAACGATATTCACGACGTGATCGACTCGCTGCTGCTGGCCGTTTCCCTGGCCGTCGCAGCCGTGCCGGAAGGTTTGGCCGCGATTCTTACGGTCGTGCTCGCGCTCGGCGTGCAGCGTATGGCCATGCACAATGCGATCGTCAAAAAGCTACATTCCGTGGAAACGCTCGGTTCCGCGTCGGTGATCTGCTCCGACAAAACAGGTACGCTGACCCGCAACGAGATGACCGTGGAGCGCGTGGTCACGCCAAGCGGCGAAATGCAGCTCACAGGAACGGGCTACAAGCCGGAAGGCCGGTTGGTTGTTGCGCAGACCCCGTACGGAATGACCCGTGAACTGGACGATGCGACGGCGGAAGCCAAGATGACGCTTGCGGTCGGCGCGTTGGCGAACGACGGCGAACTGCGTGAAAAGGATGGTGCGTGGGAAGCGGTCGGAGACCCGACGGAAGTGTCTCTGATCGTCGGCGCACGTAAGGTGCATGCCGATCGCAAGTTCGCGAATTACACGAGAATCGGCGAAATACCGTTCACTTCCGAACGAAAGCGCATGTCGATCGTCGCGCAGGACAACGCCGATGCCGGCAAACTCACGGTCTTCTCGAAAGGCGCGCCGGACGTGCTGCTCGGCTACTGCGGCAGAATCGCGGTCGGCGGCGCGGTTCGTCCGATGACGGAAGGCGACCGCCAGCAGATTCTTGCGACCGTCGAACGCCTTTCCTCGGAGGCGTACCGCACGTTGGGACAGGCCTACCGTCCGCTCGGCAGCGCGTCGCTTGCCGACGTGGAAGGAATCACGCTCAATTCGGCGGGCCAGGTGGCCGACATCGCGGAACAAAGCGACGTGCTGGAAAACGACCTGATCTGGGTCGGCATGGTCGGCATCATCGATCCTCCGCGTACGGAAGTGCGCGATTCCGTTGCCGAAGCGCATCGTGCGGGCATCCGCACGGTCATGATCACGGGCGACCATCCGCTTACCGCGGCCCGTATCGCGTCCGATCTGGGAATCATCGAACCTGGTGGCAAGGCCATGACGGGCAGCCAACTGGATGCGTTGCCCGATGAGGACGCGCTTGACAAGGTGACTTCGCAGGTCTCCGTGTATGCGCGAGTCGCTCCGGAACATAAGTTGAAAATCGTCGAATCGCTGCAGCGGCAAGGCAATATCGTGGCAATGACTGGTGACGGCGTGAACGACGCTCCCGCGGTCAAAACCGCCGACATCGGTGTGGCAATGGGTATCACCGGCACGGAGGTGACCAAGCAAAGCGCCAAAATGATTCTTGCCGATGACAACTTCAGCACCATCGTCGCGGCGGTGCGCGAGGGGCGTGGAATCTTCGACAATATCAAGAAGTTCCTGCGCTATCTGCTGAGTTCCAACGTGGGTGAGGTGTTCACCGTGTTCGGCGGTGTGATGCTTGCGGGATTCCTCGGTATCACCCAGCCGGGCACGCAAGGCGTGACCGTACCGTTGCTCGCCACGCAGCTGCTGTGGATTAACCTGCTGACCGATGCGGCTCCGGCGCTTGCCATGGGTGTGGATCCGTCCACCGATGATGTGATGAAACGCAAGCCGCGTCGACTGACCGATCGTGTGATCGACGCGGAGATGTGGCGCGACATCATCTTCATCGGTGTGATCATGGCCGCGGTGACGCTGATCGGCATGGACATGCATCTTGCCGGAGGCCTGTTCACGGATCGTTCCGTGGAAGCCATCGGCCATGAGGCGCAGATGACCGAAGCGCGCACGATGGGCTTCACGATTCTTGTGTTCGCGCAGATGTTCAACGCGCTCGCCTCACGCTCCCATGAACAGTCGGTATTCGTCGGACTGTTCGCCAACAAGTGGTTGTGGGGCGCCATCGGCGTTTCCGTGGCGCTGCAGTTGATGGTGATCTATGTGCCGTTCCTCAACACCGCGTTCGGTACCGTGCCGCTTTCGGCCGGTGCCTGGCTCGAATGCATCGGACTTGCGTTGTTCGTGCTCGTTGCGTCCGAACTGCGCAAATGCGTGCTGCGGATGACGCACAAGTGATTGCGCTCCGTGCGCGATGCCGGTAACTCCGGTATCGCGCACGGCCGTGATTTGAGATCAGTCCGGAATCAGTCCAGAATCTCAGCCTTGTAGAAGTTCACATAGGAACGGCTGGGCGTGGGGCCGCGCTGGCCCTGATAATGCGAGCCGGTGGCCGCGGAGCCGTAAGGGTGTTCGGCGGGCGAACTCAGCTGGAAGAAGCACATCTGGCCGATTTTCATGCCCGGCCACAGCTTCACCGGCAGCGTGGATACGTTCGACAGTTCCAGCGTGATGTGTCCCTCGAAGCCGGGGTCGATGAAGCCAGCGGTGGAGTGCGTGAGAATGCCCAATCGGCCCAGTGAGCTTTTGCCTTCCAGACGTGCGGCGATGCTCGAATCAAGCTTCACATACTCCCAAGTGGAGCCGAGGGCGAACTCTCCGGGATGCAGGATCCACGGTTCACCCGGCTTCACTTCGAACTGTTCGGTCAGCTCGCCTTGGTTTTCCGCGGGATCCACATACGTGTACGCATGGTTGTTGAACAGGCGGAAGAAGCGATCCAGACGCACATCGATCGACGCCGGCTGCACCATTTCCGGAGTCCACGGATCGAGTGAGATATGACCTTCGGACTGGGCGGCGAGAATGTCGCGATCGGACAGCAGCATCGAAACTCCTTCAAACGTATCCGCGCGCATTCCTCGCACGCAAAAACCAAACCGCTCCCAGTCTAGCGTGCCGCTGATATAAGCCTTGCATGGGCCACGCTCGTCATATAAATGGGCCACGCTCGTCATATAAAGCGTCGCTGAAGGCAATCTTTCCGATACAGTCGCGTGAGAGCATACAGCGATGACGGTGACGATGAGACAGCTGCTTACCGATGAGGACCTGCGACTCAGAATCGTGTATGACGGCGGCAAAAACAGTTTGGACGGCGGCGTGATCTGGGTGCACGCCACGGATGTGGTGACGGCGGCCGAATATTCGGAGCCCGGGGAGATTCTGCTGACGTGCTCCACGAACTTTCCCCTTGAGGATATGAGCAGTGCCGATGATTTATCATTGCTCAAACGCGGCCGCCGCAAACTCGGGCTGAGCTCCCACTTCAAAAACGTCGAAGACGCTTATGACGAGATGTGGATGAAATATGTGGAGACGCTGAGTCACGCCGGTATCCAGGCGATCGGGCTTGGCGTCGTGATAAAGCATCACGTCGTTCCCAAGGCCCTGCTCGCAGCTGCGGTCAAGTACCACATCGTGCTGTTCGAAGTGCCGGGTGAAGTCAGTTTTTCCATGATCATGAAGGCTTTTCTCCGCTACCAGTCCGAAGAGGAGGAGACCGCCCAGCGCCGGATGTATTCGATCCAGCATGAGATGTTCAAAGCGTTGGGCTCGGACGCTCCGGTGGAGAACGTCGTGTCGATGACCGCCAAACTTGTTGGGGGATGGGCGGCCTATGTGGACCACGAGGGCAGCGTACGGTTCGTGTCGAATCGTAATATGGCCAGACGCGCCGGCGACCTGTACCGTGAATTCCAAAAACAGATGGAAAACGAGCCCGGCGATGTCCACATGATGTACGGCGTCACGCCGGAGAGGAACCGCTATTTCGTCAAGTCGCTGGAATCAGGCGGCAGACAATTGGGGTGCGTGATGGCCGCCAGCGGCATTCGTTCCGATAACAGCGAGATACTCCGCCCGATCGTGGCCGCGGCATCCGAAGCGATCACATGCGTGCTTCCGCAGCTGATCGAACGGTTCGATTGCGTTTCACGATTGCGTACGGCGGTGTTCTGCGAGCTTGCCGGAGGTAACGCGCAGTCGGTTATGACGTTTGCCGACGAATTGTGGTCGGACAGATTCGCGTTTCCCGCACGCGTGATGTGCGTGGCACAGTCGGGAATCGGCGCTTCACGGCTATACCGGATTTTCGACAAGGAGGTTCCGCAAAATCTACGGATCAACTATGCCGTTTATGACGAACATCTGTGGATTGTGGCCGCGGAGGATGACCTGGAATGGGTGTGTCAATGGTTGGATGCGGATGCGTCGAGGGCTTCCGTAGGCAAATCGGTCGAAGGTATTTCGATGCTTGCGGAATCCTTTGAAGAGGTGAAGCGGAGTTTCAGTCTGAGAAGATACGGGCATCGTTCCGGCATATTGGATATTTCCCCGCATGAGCTTGTACGGCCGGATGTTGCTCAGGCGTATGCCGCGGAACTGATGGGCCCTCTGCGCGAGCTGTCCCAAAACGAGATGGGCAATCTGCTGCATACCATGCGGGAGCTGCTGATGAGTGCGTTCAACGTGGGGGAGGCGGCCACCCATATGCACGTGCATCGCCATACCGTGGAAAACAGAATGAAGAAAGTGGAGAATCTGCTGGGACTTGATCTTTCGACGGAGTCCGACCGGGTGAAATTGTGGATCGCATGCGCCTTCATTCGAGATTCAATGTCAACTTCATGTTAACTTCAGCATGCGCGTAAGTTCGGCGACGATACAGGGTCGTATTTTCGCCGATTCCCCTAGGGGGAGATATTTTTCACGAAAAACGTGATGATTTCAATGATTATGATGCTTGACTTCCGATTTTCCGGAAGTTTGTTACCGTCTCTTGTATTCGGATGATATGTCCATCGAAAATCGCTCGGCTGTACAACAAGTACATTGCGTCCAATGAGCGCTGTCTCCATAATTTCCAACCATCAAACGCTTGAGAACGAGAGTTCCGGCAGCGACCAAGGAGCAGGGGAAGAGATGCTGAAATACATGTTGAAGCGGCTGCTATCCGCCATACCGGTGTTGTTGATCGTTGGAATCATCGCCTTCATGCTTTCTCACATGAGCGGAGGCGACCCGGCGCGAGTGATCGCCGGCAACGATGCGACCGACGCCCAGGTGGAAGCCATCCGTGAGCAGATGGGATTGAACTCGTCATTGCCCGACCAGTTGTGGTCGTGGTTCGTCAATCTGCTGCACGGCAATCTGGGATATTCGTACATCCTGAACGAGGACGTCACTCCCACGATTCTCTCGCATATTTTCCCGACGCTGTCCGTGGCCATTTTCGGAGAGCTCATTTCGTTGATCATCGCCATTCCGCTCGGCGTGCTCGCCGCCGACAAGCACGGACGATTCGCGGACAAGGTGGTGCTCGCCTTCGCCACGCTCACCACGTCGCTGCCGAGCTTCCTCGCGGGACTTCTGCTGATGATTGTGTTCGTGCTTCAGCTGAAACTGCTGCCGGCCAGCGGTTTCGTCGAGCCGTCCGAAAGCATTTCCGGATATCTGTCGCATCTGGTGCTGCCGTCGCTTTCGGTGGCCACCTTGCAGATCGCAATCATTTCCAGAATGAGCAGGTCGTCCATGATCGACTCCCTCAGCAGCGACTACATCCGAACGGCCAATGCGAAGGGCCTGACGCGAACCAAGCAGCTGTGGGTGCATGCCTTCAAAAACGCGGCGATTCCCATTCTGACGATTGTCGGCCAGTCCTTCGGCGAGCTCATCGCCGGCGCCATCGTGGTAGAAACGGTGTTCAACGTTCCGGGAATAGGCCAGCTGGTCGTCAATTCGATTCTGAGACGCGACTATCAGATGATCCAGGGCGTGATGGTGTTCGTGGCGCTGGCGTTCATCGTGGTCAATCTCGTTACTGATCTGCTGTATGCGGCCATCGATCCGCGCATCAGGGAAAGGTCGTTCTGATTATGGCTCAGGCAACTCGGAAAACATCCGGCAACAGCTGGATCGCGGCGGTCAAATCGTCGCCGACGACCATCATCGGAGGTCTGCTCCTCCTGCTCATCGTAATCGCATGCTTCCTGCTGCCGTGGGCGCTCAACATGGACGCCTACACCACGGACACCGCGTCGATGACGCTCAAACCAAGCGGCGACCATCTGATGGGAACCGACAACGTGGGCCGAGACATACTCGCGCGAGTGCTGCTGGGCGGCAAGTCGTCGCTTACCGTCGGCATCAGCGCCGCGGCGATCGCAGGCATCGCAGGTTTCATCATCGGCCTGTACTCCGCCTACTATCCGAGACTCGGATACCTGCTGATGCGTCTGTGTGACGGATTGATGGCGTTCCCCGCGATTCTTTTCGGCATCGTATTCATCACTTCGTTCGGGCAGAGCACGCAAAGCGTGGTGTTCGCATTGTCCATCGTGTTCACGCCGATGGTCGCACGAGTGGTCCGCTCGGCCACGATGTCGAACATGAACGAAAACTACGTGCAGGTCCTCATCAATCTCGGCGCCAGCTCCTTCCGCATCCTCTGGAGAAACATTGCGCTCAACGTGATCGCATCCTGGCTGGTCGAAGTGACGTTCGTCTTCGCCGACGCGATCCTCGTGGAAGCGGCCATGAGCTTCATCGGCGCGGGCATCCCGCAGCCGCTGCCAAGCTGGGGCAACATGCTGTACGACAGCCGAACCTACATCTACTCGGCCTGGTGGATGACCGTATTCCCGGGAGTCGCATTGGCCCTCACCGTATTCATCATCAACATGTTCGGCGACGGTCTGCGCGAAGTGCTCGACCCCAAGAGAAGGAAGTGAACCATGACGATGCAGACACTACTCGACGTCAACAATCTCAAGGTGAGCTTTAAAAGCGGCCGGAAGGAATGGAACGCCGCCGTGGAAGGGGTCAACTTTTCCGTGGGCCGCGGCGAGATCCTCGGCATCGTCGGAGAATCCGGATGCGGCAAAAGCGTCACCTCGTTCTCCGTGCTCAGACTGCATGACGAACGAACCACCCGATACGAGGGCACGGTGACGTTCGACGGAAAGAACATCTTCGAACTTTCCGACAAGGAACTGCAGAAGCTGCGCGGCAGCGACATCGGATTCATCTTCCAGAACCCGATGTCCAGCCTCAACCCGCTGATGACCATCGGCAAGCAGCTGGCGGAAACCGTGACCGCGCACAACAAAAGCCTTTCCAAAGACGAAATCAACAGCCGCTGCCTCCAGGCGTTGCAGGATGCGGGCGCGAACGATCCGAAAGGTTGGTTGCCCAAGTATCCGTACCAGATGTCCGGCGGCCAGCTCCAGCGAGTCGTCATAGCCATGGCTCTGATCAACAAGCCGAAACTGCTCATCGCCGACGAGCCGACCACCGCGCTGGATGTGACCATTCAGATGCAGTTGCTGCGCGTGCTTCGGCAGCTGCGCGACGAGCGGGGGATGAGCATCATCCTGATCACCCACGATATGGGTGTCGTGGCCCAGATGTGCGACAAAGTCGCGGTCATGTACCTCGGCCAGGTCGTGGAAAGCGCTCCGGTCGACGAACTCTTTGCGAACCCGAGGCATCCGTACACCCAGGGTCTGCTCGGAGCCACTCCGCCTCTCGAGGGAGAACGTCCGGAACGGCTTGAAACGATTCCCGGTTCAGTACCGAGATTGTCCGACGTCAAGGCCGGCTGCCGATTCGCATCGCGATGCCCACTTGCCACGGATCTCTGCAAGACCGGAAAAATCGGCATGAGCGACATCAACGATCATCATCAGGCAAGATGCGTTCGGCTCTCTCAGAACGATGGATTCAGAAAGACGGTGGCATGATGAACGAAGAACCACGGCCGATCCTGCAGGTCAACAGCATTTACAAGGATTACGTGACGAGAAGCTTCTCCCACGGCAAGGCGGATGTGTTCCACGCGCTGAACAACGTGTCCTTCGAACTGTTCGAAAAGCAGACATACGCACTGGTCGGCGAATCCGGCAGCGGCAAAAGCACCACGGGAAAGATCATCTGCGCACTGGAAAAGCCAACATCCGGCTCGGTGGTGTTCGACAACGAAAACTACGTGGACGCCTCGCCCCGCAGACTTCGCGAACGCATCCGCGGCAACATCCAGATGGTGTTCCAAGACCCGTTCTCCGCGCTGAATCCACGCAAGACGGTCGGCGATGCAATCGTGGAAGCGTTGGAAATCCAGCATATTGGAGCCGACCACGCCGAAAGAAAAGCCATCGCCGCGCAGACTCTGGAAAAAGTGGGATTGTCCACATGGCATATGGACCGGTACCCGCACCAGTTCTCCGGCGGCCAACTCCAACGTGTGAACATCGCTAGGGCGCTCGCGGTCAAGCCGAAGATTCTCATACTCGACGAATCGGTTTCCGCGTTGGACGTGTCGGTTCAGGCGCAGGTGCTCAACCTTCTGCAAGACCTCAAGGAGGAATTCTCCCTGAGCTACCTGTTCATCACGCACGATCTGAGCGTCGTACGGTTCATCGCCGATCGCGTTGGCGTGCTTTGCCGTGGCGATCTGGTCGAGGAGGGGACGGTTGAGCAGATCTTCTCCAATCCGCAGACCGAATACACGCGCAATCTGCTGAACAGTATTCCGGTTCCCAACCCGGCCCGTCGCCAGCTCGCGGTCTGACGGGTGTGGCAAACGGTGCGGGTGCGGCAAACGCAACAGACATAACAGATACAGCAAACGCAATAGACACGGCAAACAACAGACTTTGCCAAACCATTTCAGGAAAGAGAGGAAACCATGAACAGGTTCGGTAGGAAGATAGTGGCCGTCGGAGCGGCGGTCGCCATGCTCGCCAGCTTCTCCGCTTGCGGCTCCGACTCCAGCTCAAGCGCGGCCGATGGCGGAACCATCAAAATCGCATTGGGCGCCAACATCACCAGCCTTGACCCGATGATCACCGGCGCCTATGTTGCCCGAGACACGATGCGCAACATCTACGAATCCCTGGTGACGCTGACCGAAAGCGGCGATATCGCACCGCTTCTTGCCGAAAGCTACGAAGTCAGCGACGACTATAAGACCTTCACGTTCAAGCTCCGTAAGGACGTCAAGTTCCACAACGGCGACACCATGGAAGCGGAAGACGTTGTGGCCTCCATGGAACGCTGGATCGAGCTTTCCCAAGTTGGCAGCACGTTCTTCACCGGTGCCACCGTGGAAGCCACGGACGACGAAACCGTGGTGATCACCTCTCCGGAAGCCATCTCTACAGGACTGTATCTGATGGCCGACAGCGCACGTACCGCGGCCATCATGCCGAAGGAAGTGCTTGATGCGGCCGACGATACCGGCGTGAAGGAATATATCGGCACCGGTCCGTACAAGTATTCGGATTGGACCAAGGACGTCTCCATCGTTCTGGAAAAGTTCGAGGATTACACGTCTCCGGAAGGTGAGACGGACGGCTATGCGGGTGCGCGCACGCCTTCGGTCGACAAACTCGAATTCGATTTCGTCACCGACGGCACGACCCGTCTGACGGGCGCACTCAGCGGACAGTACGAGATCGGCTACTCCCTTGCCGATTCCCAGTACGATCAGGCGAAGTCCGATTCGAACGTGACCGTGGAAAAGGACGAAATGCTCGAAACCCTGGTCTTCAACAAGAAGAAGGGCATTTTCGTCGACAACCAGAAGCTGCGTCAGGCGATTCTTGCGGCGCTCGATCTGAGCAGCGTAGCGAAGGCCGGTCACCAGAACTCCGACCTGTACACCAACGATGGCGGTCTGATGCCGGAAGACAACCCGCTGCGAAGCGAATCCAGCCTTGAGAAGTACAACAACCCGGATCTCACTGAAGCCAAGAAGCTCGTTGAGGAATCAGGCTACGACGGTTCCACCATCAGGCTCATGACCACCAAGGATTACCCGTACATGTACGACGAGAGCATGGAGATCCAGAACGAGCTCAAGGAGATCGGCATCACCGTCGACGTGCAGGTCCTCGACTGGGCCAGCGTGATGCAGAAACTCTTCCAGGAAGACGCCTGGGATATGGCGATCACCAGTTACAGCTATTCCTCGACTCCGATCTGCTACTCCTTCTTCCAGAGCTCCGGCGCAGGCTGGAACACGGATCCGACATTCATGGAGATAGCCGATTCCATCAACGCGGCCACCAGCGAGGATGCGCAGAAGGAAGGCTACGACAAGCTGCAGGATTGGTTCTACGACTACGTGCCGAACATCATCATCAGCAAGTATCAGCAGATCAGCGTGGTCTCCAACAAGATCTCCGGTTACGGAGCAGGCTTGCAGGGCCCGGTCTACTACAACATGAAGCTCAGCTGAGCTGAAACCTGAGAACGCCTGCCTGCATCGCAGGAGTCGCTTAGCGATGCAGGCAGGCGTTCATCATGCGAACGAGGCGCCGTGGACGCCGAATCAAGGGGAAGAGGACGATGATCAAGCTGGATACCATCATTGAAAACGGCAATATCCAAACCATGGATCCGCAGCATCCGTATGCGAATCGTATAGGAGTCTTCGACGGCAAGATCATAGGCGTCGACGATGAGCTCGAAGGTCTCGACGCCAAGGAGCGTGTGGACCTGCAAGGCAAATACGCATGTCCCGGATTCAATGATGTGCACATGCATTTCTCCCTGTTGGGAGCCAACCTCAATCAGGTGGATTTGCGCAAGCAGACCATATCCACCATGCAGGAGCTGTATCAGAAGATCGAACAGGCCTGCCTTGCGGCTCCGGAAGGCGAATGGGTTCTCGGATGGGGTTTCGATCAGTTCTCGCTCGGTGCGTTCCCGAACATCGACGTTCTCGACTCCATATCCCACGGGCATCCAGTCCTGGTATTGCATCTCACCAACCATGCCGCGGTCATCAATACGGAAGCCTTCCGCCGCGGAGGCTACGAACATCCCGACGAGATCGACATTCCCGATCTGGTCATCAAGGAGAATGGCAAAGCCACGGGCCTTGTCAAAGACAAGATGTGCTTCATGTTCACCGGCCTCGCCAACCGCGTGACGGAACGAACGCTGCTGCATCAGCTGAAGCTTGCCGCTGATCGCACGCTGGCGGACGGTATCACCAGCTATTCCGATGCCGGTACCGGCACGGATCGCAATTGGGAGGGCATCGGACAATCCCCATACGATGTCGGCCTGTTCCAGACGGCATACGATCAGGGACTCATCCAACAGCGCGGCACGTTGATGCCGTATTTCTCGGCCTTCCACGATCTGGGGCAGCTTGCCGGGGACCTTCCTGAAGGATTCGGACTCGATCTGGGCATCCGCACCGGTTTCGAAGGCGGACTGCTGGACATCGGCCCGTTCAAAATCATCCTCGACGGCGCGTTCAACAGCATGAGCGCGTATCTCAAGGAACCGTACGTCAACCAGCCCGACAATCATGGCGTGTTCAGTTGGGATCCGGAGGATTTCAAGGAACAGGTCGCAAAACTGCATCGTCAGGGCTGGCGCATGGCCGTGCACGCCATCGGCGACCAGGCCGTGGACATCGCGTTGGACGCAATCGAGAACGCGCAACGTCTCTACCCGAGGAAAGACATTCGCCACCGTCTCGAACATTGCGGTCTGTGCAGCGAATCGACGGTCGAGCGCATCATCCGTGACGGAATCGTACCGAATCCGCAAGGAAGCTTCATAAAAAACAACGGCGATGGATACCTGCCGCTGCTGGGGGAGGAGCGCGCGAGGCACGTGTACCGGATGGGGTCGTTCGTGCACAAGGGCGCGATCATTCCCGGCTCCACCGACGCCCCATGCGCCCCGCTCGCTCCGATGACTTCGATCGAAGGCATGGTCAGCAGGAAAACGGCCAACGGCTTCATCCTCGGAGAGAACGAACGTCTGACGATCGATGAAGCGCTCTACGCGTACACATACGGCAGCGCGTATGCATCACGCAAGGAAGACGTGCTCGGCAGCCTGGCAAGAGGAAAGTACGCGGATCTTGCGGTGCTCGACGAGGATCCGCACAACGTGGACGTCGATGCCCTGCATGACGTTACGGTGGCCCAAACCATCGTCGGCGGCAAGGTCCTGTACGAAAAGCCGGATTTCGCGGGAAAGTAACGACTATGAAAGATGTCTGCCATACGGAAGGCGCAACATCGCACGTATCGAGGTTCGGTGGCCGAACGGCGGAATTGGAGGAATCCCATGCATGATCTGAGCGGATATCAGGCAATCGCAACACCGCATGAAGAGGTGTCGGAGGCCGGTGCCGCCGCGTTGCTGGAATGTGAGTACAGATTGCAGGGCGCGACGCTGCATCGCATTACCACGGAGCGTGACGACACCTTCGAAGTGTCTTTTCCGCAATCGCAGGAATCGTTGCAATCGTCGGAACTGCAGGAAGTGCCGCAATCGTCGGAATCGGATGCGGAACGCCACTATATTCTGAAAATCGAAAATCCCGCGGAATCCTACGAGACCATATTGCTGCGTGCGAACGTGCTGCGACTCCTGCAAATCCAGGATTCCACGGTGCCCGCCACCCGGTTGGTCGCATGTCAGAACGGCGGACTGCTGTCCTGCCACGGCGATGATGAGACGAAACGATGGGCCACCCTGACCACATTCCTCCCTGGAAGCGTGCTTTCAGGCAAGGGCGGGCGTCCTTCAGGGCCACTGCTGCAGGACATTGGCAACAAGCTGGCGCGCATGCAGCAGGTGCTCGCATCCCGCAACGATTACCAGGACGAATTGGGGCGAGTGCTGTGGGACGTGCGACTGCTGCCGTTGCTTGCGGAAGACATTCTGCCGATCATTTCCGATGCGCAAACCCGTGCGCTCGTCGAACGTGCGGTGCGCGACTACGAGAGCATCGAACAAGAGATCGCAAGCCTGCCTGAAACCCTGTGCCATGGCGACTTCCATCCAGGCAACATAACCGTGCGCGACAACGACTTGGACAGCATCGCGGGAATCCTTGATTTCGGAGACATGCACAAGATGCCCGCGGTATGCGATCTGGGCACCTGCCTCGCATACCTTGCCGACGACCACGCCACCCGTCCGTTCCTGCCCTGCGCCGAAACGATACGCGGATACCTGCGCGTCAATTCCACCATGAGCAAGGACGAACTGCGTCTGCTTCCCGGCATCATCGAAGCCCGATACGCGCTGGTCATCTTGCTTCCCGCGCTGGTGGAGCACGTCACCGGCCCCAAGGAAGGCCATTATCTTTCCGATCCGGTTTCGCGCGCTCGCAGGCTTGCCGGAATGCAGGATTACGGGTTCGAAGCGGTTCTGCATGACCTTTTCGATGAATGATTGTTTGATCGCTGAAGTTTTGAGATTTGCGAGGAAAGGAACATGGTTATGAAAGTTGCAAAAGGCCGCAATGCTTTGGCCAACGCGTTCGACTTTTCCAAGGAGCCGGACAATCTGACGCAGGATGAGGTGGATCTGCTTCGCCGCCGCAAGAAGGTCCTCGGCACGTTGGGTCCGCTGTTCTACGACCATCCGATTCATGTGGTCCGCGGCCGTGAATCCCACCTGTTCGACGCGGCCGGCACCGATTATCTGGACTGCTACAACAATGTGGCCTGCGTCGGCCATGCCAATGAGCATGTCCGTGAGGCCGTGGCCGACCAGTTGACCAAGCAGGACACGCATTCGCGCTATCTTCAGGATGAGATCATCGACTATGCGGAACGGCTTCTCGAATATTTCACTCCCGCCCACGGCAGCGTGACCGATCCGTATTTCGGTGGATTCGATCGCGTGAGCTTCACCAATTCGGGTTCCGAATCCAATGATCTCGCATTGCGTATGGCAAGGGTGTATACGGGCGCGCAGGGCGTTGTGGTCACGGATAACGCATACCACGGCGTTACCTCGCTGGTGTCTTCCGTGTCTCCGAACTTCGGAACGGGTGTTCCTCTCGCGCCTTTCCTGGCCACTGTGCGCGTGTCCGATGTGCTTTCCCAGCTGAGCACGGGCGCGATGGGTGGTGAGGAAGTCACCCAGATTCTTCTGGAACGTTTCGAGGAAGCCTTCGAAAAGCTGCATAACGGAGGTTTCGGGGTGTCCGCCGTACTCCTCGACCAGATTTTCTCGTCCGACGGCGTGCTTCCGGGGAACGCAGGATGGGTGGCCGCGGTGGCGCAGGCCACCCACGAGGCGGGCGGCCTGTTGATTGCCGACGAGGTTCAATCAGGATTCGCGCGGACGGGAGAGGCGTTCTGGGGTTTCCAGCGTCATCATGCCGATGCGGATATCGTGAGCATGGGCAAACCGATGGGCAATGGCATTCCGGTTGGAGCCGTCGTCTACAAGTCGCCGATCGGTGATGCCATGGCTTCCTGCACACGATACTTCAACACGTTTGGCGGCAATCCGGTATCCATGCGTGCGGCCGGCGCGGTATTGGATGAGATTGAGAATCGCGACCTGCTGCAGCATGCGAAAATCATGGGAGACCGCATCTGCGCCGATATGGAGGCGTTGCTGGGCGAGACGCCGCGATTCCTGATGACCCGTCATGCCGGCCTGTTCATCGGCATTGACATCGGCGCCGCGGACGGTTCCGGCAGCCCGGACGCTTTGGGTGCGCGAAAGATCATCAGCGCACTACGGGACCGCAACATTCTGATCTCGGCTTCCGGGGCAAGCGGAAGCTCGCTGAAGCTGCGTCCGCCGCTGGTGTTTTCGGATGACGACGAGGCACGCCTGATGCAAGCCATCGCGGATATGAAGAAGGAAGGCCTCTTCGGCTGATGCCGAAGTTGCTGATTCGGTATCGAAGCGAAATCGAGGTGATGCTGGACTACTGTTGGGTTGGCTCTATTTGAGGAAGGTTCGGAAGGGTTCCGTATGAAGAAGAAGGTTTCGATGGGTGGTTCCCGCGCTTATCTAATGTGGGCGCTGGGCATGGCCGGATACATTTTCGCGGCTGCGTGCAGATCGTCTCTTTCGGCAAGCGGAACCCAGGCCGCCGAACAGTTCCATACGACCAGCGCGGCGTTGTCGTCTTTCGTGTATCTGCAGCTGTTCGTGTATGCGATCATGCAGCTTCCCGCCGGCGTGCTGCTGGACAGGTTCGGCCCACGCCGGCTCATCACGTCGGGATGTCTGCTGATGGCGGTCGGCCAGGCGCTGATGGCATTGGCCTTGTCTACGCCGGTGGCGGTGCTTGGCCGCGCCATTGTGGGGGCGGGCGACGCCACAATCTTCATTTCCGTGGTGCGGTTGTCGGCATCATGGTTTCCTCTGCGCAGATTGCCGTTGATAAACCAGCTGACCGGTCAGGTCGGCAGCGTCGGGCAGATCATATCCGTATACCCTTTCGTATGGCTGATGGACGCGCAAGGCTGGAGGGCCGCGTTCCTGACGGCCTCGGGAACGGGTGTGTTCATCGCGTTCTGCGTGATGCTCTGCGTGAAGGACAGTCCGAATCAGTATGCTTCGAATTCCAGTGCGGCGGGGAAGCAGATCGATTTTTCCGCAATGCTGTCCGGCCTGCGCAAGGCTCTGCGCGTGTCCGGCACGTTCTGTGGATTCTGGGTGCACAACATAACGTGGTTCTCCAACAGTGTGATGAGCCAGCTTTGGGGCATTCCGTTCCTCATGGCGGTGGAGCAGTACAGCAAGCAGCAGGCGAGCGCCTTTCTGGCCATTGGAGTGGTGTTGTGCCTGCTATGGGCCGTTCCGTACGGACAGATAGCGGCGAAGCATCCGATTCATGGAAGGGCCATAATCGTCTACTCGTCGGTTTTGGCGCAGATGCTCGTATGGGCCATGCTGCTCGTGGTTCCGGGGCCCCACCCCGTATGGCTGATGGGTTTGCTGCTGGTCGCCTTGTCGAGTGGGGTTTCCGCAGCCAGCATCGCGTTCGATTACGTGAGGGACACCAACGAAATCGAGAATCTGGGCTCGGCCACGGGGTTTGCCAATATCGGCGGCTTCCTTTCGAGCGGACTGGCCCTGCTGGGAGTGGGTGTTCTGCTTGACGTCCAACATGCCTCAACCCCCGCGCTGTATACGTCTCAGGTCATGCGCGTTGCGTTCTGTGTGCAGTTCCCGCTGTGGATCATAGGACTGGTCGGGTTTACCGTTGCCCTGCCCGGAACGCTGCGGATGGTCAGCCGCCGATTCAGACGAATCAGCGAGGATCTGGCGTCGCAGTCTTAGCCGTAATCGCAGTCACAGCACTCCGGGCGCTATGTTGTGGTCCGCGAGCCATGCGCGCAAATCGCTGAATTCCTCAAGGCTGACGGAATGGTCGAGTCCGCGGTAGCTTTTCGACGTCAGGAACGTATGCTCGTCCAGCCATGCTTCGGTCGCGAAAAGCTCGGGTTTCGCAATCACCATGTCGCTATTGCCGTATCCGTAGAACACAGGCACGTTAAGCGATGAGAGGCGGTCGTCCGCGGGCGCGGTGCCGGCAACCGATCCCGGCGCGAGGAATCCGGACAGTGAGATCGCGGCAAGGTAACGTTCCGGATTGACCCGCAGCAGGTGAATCGCAAGCAATCCTCCCTGCGAGAATCCGATGGGCACTACGGAACGGTCCTTCGCAACGTTTTCGGAAACCCAATTGTCGATCGCGACCGCCGCGGCGTAGGCGTCGCGGTCCAAATCGTCTCCTGTCGGCACGCAGTCGTGGAACCATGAGTAGGCGCCCTGGCTGAAACCGAAGCCCGCGAAACCGGCTTCCTGCAGTACCAGGGGAGCCCGCAGCGAGGCGAAGTCGTTATATGGCGCAACGTAGCGCATCATGTCGGACAGGTCTTCCTCATTCGATCCCCAGCCGTGCAGACATAGGAACAGCGGTCGATTCGGAGCGGTATTGCCTCCGCCGCGTGAATACAGTACTTGCGTTACCTGCAGAGGCTCTCCGAAACGGCCGGGAACCACGTTCGATTCACGTCCGATCAGATTGTTTTCCGGCTTGCTGCCGATTGCGTTGTTCTCGGTTGCGTCGCTCATGACTTCAATATAGCGCGTTGCGATGTCGGGAAATATGACCGTACTGGCGGGTGGTCTCGGCTGCGTCGGGCCGCACCGTCCGTAATCGGTGGGCAAAAGAAACCCCGGCGTTGCTGTCGACGCCGGGGAGAGAGAAAGGAGAGAGAAGAAGAAAGGGTTCAATTTTCGGGAACTTGCTGCGGTTCCTGGTCGGCTTGTCTTGCTGACATTTCTTATATAACCACGTGATGCTGTGCACAGGTCTGATGTTGTCTGTGAACTTCCTGAGAATTGTGAACTTCTTTTGAATGCCGTGTGAAAAAGCGTGTGATGTTTCACGTGAAACATCACACGCGGGGTCGTGTGTTGATGCGCGAAAGGGATCAGGTCTGCGAATCCGCGTCCACACTCATCACGTACACATTACGGCGCAGCTGCTTGGATTGGGCGCGGGTGATCTCTCCGGCTTCGAGCATGTCCTGAATCACGCCAAGCTCGATACCGTAGCTCTCGCGCTTCACGTCTTCCGCCTGGCTTTGCGCTTCCGCACTGTCTCCCACGTTCGGGCGAGAGCGCAATGCGGCTTCGCCTCGGCGGTAGTCGAGCAGCAGGCCGGAGCAGTGTTCCGTATTGTAAGTGTCCCGTCCCATTTCCTCATACAGACGGTCGATCACATGCTCAATCGCGTCCACCTGCACCGTGCGGGTGTGCGCGAACAACTCGTCGTCGCTGAACAACGGCGTGGTACGCCTGATGTGGCTGTTGATGCGGCGGATCAAGGTGTTGGTGCGGCGCTGCAGAGCCCTGTAACGGCCCTTGAGCCTCCATACGGTATGTCCGGAGTCGTGTTCCGTTTCGATGTGCCGCAGCGAGCTCATGATTTGGTCGAGCAGGCGTTCGCAGGCTTCGGCTTCCAGATCGTCGAAGGCCTTGTTGTTGGTGGGATGCTTCTTTACGTCGGAGAGTCGTTTCTTTACGTATTCCTTCTCCCAGTTGAGCGCGTCGATCTGCAGCTGCATGTAGCCCTGCGGATCCGCCTCGCCGATGCGCTGCTTCAATCGGGTGATGCGCTTCGTGTACGAGTCGATGACCATGAGCACCGCGCGTCGGTTCTCCGGCGTGACACGGCCCGTCAGCTCCTCGACCGTACGTCTGAGCACTTCGATGGTGATCTCGTTCATCTTCACGGAAGTGTCTTCGTTGCGGTTGGGGGCGAGCATCGGCAGCAGGAAGTTGGCGAGCAGCAGCGTTACCACAATCACGCCGCCCGCTATGAAGATGAGTTCGTCTCGCATCGGGAACCATCCGCCACTGCTGACGGTGTACGGGATGGTGAACATCAGCGACAGTGTGATGGTACCCTTGGGGCCGCCGAACGTCATGATCGCGGCCGAACGCCAGCGCTTCTTCGTCATTTTGCGGCGCTGGTGGGTAGTGGTGTCTCGAGCCAGCCGCAGCATTATCGAAATCCAGATGAATCGCATGACGATCACCACAATGGAGACCGTTGCGATCGCAACCAGCAGCAGCGAGTTGCTAACGCCGGGATCGGACCAGCTGGTGCTCATCGCGCCGGGCAGCAGCATGCCCAGCAGAATGAACACGGTGCCGTTGAGCGTGAATGAGAGCACGCCCCACACGCTGGATGAGACGATGTTCGTGCGGGCCACGTTCGGTCCGATGCCGGTGTGGTCGAAGCGGATGATCAGGCCGGCCGCGACCACCGACAGAATGCCCGACACATGTGCCGCTTCAGCGCCCAAGTACAGGATGAACGGCAGGAACAATTCCATAAGAATGCGGCTGGTGGTTGTCTCCCAACCCATGGAGCGCAGGGCTTCAAACAGCACGTCGGCGATCATGCCTACGGCTATGCCGAAGATCGCGCCGCCGAAGAATGAGATGACGAACTGCCCTGCGGATTGGCCTATTTCAAAGACTCCGCTGATTGCGGCCGCTATCGCGAACTGGAATCCGACGATGCCGGAAGCGTCGTTGAAGAGCGATTCGCCTTTCAACACGCTTGTCTGCCGTTGCGTAAGTGTCGCTTCCTTGCCGAGCGACGATACCGCGACCGCATCGGTAGGGCCGAGTGCCGCGCCGAGCGCGAGTGCCGCGGCAAGTGGAATGGCCGGCCATATGGCGTTCAGTGCGAATCCCACGGCGGTCATGGTCGCGATCGCCAGTCCTATAGCCAGCGAAAGCGACAGTTTCGCGGATTTCAGCAGCTCGGTTTTGTCGATTTCATGCGCCTCCAGATACAGCAGCGGCGCGATGAACAGAACCATGAACAGTTCCGGATCGAGGGTCACGTTCGGGAAGAACGGAAGTTGCGCTGCCAGCGCGCCCAGCGCGATCTGCACGAGCGGTGTGGAGACCTTCGGTATGAAGCGACTGATGAACGATGAGAGTACAACGGCGGCAATAATACATAAAATCAATTCGAATACCGCCAACGTGCCCTCCCTCGCGCGTTTTTGCTCTGTTTTGCTGCGTTTTTTAGACTGCGTTTCTCAGACTATCAAGGAGCCTTTATGGGTGTGTTTCGCGCGGGTGGTTTTACACGCAAAGCTTACGACTTGCGTGTTTGCCGAATGCGTTTGGTCGGCTTGCATACATGGTTGTCCGGTTGATCGCCGGACTGGTTCGGCCTCTATACTTGTATCGCATGCAGTGGGATGAGCGGATGATGCTGGCGATTGATCTTGCGCGGGACGCGGCGGCCGATGGCGAGGTGCCGGTAGGTGCCGTGGTGCTGGATAAGGACGGCCGGGTGATCGGTAGCGGACGGAATCGTCGTGAGGAACATGCCGATCCGCTGGCGCATGCGGAAGTGATGGCCATGCGTCAGGCGGCTCTTGCGCTCGGCGCGTGGAACCTTGCCGATTGCACGCTGCTGGTTACCTTAGAGCCATGCCCGATGTGTGCCGGAGCCTGCCTGCAGACGCATATCGGACGCATTGTGTTCGGCGCGTGGGATGCCAAACTCGGCGCCTGCGGGTCGATTTGGGATATTCCGCGAGACCCGCATGTGGGGCATGTCCCGGAAGTGGTGGGCGGCGTGCTCGAAGCGGAATGCGCCCGCGTTCTGACGGATTTCTTCACTGATCGCCGATAATTACTTTCCGAAAGAAACAAACACGCGGTGTCAGGTCAAGGAATAATCGACGTCGTACCATCGAAAGCGACCAGTAAAAGCATATTCTCAATCGTAAGGATGCTGCAATGACGCTCATTCAAACCGTTCAAGGCAAGTCCTCCGACGGAACCCGTCTCACCGCCGTCTACGCTGAACAGACCGCGGCGAACGTCGCATTCGCAATCGTCTTCCCCGGCACCGATCTGCCGCGACTCGTGCACTGGGGACGTCCGCTCTGCGCACCCGAAACCGTGATCGACCTGTTCGACGCACAGGCTCCGCAGCGCGTCTCCGGCGCACTTGACTACACCGCATGGCCAAGCGTTCTGCCGACCCAGTCCGAAAGCTGGATCGGAGCCACCCGCTTCAGCGTAAGCCGCGACGGAATCGAACTGTTCTGCAAGTTCGTGGTCGACGACATCGCCGTCAACAACGTGAAAGCCGGCAACACCTACGAAATGGGCGAGAAGGACGGTCTGCCGGTATGGTCCGTCTCCGACCAGCCCAAGCAGACACCCACCGTCACCGTCACCGCCCGAGACGTGGAACAAGGCGTGAAACTCATCTGGACCTGCGAACTTGACGAAAGCGGCCTCATCCGCCAGAACGCCAACGTCATCAACATCGGCGAAGGCAAGCTGGAAGTCGGCAAGGTAGAACTCGCGTTCACAGTCCCCGCCGACGCCAACGAAATCCTCACCACCACAGGACACCATCTGCGCGAACGCTCCCCGCAGCGTCAGGACCTCACCGTCGGACGCTTCGAAAAGGCGTCCATGACCGGCCGTCCCGACTTTGACGCCACCCTGCTGCTCAACGTAGGCGAGAAGGGCTTCGGATTCACCCACGGCGACGTATACTCCGCACATGTGGCATGGAGCGGCAACAGCGAACTCTCCGTGGAACGCCTGCCGTACACGAGCGGCATCATCGGCGGCGGCGAAGTGCTGTTCGGCGGAGAAATCGTCCTCGACACCAACGAGGGCTACACCACGCCGTGGCTCATCGGCTCCTACGGCGAAGGCCTCAACGAAGTGGCATCCCGCTTCCACTCCTACCTGCGCCGCGTCCACCGCGACTGGCTCGCCGAACACAACATCGCACCCAAGCCGCGCCCGGTAATCCTCAACACCTGGGAGGCCGTGTACTTCGGCCACGACTACGACACCCTCACCGCGCTCGCCGACAAGGCGGTGGAAAGCGGCGTGGAACGCTTCGTGGTGGATGACGGCTGGTTCGGCTCTCGCCGAGACGACACCTCTGGCCTTGGCGACTGGGAAATCTCGCAGGACGTGTGGCCGGACGGAGACAAGTCCCTCAAGGCGCTCGCCGACTACGTGCATGGCAAGGGACTTGAGTTCGGTTTGTGGTTCGAACCGGAAATGGTCAATCCCGATTCCGACATGTTCCGCGCGCACCCGGATTGGGTGCTCATGCCAACCCGAAACCGTATGCCGATGCAGGGCCGTACCCAGCAGGTCGTGGATCTGACCAATCCCGAAGCGTACGACTATATCTACAGCGCGATGGACAAGCTCGTCGGCGAACTCGGCATCGACTACATCAAGTGGGACCACAACAAGCTCGTCACTGAAGCGGTTTCCCCGTATTCCGGCCGTCCTGCGGTTCATGAGCAGACGCTGGCCGTGTACAGGATCTTCCACGACCTGAAGGCCGCTCATCCCGGCCTCGAAATCGAAAGCTGCTCCTCCGGCGGCGGTCGTGTGGACCTCGGCATTCTTGAAGTGGCCGACCGTATTTGGGCGTCCGACTGCGTGGATCCGCTGGAACGTGCCGACATCCAGCGCTACACGTCGCTGCTGGTGCCGCCGGAAATGATCGGTGAGCACGTTGGAGCGTCCCCCGCCCACTCCACGCATCGCGCGACCACGCAGGAACTGCGTATGGCAATGGCGTTCTTCGGGCATATGGGCATCGAATGGAATCTGCTCAAGGAACCGCAGTCCGACATCGACAAGCTCGCCGAATGGGTCGCCGAATTCAAGAAGCATCGCGAATGGTTCGCGGTCGATACGGTGGTCCATTCCGACGCAGCCGATCCGGCCGTACGTGTGGATGGCGTGGTCATGCCGAACAAGAAGGCGGCCATCTACCGTTTCACCCAGGTGACCACCTCGCAGACCTATCCGGTCGCTCCGGTGCGACTGCCGGGCCTCGATCCGGACACCGTGTACGTGGTTTCGCCTCTCGACGTGAGCCTTGATTTGGCCAAGCAGGACATCACCAATGGCCAGAGCCCGCTCGGTTGGTGGAATGCCGATGGCGTGAAGATGACCGGTCGCGCATTGGCCACCTACGGTGTGCGCCCGCCGTCCCTTCACCCGGCTCAGGCTGTGCTCTTCAAGGTCGTGGCCGCCTGATTTGTGGCGTTTCGGGAATACTGACTAATGCCGACTATCTCCGTACCGCCGCAAACGTAGGGATTTGCGGCGGTACGGGAATACCGGTCGGGTCTAACTATACCCAAACGGCCGCAAACATGAGTTGTTGCGAACGTATGGGAATAGTCAACAGGCGTTAGTATTCCCATACAACCGCAGATATAGGGATTTGCGGCTGTATGGGAATAGTGGCAGCCTCTTGTGTCTACTCCACGTACTGGCGGATGGCTTGCGTTGCGGCGGCCTTTCCCCACAGCGCCCAATCGTGATTGGGGATTTCGAAATCCACCGGCGACGCCTGGCTGTGCCGATAGTGGTTGATGCCGTTGCGCAGGTCGTCGATGCCGAGTCTGGCAATGAATGACGATTCGCCCGCGATCATGATTTTTTCCGGCATGGCCAGATTGGCGATCGCCGCCACCATCGTGCCCAAACGGAAGCAGGTGCGATTCACCAGATTCGTGGCCTGCGGTTTGTTCGCACGTGCATCCCGCGCGAAATCATCGAACGTGACCGGAACGCCGAGTATCTGCGAATACTCATCCGCTATCGAGTTGTCGGACAGGCACTGCGCGCATCCCTTATGGCCGGAAACGCAGCGCGGGCCATCCGGGTCAAGCGGTATGTGCCCCACCAGACCGTAGCTTTTATCAGGGCAGCTCACCATTTCGCCGTTGATGGCGAGCGAATATCCCACTCCGGCGCCGATTGTCAGCACGGCATAGCTATTCAACCCGACTCCGGAGCCGAACCAGCATGCATCAACCAGCAAGGAGTCGATGTCGTTGTAGATGCCGGTCGGAAGTCCGGTTTCGCTGCTGACCATCTCCGACAGATCCACTGATTGCGACCAATGCAGGAACGGGGCGAACGTGACGGTCGAATCGTCGACGATGTGGCCTCCGAGCGAGACGCCGACGGCACAGGGTTGCGGCCATCCTGACATCACCGCTTCCGCAGCACAGTCGGTCACCAATTGTTTGACGACTGTGGTGACCGATTCGGGCGAAGTCTCGGTGAGCGGCAGATCGTGGCATCCGGTGATGATCCTGCCGAGCGCATTCACTGCAACGGCTGATATATGTGTGGCGTTGATTTTCATGCCGACGAACGTGCGTGCGTTCTTGATCACGCGAAGGCCGACCTGTGGTCTGCCGCGGCGTTCCGAACTGTCTTTCACCACGAACCCTTTCGGCAGCCTGCCACAATGTTCGGCGTCGATCGGAACCTCTTCGACTACTCCGTTGTAAATTAAATCGCTGGTGATTCGGGAGACGGCACCCTGCGAAAGTCCAAGAATCTGGGCAAGCGTGATACGGGAGACCGGCCCGTATTTCATGATGCTCGCCGCAACCTTATGCGTGTATTCCGAGCCCTCGAACCACTGTGGGAGGGGATGCTTTGCCATCGGTGTCACGTCCTTAGAACAAATTAACTTTTCCAGAATAACAAAATCTCGGTCTTTTTCTTTTCAGCCTGCGCAAGGCACGCGGAGGTAGGAATGAAATCTGCTTTTCCTTACCATCGGTATGGCAGCGAAAACAGTGAAGGAGCTGGGTTCCGCCGTCAACGATGAAGTAGAAGGAGTCGAGAATGAAACCTGATTCCGTATCCAGTGTAGGAAAGATCAGGAGAATTGCATACCGTGCGTTCGCATCCGTGTGCGCGGTGGCGCTTACGGCTGGTCTTGCGGCCTGCGGAAACGATACCGCGGCAACCGTGACCTTGGACTTTTTCCAGTTCAAGGCCGAGGCGGCCGACTGGTTCACCGCAAAAGCGAAGGAATTCGAAAAAACTCATCCCAACATCACAATCAACGTCAATAATTCTTCCGACGCGACCACCGATTTGCGTACGCGACTGGTGAAGAACCGCGAACCTGATGTCATCACCATCAACGGCGACATCAACTACGGCATGCTTGCCGAAGCGGGAGTGTTCTACGATTTCTCCGATGATCCAATCGTGGACGAACTCAACACGGGCATGGTGAAAATCGCCAAAAGCCTCGTCCAGACCACCGACGAATCTAAGAAGCGGCTGTACGGCCTTCCTTACGCAGGCAATGCCAGCGGATACATCATCAACGCGGATGTGTGGGAGCAGGCCGGTGAGGATCCGGACAATCCTCCGCAGACGTGGAGCGAGTTCATCGCGCTGCTGCAGCGCTTCAAAGACAAGGGCATCGTGCCGATCGAAGCGAGCACTGCCGATCCTTGGACGCTTCAGGCTCCGCTTTCCTCGCTGAACTCCACGCTGGTTCCGGAATCCGAATACAGTTCGCTGAAAGACGGAACGAAGAAATTCTCCGATCTGTGGGAAACCGTCAGCGAGCAGCTGGTGGAAATCTATCAGAACTACACGCAGAAGAATCCCGCCGTCACCTACCAGCAGGCGACGCAGGACCTCGCTGCCGGCAAGGCTGCGATTCTGCCGCTCGGCACCTACGCCATTCCGCAGGTGCGTCTTATCGATGAGAACGCAAACCTGCGATTCGCGCAGATGCCGGCCACCGACGATGCCGACGAGCAGCAGCTCACCGCCGGCGACGACGTGATACTCACAATCGGCGCACATACCAAGCATTACGAGGAAGCCCGCGAATTCGTCGATTTCCTGATGGAAGAGGAGAACGTGAAGGACTATTCCAAGCAGCAGTCCGCGTTCACTCCGTATAAGGAAACCTACGTGGGCGACGAAGCGCTCAACGGCGTGCTCGACTTCTATCAGGAAGGCAAGCTGACCGACTTCTGCGATCATTACGTTCCGGCCAGTATCAACATCGCAGGTTTCCTGCAGACGCTGATCCAGTCGGGAGACGAGCAGAAATTCCTCGACAGCATGCAATCCGAATACGACAAGATCCAGGCGAGAAACTTCAGGTGAGGGGAGGACGCAAATGACTGGCAATACCGCAAATCCGGGCGCTGCCAAGCAGGGCAGGAAGCCGGCGAAGAAGAAAGTGTCGCAATTCTCCAATCGCAAGGTCGATCCGGCATTCTATTGGATGACCATTCCCGCTGCGATTCTTGTGGCGATCTTCCTGTACTGGCCGTTCCTGCAGGGCGCGGCGTACTCGTTCACCAATTCGCAGGGATATGGTGATTTCAAGTTCATCGGCATCAAGAACTACATCGCGATGTTCCAGGATTCGCGTGTGGGGCATGCGTATCTGTTCACCATCTTCATTGCGGTGCTGATCACCATCGGAACGAATTTCATCGGCATGTTCCTTGCGGTGCTTCTGAATTCCAGAATCGCCTTCAAGAACGGGTTCCGTGCCATCTTCTTCATTCCGTACACCCTGTCGGTGCTGGTTATCGGCTACGTGTTCAAGTACATCTTCATGACGCCGCTTCCCGCGCTTGGCCAGGCTCTGCATATCGATTGGCTGTCCACGTCGATGATTTCCAATCCCGATCTGGCGTGGTTCCCGATTGTGTTCCTTTCCATCTGGCAGGGTGTGGCATATTCCACGCTGCTGTATCTGGCCGGCCTGCAGACCATCGACAACGAGATCTACGAGGCCGCGTCCATCGACGGTGTGAACGCATGGCAGAATTTCTGGCAGATCACCTTCCCGCTGATCGGCCCCTTCTTCACGATCAACATGGTGTTGAGCCTCAAGAACTCGCTTGGCGCGTTCGACCAGGTCATGGCGTTGACCAAGGGCGGCCCGGATTCCAAGACGGAAACCGTCTCCTATCTGATCTTCCAGAACGGCCTTGGCAATGGCGAATACTCCTACCAGATGGCGAATGCGGTCACGTTCTTCATCGTGCTTGCGGTGCTCGCGTTCGTGCAGCTGAAGTTCTTCAGCGGCAAGGAAAAGGTCTGAGGGTAAAGGGGAAGAAAACATGACTAACGCAACCGTTTCGTCGAAGTCCTCGTCGAAAACCGAGAAATACCGCAAGGACCATAACGTCAACTGGTGGCTTACGGCGGCCGTGGCCGTGCTGAGCCTTACTGTGCTCGTGCCGTTGTACTTCACCGTGGTCACCGCGTTGAAGACTCCGGGTGAGGCCGGCACGTTCAGCCTGCCGACCTCCTGGGAATGGCATAACTTCGTGGATGCGTGGAACAAGGTCGATTATCCGAAGGCCGCGCTTAATTCCGCGATCATCACCGTCTGCGCGGTGGTGCTGACGCTGCTGACCAACACGTTCGTCGCATACGCGGTGGCAAGGAACATGGATAAGCGGTTCTTCCGCTTCCTGTACTACTTCTTCCTGGCCATGATGTTCGTGCCGTTCACCGTGATCATGCTGCCGATCGCCAAGGAGATGGGTACGCTGCATCTCGACAACCAGCTCGGTCTGATTATTCTGTATACGATTCTCGGCATCGGTACGAATCTGTTCATCGCGATTGGTTTCATCCGTTCGATTCCGGTCTCGCTGGAAGAAGCGGCCCGTATTGACGGCGCTTCCACCTGGCGTATTTTCTGGACGATCATCTTCCCGTTGATGGGCCCGATCAACGCCACCATCGCGATTCTGACCGCGCTGTGGGCATGGAACGACTTCCTGCTGCCGCTGATCACGCTCACCGATCAGAGCAACCAGACCATTCCGCTGGCGCAGTACGTGTTCCAAAGCCAGTTCACTTCGAACTATCCGATGGCCTTCGCATCCTACCTGATGGCTATGGCCCCGGTGCTCATCGTCTACATCTTCGCCCAGAAGTGGGTCGTAGGTGGAGTGATGAGGGGTGCGGTGAAGTAACACTTCACCGCGCTGAAGCGGGAATCCTCGAATCCCTTTCCGAGGATTCCCGCTTTTTTGTATGGCGGGATTCTTTACGTTGCTGCACTGTTTGCGCCGCGTCGTTGCTGCGCCGTGGCGAGTCGGCGTCGTCTCGCCAACAGCCGAGTTGGCCGAAAAATCCGCTATTCGTGGGTGACGGGACGGGTCGTGACTCCTGGCGTCAGTATGGTTTGGATGACCGTGCGAGGTTCGTCCAATGCTTTCTTCGCGGCAAGATCGAGTGCCTTGCGTGCGGCGATATGCCCGATCTCACGTGCGGGCTGCATCATCGTGGTCAGGTTGATGCTCGTCGCGACGTCCGAGCCGTCGTGTCCGGCAACGGACATATCTTCCGGTACTTGCACGCCGTTGCTTCTCAGCTCGTGTATGACGGCAAGCGCGTAGTAGTCGGACCATACGCACAGTGCGGTCGGACGTTCCGGCAGTGCGAGGATCGTGGCGATGGTCTGTTTGACGGACAGTGGATCCGTGACGTCGATGTAGTAAGTGCCGCAATCGGTGAGATTGAGGTCGGCGATCGCGTTGTGGTAGCCGGTGGTGCGGTCGTCGTGGCCCCATTCGCTGCCGGGCAGTGGTTCCTTGCGTCCGATGTAGCAGAATTTCCTATGTCCGATGGCGGCCAGATAGCGTACCAGTGTGGCTTCGGAGGTCTCATCGTCGATGGCGACGTAGCCTTGGCAGTAGTTTACGTCGGGGGAGTTGACCAGGACGATGGGCATGCCCATGTTGGTCAGCGCCTGCTCTTCCTGTTTCGTGGCGGAGAAGCCGGATACGATCAACGCGTCGGCATTGCGATTGGCCGGCAGGTTGGTGAAGAATCCGGAGCGTTCCTCGGCGTTGCCCGCGCGGTAGATGAGCAGGTCATAACGGGCGGGATTGAGCACGTCGTATAGTCCGTCCAGCAGTTCGCCCAAGAACCAGCCGGCGATGCGGTCTCGTGCCAATAGCGCAATGCGGTTGGTCTGCCCGCTTGCCAATGATGATGCGGCTTTGGAAGCGGTGTAGTTCAGTTCCTTTGCCGCTTTCAGGACTTTTTCCCGCGTGCGGGGTGCTACGTGGTCCATGCCGCGTAGCGCGCGTGAAACGGTGAAGGTGGAGACTCCCGCCGCTTTTGCCACGTCCTCAATGGTTGTCTGCGCCATGATGTCTCCCTATAGGTGAATGTCCGTCCGTGTACTAAGCGATTATATGCCTTCCTTTGGGCTTTCTGTGGCCGCGATTTACTAAGCGTTGAGATTATTGCACGTTTTTTAGGACCATCAATGCCATTGAGGTACTTAAGAAATGTTGAAATATCAATAATTTATCGCCTTGACACGCCGATATAAGGGTAATGCAAGCAAACTTGACAACTCTTTGCATCAGCTCATATTCTATAGCTAAGCGCTTAGCAAAAGGATAGGCGCGAGGGAACCGAATAAAGGCATTCGTAATGATTCCCGTGAGGAAAGGAACATCAATGAAGATTGGAAAAACCTTCAAAACCGTCGTAGCCGGGGCAATGGCTGTGGCCTGCCTCGCATCCGTGGCCGCATGCGGTCCGGGATCGTCGTCCTCAAACTCCAGCGCAACCTCCGAGCCGGTGAGCACCGATCTGGGAAGTGAGGAAATCGAGCTGAAACTGTGGGACGGCGCCGGACTCAAGACCTTCGACGACCAGCTCATCGAGGCATTCCAGAAAAAGTATCCGAACGTGACCATCACGGCAACCTACGATCCGGACAATACCTCGGCGCAGAACGGTCCGCGAATCATTTCCGCATCCGATACCCCGGACATCGCTCGTATCACCGACATCAACTCCGCGGTCCGAGGCAACCATCTCGTCAATCTTGACGAATACGCAGAAGCCTACGATTGGAACCTCCCCGAATCGCAGACGGAGGTCTATCAGGTCGACTCCAACGGCAAGATCGGCTCCGGCAGCCTGTACGCAGTTCCGGATGGCGTCTCCATGACGGGTCTGTACTGGAACAAGAAGGTGGCGAAGGAGCTGGGCATCACGGAAGCGCCGACCACCATCGAACAGCTTGAAGCCGATATGAAGAAGGCCAAGGATGCCGGCAAGCTCGCCATGATGATGCCGGCCAAGGAAGGCGGCACGTCGTACATCTACCAGGCCCTGCTCACCAGCTACGAAGGCCGTGACGCGGTGCAGGATTGGATTTTGCAGAAAGACGACGCCACATTCGTCACCGATGGTGCGCTGAAGGCCGCGGAACAGGTCAAGAGCTGGCAGGATGCCGGCTACTTCTCCTCGGACGCTCTCGCTCTCGACGGCTCCACCGCCCTGAGTCGCTTCTGCAACGGTGAAGCGCTCTTCTTCCCCTCCGGCAGCTGGTATTCCGCATCCATCAACGAAGCCCTCGGCGACGACGCAGGCTGGGTGGCATTCCCCGGCGTGAACGAAGGCGAAGAATCGGCCGCATCCAACGCGGTGACGGCATTCGGCATTCCCGCCAACGCCAAGCACAAGAACGCGGCCGCCGCATTCCTCAACTTCCTGCAGTCCGACGAAGCACGCCAGATCGCGGTCGATAACGGATATCCGCCGATCGGCGAAGGCGACGCCCCCGACACCGACAATCAGCTGCTGTCCCAGGTGCTCACCTCCTACGAAAGCCTCGTGGCAAGCGGCAACACCACCGACTACATCAACAACGCGACCGCCGGCATCCAGTCCAGCGCGATCATCCCCGGTTTCCAGTCCCTGCTCGACGGCACCATGACGCCGCAGGAATTCGTCGATTCCATCCAGAAGCAGTACGAGAAGGAAACCGAGTAGCCGCATACGGCACACGCCATATGCCAACAGACTTCGGGCGGGACGGTTCATCCAACCCCTTTCCCGTCTCGCCCGAACATCCCGACCCAAATGCATTGAAACAAGCGTCCCAAATCAACTGAGGCAATCATGTCAACTCGCAACCCATCCAAAACAAAACGGCCGTTGCCGCTTGGCGCAATCAGCTTGCTGTTCCTCCTGCCCGCGCTGCTGTTCTATGCGGTATTCGAACTCTGGCCAATCGTGCAGACCATCTGGTATTCGCTGTATGACTGGAACGGCATCGACGAAAGCACCTTCGTCGGATTCGACAACTACAAGACGGTGTTCACCGATCCCGACCTCTACGGTTCGATCCTCCACTCGTTCTACCTGATCATCTTCTTCTCCATCGCCCCAATCGTGATCGGCCTGATCATCGCGGTGCTTATCAAAGACATGAAATCCAAGACGGGACGCGGCTTCGCGCAGGTCTGCCTGTTCCTGCCCCGCGTCATCCCCGGAGCTGCGGCAGGCGTGGCGTGGACCTGGATGCTCGCCGACAAAGGCACCGTCAACCAGCTTCTACGCGCAATCGGGCTCGGAGACGTCGCACACGTCTGGCTCGGCGACCAATCCACATCACTCAACGCCGTCGGCGTGATCGGCTTCTGGCTGCAGCTCGGCTTCTGCGTAGTACTGCTGCTCTCCGGAATCGGCGGCATCGACCAGTCGCTCTACGAAGCGGCAAGCCTTGACGGCGCCGGCTGGTGGCGTCAGCTCTTCCACATCACCCTGCCCGGATTGCGCGGTCAGATCGGCGTATGCCTGACCATGACCATCATCTCCGCGCTCGCCAGCTTCGACGTGGTCTACATGTCCACGCAAGGCGGACCGGGAACCTCGACCATGGTGCCCGGCGTGCAGGTCTACCGACTCGCCTTCACCCAGCAGAGCGTGGGACTCGCATCCGCGCTCGCAGTGGCCCTGATGGTGCTTGTGCTGCTGGTCGTCGGACCTCTGCAGAGACTCGTCAACGGAAAGAAGTGATTATCATGCAGCAATCGAAAACGACTCGCATCGCCGGCGGCGCGATGCTCGCGCTGACCGTACTGTTCTGCGTACTGCCTTTCCTGAGCATGCTCTCCGCAGCACTCCAACCGCAGGGGTCCATGCCGGAAGGCATTCAGTTCACCGCGCATCCGCACTGGGAGAACTTCATCGACGCCTGGAATATCGCCAATATCACCCCGTTGCTGCTGAACAGCATCATTCTGGTGGTTGTGGTGGTGCCCTGCGTAGTGATTTTCTGCTCGCTCGGCGGATATGCGTTCGCCCAGTTGAAAGTGCCGTGCAAGGGCCTTATCTATACCCTGTTCCTGATAGGTCTGACGATTCCGTTCGAAACGTTGGTCACTCCGCTGTACTACGAAATCAGCGACATGGGAATCCTCAACACCCGTCTTGCACTGATCCTGCCGTTGATCGGTCTGAACATTCCGTTCGGCATTGTGTGGATGCGTTCCTGCTTCGAGCAGATGCCCCGGGATTTGATGGAGGCCGCCAGCATTGACGGCGCCGGACATTTCCGCACATTCTGTTCGATTCAGCTTCCTCTGGCGCTGCCCGCCATCTCCTCGCTCGGTATTCTGACATTCCTTGCCACGTGGAATCAGTTCCTTCTGGCGGTGGTGTTGGAAAGCGATCCGAACAAGCGCACCATGGCCGGTGCCCTGCAATCGTTCGTCGGCCAGTACCAGACGGACGTGGTGCTGCTTAACGCGGGCGCGTTGCTCATCATGGCACCGACCATGCTGCTGTTCATCTTCCTGCAGCGTTACTTCATCCGTGCCATGCTGGCAGGTTCCGTCAAGGGGTGATTTCCATGGTTGATTCTTCCGCGCTTTGCGAATCGAAATTCACGGAAAACGAGTTTTCCGAAACCAAATCCGCTGCCGACTGGTGGCGTGACGCGGTCGTCTATCAGATCTATCCGCGTTCCTTCGCCGACGCGAACGGTGATGGCGAGGGCGATCTTGCGGGCGTGATCGGCAAACTCGACTATCTGCGCAAACTTGGCGTGGATGCGATCTGGCTTTCGCCGTTCTATCCCTCGCCTTTGGCGGACGGTGGCTATGACGTCGCCGATTATCGGGCAGTCGATCCCCGTTTCGGTACGATGGCGCAGTTCGACGAGTTGGTGGCGCGTTCGCATGAGATTGGCATCAAAGTCATCATCGACATTGTGCCGAATCACACTTCCGACCAGCATGAATGGTTCAGGAAGGCGCTGTCCTCGGACCCTGAATCTCCGGAGCGGGCACGCTATGTGTTCCACCGCGGCAAGGGCGAGCATGGCGAAATTCCTCCGACCAATTGGTTGAGCAACTTCGGCGGTTCCGCATGGGAGCCGTGCGGCGACGGCTGGTACTACCTGCACACCTTTGCCAAGGAGCAGCCGGACCTCAACTGGGATAATCCAGAGGTGCATGCGGAATTCCTCGATACACTGCGTTTCTGGTGCGATAAGGGCGTTGATGGCTTCCGCATCGACGTCTCCCACGGTCTCGCCAAGGATCTGCGCGAGCCGTTGCGTGACAGGACTGATCCAACCAAGATGTATCCGCAGGCCGTCGACGGTTCCGACCCGATGTGGGATCGGGACGCGGTTCATGACATCTACAGGGAATGGCGTGAACTGTTCAATCAGTACCAGCCGGCAAAATATGCGGTCGGTGAGTCCTGGACGCCGTTCAGCGAACGCGTGTTCCAGTATGCCAAACAGGACGAGCTCGGCGCCATCTTCGATTTCTCGCTCGAAAAGGCGGCATGGAATCGAGACGAATACCGTCAGACCATCGAACGGACAAGACGATATGCCATTGAAGCCGGCACCGCTCCGACCTGGGTGCTCGGCAATCACGATGTTCCGCGCATAGCATCCCGACTTGGCGTGCCTTCCGGTACGGATATTGAGGCATGGGTTACATCCGATGGCAAGGATCCGTCCATCGATCCCGCCGCTGCCGCGCGACGTGCGCGTGCAGCCGCCTTGATCATGCTGGGTCTGCCAGGCACGGCTTTCGTCTATCAGGGTGAGGAGCTTGGGCTTCCCGAGGATCTCGACCTGCGTCCGGAGGAACTTCAGGACCCTATCTGGGAGCGTAATCACCACACGTTCAAGGGGCGCGATGGATGCCGTGTTCCGCTGCCGTGGTCCGATTGCCGTGAGGCGGCATTCGGATTCAACGATTCCGGCAAATCGTGGCTGCCGCAGCCGGAATGGTTCGCCGACTATGCCGCATCATCGCAGGATGAGGCTGCCGGCTCCAGCCTGAACATGTACCGCAAAGCGATTGCGTTGCGTGGAAAATGGGTTCGTCGGTCGGGCGATACGTCTCTGCAATGGCTGGATTCCGGTATCTGTGGCGACGATGGTTTCGGATGGAGATTGCCGTCCGGTATGACGGTATTGTGCAATTTCTCCGCCGAACGCGCGCTTGCGTTGCCTTCGGATGCGAATGTGCTGCTGCGATCGCGGGAGGATGACGGTTCTGCCGAACCTGGCCTAGTACCGCCCGAATGTACAGTCTGGTACATCTGATTGTTCGCCGCGTTCGAACGGATTCACAATTTCAACGGCACTATTCTCATATCGACGCAAATAGGGGCTTTTGCGGCAGAACGGGAATACTTCGGCACGTCGACTATTCCCGTAAAGCCGCAAAGCGGCTGATTTGCGGTGTTACGGGAATAGTCCGGCTTGCCAACTATCTCCATAACACCGCAACCGACGCAACCGACGCAAAGAGCCGGAAAGGAGTGAGGCATCCGTGGCGCATGCGAGAAACGGGTTGCGTAGACGTTCGGCGAGCCATTCTTTCTTGGTCTGTGAAACGCGCCGTGGGCAAGAAAGAAAAAACGATTTACATACCATGGAATAGTTGGTAAAACCTACTCCGACGAAGAAGCAAAGGAGCTACGAATATGACTGATTTCAATCGTTCCGTTCTGCCTGATGACGCCCGCTCGAATGGCGCGACCCCGAATCCGTGGTGGGCGAACGCGGTCGTGTACCAGATCTACCCGCGCTCGTTCCAGGACACCAACGGCGACGGCATCGGCGATCTGAGGGGCATCACCAGCCGACTTGACTACCTGGCTGATTTGGGAGTGGACGTACTGTGGCTCAGCCCCGTCTACAAGTCCCCGCAAGACGACAACGGCTACGATATCTCCGATTATCAGGACATCGATCCGCTGTTCGGCACCCTCGAAGACATGGACGAGCTGCTTACCGAAGCACATAAGCGTGGTCTCAAAATCGTCATGGATCTGGTGGTGAACCACACGTCCGACGAGCATGAATGGTTCCAGGCTTCGAGAGACAAGAACGATCCTCATGCCGACTGGTATTGGTGGCGTCCGGCGAAGCCGGGGCACGAGCCGGGAACCCCGGGTGCCGAACCGAATCTGTGGGGCTCGTACTTCGGCGGTTCCGCATGGGAATACGATCCGAAGCGCGGCGAATACTTCCTCCACCAGTATTCCAAGAAGCAGCCCGACCTCAATTGGGAGAATCCGGAGGTGCGCAAGGCCGTCTACAAGATGATGAACTGGTGGATGGATCGCGGCATCGACGGTTTCCGTATGGACGTAATCACCCAGATTTCCAAGACCATCGATTCCAACGGCAAGCTGCCCGGCGAGGAAGGCTCGCAAATCGCCGATAATCCGGTCGGTGAGGAAGGCTACTCCAGCCCGTTCCCGTTCTGCTCCGACGGCCCGCGTGTGGATGAATTCCTTGCCGAAATGCGCCGCGAGGTGTTCGAAGGCCGTGAAGGCTTTATGAACGTGGGCGAGGCTCCGGGCGTCACCCCGGCCCGCAACGAGCACATCACCGACCCGAAGAACGGCGAGCTCGACATGCTGTTCCTGTTCGACCACGTCGGCGTGGACCAGGCGGTATCCAAGTGGGACGTCGTGCCCTTCGAGGTCAAGAATCTGCGCGACCGCATGGCCGGCCAGCAGGAAGCCGTCAAGAACGCCGGTTGGGCCAGCCTATTCTTCTGCAACCACGACCAGCCCCGCGCGGTCTCCCGTTGGGGCAACGACTCCGACCGTGAATCACGTGAGCTGAGCGCCAAGGCGCTTGGTATGCTGCTGCACATGCACCGCGGCACCCCGTACATCTACGAGGGCGAGGAACTCGGCATGACCAGCGCGCATTTCACCAAGCTCGAACAGTACCGCGATCTTGAATCCATCAACGCCTACCGTCAGCGCGTGGAGGAAGCGAAATGCCAGTCGTCGGAATCCATGATGGCCGCACTCGCGTTGATCGGACGAGACAACGCGCGTACCCCCATGCAGTGGGATGCCTCCAAGTATGCGGGATTCACGGAAGCGGATTCGCCGGTCGAACCGTGGATCAGCGTCAATCCGAACCACGTTGAAATCAACGCGTCTGAGGAATTCGACGATCCGGATTCCGTGTACAGCTTCTACAAGAAGCTCATCGCGATGCGTCACAACAATGCGACCATCGCAACCGGTGAGTGGAATCTGCTTGCGGAAGACAGTGAACAGGTCTACGCATTCACCCGCACCCGCGGCGACGATACGATTCTCGTGGTTGTCAACGTTTCCGACAACGCAGCTGCCGTCCCGCAGCAAGTCGCGGAACTCACGGAAAACGGCGTGGGCGAGTCGCAAGTACTGCTCAGCACCTATGATGCTTTGCGTAGCGTAAAGTCGATCGCTCGCGGCGAGCTTGCTCGCTGGGAGGGAGTCGTGATTCAACTCTGATCGATCTTTCCCTATAACTCTCTGCAGAAGATCCGGGCAGGTTCCCATGGAACCGGCTCGGATCTTCTTTATTCCAATTAACCAATCAGTCCTTCATTGCCTCTTATCGACCACGGCATTCGTCCATCTGCGCGGGCGGAACCGGTATCTTTGGCACGAGTCCGCATACAATAGCGCTCATGGAACAAAAAGAGGTTCTCAAAGCATTGCAGCGTGATCACGCTGCCGAACTGAAACTGGCCGCCGAACGACTTGACGGCACCGCACGGCATACGCATATCATCCCGTCGAAGGTGCTGTCCGAAATGACCGGTCATGAGATTCTGCTCAAGCCGGAAAACTTCCAGGTCACCGGATCGTTCAAGATTCGCGGCGCCTACAACAAGATCGCCAGCCTGTCCGACGAGGAACTGGCCCGCGGCATCGTCACCGCTTCCGCAGGCAACCATGCGCAGGGTGTGGCATATGCAGCCCGCGAACGCGGTGCGAAGGCCACGATCTGCATGCCGCAGATCACTCCGCCGCTCAAGGTGGATGCCACCAAGGCATACGGTGCCGACGTCGTGCTGTACGGCGAGGTGTTCGACGAGTCCGCGGCCCGCGCGCAGGAGCTCAGCGACACCGAAGGCATGGTGTATGTGCCGCCATTCGACGATTACGAGGTGCTTTGCGGTCAAGGCACGATCGGTCTTGAAATCCTTGAGGACGTGCCGAACGTTACCGACGTGATCGTGCCGCTGGGCGGTGGCGGTCTCGGCGCCGGCGTCGCGCTCGCCATTAAGACCTTCAAGCCGGAGGTCCGTGTGATCGGCGCGATTCCCGAAGGTAGCCCGGCATGGAAGAATTCGCTGACATCCGGCCGTGTCGTTGCCGCCGACGAGGTGCGCACCTCTGCCGAAGGCGTTGCAGTCAAGCGTCCGGGCGATCTTCCGTTCGCGCTGCTCAACGAATTCCTCGATGATGTGGTCACCGTTACCGAACGAGACATCAACGAGATGATTCTGCTCATGCTGGAGAAGCACAAGATGGTGGTCGAGGCTGCCGGCGCCGTTTCTCTGGCCGCTCTTGAGCATCTGAACCTGCGTTCGCGCAAGTTCGCCGCATCCCATGATCCGCATGTTGTGGTGCCGATCATCTCCGGCGGTAATGAAGACACCGTGTCCATCGGCGCTGTGATTCAGAAGGGCATGATTTCTCGCGGCCGCATCATGAACTTCGAAGTTGAGCTTCCGGACACCCCGGGCCAGCTGGTGAAGGTGGCTACTCTGCTGGCGGAGCAGCGTGCGAACGTCATCGCTTTGGACCACGATCAGTTCAAGTCCTCCGGACATTACAACAATGCGGTGCTGCTGGGCGTGACCGTTGAGACCAACGGTCCGGACCATATCGATCGCGTGCTCGAAGCGCTGCGGGAGGCCGGCTACCAGCCGAATCGCATCTACTGATATTCGGTATTCGCCGATATTCGGCGCGATTCATGCTCGATATAACTCGGCAATATACGTTGGGGCTTCGGTTCAGTTGAACCGAAGCCCCATTCTGTTTTTCTGATTTCCGCTGTTCGCCGCGCTTACACGTCTTTTATTGGGATGCGTTGCTGCGTTCGCTGCGGTTTATTTGCCCTGTTCCGCCGCAATCGTCTCATCCACGAGCTGCGGCAGCGCGACGGCAATATCGTTGCGGATCAGACGTTGCGCAAGCCGATCGTATTGCGTGCGTCCCATATTCATGATGGTGATCGGCACTCCCGCATCCGCCGCGATGGGAACGATGCTTGCCGCCGGCATCACTTCCAGCGTGGAGCCGATGACCCAAAGCTCATCCGCCTGCGTTGCCAGCCGGTATGACTTTTCTAGCGCGCCGTCCGGTAGCGCTTCACCGAAATAGGTGACATCCGTTTTGATCAGACCGTCGCACGGCATATTGCCGCTGTACGGCAGTTTGCGACGGCAATGTGGATCCGGCGTATCGTCAAGATTCGCCATGATGTCGGCGGTGTCGTATTTCGCATGGCACTTCATGCAGTGCGAGGTTCCGATGGTTCCATGCAGGTTCACGATGACGTCGCTGCTGTTGCCGGCTTTCTCGTGCAACGCGTCGAAGTTCTGCGTGGCGAGCAATGTCAGCAGCCCGGCTTGCTCGAGTTTCACCAACGCCTTATGCGCGGTGCCCGGCTGCGCATTCCATACGGGCGATTCCTTTTGCCAACGCCAGGAGTATTCGCGGTCTTTCTGGTTGGCTAGGAACGCTTCGATGTCGTAGACATTCATCTGTTCCGGATGCTTGGTCCATACGCCGTTCGGCCCGCGGAAGTCGGGAATTCCCGCTGAGGTTGAGATTCCCGCACCTGTCAATACTGCGATTTTCTTGCTCATACCTCCATAGATACCACTGCAATATGTTC
>CAVBHJ010000023.1:0-29719 GCA_963595445.1 bacterium
CGACCATGCAGTCGTTGCGCCGGTACACATCCATGGCCTGTTCGATTTCCCAACGGCTCCACCAGACGTCCCGCCGTATGCAGGGCTCCGGAGTTCAACCCGTTGCGCGCCGTGATCAGGCCGATCCGGTGCAATTCCATCGCCCTCCGGTTGTTCCGATACGGATTGCCCTGGCTGCCGTTCGATTTGAGCAGGAGCGATTTCGGCACGTCCACCGTCACGAGCTGCTCGCCCATCTCACGGCAGAAATCCGCGTCCAGATGCGAATCAAAAACGGTCATGACCATAGGAGCATCACCAGCACCCTGTAACGGCCGTCCGAATCCAGGAACGTGGAATGCGCGCGCCTGTACCGGAGAGCCCGCGGATCGCACCGCCAACCGTCCACCTCGTTGTATTGGAACCGCTCCAGATCCTCACGCGCCGCACGCTCCGACGAATACGCGATCGGCCACGAATGCCATTCGCCAGGATGCGCGTGGCACCACAGGCACGTCTCGCTGATCGTCCTGTCGACGCTGTCGATAAGACCACCCATGGTCCCCTCCTTAGAATTCCGGTTCATCGCCGCCACCGAAATCCGACGAATCCTGGCCGGCGGCCCACGGATCCTGTGGACCGCCGATGGCCGGCTCCACCGGAGACTGCGGTGACGCCTCCTGCCAGGCGGAGCCACCGAACGTGGCCCCACCCGAATACCCGTTTTGGGCGCCCTGATTGCCCTGAAAGCCGCGCGCGGGAGCTTGCTTGGCCACAGCCGCCGTCGCATACCGCAGGCTCGGGCCAATCTCGTCCACCGTGAGCTTCACGACCGTGCGGTTCGTCCCGTCGTTCGCCTGGAAGGTCTCCTGCGAGAGCACGCCATGGGCGATGACGCGCATGCCCTTGGCCAGGCTCCGGCTGATATGCTCCGCCAATTCACGCCAGGCGGTGCAGCGCATGAACAACGCCTGCCCGTCCTCCCCTTGACCAGACTGACGGTTAAAAAGCCGCGGGGTTGCGGCGATCGTGAAATTGCACACGGACGCTCCGGTGGAAATGCTCCGCAGTTCGGGGTCGGCGGTCAGATTGCCGACGATCGTCAACTCCGTCTCACCGGCCATCGTCCATCACCCGCCTACGCTTTTCCAATATGTGCCTGCACGCCGCCGCGTCACGCACGACACCAACGACCGAGCCGACCAGCGAGGGGAGATTACCGACGTAACTGAGACAGAGGAGGCCGAGAGCGGTGGTATACACCTGGTCACAGAGCTTCACCCCATGATCAGTGCGCCACGTCACCCAGAGCATCCACCGGCTCCGCCTCATCGGACGCCGACTCTTCGGTCTTCTCCATCTTCGGCTGCTCCACGGTCGGCGTCACGGATATCGCGGCGCCGGACTTGATGCTGCGGCCGCGACGCTTCCTCGGCTCGGGCCATTGCGGCCATGAGCCGTTCTCCTTCATCACCGCCTCGCGTATCGTCAAAGCCATGTCCGTGGACAGCAGTTGGATGACCACGGTCAGGACCGTGTCCCCGTAATCTTTCTGCACCCTGGACAGCGCCTTCGCCCTGTCACCCATGGACAGGTCACGGTACGGCGTATCCAAACGCTTCAGGTCATCGTCGGTCATGACGACCTCCTTCCAATCCTTGTCGAAAGCCATGCTGGCTCCTTTCGGGCCGGCGACGGGAGTCGAACCCGTCATGCTGGAGCGTGACGCCGAAGGGGCTGTCCTGGATAGGGAAGAGTCGCCCCGCTCCAACCGCCGTACCCCGCACGGTGGGGCGCCGGCCAAATGCACGGACGCCAAGGCGGCTGGGGACACGTCCTGATGGCGTCCGCGTGTTCTTCTGTTATTGGCACTGGTTTTGTACGTGTTTTCCTTCACGCCGCCCGACGAGAGTGGGAGGGGAATGTGATCGCCGGGCAAGCCTTCTAATCCCCCTGCAGGTTCCGTTCGGCTCAACCGACGGCCCTGGGCAACAGCGACGTGCCGGCCGCAAGGAACGCGATCATGGACAGCATGTTGCCGACCAGGTGCGCGCACCCGTCATGGGTCATCAGCCAGGCGAACGCCAACAGCGTCACCAGCGCCTTCGCAGCGTTCCCCATCACTTCGCCCCCTTCGCCATGGACACGTCGCCCATGTACTCGCGGATCGACTGCACCGAATACAGGACCTTCCCGGACGCGCCGCTGGGCTGACGCTTGCGGAGCTTCTTCTCGATCTTCCCGAACAACTTCGAATCCGGCTTCAACCCGAACATCGCCGCCGCCTGAGCCCGATCACACGCCACCTGGAACGACTCCGCACGCATCTCCCGGAGCAAGCCGCCAAGCACGTCGATCAGCTCACGCGTCGAGCCCACCGACACCGACTCAGGCGCAACGGCATTCACGTCAACGGCAGTCATCGCTCCACCTCCGTCCCAGGGAACGCTAGACTTTTTCGTATGCAAGCTGGAGAGGTTTCTACCGTGTTTTCGGCCGTATTCGCCGGCATCTCCGCCTTCGCCGCCTTTTTCACGGTCTGGTGGCCATGGCATACGCGAGGAAGGGCATCGATCAAACATCGCGACAAGTTACCAAGGAACTTCCCGGAGATGCTCCCCCACCCGATCCTGCCATGCGGATGCCGACGTCCGTTTCTGTTCGTGCAATGGCGCAACGACGGGGATGCCACCGCGCATGCCGTCAAAGTATCCAGCGGCATGTGCGACATTGTCCTCATAGTCGAAGGAGAGCAATATCGGCACGGGTTCGACGTCATCAGCGACGTAGCGCTGCTCAAACCAGGTGAAACATTCACTTCGATCCTCCTTCCTCGTGACGAAATTGACCGGGAACTTGTAGATGTGACCTTGGAATATCTAGAGAAACCCACCCGTCTGAAGAAGTCCCGCGTATCCACACCGATTTCGTTGCCATATCGATTGCGAGGACTGCGCCCCCTGGGCAATCCCGAAATACACGCTGCATGGGAGAGCCTGCGGGAACAGTCCGAAAGAGCGGGATGCGGGACAACAGACGCGCAAGTATTCCATTACGCACGACAGGTCTGCCCGGAATATCTTCATATACTCGGAGTCCCGCCGCTCGACGGCAGTCATCAACCGAACTGAACGTCAACGCAGCCGTATAGTCCGACACAAACACCACACTCATTCCGACTCACCCCCATCAGCAAGCGCTGTGGTTTCTTCGGCTTTGGCCAACATCGCGATGCGAATTATTTCTTCGGGGTCCTTCCCGATTGACATCGAAATCGCGAAAAACTTATCAAGCGCGATATCCGACCTGTGCAAGTTTTTAGAAACCGTGTGCCGGTCTGTTCCGATGCTTCTCGCCACTTCGGCGTAACTTTTTGGCGAATCTTTTACCTCCTTGCGGAGTTCAGCCACGGCAGCCATCGCATTATTGTTTGCTCTTATCAACATATCCATAGCTGTCATGATACTCATGTTGTTGGTAAGTGCCAACTTGGCGTGTCCAAGTGCCAACACGCTTTACACTGAGGTCATGCCGACAAGAAGTTACCCATGGAATCTCATAGACGAAATAGCACAGCCAATCATCCGACGAATGATTGAAGACACCGGACTCAGCTACCGCGCTTTTGCGGAAAAGACCGGAGGACTCATAAAATACACACGAGTCCGAGATATATGCCTGGCACAGAACGCACCGGTAAGGCTATCGGAATTCTTCTCAATCTGTGACGTTTGCGGCGAAGATCCGGTAGCCGTCACCAAACAGATAAAAGAAACAGCCGACATTAACGGCAATCATGAGGATATCGACATTGATGCGTGGGCGGACAGGATCAAAGCGGAAGAGTCCATTCGTACGGAATGACATTCTTCCGCTAGCAAGCCATTATGCGAAAACCGTCTCGGCCCACGCGAGCGCCGAGACGGTTTTCCTCGCCTTCTTCAGCTAATGTTCATCGGCTTGGCTTTCGCGTCGAAGTAAGGTTTATCACCGATGAGCGGCCTACGTCTTGTCGCCGTAAACTCCATTTTCTTTCCCACGATTGAAGATAGAATGTCATACGCATTCATCTGTGCGGTAAACTCCGCGTATACGATTCCGTCGTCCGTCTTCAGGAGAATCTTGGGTTTGGCTTGTGACGGAGGCAGAACCGGTACTTCGTCGACCGATGACACAAATGACACACGTTCCCCTATCGGGCCATCGGGGATATCCCTGCACGCGCTGCTTCCTATGCGGAATTTGAGTTGGCTTTGCGCCGGAGCACCGGCTATGCTGTCTCCGAGCATGTCGTAGAAGACTTCTTCGCTGATGATATGGATATCCTGTCCGGATGCCTGGAGCTTTTCAGCTTTGAGCCATTTGCTGCTCTTGGTTCCTTTCAGGGCGGCGTTGTAATCGGTGCTGCCGGTGACGAGATAATTGGTGCTCTTGGTCACCCCTTTTCCGTTCACTCCACCGAGATTGGAGACGGCGCGCTGCGCGTTCTCCCTGGTCATTCGTTTCAAAGCTCCGGTGAACACGAACGTTCTCCCGTCGAATGCCGGATCCGGCGTCACTTCTTCCGCCGGAGCGATCTGAAGCAGATTATCCTCACCACGGAAAATGGACGCCGAGCCGCTGCGACGTCCTTCGTTCGCGGGCATTGATATGTCTTCATCAGAGATGCGTTTACGCATGAATTCATAGCATGCGATCGTCTGCTCAGCATCATCGAGCGCCCTATGCGTCTGCGTCTCGTCGATGCCAAACCGATTAACGAGGTCTATGAGTCGGTTGCGCTTCTCTTCTGGGTACAGATATCTTGCGAGACGCATCGTGTCCAGAAAATCATTGGTGACAGGGTTTCCTGTGATACGTACAGAAGCGTCGTACAGAAAGTTGACGTCAAAATTGACGTTGTATCCCAGTATCAGGTCATCGGACAACCACGAAACGAACGCCGGAAGCACCTCCTCCACCGCCGGCTGGTCGGCCACCATATCATCGGTGATTCCGGTGATATCGGTGACCGCCGGTGGGATCGGACGCCCGGGGTTGACAAGCTGGTGGTACCGTTCGATTTCGTCACCATTACGGATTCGGATGGCGCCGATCTCGATTATCATGTCGGCATGAGAGTCCAAACCAGTGGTCTCAAGATCCAACGCCGTGTACGTATCCCTTGAGGCGAGAACACTATATCCCTTATCATCCCTAAGCATCATTGCCCCTTTCGCTTCCTCATCGGTTTACGCTACGATTCTATTCCAGCAGGCGGCAAGGATCCGTCCGCACGTCCACGAAGGGGAGGAATAACAATGTGCGAAGAGAAGACCCTGCAGCAGGCGCAGGAGAATATGAAAGCCATCAACCAAGCCGTCGAATCCTACCAGCAAGGAGACATAAGCGCAGACGAAGCCGGAGCCATCATATATGGAAGGCTCTTCAGCGAGTGCTAGATCGGTAAAACCACCCTAAAACACACGAAAATACCCGTATAATCAGGTATCGTCTATATCATCAGGAATATGACTGCATTGCCGATAGTCAACAGGATCGATATTCATCGAGGGCTGCCGAAGAGGTTCACGAATCGCATGGAGCTCCTGCAGTTCGGGTCGATCATGTCCATTGCCGCAGCTGCCGGGTGCGATCCTAGTACACCTTACGTTGACGATGGCGACGACGTGACTCTGTACCACTATTGTGAAAGATCGAACAAAAAGTATGGTCTGGATATTCAGATGAAAGCCACTGCGGCAAAGGATCGATGGAACGCATCACATACGGAGATTACCGCTTATCTGAGCAACGAGCGTTATGAGCAATACCGTGATCCGGATGTGACCTTCCCGCGCATTATCGTCATCATGGATGTGCCGATTCCGGAAGACGAATGGATCAATGTATCCGAAGAGAGAATACTGATTGGTAAGTGCTACTGGACATCCATAGCCGGATTCCCGCCGGAGGCAGGATGTCAGAAGGTCCCCGTAAAGGCCAGGGTGGATAATGTATTCGACGACGCCGCCTTGTGCGAGATCATGGGTAGGATAGAGGCAGGAGAACCATTATGTGCATGAGTGACGCGGATCTGCTGCACGTTTTACTGGATAGATTCGGCTGGGTGAAAGAGCCGGTCGCGGCAGACAATGCGGAGTTCTGGTTCAGAACTGCCGATGACATGCGAAGGAACGCGTTCGGTATCGTCGTTCCCACGAACAAGAGCAAAAGCGACTATGACGACTTGGTCTCAAAGGCATTGTCGACGATGCGTCGCGTCCACGGTCGGGAATACGACAACGAGCTGGGATTATTGCACGCCGAATTCTTGATGGCCCTCGACCCGATCGAGATCAGGGAAGACACGGGGGTTACGAACGGCATGATTCATTGGAGATCCGGATCCCACCTCATCACGACAATGGAAGGGATGCTTAAGGCGTCCGCCAAGGCTTCGGTCGTAAAGGAACGGTATTTCGGCAACAGGCAATCCATTGTATCCGAGTCCGTCGTAAAAGGCACATATATGGGACAGACGAAAATAGGTAGTTACATCGTCACTGCCTATGTCCCGTCAGCGCAACCTTTTGCCATCACCGAATCCAAAGACGAGAAGGCAAGTATTCAAAAAAGCGTTCCAGGGAGAGCGATTACCTCTTCCATGAGGACGGCCCTGCACGCCTTCGACGAAGCTACACGTGAGGTGCTGAAAAGCGATAGCGATGCGGCTTACGGCGTATTCGACGAAGCAGTAAACGATGGCGTCTCCTGCGAGCTCCTATCCGCGATCTCCAATCTTTCCACGGACAACGAGACGCAGATTACGATATCCTTTGCCAGGCCGAAAGGCGAACCGGCAGAGCGATACGAGATTGTGATACAGCCGGACGTCCACCCGGTCGTGGAGCGAGCGCAAGCGTATCTACGTTTGCCCGAGAAGGCGACTTCGTGCCACATTATTGGCGAGATAGTCGGGCTTAAGCATGATTCCAGCAAGAGAAACTATGAGATCACGATGAAGACCCTAGGCAAGGATCTACCTTCAACGGTAAAGGTGTTCTTGTCCGCGGAAGATTACATCAAAGCGGTGGAGACACACGGCAACGGAAAATTATTCGAACTGACAGGAGTGATTCATCGCCATAGGAGAGGTACGACAGTAAGCGACGTTTCATTCGCCAAAAACACCGGTATCAGTATCAGCTCGGACGCGCCGGATTCCGAGGCAATGACCAGGAAAATGCGAAACTCCATACGCAACGGTCAAGGTCCGCTCGAATGGGATTAGAAGTCCGTTTTGGGTGGTTATACCCCAATCCAAAGAGTGGCTTTCGGGTGGCCGTCATTCTAGGTAGCGTCCAATAATCGGCATTATATAGCGGTTGTCGCGTATGCGTGTCGGGTTCCCAACGTTCCCACACTCGCCCGCACGGATTGTGAGGACTGCAGAACACCGCCACATGGATGTTGTTCTCTTTGATCTTGCGGTCCATATCTTCGAAATCCATGCGCCAGATGCCCTGCTCATCCAATTTGAGCGGACTGTGTACGATATGGTAGCCATTGTTCTCTATGCAGGACGTAAACCCGATGTAGGTCGGGCTGTGCAGCAGCACGGCGTCTCCGGGCGCGGCGAATGCCGTGATGGCGCTGACCACGCCGCCCAGCACGCCGTTCTCGTATCCGATGGATTCACGGGTCAGTCCGACCACATCGTTACGTATGGTCTGCCAACGAATGATCGAGTCGAAATATTCATCGGTCGGGCTGAAATAGCCGTATGCAGGGTGCTTAGCACGCTCGATGATCGCTTCCGGAATGGATGGCACCGTGGGAAAGTTCATGTCGGCGACCCACATGGGAATCGCGTCGAGTCCTTCCTTCGGCGGTTCCGGTGCCATGCCGGGCATCTTTCCAAGCGCGTCCACGGCGATTGAATCCTTGCCATGCCGGTCCATGATCGAGGTGAAATCGTAGGTCATTTCTCGGTCTTTCGTGGTCTTCCGCCGATTATTCGGCGGTGGCGAGCTCTGCGGCATCCATGTCGAAGTCCGACATGGCAAAGGAACGAATCGCCGGATCATCGTAGGTGCTCATGTAGTAGCGGTTCGTTTTGGACGAGAACCCGCTGGTGAACAGTGTACGTTCGAATTGACCGTTGGCCATCTTCGCGCAACCGTCGATCATCTTCACGGTGCCAAGCGTGTGGAACAGACGGGAGACATTGGCCTTTTCGCCATCCTGCTGCGGATAGTGGGTATTTGCGTAGGATGCGCGGACGAAACGGGACGGAGAACTCACATCTCCGGGGATGCCGTGCATGCTCACGCCGGCGCCCCATGCCGTCAAGTCAGCCTTGCCCCAGCTGGTGGGCTGGGCCATCTCATTGCTGATGCACATATAGTTGCGCAGGTTTTCCATGTGGAAGTCGAACGTCGGCTGATTGGTTAACACGTCGACATTGTCGTGATGAATATGCATGCCGTCGGCCATCTGTTCCACGACGATGCTACGGGTGCCATCCCCGATGAACCAGTGCAACAGCGATTCCTTCTGCCCCGGCACGACTTGCGAGACGAGGGTCACGTTCTTCAGGGCCTCCTCGACCTCGTCCACGGTGTCGAAGTTGCGGGTGACCCACAGTGGGAACTCAAAAGTCGCCACGTTCACGGTGCCTTCAACCGGTTCGTGTGCGAAGGATGCGTAACCCGGGAAATTGAGTCCCGCGATGGCGAGTCCCTTTTCGTTGGCGCAATCGAAATACATGGGTCGATTGCTCATAACCACACCGATGCCGAGTACCGCATTCGGACTGCCACTGGATTGCGCGTCGTAGACGTAATCGTATTGGTAAGCACGAGGGGTCGCCAGAATGGTCTCTCCGTATGAAAAGCTCCAGTCAAGATTACGGCCGAAGTACATGTTTCCTTCCGCATCGGAAAAACGAACGCCAGTGCACATAATGGATTTCCTTCCGTTTGCCGGATTTGCGTGTTTCCACGTTCATGGTATCCATCGTCGATCGAAACCGCTGATATTACGCTAAAAGATAAGACGCGTTTTTTTTGGGGGGGGGATAACAAAACCCCTACAAACGTAGGGGTTAAACAAGCTCCTGCGACTGGGCTTGAACCAGTGACCGTCCGATTAACAGTCGGATGCTCTGCCAACTGAGCTACGCAGGAATGCGCTGTGCACAAGACGAAAATAATACACTAAAATTTACAGAAAGCAAATTACCAGCGTGTCATCATCCGCGCTCCAGCCCTTTCACATGGAAATCCTTGTCAGCGGCATAGCCGAATCAATCGGGAAGTCAGGCGCGGAAGGCTTGACACCGGCCTGAATAAGGTTGACGCCCAGCATGGCCACCATGGCGCCATTGTCGGTGCACAATCCAAGTTGTGGCACACGGACGTCAACGCCGCATTCGGAACCAAACTGAAGCAGTTTGGCACGCAATTGCGAATTCGCGGAGAATCCGCCTCCCACGATCAATGTCTTGGAACCGTACTGTTCGCAACCTCTCATGGCCTTCTTGGCAAGAACCGTGGCAACGGAATCGGCCAACGACGCACAGACGTCATCGACGGGAATCTCGCGCCCCTCCGACTGCTGTTCCTCGATCCAACGCGCCACGGCGGTTTTCACTCCGGAAAAGCTGAAATCATACGGATGCTGCTGTCCAGCCTTGCCCTGAGTCAATCCCTGCGGCACCTTGATGGCATGTGGATCGCCCAACTGCGCATGACGGTCGATATGAGGCCCGCCAGGATATGGGAATCCCAACAGTCGGGCCACTTTGTCGAAGCACTCTCCAGCGGCGTCGTCAAGTGTGGTGCCGACCACGTCGATATGTCTTGCCACATCCTCCACATGCAGCAACGACGTGTGTCCGCCGGAGACGATCAGCGCAAGCGTGTTTTCGGGGAACGCACCGAATTGCAGCTGGGTTACCGCGATATGACCGATCACATGGTTAATACCGTAAATCGGCTTATTGGCTGCCCAAGCCAGGGATTTCGCTCCTGACACTCCCACGGCAAGGCATCCCGCCAAACCAGGTCCGGCGGACACCGCTATGGCATCGACGTCCGACAACGTCATGTTGGCGTCGGCCAATGCTTTGGAAACGCACGGCACAAACGATTCGGCATGTGCCCTGGATGCGATTTCCGGAATGACGCCACCATAGCGTGCATGTTCATCCATGGAGGACGCCACGACATTGGATATCAGAGTACGGCCACGCACCACAGCCGCGGCGGTCTCGTCGCAGGTGGATTCGATGCCGAGTACGATTGGTTCGCTCATTACTGCTCCGTTTGTTGTTTCGTTGTTGCGCTGAAGCCGGCGACGCGCGGCTCGAGATCAAGGCTCATGGTGTAGGCGTCGATTCCCTCCGGCTGGTAATAGCGTTTGCGCAATCCCATGCGAGTGAATCCAAAACGTTCATACAGGCCTATGGCCGGTTGGTTATCGATACGGACCTCAAGCAACATGCGTCTGGCACCCTGCTTCCGAGCCTCAGCGATCAGCCTTTCAAGCAGTGCGGAGGCTATTCCATGACGCTGGAATTCACGAGCCACGCCTATGGTCATGATTTCCGCATCTTCTCCGTCATACCAGAAGCCAGCATATCCACGAATCACATGGTCTTCGACGTCAAGCATATACGTTCTGGCCGGCGCCTGGAATTCCTGCATGACCGACCGTTCGCTCCACGCGCCGCGGCCGAACAGATCCGACTCCAGAGCGGCAATCTGACTGACGGATTCCTCAAGATTCATCGCCGAATGATCAACAATCATGGAACTGCCGTCACTCCGTTCGTTCCGCGCCGGCGTGATTGAGCACATGCTTGAGCGGATTGGGTACGGAAACATCCGGACGACGCAAATACAGCGGTTCGACCGGACGGGGATTCGTCAGAGCCTCATCCCGCGTTGCGAACTGCGCAAAACTCGCCAACCCCTCAGCACCGCCATCAAGCAAGGAATGGTCATCCACCGCGCCGAGATGATTGATCGACGCCCAGTATCCGGCATACTTGGCCGCGCCGTGTCCAATGACATCAACGACGCAATCAAGGGATTTCTCCCTCTTGAACGTTTCGACCGCTTCATTCACGTGGGCAGCGATCGAAGCGGGATAATCAATATCCATATCAATCAGCATGGCGGGTTCACCCTGTATGGAAGAATCAACCAACGCGAAATACAGTTGTTTGCGGCGAGCGTCGTTCACGGCGAGCGTCAGATGAACGAGACCATCCCGTTCGCCCACATGGACCTGGGACTGCGCAGTGAGTACATCCTGGCCCATAAGCTGCGCTCCGGTGGCGAAGGCCAGGGCCTTGGCCGCAACGATACCGGCCCGAAGCCCGGTGAACGGCGCAGGCCCCACGCCGACAATGATTCTCTCTATATCACATGCCCGAAGTCCGGCCTGCTCGACGGCCTTAGCGATATTTACCTGCAACTGCTCCACGTGCGTACGTGAATCGGTCTCGGTGATCGGTTCATGACCGACCACACCAACCGTCGAACCGTACGAGGTGTCAATCACCAGTGTCTGCATTTTCAAAAACTCCTTGTACCAAACTGCGCACTACTGTACAACCGGCACTAGAAGCCATTTCCGTTAACGCGCATCATGTTCGAAATCGAAGGATTCCCAGGCTGGTCCGACAGGTACCAGCGTGACCGTCCTCACGCCGCAGCTGGTCAGTTCCCCATTGACGTCCACGGCCGGCGCGTTAAGGGGACGGTCGATGTGAATCTCAAGGCGTTCAGGTGCCAAAGCGGCGGCCATCTGCTCACCCCATTCCATCAGAATGACCGTATCGGCACTTGGATTTTCCAGCTCCTCATCCAGTCCAAGCGATTCAAGTTCGTCCAACAGACGTCCGACGCTATCCTGCCCCGGCGCGTATGCGTTACCGCCGAGACGGTACGCGTCGACATGCACAAGGTGCGCACGGCCACCGTCGGCGAAATGTCCGTCAAGTTCACGTGCGATGGTGAACGTCGGTGAAACGATTGGTTCATCGATGCCCAGTCCCGCGCCAAACCCTTGGGCGAATGTGGTTTTCCCCGCACCCAACGGTCCGGACAACAAAAGCACGTCTCCCCCATGGACGAGTCCGGCCACACGCTCCCCCAGCTGTTGCATATCCTCACCTGTGGCGGCGGTTACGGTTGTAGTGCTTTGCATGCTAATTGGCCCGTCCTTTGTTGCTGATGAGTTCGATGGACCTTTCCAAAGCGTAGATAGGATCGGAACCATTGGTCTTGCTCTGTTCATCCGCCCATGCCAACATTTGGATGCACCTGCTCATTCCCTCGGATGTCCATCCGGGGAGCTGACGCTGCGCGTTTTTGAGCATCCACGGCTGCATTTTCGCTTCGGCGGCGCTGATAGTGCCCGAATGCACGGCTGACGCCTTGGCCATGGTCCGCAGTTTCATCGCGAGCGCGCCTATCAGGGCGATTGGTGCTGTGCCTTGTTCCACGGATGCGCGCATGGCGATTATGGCGTCTGCGGAGCGGCCTGTCAGGGCGAGGTCGGCTATGCGGAAGCCGTCGACTTGTGGGTTGGATGTGAGGTATTGGTTGACGCGTTCTAGTGGTATTGGGTTGTCGTCGAAGTCGAAGCAGAGTTGGTTTATCATTGCGGCGAGTTCGCCGATTTCGTCGCCGAGTACTGCGGTGAGTTGTTGGGCGGCTATTGGGTCGACGCGTTTGTTGTGTTGTTCGAAGCATTGTATGACGAAGTTGAGTTTTGCTTCGGGTTTTTTCAGGTCGGGTACGGTGCTTATGTGTGCTCCGGCTTTGTTGAGTCGGTCTTTGAGTTGTTTTCCTTTGGTTCCGCCTTCGTGTTGGCAGATGATGATGCTTGCGTTGTGTGGTTCTTCGTAGGCTTGTTTGCAGTATACGGCCATTGCGTCTGCGAGTTTTTCGTCGGCGTTCTGCAGGTTGTTGATGATGACGATTGCTTGGTCTGACAGTAGTGATGGGCTTACTGCTTCGTTGAAGGCGTAGTTGTCGGCGTTGGTGGCGTCGAGTTCTATGGTTTCTGCGTCGGGGTGGTTTTGTTGTGCGGCATTGCGTAGGTTTTTTACTGTTTGCCTGTTGAGGTAGGGGTTTCCTCCGAAGACGATGTGGAAGGGTGATGTTGCTGCGGGTGGCTTTGGCATAGTATTCAATTTCGCCGTATCGGTGGACAAGCGGTATGTGTTTTGGTGGTGTTTGTTTTTTGCGGGGTGTGTCATGGGTTGTTATTTGTCGTCCCATTTCATGTGTTTGATGTCGTTTATTGTGCGTTCGTTCCATATGCGGAGTTTTTCTATGGGGTTGGGTATGCGTTTGCGTCCTGGCATTCCCTTGTCTCGAACAGTTGTTCGATTGTATATGTGGTAGATGATGCGCATGCAGCCTGCGCATGCCGTTTCCATCGCGCAGATCAGTAATGCTCCTTGTATGCCGCCGGACCATGCGATGGTGGCGTGGTCTCCTGTTCCGAGGTTGCGTGACACGTATTCCATTACCGCCGTTCCCCATGATGCCATGGTTGCCAGGGCGAAGCCCGTGGTGGGCATTGCCCAGGATATGAATAGGCTTGCCAGTCCGGTCAGGGTGGAGAAGCTGACGAGTGGTGCCACTATGAGGTTGGCTGGGATGGAGAAGACCGGTAGTTCTGGTTCTATCAGCACTTGTATGGGTAGGGTGAAGAGTTGTGCGGCGATGGTCATGGCTGTTGGTTCGGCGATGAATTCGGGCATGATGGGCTGCAGCCATGTGCGGATGTGGTTTGAGAACAGCACGATGCCTAGTACGGCGGCGCAGGAAAGCGCGAATCCGAAACTTTGCGACATGTATGGTTTGATGGTGAGCATTGTCAGGGTTGTCCAGCATAGCGCGGCCAATGCTTGGTTTCGTCTTCCTAGGAATAGGCATGCTGTTGAGGCCAGTCCCATCATCAGTGCTCTGGAGACGGAGTCCGAGGGGTATACGCAGATTGCCAGGAACATGTATGAGAGTGACATCAGTAGTGCTGTGACGTGTCGTGTCACGAGGAAGAACGAGCATAATGCCTTGACCAATGCCGCAATCACCACAAGGTGCCCTCCGCTAACCGCCATGAGGTGCAGTATTCCGGATTTTCTGAACGCGTCCTCCACCTGTTTGGCATAGGTGGCGTTCACTGTGTTGCCGTTGTTGGTGTTGCTGTCCGTGGAAGGCACGTGGTCTTGCCCCAGGACACCCAGGGTCAGTCCCGGAACCAGTATTCGGCCTTGATCTGATAATCGTGATGTTTGCGCGAAGAACGCTTGCTGCATCGCGTCCACGAGTTTCATCACGGGATTTGGGGCACGTATGAGTTCACTGTCGCCGATTTCGGTCAGCCATAGTGGTCTCGCGCCGTATTGCGACCGTGATAGTCTGCCGGACATCCTGTAGAGTCCTCCCTGCTTCAGCCGCGCGCAATCCGGTTTGTCCATGTAGGCTCGCGCCCTTGCCGAACTGCTATGCTGCACTTCATCCGACGTGACGCCCATGATGATGCAATCCGCCTGGCAATCGTACATGCGACTATCGGAACTGGTGACCGGGGTCGTCAGACGAATCGACGCGACTACCTGCGGAGTGTCGGCCGAAGTCAATGCGAAGGATGCGTCCCTATACTGCATCAGGTCATAGGTCCACGCGCAGGATGCGCAGACCAGCGCGCTGAACACGCATACGACGATGCCACAATGCCAGCGCATGGCAACCGTCCGCAATCCGTCCGGAAATCGCAGGAACAGCATTCCCGGAAGAACCACCAACGGCAACAGCAACACCAGCGGCACCACGGGAATCATCGAAAAGGAGGCATCGTCCATGAAATATTCGAACAAGCGATGCGCGGACAGACTTGCCATCCATCCCGACAGCGTTGCCGGAAGCAGCCGATAGTCAAGACTCCCCCGCTCGCGTTCCGTCAAAGACTTTGTTTTTCCGTTCATCGCACACACACCTGGTCTTTGAACTTGGACAAGGTCTTTGTTCCGATGCCGCTGACTTCCAATAGCTGGTCCACACTGTCGAATCGTCCGATCTGTGCACGGTAGTCGATGATGCGTTGCGCTATCGCAGGACCCACACCTTTCAATGTCTGCAGCTGCTCCGAGTCCGCCGAATTGATGTCGACCAGTCCGTTCGTAGGATCAGATGACGGTTGCGCGGAATCGGTTTCCGATTCGGAAGGCAATTCCCGCGACTGACTGTTCGACTGCGATTGCTCCGACTCCTGCGGCACGGTTTGGGATGATGAATGCGCCGCCCTGGCGTGCTGCAGTTCGCTGTAATGGACCGCTTGCTGGATGAGCATGGTCAGACTGGCGCATAACGCGCAGGTCAACGTCAGTATGGCGATCAGCGCATGTATCGGCTGGAATGTGATACGGGGAAGGTCCCGTTTGGATCGGACCGCCAAAACGGACCGGTCGCCTTCCCTCACACCCGCAAGATCCGCAAGTCCGGGCCTGTTCCCCTTGGATTTCCGTTCGAACTCATCCGGCTCGCCCGATGGATCCGTCTCATCCAGGCGGTCAATCGCCGGACTTACCGGTTTTGGAGGCGGCGGAGGACACTGGCCTTCCCGTGGCGCGGCAAGGTCTCGCAATCGCCGTGTCGTTCCAGTCGGCGTTTCATTCCTTTGCGTACCAAAAGTGCCCATGCATCCAACTTGAAGGATGCATGGGCACTTTGTCCACCTGAAACGGCTCCTGTGGTCGGAGAATGCGGGTTATCCACATGCCCGATATTCAGTCGTCCGCCATTTCAGCATCAGGTTCGAAAAATCATTCCGCGGGAACGATGGAAACGATCTTCGGAGCCTTGACGATCACCTTGCGCGGCTCCTTGCCGCCAAGTCGATCGGCGACCGCTTCAAGGGCCATGGTCTCAAGCTCCTTCGAATCGATGTCCGGGGAGACCTCAAGCTTGGCACGCACCTTGCCCTTGATCTGCACGACCGCGGTCACGGTGTCCTGGCCGACATAACGCTCATCGGCCTTCGGCCAGTCGGCATGGGCCAGGGATTCGGTGTGGCCGAGCTTGTTCCACAGCTCCTCGCAGATATGCGGTGCGATCGGTGAAAGCATCAGAATCAGCGGCTCGACGGCTGCACGAGGCACTGAATCAAGGCTCGTCAGATGGTTGTTGAGCACGATGAGCTTCGCAATGGCCGTGTTCGGACGCATCGCCTCCATCTCCACGGTCACTTCGGCGATCGTGTTGTTGAGCAGCTTCAGCGTCTTGCCGTCAAGCTCACCTTCGGTGACGTTCACCTGTCCGGTGGTCTCGTCGACGACGTTGCGCCACAGACGCTGCAGGAAACGCATGGAGCCGACCACGTTGCGCGTGTTCCACGGGCGGGATTCCGCCAGCGGGCCCATGCCCATCTCATACAGGCGGAAGGTGTCCGCACCATAGTTCTCGTACATGTCGTCCGGCGTGATGATGTTCTTCAGGCTCTTGCCCATCTTGCCGAACTCGCGGTTGGCATGCTGGCCGTTCCACGTGAACGTCGGCTCACCATTGGCATCGGCGGGACCTTCGACCACTTCGGCGGCCGGCACATACTGTCCACGGTCATCGGTGTAGGCGTACGCCTGGATCATGCCCTGGTTGAACAGCTTGTGGAACGGTTCGGCGGAATCCACGAATCCAAGATCGAAAAGCACCTTGTGCCAGAAGCGAGAGTACAGCAGGTGCAGAACCGCGTGCTCCACGCCACCGATGTACAAATCCACGCCGCCGGACTTGCCGGTGGTTTCGTTGTGGTTCGGTCCCATCCAATAATCGAACTCGTCCTTTTCGACCATGTGCTCGGTGTCGGTCGGATCGATGTAACGCATGTAATACCAGCATGAGCCAGCCCAATTCGGCATGGTGTTGGTATCACGATAGTAGGTCTTCTTGCCATCGCCCAGATCAAGTTCCACCTTGATCCAATCCTCGTTGCGGCTCAGCGGAGCCTCCGGATTGGACTCGGCATCCTCGGGGTCGAACGTCTTCGGACTGTAATCGGGCACGTCCGGCAGGTTGATCGGCAGCTGGTCGTCCGGAAGCAGGTGCGGGGTACCGTCCTCTCCGTACACGATCGGGAACGGCTCTCCCCAATAGCGCTGACGGCTGAAGAGCCAGTCGCGCAGACGGTAGCTGACCGTGCCTTTGCCGACTCCCGCCTTCTCCAGCCAGGAGTTGACCTTGTCGATCGCCTCGTCCACTCGCAGTCCGTCAAGGCTCAGCTCGTCGCCGTTGGCCTTGGTGGATTCCACGGAGGAGTTGATGACGATGCCGTCATGGGAGACGAACGGGGCCTTGCCTTCGTAATTGGCCAGATCATCGCCGGATTCCAGCAGCGGCTGCACGGTGTAGATGACCGGCAGGCCGAACTTGATCGCGAAATCGTAATCTCGCTGGTCGCCGCCGGGGACGGCCATGATGGCGCCGGTACCATAGTCCATGAGCACGTAATCCGCGGTGAACAACGGCAGCTTGGCTCCCGTGATCGGGTTCACGGCATACAGGCCGGTGAACAGACCCGTCTTTTCGCCGGCCTCGTCCACACGGTCCTTGGCGGTCTTGGATTCCGCTGCCTGACGGTACGCCTTCACACCCTCAGCCGGAGTGGCATGGCCACCCTTCCAGCTTTCCGGAGTTCCCTCGGGCCATTCGGCGGGAACGTCCTCAAGCAGGTGATGCTCGGGAGAGACGACGGCGAACGTGGTGCCGAACAATGTGTCGGGACGGGTGGTGTAGATCTCCATGTCCTTGACGCCGTTCGGGGTCTCGACGTCGAAATGCACGGACGCGCCGTGCGACTCACCGATCCAATTGCGCTGCATGAGCTTGACCTTTTCAGGCCAGTCGATGCCGTCGAGATCCTCGATCAGACGATGGCCGTATGCGGTGATGCGCATGGACCACTGGCGAAGCTCACGCTGGAACACCGGGAAATTGCCACGCTCGGACCTTCCTTCGGCGGTGACCTCCTCGTTGGCGAGCACGGTTCCAAGACCCGGGCACCAATTGACCGGAGACTTGGAAATGTATGCCAGTCGGAAATCGTTGAGCACGTCGGACTGTTCCGCTTCGCTCAGATCGGACCAGGACTTGCCTTCGAATCCCGGAATGGCGCGCTCTCCCGATTCGAACTGTTCGACCAGCGTGCTGATCGGGCGTGCGCAGCCCTTGGAACCGGACGGATTGGTGTAATCCTCGTCGTACCAGGAGTCGTAGATGCGGGAGAAGATCCACTGCGTCCAACGCACATATCCCGGGTCGATGGTGGCGAAGGAACGACGGTTGTCGAAGCTCAGGCCCATGCGATGCAGCTGGCGTCGCATGTTCGCGATGTTCTGTTCCGTGGTGATGCGCGGATGCTGGCCGGTCTGCACGGCGTACTGCTCGGCAGGCAGGCCGAAGGCGTCATAGCCCATGGCGTGCAGCACGTTCTCGCCCTTCATGCGGTGGTAACGGCTGACCACATCGGTGGCGAGGTATCCCAGCGGGTGGCCCACATGCAGGCCCTTGCCCGACGGGTACGGGAACATGTCCATGGCGAAATAGGATGGACGGCCCTCGGCGTTACGCCCCTCGCCGTCTTTCAGATCACCATGGACGTTGGCCGCCCAGAAGGTGCCTTCGTCATCCCAGATCTTCTGCCATTTTTCTTCGATGCCCTGCGCCATGTCCGCGTTATAGCGGAACGACGGTTCGGCGGATTCCTTCGATTGCGGCTGTGCGCTCTTCTCGATGTCACTCATAGTGCACGAAATTAGCCGCGCAACTGGACACTTCGCAAGGCGGCAACCATTATCCAAGAAGCTTTGCGGTCAGTCCCCGCCGACCGCCGACGGAGGATTCAATGCGCGGTCCGGAACGTAACCGATCTGCCGGGTCATGTCTTCCACGGCGCTTTCCCACGAACCATCGTTCAGCATCGACTCCAAGGCGGCATCGATCTGCCTTACCAAACTGTCCTGGCCCGATTTGACGGCGACCATATATGATCGCTCCGCGAATGACTCCCCTACGACGTGCAGATATTCGATGCCCCTTCCGGACGCCAATCCCGAAGCGATGGCGTCATCGGCGGCGACCGCATCGGCCTGCCCCATCATCAAGGACGTCACACATTGCGGATATGAATCCCGCTCCTCGACGGTCACGTTTTCGGAAAGATCGCGCACATGACCGGCGATGGCGCTGCCCTTCGCCGCGCACACCGTCTTGCCGGAAACCGCGTCTATGCCTGTTATCGTTTCGGCATCGTCCGCGCGCACGAGCAGCGTTTCTCCGACGTTCAGATACGGACCCGCAAACGATATCTCGCCATCGGACGCATCGCCGGTCGCGAAGGAGTCCACCACCATGTCGACGATGCTGTCCTTCAAAGACGAGACGCGCGTTGACGGAAGGACCTTTTTGAACACAATCTGCTTTTCCGCGAATCCCAACGCTTTGGCGACGTATTTCGCTACCGCTATGTCAAAGCCGGAATACTCATCCCCATGCAGATATGAGAGACCCGGCTGATCGGCGGCGACGCCGATGGTGATCGTCGGCCCCTGCGCGACCCCGTGGGTCACCACGGAGATGGAAGTGCCGCAACCGCCCGCGCCGACGCAAAGCGACGCCACGCAAAGCATGGCGGCGACGGTATGCGGCACGCGTTTCATACGGACAGGTCTCACTTGAACATGCGCGAACGGGTAAGGAACCACGTGACGATGCCAGACACAACCAGCGAGATCACGATGACTACCGCAAAACCCCACGGTTTGTCCGACAACGGCATACCGAGCATACCCTGCTGGAAGTTCATGCCGTACATCGAGAAGACCAGAGTCGGAATGGACAACGTGATGGAGATGATGGTGAAGATACGCATCACATTGTTCAGATTGTTCGACACGATCGACGCGAAGGCGTCGGTCATGTTCGCGAGAACGCCGCTGTAGATGTTGGCCATCTCGATTGCCTGCTTGTTTTCGGTGATGACGTCGTCGAGCAGATCCTCATCCTCCGGATACTGTTTGATACGCGGCAACGTGGTCAGCTTTTCCATTACGATTTCGTTCGATTTGAGCGACGTGGTGAAGTAGACCAAGGTCTTGCTCAGCTCAAGCAGCATGAGAATCTCACGATTCTGCATGGAATGGCGCAGCTTGAGTTCGAGTTTGTCGCTTTCGCGGTCGATGATGCGCAGATACCGCAGGTACATGGTGGCGTTGCGATACAGAATCTGCAGGATGAAACGAGTCTTCATATACGTGTTGAATCCACGGATGGTCCCCTCCATGAACGGATGGAGGACCGGGGTGTCCTGCATGCACACCGTGATGATGCATGTCTGCGTGATGATGATCGACAACGGGATGGTCTCGTACCAGTCCCTTCCGCCACGTTCCTCGACGGTCGGAATGTCCACGATGATCATCGTGTAATCATCTTCGACGTCGACGCGCGAACGTTCCTCGTCATCCAGAGGAGCGCGCAGGTCGGCCAGGTCGATTCCCGTTTCCATGGATACGGTGGCAAGCTCCACGTCGGTCGGTTTCGAGAGACATAACCACGATCCGTTCTCCGGTTTCTGTATCTGTTCCACCTGGCCGTTAATCGTTCTGAACATTCTCAACATGTCTCTCACCTCCGCCTTTGCGCTTTTCATCATTCCATCGCTGTGCGGCAGCCCGGCATGGTCCGGGCACACAACCTTCTCAACAATAGTCCAACCTTGAGAATTCACTTATGGGAAGGCCGGAAATTTCATCAAGCGTTCATCTTCATGGATGAGGGACGACGGACTGGCGGATTCTACTGGACGATGGGCTTCCACAATGGCATATCCGGTCCACGAAGCCGGCTCGGACCATTCTCCCAATCCGCCAGATATGCGATGGCCGGACCCTGGTTGTGGGCGTCGAGCAGCCACTGCGGGTTCGTCGGATCGCCGTGCACCGTCATACGCGTCCAGAAGGCGTTGCGCATGGCGCCCAGATTGTTCAGATTGTCCGGATCCATGCCCAGCAGGGTCTCCACGGTCGCCACAATCCACGATCCGTGGCCCACCGCAAGCAGCGTCGTAGGCGTGGGATCGTTTCCGCATTCCGCGATGATGTCGAGCATGGCGCCGGCTCCCCGCCTGCCCGTGTGGACACGGCTTTCGACGCCGTGCTTGAGCTCGCCGCCTGTATGCGAGCGCCATGAGTCGTAGTCTTGTGGGTGTTGTTCTCGTATTTCCTCTCGGGTCATGCCTTCCCATTCGCCGAAGCTGCGTTCTCTGAGTCTGGGGTCGAGGGTGATGTTGAGCCCGAGCAGGTCGGCGATGGCGTGTGCGGTTTGTTGGGCGCGGAACAGGTCTGATGTGATGATTTTCATGTGTCGTTTCGCGGCTGGTGCGTTGTCGATTTCGTCGGTGCTGGCTTGGTGTGCGTGTTTGCCGTTGGGTTGTGCGAGTTGGTCATGGTGTTCGGCGAGGTTGGCGATTTTTGCCCAGTAGTAGGTTTTTGCCAGTTCGTATGCGCTTTGGTCGGCTTGCCATCTTCCGATGATGTCTAGGGGTATGTCGATTTGTCCTTGTAGGCGTCGGGCGAGGTTGTAGGATGTGCGGCCGTGGCGTAGGAACAGTACTTCGTCGATCATGTATTTCATTGTAGCTGTGTTGGATCAGTAGGAATATGGATGCCCATATGGTTGTGCATGCGAATGTTCCGGTTGCTATGGTGCCGCTGGTTGGGCAGATGTTGTGTTGTGGTGTGTTGGTTGGGTTGGTGGTGCGTGTTCCTGTGACGAGGAGTCGGTGTGTGTTGACGCCGTATGGTGTGCAGGTCATGAGGGTGACGAGGTCGAGGTTGTTGGTGGTGTCGATCCATTCGAAGTTGTCTGGTTCGACGACGCTGATGCTGGTTACTTGGTATGTGAGGGTTTCTCCGAGGACTGTGATGGTGAAGGTGTCTCCTTCGTGTGCTTGGTCGAGGTTGGTGAACATGAGTTTGTCTGCCAGGCCTCGGTGTGCTGTGATGACGGCGTGGGTTCCTTTGCCTCCGATGGGGAGGGATGTTCCTTGCCAGTGTCCGGCTCCTGATGCGAGTGTTTGTTCGTTTGCGTCGTGTCTGATTGGTAGTTCGATGCCGAGTCGTGGGTATTGTATGGTGGCGATGATGTCGCTTGGTGGGATTGCCAGTTGTTGGTGGTAGTCGGCTATGTTGCTTGGGTTTTGTGTTTTTCCGGCTTGGTTGCCTTGGCTTTTCAGTGCTTCGTTGTATTGCCGTGCCTGGTTTTTGATTGTGTTGATGGATGCGGGCGTGGTGTTTGCCACCATGCCCGCATATGTTGTTGTGTCGCACGTTTGTTTGACGCCGTCCACTGTTCGCATGATGACCGGTAGGCTGATCAGTGTTGCCGTGGCGATCAGGAGGATGGCTCCGACGCACCATTTCGCGAGGTTTTGTTTGGGGATTCTTGCCTTGTGGCGAGCTTTGCGGATTGTTCGGCTGGCCATGGCGTCTCCTTTTCGCGAGGTTCCGTGCTGGTTTTGTTCGGATTGTTCGGGTGTCGGTGTGTTCGTGCGTCTGCTGGTTTCAGTCCCCTGTGTTGCGGCTCATTCGCAGGAATATGAGTCCTGCCGCCAGCAGTATTGCCGCCAGGGTGAAGATCGTGGTCAGTCCCGCGGCGCCGGTCAGTGGCATTTGTGTGATCGAACGTACGTTGGTGATGACTATGGTCTGGTCTCCTTGCGCTTTGATGAGCTTGTTGGGGTCTGTGTTGACTTCGATGTTCCAGGTCATGTTGGTTTCGTCGACGTTGACCGTGAATACGGCGTTCGGCAGGACCAGTGAGGAGAATCCTTCGGGTGCTTGCCGTTCGCTGATCACATAGGTGCCTTTCAGTCCTTCGATGGTGATGTCTCCCGCTTCGAATTCACTGATTGTGCCGGCGGTGTCTTTGGCTGTGGCGAGACGGTAGCGGTTTTCGCCGGTTTTGACGAGGTTCAGCGCCTGCGCTCCGTCCGTGTTCTTGGAGATGGTGAATTTCGCTCCGTTGATCTGCTTGCCGTTGGCGTCCACTTTGCGTAGTTTCACCGCTCCTGTGCATGTTCTGACATCGTTGCCTGGGAGCGTGGTGTGGTCCTGCCATCCGTTGGGGTTGTGGGAGTATTCAAGGTCCACCGAGTTGACGCTGCATGGGGCGCCGATGACGGCATCCCCGTTGAGTCTTGCCGTGTACACCACGGTGATGGTGGATCCTACCGGCAGCGCCGCCTTTGTTTCGTTTGATGCGAGCAGGTCTCCGTTGGAGTCTCCGAACAGCCAGCTCACTTTTCTGCCGTTGACCGTCTCATGATAGAAACTTTCCGACAGGGCTTCGCCGTCAACGCTCACCGACTGCAATCCGACATAGTCCAATCCCGATCCGAGTGTGTCGTTCAATGCGAAATAGTAATGCTCGTATCCGGTCCAGTTCGGAATCTTCTGCGTGATGCGATAGGTCACATTCGTTCCGATCGCTTCGGAAACGGCCGTTTTCCAATCGTCTCCCGACTGTGCCTTCTTATCGGGCGTTTCGACGTCGGACACCTTGTATACCACTTGGCCGAGCGTCGTGGTCTGTCCCGACGAGACGACCAGTTGCGTGATGTTGTTGACCGCGGTTCCGTTCATCATCATGATCGACGCTTCGACGGGCTTGCCTGAACCGTCCGTCGATGCGGTTCGATCCACGACCGCGTAGATGCCCGGCACAAGCACGTTTCCGGTCGTCGCGGTTTTGCCGTCCGCATCCAGATTGTTCACCGCGAATCCATCCTGCGACTGGAATTCGGATTGTTTGGCGAGATTGTCGCAGAAATCACGAAGCTTTCCGTTCCACAGGCCGCTCTTCGAATCGGTGAGTTCACGAACGACCCAGACCATGGGATCGGTTTTGCCGTTGGCCTTCAGATCGTCGTCCGTGGCGCCGACGGCTTTCGCCGAAGTCGCTATGGATTGGGCCAGGTCACTGTTCGTGGTCACGTCGTAACCTACGATTCTGCCATCCTGAACGTTTGCCGCGGTATAGGCGGCCAGCTGGATCGCGTACAGGCTTTTGCCCGTAAGCATCCCACTGCCGCTGGCCGTCACCGTCATGGACTGTTTGACGCTGAGATCCGCCAACTGCGCGTCGGCATGCGCCGATGCGGGAAATATCATGGCCGCGAGCGCGAGCGCTGCGGTGAGTGGTGTCCACCTGTGTCGTTTGGCTTGTTTGGTCATGGTTCACCTTCTTTTTGGGTTTTTGGTGGTTTTCGGAAGGGGCTTCGTTGCCTGTCCGTGTTGAATAGGATGGCAGAATGTTGCGTTCGTGCGCTACCTGCTTTGGGAAATCTGTGGATATGTGGATGTGGCCGGGTTATCCACCGTTATCCACCTTTCGTGTTTTTGTTCGTTCGGGTCGGGGTCTCGTCACTGGTTCTCTTTTATACTTGTGCAGATAAGGGGTATCCGCGCTTTTCTAGGGAAAGGGAACCATGGCCATTCAGGCGGTCAATGCGTGTGTTGAGGCATTGTTTTTGACTCTGTACGTCGTTTTGATTGTTTCCGTGTTGTCTGGTGAGGGTGAGCGGCGTGGGAAGTTTCTTTTTTCTTTGATGCTTGTTTTGAACGCATGCAGCACGTTGGGTATTTTCGTGTTTTGGATGTTTCGCAGGCATGCGGATTCGTTTTCCCTGGTGTGTGCGCGTGTGGGTGTGCATTTCGCGTATTTGACGGGGCCTGTTGCGATGACGTTGTGCGTTTTGCTGGCATGTCGTCTTTTGTATGGGGATTTGGATGCCTTCGTGCAGCGTGTGTTCGATGGTGTGGTCGTTGCCATCTGCGTGATGAGTCTGGTGTTGCTCGTGTGCAATTTCTGGAACGGTTGTGTTTTCAGTATTGACGGGTCCAATGTTTTTTTGTTTGGTCCGTTGCGGTCCGTTCCTGAGTTTTTGTCTATGCTGCAGATCGCCGTTTCTTTTTTGATGGTGCTGTTTTCCGGTAAGGGGAACCATTACCGTGCCAGCATGCATTGGTTTGCGATTTTCACGTTGCCGATCGCGTCGGGGATCATCGAGGAGTTCTATCCGACGTTGCTGCTTGTGTATCCTGGTACCGCGTTTTCCATGCTGGTGATGTACATCATACGTAAGCACACGTTGGAGGAGCGTCGTATTCATTCCGAGCGTGCTCTTGAGGAGAGTCGTGCGCAGTTGTATATGGAGCAGTTGAATCCGCATTTCATTTTTAATTCGTTGACGGCCATTCAGGAGCTTTGTCTGAATGATTCCGACAGGGCCCGTGCGAGTGTGCAGAATCTTTCGACGTATCTTCGTGGCAATATCGATGCGATTTCCAAAGATCAGATGGTTTCGTTGCGCAGTGCGATCGGTCATGTCAAGTCGTATCTGGCGTTGGAGCAGGATGAATCCCAACGGCGTATCGAGGTGAAGTGGAATCTTCGCAAGCTCAATGTCATGCTTCCTCCGTTGAGTCTGCAGGCGTCGGTGGAGCATATGGTGAAGCATCATCTGCCGTATAGCGACCAGCCGAAACTGATCATCAGCGTGGACGGCGATGGTTCCAATGATTTTGTGAGCGTAAAGGACAATGTGCCGCCATCTGTGCTGCGGGAGCATTCCTCGGATGAGTGTTTCACCGGGGTTTTGGGCAGGACCGATGCTTGGCTGCGTCTCTCGTGCGGAGGTCGCATAGAGGCCCATGAGGAGTCCGACGGCACCGTATTGACTATCATTGTCCCAGTCGATGGAGGTGGCACGTCGTGAATATTCTGGTGGTTGACGATAAGACGCTCGCGGTGAACGCTTTATGCCGAATCCTCAAGGAGGTGACTCCCGAAAGCTCCTGTTCGACCGCGGGTTGCGCATCCGAAGCGCTGGAGCTAGCAAGGAAGACACGGTTCGATGTGGTGTTTCTTGACATCGAGATGCCATATATGAACGGTCTGGAATTGGCGGAAAAGCTCAAAGAGACAAACGAGGCCGTCAACATCATCTTCGTTACCGCGCATGGCGAGCATGCGCTGGAGGCGCACAGCCTGTACGTCAGCGGCTTTCTGCTCAAACCGGCAAGCGAGAACGACGTCCGCAATGCCTTATCGAACCTGCGCAATCCGGTCGAACCGAATCATGAAAAACTGAAGGTACGCTGTTTCGGGGATTTCGACGTGTTCTACAAGGATGAGCCCTTGAAATTCGACCGTACCAAAACCAAGGAGCTGCTCGCCTATCTGGTGCACCGCCGGGGCTCGCGTTGCACCACCAGCGAGCTGATCACCATATTGTGGGAGGATGCCGCCAATTCAACGTCACGACGCACCCAGGTACGCAATCTGATTCACGACCTGCGTACCACGCTCACCGCCATCGGGCAAACCGGTGTCCTTATTCGAGAACGCGACAACGTGGCGGTCAAAACAAGCGAACTCGACTGCGACCTGTACCGGTTCCTCAACAATGATCCGGAAGCGGAGAACCTATACCACGGCGAATACATGGCACAGTACGCCTGGGCCGACGTGACCGAAAGCATACTGTAGGCGTATTGCGGATTTCGCCCATATCCCCTTGTCTTGAGAGGAAGACGTTCCATCGCCGGGATGTGAAAAAGCCACCCATGTGGGTGGCTTGGAATGCATTTCAATTCCGTGGGATGGGCACTTTTCTGGCGCCGGTCATGTAATGCCAGAATTCGTCCGTCCCTGGAACAAGACTGTGCAGAACGCCCGACGTCTTCTCGACCGCGATGCTCGGCGTGCCCGGCACAGAGTGTTCACTGGTCGAAGCGGCGAAGTCAAGACCGATGATCCATGCGTCGGAACTCTCCGCGGCGCCTATCGCTTTCATGTCGGGATACGTGTCAAGGACAAGACCGATAGCATCATCTAATATCATCTAGCCCTCCTTGCAGTATTTCAGCGTCAATTTGCCGATAACGGCGACCGTACCCGACATGGCATCGCTCTCGATTGGTTTTAATCAGGCGTTCAAAGCGTCACAATGCTTTTCTCCGCGCGTATTCAGACCTGAGTTCATCCGTTGACACATAGTCGCCAGCAGCCCAACGTCTGCATCCCTCGCTGGAAATCCAATCTTGTTCTTCCTTAGTTAGAGGTATGAAACCAGCTTTTTTGGGCGTCGGCGACTTCAGCCGGGTCGGTGACCTTTTTAAGCTCGCCCGGCATGAGTGTGAAACGATCCAAACGATTCATATGCCTAATCATAGTCGGGTCCGTTAGTCCGCTTCGCCAATTCGCCAGATATGCGAAAGACTGTCATGGGATTGTGGCTACATCAATGATTCAGAAATAAAGAAGCTCCGATGTCTCGGACATACATATACAGAGACTGGCCAAACCCCTCCGCTTGGCACCATATCATCGGCCCAATTCCGCCAGCCACTGGATGAAAACACCCATATACAGCGGTCCCAGAGTCCTAATTTCACCAGCCACTGGATATCTTCTCCCGCTTAGCCGCCCTCCTAACGGCCAAAACCGCCAGTCACTGGCGAAATACGCCCGTTCACTAGCGCAATGGCAACCCAATTCCGCCAGCCACTGGATAAATCATGACGCCGAAAAGCCCAGTAGATGCCAAAATCCTCCAGATAATCGCAATAGCGGTAAGCGTCTGTCTTAGACTGGGAGAAGGCGGAAAGCCACCGAAGCACAAGTAAAAAAGGTTCCGGCTATCCCGACTAGCCGGAACCCCGTCCGTCCATCCTACCAAGGGAACCATGAACATCATGAAAAGACCGACCATCTTCGGCATCATCGCAATGCTCTTCGGCGTCGTCTGCATGGCGCACGCCGGACTCGAACACGGCGGAGGCTTCGGACTCGCGGCCGGAATCATGGGTCTGGCCGCCGGATACGCGGGAAGCCGCCACGATGACTGAACGATACCTGAGCATGACCGAGGTCGCCGAACGTCTCGGCGTCACCAAGGGCGCCCTGGCGCGCTACAAGCTGCCCGCCCCCGACGTGATCGTCGGCAAGGCCAGGGGCTGGCTCCCCGAGACCATCGACCGATGGAACGCCAGCCGTCCCGGTCGTGGCGTAGGCGGAGGCAGGCCACGCAGGAAGGCCGAATAGCAACCGGCCCCGACGTCCACACCACGGATGTCGGGGCTTTTTCCTTTTTTCACCTTGTATGAAGCATGTTTAACGTGAGGCTGCCGTCCGTGTTCCAAGTGACCTGCTTGCCACCGGACTTGCCCGCCACGTTCGCGACGCCGCCGATGATGATGCGCTCCGACGGTCTCACGCCCGACGAAAGCAACCACACCTGGTAGCCGGTGGACACCGTCACGGTGCTCTTGAAACTGGCCAGATCGACGAATATCAGCCCGTCCCGCACGATGATCTCGTTGCCGCCGGAATATGCGGATTCCACGAACGACTTGGTGTCCTGGAACTTCAGCTTGCAACTGTGGGTCACGGAATCCCACAGTTGGCTGATCGGTGGCATCTGCCGGATGAGCATGACCGGGGTCCCTGCGTTGATGCCGCTGATCGGGACGCGCGCTATCGGTATCCACACGGTGGCGGCGCCGTCCAGGATGCTTCCCTCCGGCACGGTTGGATCCGTCGCGGTGCCAGACGAGGCGGTGCCTTTCAGCACGGCGAGCGTGACCGATTCGATGTTGTTCGAGTCGCGCTCGTATTTCACACACACGAGGTCGTTGCGGTTCACGCCCGTCCTGCCGCTTTCGATGGTGACGGCCTCCTCTTCGGTGACGCGCGCGTATCGGCCTTCCAGGATGAGGTTCAGCGTGGGCACGAGCGCCTTGTTCGCCGACTGCATGCTCACCGCGGGGAACGCGCCGTCAGCGTCCTGCAGCAGGTAGCTGGCGTTGCCGACGAGCGCGGCCTGCACCGCGCCCATGTCGCCGCTGGTGACGTGCTGGGTGCCGGACTTGCCTGTGATGAGATTCAGGGTCATGCCTGCTCCTTTGCCGCCGATGTCCTGCTGGAGGGTGGTGTCGTAGGAGATGTGGCGCATGGCGCTGGCGATCTTGCGGATGATGGCGGAGGAGGCGTAGATGGCGCCGTTGGTGGGGTTGATGCCGGGGACGGCGCCGAGCAGTTCGTCGAGCTTGTCGAAGAACTTGTGGATGTCGGCGTTGGAGTCGCCGAGGATCGGCATGCCGTTTTCCGCGGCGTCGATGACCTGCTTGCCGGTGAGGCGCTTCTTGAGGCCGTCGAAGCTCTTGGCGTCGACGCTGGAGTCGCCGTTGAAGAAGGTCTCCTGGTACTTGTAGCTGATCGCCTTGACCTTGAGCGTGGTCTGTTCGGCGCGCTGGTCGTTGACGTTGCTGCGGGTCTGCTGGATGAACCTGTCGACGTCCGCGTCGCCGCCGAGGATGACGAGCTTCTCGCTCTTCTGGTTGAAGGTGCCGGTGGACTCGGCGTAGGACTCGTTGACGCCTCGGAACGCGACGCCGGGCAGGGCCGCCTCCTCGTTGTAGGCGTAGACGTTGCCGTCGATGGACATGAGCGGGATGCGGTCGAGGATCGGGCTGACCTGCACGAAGGTCTCGAGGACGCCCTTGGCGAGGGTGTCGGTGGAGAGCTTCGCGGCCTCGGTGAGGTTGAGTGCCATGGTTGGGCTGGATTCAATTTGTAAGTGCAACACCCGTTTCCAGGTCGGTTGTCTTTGATTG
>CAVBHJ010000024.1:0-29536 GCA_963595445.1 bacterium
CATCGGCAAGCTCGGCGAGGCCGGCATCGCGGTCGACCTGGCATCCGCCACCGCTTCGCCTCCGATGTGGCTCACTCAGGCACATCCGGAAGTGTTGTGGAAGGATGAGCGGGGCAACGTGTGCCAGCCGGGCGCCCGGCAGCACTGGAGGGCCACCAGCCCCGTGTTCCGTGAATACGCGTTGAAATTGTGTCGGGAGATGGCCGAACACTATAAGGACAATCCGTATGTGGTGGCTTGGCATGTGGGTAACGAGTACGGGTGCCATAACCGATTCGATTATTCAGAGGATGCCGAACGCGCATTCCGTCAGTGGTGCGAAGACCGTTATGGAACAATCGACAAGGTGAATGATGCGTGGGGCACCGCGTTCTGGGCGCAACGTATGAACGACTTCTCCGAGATTATCCCGCCGCGTTTCATAGGTGAAGGCAACTTTATGAACCCGGGTAAGTTGTTGGACTTCAAGAGGTTCAGTTCCGATGCTCTGAAAGCGTTCTATATGGCGGAACGTGATGTGTTGTCCGAAATCACGCCGGATTTGCCGTTGACCACCAATTTCATGGTTTCCGCAAGCGGTGCGGGCTTGGATTACGACGATTGGGGTGGTGAGGTTGACTTCGTTTCCAACGACCACTACTTCACGCCGGGGGCGGCTCATCTGGATGAGTTGGCGTTTTCCGCATCCCTGGTGGATGGGATCTCGCGTAAGAATCCGTGGTTTCTGATGGAGCATTCCACTTCGGCGGTCAACTGGCGTCCGATCAACTACCGCAAGGAGCCGGGGCAGCTTGTACGCGATTCCCTTGCTCATGTTGCGATGGGCGCGGACGCGGTGTGCTGCTTTCAGTGGAGGCAGTCGAAGTCCGGCGCGGAAAAGTTCCATTCCGCCATGCTGCCCCATGCGGGTGAGGATTCGCAGGTGTTCCGTGACGTATGTGAATTAGGGTCCGATTTGAATGCACTGGCGGATAACGGGTTGCTTGGCACCAGATTGGCGAAGTCCCAAGTGGCCATTGTGTACGATTACGAGTCCGAATGGGCCAGTGAACATACTGCCACGCCGAGTCAGAAGATCCGCCATGTGGATGAGCCTCTTGCATGGTTCCGTGCGTTTGCGGACAATAAGGTGACCGCCGATGTCGTTCCGGTTCGGTCGAATTGGGATGAGTATGAAGTGGCTGTGCTGCCGAGCGTGTATATCCTTTCCGATGAGACATCGCGTCGTGTGCGTGAGTATGTGGCGAGTGGTGGAAAGCTGATCGTCACGTACTACACGGGACTGTCTGATGAGAGGGATCATATTTGGCTTGGCGGCTATCCGGGATCGATTCGTGATGTGGTTGGCGTGAGGATTGAAGAATTCTCTCCGTTGGGAGCCGACTGGCCCGGAACACCGGAGAGTCTCGATCTTGATAACGGCACGACGGCACATGATTTTGCCGATGTCATCACGTCCATAGGCGCGGACGCCACTGTGCTTGCCTCGTTCAAAGATGATTCGTGGACGGGAATGGACGGACGTCCGGCGATCGTCGGCAACGTATATGGCGAAGGCCGTACGGTGTATGTCGGGGCCCGTTTGGGACGTGACGGCATTGCCGAAAGCCTGCCGTCGATACTTTCCTCGTTGGAAGTGAACGTTCCGGAAGCAGGAGATCCGGGTTTGCTGCGGGTCGAACGTACGGATGGCGCGCGCACTTTCATATTCCTGTTCAATCGTACGCATGCCGTAATCGAAACGGTGGAGGACGGCATGCCGATCGTCTCGTCATTTGCCGATGCGAGTAACGGCAAGGTGACGATACGGCCTAATGGGGTGATCGTGCTCAAGAAGTGATGTAACACGAAAGCTGGTACGGCTGTCGGGAATTCGGTTTTTGCTGAATCCCGACGGCTTTTTTGATGGGATACTGGCGTTCTCAGGTTGGTTTCGACCATCTGACGTACACTCAAACGTATTGCGAATGAACGCCACAGTGCGGGATGAGGGGAGTGGGTGTGAGTCTGAAACTGGTGAAACGACTGATCGCCGCCGTCTGTGCCGGCATCATAGCCGTGAGTGCTGCGGCCTGCGGGGCAGGACAGGACACCCGTACCGAAATCACCGTATGGTCGTGGGAGCCGAGCATGCAGTCGGTCATCGACGCTTTCGAAAAGGAAAATCCCGACATCCATGTGGTCTGGGAGAACACCAGCGGATACAACAAGCTCAACAATGCCATCCAGGACGGGTATGGCATTCCCGATGTGGTGCAGCTGGAGTATTACGCATTGCGGCAGTACGCGGTCAGTAGCCAGTTGGTGGACATCACCGACCGTACGTCGGCTTATGAGGATTTCTATACGCCGGGCACGTGGGCGTCGGTGAAACTCAATGACCGTGTGTACGGACTCCCCATGGATTCCGGCCCGATGGCATTCTTCTACAACAAGGATGTGTTCGAACAGGTGGGTATCGATGCATCGGAGATCCGCACGTGGGATGAGTATTATGAGGCGGCCAAGAAACTCAAGGAGATCGGGGTGTATATCACCGCCGATTCCGGTGACGCCAGTTTCTACAGCGCCATGATCTGGCTTGCCGGCGGGCGGCCGTTCTCGGTATCCAACGACGGCAAGAACGTGACGATCAACCTTACCGAGGATGACGGAACGAACGATTTCACCAAATTCTGGCAGAAGGTGATCGATGAGGGGCTGGTATATACGGGTTCGGACTCATGGTCCGATGAGTGGAAGGAGTCTGTGGGCGCGGGGAAGGTGGCATCGCTGTTCGCCGGGGCCTGGATGCCGTCGTTGCTGATGTCCAATCTTCCCGGAACGGCTGGATTGTGGCGCGTGGCCCAGATGCCCACGAAGGATGGCGGTACCACCACATCCGAAAACGGCGGTTCGGCGCTGGCCGTGCTGCAGCGTTCCCGCAAGCCGGAGGCATCCTATCGGTTCGTGGAATACGTGTGCCATAATGCGGACGGCATTAAAAAACGTGTGGATGGCGGGGCCTTCCCCGCGGACAATAACACGTTGTCCGACTTCGATTTCCTGGGCAAAACCACGGTGACTGACAGCCGTGGCCTTGAAATACCGTATTTCGGTGGTCAGGAATACAATCGGGTGCTTTCCAAGGCCGCCGAAAGCGTATCGACCGGCTACCAGTATCTGCCGTTCGAAGTGTACGCGCGAAGCGATTTCGAAAGCACGGTGGGCAAGGCATACAAGTGGTCGAGTCTGTTGGTCAAGGAGCAGGAGCGTCTCGATATCATCGCGGCCGGCGGCAAGGTGTCACATAAATCTAAAACGAAGGACACGATTGAGAACGTGGATTCCTCCGATCGGCTGAAACTGAAGAACGCCATAGCGCTCTGGCAGAAGGATCTCAAGGAATACGGCGCCAATCAGGGCTTTACCATTCAGTAGTGGTGTCTGAAGGGCGGTTCGTCGCAAGGGTTTGCGGATGCGGAGTTCTTTTCCTCGGGCTGTGACATTCGTTCCTCGGCTGTGACGTCCGTTCCTTGGGATGTAGCGTCCGTTCCTTGGACGCTGAACCCCCTTCTCTGGCCCCGAGCGGAAAGTATGGGTGTAATTGCCGACTTGTGCGTCATGGAATCGCCAACGAATTTTCAAAAACGTTGGAAAATCAAGGTTTTTGAAAATCAGATACTCGATTTCGGTACCCTTTTTTGCACACAACTCGGAATATACGCTTGTACTTCCGAGTTGTGGCAGACAGAAAGGCGCACAACGGCCTTGTCGCAGTCAGGTTCCGAAATCAGCTCCCGAAACCGGTTCCGAAATCCGCTCCCGCACTCATCGGCATACCTGCCGCGATACGGGCGTTCAGCGGGAATTGCGATTGTAGATATGCAGCATTCCCTTGAAAATCAGGTCGGGATCGTACACGTCGATCAGATCGGTGTCGTTGATGAACACACGTCCCAGCCCGCCGGTGGCCACAACGCGGAAATCCTCGTCGATCTCGCGCTTGAACTGCGTGATGGTGCGTTCGATTCCGCCCAGGAAGTTGTAGTACAGTCCCGCCTGCATGGCCTGCCTCGTGTTTTTGGCCACGATCGATTTCGGTCGGGTGATCTCCACTTCCGGCAGCTGCGCGGTCTCGTTCCACAACGCCGCGGCTCCCGTGCGTATGCCGGTGGTGATCAGCCCGCAGATGATCGAGGCATCCTTGGTCACGTAATTGAATGTCGAAGCCGTTCCGAAATCAGCCACAAGCAGAGGTCCGCCATACTCGTAGTAGGCGCCCACGCAGTCGGCGATGCAGTCGGAACCCATGGTTTGCGGATTGTCTATGCGAATGTTGAGGCCGGTTTTGACACCGGGCCCCACGATCATCGGGTCGATATTGAGGAACTTCACCATGCTGGCACGGAAGGAATGCATGACCTTCGGCACCACGGAGGAAATGATCACATCGTCCACGTCTTGCGGGTCGTAGCCGCTCAATCGCAGGAATTGCGTGATCATCAGACCGTATTCGTCGGACGTATGGTTCGCCTTCGTGGTGATGCGGTACGTGCCGGTGATCGCTCCATCATCGATGAATCCGACCACCACGTTCGTGTTGCCGATGTCAACCGCGAGCAACAGCATGCTTGCCTCCTTGATTCGCCGCGCCGCCGCGCAGTTCAGACAGTTCCATGAGCATACGTTCGGCCAGATCCTGCTTGCTCATCTTGTTCCAATGCTCGACAAGCGGTTCCTCGGCGGTCGGGCCGGGCTTCAGAATGGTGACCACGTTCGTGTCGGTTCCGAATCCCGCGCCTTCGGTATGCAGATTGTTGGCCACCAGCATGTCGCAATGCTTGGATGCGAGCTTCTTCGCGGCATTGGTTTCAAGGTCGCGCGTTTCCATGGCGAAACCGCACAGCGTCTGGTCGTCGCGTTTGTTCGTGCCCGCCCATGCCAGAATATCCGGATTGGCCACAAGCTGCAGTTCCATGCCGTCCCGTCCGTTTTTCTTGATCTTCTCGTCCGAGCATTCGATCGGACGGAAGTCGCCCACGGCGGCCGCCATGATGGTGATGTCCATATCGGAGAACCGCTCGCGTACCGCTTCGAACATGTCTTGTGCGGTGGTCACGTGCACGGTGTGGACGCCGTTCGGTTCGCTCAACGACACGGGCCCCGACACCAGCGTCACGTCGGCGCCCAATTCGTGCGCCTTACGCGCTATGGCGTAACCCATTTTCCCTGTGGAATGATTCGTCAGATATCGCACCGGATCAAGCGGTTCCTGCGTCGGTCCGGCGGTGACCATCACGGTGAGTCCGCTGAGCGGACGATCGCCGGCAAGCAGGGATTCCACGGCCTGCTCGATGATTTCCGGTTCCTCCATGCGCCCTTTGCCGATGTCACGGCAGGCGAGCATTCCCGCTTCCGGCTCCACGATTCGCCATCCGAATTCACGGCAGATGGCCAGATTGCGTTGCGTCGCCGCGTTCTCATACATACGCACGTTCATTGCGGGGCATAGGATTTTCGGTCCGTCGCCGTAGGCGAGCACGGTGCTGGTGAGCTGGTCGTCGGCTATACCGCATGCGATTTTCGCGATGCTGTCGGCGCTTGCCGGGGCGATGACGAGCACGTCCGCCCATTTCGCGTCGTCCACATGATTGATCTGCAGCGGATTCGACGGAGTCGCGGCCACATCGCCGTCATCCTGCCGGGACGTGAACATGCCGGTACGCGTTTGCGTATGCGTCAGCGAGCTGAACGTCAACGGGGTTACGAACTGCTGTGCTGCGGCGGTCATCACCACGCGCACCTCGTGGCCGGCCTTGCTCCAATCGGAAGCGAGATGGCAGGCTTTGAACACGGCGATGCTGCCGGTGACTCCGAGAAGAATATGCGCCATGGACGTCCCTTCCGTAAATCCTGTCGGCAACTTGTCAAGTATATATCGCAGGCGGTGGTCCGACGGGTATGCGGGCCGCTAGAATCGTTCGATGGTGGTCGACTTGATGCTCAAGCGGCCAACCGGAAATAACAAAAATCAAAAGGAGCAACAATGTCTCAATCTTCTGGTGTGTACGGCAATGCCGACGCAACCGCAGCGAAGAACGAAACGGCGAGCACCGACGCGACGCTGAACGCGCGCGTCAAATCGCCGAACAGTAAAGGCCCGAAGAAGTGGATCTACGCCGTCATCGCGCTCATAGTGGCGGTCGCGGTGGTCGTGGGCGTCATCGCATTGCGCAACAACGGCAAGACCGATGCGCAAGGCAAAGCCGACACCGTGACCATCGGGCTCAAGCTCGCCCCGGCGAGCCTCGATATTCGGCACCAGTCCGGATCCGCGATCGAACAGGTGCTCATCGGCAACGTATACGAAGGACTGCTTTCGCGCGACTCCGACAATAAGGTGCAGCCCGGTCTGGCCAAGTCGTGGGAAGTGTCCGACGACGGCAAGACCTACACCTTCCACCTCAACGAGAACATGAGCTTCTCCAACGGCCATACGCTCGACGCCGAAGACGTGGCATGGTCTATCAACCAGCTCAAGGAACAGCAGTACTACAACGCCAACCAGGTCTCCAGCCTGCAAAAAGCTGAAGCCGTTGACTCCAACACCGTGAAGCTCACGCTATCGACCTCCGATTCCAACCTGCTGTGGTATCTGACGGGACGCCCGGGCCTGGTGTTCGACAGCGAAGCCGAATACGACGCGAAAACCGAAGCCATCGGATCGGGCCCGTACACGGTGGAATCCTTCGACTCCAGCAGCAAAATGGTGCTCAAAGCCAACCCGAACTACTGGTCGGATGAGCACAAGGCGGCCACCGAAAACATCATCCTGCGATTCATCACCGACGACAACGCGGCCATCAACGCCCTCAAAAGCGGCGATGTGGACATTCTCTCACCGGCCAACGCGACCCTCGCCAAAGCGCTCGACACCGACACCTATCAGGTGTCCGCGGCCGATGGCAGCGACAAATACGTGCTCGCATTCAACTGCACGAACGAGAAACTCTCCGACAAGCGCGTGCGTCAGGCCATCCGCTACGCCATCAACCATGAGGAGATCATCGCCTCGCGAGGAGATGTGGACTACGCGCTCGCCGGTCCCATCCCATCCGTCGACCCCGGCTATGAGGATCTGACAAGCGAATACCCGTACGACGTGGACAAGGCCAAATCCCTGATGGAGCAGGCCGGATACTCCACCGACAATCCGCTCACACTCACGCTCATCTACGCCAACACGTACGGCACCGAGCTCGGCGACCAGCTGCGTAGCCAATTGTCGAAGATCGGCATCGACCTGAAGATCGACTACGTGGAATTCTCCACCTGGCTGCAGGACGTGCACGCCAACGGCGACTACGAACTTTCGCTGGTGGACCACGCGGAAAGCCACGACTTCTACAAGTGGACCACGCCCGACTACTACTACCATTACGACAACGCGCAGGTACAGGAGCTGTACGCCAAGGCTTTGGCGGCCACGAACGACGCCGAAACCGAGGACTACCTGAAGCAGGCGGCGAGGCTCGTCAGCGAGGATTCCCCGGCCGACTGGCTGTTCGGATACCGCGTGACCGTCGCCTACAACAAGAACATCTCCGGATTCCAGGAGAAGCTCAGCCAGACGGTGCTGCCGCTGTGGGCCATCTCCAAAGCGTGCTGACGCCGCGGACGGCAATGCCGTGAATCATGGATTATTGCATGCAGGAACCTGAATTGAGCCCCTTGAAGGAGACGGATTCATGAGATTCTTGGGAAAGCGTCTTCTTCTGTTCGCAGGGGCGCTTGTGGGATTGTCTGTGCTGGTGTTCGCGCTATTGCGGATACTGCCCGGAGATGTGGCCGCGGTGGTGGCCGGTACCGGAGCCACGGCCGAGAAACTCGCGTCGTTGCGCTCGCAGATGGGGCTCGACAAGCCGTACGTTCAGCAGTATTGGAATTGGATTTCGGGATTGCTGCATGGCGATTTCGGGGTTTCGGTAGTCAGCGGCAAGGCCGTGGCCGGTCAGGTCGCGTCCCGCGCGTGCGTGACCTTCCCGTTGGTCATGATGAGTTTGGTGATCGCGTTGGCGATTGGTCTGCCGCTTGGCTGCATCGCCGTTTTGACGCGTAACGAACGATTGGCCGGCGTTCTTCGGGCGTTGGCGATCGTGGCCGGCGCGATTCCGGCATTATGGGGCGGTCTGCTGCTGATTCTGCTGTTCTCGAAGGGCAGCGGTCTGCTTGGCATCCTGCCTTCGCAGGGATTCCCCGACATGGGATGGTCCGATCCGTTGGGTTGCGTGGCCGCATTGACGCTGCCCGCGGTGGCCACCGGCATCACTGCGGGTGCGTCCATTATGCGCTATACGCGGGCTTCGGTAGGGGAGTCGGCCTCGTCTCAGGCGGTGGTCATGGCCATGGCCTGCGGCATGACCCGCAAACAGGCGGTGTTGCGTGTGGCCCTGCGGCTTTCCACAGCGCAGCTGGTGTCGGTGGTCGGGCTGATCTTCGCCCAGATGGTCACCGGCGTGATGGTGGTGGAGAATTTGTTCGCGCTGCCCGGTCTTGGTGCCATGCTGGTCACCGACGTGGGCAACCGTGACCTTGCCGCGGTGCAAAGCGAGTTGTTCCTGCTGTGCGCGTTCTTCCTGCTGCTCGGCTTGGTGGTCGATGTGTTGCACAGAATGCTTGATCCAAGGCTCAACGACGACTCTGCGTCTTCACTCAAGGGGGTGTCATGACGGGGCTTCGTACCGTGAAAACCGTATTCGCGTCCATGTGGCGCAAATCGAGCGGCAAATACGCGATTGTGGTCGTGGGACTGTGGCTGTTCGTTTCCGTGGCGTCACTGTTGTGGACTCCGCATCCTCTGCTGGAGACGGATGGCTTCAACGTATGGTCGTCGCCGTCCGTGGCGCATCCTCTCGGTACGGATGGTGTGGGTGCGGACGTGCTGAGCTGGCTGATGGCCGGTTCCCGGACGAATCTCATGATCGCGATCCTCACCGTGGTGGTGACCGCCGCGTTCGGTCTGCTGATCGTGGCTGCCATGGTGTCGAGGAACAGCGCGCTTTCCTCCGCATCGGTGGTGGTGGTCGACGCGTTGATCTCCATCCCGACGGTGCTGGTCGCGTTGATCCTGTCGGTGCCGTTCGGGGCCAGCGCGGCGGTGATCGTGGCGGCATGCGGTTTTGCCTACGGTCTCAATCTGGCTCGAATCCTACGCCCTTCCGCACTGCTTGCGGCGCAATCGTCGTATGTTGAATCGGCATTGTGGTCCGGGGCCGGCCCCGTTCGGGTGTTTTTCACGCATATCGTGCCGAATACGCTGCCGGTGTTGTGCGTGCAGCTGTCCATAAGCGCGGGAACCTCGCTGCTTGCGGAGGCCGGATTGACCTACCTGGGCGTCGGCGTAGGTGCGGGCGTGCCGAGTTGGGGGCATTCGCTTTCGACGTCGGTGCGCTTCATCAGCATTCATCCGACTGCCGTGCTGTGGCCGGGATTGGTGGTCACCTTGGTGGTTGTGGCATTGAATCTGCTGGGTGACGCGTTGCGTGACGCCGTTGATCCATTGATGAATCCGGCTTTGAGGGAGGCTGCGTGAGTGTTTCGGTTCAGGGACTTAGGGTCGCCATCGGCGGCAAGGCCATCATTGATGGCGTTGATCTGAGCATTGCGGATGGTGAGCGCGTTGGTTTGATTGGCCAATCCGGTTCCGGCAAATCCATGATCGGCAAGGCCATGATGGGGCTTCTGCCGTATGGAGTCCAAGTCAGCGGCAGCATTGAACTCGGGGGAGTGCAGGTCGTCGACGCTGCGGATTCCGTGGTGGCGGACCTTCGGGGCCGGTATGTCGGCATGGTGTTTCAGAATCCGGCGGCCGCGTTGAATCCCGTGATGAACGTGGCCAAACAGGTGGCGTTGCCGCTGGCATTGCACTATGACGTCTCCGCCGACGAACGTATGGAACGTGTCAGAACCATGCTTTCGAAGGTCGGCCTTGATGGGGATGTGCTGAGCAAGTATCCACATGAGCTTTCCGGTGGGCAGCAGCAGCGCGTCGGCATCGCGACCGCGCTTATCACGTCACCGCGCCTGATCATCGCCGACGAGCCGACCACGGCATTGGATTCGATCACGCAACGGCAGATCGTGGATCTGCTGACGTCCCTTGTTGACGAATCCGGCGCGTCCATGCTGTTCATCACACACGATTTCGCGATGCTCAAACGTGCCACCACGCGCAGCTACGTGCTGCATGAAGGCACGGTCGTCGAATCCGGAAACACGGCCGCATTGTTGGCTGATCCGCAAACCGCTCAGGCGCGTAGACTGGTACGTTCCGCAAGGGTGTTGTCGTTGCCTTCGTCGTATGGCGGCGAGAGTTGCGATGGTTCCGTCATGAAGGAGGCTTTCCGTGGGTGACGTCATGCTTGAAGGCCGTGGCCTGACGAAGTTCTATGGTACGAAACGCCAACGCACCCAAGTGCTGTTCGACATTGATGTACAGGCCCATGAAGGAGAATGCCTGGCGGTGATCGGAGGCTCCGGCTCCGGTAAGACCACGCTTACGCGCGTACTGTTGGGATTGGAACCGATGGATGGCGGAGTCGTTTCCTATGAGGGGCGTAATGCGGTCGGTGAGGTCGCGCGGAAACTGCGGTGTCAATCCGGTCTCGTGTTCCAGGACCCGTTCGGTTCCCTGGACCCGAGATGGCGTATCGGCGCGTCGGTCGAAGAGCCTTTGCGGCTGCATCATCGCGACTGGACGGACGCGAAGATTGCCGAGCGTGCCGATGAATCGCTGGATATGGCGGGGCTCGATCCCTCCGTGTTCCGAGGTCGTTTCCCCATGGAGCTTTCCGGTGGGCAGGCGCAGCGTGCCGCGATCGCCCGAGCCATCGTCGACCGTCCGAAGGTGCTGCTGGCGGACGAGCCGATGAGCGCCATCGACGTGGAGGCGAGGGTGCGTATCCTCGAATCGTTCGAAGCCGTACGCAAGGCGAATCCGCAGATGGCGCTGATCATGGTGTCCCACGATCTTGGCGTGGTGCGTCACATTGCCGACACCATCATGGTGATGCATGACGGCCGTGTGGAGGAAACCGGCGGAACCCGTGAGGTGCTTGCCAATCCGGCCGGCGACTACACCAAACGACTGGTCGCGGCCGCGTCGTTGTGAGCGAATCGCAATCAGAGTACGGCCGTATCGTTTTCCGTTTTCGCGGAAGTCAGCAGAAGCACGGTCGTCTTCGTGTCTTTTCGTGCGGTCAGATCGCCGTCGCAAAGCGTTCTCATACGTTTGCGGACGTTATCGAGATCGACGATCGCCTGGGGATTCTCCCTCAGGCAGGAAGCCGGCGTGTTGGTCTCCACCTGCACGCACCAGTCGTGATCCCTCTTGGTTGAGCTGATCGTCAATTGAAGATCCTGTCTGGTCGTGCGGCCGTACAGCAGTAGGTATTCAAGCACGGTCTGCATCGCGGTCGGTGCTATGGAGAAGTCGGTGCGGTCGGTCTTCCAGCTGATATCCATCTTGCATGGCGAACCTACCTGTTCGAGCGCTATGTACGCTTTGCAGAATTCCATTTCCGTGGAGAACGGTATGGTCTCCTTGCCAAACAGATACAGGTTGCCGCGAAGGTATGAGGAGAAATCCTGGATGATGTCGCGCGCCTTCATGGGATTGTCCGCGCATAATTCCTGGATAGCCGTCAACGAATTGAAGATGACGTGGGGCTGGCCTGACAGGGCCGCGATCCGGTTTTTGACGAGATCGACTTCCGCGCGCATCCTGCGGTCGGAACGCTTCCGCTCGCGACTTATGCCCAACAGTACGGCGACGGCCAGTATGACGGTGATGACGATGCAGAGAATCGGGCCGATCGGGTGTTCGAATGTGGAAGATTGGAGGGGGATGATGGTTGGTGTGCAGCGCACAGCGGCTAAGAACACATCTTCCCCCCCCCTACGGTGTTCCGTCTGACATGATTGCGAATATGGCCTTTCGCACTGTATCTCTGTATATGTATCAGAAGCGTATCGTTTTTACGAGGGTGGGTAGTGAAAGGGGCGTTGCCGTACCTGAACTCCCCGAAATACATGGAACATGCGGATGTAAAGCGCGACACGCCGATGTCTATGGCCGTGGTATTGTTTGAGGCATGTTCATTTTCTCATGTTGTTGTCGCTGACCAACCGCCCGAGGGGCGCGTGGATCATCGACGCATAACTTGAGACAGGACATTCTTTCGACATCCAAACCGTAGGTCCGTGGATACGGACATGGAATACGCGGATATGGACGGTTGCGAACAGTAGAATCTTCATTCCGATACCTGCATGGATAACGCGGTTGGAAACAATGCGAAGCGAATAAGGTTCAAAACGTCACGGCAAGTCCCGTTTCAATACAGCACGTTGCATCGCGAGCTTCTCGAAACAGATCAACAATCGAAAAGCCCACGAAACGTACTGTAGAAGGAACCGACATGACCATCCACCATTCAATGTCCGAACTGATCGGCAACACTCCGCTCGTCAAGCTCAACCATGTGACCGACGGCATCAAGGCCACAATCGCGGTCAAGGTCGAATATTTCAATCCGGGCGGCTCCTCCAAGGACCGTATCGCGGAACGCATCATCGACGCCGCCGAGCGAAGCGGCGAACTGAAGCCCGGCGGTGTGATCGTGGAACCGACCTCCGGCAACACAGGTGTGGGACTGGCGTTGGTCGCCCAACAGCGTGGATACCGCACCATCTTCACCTTGCCCGACAAGGTCTCCGAAGCCAAGCGTGCCGTATTGCGCGCATACGGCGCCGAAGTGGTGGTGACCCCCACCGACGCTGGTCCGGACGATCCGCGTTCCTATTACCAGGTGGCCGAGCGTCTCGCCAAGGCGATCCCCGGAGGGTACCGTCCGAACCAGTACGACAATCCGAACGGCCCGGAAAGCCACTACCGCACCACCGGTCCGGAAATCTGGGAGGCGAGCGACCATAAGGTCACGCATTTCGTGGCCGGCGTCGGTACGGGCGGCACCATCTCCGGCACGGGCCGATATCTGAAAGAGATCTCCGAAGGCGCGGTGCAGGTCGTGGGAGCCGATCCGGAAGGGTCCATCTATTCCAATCCCGACGACGTCCACCAGTACAAGATCGAAGGGGTGGGGGAGGACTTCTATCCGGGAGCGTTCGACCGGAACCTGCCCGATGAGATCGTGCAGGTGAACGATGCGGAAGCGTTCGAAATGACCCGCCGTCTCGCATCGCAGGAAGGATTGCTCGTGGGTGGTTCTTCCGGCATGGCCGTCATGGCGGCCCTCAAATACGCCCGTGAGCATGAGCTGGACGAGAACCAGCTTGTGGTCGTGCTGCTTCCCGATTCCGGCCGTGGATATATGGAGAAGATCTTCAACGACGACTGGATGCGCGCCAATGGATTCGCCGACATCGTGGAACGCACCACCAAACCGAGCCTGGCCGAACAGTACCTGTAATCGATCCGCCCGTCATCATGCCAATCATTCGTTCAACCCAAACCATTCGCTATTTTCAAGGAGTTCCGATCATGACCATCTCGACCAACGCCAAAGCATTGAACGCCACCGCCCGCGCCACCCGCGCCATCCATGCGGGACAGGAGCCCGATCCGACCACCGGCGCCGTGGTCACCCCCATTTATATGACGTCCACCTTCAAGCAGGACGGCGTTGGCGGCATGCGTAACGGCTACGATTACAGCCGTTCCGTCAATCCGACCAGAAACTCCTTCGACGAGCAGCTCGCCGCCGTGGAGGGTGCGAAGTATGCGCTGAGCTTCTCTTCCGGACTGGCCGCCATCGATGTGCTGCTGCGCGCCACGCTGAAGCCGGGAGACAACATTCTGCTGGGCAACGACGTGTACGGCGGCACCTACAGGTTGCTGTCCAAAGTGTTCGTTCCCTGGGGAATCGGCCTTGACGTGGTGGATATCACCGACGTGCAGGCGGTCGCGGACGCATTGGGCAAAAAACAGTACCGTTATATCTGGGTGGAAACCCCGTCGAACCCGCTGCTGAACATCACCGACATTGCGCAGGTTTCCTCCGTGGCGCACGAATACGGCGCCAAAGTGGTGGTGGACAACACGTTCGCATCCCCCATACTGCAGCATCCGCTGGAGGACGGCGCCGACGCGGTGGTTTATTCGACCACCAAATACATTGGCGGCCACTCCGACGTGGTGGGCGGTGCCGTGGTGCTCAACGATAAGGACGTGCGTGACGAAGTGGCGTTTTTGCAGAACGCCGCTGGCGCGGTGCCGTCCCCGTTCGACTCCTGGCTTGATATTCGCGGACTGAAGACCCTTGATCTGCGAGTGAAGCAGCACAGCCGCAACGCGCTCGAAGTGGCGCAGTGGCTTGAAACCCGTCCGGAGGTGGAACGCGTGTGGTATCCGGGACTCGAATCCCATCCGGGCCATGAGATCGCCGCGCGTCAGATGCATGGCGGCTTCGGCGGCATGATCTCCGTGCAGATCGCGGCCGGATTCGAAGCCGCGAAGAACTTCGCCGGAGCCACCGAAATCTTCACCCTTGCCGAATCGCTGGGCGGTGTGGAATCGCTGATCGAACATCCGGGCGCCATGACCCACGCATCCGTGGCGGGAACCACGCTTGAAGTGCCGGCCAATCTGATCCGACTTTCCGTCGGCCTCGAAGACGCGCAGGATCTGATCGCCGACCTGGAGCAGGCGTTCGGACGAATCTGATTGATAGACTGGAGTAATGGCTGAACACGTGGATTCCCGGGCTCTTGGAGCGTTGCGACGATATTTCGGATACGAAACGTTCCGCCCCGGGCAATCCGGTGTGGTCAACGATATTCTCGCCAGACACGACGTGCTCGGCGTCATGCCCACGGGAGCCGGAAAATCCGTCTGCTACCAGATTCCGGCCATGATTCTGCCGGGAGTGGCCATCGTCATCTCGCCGTTGATCTCGTTGATGCGCGATCAGGTGGACGCATTGAACGACATCGGCATTCCGGCCGCGTTCATCAATACCACACAGACGCCGGACGAACAGACGACGGTGCTCGCGCAGGCTGTGGCGGGACAGATCAAACTGCTCTACGTCGCTCCGGAACGTTTGGAGACGGAACGATTCCGCGCTTTCGTATGCCGTGCGTCGATTTCGCTGGTGGCAGTGGATGAGGCGCACTGCGTATCTCAGTGGGGGCAGGATTTCCGGTCGTCCTATCTGGGAATCGGGGAATTCATCGCAAGTATGCCGACCCGTCCGACCGTGGTCGCGTTCACCGCGACCGCCACGGAACGTGTGCGCCGGGACATCGTCGCCATGCTGGGGCTTCATGAGCCGAAAGTGACGGTCACCGGGTTCGATCGGCCAAACCTGTATTTCGACGTCATCAAAACCGAGAACAAAAACAAGGCTGCGTGGGTCGCGCAATATGTTGCCGAACATGCGGACGAATCGGGAATCGTATACTGCGCCACCCGCAAGGAAACGGAAGAGGTGGCGGCCTCGCTCAACCATGCCGTCGCCGGATTGCGTGCGGTGCGGAGAATTGGCCTCGCGCGGCCGGGGCGTGTGGCTGTCGCCTACCATGGCGGCATGTCGGCGCAGTCGCGGGACGAGGCGCAGCGTGATTTCGTGACCGACCGCGTGCCTGTGGTGGTGGCCACGAACGCCTTCGGCATGGGCATCGACAAATCGAATGTGCGGTACGTGATCCACCACAATATGCCCGAATCCATCGAAGCCTATTATCAGGAAGCGGGACGTGCGGGGCGTGACGGGGAGAAAAGCCGTTGCACGTTGCTGTGGAACGAGTCCGATATAGCCAAGCGCCGCCGACTGCTCGATTCGGATTACGAGAACGAACGATTGACCCAGGAAGAGCAGGAGATCGTGCGCATGGCCAAGCGCCGACTGCTCGACGCGATGGTGGGATACTGCCGTACCACCGACTGCCTTCACCTGTATATGACACGCTATTTCGGAGAGTCGGCGGGGAATGGCGCGGCGAAGTCCGGCAAATGCTCCGGAGGCTGCATCAACTGCGATCATACCTTCGAGACCGTGGACGTCACCGAAATCGCGCGGGCCATCAGCCGCTGCGTGCATGACGTGAACCAGAACGTCGGCAGCGGCAAGATCGTCCGAATATTACGCGGCTCGAAGGCGCAGGATCTCAACTATCTCCATCCGGAACACATGCCGACGTTCGACATGCTGCATGACGTTTCGGAGGCCCACATAAGAGACGTGCTCAATCAGATGGTCACGGACGGGTTCCTGCAGATCAGTGAAGGCCGTATGCCGATCGTGGGATTCGGCAAACGGGCCGCGGAAACGGTGCAGCCGAACTTCCGTTACGAAATCAAGAAAATCGAGCGGAAAAGCGCGTCGAAACACGGTGGAACGGACGGTTCCCCGCAAGGCGACGCCTCGGATTACGCGCATGTGCCGGATGCGGATGAGTTCCTCTTCCAGGAGCTGCGCGCGCTGCGATTGGACATCGCAAGGGAAATCGGCAAACCTCCGTATATCGTGTTCTCCGACAAGACGTTGCGCGACATGGCCCGGCTCAAGCCGACCACGGAATCGCAGTTCATGGAGGTCAACGGCGTCGGACAGAACAAACTCGCGCTGTACGGCGAACGCTTCATGAATCTGATACGTTCGTCCGGTAAGTAAAAGTTCACAATCGTAAAGACTCCATATTCATAGACAAACGATTTACAGACAAACGATTTACAGACAAACGAAAGGAACGATAATGGCTAAGGAAAAGCCGTCGGTGGAAAGCTTCGAATTGGACCACACCAAGGTCAAGGCCCCATATGTGCGCTACATCGACACCCAGACCGGACCGAACGGCGATGTGATCTCCAATTACGACATTCGTCTGGTCCAGCCCAACGAGGAGGCGATTCCGACCGGTGGTCTGCATACCATCGAGCATACGATCGCGGTGCTGCTGCGCGAACGCATCGAGGGATATATCGACTGTTCCCCGTTCGGATGCCGTACCGGTTTCCACCTGCTGACCTGGGGTGAGCACTCCACCGAGGAAGTGGCCCAGGCGCTGAAGGAATCCTTGGAATTCATAGCCTACGAAGCCACGTGGGATGACGTTCCCGCCACCACCATCGAAAGCTGCGGCAACTACCGCGACCACAGCCTGTTCACCGCGAAGCAGTGGTGCAAGGATATTCTGGCCAAGGGCATCAGCTCCGACGCATTCGAACGTCGTCTGGTCTGAGCATCTCCTCGCAGTCCGACCTCCCTTGTTCCCTTTCTGCCGCTTCCGGCGATTGCGCGTCGTCGGAAGCGGACTTGCGAAGGTATCGGGGGAGGTCTTTCGTTATGTTGCGCATGACGATCGCGCATCGTATCAAATCTGTGCAGTTGCCGTGATATTTTGTACCTTCGGAAACGTTTGCAACAGTGAGATGAGGTGAATGGATTGGGTGAGAGCACTTCCGAACGTCGGTTCCGCCGGGCCACCATGGACGATTTTCCCGTCATGATGGGCATCTATGCGCATGCTCGCGAGCTCATGGCGGCCAACGGCAATCCCACGCAATGGGGAAACACCTTCCCCCGTGAGGAAGTGGTTCGGGAAGACATCGAAGCCCAGCGCACCATGCTGCTCGTCGACACGCTTGACGGGCGGGAGCGTGTGCTCGCGCAGTTCGCGCTATGCCCGGGAATCGACCCCACGTATGTGAACATCGATGGCGCATGGCTTGACGATGACCCCTACGTGACCATCCATCGCGTGGCATCATCCGGTCTGGCCAAGGGCGCGGCCAAGGATTGCATCAACTGGTGCATCGAACATTACGGCAATGTGCGTGCCGACACGCACCCGAACAACAAGGCCATGCAGCATGTTCTGGAATCGAACGGATTCGCGCGCTGCGGGCTGATCCAACTGCTGGATAGGCCCACGGACACCACACGAATCGCATATCAGCGGCATGAATGGTGACATCTGAAACGCAGCTGAGCGTGCGAAACCCATAACCGTATGACGCATTGAAAAAGGCGGCCAGCGGAAAAGACTGCGATTTCATCGCGCAGTCTTTCCACGGGCCGCCTTCCGTATATTCGGACGGGCCGTCCTTGGATTTAGCCGGCCTTAGATTTCGGAAGCCAGCGTTTCCTGACCGTTCAGCTTCGAGCGCTTGCGGCTGTATGTGAAATACACCAGCAGGCCAAGCGCGAACCACACGGCGAAACGCAGCCAGGTCTCCCAGTTGAGTCCGAGGATCAGCACGAAGCAGAACACGATGGCGCAGATCGGAGTGAACGGAACGCCGGGCGCACGGAATCCGCGGTGAGCGTCCGGCTGGGTCTTACGCATCCACAGAATACCGGCGGACACGATGATGAACGCGGACAGCGTACCGATGTTCACCAGCTCGAACAGCACGTTGATGTTGATGAAACCGCCGGCGACCGCCGTCAGAAGGCCGAAGAACCACGTGCCCTTGAACGGGGTGCGGAACTTCGGGTGAACATCGCCGAAGAACTTCGGGAACAGGCCGTCGCGGCTCATGGCATAGCAGATGCGGGACTGGCCGTACAGTTGAACCAGCATGACGGTGGTCATGCCGATGAGCGCTCCAAGATTGACGATGAACGCCAGCCAGTTCAAACCGGTTTCGAGGATCACGCCGGCCACGGGGGCATCGATGTACTTCGCGAACTCCTGATACGGCACCACGCCGGTCATGATGAGCGTCATGATGATGTACAGCACGGTGGACAGCGCAAGCGAGATGAGAATGCCGCGCGGCAGGGTCTTGTTCGGATTGATGGTCTCCTCGGCGGAGGAGGACACCGCGTCGAAGCCGATGAAGCTGAAGAATACGATGGACGCGGCCGGCACGATGCCGTACGGCTGCGTGGAACCCGGCTGGAACGTGTAGATGCCGTACGGGGAGAACGGCTTCCAGTTGCTGGGATTGACGTACCACACGGTGCACACGATGAACAGCACGATGATCGCCAGCTTGATCAGCACCATGATGTCGTTGGTCTTCTTCGTCTGATTGATGCCGATCGACAACACCCACGTGATGATGAGCACGATGACGAAACCGGGCAGATTGAAATATGTGGTCACGCCTTCGGTGGTGCCATATGCGGCGGTCAGCTCAACCGGCAGATGAAGGCCGAAGCCTTCCAGCAGCTTGTTGAAATAGCCCGACCATCCCGCGGAAACGGTGGCGGCCTGCAATGCGTATTCCAAAATAAGATCCCAGCCGATCACGAAGGCGATCAACTCGCCGAACGCAAGATAGGCGTAGGAATAGGCGGAACCGGACACCGGCGCCATCGCGGCGAACTCCGCGTAGCACAAGCCGGCGAAACCGCAGCAGATGGCGGCAAGCAGGAAGGACACGCACAATGCCGGGCCGGCGGTCAGCGCGCCCTTCCCGGTAAGTACGAAGATGCCGGTGCCGATGATGGCGCCGATACCGAGCATGGTAAGGTCAAACGTCTTCAACGTTCGTTTCAGTGGAGTCGACTCGGATACAAGCTGCTCCACGGATTTTTTACGAAACAGATCCATGGTCACTGAATTTCCCTGTAAATCGGATTTATATGGGCTGGACCGGACGGTTTTCCGGGACTCTGGCACGCCTCAAACGCCAGAAATCAAAAACGGCTATGTAAGCCATATGTACCGGAATTGTAAAAACCGGGCTCGGACAAAAACGTGAAAACACCGTGAATTGTCTCATAATCCGTGGGAAACGTTCGAAACCGGTCATATGAAGGCGCAACAATAGAGGCCATGATTCTGAACGCTACACGTGAATGGTATTTTTCCAGCGAACAAGGCAAAGCGAACTATGAGGCAGCATGCCGCCGATATCCGGCCCAGGCCATAGTCGACCTTGCCGCATTGCGAGACAACATGCGCCATCTGGTGAGCGTTGTGGGCGGAAAGACCTCCTCGACGGCCGTTATGGGCGTGGTCAAGGCCGACGCCTACGGCCACGGCCTGATTCCGGCCGCGTTGGCCGCGCTCGCCGGAGGTGCGACATGGCTCGGTACGGCGCAGTCGCATGAGGCGCTGCTGTTGCGCAAGGCCGGCATCAGTCCCGACCGCTGCCATATTCTCACTTGGGTATACAACGGCGCCGCGGTGCCGTTCGATGAGCTGATCGCCAACGATATCGACATTTCCGTAGGCTCCCTTTCCGGGATCGACGGCATCGCGTCGGCCGCGCGCAAGCTCGGCAAAACGGCGCGAGTGCACGTGAAGGTCGATTCCGGCTTCGGTCGCAACGGTTTCACGGAGAGCTCCTTCGATGAGGCGTTGGCCAAACTGGTGCCCCTCGCCAAAGAGGGGGTGCTGCGCATCGTGGGGCAGTGGAGCCATCTGGCGGTCGCCGACGCTCCGGACGTGCCGGAATTCGTGCATTGCACCGATCTGCAGGTGGAACATTTCAAGGACTTCACCCGCCGTATGGAAACGGCGGGAATCGCGCCGGAGATTCGTCATCTGGCCAACACCGCGGGAACGTTGACCCGCCCGGAGATTCATTTCGAACTGGTCAGGCCGGGCATCGGATTGTACGGATATGAAGCGGATCCGGCCATGGGCACGCCCTACACCTACGATCTTTGCCCAGCCATGACCCTGCAGGCGCAGTTGGGCACGGTCAAGGATGTGGAAGTTGGGCACGGCATCTCCTACGGGCGAACCTATCTGACCGAAGAAGACACTTCCACCGCCATCGTGCCGGTCGGCTACGCGGACGGCATTCACCGCTCCGCTTCCGGATTTGATGTGGAAGGCGCCAAGCATGTGACCAAGGCAGGTGGACCCGTGCGCGTCATGACCTGCGAGGGGCCGCGCCTGTACCGTGTGTCCGGTCGTATATGCATGGACCAGTTCATGCTCGATCTGCATGGTTCGGCCGATGAACTCGGCATTCACGAGGGGGACACCGTCGAACTGTTCGGCCCCGGACGCGGTGAGGACTACGCCGAACCGACTGCGGACGATTGGGCGCGCGCCGCGGACACCATCAGCTACGAGATCTTCACCTGCCTGCGCAGCCGCATTCCGCGACTCTACGAGCATGCGACGCAGGTGCTTGACGAAAGCGATTTGAGCAAGATCGATCCGTCCGCCATTCTCTAGCGGACCTAGCGGATTATTCGCAACAGGTGGGCGCGGGGCGTCGGGGTCTGCGGTTCGTTGTGATCGGCAGTCCATCGGGCTCCGCGGTCCATCGGAACGTCGCGGTCGTTGGGCCCCGCGGTCCGTCGGGATTTGCGGAAGCGAGCGCGGTCGGGAGTCGACCGTAATCGGGAAGCGGCGATCGTCAGCGGCCTCGGATGACGGTCATGGAATGAGCCGATGGCCTCCGATGGTAGTCTGGAATGCATGCCGGGAATGATTCTGAAGGAAGATATAGAAAAGGTACGCGCCGTAGCCGATTTGTATGACATCGTATCGGAGACCGTCACCCTCAAATCTTCAGGTACCGGCACTTATGCTGGACTGTGCCCGTTCCATGACGAGAAGACCCCGAGTTTCTCCGTGCGTCCGGCGCTTGGCGCATGGCATTGTTTCGGCTGCGGGCTGGGCGGCGATGTGTTCGGCTATGTGGAGCAGCGGGAGAACGTTGACTTCCGTGATGCCGTGGAACTGCTCGCCGACCGTTACCATATCGAGCTGCGCTACGATCAGACGAACTCCAAAGCGGAACATGAAGGTTCGAAACGTTCGCGTCTGCTGGAAGCGAACGAAGCCGCGCAGACGTTCTTCGTCTCCCAGCTGATGACCAAGGAGGCGCTCGCCGCGCGAAAGCTTCTGGACGGCCGTAACTTCAGTCAGGCCGATTGCCAGCGGTTCGGCTGCGGCTACGCGCCGCAAGGCTGGGACAATCTCGTGCGATACCTGGCAGGCAAGGGGTTCACGCAAAAGGAAATGATCGACGCGGGCCTTGCCAGGCAGGGGCAGCGCGGCGTATACGACTATTTCCGTGGCCGTGTGACCTGGCCGATACGCGACTCCACCGGCCGTACGTTGGGCTTCGGTGCGAGGAAGCTGTATGACGATGACGCCGTCAACGCGAAATACATCAATACGCCGGACACCCAGCTGTACCACAAGAACCAGGTGCTATACGGCATCGATATGGCCAAATCGGCGATTGTGAAGAAACGTCAGGTCGTGATCGTCGAAGGCTACACCGACGTGATGGCCATGCACCTGTCCGGCATAGACACAGCCGTCGCCACCTGCGGCACTGCGTTCGGTGCCGAGCATGCCAAGATCGTGCGTCGTCTCATCGCGGACGATTCCCTCGGCGCGGTGCAGCTGGTCGGACCACTGAAGGTCGAAGGGCAGAAGACGAGCTCGCGTATCGTGTTCACGTTCGACGGCGATGCGGCCGGACAGAAGGCCGCCGTCCATGCGTTCGGCCTTGACGCCACGTTCCTCTCACAAACGTTCGTTGCCGTGGCCGATGACAATCTCGACCCCTGCGATCTGCGCATCAACCGTGGCGGAGAAGCGGTGCGCTCCCTGGTGGAACAGGCCAAACCGCTCTACGATTTCGTGATCGATGCGGCGATATCGCGCTTCGACACCTCGTATACGACAGGACAGATGGGTGCGGTCAAAGCCGTGGCTCCGCTGATCGCGCAGATACGCGACCGATCGCAGCTCGACCTGTATTCACGCAAGGCCGTTCGTAGAATAGGCGTCGATCTGGAGGTCATGCAGCATGAGGTGCGTGACGCCCGCCGCAAGCTCAATGTTCGCGACGAGGACGCATATGCTTCCAAACGCCGTGCCGCCAATGGTTTCGCGCCCGGAACGTCCGTGGAACATCGCGTGGAACATGGTTCGAATCCGTATGCCAATCCTGCCGCTCGTAGGGAACTGGAACATAGGAACGCCATGGGGCAGGCGTACTACCGCATCGACGATGCCGTGTTCATCTGCGAACAGCAGTTCATGGCCACGCTGATCCAGGTGCCTTTGGCCATCGACCGGCAGTTGTTCGCCAGCCTGAATCTGGAAAGCTTCATGACATCCGTGTTCCGCACGCTCTATCAGGCGGTGATCGCCGCTGGAGGATTGCCCGACGTTACCGTGCCGCAGGGGCTGTGGATGCATAATCTCACCAAGGCGGGCGGGCCCATGCTCGAATCGGTCATCAACGAATTGGCCGTCATGCCGCTGCCGCTGCCGACGAACGAATCCGACTCCAACCGGGCGCAACAGCAATCGCAGGAGGAGAACGTGCAGCTGCGCAAGCCCACGGACGACGAGCGCAGGTATGCGTCCGAGCTGATGACCCGGCTTATCGACACCGGAATCATGCGCAGGATCGGATCCATGAAGCGACGAATGTCGCAGCTGCCGGATGGTGCAGAAAAAATCGAACTGCTTGGCAAGGTCACGCAGCTGGAGACGCTGCGCAAGGATCTGCAGGCGCGTGTGTTCGGCAACGATATCGCGTAAGGCATCGCCGTAGGAGGTGCTGTGTAAGCGGCGCTTTCGGCATTGCTGGTAAACGGATAGCCAACGGCGGGTGTACTGCGGACGAATTTTCGATGAAATCTCGGTGTCTTGGTGTCTAAATGAGCTTGCAGGAAATGCGAAAAATCGATTTTGTCGGTTCGGGAAGGCTTAAGACAGTAAGGCGCGACGGGTGAAAACCGTTGGAACGGTCGGAAATTCAGCACGCCGAGGGCTTATGCTAGGCGGGCGTTCGGGTAAAGTGAGTACGGCATTTGAAAGACAGCCCACCTTGGCGAAGGGTTCGCGGGCGGGATTTACGGAGGAACTGGATGCGACAATTGGTGGTCAAAATCCTGAAAAATGAGACCATTCTCGTGGTAGCTTCCATTTTGGCGATTATTTCCTGTTTTATTGTTCCGCCTGATAAGGAATATCTCGGTTACATTCATGCAAGCACCATTTCGCAGCTGGTCTGCCTGATGCTGGTGGTGTGCGGATTCCAGCGCATTGGTGTGTTCCGCATCATCGGTTCGCGTCTGCTGCATCATGTGAGCACCGCGCGTGGCTTGGTGATCACGCTGATTTCGCTCACCTATTTTTCCGGCATGCTGATCACCAACGACGTGGCGCTGGTCACGTTCATTCCATTCGCGCTGGCGGTGCTCACCATGGCGCATATGGAGGAACATGCGGTGCTTGTAGGCACGTTGATGACGGTCGGAGCGAACGTCGGCAGCATGCTCACCCCGATCGGCAATGCGCACAACCTGTATCTGAAGGCGCTGACCGGCATGCCTTCGATGGAGATGATCGGCATCATGGCCCCGTATTCCGGTCTGGCCGCGGTGATGCTGGTGATCATTTCCTGTGTGGTGTTCGGTAAGAAGCCGGTTTCCGAATTCTCTTCCATAGACGGCTCCGACATCGAGCAGAGCGTGCTTGCCCCGCATTCCGACCAGCCACGGCCCGACGAGATTCGCGTGACCGGTTATGGTGCCGGCTATGGCGGATGGCGCACGATCGTGTATTCCTTGCTGTTCATCGTCTGTCTGCTTGCGGTGAGCGATTTCATTCCGCTGTGGGCCATGTGCGTGATTGTGTTCGTGGCATTCATCTTCTGCGATCGCAAGGCGTTCTTCAAGATCGACTGGGGCCTGCCGCTCACGTTCTGCATGTTCTTCATCTTCATCGGCAACATGAAGCGTGTTCCGGAATTCTACAATCTTGCCGCCGCATTCGTGGGTGATCATCCGTTGGAAGTGTCCGTGGTCTCCAGCCAGTTCATCTCCAACGTGCCTACCACGTTGCTGCTTTCCGGCTTCTGCGATCAATGGCGTCCGTTGATCATCGGCACCAATCTGGGCGGTATGGGTACGCTGATCGCGTCGATGGCATCGCTGATCGGCTACAAGAACGTGGTACGCAAGTATCCGGATAAGAAGGGCCGCTATTTGGCGGTCTATTCCGCGGTCAACGTGCTGTTCCTCATTGTGCTTGTCGGCTTGAGCTGGATCATCGAGCCGTGATGCACGCCGTCGGGATTCGTGGCTCATATTGATTCACAGGTGGTATGTTCCACGGATTCCGGCGAAAACGCAGTAGGGTTGCCGCGCGTTCGAGTTGGCAAGAACGCGTAGTGTGACTATACTGAATCAGGTTTGGCCCTGTAGCTCAGCTGGATAGAGCATGTGACTTCTAATCTCAAGGTCGCCGGTTCGAGCCCGGCCGGGGTCACGATCAGGTCCCTCGTATCGTGGATGCGAGGGACTTTTGTTTTTTGTGTCCGCTTGCCGTGTGCGGGGCATATCTCTTCGATTCCGGCCACAGCATTGTGGTTGTGGGTTTTGTCTTAGAATTCGTTATGGCGCCAGTGAGCCTAATGGACATAATGCCACCTCGCGCATATTGACACTCACGGGATTTTAATCCCGTGAGTGTCAAATTTCTGCATCGGAAAACGTGCTTCACTACTATAGTGACGTGCTGAAGGGGAGAGGGGATTGAAATATGTTGCAATTGTTGCTGGGTGTTTTTTCGGGTGTCATCACGCCGGTGCAGACGGCGGTGAATACGAGGCTGGGACGTTCCGTAGGTTCGCCTTTACGCGCGTCGATGGTGTCGTTCAGTGTGGGACTGCTGTCGATGTTGGCCATTGTGCTGATAACGGGGCCTTACCCGTTGTTGCCGGACACGGCTTCGAGCGGCCCATGGTGGATGTGGCTTGCCGGTGTGTTCGGTGTGACTTTTTTGACCGGCAACATATTGCTTTTGCCGAGATTGGGCAGTCTGAAGGCTGTGATCATGCCGGTTATGGGACAGATCGCCATGGGATTGCTGATTGACACTTTCGGATGGTTCGGCGCGCAGAAACTGACGATTTCACCATTGCGCGCGTGCGGCACGGCTCTTGCGCTGATGGGTTTTCTACTTGCCGTCGTAGGGGCCAATCAGCGGTTGGGAGGCCGAGATGCGGCCGGATCCGGTGCGCGGATTGATTCGAAAGATGTGAAGAATCCGAAGGATTCGAAGGACACGAACCGTACGTTTTCGGTGACGATGTGGAGTCTGGCCGGGGTGGCGTTCGGTATGTGTTCGGCCATTCAGACGGCTTTGCTCGGCGGATTGGGCGTGGCTTTGGGATCTCCGGCCAAAGCGTCTCTGGCCTCCTTCGCTGTGGGGCTTGCGTCGCTGGCGATTGTGGTGGGCCTGGTTGACCGTACCTACAGTCTTGGCAACGCGTTGGAAAAAGGCAATCCATGGTGGATGTGGGTCGGGGGATTGCTGGGGGCGACTCTGGTGATGTGCAACGCCTACCTTTCTTCGGCGATCGGCACCGGCATGACGGTCATGCTTGTGTTGCTCGGTCAGGTCGGTGGAGGCTTGGCGGTCGACAGGTTCGGTCTGTTGGGCGTTCCCCGCAAGCATGTGAGGGCGGTTCAATACATCGGAGTGCTTCTCGCGGCGGCGGGCATTGTGCTCAAGGCCCTGTGATTTCTGCGGCTGGAGCTTCCGGGATTTCTGGAGCGCTGTGAGACTGTCTGTCGGGATGATTCACCCAGCCACTGGTGATATTTGGACGCTGATGGGTCTGTGAGCGGGTTGATTCCTCCAGTGACTGGTGATATTTGGACTTGGGGAGGTCTTTTGCGGGGCTGATTTCTCCAGTGACTGGAGAAATCAGGACGCTGGGACGCTGTAAGCCTGCGATTGCGGGCGATTGCGACCACCTGAGATAGGCGCGGTGCATAGGTTGCTGGTAGGTTGTTGGTAGGTTGATCGGCCGTCCTGCGGGAGGAATCATGAAACGAATCGTCACCGGTATTCTGGCGCATGTGGACGCGGGTAAAACCACGTTGTCGGAAGCGTTGCTTTACACCACCGGGCAGGTGCGCAAACTGGGACGAGTGGACCATGGCGATGCGTTTCTCGATACGAACGCGATGGAACGTCAACGGGGAATCACCATCTTCGCCGAGCCGGCCATCATAAGAACCGAAGATCTTGCGTTGACTTTGCTCGATACTCCGGGGCACGTGGATTTCTCCGCCGAGACGGAACGCACCCTGCGCGTGCTTGACTATGCGATTCTGGTGGTCTCCGGTGCGGACAGCATCCAAGGCCATACTGAAACGTTGTGGCGTCTGCTGGCGCGATATCAGGTTCCCACCTTCATCTTCGTCAATAAGATGGACGCTCCGGGCGCCGACAAGGATGCATTGCTGAGCCGACTCAAGCAGCGTTTCTCTGACGGTTGCATCGACTTCACAGGCTCGGGGGAGTGGGCTGCCGATAATCCCATACCGGCGCGGATCGCGGAGGAAATCGCCATGCAGGACGAATCCGCGATGAATGCATATCTCGAAACCGAAACGGTTCCGGACGAGACGATCCGAATGATGATCGCGAATCGCATGGTCTTTCCGTGCTTTTTCGGTTCCGCGTTGAAGATGGAAGGCATCGAGGCGTTCGTCGCGGGCTTCGAACGTTATGCCGAAGAGCCGCACTATGATGGCGAGTTCGGTGCGCGTATATATAAGGTATCGCATGATGCGCAAGGCAACCGTCTGACTTGGCTGAAAGTGACCGGTGGCGATTTCGCGGCGAAGTCCATGCTGACGGGCACCTCACGTCCCGGTTCCGTCCGCGAGTCCCGTGACGATGACGGAACATGGCATGAGAAAGCCGATCAGGTGCGTGTCTATTCCGGTGCGAAGTTCACGACGGTCGATGCCGTACCCGCAGGCACGGTATGTGCCGTTACGGGCCTCACGCAGACGTTTCCGGGGCAGGGTCTCGGTAAAGAGCTGGACGGTGATAATCCGGTGCTGCAGCCGGTGCTTACGTATACGTTGGAACCGGGGGAGTGCGACGTCCACAAGTGCCTTGTTGCGTTGCGAGAGTTGGAGGATGAGGATCCGCTGCTGCATGTCGTATGGCAGGCGCGTCTTGAGGAAGTGCATCTGCAGTTGATGGGCGCGGTGCAGTTGGAGATCATTCAGCAGATGATGCATGACCGTTTCGGTTTGGATGTTACGTTCGGTCCGGGCGGCATTCTTTACAAGGAGACGATTGCCACGCCGATTGAAGGCGTGGGACATTTCGAGCCGTTACGCCACTATGCCGAAACCCATGTGTTGTTGGAGCCGTTGCCGCAGGGCAGTGGTATGCAGTATGCCACAGTGTGCAGTGAGGACGTGCTTGACCGCAATTGGCAGCGGCTGATCATGCAGCATTTCGAGGAACGTGAGCATTTGGGCACGCTTACCGGCTCGCCGATTACGGATATGCGCATCACATTGCTGACCGGTCGTGCGCATTTGAAGCATACGGAGGGCGGTGATTTCCGTCAGGCCACGTATCGTGCGATTCGACAGGGATTGATGGAATCGAAGAAGAGGGGCGATTGCCGGCTGCTGGAACCGTGGTACGGGTTCCGTTTGGAGGTTCCTCAGGATATGGTCGGCCGTGCCATGGCCGACATTCAGCGTATGGGTGGCTCGTTCGATTCTCCTGCGGGGGATGGCGAATACATGGTATTGAACGGCACCGCGCCGGTTTCCGAAATGCGCGATTACGCGATGGACGTGAATGCATACACGCACGGCAGGGGCCACTTGAGTTGCGTGTTCTGCGGATACAGGCCGTGTCATAACGACGACGAGGTGATTGAACAGACCGTCTACGATCCGGAATCCGATTTGGAGAACACGCCGGATTCGGTGTTCTGCGCGCACGGCGCCGGATATCCGGTCAAATGGTACAAGGTTCCGGAATTCATGCATCTCGACTATGCGTGGGACGGCATGGAAGCATAGAGCGGCTTTTTGCTGGCACCACCGCGTGTCGATGGCGGTGGGGTGTGCGCACAAGTGGGAGATACGGGCATATTTCCCACTTGTGGCAGCCACGTGTGTTTGGCTATCTTGGTGCGTGAGTCATGAATCGTTGGAAAATGGCCGTTCTTGTGGTGTATGAGGGACTCAGGATACGATGGTACATTACCCCCTTACGGCCACAATTAGCAAGAAATGACCGTATCTTCCGATTGTGGCCCAAAAAATATCAGAAATCCTTCAGAACGAATTCCACACAGGCACGTGATATCCGGACGCTACTGAATGACACCACTTCCAGGCACACATTTTGGCTTATAGCCCAAAAAATCTCCGGAGTGTCAAGTCCCGGCGTTCCGGAGTACGGCAACTCTGCCAATCCCGATAACCGTTGCGAAAAACAAAAAAACCTCAGAACCGAAATCCTGAGGTTTTACTGGAGCGGACAACGGGACTCGAACCCGCGGTCTCAACCTTGGCAAGGTTGCGCTTTACCAACTAAGCTATGTCCGCAAAGAATTCCTGCCGTGAGAAGCAAGAATTCAGTGGGTGATATAGGAATCGAACCTATGACCCCTTCCGTGTGAAGGAAGTGCGCTAGCCGCTGCGCCAATCACCCGTGGGATACCTCAGCCGTTTCCGGCTTCGTTATCCGCTTCGCGTGGGCGATACAAGATTCGAACTTGTGACCCCTTCCGTGTCAGGGAAGTGCGCTA
>CAVBHJ010000025.1:0-18904 GCA_963595445.1 bacterium
GTATACCGAAGATCATGGCAGGTCAGTGTGGGGACGCCGGAATCGCGTAATGCCCTTGCGTACCAGCCATGGTTCTTCGCAGATTGCTCGCGGAGGTGTCCTCCGGATGGTGCGGTAAATACTAAATCCTCAGGTCCCTTGCCTTTGCACTGTTCTTTGATGGCGGACATCACTTGCTGGGGGACAGGAACATCTCGTACCTCCCAAGTTTTGGGAGCGCCTTCGAAGTGATCCTTTCCGGAACGGACCCAGCTCAACCGCACCTTGAGGCGATTGTTCTGAGTGCCCACATGCTTGACACGCAATGCAGCCGCTTCGCCCCATCGAAGGCCGCAAAAGCCCTCGCGCCATGCTCAGGTATTCCGAGGCGTCCAATTTCAAAGCGTTGTCGAACGCAAAGGAAAGCAATTTTCAAGCAGAGGTGCTGTCTTTATTTTCCGGGCAGCAAATCGGCGATTACACCAAGAACAGAGAGCTGTCCGTAACAATTCCCGAACATGGGTATAGAGCTGTTGTAGTGTTCTCGGCCCAGCCGTCGATGATGGGAATGTTCGAGGCAGGAATTGGTGTCGGATTCCAGCAACGGTTCCTCTACGTCTCCGCGTACAGCGACAGACTCAACGTGCGCGCCGTTGACGAGAAACCGATCGCGCTGTCCTCATTGACGAGGTTTCCATACAACACCAAGGCTTTCCGAGGATTATCCCATCGAGCAGATGAACCGTCTCTACGAGCGCGGAAGCTATGCCAAGGCCAACGATTCCACGCTGGGTGCCAGTCATCTTCGGATGCGTCCCATGCGGTTGCCTCCCTTGGTGGAGGCTGAGATCATTGCTGATAAGTTGAGGGTCAACAGAGAGCGTGGAGGAGACCCGCGCCGTGCGCATGGCATGTATCTGCGAGCAAAGCTGGCGGCGGCGCTTCGTCTGCTCGAAGACCCACAAGCGGTTGAAATCACGCAGGAGGATTGGGAACTCGCAGGCGTACTGATGCAATACTCCCGCGCGTGCTACGAGGAGAACCTGCGCGAATACAAGGCGGAAAGCCTCAGTCGTCGCGCAGACTACAAAGAGGAAGATGAGATGGTTCGGGAACAGGTCGATATCCGTTCCCGCCGCGCGACGGAGGAACGCATTATGGATTTGCTGTCCGCTTCGACCAAGCCGTCTGTTTCCAAAGGCGAATTGAGCCGTGCTCTCTCAAAGCGACAAAAAGACAGCATGAACGAGGCCTTGGATAATCTAGTTGCTTCGGGGAAGATCAGGGACGGGAAAGGCGTGCGGAACGGAAACTGGTACTCACTCATCTAAGCGACCTACCAACCTACCCGCCTACTTACTACTGCCGTAAGGGTTTTCGCGACCTACTCATGCAATCTACCGACCTACCTAAGAAAGTCTAAAGTAGGTCGGTAGGTTGGTAGGTTCTGAGGAAACGGGTGTTTCAGCGAGTGAATAATGAACGATGGCGTCCGATTTCGTTGGCGAGGGTTAACGCGTTTTGGGTATCCTTGATGTGGTATGTAGGCCTAATTTAGGCAGGTTTTCGGGAGAGGGTGTCCGGTATGACGGATGGTGGCGCGCAGCGCGCGGAGTTGCATAAGACGATTTGGAACATCGCCAACGTGTTGCGTGGTTCGGTGGATGGTTGGGATTTCAAGCAGTACGTGCTGGGTTTCCTGTTCTACCGGTTCATCTCCGAGGACATCACCTCCTATCTCAACGAGTACGAGCACCAGGCCGGCGACGCAAGTTTCGACTATGCCCAGCTCGATGATTCCATGGCCGAGCAGGTGCGTAAGTCGATGGTGGAGGAGAAGGGCTATTTCATCCTCCCGTCCGACCTGTTCGCCAACGTGCGCAATCGTGCGGATGGGGACGAGAACCTGAACGAGACGTTGCAGCGCGTGTTCAAGAACATCGAGGCCTCGGCCATCGGTTCGCGTTCCGAGGCGAGTCTGCGCGGCCTGTTCGACGACCTGGACCTGAACAGCCGCAAGCTCGGCGACACCGTGCTGGAACGCAACGCGAAGCTGGTGAAGGTGCTCAACGCCATCGGCAATCTGGACTTGGGCACGGAAAGCTTCGCAGACAACAAAATCGACGCGTTCGGCGACGCGTACGAGTATCTGATGACGATGTACGCGGCGAATGCGGGCAAGTCTGGCGGCGAGTTCTTCACCCCGCAGGAGGTCAGCGAGCTGCTGACCCGCATCGCCACGCATGGCAAGAGCGAGGTGAACAAGGTCTACGATCCGGCCTGCGGGTCAGGCTCCCTGCTGTTGCAGTCCATCAAGGTGCTGGGCAAGGAGCATGTGAGGCAGGGCTTCTACGGGCAGGAGAAGAACCTGACCACGTACAACCTGTGCCGTATCAACATGTTCCTTCACGACGTGAACTACGACCATTTCAACATCGCGTACGGTGACACGCTCATCAACCCGCAGCATTGGGATGACGAGCCGTTCGAGGTGATCGTGTCGAACCCGCCGTATTCCACCAAGTGGGAGGGCGACGACGACCCGACCTTGATCAACGACCCGCGTTTCGCGCCGGCGGGCGTGCTCGCGCCGAAGTCGAAGGCCGATCTGGCGTTCACCATGCACATGCTCTCCTGGCTGGCATCGAACGGCACGGCCGCGATCGTCGAATTTCCCGGCGTGCTGTACCGTGGTGGCAAGGAACAGAAGATTCGCAAATACCTGCTGGAGGGCAATTTCATCGACGCGGTGATCCAGCTGCCACCAAACCTGTTCTTCGGCACCTCCATCGCCACCTGCATCATCGTGCTTAAGAAATCGAAGACCGACGACAGCGTGTTGTTCATCGACGCGTCGGAACGATTCGTGCACGTCGGCAACCAGAACCAGCTTTCACCCGACGACATCGCCGCCATCATGGATGCCTATGTGAAACGCGACCCGGTTGAGCATTTCTCCGCCGTCGCTTCGCTGGAGGATATCCGTAAGAACGATTACGTGTTGTCGGTCAGCGGCTACGTGCAGCCCAAAGACGAACGCGAAGTCGTTAATATCACTGAGCTCAACAAGCAGATCGCCGACATCGTGGCCCGCGAAAACGAGCTGCGCACCCAGATCGACGCCATTATCGCAGACTTGGAGGCTGGCAATGAGCAGGATTGACGATTTGATTGCGGAATATTGTCCGAACGGGGTTGAGCGTAGGCCTCTGGGTGCTATTGCGAAGTTATACCGAGGAAACGGTCTGCAAAAGAAGGATTTTACGGACGAAGGCATTGGATGTATCCATTATGGTCAGATTTATACGCGATACAATACTTTTACGGCTCAGACTATTTCGTTCGTAGACAAGAAGCTCGCAGACAAACTCCTTAAGGTCCATCCAAATGACTTGATTGTGACAGCCACTAGCGAAAATCTTGAGGATGTATGTAAGTCAGTTGCATGGCTTGGTGAATCGGATATCGTGACTGGTGGCCATTCAATCGTTGTTAGGCATCACCAGAACGCGAAATATCTTTCTTACTATTTCCAAACGCTGGATTTCTTTCAGCGTAAGCGCGCATATGTGCATGGAACTAAGGTAATGGAAATCAAGAAGGATGACTTGGCAAAAATCGCCGTTCCAATCCCGCCATTGCCGGTGCAGGAGGAGATCGTTCGGATTTTGGATTCGTTCAGCTCGCTGGAGGCGGAGCTGGAGGCGGAGCTGGAGGCGCGGAGGAAGCAGTACGCCCATTATCGTGACCAACTCCTCACATTCGATAGAGAGAGAGTCCCATGGCTAAAATTGGGCGATGTCGGAGAATTTATTCGTGGCAATGGAATCCAAAAAAAGGATTTTCAAGATTCCGGGGTTGGCTGTATCCACTATGGGCAGATTTATACGTACTATGGCTTATTTACTGACCATACGAAGTCATTTATAGATCCGCAGCTGGCGGAAAAAAAGAAGAAAGCCTACCAAGGTGATCTGGTTATAGCTACGACAAGTGAAAACGAGGAAGATGTTTGCAAGGCATGTGCATGGCTGGGAGAAAAACCGATTGCCATCAGCGGCGATGCTTACGTATTCAGACATCACCAGAATCCGAAGTATATGGCTTACTATTTTCAGTCGGAGTTATTCCAGCAGCAGAAGAAAAAATTTATAACCGGAACAAAGGTATTACGCGTCAACGGCGAGTCCATGGCCAAAATTGAGATTCCGATGCCATCTTTGGATGAGCAGGAGCGAATCGTGTCCATTCTTGACCGTTTTGACAGGCTTACTAATGATTTGTCGTCTGGTTTGCCTGCGGAGATCGAGGCCCGGCGTAGGCAGTACGAGTATTACCGCGACCGTCTCCTGTCGTTCGACAGGCTCGCCGCCTGACCTCCTCATATGAGATTTGCTGCTGGTCGGTGTGCAGTCGAATGCCGGACCATGGAAGCGTTTAGCATGGTGGATAACAGCAGCTCCCTAAGCCTACTCACAGTGCTCAAACCAGGGGGCTCTTCTCATACTGGGGCGGAAGCAAAGCCCGCGAAAACCATCGACCAGATGGTCGGCCTGATGAAGGAGCGCGGCCTGACGGTCACGGATGAGACGCGTCTTCGCAGGGCGCTCTTCGACTGCAACTATTATCGCCTCTCCGGCTATTTCCGTTCCTTCCAGATCAATCCCGCCAATGGTGACAACAGGTTCAAGGCCGGCACGCGTGACGTCGACTTCCTTGTTCCTTACATGATGGACGAGGAGCTGCGCAACATCATCCTCAAGGGAACCGCGAAGGTGGAGCTCGCATTGCGTTCGAGGTTCGCGTACCTGCTGGCGTCCAACGGCGACGCCTACACGTACATGGATCCCGGATCCTATCAGGCCGTGCGCAACAAGCGCGGCGTTCTCCTGCGCGATGGCCTGCTGAACAACATGAACAAGTGGATAGGCATGTCCAACGAGGTGTGCATCCGCCATTACCGGCGCAGCGGCAGGCCGGTGCCCGTGTGGGCGGCCGTCGAGACGTTCCCGTTCGACACCCTGTCCTGCATGCTCTCCCTGCATACGGACGCCAAAGCGCTCAGGGAACTGTACAAATCGGTGGGACTGCACACCAATCTGCGCACATCCTCCGAGGTCGTGCACGCCATGGTCTATCTGCGCAACCTGTGCTCGCATCATGCCAGGCTGTGGTATCGGGAGATGGTCATCCCGTCGCCCATGACGCGTGACATGACGAAAACGTTCACGGATTTCACCTATGGGGAGAAGTCCGTGGCTTCCTCGTTGCTCGCGCTCATGTACCTCGTGAAGCACATTGAAGACAACGACGATTACGTCATGGAGATACGGCGTTTCCTCGACATCGACGACGAATACGCCGCCGGAATCGCAACGGCTTTGCACTGGGAATAGGTCGCTGCAACTCCGGCATTGCATTATCACGAGGATCAGGTAGCCGTCAAGGAATCTAATCGCGGGATTCCTTGCTTCCTCTTTTGTAAAGCGCATGTACATCGGGGTAGGTCTTGTACGGCACTCCGGCGACATCCGTTTGATGCTCCATGATGGGGTCACGCTTGCCATAGAACAGCAGCTTGCCGGGTCTGACGGCAAACATCTTTTCCACGAACGTCAAATCCAGCTCGGACTCGGTGTCCGCGCATCCCAGCGTGCTCGTGGCGCACATCACTCCCGACGGAACGCTGCCTAGACAGCTGATGGTTTCAGGAGATCCGCATCTGAGATTCTGAACGACCTTGACACCGTTTACTGCCAATGCCGCCGTGTACAGCTGGTTGACCAGCATGACCGCTCGTTGCCATTCCGGATCCATATCCGAGGTGACGGTGAGATCCGAACCGACGGCTCCCAGATACTGCCGGTATTCCGGAATGTCGTTGAGAACATTCTCCAGTTGCGGGTATATCCGAGCGTCGCCGGTGAACAGGCAGAGCACGGTCTGTGACGGGTCGTGAACGAAGCGCGCCTTGCGGTCCCGGTACGGCACCATGAGTTCCGGCCATTCGTCCAAGTACATCTGCGGTTCGAGTATCGGAAAGCCCTGTGGGTCGAACTTGATTCCTTGCTCGTCAAGATAGTCGGCATAGCGGTCGATAAGACCTTCAAATGACGCTATGGATCTGTTCATACGGCCCTTTCCATAACGGGAAGCTTCATGACGCAAACTTGCGCTTCGGGAACGTCGCTTTGCAGCAGATGTACCGTTTGACGCAATCTTCGCTCGTGGAACCGTTGGGCAGCCGCTCCGCCGAATCGTGGGCGGCAGTCGTCGATCACGGCGATTCGACGGCATTTGGCTACGGATTTCCTGATTCGATCCCAGTCCTCGTCGTTTCGCACGGCGAACAATGCCGAGAGGCGAACGCCGCGTTGTTTGCCGTCAATGTCGAACAGGCAGTACGGCGTTCCTGCCTCCGGCATCAAGGGATCATAGGGAATCGTCTCCGCAACGGTGCCGCCGGGTCTGCCGTCCCAGAACGTGCCGATGAGATCATACGTTGATTTCATGTTTGCCGCCTTGCCTAGAGATCGAAGACTATGCCGGTGTTCAGCTCGATGGCCTTGTGGGCGAACTCTATGAGCTTGCGATAGATCGTTTCGAGCCGCGGGTTGACCGGCTCCTTGAGGCGCTGTTCGAGCCAGCCGAGCATGAGCTTGCATTGCTCGGCATTGAGATAGTCCACGTCTGTAGGTTCGATGATCGAGTTGCACAGCCTGTCTATCGGGTCAACGAAATCTTCGTCGAGGAGATCCTCGTCCTCCTCCGTTAGCTCAAATGATTCTATCTGTTCCGGCCTTGCTTGGAAGGTTTCGGGAATGTAGTCGTAGTAGTCGAGGCCTTCAAGGCTGAGGATAAGAATCAGCTCCATGATCACATTTCCTTTCTCTTGAGGATCTTGAAATGGGTTTCTTCATTCCCTCCGGGAATCCCGTCAAGTGTGACGTGCTTCTTTGCTCTTTTGTCGTAGATGCGCAGATATCCGGCCACCATGTCCGCGTCGATCCGCCATCTGGTGTTCTCGAACACGTATTTGACGCCTTTCCGTCGCCCCTGCGCGCCGGGCGTGAACCGGTTGACGATGTCGTTGAGATTGACTGGCTGCTTCTTCCAGTTCTCGTTCCACTTCGCTTCACGGTTCTTGCTGCTGTCGTAGCGCTTGCGATCCACCGTGGAATTGGGAACATCGTTGTCGACGTAGCCGTGTGAGTTATCCGAATATCTTTGCTTACTGTCCGACATATGCCATCTGTGCTTTCTGCGGCGATTCGCCGCACGTCGTATCGAAGACGCGCCCGCGTGTTGTGAGAATGCGGTGCGCTTCGCCCGTTTGCACGAATGAATAGTTCAGGCGGTGACACAATGGCATGTGCAGGATGATCCATTGTGACCGTCTGAATACACGGTGTGCGAACTTGCCGGTTCACACACCGTTCTTTATTGCAACTGCATCGGATTGGCGGTTTCCTCCTCTCTCTGTTCCAACAGCAGCCCTCGCTTGTAGAGTGCGAGAATGCTGGCATCGATGTCCTTGTCGTTCTGGCGATGCCAGAGCCAGTTCGAATGCTGACTGAGAACATTCGACGCACATTCCATGGAAGTGCCGAACCATGGAAGTGCCGAACCGTTGCGCGACCTCGTCGGCGGTCGTAATCCCCAGTTCCTCGATGATCACCGGAGGTGCGATGGCGTACTTGCCCAGAGATTCGCCTCGATTTCCGCGAGTTCGCTGTCCTGAAGATGGCCACGCAAAAGATGGCCGATTTCATGCAGCTTCGTGAAGCGGACGCGTCCCGGAGTTTCCTGAAGATTGCATGCGACGTAACGAAGATCGTGTCCGTTCTCGGTGACCGTGAATGAAAGACCGCTCGGACAACGGCACAGCTCCATCAGATCATCCAGAGACGACGAATCATATACCGACTGATAGGCCAATGCCTGGATTCCGTATGTCTCCATCAGTTCCGACGGTTCGACGGGCAGCCTGATGTATCCGAGCTTTTGAAACGCGTTCACCACGCTCCATTTCAGCTCCTGGAAAAGCGACGGATCGTTAATCTTGCATCCCGTGATGCCCTCCTTTGTCCTTTGTCTCCCTTGCGGCCAGCAGCGTCATGATGAGATCCCGCGTTTCCGCCTCGCTGAGTTCTCCGCCATGCCGGGCGCAGTACGCCTTGATCGTGCCGTACGGGGTATCGGTGGGTGATTCAGGCAGGCCCAGCAGATATTCCGACGTGGTATGCAAAGCGGTGGCTATGTTGGCGAGGGTGCCGGATGCTGGTTCGCGTTCCCCCGCGAGATATTTCGAGATGTTCGGCTGCGTCGTGTTGGCTCTTGCCGCAAGCTGCGACTGGTTGATGCCGTGTTGCCGCATGAGTTCACGCATCCTGTCGCCAAGCAACGATGTCATTGGTCTTCCTTTTGTCCCTGAGCCATCAGGCTCGTATTCAATTGCTTCACGGCAATAAATATATCACAAATATTCCAAAAGGAATATTCTTAATTATTGGGCAGGCTGCAACTCCTATCGCAGGATCCCCGCGGGTAGGATGGCGGGTGTATACGGATGCGGAAGGAGCCTCAGGGATGACGGAGCGGTCGGATGAGACGCTGCCGGACGGCGGCAAACTGTACAAGCTCGTGGCCGATGGGTCGGAGAGCACGGTGGTCGCCGAGTACGAGCCCGACCACGAGCGTGAGGCCTCTTATCAGAGCGAGGCCGATCTCGAGGAGGAGTTGCTGCGCATTCTGGAATCCCAGGGCTATGAGCGGCTTTCCATTCACACCGAGACGGAGTTGCTGGCGAATCTGCGTGTCCAGCTCGAACGGCTCAACGACCTTGAGTTCACCGACGGTGAGTGGCGGCGGTTCCTGGACGAGGTTGTGGCGTCTCCCGCGGCGGGTATCGAGGAGAAGACCCGGATGATCCAGGAGGACAACATCCAGATTCTGAACCGTGACGATGGCACGACGAAGAATATTCGTCTCATCGACAAGGTGCATGTTCACAGCAACCGCCTCCAGGTGCTTCACCAGTTCAAGGAGGAGGGCGGCAGCCATCCGACCCGGTATGATGTGACGATTTTGGTCAACGGCCTGCCGTTGGTGCAGATCGAGCTGAAGCGACGGGGCGTGGTGATCAAGGAGGCGTTTAACCAGATCAACCGTTACCAGCGTGACAGCTTCTGGGCCGGATCGGGCCTGTACGAGTACGCGCAGATTTTTATCATCTCGAACGGCACGCACACCAAGTATTACAGCAACACCACGCGCTACCGTCATCTCGATGAGAGCGAGGGCCGGCGTTTGGCGGGGCGTTCGCAGAAGACGTCGGATAGTTTCGAGTTCACGAGCTGGTGGGCCGACGGGCGCAACCGGGTCATCGCCGACCTTACGGGGTTCGCCAAAACGTTCCTCGCTCGCCACGCGTTGTTGAACATCCTGACGAAGTACTGCGTGTATACGGCCGAGCATGACCTGCTGGTGATGCGCCCGTACCAGATCGCCGCCACCGAACGCATCCTCAACCGCATCCTCATCGGCGAATACGATCCGAAGAAGCTCGGCACGCCGGACGCGGGCGGTTACATATGGCATACCACGGGCAGCGGCAAGACGTTGACGAGTTTCAAGACCGCGCAGCTCGCCAGCGGCATGGACGGCGTGGACAAGGTCCTGTTCGTCGTGGACCGCAAGGACCTGGACTATCAGACCATCAAAGAGTATGAACGGTTCAAGAAGGGCGCGGTCAACTCCAACAAAAGCACCAAGGTGCTCGCCGCCCAGCTGGCCGACTCGGACGCCAAGATCATCGTCACCACGATCCAGAAGCTTTCCTCGTTCATCCGCTCCAATCCGAAGCATGCCGTGTATTCGAAGCACGTGGTGCTGGTCTTCGATGAATGCCATCGCAGCCAGTTCGGTCAGATGCACACGGCCATCACCAAACATTTCAGGAACTATCACTTGTTCGGGTTCACGGGCACGCCGATCTTCGCCGTGAACGCGACGACCGGGGGCGACCCGAACCTGCGGACCACGAGCCAGGCGTTCGGTGATTGTCTGCACTCGTACACGGTGGTGGACGCGATCCGTGACGGCAACGTGCTGCCGTTCCGTATCGGCTATGTGGACACCGTGCGCCGCAAGGAGGGCGTCGCGGACAAGCAGGTGTACGGCATCGACGCGGCCAAAGCGTTGGCCGATCCGAGGCGTGTGGGCGCGGTCGTGTCGTACGTGCTCGACCATTTCGACCAGAAAACCAAACGCCAGTCGTCCTACCAGCTCAAGGACCGACGCGTGCGCGGTTTCAACGCGCTGTTCGCGGCCGACTCGATCGGCATGGCGAAACAGTATTACACCGAGTTCCAGCGCCAACAGACGAAGCGTGGTGGTGAGGCGTTGAAGATCGCCTTGATCTACAGTTTCGCGCCCAACGAGGAGGAACCCGACTCGCAGGGCTTCATCGATGACGAGGACTTCGACACCACCGGCCTCGACCAGTCGTCGCGCGACTTCCTCGACAATGCGATCGAAGATTACAATCGCATGTTCGCGACGAGTTTCTCCACCGCGGCCGACCAGTTCGAGAACTATTACAAGGACTTGTGTATGCGGCTCAAGAACCGTGATCTGGACATGGCGATCGTGGTGAACATGCTCCTGACTGGGTTCGACGCGACCGCGCTGAACACCTTGTGGGTCGACAAGAATCTCAAACAGCACGGGCTGATGCAGGCGTTCAGTCGTACCAACCGCATCCTGAACTCCGTGAAGACGTTCGGCAACATCGTCTGCTTCCGTGACCTGCGTCAGGAAGTCGACGACGCGTTGGCTTTGTTCGGTGACAGGGATGCGAAGGGCACGGTCGTGCTCAAGCCCTACGCGGAATACCTCGAAACGTACAACGAGAAAACCGGGCAGCTGATCAACCGGTTCCCGTTGGGCGAGGAGATTATCGGCGAGGAGGCGGTCAAGGACTTCCTCACGCTGTTTGGTTCGATCCTGCGCCTGCGCAACATCCTCCAGGCGTTCGACGACTTCACTGGCGACGACACTTTGAGCATGCGTGATCTGCAGGATTATCAGAGCGTGTACATCGACCTGTACCAGCAGCGGCGCAGCCGCGAGGAGGCCGACCGGGAGGCCATCAACGATGATGTGGTGTTCGAGGCCGAGCTCGTCCGGCAGATCGAGGTGAACATCGACTACATCCTCGAACTTGTAGCCAAATACCATGACGGGCACGTGAGGGACAGGTCGATCCTCGCGGACATCGACCGCACCGTCATGGCCTCCCCGGATCTGCGCAGCAAGAAGGACCTCATCGACTCGTTCGTCGAGTCCCTGTCCTCAGGCGCGGACGTGCAGCACGACTGGAAGGAATACATCGTCCGCAAGAAGCAGGAGGAATTCGAGCGCATTGTCAGCGAGGAGCACCTGAAGACGGGACGGGCTGAGCAGTTCATCATCGACTGCTTCAAAGAAGGACGCGTGGACGCGGACGGCACCAGGATCGTGTCGATGCTGCCGCCGGTGTCGCGCTTTGCTCCCAGCAACGCGTACGAGGTGATGAAGACCCGCGTTATCGACCGGTTCCGCGAATACTTCGACCGATTCACCGGCATGTGACAATCCAGCCACACACGACGGTGATGCCGCCATGAAGGAAGCGCCACGGAATCATCCGTGGCGCTTCTCCGTTTTTCTCCGGACGTTCACCGTCTAAACCAGCTTCGTCGCAGCCGGGCTAATGTCCAAACTGGGAGGCCTTGATGCTTCCTAGTGTTGGTGTCGGGATCTTCATCGATCCCGGCATGGATTCGTCTTTGACGATGGGTGAAAGGAGCATGGCATGTCCGGTTCGACATACGAGGGAAATCCTCTGTCATTCCCGTGGCTGGGATGGTGGTTAGCAAGCGACGCATGTGTGGCCACACATGCTCGCTCCACAGACGTGGGGCGGCTTGCCGGGAGGCCCGGATCCCATGGTCGGCGAAGCCTCCGGACCGCTGACGCGGCTGGGAAAACAATGCGTTCCGTTTCCTGGGGGATGGTGGTGGTTCGCGATGGGTTGGCGTGACAATCGCAGGCGCAGCGTATGCAGGAAAATCATGTTCACGCCGGAGGAATGGGAGCCGCATCTGAGATTCTGCACGATTTTGACGCCGTTCACCGCCAATGCCGCCAGACAGAGCTGATTAAGCAGCATGATTGTCTGCTGCCATTCCAGATCCATGTCCGAAGTGACGGTGAGGTCCGAGCCAACGGCACCCATATACCGCGAGTATTCCGGGATGTCGTCGAGGGCCTTCTCCAGTCGCGGGTATATCCGCATGTCACTGGTGAACAGACAAAGCACGGTATGGGAAGGATCATGGACGAATCGCGCCTTGCGATCCCGGTACGGCACCATGAGCTCCGGCCATTCGTCCAGATACATCTGTGGCTGAAGCATCGGGAAACCCTGTGGATTGAACTGAATGCCCTTACCGCTGAGATAGTTGGCGTAGCGGTCGATGAGCTCTTCGAATGATGCGATGGATCGGTTCATGCCGCCCTTCCCGCGTTGGAAAACTTCATGACAAGGACGTGCGCCCCCGGGATTTCGCATCGCAGCAGGCACAGCACTTGGCGCAGACGATGCTGGTGAAACTGCTGCACTGCCTGGCCTTGGAACCGGGGATGGCAATCGTCGATCACTGCGATTTGACGGCAGCCGGTCAGGGGCGCCTTGACGTGTTCCCAGTCCGTTTCATCCCGCACGGCGAATAATGCCGAGAGTCGGATGCTGCGCTGTTTGCCGTGGGCGTCGAACAGGCAGTAGGGCGTTCCAATCTCCGGTATCAGGGGATCGTAGGGAACCGTCTCCGTAGCAGCGTCGGCGGGCCTGCCGTCCCAGAAAGTGCCGATGAGATCATAGGTGGATTTCATGTTCATCGCCTTGCCTAGAGATCGAAGACTATGCCGGTGTTCAGCTTGATGGCCTTGCTGGAGAATTCGATGAGCTTGCGGTAGATTGTTTCGAGCCGTGGGCTGATTGGCTTCTTGAGCCGCTGCTCGAGCCAGCCGAGCATGAGCTTGCATTGTTCAGCGTTGAGGTAGTCCACATCGCTAGGTCCGATGAGTGAATTGCACAAATCGTTCACCGGAATGACGAAGTCCTCGTACAGAAGGTCCTCGTCCTCCTCTGTTAGTCCGTAACTTTCGGTGCGGCCATCTTGTTCTAGTGGAATCTGATTATTTGTGTCGAAGTGCGGGATGAAGCCATCGTCGATTGCCCCCTCAAGGTAAGAAACAGTACGAAACGCATTATTAGTGCATCTCCTTTCGCTTAAGGATTTTGAAATGGGTCTCCATCCGATCGTCTGAAATAGAACCGTCAAGCCGGATATGACTTTTGGCTTTTTTGTCGTATATGCGCAAATAGCTTGCCACCATATCCGCGTCGATTCTCCACCGGGCGTTTTCGAACACGTACTTGACGCCTTTCCTGCGACCTTGGACTCCGGGAGTGAACCGGTTGACGATGTCATTGAGGTTGACTGGCTGCTTCTTCCAGTTCTCGTTCCATTTTGCCTCGCGGGCTTTGCTGCTGTCGTATCGTTTGCGATCCACCGTGGAACTGGGGACGTCGTTGCCGATGTAGCTGCGCGAGCTGTCCGAATACCGTTGCTTGCTGTCCGACATATGCCATATGTCCTTTCCTGCGGCGCCTTGCCGCATGCCATCTTGAAGGTGCGCCAGCATTGTGAGAATGCGGTGCGCTTCACCTGTTTGTATGAGTGGGCGGTCCAGACGGTGGCACAATGGGATGTGCGAGATAGTCCATTGCGGGCCGTCTGAACCACGGTGCGAGAACTTGCCGGTTCGCGCCGTTTTTTATTGCAGAATCTGTGCTGGGTCGGGCTGCTTCTCGTCTCTCCTTTCCAAGAGGAGTCCGCGTGCGTAGAGTTCGAGGATGCTGGCGTCGAGCGCTTCGTCATCATGGCGATGGCGCAGCCAGTTCGCATGCTGGTTCAGGATGTTGGAAGCGCATTCCAGCGAGGTGCCGAATCGCTGAGAGATTTCCTCGATGGTCGTGAGGCCGAGCTCTTCGATGAGTACTTGGGGTGCGATAGCGTACTTCGCCCAGAAATTCGCTTCGATTTCGGCAAGCTCGCTGTCTCGGAGATGGCCTCGCATGATGTGTCCCATTTCATGCAATTTGGTAAAACGAATCCTTCCTGAGTTCTCCTGGAGATTGCAGGCAATGTATCGGCTGTCATTGCCGTTTGCGCTAATTGTGAATGAGATGCCACTTGGGCAGCCACAGAGCGTCATCAAGTCATCCAAGGAGACAGATGGGTTGAATGCAATCTGATAGGGTATCGTTTGAATTCCGTGCGCATCCAGCAACTCTGATGGATCGATGGGCAGCCTGATGTAGCCGAGTTGCTGGAATGCGTCCACCACGCTCCATTTCAACTCCTGATAAAACGACGGGTCGTCAATCCTGTATCCCGTGATGTCCTCCTTGTTCCCTTGCAGTCAACAGAGTCATGATGAGATCTCGTGTCTCCTCCTCGCTGAGATCGCCGCCATGCCTGGCGCAGTATGCCTTGATTGTGCCGAACGGCGTATCGGCGTTTGATTCGGGCAGGCCCAGCAGATATTCCGATGTGGTGTGCAGGACCGTGGCTATGTTCGCGAGCGTGCTCGACGCGGGCTCTCGTTCCCCCGCGAGGTATTTCGAGATGTTCGGCTGGGTCGTCCCGGCTCGCGCGGCGAGCTGGGACTGATTGATGCCATGCTGCCGCATGAGTTTGCGTATCCTGTCGCCAAGTGCCGCTGTCATATGATGTCCTTTGTCCTTAAGCCTGCGAGGCTCCTTTTCAATTGCTTCACGGCAATTAATATACCACAAATATTCCAAAAGGAATAATTAAGGTGCAACAACTAAAGTGCTGTAAGTAGGGAAACGCAAGATAAGTCGTTCCCAAATTGTTGTCAACGTGTTGTCATACAGGACTGAAATCAGATGAATAAAGCCGCTAAATCACTGGTATTTAGCGGCTTTATAGCATCGGTCAGGTAGGGTTCGACTCCCGTCATCCGCTCCATCTACCTCCATCCAATACCCGAGATGAAATCAATCTGTAATCTGCATGATTGAATACTACCTCGGCTCCCATTGCATTCAGCAGCTTATAAAAACTCTCTGCCGTAAACCGCTTGAAGAACGTATCCGTATCACGCTTGCTTCTGACTCCGTAGACAACCTCATATCCCTGAAGATATTGATCAACCATTTCGCCCATAGCTGCAATATCATCTTGACCATCGCAATCTATGGAAATGGTAATATCACATTTGTCTCTCGAATCCATCAGACCAGCCAATACTACATTCTGATGTCCGCGGTTTCTGCTTTGGGATATTCCAATAAAATGTTCATCTCTCTTAGCCAGATCCGAAATAATCTTCCATGTTTCATCCTTTGAGCCATCATTCACAAATAAAACACGGCTTGTCTCGGCTATTTTTCCAGCTTCGTTCAGCTTTCTCAATTCTTCTCTAAATAATGGTGTCGTTACCGGAAGTACTTCTTGTTCATTGTCCTCAGTACCGGTTTATCTTCCATTCAATATATCCTCTCTTTCCTTTGTATCTGTAGCAAGTTCTTTTCTAAGCATAAAAATGCTTGCAACATAAACCACTATATTCAACCACGTCAAAGTCAGTAAATTCGTACTATGTCCAAATAAATATGCTCCATAAGTATTCATGCTTATGCACATTAATGCTATACTCAGCACTGTCATTTTTGGTACCATGACAGCCAGGACAATTGCCAAAAGTTCATATAAGAAGCCATACCTCTCATGCATTGACGGTAAAAAAAGAACGCATGTATAACATAGCAGATATGCCATAATATAAAGATTCTTTCCTTCTGTTTTGTACCCTTTTTGTAGCCACCAAAATATCATTAAGCTCAATACAAATGCAGTAATACCGATTGTAAATTTCTTCATAATGCTATATTGAAAAACATCCCCCGCATTACATAAAAGGAGCCATACCGACGGGTAATTCATTGAAATACTCTGGTAGCTATTGGTCTGGTTTGCGTAAATTGTAAAGACCTCTGTAAGTCTCCTCCCCCCCCACAACACTGCTGGAAGTGAAATTCCCATCATGCTTAATGGAATGAGAGCAAATCGAAGAATAGAAAATTCCCGCCTTACAAAATATACGAAGAAAAATAACGGAAGTATGAACACTGATTGCAGTTTAAATGCAAATGCAATTCCCAATAAACATAGACTCACATTATATTTTCTTTGCTCCAAAGTCAGGATGGCGAGGAGACAAAATGCACTGTATATAGCATCACATTGTGCCCATCCAGCCGAATTGAGCGCAATAATCGGTGATAACCAGATAATACAATACGTTAGAACAGCCTTTTCATCTTTTTTATTTTTACAATTCGACCCAATTATGGCACTGGCTGTAACAGCCAATACCAGATCAAAAAAACAGGAGAACATCTTATAGGCATATAGTGGTGTAGCATGAAATTTAGTCATCACACAGATAATCATTTGATACAGGAGATTATAATCACCAACCTGTGTAGATATTCCATTGACCGCTATTTCCTCATACCACGGCTGCAAAGTCGATATAAAATCTCCGCTGACCATGTCTCTCAAGGAAAAACGCATTATAATGCCAAGCAATGTACAAGCGATGAGCAACATCAACAACAGATGATTTTCTATCCATAGCACAATTTTTCGTTCACTTTTATTCATGAGATTGATTTGCCTCCCTTAATTTTCCCGTAAATTTTATCGTCAAATATTTTTCGTATTCTTGCATAAATATCATCGAACTCATAATAAAAACGGGACATACAAAATCATATATCTTGCTCTGGCCACAAACATTAGATTGAACAATATAATTCCTATGGCTGCTCCAGCAGGATGGGCATATTGCGAGACTGACAGAAGTGCCCAAATAGAAAAGAGGACGATGGCTCATTATAAAGTCATCGTCCCCGTGTATCCTTTATGTTTTCATCATCCCCATTCCATGATGGTCAAAGAGGTATTCCCTATTTCAGGGAACACCTCCAAATAACGCTATTATCTGTACACAATCTCATTCAAAACGATTCCCCCTGCCCTGCTGCGAATGCTGTTCATAGATTTCACCCACAGCATAGCATCATGCCGCTTCAGAGTCTCTGTGATGCCTTCAGCCTCCTGCATCTGTCGGATAATCAACTCCAGCCTCTGTTGTGCCTGCTCATTCATGTCTGCCAGGACTGTATGAAGCTTACCGGACATAAGAAGCTCAATGCTGAGATATTGAATCCTAACCATTCCAACGATTTTTAGGTTTTGCGGATACTTGCTTGGTCACGTATTTTTGTTGAAATGTCACCGTGTTATCACGAGACGTGCGCGAAGAGGCATACGTTGATTTCAGACGATCATTTGGCTGTTCTCTTACCTAGGATGGCGGGAAAACACCGATTCATAATCTCTGATGCCGTAGAGCATATGATCACGTCGATAACAACAGATCCCATGACGCACAGAAGCTGGTTTACCAGTGATCCTCCACTGGGCTCCAGACCGATTTTTTCGAGGATAAACGGTATCAAGTTAGGATAAATCAGCAGATTAACGCAATAAAATACTAGAGTATTGCGTCCGCAATAGGTAAGTGCCGACATAAGAGGCTTATTGGCGAGAAACTGCTGAAAAACGATGCAAAGTGCGATAACCATCCAGATTCCCGCAGTCATGCCAACAAGCCAGCAGACGATGTTCCCGTATTGATTCAGATATACCACGACTGGGGGGGTATTGAGTAGCGATGCGGCAAACAACAGCAGTGTTGCGGGAATGGCGGTCCAAGGTCGTGCTATTCGTTCCAGCGTCCTGTAATGCCGACGTAGCATGTAGCCAAGTATGAAGGGGGCGAACATTGGCAGTGCGATATCCATGCTCCAGGGCAGGGAAATGTGGACAAGCTTGCTGTACCCGTAGCCGATCAGAATGCAGGCAAGGGCCAATGCGCCCATCAGCCAGTCTGAGGAATGAATATGCTCGCATAGCCTCAATAAGGCATATCCGCCGATTTCGATTACAAAAAGACATGCAAGGAACCATGGAATTTCGCAGAACTGTCCGCGCAGGTTGATTGCAAAATTTGCAAACCATCTCACATGGGTTTTCAAAGGGCAAAGGTTGTACGGTATTACGCCGGTGAAACATCTGATTACGAAACGAATGATTCCAAAGAATAGGCCGGGGAAGACTAATGTTCTTAGCTTGTTCCAGAGGAACAGTGGGAATGAGGTGTATCTGCGAATCGAGAATACAAATCCGGAAAGTAGAAAAAACAACGGCATGCAAAACATGTCGATTGCATGGAGGAGCTCGAACGGAGTGTTGCTGTGCAGCACGAACACTCCTAGGATGCCGATACCTTTGGCGTAGTCAACCCATGCTATGCGTCCGCCAGATTGTCCCAATGCCTCTCCTCCGGAAATTAAAAATGATTTATAGCCAAATTAGAGGGGTGGGGTGACATCTTTGGATTTGTTTGATGGCGGCAGCATGGTGAGCTGCGCACAACTGGGAGGTGGGGCCATATATCGCAGTTGTGTGTACTGGATGTGCGGAACACGATTATGGGACCCCTTTTTTCGGCCACAACTAATGGGATACGGCCGTATTTTCCGGTTGTGTGCACTGGCTATATCGGACCATTCCATCATGTGTGCTGAGAATCGTTGGAAAATGGCCGTTCTTATGCTGCGTGAAAAATCGCGGAATGCGATGACGTATACCCCCTTTGGTGCACAACTCGTAAGAAATGCTCGTATCTCTCGGTTGGGGTACCCAGAAAGGTGTCG
>CAVBHJ010000026.1:0-18694 GCA_963595445.1 bacterium
GCTGGGGTTCTTGAGCAGGAAGCCCCCGCCTCCACAGGCGGGGGAGAATGTCACTGCGGGTAATTATCCCGGTTGGGCAATAGCATGGTAGGGAACGTTTCCCTGCATGGAAGGAGCATCATGAGCGACAAGGATTGCCTGTTCTGCAAGATCATCGCCGGCGAGATCCCGAGCGAAAAGGTGTATGAGGACGACACCACCTACGCGTTCAAGGACATCAATCCGAAAGCCAAGGTGCATGTGCTGGTCGTGCCGCGAGACCATTACGGCAACGTGTCCGAACTCGCGGCGGCCGATTCCGCGCAGCTCGCCCACATGGCGCAGGTCGCGCAGAAGATCGCCGATGACGAATTCAACGGTGCCTTCCGACTGGTCTTCAACACCGGACTCGACGCCGGACAGACCGTCTTCCACGTGCATGCGCACGTACTCACCGGAGAAAAGCTCGACGAGTAGGACGGGCAGTCGGACATAACTCACATCCGACGCGTATTTCGACATATTCGAATCTCGAACATCAGAAGAGGTTTTGTGGCCACCACAACACGTACCATCGCCATCCCACAGCAACTCGACCCGGTAGCGGTCCTCGGCCCCGTGGACGAAGTGCTCAGAGAAGTGGAACGGGCGTTCCCCGACCTGACCATCATCGTCAGAGGCAACCGTATCGCGATCATGTCTCGCTCCAGCAAATCCGAATCACAGGCGGCGCAGGCCGAACATGTGATCGCCGATATCATACAGGCCGCATACACCGCGCCGATGGACGCCGATACGGTACGACGCATGCTGGAACAGAACGTGCTGAAAAACGACGTAAGGGCCACCAGACCGGGGCATGGACGGGTCGTGGAGGAACTGCGTTTCGCCGACAGGCGGCAATCTTCCACGGCCAGTCGGGAAGCGAAGGCCGACAGGCGCAAACCGCATGTGCCCGGAGTCATCACGTTCGCCCTCGGCAAACCGGTGCGTGCGAAAACCGCCGGACAGATCGCCTATATCAACGCCATCGAATCGAATACGATCACTTTCGCGATCGGACCGGCCGGAACCGGAAAAACGTATCTCGCGGTGGCGAAGGCCGTGCGCGCGTTCCAAGATCATCAGATGCGCCGCATCATTCTGACCCGACCTGCCGTGGAGGCGGGGGAGAACCTCGGATTCCTGCCCGGTACGCTGAACGAGAAGGTCGACCCGTATCTGCGTCCGCTCTACGACGCGCTTTCCGACATGCTGGGCGCCGACCAGCTCAAACGCTATATGGATGACGGCGATATCGAGGTGGCGCCTTTGGCGTACATGCGTGGACGCACCCTCAACGACGCATTCGTGATACTCGACGAAGCGCAGAATACCACGGAACAGCAGATGAAAATGTTCCTCACACGTCTCGGATTCAACACCAAAATGATCATCACCGGCGACGTGACCCAGGTTGATCTGACCGTACCGAAATCGGGACTGGCCACCATCGAACGCATCCTCGGAGGCATAGACGGCATAGCCTTCGCGCACCTGAACTCGCAAGACGTGGTCCGTCATGAACTGGTAGGCAAAATCGTGGCCGCCTACGACAAACACACGGCCATCGCGGGAGACCATAGCAGACGGTCACGCGGAGGAACCTCCTCCGGGCGCGACGAACAAAGCATCGAACGGCCGACCGACGACGAACATCCTGAAAGGAACGCCGATGAGCGTTGAAGTGACCAATGAGACAGCCTGGCAGATCGACGCCAAAATATTCTCCGACCTCGGCATATGGGTCATGGACCAGATGCGCGTGAGCACACAGTCCGACCTGACCATCATGTTCGTGGACCCGGACCCGATCGCGCAACTGCACATGCGTTGGATGAACCTCGAAGGACCGACCGACGTGATGAGCTTCCCCATGGACGAACTACGCCCGGGAGACGGACGCACCGTCATGGAAGGCGTGCTCGGAGACATCGTGATCTGCCCATGGGTGGCCGCCCAACAGGCTCTTGCGGCCGGACACAGCGCCATGGAGGAAATGATGCTGCTGACCATCCACGGAACGCTGCATCTGCTCGGATACGACCATGTGACACCGGAACAGGAACGACAGATGTTCGGATTGCAGCGCCAGCTGCTGCTCACCTTCTTCGCGCTACGGCAAGGAGCGCAGTCGCAGGCCGTCCTACCGGCGGGGACGACGGACGCGCTCGCCGAATGGGATCGTGAGCACGGTTCCGGCCGGCAAATCACCAAATAACCATTGAACACGGGGAACGTATTATGTTGGCGACTATTGCGATGATCGCGGTGTTGGGCGTCGTGGCGCTGCTGCTGGTCTGGCTTTCGCTGTCGATGGCGGCCACGGAAGGCGCGGTGGGCCGTGTGACGAGGGCAAGCCTGAACAATCTCATTCTTGAGATCCAGACGGATTCGGAAATCTCGCCGTTCACGCGTGAGAAGAAGATCAGGCGCATCCACAACGTGCAGAAACTGGTGGCCGACCGTTATGCGACCGCCGGCTCCTGCGCGTTTTTCCGCATCACCTGCAACGTGCTCGACGGTGTGCTGGTGGCTGCGATCGCGGCATTGTGCGAAGCCCCGTTGTGGGCGGAACTGCTCGCCGGACTCGTGTTCGCTCTGGTGGTGGCGGTGATATCCTTGCTGGTCCGGCCCCGAAGCGCGGGCGCGGCCAAGCCTATCGACATCATGTTGCAGCATGCCAACACGGTCTCCGTGGCAGTGGCCGTGACCCCATTCGCGAAGATCGGGAGCCAAAAGGATTCCAAACGTCATGGCGGCGACCTGTCGGACGACGAGGAATTGGAGAAGATCCAACTCGAGCAGGGACGTGCGGTCATCGACCGTCTCGTTGAAACGAACGATTTCGATCCGGAGGTTTCCGAAATGCTGCGCAGCGTGCTTACGCTGTCGGATACTCTGACGAGAGAGATCATGGTGCCCCGCACCGACATGATCTGCATCGAACACGACGAGACGCTGGAGAACATGCTGAAGTTGTGCTCCCGCTCCGGATTCTCCCGAGTTCCGGTCATTGGAGATGACGTGGACGATCTGGTGGGTGTGGCCTATCTGAAGGATGCTGTCCGTTCCACCGCGTTCAATCCGGCCGCCCTGACGCGTAAGGTCGAATCGGTGGTGCGCGATCCGATGCTTGTGCCGGAATCCAAGCCGGTCGACGACCTGTTCCACCAGATGCAGCGCACGCGCCAGCATGTGGCGATCGTCGTGGATGAATACGGCGGCATCGCCGGTATGGTGACCATTGAGGACGCCATAGAACAGATCGTCGGCGAGCTTGAGGATGAGCACGACCGCACCCAGCACGCCGATCCCGAACAGATCGGCGAAAAGAAGTGGAGCATGCCCGCCCGTACCCCGATCGCCGATCTGGAGGAGATCTTCGAAATCGATATCGACGAAGACGATGTCGACACCATCTACGGTCTGCTCACCAAACTGTTGGGCAGGGTGCCTATCGTCGGCTCCAGCGCGGTGACCCGAGGACTGCGCATGACCGCGGTCGATTCCGCAGGCCGCCGCAAGAAGGTCTCCACCATCGTGGTGGAACCGGCCCACGTCGAGGGCGTGGACGAAACTGAAACACAACAAGAAGACCATAATGACGGCGTCGAGCAGGCGTCTGACCATGACAAGGACTCCAAAGACAAGCATGACTGATGCAGACATGAACCAGACCACATCCGACCACACCGATTCCGTGGCGCCCGTTGCATATCGTTCTGGATTCGTTGCTGTGGTGGGCCGTCCGAACGTGGGCAAATCCACGCTGATCAACGCGTTGATCGGTACTCAGGTGGCCATCGCGTCCTCCCGTCCGGAAACCACCCGTAAGGCCATTCGAGGCATTCTCACCACCGAGAACGCGCAAATCGTGCTGGTGGACACTCCTGGCATTCACCGTCCGCGTACGCTGTTGGGCCAGCGTCTTAACGATGTTGTGGATGAATCGCTGTCAGACGTGGACGCGATTGCGTTCCTGCTTCCGGGGGACCAGGAGATCGGCCCCGGAGACAAGCGCATCCTGAGCCGTCTGCGTTCGGAATTCGCCGTCAAACGAGACGATGGCACGTTCAAATGGAAGGTGCCGCTCATCGCGGTCGTCACGAAGATCGACGAGCTGAGCCGCGGAGACCTGATTGACAAGCTCATTGAGATCAATGAATTCGCCGATTTCACCGACATCGTTCCCGTCAGCGCGCTGAAGCACGACAATCTGGAGGAAGTCCGCAATGTGCTGATCGAGAACATGCCCGAAGGCCCGCAGATGTATCCGGCCGAGCAGATCACCGAGGAACGTCCGGAAGAGACCATCGCCGAACTCGTGCGAGGCGCCTTCCTGGAGGAATTGGACGATGAGCTGCCGCATTCGCTGGCGGTCGTGGTCGACTCCATCGAATATCCGGAAGACAACGAAAGCGGACAGGCCTATGACGGCAAGGCGCATGTGATCGTCTCCATTTACGTGGAACGCGATTCGCAGAAGCCCATCATCATCGGCAGGGGAGCGGAGCACCTCGTCCGCGTCAAGAAGAAGCTGCGTACCGCGGTGAACCGTATCGTCGGGCAGAAGGCGAAGCTTGATCTGCACGTCAAGGTCGCCAAGGGATGGCAGTCCGATCCCAAGCAGCTGGAGAAGCTGGGATTCTGATTCCGTTGCAAGTGTCTTTGTTTTAGTTTGTCGCTGAAACAGGTGTCGCTTGCATGGCCTCGTTGCCGAGGCCAGCTCCAAGTCCCACGCGACTCCCGCCGCCGCTTGGTTCACGCTTCGCCGGATGCCGCATCGTCCCGCCCTTGGGGCGGGTCTGCCTTACGCTTCCTCCACGCGCGTTTAACGTCTCCGGGGCACTCCCGGCGATCTGGATGTTGATGGCCGCGTTCAAATCACGGTCGATGGACAGTCCGCACTCGTCGCAATGGTAGACACGCTCGCCCAGGGACAGCTTGGCTTTCACCGTCCCACAGCCGGAGCATTGTTTCGAGCTTGGATACCAGCGGTCGATGACGTGCAGTCTGGCGCCGGTGCGTGCGGTCTTGTAGGCCAGTTGGCGTCGGAACTCCGCGAATGCGGCGTCCTGGATCGATTGGGCGAGCCTGTGGTTTTTGACCATGCCCGCCACGTTCAGGCCCTCGATGCCGATGTCCGCGTAGGTGCGGGCGAGCATGGTGGTCGTCTTGTCCAGGAGGTCACGCCGCAGGTTGGCGATGCGGGCGTGCAGACGGGCCACGTTCTCCCTCGCCTTGCGGCGGCGGTTCGAGCCCTTCCGTCTGCGGCTCAGGGTTCGTTGGGCGCGTTCAAGCCGTCCGAGGTTCGATTTGAGTGCGCGCGGGTTGTGGATCACGGTGCCGTCCGACAGTGTGGCGAGCTCCTTCACGCCCAGGTCGACGCCGACGCTCCCGCCATTCGGCGGTGCGGACATCGGGACGCCCCCACGTTCGACGGTCAGGCTCGCCTGCCAGCGTCCCGCATGACGGGATATGCTCATGCGCAGCACCTTCGCGCCGCCCACACGCCTGGCGACGTTCTCCATGCAATGCACGCGGCCTATCCTCGGCAGCCGCAGCGCGTATGGGTCGTGGTCGATGGGGCCGAACGAGCCGGTCGTGTACGCGAAGCGCCGAATGTCGGAGTCCTTGGCTTTGAACTTGGGGAATCCCATCCTGCGCCCGTGGCGCTGCCCCTTGCGGGACTTCGAGAAGTTGCTCAGGGCGTTGCCCAACGATTCCAAGCCGGTGTTGTATGCCTCCTTGCTGTTCTCCGGCCACCATGCGACACCGGTGTCCTCGTTCAGGGTCAGCGTGGCCTTGTTCGCGTTCCACCACTTGCGCAACCCGTAATACGACCACTCCGGCTTGGCTCCCGCCTCCAGCATGGCCTTGACGTGCGCGAGCCCCGCGTTGTACGCGAACCGCGCCGCGCCCGCGTGCGATTCCATCAACCGCATCCGGCGCGGGGTCGGGTCGAGCGCCACCCTGACCGCCTCAAGCATCACGCGCCGCCCTCAACGCCGCGCCCGCCTTGCGTTTGGCGGCACGCCGACCATACAGGCGGGCGCAGAACGAGGTCAGCGCCTCCGTCATGCCTCGAACCAAATCATCGTCCGACTCCGTGTCGTCAACCACGATGACGCGCCGCCCCTGCGCCTTCAACGCGCTCTCCACCAGTCCCGCGTCCATACAGGCGAGACGATCCCGACGCTCCACGACTATCGTGCCCACGGTCGGGTCGGACAGAACACGGTCGAGCCCGCGCCGCCCGTCGTCCATGCCCGAACCGGTCTCGGCGACGACTTCGGGGTTCTCGATGCCCATGCCAAGGGCGAACGCCTTCAACCGGTCGGCCTGACGTTGCAAATCACCCTTCCGGTCGGACGACGACACACGCGCATAACACACCGTCCTGCCTTCCGCCACGGGCACGGCGGGCTGGCTCTCGTACTTCGGGTCGTGAATGATTATCGTCCCCGAAGCCATACGCTCGAACGGCACGGGCATACGGCCCTCACGGCACCACTGCCACACCGTCTGCTCGTTGAAGCCCTCGTGCCTCGCCCATTCCTTGACACGCATGATTCAACTATATCATACAAAAACAATCTAAACCAAACAGTAAAACAAACTGCTTACTACCCTGTTCCCGGGCTACGGCGGCCAGATAGCCGAGGAATCTCGATCCCCTGTCACGCAGCCGCGCACGTGCTTCCTCACGTTCTTTGCTCTGGACCGCTTCCTCGTTCACGCTTCTGCCCTACCTGTAAACCACACTGTTCAATGGCAATATTGTAAGCGTAAGGGTGCGTTCGGCGCTGTATTGAAAAGCCGGAAAATCGGTTTTGAGGATAATGGCCGGCATCAGGTAGACGAACAAGGGCAAAACGCATGGCCCCGCCCTTGTTCCAACACAACACAGGCGTCCGGCTGGTCGCATGTCCATGCCGTCGCCTTTTGCGGAGAGTCCTACGGATCTCCGCACAGCTTTCTATGAGTCTCCCGGCAACCTCCTACGGAACTCTTCGTGGGTTCCTCGGATGCTCTTTACAGATCCTGCGGTATCTTCTTGTCTTTGAAGTAGTACTCCTTGTCGCGATCGTTCACTTCGCGCAGCACCTTGCACGGGTTGCCGACGGCCACGACGTTGGACGGCAGGTCCTTCGTGACTATGCTTCCGGCTCCGACCACAACGTTGTCTCCGATCGTGATGCCGGGAAGGATGACCACTCCCGCGCCGAGCCAGCAGTTCTTTCCGATGTGCACGGGCATGTTGTACTGGTAGCCCTGTTCGCGCAGTTCCGGAAGGATCGGGTGGCCCGCGGTGGCGATGGTGACGTTCGGGCCGATCATGGTGCAATCGCCTATGTAGATATGGGTGTCGTCCACGCAGGTCAGGTTGAAGTTCGCGTAGATGTTCTTGCCGAGATGCACGTGGCCGCCGCCGAAGTTGGAGTGGAACGGCGGTTCGATGTAGCAGCCTTCACCGATTTCCGCGAACATCTCCTCCATCAGGGCGCGCCTTTTTTCGTATTCGGTCGGCCTGGTCTGGTTGAACTCGTAGAGCCGGTCGAGACATGCCACCTGCACCTGCGAGATTTCGGGATCGCCCGGGAAATACAGTTCTCCCGTGTGCATTCTTTCTTTCATCTTGCTCATTGCGCTTGCTCCTTTATTTGCCCTGTTCTACCGCCCTCGACAGAACCGGTTTTAGTTTATACAATTATTCTGCTGAGTCCACTTGATATTTATTGTTATCATGCCTGATTTGATAACAATCCTGCAAGGTTGGTGATTATGCTGTCTTTGGAGACACGGGACGACCATTCCGAAAAGGTACGCTACGACCATTCCGACTACCCTATTTACATTCGTCGGGCCCTGCTGTCCGCCTATCTCGACCACACCGCGCCCGCCCATTGGCATGACGACATCGAATTCATCGCCGTGCTCTCCGGGGAGATGCAGTACAACGTCAACGGCGAAATCGTCACGTTGACCGAGAACGAAGGCCTATTCGTCAACTCAAGGCAAATGCATTTCGGCTTCTCGCAGGAGAAAAAGGAGTGCGATTTCATCTGCGTTCTCGTACACCCGATGCTGCTATGCGCTTCCTACGCCTACGAGCGTGATTTCGTGCTGCCGGTCCTGCATAACAGGGACGCCGCCTATGTGAAACTGGGTTCCGATGTTCCGTGGCAACGCACGATATTCGAAGACGTCAGGATGATGTATTCCGTAAGGGACGAGAGGTTGGCCGCATTGAAGGTCCAGAACCTGTTCTCGCATATATGGATACTGCTTTGCGAGAACGTTCCCTCCGACGGCCGGTCCGATGGCAGGCAGAAAAGCCAGAATGACGATCTTTCCACCCTCAGGAACATGATAGGTTTCATACAGCATAATTACGCGAACAAGATCACCCTTGCCGACATAGCCGCTTCCGGCGCGGTTGGGCAAAGCAAATGCTGCAGATTGTTCGCGAAATACATCAGGCAGACGCCCAACATATACGTGACGCAATATCGGCTCGATAAGAGCACCACGCTTCTTCGGGACACGGACCGGACCGTAACGGAGATCGCCACGACAGTCGGGTTCAACGGCAGCAGCTACTACGCGGAGGCGTTCCGCAAATGGTACGGAACAAGTCCCACCGAATACAGGAACGCCTCGAAAGAGTAGCCGGCAATGCCGTATCCAACACGTTCAGGGCGTGCGTTCAGGGCGTGCGGCAACCCCACACGCCCATCGCCCATGCCGCACGCCCTGAATGCGTCGGACCGCACACGGCCACGCAGTCTGAGGCTAGTCCCGCAGGAAGTCCAGGCAGCGCTGCCTGTAGTCGACGGCCTCATCGTATACACCGTGGCCATAATCGGCACTGTACAGATAGCTTTCGCAGCCGAGCGCTTCGGCGATCTGTTCGGAACCTTCCGCGGTCACCACACGGTCGCCCTGCGAGCCGAGCACCAGGACCGGGCATTGGATGGAGGAAAGCTCACCATAACAGTCGAAAGTCTTGCACGCTTCGGCCAGAATGGTAAAACGCCGGTATTCCTCGTCGCTGATGCCCAGATTGGAGGAGATGATCGTTTCCCGATAGACTTTCAACGTGGCTTCGGAATACACGTTGTCCGCGAAGCTTTCAAGAAGCCCCGTCTCGTTCTTCTCTTTGGCCAGCTGCACCCATTCGTCGATGATCCGATTGAACGTGGCGTTGGGTTTCGCCAACGTCGAGCCGAGAATCAGCTTGTTCACCATCTGCGGATGGTCGATGGCGAGATACATGGCGATCATGCCACCCTGGGATGCGCCGAACACGTCGGCCTTCTCGATGTTCAGCTCCCGCATCGCCTCAGCGGTGTCTTCCGCCATGTTCCTGACGGTATAACCCTCGTGCATGTTCTCGGCGCGATCGAAAACATACACGGTGTATTCCTCGCAGAAATCCTTGTAAGCTTCCGCGATCGCGTCGGCCACGCCCATCACGCTATGCACCGACAATCCAGGCAGTATCACAAAGTTCTTCCCGCCATTGCCGAATACGATGTGCTTCATCTTGCATCCTCCTGATGAACCATTACATGACCATGCCGATGGAGTCGCGGCAGCCAAACCGAACGACTTGCTCAATACGCCCACACTGTCAACCAGCCCGACCCATTCGTCATTGTAGTTGATTTTGCCAGAGGGCTCGCGCTCGCCTTCCGTCGGGAGCACGCCAGAGCACTTGCCACAGTAAGAGTCGACACAAGCCATAATGTATAACGATGACGCCGAAAGCGAATCACTGCCATGATATGTTTGCGTTCAGTCGATAAAACTGAGCTGCATCCAGTTCTCAAAGCCTTGCGACAAGACTCCAGTCGGATGGCACAACAGAAATCTTTCGAAGACAGGATACAGCACGGATTCGGTGCCAGCACAATCGTAATCCCGTCAGAATCCCGTCACCGGCAGGCAGCAGCGTTCGAAATCCCACCTTTTCACGTTTTACCGATCATCTGAAGCGCCACGAAATCAATCCCTCGAAAATCATAAGAATCAGGCAACGTCAATGCCCTTTTCTGATTCCGACGCTATACCATTTAGACAGGGAGCTAACGCTTTATATCAGTACGAAAGTGTGAGAAGATGGCCAATCTGAACGAAGAAAACACAAAGCTTCGCTATATCACTCCAGCACTTCAGAAAGCAGGATGGGATCTCGACCACATCTCATGTGAGGATTACTTCTTCACTGATGGAAAGATAGCGATTGCCGGAAATACAGGTTCACGCGTGAACCGGGGCAACAAGACCGACTATCAGCTTTGCTGGCCGGATGTTAACCATCCCTTGGCCGTCGTCGAAGCGAAGGATTATCAAAAGACTGTCGGTCACGGCATGCAGCAGGCAATAAACTACGCATCCATCCTTGATGTCGATTTCGCTTTCAGCTCCAACGGTCATGCCTTCATGGAGCATGATATGACCACAGGCAAAGAGAGGGAAATCCCGTTAACCGAATTCCCCACGCCAGAGGACCTTTGGAAGCGCCATTGCGAGGCCCACGGATTCACTAAGCGCCAAGCAGAAGAAACCAACACTCCTTACTACTACGATTATGAGTCCATCACTCCTCGCTACTATCAACGAATCGCAATTAACCGTGTGGTCGAAGCCGTTTCAAAAGGACAGAAGCGAATGCTTCTCGTAATGGCTACCGGCACGGGTAAAACCTATACCGCGTTCCAAATCGTCTGGCGCCTACGCAAAGCTGGATTGGTCAAGAAAGTCCTTTATCTAGCTGATCGCAACGTTCTTCTTGACCAGACGATATCCGGTGACTTCAAGCCGCTCAACAGAGTCCTGACAAAAGTGCAGGACAGAACCCTTGATAGCGCTTACGAGGTGTTCTTTTCGTCCTACCAGCAGCTTGTCAATGAGGACAAGAACGATCCTACGGCACCGCAGCCATACGAACAGCTTGATCCCGGATTCTTTGATCTGATTATCGTCGATGAGTGTCATCGGGGAAGCGCCCGTGCAGATTCTAGCTGGCGTCGCGTGCTTGAGTATTTTCATTCTGCCATCCAATTGGGCATGACTGCAACCCCCAAGGAAACCGAAGAAGTGTCCACACATAACTATTTCGGAGCCCCTCTTTACACATATTCACTCAAACAGGGCATTGAAGATGGTTTTCTCGCACCTTACCGCGTAGAGCGCATACATATCGATATCGACAGTTTTGGTTTCACTCCCAAAGCCGGTCAAGTGGATGATAAGGGACAGGAAATCGAACAGCGAGAATATACGCAGAGGGACATTAATCGCAATATCGTCTTCACCCAAAGGGACAAACTTGTCTCGCAGAGAATAACCGAATATCTGAAAAACGAAGGTCGTTTTCAGAAAACCATCGTGTTCTGCGAAGACATAGATCATGCGGAACGTATGCGTCAGGCCCTTGTGAACGAGAACTACGATGTGGTCCAGGAACATCCGGACTACATTCAACGGTGTACCGGCGATGTTCGCGACGTCTCGGCCACTCTTGACAAATTCATGGATGTCGACGAGCGGTTCCCAACAATTCTTACCACCTCGAAGCTGCTCACTACTGGTGTCAATTGCAAAACATGCCAATGTATTGTACTTGACAATAGCTTTGGAGAGCAGGGCATGACCGAGTTCAAACAGATCGTTGGCCGCGGTACACGAATCAAGGAAGATAAGGGCAAACTGTTCTTTACCGTCCTTGATTTCAAGGACGCCACTCGTCTTTTCGCCGACCCCGATTTCGATGGCGAACCGCCAGTCGTACTTACGCCAAATGGGACAGGAAGTGAGAGTGGAGGAAATGCTGTGCCCATCAATGGTACCTCGGGCACGAATTTTACACCCACTGAGCCGCCAGAGCCCCATAAGAAATATTATGTATCCGAGACCGAAGTCAATGTGATCGGCGAACAGGTCCAATACTATTGGATGGGTTCACTGCACACGGAAAGCCTCGTCGACTATACGAAAAAGAACATGTGCAAGCAATACAGCACTGTCGAAGACTTTCTTATTAAATGGAACAGCGAAAAATCAAAAACCTCCATCTGTAAGGAACTTGAAAAACAAGGAGTATTCATTGAACAGCTACGCGACCAGACTGGCCGCTATGATCTTGACGATTTTGATCTGATTTGCCATATCGCCTACGATGTGCCGGCTATGACCCGTAAGGAAAGAGCGCAAGCGGTAAGGGACAGCGGCTATCTTGATCGTTTCAGCGAAATGGCGCGATCCGTGTTGGAGGAGCTGCTAAGGAAATACGCGACCACGCAGATCAAAGATCTCGATGACATTGCTATTCTTAGACTCAAAGATTTCCAGATTATTGGGTCTGTTTCCAGCATCGTCAAAGCTTTTGGCGGTAAAGAGCAGTATATCCATGCAGCTCAAGACTTGGAAAAAGAACTGTATCTCATGGCGGCATAGTAGACAGAAGGAACATTATCAAGCATGGCTGTAGGAACTTTAGTCAAGAAATTGCAGAACATTATGCGCGAAGATGCCGGAGTTAACGGCAACGCACAACGCATCGAACAAATGGTATGGATGTTCTTTCTCAAGATCTACGATGCCAAAGAAGAGGAGTGGGAACTTGTTCAGGATGATTACAAATCGATCATTCCTGATGGGATGAAATGGCGCAACTGGGCAATCGACAATAATGACGGCAAAGCACTGACCGGCGAGGAGCTGCTTAATTTCGTCAACAACGAACTATTCCCCGTGTTGTCAAACCTTATAATCACCAAGCAAACCACCCAGGGACAGGCAATTGTCCGCTACGCGTTTGAATCGGCCCACAACTACATGCAGGATGGCATTCTGCTCAGACGCGTCATCAACACGATTAACGACGAAGTCGACTTCACGGAATACAGGGAAGTCCACGCATTTGGCGACGTGTACGAAACGATGCTGAAGGACCTTCAGGCTGCGGGACAGTCCGGAGAGTTCTATACGCCACGCGCAGTCACGGACTTCATGGCCCAAAGACTTGACCTAAAGCTCGGCGAGTCGATTGCAGACTTCGCATGCGGCACAGGTGGATTCCTCACCTCGGCGTTGAAGGTACTTGACAAACAGGTCAAGACCCCTGAAGACCGCGCTAAATACGAAACAAGCGTGTACGGACTCGAGAAAAAGCAACTCCCCTATCTGCTGTGTGCGACGAACATGTTCCTACACGACATCGATAATCCCAAAGTCTTCCACACGAACTCGCTCGACAGGGACATCCGTGACTACCACGGTCAGGCGACCGATGGAACGTTCGATGCCGTACTTATGAACCCGCCCTACGGCGGTAGGGAGCAGGATGCCATTAAGTCGAACTTTCCAATAGCCCTACGCAGCTCTGAAACAGCCGACTTATTCATGGCGCTCATCATGTACCGACTGAAAGAGAACGGCCGTGCCGCGGTCATTCTGCCCGATGGCTTCCTGTTCGGCTCAGATAGCGCAAAGCTCGAGCTGAAGAAAAAGCTGCTCGAAGATTTCAATCTGCACACCATCATCCGTTTGCCCGGAAGCGTGTTCGCCCCGTACACGAACATCACCACGAACATCCTCTTCTTCAATAACGGTAAGAAAACCGAAAACACCTGGTTCTACCGCATGGATATGCCCGAAGGATACAAACACTTCAGCAAGACGAAGCCTATCAAGCTCGAGCACTTCACCCCGGTTATCGAATGGTGGAATGACCGCCACGATATCGAAGTCGATGGCAGTCCGAAGGCAAAGTGCTTCACCCCGGACGAGCTAAAGGATCTGCAACTGAACTTCGATCAATGTGGATTCCCACACGATGACGAGGAGATTCTGCCTCCTGATGAACTCATCAAGGACTATAAGGCTCGTCGCGAGATGCTAGACCGCGAGATTGACGCAAAGCTCAGCCAGATTTGCAAGATTCTTGGAATCGAGGCGTAGATGAAGGCCAAGGACCTAAAGAACTCGATCCTTCAGATGGCGGTCGAGGGCAAGCTTGTGCCCCAGGACCCTAACGACGAGCCGGCAAGCGCTCTGCTCGAGCGCATTCGCGAAGAGAAGCACAAGCTCATCGCCGAGGGGAAGGCCAAGTACCCCAAGGGCGGCGAGAGCATCATCTACATCGGTTCCGATGGCTCCCCCTATGAGAAGCGGGTCGACGCCAAGGGACGCGTGCTGAGCGAGAAGTGCATCGCAGACGAGGTGCCGTTCGGGGAGTTGCCTGAGGGATGGGCGTGGGCAAGGCTGGAGAGTTTGTGCTCTGTTATTACAGACGGTGATCACCAGGCGCCGCCGCAGCAATCAAGCGGAGTTCCATTCCTTGTGATTTCCAATGTATCCTCTGGCAAACTTGATTTCTCGGCAACTCGTTATGTTTCAGCTGGTTATTACGAGTCCTTGGATAGTTCAAGGAAACCCATTGCAGGCGATTTATTACTTACCGTAACAGGGTCATACGGCATTCCAGTCCCCGTCGATACGAATACGCCGTTTTGCTTTCAACGACATATCGCATTGCTCCGACCATTAGGTTGTAGGCCGTTCCTAAATATCGTTATTGCAGCACCACCAACGTATGAATATTTCAAATATATAGCTACGGGAACGGCCCAGAAAACAGTTTCATTGAGCAGCCTGCGATCGACCCTGTTTCCGATTCCACCCCTGGCTGAGCAGCACCGTATCGTCGAACGCGTAAACGAGCTCATGCCGCTTGTGAAGGAGTACGGCGAGCTCGAGGACGCCCGCGAGGCTTTGGACGCCGCTCTGCCGGGCCGCCTGCGCAAGTCCGTGCTGCAGACGGCGGTGCAGGGCAAGCTGGCGTCTCAGGATTCAAGCGACGAGCCCGCGAGTACTTTGCTGCAGCACATCCGCGAGCAGCGGCGCCAGCTGATCGCGGAGAAGAAGATGAAGGCGCCCAAGGGCGGCGAGTCGGTGATCTTCACTGGTTCCGATGGCCGCCGCTATGAGAAGCGGGTGGACGCCAAGGGCCATGAGTCCGCCCCCGCTTGCATCGAGGACGAGATCCCGTTCGAGATACCGGACAGCTGGGAGTGGGCGAGGCTCGAAAGCGTCACCACCTATATCCAGCGAGGTAAGTCTCCGAAGTACTCAACGGTTGAGAAATACCCTGTGGTAGCCCAGAAATGCAATCAATGGAGCGGTTTCTCGCTTGAAAAGGCGAAGTTCGTTGATCCCGAAACAGTTGAAAAGTACGGTGAAGAGCGAATCCTCAGGAACGGTGACCTCCTCTGGAACTCGACCGGCCTCGGCACATTGGGCAGGATGGCGATATATGATTCATCAAGGAACAAGTATGGATGGGCTGTTGCTGACAGCCATGTAACGGTAATCAGGACGCGCGAGGATTGGCTCGACTATCGCTTCGCCTTCTCTTACTTCGCCGGGCCGTCGGTTCAGTCGGTTATCGAAGACCGGGCCAGCGGTACCACGAAGCAGAAGGAACTTGCGCAGGAGACGGTCAAGAATTATCTGATTCCTGTCCCGCCCTTGGAAGAGCAGCATCGTATAGTCGAATGCGTTAAGACGTTGTCCTCTATCGCATTTTAGCTGTAGTTCCATGACATCAGCGAAAGGGGATGCCATGGAACAATTTTCTAGCTATCTGATGCTCAAGGACTACGCGGGAAACACGGTCAACTCCTATATGTTTGCTGTGAAGCAGTTGATTGATAGGTGCCCGAACCTGACGGACCAGTCGCTTCTTAAACACAAGGAGTGGCTGGTTTCCTCATTTGCGCCGAAGACCGCGAATAATCGCATCGGCGCAATTAACATGTATCTCGATTTCATCGAATACGACGGGGTCAGACTGAAAGGGGTTCGCATTCAGCAAAGACCGTTTCTAGATAACGTGATTAGCAACGCTCAGTACGAGCGGTTGAAGGACGGCTTAAAGCGTGACGGCGATTGGTTCTGGTATTTCATAGTCCGGTTCCTTGTGTGCACTGGCGCCCGTGTTAGCGAATTGAGGCAATTCAGGATTGAACACGTTAATGCAGGCTACATGGACATCGTCTCCAAGGGGCAGAAGCTCCGAAGGATATGGATTCCCATTGAGCTACGGCAAGAGTGCATCGCATGGAAGGCGGATGCCATCGATGGGCTTCTGTTCTGCAGCAAAGGAGGCAAGGCAATTACTTCGCGCGGCGTTTCGTTGGGCTTGAAGCGTGCTGCGGTTCGTTATGGCGTTGACCAAGACGTCGTGTATCCGCATTCGTTCAGGCACTTATTTGCAAAGAACTTCATCGAGCGCAATCCAGACATTGCCCTTCTCGCTGATCTCATGGGTCACGAAAACATCGAAACGACCAGAATCTATCTGCGGCGCACCGCCAGTGAGCAGCGCGCCGCAGTTGATAAGGCTATTGATTGGTGACGAGCGCCTTTCCTTTGCTTAAGCACGCGGCAATACGCCGCTGCTCAGCCATAGGAGGAACGGGAATCAAAAAGGCTGCGACTTTTGCAGTCGAGAGGTGAACGATGATATTGCCTGTTGCCGCCCTCGACCTCTGCGGCGCCACGGCCGGCGAGTTTATCGCCAGGGCAAGATACTCGCCGAGCATGCAGTGATTCTTGACCGCGAGCAGATCCCCGCCATATGCCAAGATTTCGCCACTGGCATTGTGCACAGCGCGCCCAATGTCCACGTTGTTCTCACCGGTAAGTGCAACGAGAACTTCACCGGGATCGAGCTTCTTGGAGGCACCGAAAACATTGTTGTCCACTCGTGAGGAAACCTGCTCAATGACCCCGTCATAGGTTGTATACAGCTCGCCGTAGCGAACGCAAGGCTTGCCTTCAGAGACCACCTCGGAGCGCTTAATGCCAGACCCCCTAAGCAGGGTTCCGATACTTTCGAGCCTCGCCCACTCCCAACTGTCCGGTATCTCGAACGGGATCTCATCCTCGATGCAGACGGGCTCGGACTCGCGGCCCTTGGCGTCCACCCGCTTCTCATAGCGGCGGCCATCGGAAGCGTGGAAGATGACCGACTCGCCGCCTTTGGGGGCCTTCATCTTCTTCTCCACTATGAGCTGGCGGCGTTGCTCGCGGATGCGCTCCAGCAGGACGCTCGCGGGCTCGTCGGCGGGGGCCTGCGGCACGAGCTTGCCCTGCACCGCCGTCTGCAGCACCGACTTGCGCAGGCGGCCGGGCAGTGCGGCGTCTAGTTCCTCGCGGGCGTCCTCGAGATCCCCGTATTCTTCAACCAAGGGCATGAGCTGGTTAACGCGTTCGACGATACGGTGCTGCTCAGCCAGCGGCGGGACAGGGATAAGCAGCGCCTTAATCATTGAAACATTGATGTGCTTTACGCCTGTTCCGACATTTGCAGCACGGTAGAGAATCCATGCATAAGGCGAAGAAAGCACGGCCTGACAGTACCTATTAAACAGCAGCACTTCATTGCAGCTCAGAAGCATCACTCGCTGACCAAGACATATATTTCCCTCGCGCAGAATGACCGAACGTCCGATTGAACCCTCGCGAGAAAAAACAATGTCTCCAGCTTGCGGAACATATCGCGCTGTTCTTTTCTCATAGGATTCCTGCGACAACGAGCGCAATCCCGTTAAGTTCCAGTCATCATCCATGCAATTTGTATCAATCGCCGAGTAACCTGTTTCAACGGCAAGATAATTGGGCGTTGAATGAGGGCAGTCAACAATGACGCTGCAGCAATCCGCCAACCTCGCCCACGCCCATCCCTCAGGCAACTCCCCGAACGGCACCTCGTCTGCAATGCACTTCTCGCTCAGCACGCGTCCCTTGGCGTCGACCCGCTTCTCATAGGGGGAGCCATCAGAAGTCACCCAGCATAACTCGTTAACGCATGCCCCATAAAAATCTCATGCATCACCGGTTCCCGGAAAACAGAATGGAACGAAAAACAACAAAGAGCAGCCCCGGCCTATACTTCACCTCAATCATTGATTTGAATTTCTTCAGTCCAACATTCAAAGGTGTAGTTCAGACTCCCCCACTCATCCGTCTCCCAACTCCAAGCTTTCCCCCGAATAGAAAAATTCATCAATCCGGGGCCTTGGAATCTATCGTGAGAGCTTGAAGTAATTCGCGAAGTCGAAGTTGTCCGGCAGAGGAAGGGAAATCATGTATGCGGTCGCGACAACAAAAACAACAACGCCGACCGTAAAAACAATTCGTCTTGGCCAGCATTGCTTGTAAAAACCGACCATGCCGAAGAGGAACAGGCAGAGCGAATAGAGCACGCTGACCAGGCCATATGAGTCATTCGCCAAATTGCAACGATTTCCGTCTTCGCGCTTGCGCAGCTTTCTTTGCTAATTTTTCGGAGTCGGCAAAAAAGCTGGACTGCGGGTATTCGGCGAAGGGAGTTGCCGTGCCGCCTTTTTCAAGAGCGGTGTAGACGGCGTCCTTGAAGTCCTCGTAATCAGGACAGTTGGTTTCGATGTATGAGTGCATTTGTTCGCGTTTTGCGTTGGCATCCTCTTCATCTCCCGCGCTTTCCAGCGATTTCATTTCCGAATTCACTCTCTACATAAAAGGATATGGGAAGAAACCGCATTGGGCGTGCGGATTCTCGGACAGTCGTGCTGATTTTTAACGAGTTGTGCGGATTGTCTTCCGTGCGAAAGGTCGC
>CAVBHJ010000027.1:0-18551 GCA_963595445.1 bacterium
TAGAGCGCCACCTTTACACGGTGGATGTCGGGGGTTCGAGTCCCTCATCGCCCACCTCGCAATATCTCTGAAATTCCAACGATTCAAACATTCTCACGGACTTTCTCCGGCTCCTATGCCCACATTTTGCCCACATCCCACGTAGCGACCCGCACAGCAGCATCGACCTAATCCCCCGGTCACTGGCGAAATACACCCATCGCAACCTCCCAGAAGCCATATTTCGCCAGTCACTGGCTAAATCCTCCCACTTAGAAGCACTTCAGAGTCCCAATTCCCCCAGCCACTGGATAATTTCAGTCCCTAGGAGCATACTCAGAGGTCATAAACCGCCAGTCAGTGGATAAATACACCCACTAAGGCGCTGTCCCGTGTCCCGTTTTATCCAGCCACTGGCGAAATACACCCACTCAACAGCACGCCAGAGTCCCAATTCCTCCAGTCAGTGGATAATTTCTCCCGCGAACGGCCCTCCTGACGGGCGAAACCGCCAGTCACTGGATGAAAACACCCGCACACAGCCATACTAGAAACCAAATTTCGCCAGTCACTGGCGAAATACACCAGCAAAGCAGCACCTTCACATCTTGACTCGCTCGCCTCGCATCGCCACCCACCCTGTTTTGCTTGAACAGAAGCTTCCTCGCTCGGTTCCAGCAAACAAAAATGGCTCAGATCATTACATCTGAGCCATTTCACGCTCGTCCACGAAACCATGCCATGCCTTGCGGCGAACGCTCATTGTTCGAAGCAAGGCATCCATACGCAAGCCATCTACGCGCAAGGCATCCATACAAGATACCTACGCAAACCAGCCATACCGGAAGCGCGACGAACGAAAACCTTACTTGCCTTTGCCGAAGGCGCGCAGTCGAATACCGTTCCAATCGCCACTGACAGTCAGGGGCGTAGCCGCATTCATACCGGCCGTCTTGGCCGCGGACTGCACAGTGCTGGAACTTGCCGCACCCGGACGCCCCGGCTTCGGAGTCAGCACCCACAGCGGACCGTCATCGCCAAGGACCGCATATGCGTCGACGATGGTGTCGGACAGCTCATCTTCGTCATCGCCGTCTCGCCACCAGATGATCACGCCGTCAACGGCGGAATCGTAATCCTCATCGACCAGTTCCTCGCCGGTCAGTTCCTCGATCTTGGCGCGGATCGAGTCGTCTACATCGTCGTCCCACAGCCATTCCTGTACCAGGTCGCCGGCGTGGAAACCGAATTCTTCAGCGTTATCAGATGCCGTTTGATTCACGTTCGTCAATATATCAAAACTGCTCGAACATACACGTTACAAACACCGTCATCTCTCATTTTTCGAGATTGGCCAAGTGGTTTTCGCGATCCGAATCTACTCCGTCGTACACTGCGGCAGCAAATCCCCCTTATCGTCACGGATGGCCACCAGCGCGTCGTACGCATCCTGCAGAGTGGAGACCTTCACCACATTCAGTCCTTGCGGAATGTTCCCCACCACGCTGGAACAGTTGGATTCCGGCGCGAGGAACCAGGTCGCGCCGTCACGTTGGGCACCAAGCATCTTCAACCGGATGCCTCCGATCTCGCCCACGTTGCCGTCTTCGTCCATAGTGCCGGTTCCGGCAATAATCTTCCCTCCGGAAAGGTTCTCCCCCGTAATCTTGTCGATCAGGCCGAGCGAATACATCATGCCCGCGGACGGACCGCCGATATCGTCCACATGCATGCTTACCTCCATGTTCGACACATCGTAGCCTTGCGATTCAAGGAAGCTTTTCGCCGCGGCCGTGGCCGAGTCCTGCGACGATGACATCTGCTCGTCGCTGGATTCCTTGTATTCCTCGGCTGTCTGACCGACCGGCACCACGGCCTCCTGCGGCATCACTGTGATTTTCGAGCTGACCCATCCTATGAGTGCCTCGAGATTGGTCACTGAATATCCCGGCACGCCGGAAGCGTTGACCGTCACCAATAGCAGCTGTCCGGAATCCTCATACGTTTTCACGCCGGACACATCAATCACCTGCTGGCCGGACGACTCACCGAGCACGTTCTGCGTTGGCCCGGGCGACTGAACCACATATGCGCTCGGAAACACCAGCACGCACGCGCACAGAACAATTGTGCACAACCCTGCCAGATACCGACACGAGCGCATTTCGAACCAGCGGTCAATTCGTTTCCACCCGTCACGGACACGCCCGAAGGCGTTATGACGTGTGCTTTTGGCGCGTACTTGACGTATTTGATGCATCTTGGGCATACCTCCCATAGTATGGAACCAACCGAACTTGAAAAAACGCTTAACGCAGGAACAAGGGGAACGTCATGGACGAAAACGCGATCCACCAATGGTTTATCGATTGCTTCGGACCTATTCAAGGCGAGATGGCGTGGAATCAGGTATCCAATCTTCCCGAGGAACTGCGTGAACAGCTGTTGCGGCAGAGTCCCGAAAATCTCCCCAAGCCGGCTGAAGTGCAGGCGATGATGCAGGCGTTCACCGCCGGTGGCCTGAACACATTCGGCGACATGCAGCGTATTACCGAAGAAGGGCCGATTAACGTCGATTTGGCGAAATCTCTCGCATTGCAGAAAGCCGGCGATTCCGAATCACAAAGCGACGTCAACGCGGAAGACGCGGCATCGGCCCGCCGCGCCATCAGCGAAGCCAATCTGTGGCTTGACACGGCTTGCGAATTCAACCCGGCAGAGGGCGAGACGCAGGTGCTCACCCGTACCGGATGGGTGAACGGCACGATTGATTCCTGGGCCCAGTTCGCATCCCCCGTCGCCGATTCCATGAATGAAGCTCTGGCTTCGATTCTGTCGTCACGTTTCGGCGACGGCCAGCAGCAGCCTGAGATTTCGGGCTTCTTCGCAGGCCCGGTGCAGATTCCGATTCCGGAGAACATGAAGGATCCCGCGCAGCTGATGCGACTCCTCGGCAACACATCGTTCGCCATGCAGCTTGGACGCGCGGCCGGGGATCTTTCCCATGAGGTTCGCGGCAGTTTCGACCAGGGAATCGCCCTGTTGAAGAATCCCGCCGGCGGCCTGATCGTACAGAATGTCATCGAGTATGCGAAGTCTCTGGAGATTGACGTGAATGAGGTCATGAGCTATCTGGCTCTGCAGGAATTGGCCCATTCACGCCTGTATGCGTCCGTGCCATGGCTGATGCCTCGTTTCGAAGCGCTGCTCAGCAAGTACGCACGTGGCATCGCCATCGACATGGATGCGATGGAGGAACAGATTCGCGATGCTGAAAGCATGGATCCGGATTCCATGGCGAACGCGGTGAACATCACCAAGGTCGCTTTCCCCGACACCCCGGAACAGAAGCAGGCCATGGCTTCTTTGGAAACATTGCTCACCCTGGTCGAAGGCTGGGTGGACGCCGTAGTGTGGCGTGCCGGCATGGCGCATCTTCCGCATATCGAGCAGCTCCGCGAAATGCTCCGCCGTGAACGCGCTATCGGAGGCCCCGCCGAGCGCACGTTCGAAAGCCTGGTGGGTATGCATCTTCGTCCGAAGCGCATGCGAGAGGCTGCGGCATTGTGGGAATCCATCTGCGCACAGGAAGGCCCCGAAGCGCGTGACGCGAAGTGGTCCCATCCGGATCTTCTGCCCCAGCTTCCCGATGAACATGCAACGTCGGCCGAAGACACCTTCGCGTCCAATGCGCAAGACGCCGTCGACACAGCTGCCAGCGATGCCACCACTCAAACCGGCATGTCCGGCACCGCCGACGCATCGGTCGAAATCGACTGGGATGCCGAACTGAGCAAGCTTCTTGACGAGGAAAGCGGCAAGGACGAAGGCGGCGAATCCAGCCGAGACAACTCCGGTCAGGAGGAATCCGAGTCGGACGGTTCTTCGGAGAAGCCGGAAAACAAGCCCGAATAATCGTCGATTGTTTCACCAATCGGTAGCCAACTAATCGGCAAGACAGTTGTTTCGCCAATCGGCAACCCGACAATCGGCAACCCGCCAATCGGCGAAACAACCAGTCAATCGTCAGCGGAAGAAACGTGAGACGTTGCGCGCACGTTCGCTCGAATCCCCTTCTCGGGAACGTGCGAACGAGACGTCAAGCGTATCTTCCGCACGGGTCACGGCCACATACATCAGCCTGCGTTCCTCTTCCAGTGCGTCGCCTTCCGGCGGCGAACCGTACGGCAGCAGGCCTTCCGAACAGCCGATCAGGAACACATGCTTGAATTCCAGACCTTTCGAAGCGTGGATCGTGCAGATCGTCACCCCACCCAGATCGGCACCCACGCCCATCGCTTCCAGCAGCGCAAGCCGAGTCTGGGCATCGTCGGCGAGCGCCGAATTCTGCCATCCGCTGTCCCGGCGTACGCGGTATCGGATGTGTTGTTCTTTCAGCGCTTTGCAGAATATCTGCTGTTGTGCGTTGACTCGGGTCAGGATCGCGCAGTCGGCCGGGGATGCGCCTGAATCCACGAGTTTGCGTATGCGTGCCGCGACTCCTTGCGCTTCTTCCCAGTCGCTGGCGTAGATGGTTTCCCGTACGCGGCTGCCTTGGCTTCTTTCGGAGTTGAGTTTCAGGTAGTCATCTCGTTGCGGCGATGCTTTGAGTATGCGGTTGGCGTAGTTCACGATCTGCGGTGTTGAACGGTAGTCGCGGGCCAGGCTGATATCGGCGCTGAGCCGCCCGAATTCGGATGCGAAGTTGAGCAGGTCGTAGCTGCTTGCTCCGGCGAACGAGTAGATGGTCTGTGCGGGGTCTCCCACCACGCATATGTTGCGGTTGTTGCCGAGCCAGCGGGTCAGTAGCCAATGTTGCAGCGGGGATACGTCCTGGTATTCGTCGACGGTGAGCCATTGGATGGTGGAGCGGATCGCCGCTGCCGCTTCTTCGTCACTTTCCATGAGATGGCAGGTGATGAGGAGAATGTCGTCGAAGTCGATTTCGTTTCGTGAGGTTTTTTCCGTTTCGTAGGCCTGGTATGCGTCCACGAATTGTTTGGGTTCGAGGCCTGCTGGCGGTTGCCTGTGCGTTGCGGCGCATACGCGTACGTAGTCGGATGGTGAGATTAGCGATATTTTGCACCAGTTGATTTCCGACTGCAGGTTGCGGATGGTGTCGTCGTCCACTTGGAAGGTGGTCACCCTGCGTAACGCGCGTTCCACGAGTTCACGCTGGTTGTTGGTTACGAACGGCATAGGGCCTTCGCATACGTCGGGCCATATGCGGCGGAGCTGGTGCAGTGCGGCGGAGTGGAACGTCATGGCTTTGACGTCCGATGCCACGTTGAGTTTCGAGAGTCGGTTGCGCATTTCCGCGGCCGCTTTTACGGAGAAGGTGACGGCGAGCGTGCGTTTGGGATCCCACTGTTTTGTAGCGCAGGCGTAGGCGATTCTTCGGGTGATGGTTCGTGTTTTGCCGGCTCCCGCACCTGCGATGATGCGCACGGGACCGTTTACGGCGGTGGCTGCCGCCCGTTGCGATTCGTCCAGTCCTTCGAGGATTTCTTCCGTGCTTGCGTTCATGCGCTCTATTGTGGCAGATTGACGTGGTCCGCGACTGATACGAGTCGGATGATTTTCGTTTTCTTTGATTGTTTTGCCTGTGAAACGTCGACGTTTTGCCTCCTCTACGTTTCTCCCATGCATTAGTGTTGACTGTGTGACTGAACGAAGCAAACTCATGATGGCCGCCTTGACCAGCGCGGCGATGCCGAATGTCTCCATCGCTGGCGCGCGGCCCAGCGAGCAGACCAATTCGACCGACGAAAGCTATGGCATCGACCATGCCGTCGTTCAGGATTCGACCGGCAGGCTGTATGATGTGTTCGTTTCCAGTGATGAGAAGGGACGCAAACGTCTTGAGGGGCGCGTGCGGGCGGCCCAGACGCTGGTTCAGGCACGTGAGCTCGCCGGATTGGGGTTCGAGCTCGATCGGATTGTGGCGTTCTCCAATGCCAATCAGGAGCGGTGCGCCACTGCGGACACGTCCGTCATGGTCACGGCCCACCATTCTGGCCAGGCTCGTCGGCTTGATTTGCTGACGTTGGATGATTGTTCAAGCGTCGGCACCACGTTGGGTGCCATTCACCGGATTCGTCCGGATTTTCTGCGGGCCGCGCAGTATCCGACATATACCACCGGCCAGATTCGCACGCAGCTTACCGCTTGGATCAAGCGGCTTCGTCAGGCCGGTCATGTTCCCCAGGAGATCACCGACAGTTGGGCGAACATCATTGAGACGGATGGTTTGTGGTCTTTCGCCACGTGTCCTGTTCATGGCGGACTGCATGATGGTGATCTGCTGTTTTCGGGATCGTCGATTACCGCGGTCACGAATTGGCAGGATATGCAGGTCAATGATCCCGCGCGCGATTTGGCTTGGATTTTCGCCCGACTCGACGAGAACCACCGTAACGCGCTGCTTTCGGCATACGGCCGCATACTCGGCAATCGTCTCGATGATCTGATCATGCTTCGCGCGAACCTGTGGCTGCAGATGGAACAGGTCGGCGATTTCATTTCCGCTTTGAATCAGGCCGACAATGCCAAGATCATGATGTTCAAGGCTCAGGTGGAACGTTTGGCACATCAGCTTGGCGTGGCCACGTCGAAGAATCGGGCCACGAACGCGCCGCAACGTGGAGAGAACGCGAACGGAGGCCGTCCGCCGAGCACGATCACCGTCGGCACGCTGCTGGATGAATCCGCCCGTAGACGTAACGCCGCGCACAACGGCACCGTCGATGCGAACGCGGAACGTCGGACCAATGCCGGCATCAACGATATGGCCGGGAATTTCAATAGATCCGCTTCCCGACCGGCTCATACCGCGAGCACGGCTTCGAATGAGGCCACTGAAGTGTTCAGCCGGCCCGATTCCGCAGCCAACGCGGATTCCGCCAGCCGCACCGAATCCGCAACCAGTGCCGATTCACGCGTCGATATCGGCTTCAATTCGGATGCGACGCCGAAGGCATCCGCATCGCATGATGATACGAACGATCAGGAGCGTACACCGATCAGCACGTTCGTCCCTCAGTATCCCGAAAGGGAACGTCATGAGTCGATGCCTTCGAGTTCCACCGCCGTGATCAGCAGGTTGGAGACCGCCGACGGTTTCGACGCGGCCGGAGAGCATATTCCGGCCTCGCACAGCGAAGCCACCACCATGCTCATTCCGCTGCTGCAACGTGACGAAGCCACCATGCAGCGTGCGCAGGAGCAGATAAACGAGTGGGAGGCTCAGGACGCCACCGGAGAAAGACCCAACATACAGTAGTCGAGCGGTTGGAATATGTTCCGCTCATAACCTGTTGTCACTGAATAGGAAACCACTTCAAGGAGAGTTATGGATATCGAATTGGGCATTCGCAATGTAGTGCGTCCCGTGAACTTCAGCACCGATCAGAGTGCCGAAGAGGTGAATGAGGCCATCACCCAGGCCGTCGACAACGGCAAGACCATCAGCCTCGTCGACTCCAAGGGCCGTCGCATCGTGGTGCCGGCCGGTGCCCTCGGCTACGCTATCATCGGCTCCGAAACCAAGCACGCCGTAGGCTTCAACAATCTGTGACCCTTATCCGGCCGTCCTTCCGTTTGACTGATTTTTGATTTTCCGTTTGACCGGTTAATCGAAAAACAGTCAATCGGAAAATCGGAGTGACGGCCGGATATTCCCCATCACGCGGTTATTTGTTTGCGAGGGAACGTTCCGTTAAAGGTCGTGTCCCCTGCGAATGATTTCGGCGACCGTCTCATCCGATGTGAGGTTCTCACCGAGCAGGTTCGGTTTGCCTTTTCCATGCCAGTCGGAGCCGCCCGTCACCAGAAGATCATGTTTCGAAGCGATCGACAACAGCCGTTCGCGCTGTTCGCTTGAGTTGCCGCGATGCCATACTTCGAAACCGTCCAATCCTTCTTTGACCAAACCTTCGATTTGCCGGTCAGAAAGCAACATTGTGTTTCTGCGCAGATCGCCCGCATGGGCAACGATCACCACTCCCCCGGCGTTTTTCACTGTTGCCACCACGTCGTGCGTGGATGGCGAAGGCGTTGGAATATAGTATTTCTTCGCCACATTCACGGCGTCGGCAAACGCTTCGGAACGTGTTTTGTACACGCCGGCAGCCACCAACGCATCCGCTATATGGGGTCTTCCGATGGTGGTCCTTTCACCTTCACGCACCTGCGCGAGCACGTCATCCCATGTAATCGGATAGTATTCGGCGATCAGTTCCACCATACGTTTCGTTCGGCAAATCCTGGCTTCCCTGGTAGCCGCGAACAGGTCGGATATCTGCGTGTTCTCAGAATCGTACTGGTAGGCGAGCATGTGTACGGAAACATCGTCGTCCACTGCCGTGATCTCCGTGCCGTGAAGCAGCGGCATCCCTTCCCGTTCGCTGGCCTCATCCGCATCCTTCCAGCCGGCGGTCGTGTCGTGGTCGGCAATCGCAATGCCGTGCAATCGCAACGATTTCGCCAATCTGACCATGTCAAGAGGTGTTTCCGTACCATCCGAGAACACGGTATGGCAATGAATGTCCCAACCTTCCGCAGGCTGTGTGTCAGCACCAAAATAAGTCATATCTCCAATCGTAAGCGTCTCTTCGACACAACATGACCTTGGCCGCGTACACTATGACGTGACGACGTTACGATTTTCGATTTAAAGGCAGCTTAAGGCAATACGATGAGCGAATACGAAAGCATTGAAGCCGTTACCGATGATGATTACACGAGACCACGCGGGTGGAGGCACGGCTCCACTTGGACCTACCTGATCATGCTGCTGGCTTCCGCCGTAGCGCTGGTCGTCTCGTTCGTATTGTCCGCGGAAACACTGGAATTGGCACGCAACCCCGGCCAGAAGCTCAGCTGCGATGTGAACGCGGTCATGTCATGTTCCACGGTCGCGCAGTCATGGCAGGCGGAAATCGTCAAGTTCGCGGGATTGAGCTATCCGAATGCGTTTTTCGGCATCGCCGCGGAATCGGTGTTCGTCACGATCGCAGTGATCGGCCTGGCGAAGGTTGCCGTGCCACGCTGGTTCGCCCTGTGCACGTGGCTGGGCGGTCTGTGCGCGTTGGCGTATTCGTATTGGCTGACTTCGCAGTCGCTGTTCGTCATCAACGCTCTGTGCCCGTGGTGCCTGTGTCTGATGTTCTCCACCACGATTCAGTTCATGGCGCTTTCGCATGCCACCGTCGTGGTGCAGGAGCTACCGTCGAAGCATGAGGGATTGCGCAAGTATTACCGTCTGAATTTCGATCTGATGCTCGACCTTGTGTGGATCGTCGCGCTCATAGTGGTCATTCTGGTGAAGGACGGAGCGATGATCTTCTCCTGAGAAGGCTCAATCAAGAATATTCAATTGAGAACATTCGATTGAAAACGTTTGATGCCGGAACATCAGTCACTGATGATGTTCCGGCATCAAACGTATGGGACGCATGGGTCCAGGATTCACACAAGCTGGATTTTGCCCACGATGGTTGCGGAGCCGGTGAGCTTCACATCCTCATCGGTCACGTCCACCCGCAAGGTGCCTCCGCGTACGGTGATGGTCCAATGGTCCAGACCGGTTTTGGCACGCAGCGTGATCGCCGTGGCGCATAGTCCTGTACCACATGACAGCGTTTCACCGCAGCCACGCTCGTTGACCCGCATGGTGGCGGCACCCGCGTTATTGGCTTCGTCGAGCTTGTCCACGCGCACGAATTCCACGTTCTGATCGCTTTCGATCTTCGGATCAACCACCGGCTTGGTCACCAAATCCAATTCCTCGACCGCCGGCAGACTTGCGATGCCATCCTCGACGAGCGCGACCACATGCGGATTTCCCATATCCACAAACGTTCCGCGCGCGCAACCTTCCGTACCGGGAATCGTCACTTCGTAATCGTCGATTTCGCCGCGTTTCCATGCGCCCATCTCGACTTGGAACACGTCATCTCCGAGCTCCGGAACGTTTCCGAGCGGTGTGAGAATCTTCACTCCCGCACGTGTGCCCAATCGGAACGGCTCCTCGCCCGGTTTTCCGGCGATTCCCTGACGCTGCGCGAACAGCGTGATGGCCCTCGTGCCGTTGCCGCACATCTCAGCCAGGGATCCGTCGGCGTTGCGGTAGTCCATGAACCATTCGGCATTGCCGGCGGCGCAATCGGCCAACTGCCGTTCGTTCAAATCCGACACCGTCTGCGGATGGGCGAGGCGGATCAGTCCGTCTCCGCCGATGCCGAAATGACGGTCGCACAGGAACTTCACTTCGTCGGCGGTCGGCTCATACTCGCCGTCCGCGTCCAGATAGACCACGAAATCGTTGCCGGTGGCGTGCGCTTTGTAAACAATGCTTGGGATGCTCATACCGATTCACTCTACACGCGGTAGGCTATTGGAAGCGGATGAGCCGTTGGGCGAATCCACATTGCGATACATCACGCAGCACCGCCGCGTTCCGACGGCATGGGTTTCGGGAGGACTTATGACTTCAACTGCGCCTATTGGCGTTTTCGACTCCGGTTTGGGCGGCATTTCCGTGGCCCGTGAGATTCGCCACGACATGCCGAATGAGCGTGTGCTGTATTTCGGTGATTCCGCGAACGCGCCTTACGGTACGAAACGGCCGGAGCAGGTGCTCGAATTGTCGGAACGCATTGTGAAACATTTTGTGAAACAAGGTGTGAAGGCTGTGGTAATCGCCTGCAATACGGCCACTTCCGCGGCCGCCGACGCTTTGCGCGAACAGTACGACATTCCGATCATCGGCATGGAACCCGCGTTGAAGGTGGCTTGTGACCGTGGTCATGGCGAACGTCAGCGCGTGATTGTCGCCGCCACTCCCCTGACGTTGAGCGAACGCAAGTTTTCCGTGCTGATGGACCGATTCAAGTCCGACCATACGATTTTTCCGCAACCTTGCCCCGCGCTGGTCGAGATAGTCGAGCAGGGCAAACTGGACGATCACGATCTGGTGATGCGCACGTTGCATGGGTATTTCGATAGATACGACCTGCAATCCATCGATTCTGTGGTGCTCGGTTGCACGCATTTCGTGTTCTATCGAGACTATTTCCGTGAGCTTCTGCCGCCGTCCGCACAGATTGTGGACGGGAATCCGGGAACCGTCCGCCATCTTTCGGTGGTACTTGAATCGTTGGGCAAGCTGGCTCCGGAGAATGCCGAGGGCGGTATAGAGCTGAATAATTCAGACACTTGCGAAGGAATTGCGCGGTTAGCGCAATCGTTGCTTGTTCGTTGAGGAATTTGTCTTGTTGGCGCGCGTAGAGTCGAACAGGTTACGAATATACAAGTGGATAGGGAAAGACAATGGCCAATAAGACCGCAATGATTGATGTCGGCGGCGGATTCCGCGCGATTTTCGGCGCCGGCGTGATGGACCGCATGCTTGAGGACGGTGTGAACGTGGACCACTGCTATGGCGTTTCCGCCGGCAGCGCCAACATGGTTTCGTTCATTGCCGGGCAGAAGGGCCGCAATCACAAGTTCTATACGGAGTATGCGTTCCGCAAGGAATATGCGAGTCTGGATTCCTATGTGAAGAACCACAATTACGCGAATCTCGACTATGTGTACAGCACGTTGAGCAATCATGATGGCGAATATCCTGTTGATTTCGAGGCTTTTGAAGCGAATCCCACGGAATTCACCGTGGTTGCGTGCAATGCCGAGGACGGCTCCACCAAGTATTTCGACAAAAGCGACGTCAGCTTCGATAATTTCGACATCATGAAGGCGTCTTCCGCCGTTCCGGTCGCCTGCGAGCCGTATGTGATCGATGGTGTGCCGTATTTCGATGGCGGCATCGCCGATCCGATACCGGTGCAGAAGGCTTTGGATGACGGCTGTGATCGCGTGGTCGTGGTGCTGACCCGCATGCGGGACGTGCTGCGCGAGCAGAAAAAGGATATCGCGCCCGCCAGGCTTCTGAAGCATTCCTACCCTGCCGCCGCCGAACGTCTGTTGAACCGTTACAAGACATACAATGACGAAGTGGCTTTGGCCGGACAGTACGAAAAGGACGGACGTGTACTGATCATCGCACCGGAAAGCCTGTACGGTTTGAACACACTGAGCAAATCGTACGAGGGTTTGGAGCGCATGTATCGTGCCGGCTACGCCGCGGCGGAGCCGATCGCGCAATTCCTTGCAAGCTGACCGTTCCGTCAGTCGACGCCACGGCCGGCACTGGCCAACAACGTTGGAAAGGATCCGAATATGACAGGTTTGAATCCTCAGGTACTGGTCACGTTGTGGCGCATCGAACGCCTTGGATCGTTTTCGGCCGTGGCGCGTGAATCCGGCTGGTCGCAGCCTGCGATCAGCCAGCAAATCCGCAAATGCGAGAATGACATCGATGCCAAACTGGTGCAACGCACTTCCCACGGCGTCGAACTGACCCCTATCGGCAAAATCCTGGCCCGTCATGGACAGTTAATCGACAACCGTTTGGCACAGGCCACGAAAGACGTTGAGGAATACCGACGTAACGGTTCAACCCATATTCGGCTTGTAGCCCCACCTTCCGTATGCTCGTCGTTCGTGGCGCGCGTGCTCGTGCATATCAGCAAAACGTCCGATATTCGTGTGAGCCTCATGCAGATGGAACCACCTGAGGCCACGGAAGCCCTTGAACAGGGGTTGGCGGACTGCGCGATCACGTTCCGATACAATTCCTTGCCTTCCGGCGACGAACCCGATGATCTGCAGGTGGATTGTTTCGGCATCGATCCGTTGCTCCTATTGGTCGGCTCCACCAGCTCTGTTGCCCGCGATGGGGCCAATCGTGACGGCCGTTCCTACGATTCCGTGCATTTGGCGGATGTTGCCGGCGAACAATGGATAGCCGGTTGCGAAACATGCCGGGCGAATCTGGTTTCATTGGCCCGCGCGGCCGGTTTCATGCCGGAGATCACCCATTCGACCGACGATTATTGGGCCACGCAGAATCTTGTGGAGGTCGGCATGGGCGTTTCCATCGTCTCCCGTCTGGCCACCACCGCTGGCTTGCGGCCCAACTTGGTAGCGCTGCCGATCGCCGATGCCAACGCGTTCCGCAAGGTCTGTTTCGTGACGCGCAAGGCGGATGATCGGACCGCGATCGCACGTGTCAAAGAGGAAATCGACAAAGCGTCACGTCAATATTTGAATAACGTAAGCCAGTGATATAAGCAAACTTCATAGCACTCATATTTTTCCGCACAAGAACACGCTTCCATCGCAACCTGTATTTCAGCATGCTAGAAGTATGGAAGAAGAACACAGCAATCATTCCGGCTTTGACGCCGACGCAATCGACCGCACCACCGCGACGGACCTCGCCGAAATCGGCTCCGACAAATGGACACGTTTCCCCGGATGCATCGGCGCGTTCATAGCCGAAATGGACTACGGCCTGGCCCCCTGCATCCAGCAGGCCATCGATTCGGCCTGCGACCGTTGCAAACTCGGCTACATTCCCGAGCCTTGGAAGCGCCGCGTGGCGGAAGCGTGCGCCGGATGGCAGAAGCGCCATTACGGATGGGATGTGGATCCGAACATCATTCGAGTAGTACCGGACGTACTTGAAGCCTATGAGATATTCCTGCGCGAGCTGGTCGGTTTCGGCAATTCCATCGTGGTGCCGACACCCGCATACATGCCGTTCCTGAGCGTGCCGAAACTGTATAACGTAGACATCATTGAAATCGAAATGCTGAAAGGTTCGAACGGAGCAACCGGAGAGACGCAATGGCTGTTTGATTTCGATGCGATCGAACGCGCATTCGCAGGCGGTTGCAAGGCGTTCGTGTTGTGCAATCCCCACAATCCGATCGGCAAAGTGCTCACGTTGGAAGAGGAGCAACGCATCTGCGAGCTTGCGGAACGTTACCATGTGCGCATCTTCAACGACGAGATACACGCGCCGTTCGTCTACGACGGCACGCATATTCCCTACCCGACCATCAGCGAAGCCGCCGCACTGCAGTCGATGACCGCCACCAGCGCATCAAAGTCCTTCAACATTCCGGGAACGAAATGCGCGCAGGTGCTGCTCACCAATCCAAATGACCGCGACATGTGGGACCGAAAGGCGGAATGGAGCGAACATCAGACCGCGACGGTCGGAGCGATCGCCACCACCACCGCATACAACGAAGGCGAATCATGGTTCCGGGACGCACATGCCTACGTCAAGCGGAATCTGGATCTGTTCGACAAGCAGATGCATGAACGATTCCAGGGCGTCGGATACATCAAACCCCAGGGCACCTATATCGCATGGCTCGACTTCAACGGATTGGGCATCAAAGATCCGGCTGCATACTTCCTTGAGAACGCAAAAGTCGCATTGACCGACGGTGTGACGTGCGGCAAGGTCGGAGCCGGATGCGTGCGAGTGAACACCGCCATGCCCTACCCGCTGTTGGAGGAATGCCTGGACCGCATGCACGACGCCCTCCATGCGGGCGGATTGCTGTAGTCGCATCAAAATTCAGATCAGCGTTTGCGGAGGGACGATTCGGTTCAGTCGTTTCTCCGCAAACGTTTCGGAAAAATCGTCACGGCATCACACAACACCGTCTAGAAGCCAATCCATAGCATTTCCGGCATCTTTTTCAACATATCCGAAACTTTAAAATCCCACGGTTTCCCATATCTGGGCTAGATGTATTGCTCGTTTCAAACGTCAGAAAAGCCGATAAGCTATTCGACGTATCCAAAGAGGACAAGGAGAGGAACATGAACGGAAGCCGCCCTTCCAGCCGAAATTCACAGGATTCATGCCCCGCCAACTCTGGACGCAATATATCCGCCATAGGTGAGGGACTCATTGACACCATTTAGTGACATTGAGTCCCTCATTACGTTCTTGGCCCATAGCCCAACTGTGCACCTGAAGACCTGTTAAAAGGAGCCAATCCCTCGAAACTCAGGCTGTTATCTCAGGTCTTCACGGGACTCTCTTACCAACATTCAAATGAAATTTGGATGATAATGGTATCGGACGTTGCGATTGCGCAAGGCAAGACCAAACAGGAAGTGGCATATGCGGCTAAAGATGATCGGAAATGTTGATTTCATCGAAGGTGACCATTCAAACGAAGTCCGAGGTTCCACCGCAACCCCAGGCGACAATCTGCTCTTCCTCGGTTTCCACGGCTATGGCAATGATGAATCCGAAATGGTGCGCATTATCAAAGCGATTTACGGCAATGCTCGCAGCACCAACGCCAACTCCCCCGCTGAGCCAAACTATCTGTCGTTCCGCGCGACATACGCCCGCCCGTATGTCGGAGGCAACTACTGGTATCCCGACGGTTGTGGAGTCGAAGAGCGCCAACGTGAGTGCAGTGCCGTCGGTAATAGCGTTGTACGACTAATGCAATCGCCGGTATTCCAACGTTTTCGTAAGGTGTTAATCGGTTTTTCTCAAGGCGGGTATCTCTCGTATCGTATGGTTGCGGAGCATCCGGAAGTGTTTGATGAGGCGATTCTGCTCAGCCCATCATTCAAAGGCGAATCCGATAACCTGCCTCCTGCCGGCAACACTCGATTCGCTCTCTGCTACGGCAGCGAAGACCGCACAATTCCCGCAGCCGACCAGCAGTGCGCCCGTGAGAAACTCGACTCGACCGGCCGCTGCACGTATTTCGAATATCCCGGTATGGCGCATGCCGTCTGCGAGCAGGAAATAGCTGATTTGCGCACTTGGCTGGGATTATGAGCTGGATTTATGAGACTTTTCCGGTTCTCGACAGAATCGGAAAAGTCACCTCTACCGACACGTCAACATCATGCGTATGAGGAATAAAAGCTATCCGCGTCGCAATGAGGCCGCATAGTCGTCGAGCACATCAAGAATGCCTCGATGCTCGTATACCGCATCACGCCGCTTTCCTGAGCGTACCGTCACAATCCCCCGCTCAGTCAGGGTCTTGACTGCGCGCTCCGCCTGCGATTTTGTGAAATCAAGTGATTCCTGTAAATATCGAGTATTAATGATTGGTTGCGCAATCAGATTTGGCAACACCCGCCATGCCGCAGCATCACGTCGCACACCTTGCATGTCCGCATAAGCTTCATCCAATTGCGCGCACAAATCGTCGATTAGTTTACGCCCACTCGAAGCCGCAAAACGGCATGCATCAGCAAAATGCTGAACAATCGGTGCAGCATCTCCTCCACGAAAAGCAGTCAACGTAGCAAAATAGCCGTTGGTGTCATGAAGCAGTCCGGCTGAGACAGGCGGTGTAGTGTTATGTGTCAGCCCCTTACTCCGCAGGATCGCATGCACAAGAGCACGGCCACAACGACCGTTGCCATCCGCAAACGGATGAATCGTCTCAAATTGCGCATGAGCAATCGCACATTGCGCCACTATCGGTAAATCCTCCCGACCGATGAATTTCAACAAGTCATCCATCGCATCGTCGATAAGTCCAGGTTGCGGACCGACATGCGTGGCACCTCGCGGCGAATACCCGTCCGTTCCCACCCATACCAATTCAGTACGGTATTTGCCGGCATGGTCTTCCCAACCCTGCTGTGCAGAAAGCAGGGCCCTATGCATGGCCAGGATATTGTCTTCCGTCATGTTTTCACCAAGACGCAAAGCCGCTTCCATAGCACGAACATTGCCAACCACAACGGCCGCATTACCGCTCGCACCTTCATCAAGCGTCTCCAAAGCAAGGTTTTTCGCATCTACCGTCAGATTCTCAATCTGCGAAGACGATGACGCTTCCGTACGCAATAACACAGCACTCATCGGACCAAGCACATGATTACCCGCACCCAACTTCAAAGCCGCATAAGAATCAAACTCAGTCAATGCGCACGAAGCACCCTCAAGGTCCGTGAGCAGTTCCGATGGAAACGTGAACGCATAATCCGCAAGCCGCGCAGGAACCGCCGACTCATATTCACCATTACCACGCGAACGTCGAGAACGCGAAACCGGAGCTTCCTGCGGAATATGCCAGACATGCCGCTCTTTACCCTGCTCAGGAACAGCAAGCATTAAATTATCATCCATCGCAAGAACCCTTCATTAGCTACATTTGTCACATTAAGTGTAGCTAATTTTTATGTTGACTACACTTATACAGATAAATGTAGCCAACAGGCACGCAATGCGACAGATGGTTGCGATATAGGTTGATCTCCAAGCAGAGTTGTTGCGTTTGTCGGTCTAAGGGGTCATTGACCTGACGGGCATATGTGAAACAAAAGGACAGTTACTGAAAATCAAGTAAGCGCCGCTGAAACTACCAAAAAGGGCGGTAACAAGGGCGCTTACACGTTCATTCTATCACCTTCGATCACGTCCCCTGTCTTGATCCACGCTCTGTGGTCTAAGTCATTGATCTGATAGGCATCTATTTTGATCCACGCTCCCCTTGCGGGGAGCGACGTCCGGCTCCCTGTATGTGTGGGATGCGGCTAACTCATTTCGATCCACGCTCCCCTTGCGGGGAGCGACGTCGGCGCACACGTCACCATGCGTCGCCAAACGATTTCGATCCACGCTCCCCTTGCGGGGAGCGACTGATAGTGGACGCACCCCCCGAATTATAGGCGGATTTCGATCCACGCTCCCCTTGCGGGGAGCGACGGGCATGATTTCCGCCATCGTCATGCCCAAAAAATTTCGATCCACGCTCCCCTTGCGGGGAGCGACTTGTTAAGGTCAAGGGCCAACGTGTTCGGCGCCATTTCGATCCACGCTCCCCTTGCGGGGAGCGACTTCAGTTGGCGGGGGCTCCCGCCAACGGTTGATATTTCGATCCACGCTCCCCTTGCGGGGAGCGACGAAAGGAACCGACAATGCCTGAGACACGGCCAAATTTCGATCCACGCTCCCCTTGCGGGGAGCGACCTTGGTTGCGGAGTGTCCGACGCGCGCGCGACTCATTTCGATCCACGCTCCCCTTGCGGGGAGCGACTCTGCGGCGCGACCGTCACCGCAAGGAGCTGATATTTCGATCCACGCTCCCCTTGCGGGGAGCGACTGATCGGCGTGATCGGCACGATCTACGGCTGGTGATTTCGATCCACGCTCCCCTTGCGGGGAGCGACCATTACTCGCGACGACGGGTTGCATGTGACACGCATTTCGATCCACGCTCCCCTTGCGGGGAGCGACATATACGTCGTCGCATTGTCGTTCACTTCGGTGATTTCGATCCACGCTCCCCTTGCGGGGAGCGACATCTCGCATTGCCGGAGGGATTGGATACCGGCAGTATTTCGATCCACGCTCCCCTTGCGGGGAGCGACCATAGCCGCAGAGCAGGATTACAATTCCGATGTATTTCGATCCACGCTCCCCTTGCGGGGAGCGACAGCCGAACGGGGCGCAGTTGACTCAGGCCATTCAATTTCGATCCACGCTCCCCTTGCGGGGAGCGACCCGCCGCGGGCCGTCAATCGTTCATTTACCTGATATTTCGATCCACGCTCCCCTTGCGGGGAGCGACGCAATGCATTTTTACAGCACTCAAATCGCATACATTTCGATCCACGCTCCCCTTGCGGGGAGCGACTGCAGAAATGGATGATTTCAT
>CAVBHJ010000028.1:0-13726 GCA_963595445.1 bacterium
GCCGCATTCTATTCTTTTGTGTTGAAGGGGAATTCCTCAAGGGAATTCCCCTTTTCGCATATCCGGGTAAAATCCAGGTTCCGAAGGAGCTGTGGATCGCCAATCGTGATCTGATCGCCCAATATCAGGAATCCATGCGCAAGCCAGAAAACGTTCAGATGGCAATGGGCGAGGACGTCGCGGATTTGTCGTTTTACGTTCCAATCGAACTGCTCGTCCCGACTCGGCCGGATGACAAGCTGTGTGTGGAGGATTTCCACCGCAACCTGCTTGAGATCTGCGAGGCGCGCAACAATTCGGATTCCGTTCGTCCACGCTCCTGTTTTCAATTTGATTCCGGTGCTGGGGAGTGGGTATCTTCCAAACACTTCTGGTACATGGCAAGCGGTTTGTACGAGCGGTTCGTAGGTTCGGTTGTCGTGTGGAAATTGATTACGTTTACCTTCCGTTCTGGAAGTGGCATGTCGGTATGGTTACCATTCGTAACCATGCATATGAAGTTCCGTACCTTATCCGTGGCGACCGCGACGGTTTTGATCTGTTGTCTCATCCCATTCATCGGCGTTGCATTGCGTGACTCGGCCACGGTGACGGCACGGGAAACGACCATCCTGCAGACTCTGGCGATGGGGCCCGAGTCGCTGCGTGATTTTTCCGCGATATGCGCATATCTGTTTTCCACGGTCGGATGCATCGTGTTGGTAGGTTTCCTGGCGGCACTTGACATGCGAATCACGTCAAACCGGAAAATCGTAGTGCGCGACGTGATAGTTTCCGCCGCTCCAATCGTATATATAACCGGCATTAAATGGCTGGTCGTGCGTCCGCGTCCGATCACTTCCGTCGGTAGCGGACTGCTGCCGGGTGATCCCAGCTTTCCGAGCGGACATACAGCCGCCGCGGTAATCGTATCCGTCATGATGCTTCTTACGGTGCGCAATCTGGCTCATAAACGCTTCTCAGAAGCTGAAGTGGATAGAAGACAAGTATTCTCACGTAGGGCCACGGTAGGGGCGGTAGCGCTTGTTGTTGTGGTCGCCTGCTCGCGTCTGCTACTTGGATTGCATTACCCGACAGATGTGATTATTTCCGCTATCGTATGTCCGTTGATTTCATACACGATTTGGTGCGTATGGGACGGAATCGACACATGATGGAATGAAGTATCACGCAGATTATGCCCGGATAACGACAGGTTATTCGGGCATTTTTGTTGCGCGGATCGCACCGCGGTCGACGAAGAAGTCCGGCAAGGCTTGAAAATATTGGATTATAGGAACTAATCGGTAAATATATTTGTTTTTTGCATGATTTTATTGATGTTTTCCGTATTGGTTTGGGAATTCCTCTTTCCTGACAATGAAATCACTAAGCCGTTCGCGCTGTAGCGACAGGCGAAGGAACAGAAGAACCAAGGAAGGAAAACGCCATGCTGGAAATCAACATGGACGACGTCATTGCGGTGGTCCAATCCATCGAACCGCAATTGATCGTCATTGCCGTAGCGCTGGTGCTCGGCATCATCATGACTATCGCGGTCAATAAGAAAACCGTGGCAGAACAGAGCGTGCGTAAGCTGGTGCACTCGACCGGTTGGATCGTCGTGACGATTGCGGCGATTGTGTCGATTTCTATGGCTCTGACCGGCCCGCTGAACAGCATGCTGACCATGGCCACCGCCACCAAGTATGAACTGACGCAGGAAACCATCGACAAAACCAACGAACTTGCCGTAAACATCGAACGCGAAGGTATCACCCTGTTGCAAAACAATGATGACACACTGCCGTTGAGCGAAACCGGCAACATCAATGTGTTCGGCTGGGCATCCACCAATCCGATTTATGGCGGTACCGGTTCCGGCGCACTGTCCGACGCCTATGACACCACATCGCTGCTTGACGGTCTGCATGACGCTGGTTTCAAGACCAATGATGAACTGACCAAGTTTTACACTGACTATTCCACGACCCGCGGCGTCATTGCCGTGACCTCGGCCGATTGGACCCTTCCGGAACCGGCAGCCGACACGTACACCGATGAGCTCATCGACAATGCGAAGGACTTTTCTGACACCGCAATGGTGGTTATCGGCCGTGTGGGCGGCGAAGGCCTTGACCTGCCGACCGACATGCAGGCCGATGACGTGATCTACAACAACAATTCCGCAGACTATGAGGACTTCCCGGAAGGCACGCACTATCTGGAACTCAGCCAGTCCGAAAAGAACATGATCGATCTGGTCACGAAAAACTTCGAGAAGGTTGTGCTGGTATACAACGGAGCCAACGCCTTCGAACTGAATTTCGTAAAGGATTATCCGCAAATCAAGTCCGTGCTGTGGGCTCCGCATCCGGGCCAGGCTGGATTCGAAGCGCTCGGTGAGGTGCTTTCCGGGGAGACCAACCCGTCCGGCCGCACCGCCGACACGTTCCTGACCGATCTGACCGCCAACCCGACCTGGAACAACTTCGGTAATTTCGAATACGACAATGTTGAGGAATTCGAGGTGGAGTCCGCCCGCGGCGTACGATTCCCGCATTTTGTGAACTACAACGAAGGCATTTACGTTGGCTACCGGTATTACGAGACCGCTGCCGATGAAGGCCTGATCGATTACGATTCCGTGGTGCAGTACCCGTTCGGCTACGGACTGAGCTACACCGACTTCGACGAGAGGATGGGCGACGTCACCTACGATGCGGCCTCCGGCAAGATCAGCTTCGACGTGACGGTGACCAACACGGGCGATGTTTCTGGCAAGGACGTGGTCGAGGTCTACTACAACCCTCCGTACACCAACGGCGGCATCGAGAAGGCCAGCGCGAACCTGGTGTCCTTCGAGAAGACGAAGGAGCTCAACCCGGGCGAGTCCGAAACCATCTCCATCGAGTTCGATGACGACGATATGGCGTCGTACGATTACCAGGACGCCAAGGCGTACGTGCTGGAGGCGGGGGACTACCGTATCTCCGTGCGCTCCGACTCGCACACCGTCATCGACGAGAAGACCGTGGGCGTCGCCTCGACCATAACCTACGACAGCGAGGACAACACCCATGACGGTGACGCGGTCGTGGCCACCAACGTGTTCGACGACGCGAACGGCGGCCTCAACTATCTGAGCCGCGCCGACCACTTCGCCAACGCTCAGGAAGCGCTGGCCGGTCCGGTGGATTATTCCATGTCGGATGAGGACAAGGCCACGTTCTACAACATCGGAAACTATGATCCGACCGAATTCGACGACGATTCCGACGAGATGCCGACCACCGGCGCGAAGAACGGACTGCGACTTGCCGACCTGCGCGGCGTCGATTATGACGATGCCCAATGGGATCAATTGCTCGACCAGCTCACCTTCGACGAGATGGACAACCTCATCGCCAACGCCGGATACCAGAACGCGGCCATCAAGTCGATCGGCAAAGTTCGACTGTCCGACGTGGATGGTCCGGCCGCACTGAAGGATAACTTCACGGGCGTCAGCTCCATCGGCCTGCCATCCAACATCGTGCTCGCATGCTCTTGGAATAAGGATCTGGCACGCGAATATGGCGAAACCATTGGTGATATGGCACACGAAATGCACGTTTCCGGCTGGTACGCGCCATCCGTGAATCTGCATCGTTCCCCATTCGCAGGACGTAACTTCGAGTACTTCTCCGAAGATCCCGTCCTGACCGGCGACCTCTCCAGCGAGCAGGTGCTTGGCGCCGCCGACCGTGGCGTGTATTCCTTCATCAAGCATTTCGCCCTGAACGAGCAGGAAACCCAGCGTAATGGCCAGCTGTGCACCTGGGCCAACGAACAGTCGATTCGCGAACTGTATCTGAAACCGTTCGAAACCGTGATCAAGGCCGACGGCGACGCCCAAGCCGTAATGGGATCGTTCAACTACATCGGCAACACGTATTCCAGCGCCCACACCGGACTCAACCAGACCGTGCTGCGCGACGAATGGGGATTCAAGGGCTTCGTTGAAACGGATTACTTCTCCGGTGCCAACTACGCCTACCAAACCGCCGACCAAGCCATTCGCGGCGGCACCGATGCGATGCTCGCCACCACCGAAACCACCAACCACGTAACCGATCAGAGCGCCACCTCCGTGAAGGCCATGCGCGCGGCCGCGCACAACATCCTCTACACGGCGGTCAACAGCTGGCGTTACGCGGACGGTGAGCCGGATGATCCAATGCCGAGCTGGCAGGTGGCTCTGATCGTGGCCGACGTGGCGCTTGGTGTGCTGCTTGTCGTGCTTGAAGTAATCGCCATCAAGCGATTCTCCGAACGCCGCAAGGAGGTGAGCGCCAAGTAACAGATTTTGCGGTAGTAATCGCAATAATCCCAATTCCATAACTGGAAAACTGCCCTGGACGGCGTTCGGTTCGCAAGCTGCCGGACGCCGTCTTTTATTGGCATCCAATTATTGGCATTCAGTAACGCTCACCGCATGCGATAAGTCGTGAAATATCCAATTGTGCGCCCAATCCGACAGGTTGTGTAATAGGCGCCTGATGGCGATTGGAAGGCTGGTTCAATCAAACTAGCGGCGAATCCTTGCATGCGGTGATGCATGAGGATTCAGAAGTTAGTGCAAGGGAGAACCAATGGAACTCGAAGAACTTTCGGTTGTTGAGAAAGCTGCGATGCTTTCCGGTGGGTCTGAATGGGATTCGCGAGGTAACGATAAGGCAGGCATCCCCAGCTTCGTAATGAGCGACGGTCCTCACGGTGTGCGACGCCAGCTTGGTGAGGGCGACCACCTCGGTATCGGAGCCTCCAAGCCGGCCACCTGCTTCCCGACCGCAGGAACCGTGGCGAACTCTTGGGATCCGGCGCTTGCGGAGGAAATGGGCGAAGCGCTGGGTAAGGAAGCCCACGATCTTGACGTGAACGTGCTGCTCGGTCCCGGCCTGAACATCAAGCGCAATCCGCTGTGCGGCCGTAACTTCGAATATTATTCCGAAGATCCGGTTGTTGCCGGACGTATGGCTGCGGGACTGATTCGTGGCATTCAGAGCAATGGTGTTTCCGCCTGTCCGAAGCATTTTGCGGTGAACAGCCAGGAGCTTCGCCGTCAGGCCAGCAATTCCGTTGTTGACGAGCGCACCATGCGCGAACTGTATCTCACCGGTTTCGAGATCGTGGTGCGTGAATCGCATCCGATGACCATCATGACCTCCTACAACGAGATCAATGGTGTCTACGCGCATGAGAACAAGCATCTGCTGCAGGAGATTCTGCGCGACGAATGGGGATTCGACGGTATGGTCGTTTCCGACTGGGGTGGCTCCAATTCCGCGGTCGCCGCCGTCAAGGCCGGCGGTTCTCTGGAAATGCCGTCTCCGGGCCTCACTTCCGCACGAGAGCTGGAGGGCGCGGTTAAGGCCGGCACTCTGGCTGAAGCGGATCTCAACGCGCGTGCGGCAGAAGTCGCCAAGATTGCGGCACAGACCAAGCTCATCGGCGTGGGCCGTGACGATTTACTTACCGACGAAATCGCGGCGGAACATCACAATGTAGCCCGCAAGGTGGCGGAAGGCGCCAGCGTGCTGCTGAAGAACAACGGCGCGACCCTGCCGCTTCGTCGCGGTACCCGCGTTGCCGTGGTTGGCGATATGGCCGCGACGGCACGTTACCAGGGATCCGGCTCCTCCAAGGTCAATGCCACCAAGGAAGAGAACATCCTCGACGAGATCAAGAACGCTGAAGGTCTAGAACTGGTCGGCTACGAGCAGGGCTACGACCGCCAGGGCAAGGCCGATCGCGTGTTGGTGAAAGACGCCGTGACGCTGGCCAGCAAGGAAAACGTTGATGTTGTGGTGGCCGTGGTCGGTCTCGACGAACGTAGCGAATCCGAAGGTCTCGACCGTTCCACGATGGCTATTCCGCAGGTGCAGAACGATTTGGTCGAAGCGCTCAAGGCTACCGGCAAGCCGATTGTGATCGTGCTTGTTGCGGGTTCCCCGGTGGAGCTGCCGTGGTTCGACGACGTTGATGCTGTGCTGTATGTGGGCCTTTCCGGACAGGCCGGCGCATCTGCGACCGTGCGTGTGCTGACCGGCGAAGTCAACCCGTCCGGCCATCTGGCCGAAACCTGGCCGCTGCGCTATGAGGATTGCCCGAGCTCTGGATGGTATCCGGCAATCGGCCGCGATGCTATCTACCGTGAAGGCCCGTTCGTCGGCTACCGTTACTACGAAACCGCCGATGTTGCCGTGCGATTCCCGTTCGGCTACGGTCTGAGCTATTCCACCTTCACCTACAGTTCGATGAAGGCCACCGAAGACGGCGTCGACGTGATCGTTTCCAACGATTCAGACGTTGCCGGCGCGACCGTCGTGCAGCTGTACGTACGTGGCCCGCGTGGCGGCGTGCTGCGCCCCGATCGTGAGCTCAAGGGCTTCGCCAAGGTACAGCTGGCCGCGCACGAAAGCAAGACCGTGCACATCGACTTCGACCGTTACACGTTCCGTCATTTCGATACGGCAAGCAACAAGTGGAGGACCGAGTCCGGCGAATGGACGCTTCTCGTCGGCGACAATGCGGAGAATCTGCCGCTTTCCGTCAAGCAGACCGTTACCGGCGATATGAAGACGACTCTGGCCAATCCTGCCCTTGGCAACTACCTTAAGGGCCATGTCAAGGAAGTGACCGACACCGAAATGGCCGTGCTGTTCGGCCACGAGGTGCTGGCTCCAGGCAAGCCGGTGACGTTCGACGTGAACGATCCGATCATGTCTTGGGTCGATTCCAAGGGATTCGTGGCACGCACCATAGCCAAGACCCTGACCAACCGTGAAGCGAAGATTCGCGAAAAGACCGGCTCTCCGGACCTCAACACTTTGTTCATCCTGAACATGCCGCCGCGTGCCATGAGCAAGATGACCCAAGGAATGGTCGATTCCGCGATGGTCGACGCAATCGTCAAAATCGCCAACGGCCACACCTTCCGCGGACTGGGCGGCGTCATCGCCGGCTTCTTCCGTAATCAATCCGCAAACAAGCGTACTGCAAAGGAGCTGAGCAATGACTGACAATGCCAAGTCGACCAAGGAAGTCGGACCAATCCGCAAGTGGGTCAATGACCACCCGAACATTTGGGAGTTCATTCTGTTCAACCTGCTGTCGAACATTTCCACCATCACCCGTTTTGTGGTGACGTGGATTGGCACTGCCATCTTCATCAGTGGCATGGGACTGACTCAGCCGTTCCATTTCCTGATTTTCAACTACGACACTCAGGGCAACGGTCTGGGCGGCTTCCTGACCTTCCTGCTCGCCGAAGTGTTCGCACAGATAGTGAACTTCTTCGTGCAGATGAAGTGGGTGTTCAAGTCTGACTCCAGCTTCAAGGATGCCGCTTGGAAGTATGTGATTCTCGCGGTGATCATCGTGGTCGTGAACCTCGTGCTGCCGGGCTACGTGACCGGCCTGTGCCAGGGTTGGGGCATGAACGCCGGCATTGCGGGCACCATCGCTTCCGTGGTCAACACCCTGCTCGCTGTGGTGGTGAGCTACCCGCTGCTCAAGTTCTGGGTCATGCCGAAGAACAAGGATTCCAAGGAGGCCACCAAGTAAGCGATTCCTCTTCCAACGTTTCCGGTGGATGCAGCCTTTCTCGCTTTCAGTGAGGATCTGCCGGAAACGGACTTCATTTTTTCTTCTTTCCTTTTTCCCGCCCGGGTTCCCTTTTCCCCGGGCGGGTTTTTTCGTTATGCGGTCATTCTGGCGGCATGTAGGACAGTTTTTTGGCGGTGTGGCGGTTCGGCAGGGGCTGCTTTTCGATTCGGTTATGGTCCGTATTCTGCCTCGACGTTCTTCATCTGTCTGTGAGCGTAATCTGAGGCTTGCGAAACGTGGGATTTGCGGAACGTAAGTTTGCGAAACGTGAGGTTTGTGGAACGCATGATGATGCAATCATTGTGCAGATCGGCATACGGAGAGAAAAGAACTGATGGGGATTCATGGAACAACAAGAGGCGGAATCGGTAGTGAACAATACGGTTGATGACGTCGTCAAACGTGTGGACCGCACCAAAGAAACGAAGATGCTACATCGTATCGTGACGCTGGTGGCCGTCGGCATGCTGCTATGCGCATGGATCATTCCGAGATTCACATGGCGTCCGATGTTTGCGGCGATTGGAATACTTGCGGGCATCCTTTGGTTCCTGCGTCGTGATATCCCGGAATCGCCGCGATGGCCGCCATCGTCGTGGCGGTATTCGGGGTGGAAACCTGCGGCAAATCAGTAGGCTGACATGACAACGCAAGCAGCCCGAATCAGGAATGGCGTGCGGTCTGGGATTGCGCGGACCACAAAGCGAAACGAACGGAAAGAGCCCGTGCCAGGAGTCCGGTGACGGACGGCGATTTGGACGGCAGTATTAGACAGCAGGAGAATCGAAAACCGAATGAAAACAGCGGAGCAGACGGGAATGTCGAAATCTTCAGAAGCCACGGAATCACGGGAACGACTCAACGAAAGCGGCCGATCGCAGGAGCCTCTGATCGGCCGTCTTCCGGCACTGGTCGCGGCAGTGATCGTCGTCGGGGTCGCCATCGGCGTGTGTGCAGGCCTACTGACGCTCATGCTGTACGGCATCGAGCATATCGCGCTCGGCTATGTGGAAAACACGCATGAATCCGGCCCGTTCAACGTGCCGGCCGTCCGACGTGCGATTTCCGTTACCGCGGGTGCCACAATCGCCGCCATCATCTGGTGGCTGCTGCGTACGCGCAGCGCAAAAGTGCCGTCCGTCAAAAAAGCCGTGAACGGTGACGAAATGCCGATTTGGCAGACCATCGTGCACGTGCTGCTGCAGATTTTCATCGTCGGTACGGGCATGTCGATCGGTCGTGAGGTTGCTCCGCGTGAGCTTGGCGCCATGTTCGGCCAGCGTTTCGCCCGCTGGGTGCGGCTTGAAGCGAAAGACACCCGCATGCTGGTGGCCATCACCGCAGCCGCTGGTTTAGCCGGCGTATACAATGCGCCGCTTGCCGGAACGTTTTTCGCCGTGGAGATTCTGCTCGCCGACGTGACGCTCGAAACGGTCGCGCTGGCATTCTCCTGTTCCGCGCTCGCCTCATGGGTGGCGTCGCTCGTCAAAGGCACCCACACGTTTTACGTTCTTGGCGAGGCGGACGGCCTGTTCACACCGGACTACATGGCGTTCGCGCTTGTTGCGGGGCTGATTCTGGGCGCGGCCGGCGCATTGTTCCGTCGCGGCTCGCAGTGGGCGGAAAAGAACAAGCCGACCGGCAACGCGATTTTGTGGATGCTGCCGCTTGCCGGCCTGATCACCGGTATCGTCGCGATCTTCGTGCCGCAGGTCATGGGCAATGGCCGTGCCACTGCACAGCTGAGTTTCTCCAGCAACGCCGATCTGGCCGTCATTCCGATTCTGCTGCTGTCTTTTGCGACCAAAGCGATCGTCACATTGCTGACGATTCGTGCCGGCGCTTCCGGAGGCGTGCTGCAGCCGGGCATTGCGCTGGGCGCTTCCGGCGGTGCGATACTCGGCATTCTGTGGATGCAGATGTTCCACACGAACTCGATCGGCATGTATGCGCTGCTGGGTGCGTGCGCTTTGCTGGCGGCTTCGCAGCAGGCTCCGCTAATGGCCATATGCCTGGTGATGGAGCTTGCGGACGCCCCGATCAACCTGTTCGTGCCCATCGGATTCGCGGTGGCCGTCAGCGCCCTGACCGCATCGTTGCTGGCCAAGCCGCTTGCCGGAATCGCCGTCGTTAAGCCGTACCGGTCGTGACTGTGCCGTAACTACATGGCCAGAATGCCGGTCTGCCGCGGAATCAAAGCGGTCAGCACGAACCAATGGTTTTCGGTGCGAATCGTCACTTCGCCGCCGTACTGCTGTACGATGTGGCGAATCGATTTCACACCGAAGCCATGCCGGTGGTTGTGGTCCCGTTTTGTAGTGCGCAGGTTGCCTTCGGCATCTTTCTTCAGTTTGGAATCGTAGTAATTTTCCACACGTATGACGATGAACTGGTTCTGCTCATACAATGCGAGCTTGATCAGACGCTGATCCTCGTTCGGCAGTTTTGAAGTCGCTTCGATCGCATTGTCAAGCGCGTTGCCGAACAGCGACGCGATATCCATCGACGTCATGGTGTTCAGCAAAGAACCGTCCGCAACGGCGGTAAACGTGATTCCGCGATCCGCGCACGTGCGTTCCTTTGTGGTCAGGATGACGTCCAGTACGGGATTGCCGGTATGTTGCTGCACGCTGTAACGTTGCACTGACTTCTCCAGCTGCTCGAAGCCGGCTTCCATATGTTTCGGATCCACTTGCGCGCGCAACGCCGCGATCTGATGCTTCAAATCGTGCGCAAGACGCCCCAACGATTCGATGTTCTCCTTCGACTGCAGATATTCCTGATGCTGGCTTTCCAGTTGCGCGTTGATCGAAGCGAGTTCCGCATTCGCCTTCATGCGCCGCGCCTGCTCCTGCTGAGCGTACAGAATCACGAATCCGCAGAAATCCACCAGCGTGCGGATGTAGAAGATTTCCTGGCCGGCAGTGCCGGAAAAAGGCGTGTTCGTTGAGATGAAGCTCAGGTTGCTCATGGCGAACGTGACGATGGTGATCGCAATCGTCACGTACGCGGCGGAAGCCGTCGGCAGGGACGGGACGGTCTGGCTGAAATTATCGTGCTCCACAAACCAGGCGAAGGCGAAACACAGCGCATACGTGACGATCAGCGAAACGATTGCGCGCCAATCGTAATGAAGGGCACCTTCGCGCATGCCCGTGAACGTGACCATCTGCCAATGCAGGGAAGCGACCAATTCGGCCAGTACGAAGGCACGCGCCGTAACATACAGACTTTCGCGCTTTCCGGCGCCTGCACCGAACAGAATGGTCGCATACATTTCGCCGAATGCCAGGAGCATGCCGATAATCCAAAACCAGAGCGGCATCAGGCCATCGAAATACTGCACGGCCACCAGCACCACAAGACTGCCGATGCTTACGGAAATCGTACGTTTCAGCGGCACTCTGCGGTAGATCGACGCAATATACACCAAGCAGGCCAGCCATTCGCAGATGGCCGTATATGAGCGGGGAATGTTCGGAAGGGTGCTGGTGATCGAAGTCGTCAACTCGCTTTGCGGCATCACATCGGTCATGTGTGCGACGGCAAGGAGGTCGGAAATCACTTTCCGCCTCCCATATAGTTGGTCAGCGCGGTGAGGAACGCCTTCTTGCGTGGGCGGCTTACGCGCAGCCTCTCGCCGTTCGACATCACGCAATCCTGGTCGATGACGCCGGAAACATGCATGAGATTGACCAGATAGCAGGAGTTCGAGCGGAAGAAACTGTAGTCGGCGAGCTTTGCTTCCATGTCCTTCAGCGTACCGTTGATCGACAGTTTGCCTTCCAATGTGTGGATCACGATTGTGTGGCGAATCGATTCGAAGTAGAGGATGTCGGAAAGGTCCAGCCGCATCTGGCCTCCGCTTGTTTCGATGAGCATGGAATCGCCTTCGTTGCGGCGAACCATGTCGATCGATTTTTTCAGCTCCTGCGAGAACGCGAACCACGGCACCGGCTTGAGCAGGTAGGAGAGAGCCCTCACCTCGTAGCCGCTGATGGCGTACTGCGGTGCGGCGGTGATGAACACGATCACCACTTTCTCGTCGCGCTCGCGTATGCGCCGTGCCGCGGCCATGCCGTCCATTTCCTTCATTTCGATGTCGAGCAGAAGGATGTCATAGGAGGGGGTGTATTTCTCTACGATTCGTGCGCCATCGTCGAATACGGAGACTGTGAACTGTTCGTTGTTCTCGCTTTGGTAGCGATTGAGATAGTCGAGTACGAGCTGGCAGCTGGCGGGATCATCTTCGACCACGCCGATTCTTATACTGCGCATGCCTGAACCTCCCCGTTTTGGCTTTTTGCTGTGTCCATTGTTCCGTATCAGGTAGATAAAAAGCGGTATTGGCACGCGAAAAGCCCCCTTTTCACTTGCGTTTATTTTGAATCTAACTTGTGGATAGGGCACTGTTAGCGCACACATGAATCGCAGCCGTGTTGACGGAAGACATTTTGTGTGTATCATGGAACGTGGCTCAACGAAGAGATCTTCGCTAAACCAGAAAAATATAAATTAATGCTTTGTGGCGCAGTTTTGTCGAAGTAGTGAGCTGCGTGACTGGGCACAGAAAAAAGTAATCCCTTTACAACGGATCGTGAGGCACGTACCTGCCTCTGAAAGGATGACAATCATGGCAGAAGTCGTATTCGACCATGTTACTCGTATCTACCCGGGCAATGATAAGCCGTCGGTGGATGATCTGAATATGGACATCAAGGACGGCGAGTTCCTGGTGCTGGTTGGCCCGTCTGGCTGCGGTAAGTCCACCACCCTGCGCATGCTCGCTGGCCTGGAAGAGGTCAACAAGGGCCGTATCCTCATTGGTGGCAAGGACGTCACCACGATGCAGCCGAAGGACCGCGACATCGCAATGGTGTTCCAGAACTACGCTCTGTACCCGCACATGACCGTCGCCGACAACATGGGCTTCGCTCTGAAGATCGCAGGCACCCCGAAGGAAGAGATCCGCAAGCGCGTCGAGAAGGCCGCTGAGATCCTCGACCTGACCGAGTACCTCGATCGTAAGCCGAAGGCTCTGTCCGGTGGTCAGCGTCAGCGCGTGGCCATGGGCCGTGCAATCGTTCGTGAGCCGAAGGTCTTCCTCATGGATGAGCCGCTGTCCAACCTCGACGCCAAGCTCCGTGTGCAGACCCGTACCCAGATCGCCGCTCTGCAGCGTCAGCTGGGTGTCACCACCCTGTACGTGACCCACGATCAGACCGAAGCTCTGACCATGGGTGACCGCATCGCCGTCATCAAGCTCGGCATCCTGCAGCAGGTCGGCGCTCCGACCGAGCTGTACGATCGCCCGGCCAACGTCTTCGTCGCTGGCTTCATCGGCTCCCCGTCGATGAACATCAACACCCACCCGGTGGTCAACGGCAAGGCGAAGATCGGCGAGGACTCCGTGGATCTGCCGGCTGAGGCCGTCAAGAAGCTGACCGCTGAAGACAACGGTCAGATTGTGGTCGGCTTCCGTCCGGAAGATGCTTCCTTGGCTACTCCGGATGATCCGAACGCGTTCTCCCTCAAGGTCATGAACGTTGAGGATCTGGGCTCCGATGGATACATCTACGGCAACATCATCACCGATGATACCGCTGCCGAGGCATCCACCATGATGTCCGATCAGAACAAGCTCACCACGATTCGTGTGAACCCGCGTGCTCTTCCGAAGGTCGGCGATACCGTCAAGATCAAGATCGACCCGTCCAAGATGCACCTGTTCGCTCCGTCGACCGAGCTGCGTCTGAACTAAGACGATAACGAGTAACCAACCGGTCAGCGTTGCAAGACAATGGCCGGGTGGCTGAATAAAAACTTGGCGGAGATTTCAATTTCCGTCAACCATTAAACGAGACATTCTCTTCCTCTCTTACTGTCTCGTTGGAGGAGCCCCGCGTAGGTGCGGGGCTCCTTTTTTGTTGCCGTCATGCTTGCTGTTTACCGCGTCTGCGGTGGTTGTGGATGCTTGTGGTTTTGTTTGCGGCGTTTTGGGTATGGTGTGTTCCGGTTGGTATTCCCGTACGTACGCAATCGGTCCTGTTTGCGTCGGTACGGGTATAGTGCAGACTGCTCAGTATCTCCAAACGTA
>CAVBHJ010000029.1:0-12616 GCA_963595445.1 bacterium
GTGCGAGCGGGGGGAGTTGAACCCCCACGAGCATACACTCACTGCCACCTGAAGACAGCGCGTCTACCATTCCGCCACGCTCGCAGACAATCAATTAGCTTACACCTAAATTTCGAAGTGAACAAATCGGCGTGTCGCGGTTTGTTGAATCTGGTTCCGACCTTCGCGTGTACCGTGAAATTGCGTTCGTTCGCATGATTTTCCAAGTGTGCGGGATGATGGCGTATGGTTTGTTGACGTCCCTAAGCGTACGGGGGTGACGCACAACCGGCAGATACGGCCCTTTTTGGCGGTTGTGGCCTAAAGGGGGGTATGAAATTGAGGTAAAAAAGCCCGAAATATACCCCCTAGCCGACCACAACCGCCAGATATTCGTCTATCTCGCGGTTGTGGCCGAAGAAAGGGGTGTATCGCAATTCAGGACTGTCGGAATCGGCTCCCTACCGAGTCTGAAATGGGTGAGGGGCACGACTCAGCCGCGTGATCCGTTCGCGTAGAACTTGGCCAGGGTCTCGTCACGGAACTCATCGAAATATCCACCGTCAATCGACGCACGGATATCGTCCAGCAGCTTCACGAAGAAATGCTCGTTGTGAATCGTAGCCAGCGTGAAACCGTTGAATTCCCGAGCTCGCAACGCATGATCCACGTAAGCGCGGGTGTAATGCGTACAGGTGTAGCACGTGCAGCCTTTCTCAAGCGGGCCGAAATCGTGCTTGAACTGCGCGCGCTTGATGTTGTAACGGCCGGAACGGGTGAAAATCGCGCCGTTACGTCCGCAGCGGGCCGGCGCCACGCAATCGAAGGTATCGCCGCCGTTCTCAACGCATGCGAAGATATCGTCGACCGCGGCAATGCCGAGCACATGGCGGGGGCGGCTCTCTGGCATCGCATCGCAAATCCACGCGCAGGTGTCGCCGATGATGCGCTTCTCGATCGCACCGCCTATGCCGACGCCATCAAAATCAAGAGAAGCGATCTGCTCCGCGGCGTGACGGCGCAGATCCTCATAATTCGCGCCCTGCACCACGCCATACAACGCCTGATACGGCTTGCCCAAGCGTTCCTCGGTAAGCCGCTTGTGCTCCGCAACGCAACGCTGCGCCCAACGGTAGGTGCGCTCCACGGAACGCTCTTGATATCCGCGCGTGTTCATCAGTGTGGTCAGCTCGTCGAAGGCGAACATGATGTCGGCGCCGATCTTATGCTGGATACCCATCGAGATTTCGGCGGAGAAACGGTGCAGCGAGCCATTGAGCGGCGATTTGAAGGTCACGCCGTCCTCGTCCACGAACGCAAGACGTTCCTTGCCTTCTGCGATTACGTCATCGGACTTCATGCCGGTCACGTCCATGGCGAGGGTCTTCTTGAAGCCGGCACCGAGGGAAAGCACCTGGAAACCGCCGGAATCGGTGAAGGTCGGGCCGTTCCAGTTCATGAATTTGGCGAGACCGCCGGCCTCATCGAGCACCTGCTCGCCCGGGCGCTCGTACAGGTGGAACGCGTTGGAAAGCAGGCACTGCGCGCCAAGATCCTTCATGGTTTCCGGAAGTACGGCCTTCATAGCCGCCTGCGTGGCCACCGGCACGAACGCCGGGGTGTTGATGTCTCCGTGCGGCGTGTGGATTACGCCGGTTCGGCCATAGCGTGCGCCGTCACGGCCTTTGCCTTCGGCGGTGCTGGAGAGTCGGTTTTTCTGCTCAAAGTAAAAAGCGCTGCGGTCGCCCGGTTTGCCGGGTTCCGCGCCTCGGGGATGTTCTACAAGATTCACGGAATCATTGGTTTCGATAGGACTTGTCATATGTTTCACTTTAGGCGATAGCGAAGATTGAGTAGCGTTGACTACGGTGGGGTCACGGTTTTGCTAACCAATTCAATTGCTGCTTTCAATAAACATTCAGGAAACTTCCAGAGCGGGTATCTTTACTCTTATGTAGCAGTTCGAGCGGCACGAATGCTGAACATGTGGAATGCCGCGAGACGAATAAGGAGCAACAATGGCTGAAGAGAACCGCGAGCAGAACGCCGTGCAGCCGCAGACTGAGCCGCAGCAGCCGGCCGATCAGACGCAGACTTCCGTGACCGAGCCGATTGATGTGCAGCAGCCGACGGTCACCATCCCCGCCGCCGAGACCTCCGCCGCGAAAAAGGCGGACGATACTCCGGATTACGCTTCCGCAGCCGGAGAAAGCACGGTGGTCGGTTCCGCGCCGACGGCACAGTACCGTCCGGCACCGGAATACGGCGCATACGGGCCGACTCCGACGCAGCAGACGCAGGAACAGCCGACGCAGCAGCAGTCTTACGACATGCCGAACAATGGTGCACAGCAGCCGCAGCAGAATCGCAATCCTTTCTTCGGAAATCCGTATGCGAACGGTACGAACGGCACGCAGAATGCCAATCAGGGCAGCGTGCGTCCGAATAACGGCAATCCGTTCCTCAGGCCGCAGGGCAGCGCAAACGTGCCGCCGAACGGTTCCGGCACCCCGAATAACGGCAATCCATTCGGCAACCCGTTTGGTAACGCGAATCATGACCAGCAGGGGCAGTCGAACGCCAAGGGCGGAGTGAAGTCGAACGCCGCGACCCATGTGGTGACCGCGGTGGTGGCAGCACTGGTTTCCGCTGGCCTGTGCCTCGGTATCGGCTATGCGGCGATCACCAACGGCTGGGTGCGTGTGCCTACCTCGAATTCGCTGTCGAGCATCAGCTCCAACTCCTCCGGTTCCGGTTCCGCCACGGCTAAGAGCGGCGAATCCGCGGACTGGGTTTCGGTGGCCAAGGATGTTTCCGACTCCGTGGTGGCCATTCAGGTTGCCACCAGCGAGGGCACGGCCAAGGGCTCCGGCGCGATCGTTAGCGATAAGGGATACATCGTCACGAACAACCATGTGATCTCCGGCGCGCAGCAGATTCAGGTCACGCTGGCCAACGGCACCATCTATTCCGCACAGATTGTGGGAACGGACACCACCACCGATTTGGCCGTCATCAAGCTCGACAATCCGCCGAGCGACCTGACCGCCGTCGAATTCGCCGATTCCGATAGTCTTGCCGTCGGTGAGAGCGTCATGGCCATCGGCAACCCGCTCGGCTACGACGACACCGCGACGACCGGCATCATCTCCGCACTGAACCGCCCCGTCACCGTGACCGACGACGATAACAACGCGATCGTCACCAACGCCGTGCAGATCGACGCGGCCATCAACCCGGGCAACTCCGGTGGCCCGACCTTCAACGCGGCTGGACAGGTGATCGGCATCAACTCGTCCATCGCATCCACCGCAAGCTCCTCCAGCACCGCGGGTTCCATCGGCATCGGTTTTGCGATTCCGTCGAACCTCGTCAAGCGCGTTGCCAACGAGATCATCGAAAACGGTTCCGTGCAGCATGTGGCGCTCGGCATCACCATCATCAGCTCCTCGGTTGAGGCGGACGGCGTGACCCGTGGATGCACGCAGGTGCAGTCCGTGGTCGATGGTGGCCCGGCATCCAAGGCCGGACTGAAGGCCGGCGACTCCATCGTGGCGTTCGACGGCAAGGCAGTGAACAACAACTACTCGCTGCTCGGCTATGTACGTGCTTCCGCGATGAACGATACGGTGACGCTGACCATCGTGCGTGACGGCAACACCATGGACGTTGAAGTGACGCTCGATCAGGAGGAGTCGACCAGCAGCAGCTCTTCCAACAGCCAGGGACAGAACAACCAGAACAACCAGAACAACAATGGTCAGAACGGCCAGGACGATTCCAACAACGGCTATGGATTCTCCGACCCGTTCGGCCAGTGGTAAACCCACAGGAATGCGGGAAGGCCTGTCGTAACTGACGTAGTTGGCGCAACCGACGCATAACTGACGTAAAAGACGAGTCGGATCCGGCATCCGATCAGCAAAGGGCTGTGCGAGCAATCGCATGGCCCTTTTTCGTGCGTGAAGCGGGTCTCGTGCGTGAAGCGGGTTTGCGTGTGAGCGGGACAGGAACGCGCATAATCTCGGAACCTGCGAAAATCGCAGACGTTTGCTACGCTGAACAGTATCTTTTTACGCCGTGTATCGATGGTCCGCTTCGGCGGGGCGCCGGTGGGTTAACAAGGCGTCCGATACGAGCGTAAGGAGATTCTATGCGTAGAATCATCGATCTTTGCAAGCGGGTTCCGCTGCTGCCCATCACCATCATCGCCGCAATTCCGTTGGCATTACTGGGTTCATGGCGTCCGTGGGGAGTGGGCGTCGTTCAGTTGGGCCCGTTCGACCCCGGAGTCGGCCAGTGGATCGTGATCGCACTCGTGCTGTATACGATCATCGTTACGGTGCGCGGCATGATAGACGACCTGCGCAACGGACAGGTTGGCGTGGACCTGCTGGCCGTCGTCGCGATCGCTTCGACGGTTGCGGTGCAGGAATACTGGGCCGCCTGGGCCGTGGTGCTGATGATCTCCTCAGGAGAGGCGATAGAGGGATTCGCGCAGTCGAAGGCGGAAGGAAACCTGACCGCCTTGATTGACGCGGCTCCGCGAACCGCGCACGTCGTTGCCCTGCCCGGCCTGCATGGTCACGTGCACGCGTCAGGCGACGAACATGCCGCAAGCGTTACCCAAGACGGATTCCGACAAGCCACCAAAACGCCGGATTCCAACGAGTCAAGCGTGTCTCGCGGAACCGACGGCGAGCATTTCGAAACCGTTGCCGTGGAAAACGTGAAGCTCGGTGACGTGATTCTCGTCCTTCCCGGGGAAACCGTGCCGGTCGACGGCGAACTGCTGTCGGGTGTTGCCATGCTGGACCTGAGCAATATCAACGGCGAGCCGGTTCCGCGCGAGGTGTTCGCGGGGGCGCGAGTCATGTCGGGCGCGGTCAACGGATCGACCACGCTGACCATGCGCGCAACGCAGCTTGCCCAGGATTCGCAGTATCAGAAGATTCTGGAATTGGTCTCGTCCGCACAGGAATCGCGTCCCGCGGTTGTGAAGACCGCGGATGTTCTTGCGGTGCCGTTTACGATTCTCTCCCTTGCGATCGCGGCGATCGCGTGGATCGTTTCCGGTACCCCGCTGCGATTCGCGCAGGTGTTGGTATTGGCCACCCCCTGCCCACTCCTGATCGCAGCGCCGGTCGCGTACGTTGCGGGAACCGGCAGACTCGCCAAGGCCGGCATCCTCATCAAAGCGCAGGATGTGCTGGAAACCTTGGGAAAGGTGTCGCACATCTTCTTCGATAAAACCGGTACCCTCACCGTCAAACAGCCGCAGGTCGTGCGTGTGGAGAAACCGTTCGTGTCGAAATCGCCGTTCGACGAGGACCATATCCTCATGATGGCCGGCATTGTTGAAGGCTACTCCGTGCACATTCTCTCGAAGGGCATCGCGGCGGCCGGAAAACGCGCCATGAACGACTTGTATTCGCGTTACGAGCATGGTCAACGTCTATGTGCGGAACGCAATATGCCGGGGCATGGCCGCGATTACCCGGTAGTGAAGAACATCGTCGAGGACTCCGGCAAAGGCGTTTCCGGAGAAGTGAACGGGCATAATGTGCGCGTCGGAAGATTCGCGTACGCGACGGCGGACGAATCCGGATTCACGCCGGTACTGCATGGCAAGAACGACGGGAACGGCACGGCTGCGTCGAAGTCGGACGTGAATTCGCTGTTCGCTCCGCTTGCGCCCGACGAAATGGCCGCGTATGTGGCGCTTGACGGCGAGCTTGCGGCGCGAATCGTATTGCGGGATGTGCCGCGTGCGAACGCGAAGGATTCCCTGCGGAAGCTGCACGAGCTTGGTGTATCCAAGCTGTCCATGCTTACGGGAGACAAGGCCGCGTCCGCGCGGATCATCGCCGAGGAAGTCGGTATCGATGATGTTCAGGCCGAACTGTTCCCCGAAGACAAAGTGGCGGCGGTCAAAAACGCCACTGAAGGCAAGGATGGGGATATTGAGCGTCAATCGTTGCCGAACAGGATCATGCAACGGCTGACGGGAGAATACTCGTCGCGGCCGATCACCATGATGGTCGGCGACGGTGTGAACGATGCGCCCGTTCTGGCGGCGGCCGACATCGGCATGGCCATGACCGACGGTACGTCCACGGCCGCATCCGAATCCGCGCAGGTGGTCATCATGAACGACGACATCGCCTCTGTGCCGCGTGCCATAGCCATCGCACGACGTACGAAGAAAGTGATGCTTCAAGCCGTGCTCGTAGGACTCGGCTTGGCGGTGGTCGGCATGGTCGCGGCCGCGTTCAACCTGATTCCCGTAGTGGTTGGAGCGTTCATGCAGGAAGCGATCGACGTGGTGAGCATTCTTTGGGCGCTCACCGCTCTGATCGACCGCGAATAGCGCGGGGGATGCGGGTGGTGTTGGTAGCGTAAGTCGCGCAAGCTGCGTTGCCGCGTAAGTCGCACAAGCCGTGCAAGGCGCATAAAACAACGCGGATGGCGCGAACCGTGCCGTTGGCGCCATCCGCGCAAACGATTACAGCGAGCTCGGCGAAATCTCACCTGCGACGGAACGCTTCATCCACATGCCGAAATCCTCGGCACTCACACCCTGAGACAGCAGGAAGACGATTTTCGCATACGTGGCTTCCAGCGTCATGTCGCCGGAACCGATCGCTCCGGCGCGTGCGATCGCGTCGCCCGTCTCGTAATGGCCGAGCAGCACTTCGGCCTGCTGGCATTGCGATGCGATCACGACCGGCACGCCGTCATGCAGCACGTCGGCGATCACGTCGGTCAGTCCGGGTTCGTCGCTCGGCACATTGCCGACGCCGTACGCGCGCAACAGCACCGCTTCGGGGCGCGGGGACAGCATCGCGGCAAGACGGTCGGCGCTGATGCCGGGAGCCATGTCGATTACGGCAACGTCGTGCCGTGCATACGGCTTCGGATTCGCCCAACCGCAGCCCTCGCAATCGCCCGCATACCAATGCCACGGCGTTCCGGTGCGTGCCAGCGGACCGGTGGAAGGTGCCGAGAATCCCTCAAAAGCCCAACTCGACGACTTGCTCACACGGTTTCCGGCAAACAGATGATGACCGAAAAACAGGCCGACGCCGTGGAATCGGCCGCTCATTGCCGCATTCAACGCGCCGGTCACGTTCGCGGTGGCGTCCGACTCGATCTTGCCGAGCGGATGTTGCGAACCCGTGAAAATCACAGGCTTGCTGAAATCCGTCAACGCATATGACAACGCCGCACTGGAGTAGCTCATCGTATCGGTGCCGTGCAGCACCACGAAAGCGTCGGCATCATCGGCGTGCGCGTGCAGATCGTCGGCTATCGTCTGCCAGTTATCGGGCGTGGCGTTCGACGAATCGATCAGCGGGTCAAGCTCGGTGAACGAGAACAGGCTCGAATCCATGCGCGCATCCTCAAGCAGCCGGAACAGCCATCCACGGGTGTCGGCGCCCGGAACCAGACCGTTCGGCGAATCAATCATGCCGATCGTGCCGCCGGTGTACGTGATATGAATGCGCATTGCCTTCCTCCTCATTGAAATTCCAAATAAAAAGTGGACGGTCGATTACCTTCCGTCCACTTTACCGATATGCCTGATTCTTGCCTGATTTCGGCCAGACTGTAAGCGTTACTTTCCGGGCGTCTGCATGGTTTCCAGAACGTCGGGAACGTCGTTGCCGTTATCGTCGAGCATTTCGTCCATCAGATCGCCGTTGATGCGGCCACGCACGTAGAACCAGCCGGCCACCATGGCGATGACGACCACGAGGAACATCAGCAGCGTCCAACGGCCGGCCGCGCTGGTGAGATTCGACAGCACGACCACCGCGAAGAACAGCAGGGACAGATAGTTGGTGTACGGAGCTCCCGGCATACGGTATTCGGGACGGGTTTCCTCGCCGGCCTTCACCTTCTTGAGGAACGCGAGATGCGTGACGAGAATGCAGGCCCAGGTTCCAGCGATGCCGATGCCGGCCAGATTCATGACGATTTCAAAAGCGTCGGAAGGCAGCACGGCGTTCAGCACAACGCCGATCAGACCAAGCGCGGAAGTAATGATGATGCCGCCGTACGGCACGTGATGCTTGTTCATACGTGCGGCGAACTTCGGGCCGGAACCCGCCACCGCGAGCGAGCGCAGCGTACGACCGGTGGAATACAGGCCGGCGTTCAGCGAGGACAGTGCCGCGGTCAACACCACGACCTGAATCACGTCGGCGGCATGCGGAATGCCGATGCCGGAGAAGAACGTGACGAACGGAGATTCGTTGGACGAGTAAGCGGTATACGGCAGAACCAGCGCCATCAGCACAACGGAACCCACGTAGAACACGAAAATACGGATGATCATGGAATTGATGGCCTTCGGCAGCACCTTCACGGCATTCTTCGCCTCGCCGGCAGCCACACCCACCATCTCGGTGCCGCCGAATGCGAACACCACGCCCAAGGTCAGGGCGAACACCGGTGCGATGCCCATCGGGAACAGGCCGCCATTGTCGGTGATGTTGGTAATGCCGGCATGGGAGTCGCCAACCTGCGCGCCGGTCACGATGGCCCAGATGGCAATGACCATGAATGCGATGATGGTGGCCACCTTGATGGCCGCGAACCAGAATTCAGCCTCGCCGAACATCTTCACGCTCAGCATGTTCAACACGAACACAAGAGCCAGCGCGATCAGCGCAATCAGCCACTGAGGCACATCCTGGAAAGCCTTCCAATAGTGGCAGTACACGGCGACGGCGGTGATGTCGGCCATGACGGTGACCGACCAGTCAAGGAAGAACAGCCAACCGGTCACGTACGCGCCCTTCTCGCCAAGGAACTCACGTGCATACGAGACGAAAGCGCCGGAAGACGGGCGGCGAATCGCAAGCTCACCCAGCGAGCGCACCATCAGGAACGCGAAAATGCCGCATACCGCGTATGCGATCGCAAGTCCCGCGCCACCCTGCGAAAGACGACCGCCAGCACCCAGAAACAGGCCGGTACCGATCGAGCCGCCGATCGCGATCATCTGAATGTGACGCGGCTTGAGATCCTTCGCATAGCCGGCATCGCTCTTATCCTGCTTCGTTGCTTTCAACGAAGACGAATCGTTGGAACTACTCATAATCAGCTGTTCCATCCCTCTCACATGTTGTAGTTTGGTCAGAATCGACCGCACTGTACGAAAATGTTCGTAAGCATTATACGAGTTGTGTACAACCTGTGTAGAGTGAGCGTCGAAATCGCGAGAAAGAGGCATTCTGCCCCTGTTGGAAATGCACGGAATATATTAGGCTAGAGCGCGTGACTGAAACTAATGAACTTCGTATTGCAGTAATCGGCGCCGGTCCCGCAGGCGTCTACTCCTCCGACATTTTCCTTCGTCAGCTGGGCAAGCTCGGCGAGGAACTGGGCCTGGGAACCAAGGCTCGCATCGACCTGTTCGAAAAGCTGCCGGTGCCGTTCGGCCTGGTGCGCTACGGCGTGGCCCCCGACCACCCCTCCATCAAATTCATTGCCAGCGCACTCGAAAAGACGCTCGACAATCCGGACATCCACCTGTATTGCGATGTGGAATTCGGCAAGGATGTGACCCTCGACGAACTGCTCGAACGCTACGATGCCGTGCTGTTCGCCACCGGAGCCGTGGAAGACAAGCCGCTCGGACTGCCGGGCGCCGACCTTGACGGCGTCTACGGTGCCGCCAAGTTCGTGGAATGGTATGACGGATATCCGACCGGCGCGCGCGAATGGCCGCTGGAAGCCGAGGAAGTGGCCGTGATCGGCGGCGGCAACGTGGCTATGGACGTGGCCCGTGAGCTTATGCGCAACGCCGACGATCTGAAGGAACGCACCGACATTCCGGACAACGTGTACGAGGGCATCAAGGGCAACAAGGCCAAGGTGCTGCATCTGTTCATTCGCCGCGGTGTGGCCCAGGCCAAGTTCTCCGTGCAGGAGCTGCGTGAAATGGAGAAGCTGCCGGGAGTGCAGCTGATCATCAACGAAGACGACTTCGACCTTGATGAGGACACCATCGAGGAAGCAGGCAAAGACAAGCTCACCCGCCAGATGGTCGAAGAGCTGTTCACCATCCGCGAGATGGCCGAAGACATGGAAGACGACGGCGATACCGACTTCGAAGGCAATCCGGCGGACCGCAAGTACTACGTGCACTTCAATTCCGCTCCGGTCGAGGTGCTTGGCGAGGACGGCAAGGTCGTCGGCATTCGTGTGGAGAAGACCGAAACCTCCGCCGACGGCAAGATGAGCCGTACCGGCGAATTCGAAGACTACCCGGTGCAGGCCGTGTACCACGCGATCGGCTACAAGCCGGCCACCGCGCCCGGTATTGCCTACGATGAGCGCCATGCGCACCTGGCCAATGCCAACGGCGACGGCCGCATCACCACGGACGCCGAATCCGGCGAAGTGCGTGAACGCCTGTACGCCACCGGTTGGGCCAAGCGCGGCCCGGTGGGCCTGATCGGTTCCACCAAGTCCGATGCGCTGCTGATCGTGACCAACATGCTCGAAGACCTTTCCAAGGCCGCTGAAGGCGGACGCGTGGCCGCGGACCGTGACCCGGAATCCATCGACCGCCTGCTTGCCGAACGCGGCGTCAAGCCGATTGACTTCGCCGGCTGGAAGAAGGTCGACGCGTTCGAACGTTCCGAAGGCGCGAAGGAAGGCCGCGAACACAAGAAGGTGATCGATCCGGAGCAGATGCGTGCTCTGGCCCACGCCTGATTTCGGTTTCGGTTTCAGACGTCGATTCTGTATGCAACGGCTCCCGGACATCAGTTCGGGGGCCGTTGTGCGTTGAGGCGGTTATGCATTGAGATGGAAGGAAGGCGGGCCGCCATCGGCCGCGAGGCCCGACAGTGAGCCGCGAACAACTTGAGGACGGCCAGTGAATATACAGCAAAATATCAGACTGCGTACTTACGCTTGGGCCGTATGAATGGCAATTTGCGGGTGCATGGGCATTGCAACGGTTTGAAGACGACGTTGCTTTTCGCTCTGATGTGGGGCGTCATCATGCTCATTTGGTGGGCCACCGGTGGCAGCCAGCGCACGTTGGGCGTCTACATTCTCATCGGCATCGGCTCGACTTTCATCTCGTACTGGTTTTCCGACAAACTCGCCATCGCGTCGATGGGGGCACGGGCCGTCAGCGAGCAGGAAGCGCCGATGCTGTACAAAATCGTACGCGAGCTTTCCGCCAAAGCCGGCAAGCCGATGCCGCGAATCTACATCGCCCCCACCATGAGCCCCAACGCGTTCGCAACGGGACGCAACGAGCGCCATGCGGCCGTCTGCTGCACGCAAGGCATTCTGCAGATGCTCAACGAACGTGAGATTCGCGGTGTGCTCGGCCACGAACTCATGCACGTGTACAACCACGACATCCTGACCTCCGCAATCGCATCCGCAATGGCCACGGTAATCACGTATCTCGGCTATTCGCTCATGTATTTCGGAGGTTCCTCCTCCCGAGACGAACGCAACGGATCATCTTCCGGACTGGGATTGATCGGCGTGCTGTTGAGCACCATCCTCGCGCCGATTGCGGCTTCCCTGATACAGATGGCGATTTCGCGCACTCGAGAATACGATGCCGACGAAGACGGTTCGTTGCTGACCGGCGATCCCGAGGCGCTCGCTTCCGCGTTGAACAAGATTTCGTACGGTGCCGCCGAAGTGCCGATGGACAAGACCGCGGGAACGCAGTCGATCGCCGCGATGATGATTGCGAACCCGTTCTCCGCGGAAGGACTTTCCCGCCTGTTCTCCACGCATCCGCCGACCGCCGACCGTATTGCGCGTCTCATGCAGATGAGTCAGGAAATGAAGATGCAGGGCGTGCAGTCTGGGTATGCCGGATATTCCGGGTATTCCGAGTACGGGAATGGCGGTTATGTGCAGAGCGGATATTCCCAGGGTGGGTACCCTCAGGGTGGGTATTCGCAGGGCAGATAGCGGGTGCTGCGCAGGATAGATGTGCTCTGTTTCGCGGGTGAGCAGTGGATGAGTTGCTGGTGCGCGGCGGATGTTTTGCGGATTTTTTGCGGTAAATGGCGGGTTCCTGCGGATAATCCGTATATCGGGAATCGTGTATGTTGGGCACCGTTCGACGTGATAGACTTTTTCTTCGTGCCCAAAAGGCACATTTTGCGGATGTAGTTCATCGGTAGAACGAAAGCTTCCCAAGCTTTAGAGGCGGGTTCGACTCCCGTCATCCGCTCCATTCGCCCCAGCGCCGGGGCCGTAAATCCCAATCATTCCAACGATTTTCGATTATATGGATACCTGTTCAATCACAGGATTTCTGCTGAAATGTTGTCACCGTGTTGTCACGGGGACGGACGCGAGGGGGTCGAAGAGCGATATTCAGCTCAGCGTACGTTCCCGGAGTTCGAGGTTGTCGCGGCGGCGATCTTACTGCTGATGGATGTGGCCACATCATCAAGATCGGTGTCAAATAGATCTGCATAATAGATCTGCATAGGTATCCATGTCATGGCAGCGTTCTTATGCACCAGCATGTGCTGGACAGCCTTGACGTTGGCTCCGGAGCTGATTGCAATGGAAGCCGCTGTATACCGAAGATCATGGCAGGTCAGTGTGGGGACGCCGGAATCGCGTAATGCCC
>CAVBHJ010000030.1:0-9260 GCA_963595445.1 bacterium
GGTTTGTCTTGAAGAAAACGTAACGGGAACGTGAGGGAAACGTGATGAAACCGTGGCCAAACTGCGGCATGCCCCACGCCGTCACACACAGACGACGTTTCGGAAGTTCCGCGGACTTGTGCTGTGAGAGTCGTTATGTTGTGAATGAAGTTCCGTGAAGGATGACGTGATTGCGGGGCGATTGGAGGGGCGGATGTGGATGGTCTTGGGCTGGGTGGCTGCTCCCGCATGTGAAAAAAGAGAAGAGCTCGGTCTTGTTGAGATATGTTTTTTGTGCGGCGTGTCGGTTGCGATGATGCTGTTCGGACGTCTTTTGTAGCGGTAAAAATTTGTCATCGCAGCGAAAAAGGTGTAGCTTTAAATCATCACAACAAGTACAAGGTTGTACTTCAAGAAAAAGAACGGAAATCAAGGTATTTAGCGGTCTGATTTCCGCAGAAGTACAACGTTGTATTTCTCCTGAAAGGAGTTGGCATGGAACAGCCATCCAGTACATGCGATGCACGCCTGGTGATTGACGATGATTTTGTGGTTGCGCCTGTCAATGATCGTCTGTTTGGATCTTTCGTGGAGCATCTCGGCAGATGCGTATACGGCGGAATCTATGAACCGGGCCATCCCACAGCCGATGAAGAAGGATTCCGGCATGATGTGATTGACTTGGTGCGTGAGCTTGGAGTGACCGCCATACGTTATCCGGGTGGGAATTTCGTTTCCGGATACCGTTGGGAAGACGGTGTAGGGCCGAAAAACCAGCGGCCGTGTCGTCTGGATCTTGCATGGCATTCCACGGAGACGAATCAGTTCGGTCTGCATGAGATGAAACGTTGGCTCGATTCTGTTGGCGGAAACGAGCTTATGGAAGCCGTGAATCTCGGAACCAGAGGTCTTCAGGAAGCACTGGATCTTCTGGAATATGCCAATATCCCATCTGGAACTGAACTGGCTGACCAGCGCAGGGCTAATGGAGCGGAAGAACCATTCGGTATCATTATGTGGTGCTTGGGCAACGAAATGGATGGAGACTGGCAGTTAGGCCACAAAACAGCGGATGACTATGGCACCCTCGCTGCTTCGGTGGCTCGTGGCATGAGGCAGATTGATCCTAACGTTGAGCTGGTGGCCTGTGGCTCGTCCAGCCATGAAATGGATACTTTCGGCACTTGGGAAGAAACCGTGCTGGGAAAAACGTACGAACTTGTCGATTTCATCTCATGCCATGCGTATTACCATCCGGAACTGCAGTCAGACGGCACCCGCGACATGGTGAGTTTCATGGCGTCTGGAGTCGATATGGATAACTTCATCAAGGATGTCGCTTCTGTGATTGACGCGGTGAAGGCGAAGAAGAAATCACATCACGACGTTTTCATCTCATTCGATGAGTGGAACGTTTGGTATCTCAACGAAGAGCCGAGCAAAAACCCTGAGGGCATTGGAAACTGGCCGGAAGCGCCGAAACTTCTGGAAGATGTGTATTCTGCGGCCGATGCCGTTGTATTCGGAGACCTTCTGATTACATTGCTTAAGAATTCTGAGCGCGTTCATTCGGCGAGTCTCGCTCAGCTGGTGAATGTCATCGCACCGATTATGACGGAAACCGGCGGTGACGCGTGGAGGCAGACGACGTTCTATCCGTTTGCGCTTACAGCCGCTCTTGCGAAGGGTGGGACGGTGCTCGAGCCTAAGCTTTCATCCGGAACATTCGAAACTCCCCGATACGGCGAAGTGCCGACTGTGAACGCCGTAGCCGTCCGCGGAGCCGATGGAAAGTTAAGCGTCTTCGCGGTCAACCGTTCTTTGGACGAGGCACAGGAGTTCGAGATCAAACTCCCTGCGGACCGTATTGCTTCCTCGGTGAGCAGTCAGATTCTGCATGAGGATGATATCTGGGCCAAGAACACAAGTGAGAACAAGACTCGCGTGACGATGCATGAGAATGGCTCGGTTGTGCTGGACAGTGAGGGAAAAGTCGTCCGAATGACCCTTCCGCCGGTCTCTTGGACCGTGACCACGGTATAAAACCGTAACCCAATTCATAACCCAACGCAAAGGCCAGACGAGACGTAACCCCACAAGGGCGGGCGCTCCCGCGAAGCATACCCAAAATCCAAGAATCAATAAAAACCATGTTTTGGATTCGAAGAAGAATCCAAGGAAAGAAAAGGAGAAATCACCATGAGGAACATGATTCGCACAGCCGTTTCGGCTGTAGGAGCCGCGGCTATGATCGCTTCCCTTGCGGCATGTGGCGGCGGTGACACCGCGCAAAGCGAGGAGAAGGAACTCAAGATTTCTTGGTACTACTCTTCCGGTGGCGGCGATACCTGGGAGCGTGCCATCAATCTTTACAAGAAGCAGAATCCGGATGTGACGATTAAGGAAGTGCATACGTCCTTCCCGCAGATGCAGAAGAACGCGTCTCTGACATTGCAGTCTGATGATGCTCCGGATGTTGCGCTGTACAACCAGGGAACCAGTTCGGTGGGCAATCTTGCATCCCAAGGTATTCTTGCTGATCTGAGCGAGTATGCCGAGCAGTATGGATGGACGGATGTTCTTCCGGAATCGATTCAGACGGTCGCGAAATACAAGGCCGATGACGGCGGCATCATGTCTTCCGACGGTCAGTGGTATGGCGTTCCGGTAAACGGCGAGTTCGTGTTGGCCTACTACAACCAAGACATGTTTGACAAGTACGGTCTTGAAATTCCGGAGACTTTCGATGACCTTGAAAAGGTTATGCAGACGTTCGTGGATCAGGGAATCACACCAGTCGCCTTCGAAGGTAACGAGACCGCGGCACAGCATCTGTGGTATCAGCTCGCGCTTTCCAAGGCGGACCGTCAATGGGTCGATGACTACCAGTCCTATGAGCATGACATCGATTTCTCCGGAGAGCCGTTCACCTATGCGGCCAACAAATTTTCCGAGTGGGTTGAAAAGGGCTATCTTCCGAGCAATTCCGGCGGTCTGGTCGCGGAAGATATGATCACCCAGTTCTGCGCGGGTGAGTATCCGATCATGTTCTCCGGCTCCTGGTGGTTCGGGCGCGTCAACCAAGATGGAAACTTTAAGAGCACCTTCAGGGCACTGCCGGGCAACGAGAAGCTGAATACCGGTGCCACCGGAAAGCTGTGGGTCGTTCCGGAAACCTCCAAGCATAAGGATCTGGCTGCCGACTTCCTCAACTTCCTGCTCTCCACCGACGTTCAGAACATGCTGGCCACCGAAGCAGGTCTGCCGTTCAACGCATCCAACGACTATTCAATCGATGAACTGCCGACCGAGCTGCAGAATCCGTTGAAGACCTTCGACGATATGCAGGATTCGGCAAAGGAATTCAATTTGGTGTTCAAGGAGCTCCTCGATAACGATGCGATCGCACTGTATCCGGATTGGCCGAGCGCAGGCATGTATGATGCGCTCAACTCCGCGCTGCAGGGTCTGATCAACGGAAATTCCACTCCTGAACAGGCAACCGCAGAAATCCAGGCGGCATACGAGGAAGGCAAGTCCGATCTGGGCTTGTGACCGACGGAGGGCTGGCGAAATCCTTGTGGTTTCGCCAGCCTTATCTCACACATTCACATGAGACATTGATGGCGATGTTTCTGTAAGGCACGTTTGCGGGTATCGCGATGAAGGAGGATTCAATGTCGCGGAAGAATACCGGAGCACGCTTCCAAGGCGAACGGAGCGAAAGTCAGAAAATATACGAAAAGAGACTCCGCAGCGGATATGGCCGATATATAATCCCCGGCGCAGTCGGCACGATTGTTATATTGCTGGTTCCGTTCGTCACGAATATATGGATTTCCTTGCATAGCTGGCGAGGTGGCCGAAGCAAGATGAAATTCATCGGATTGGACAACTACATCAAATTGCTGGGCGATGAGAAATTCTGGACGTCATTCGCCAATTCCCTGTACATGATTGTGGCCATGGCCATTATTCCGTTGGTCATCGGTCTGATTCTTTCCGCTGTGCTTTTCGACTATATCGGCCGTGAGTTCGGTGGAAAGACTTCAAGCTTCCTTCGAGCCTGCTACTACATTCCGCAGATTCTTCCCGTCGGTGTTGCCGGCATTCTGTGGAATTGGATTCTCAATTCGCAGACCGGTGCGATTAACCGGATTCTTGCGGGATTCTTCGGATTGTCGGAAACACCGGACTGGCTCGGCGACCCTGATCTTGCTATTTATGCAGTGATGCTTATGCTGATATGGAGTCAGATCGGCTACCCGGTGGTCATTTTCATGTCGGCCTTAGGACGAGTTGATCCGGAACTTTATGAAGCCGCATCTCTTGATGGAGCCGGATGGTGGAGAAGGTTTACCGCAATAACCTTGCCGCAGATCAAACCGGAGATTTTCGTTGTCGTTTTGACCTGCACCGTCGCCGCGCTGAAGGTGTTCGGTCCCGTCTACATGCTGACCAAGGGCGGTCCGCAGAGTTCCACCCTGGTTCCTTCCTACTATTCGTACATCAATTTCTTCGGTAAGTCGCAGATCGGATATGGTGCAGCAATCGCAAGCGTCCTCGCCATACTGATTGCCATCGTCGCGGCGGTCATTATGGTGTTCCAGAATCGCAGCGCCGCACGTGAACGTGAAGGAGCGTTGGTCTCATGAGCTCGTCAACCACAATGAAAAACACCATTCAGGCACGTATGAATCACATCGAGCGCAAAGATGAGGAAAAGCGAGTGATGCGGAACAATCGTTCTTCAAAACCCGCCAATCCGGTGCGCTGGATCGTTCTTGCGGCATGCGTGCTGCTGGCCATCATCATTTTGTCTCCGTTGTTTCTGATGGTACTCAACGCGTTTAAAACATCTGTGGACTACACGCAGAACGGCCCGTTGTCTCTGCCCAAGGAACTCTATTTCGGCGGCCTGATCAACTTTTGGAACGCCACGAACTTTCCGGTCAAATTCTGGAATTCTTTGTGGATCGCCGTCGTCTCAGCTCTGTTGAGTGTGACGTTGTCGCTGTTCAATGCGTATGCGCTCGGCATCGGACGCGTACGCGGAAGTGCGTGGATCATCGCGTTGTTCATGATTCTCACCATGCTCCCCGGCGAGGGATTCATATATCCGCTGTTCTACATGTTCAACGCGGTCGGCATGGGCAATTCGCGGTGGGCCATAGTCATCATCTGCGGAATCATCAATATGGCATTCGGAACGTATCTGCTCAGTTCGGTGATGTCCACATTCCCGCGTGAGCTTCTGGAAGCCGCGCAGATTGACGGTGCCGGCAGATGGCGCACACTTTGGGGAGTCGTCTTCCCGATTATGAAGTCGAACTGCGCAGTGTTGTTCATCTTCTTCTTCATCTGGACCTGGAACGAGTTCTATTTCACACTCATCTTCCTTACATCCGATGAGACGCAGACCATTCCTTTGGCGATCGCATCGTTGCAGGGAGACCGAATCATGGATGTGCCAACCATCAATGCGGGCAGCCTGATCTCGCTCATTCCGGCGTTCATCTTCTTCCTGATGTTCCAGAGAACGCTTACCAAGGGAATCACCGCAGGTGCGGTGAAATAACAATAAATTCGCGGGCGGGGTGGCCTCCTTCCTCCGCCCGCCATAACATAAGGAAAATGCAATGAAGCTTTCGGATGGATATTGGCGGGTTCGCCAGGGATTCAGCGCATCATGGGCGCGGCAGACGATTTCGGTGGATTCGACTGACGGTGGTCTGCGTGTGCGGGCTGCGGCCAATCTGGCTTATGGAGATAGAGGCGCAACACTTGGTGGGCCGCTGTTCACCATCACCTTGTCCACTCCGGCCGAAGGGGTCATCAAGGTGGTTGAGGAACATTTCCGAGGCGTTCCCGACTGTGGTCCGCACTTCCGCCTTGAAACTGACCCAAACGCAACATTTGAGATCTCGTGTAGTGAGGATGGAACCGCATTTAAATCCGGAATCTTGGAAGCCGTGGTATCGAATCCGGGAGAGGTTTTTTCCATGGATTTCCGTTCGGGTGGAAAATCCCTGACGGGCACTGCCTACAAGGGGTTCGGCGTATATGAGGACCAACGTGCACGGTATGCGCAATTGCCTCCACAGGATCATCTGGATTATGACGAAGGTTGCGGAGTGCGTCACAACTACGTAAGGGAGCAGCTTCGGCTCGCTCCTGATGAGAAGGTGTACGGTTTCGGTGAACGATTCGGTCATTTCGTGAAAAACGGGCAGACCGTGGAGATGTGGAATTCCGATGCCGGCACATCCTCTGATTCCGCATACAAGTCCATTCCGTTCTATTGGACCAGCAAAGGCTATGGAGTCTTTGTGAACCATCCGGAAGATGTGTCCTTTGAGGTGGGGTCCGAATCCGTCGGCAAGATTCAATTCTCCACGCGTGGTGAACGGCTGGAGTATTACGTCATTGCAGGCCCGGAACCCAAGGATGTTTTACGCCGATACACAGCGTTGACCGGTCGCGCACCCTATCTTCCCGCATGGTCGTACGGGTTGTGGCTTACCACTTCTTTCCTTACGGATTACGATGATGGAACGGTTGCCGGATTCGTGGATGGCATGCGTGAAAGAGGAATCCCGCTTTCCGTTTTCCATTATGATTGCTACTGGCTCAGGCCATACCATTGGTGTGATTTCGAATGGGACGGAGAAATGTTCCACGATCCGGTGGGCACCATCGCCGAGCATCATCGAAAAGGTCTGAAGGTCTGCGTGTGGATAAACCCGTACCTCAGTTCCACTTCTGCTCTATATGATGAGGCCGTGGAGCATGGCTATCTACTGAAATTGAAGGACGGCAGCGCTTTCGCGACGGACTTCTGGCAGCCTGGAATGGGCCTTGTGGATTTCACCAATCCCGGAGCGCGCGAGTGGTACTGCTCGAAATTGGGCAAGCTCATCGATATGGGAGTCGACTGCTTTAAAACCGATTTCGGCGAGTCGATACCTACGAATGTCGTGTACTTTGATGGTTCCGATTCCGTGCGTATGCACAACTACTACACGTACTTGTATAACGAGACCGTCTACCGGTATCTCGAGCGACGGAAGGGACGGGGAGCGGCGGTTCTTTTCGCAAGGTCGGCGACCGTCGGCGGACAGCAATTCCCGGTGCATTGGGGTGGAGATTGCGAATCCACATACCCTGCCATGGCCGAATCCCTGCGCGGAGGCATCTCGCTCATGAGTTCCGGTTTCGGCTACTGGGCGCACGATATCGGAGGATTCGAAGGCGACCCTGGGCCGGATTTGTACAAGCGATGGGTTCAATTCGGTTTGCTTTCCTCTCATTCGAGACTCCACGGGTCGAAAACGGTTCGTGTGCCTTGGGTGTTCGATGAGGAGTCCTGCGATGTCCTACGCAAATTCACGAAACTCAAGCTCTCCCTGCTGCCGTATATAGCGCGAGGGGCAAAACAGGTAAGTGAGGAGGGAACTCCTCTCATGCGTCCGATGGCATTGGAATTCCCCAACGATCCTGCGGCGAGATACCTCGATCAGCAATACATGTTTGGCGACGATTTGCTGGTCGCTCCGGTCTTTTCTTCCGATGGAAAGGTCCAGTATTACGTTCCGGAGGGAACGTGGACCAACTATCTGACTGGGGAAGTGGTGAACGGCCCGAAGTGGACCGAAGGAACGTTCGACTATATGTCGTTGCCGCTTATGGCCCGTCCGGGATCGGTCATACCGGTGCAGGAGGGGCGGGAACATACGGATGGAGATTTGCTGGACCATGTGGTGCTGCGGATTTTCGATCCGGAGGCGATCGGCGAACAAGGACGAACCGTTGAATTGCGCCACGGTTTTGAAGAGAGCTCCGCGACGGTTGATTTCACTGTTCAAAGAGATGGTCAGGCCCTTGAAGTCACATGTTCGGATCCTCAGCTTGCCTGGTCCGTGCAGATAGGGAACAAGGGTCCTTGCGTACCCTGTGAGAAGGAAGGCAAGGTTTTCGTGGCTTTATGACGGTTGATGGTCGGCTACTCTTGAAGGGGGGAGAGCCGACCTTTTTTCGGGTACGGCTTGCAGTGGGCTACGGAGGAGTGAGTGATGTCCGGACGCGTGACGATCAAAGACGTGGCGAGAGAAGCGGGCGTTTCCATAAAAACCGTTTCGAACGTGCTGAACAACAGCGGCAGCATGCGGCCTGAAACAAGACGGCGGGTGGAAGCGACCATCAAAAAGCTTGGATACACCATGAACGTCGCGGCCCGTGCCATGAAAACGGGCGATACCAAGCTTATCGGTCTTGCCGTCTTCAATTTTTCCCAGCCGTTCGTGCCATATTTAGCCGACGCGGTGATCGATTACGCCCGCGAGCGCGGTTATGGTGTGATCATCAGCACTTACGGCCTCTATGAGGAGGGCGGGCTGCCGTCCATTATTGATGAGACATATCGTATGGGGGCTGATGGTTGGATTTTCTTCGCCGACAGGGTGCTGCCGGATGGGGGGAGTTTGCTGAATCAGCCGTATCCGGTGGTGCTGATCGGCGATTATCTGGCTTACGGCAAGGCGGATTGGGTAACTATGCCGAATGTGGACGCGTTGAAGTCCGTGACGGGAAAACTTCTAGATAGGGGGATACGTCGGATTGCGTTAGTGGGGGCGCCGTGCATTGTCATGCGCGAAGGTGTTTCGCTATATAGTCAATTTGACGAGTGTGTGCGCAGTGAGGTGCTTTCGGTCAATCAGGGGACGAACGAGCTTAGAACGTTGGGATACGTCAAGGCTTTCAAGGAGCGGGATATTCCGATTGATTGGAGCATGGTCGCCGCGACCGGTGAATGGAATCAAGCCGGTGGCCTACGCGCTATGCAGCGGATTCTCAATGAAGGAGATTCGCTTCCGGAAGCGGTTATCTGCTTGGCCGATGCGTTGGCTTTCGGTGCCGTGCATGAGTTGAACTACCGTGGATTCCGCGTTCCGGAGGATGTGCAGGTGGTCGGTTTCGACAACGTTCCGGAAAGTAGATACTCGATTCCGGCGTTGACCACGATTGACCCGCATGTCGCGCAGTACGCGCAGCGTGCGGTTGACATGCTGATTGAACGCATTGAAGGTAAAAAACATGACGTGCGGGTGTTCACTACGGATTACGAGTTGATCGAACGGCAGTCGACGACGCTGAGCGGCTGATATTTGGATGATTCCCGCTAAGCTGCGCTGTCACATGAGTCTCTGTTCGGAATGATGTGAACGAGTTTCCCGCCATATTCCGCAACAGGTTTTGCGGATTTGTGAAATCTTGACGGTTGT
>CAVBHJ010000031.1:0-7738 GCA_963595445.1 bacterium
GGCAACGCGTTCAACCATGGTCTTCCACCGGTCAAGCATCCACGCGCGCATCTCAGCCTGCTGAATCTTATCTAGCCCCCCATCGAGAAAGAAGACGAAATGTACATGCGGATGCCATCCGTTATGCCCATAGGTGATCTCGATCGCTCGCACGAATCCACGGATCTTCCACCGTTGCACAGCACGTTTCCAGGGACTGCCGTTGATCATCTTCGTCCACCCCTTGAGAATCGCGTCCAGCGTCATCCCCAAGGGCATCGAACGGTCGTGCCGCAACGTCAGCGTACCGAAAAGGTAGCAGCCGAAGTCGTCCGGCACCATGAAATTCACGGGCAGCTGCTGCCCTTCATGCTTTTCCTGCCACCGATCGGCGGCCTCCTGCCTGAGTTTTTCGGCGTGGTTGCCGATGGCCAGTGACACTTCATGCGCGCGTTCATGCCTGATGATTGCGGAACACAATGGACACACCCAGATCGAACCACACAGCATGGTGCCGGTGTAGCGCGCCTTCTCGCCATCGGTAATGACACCCACAGCCGATTCCACTGGCTGTCCACATTTAGCGCATCGCGGCAAGTCCATTGGGTCGAATCCAAATACCTCGCCACCAAACTCGCGGACAATAATCCGTCTGCTCTCGGCACGCCTAGCGTATGCCAGACGGCGCAAATCCACACGTGAAAAAGTAGTGGGGGTTATTCTATTCGTCTTTTCCCAAGGCGGGCCGCTACGCGCCCCGCTCGCCGCGTTCGCGGCTACGCCCAAGGGCTTCGCCGCTACCGCAGCGACGGCCAGGCGGGCGGATGTACGTTGATAGGACGGTGTAGAAACTCCCGAAGGGTTCCTATTCGTCCATGGTTTTGATACACTCATGGTGACGACTTTCTAAGTTGTAGCCAGCGGTGCAGGACGCCAATCATGAACCGCTAGCGGACTTTCAAATTGCCCTCGGAGTTCCAGCCCCGAGGGTTTTTCTTTTATGCTGATTCACAGTGTAACGGCACCTTCCGCCGTTTGCAAAGAGTCATAGGCCAATTCCTCCGGAATATACGCGAAACGACACATAGCGGCCGTTCCGCTCTCTAATCCGATCACGGCACCACCCCCTCGAGACTGGGGGATATCCACGGGGGACGGGGAACCCTCCGGCATGGTTCCCAGGACGGCACGGGCGGCCTCCGCTGTGGTGACGCGAAAGCATACGCGCACGCCGCAATTGTCGCGCAGGGCGCTGGGCAGGCTGTCAGTCGTCGGCTTCTGAGTCAGCGCGAACAGGATGAACCCGGCTGAACGTCCTTTTTTCACGATGTCGATTGCGGCGGCTGTGATCTCGGCTGCCTTGTCCTTTGCCGCCTTGCCACCCAGGATCCCCTTGGAATCGAAAAACGTCTGACACTCGTCTATGACGATCACCTCCAAGGGCGGACGCTTATCGGTTACGAGATTCCAGTAATTCGATCCGCCGTAGTCAGCGCGCATAGAGGAAAGACGATGTTTCATCAACTCGTCAATCCTTAGGAGGTTGTCATGAACACTATCTATATCGTCACGTGTGAAACTCGTGGCGAATGGCTCGAACCAGCTCCAGTCGCTTCCGCCCTTGCCGTCGATCACATGGATGCGGCACCGGCCGGACAGGTAGAGCGCCAGGACGACGACCATCATTCCGGCCGTCTTTCCGGATCCGGGCACGCCGCCGACAACCACACCGCTGGTGTCACCGATGTTCAGAACGGCGTCGCGTCCATCCGCGAGTTTTCCCACCGCGATCCGTCCGGTTATTGGGTCGAACGGCCGAAGCCGGAACTGCTGTAGTCCCGGCTTCTTGGCTATGAAAGGCCAGATCATGCGATTGTCCCCTTGATCGGATCATCCAGCATCGTGTGCACTGTAGCGGCTTTCGACAGCTGCAACGTGATCAGGCCTGGTCGTTCCGAATCCTCGGATACCGTGAACGATCTGGCCTTCCATACGCGCGCATCCTTCTTAAGCAGCTCACGAACGTGATCGGGGCTCATGCCCGGCTCGCCGCCGCCATCGAATTTAACGAAGGTATCATGGTTCTTGTGCCAGGTCGTGGCCGGTATAGTCTTGGTCTTGTCCGGATCCGTGTAGATCCGCGCCTTGCGAAGTTTTGCGCAGGTGCTCACGCGATCGCAACGCGCCACGAAGCCCCACAGGGGCACGAGCACGGTGATCGCGGGCGACAAGCCCGATCGCAGCGGACGGTAGAAGATCCCAGCAATGACGAGCGCGGCCACGATCGCCACGACGATCCATCCGGCAATGCCCCGATCGGTGGCAACGAATCCGATAAGGGCGGCCGCAGTCCACAGGATCACGCTGAGCACGAGCGCCGCACTGGTGTCCGGCCTGCACGCGCGTTGTTCCATACGCGCCTTCTCCTGCGCCATCTCGCGGCCGATACGCCGGTAATCCGGCTGCTGCTGGTTTGCTGCTGTCATGCTTCCTCCATTTCCCCAATGCAGGGCATAGATTCATCGATGATGTCGGCAACCAAGGTTGACCGGCTGGCAGCCAGATCGCCGTTCAGCCTGGCCAAATAGACAAGATTGTCAAGACCACGCACCGTGGCCTCGGAGAGCTGGACGTGGATCTCAATCATTCCTCGGCGTCCTCCTGCGGGTTGATCGGCATCGTGTCGATCCGCATGACGCGCACGGAATCAGCAGTGATCGACCAAGCAATCCGGCCGTTACGCACCCATGGGACGGGGTGGACTGAGCCGACCAGCTGGATGCGGGACAGTGGCGGGATCTGACTCGTAGGAGCGTTGAAAACGCTCAGACTCACGTTCGCATCGACGCCGAATTCGTCGATGTACTGGCAAGGGATCTGATAGACGGGACGACCGTCGACCAGCTTCGGCGTGGTAGTGATATGTCCAGCGTCGTCATATTCCATCTTCTGGCGGATGGAGGCTGGATCAACTCCTCGCGTGGTCTGGAACGCGCCGGGAATATCGTCGGCGTTCATAGCAAGATCCGGACTGAATGACATTGACAGTCTTCCTTTCTAACGAAACAGCTGGATGCACGGTCGTACCAGCGGACTTTCACCTCCAATCATACACCTGAAACTGAGTCTGTCAACAATTCAGACTCACTATGTTAATAGTTTGAAACTGTAAGTACATGCCAAGCTGTATCTTTTTCTTATGAAAGAAAACCCAATCCCCTTGACCTATACAATCCCTCCGAACGAAACCCAACGCGTCCATAACGCAAAGATCAAACAGGCTCTTGAGCTATTGGACGGCGACCAAGAACTTCACGACTGGGCTCGAAACAAAGCTCTCGCCGAATTGCGAAATAGCATCACGGAACAAATCGTAAAAGAAGGACATGAGCTATCGAACACCCTTCTTGCCTACGGAGTACAGCTATGCCCCCTCACCGCATCGGTCTGGATATCAAACCAGTTAGAGCAAAGCGTCGGTGCGATAACAGAATGGCTTGCTGGGTTCGCATATTGCGACGGGGACAGCAAAGCAAATCTTGCACGGGCTGTTGGAATCCGGCAGCAGAGCTATGCAAGCCATTTTCCTCAATTGGAAGAAATCGCTGCCGCACAAGATAAAGCCGATGAAACTAATAAACCCCAAAACATCCAGCTACGCGGCGATCCATTCACCGTCTACCCGAATTCCACGCCATCCGATCAATAAAACAGAAGTTCTTTTTTCCTTTCATGCGAGATTGTGCGCTACAGCCACCGGATCGTCAAATCCTCAAACTGCAAGGCAGTTTGGCGTGTCTATTCAGACACGCATCGGATTTGACTATCCGGCGTCTTCCGCTTGGATTTCGCATTTAGAAAGGAAAACAGAACTAAGAAATATCCACTAGACCAGCCAGTTTGCGGCTATTCCAGGCAACTCAGTCAATACCTCTTTGCCAAAGAGCACGCCGTCGATCTTCCCCATATTGAGAATATCGATCAAACGGCATAAATATGCCTTACCTTTCCCCCACCAAGTACGATGCGAATCAACCATCAGGTATACTTCCGGCGCATCCGAGATTCTCGCCAGCTCACTCTTCTCATACCCATCCAGTTGCGTGACATAAACAGCATCAGATATTTTCGAACCAAATGTAGTTGTGTAATAATATTCCTTGATTTCCCATAACGCCCTAGCATTCCGAATAGACGGGTATGCACCATCCATACGACGCGCAAAAGCACCGTAAAGCTTATGGCTGTCATAAAAAGTCGCCAATCCATGAGGATCATAATCAAAAGGCTGACGCAAAGCATCAGCTACGACTAGATCAATCATTCCAGTAAAATACTGGAGATTGCGCATATCTTTTTTCTGCTTGTTCATTGCGACAACAACTTCAACACCATTCACAATAAACTTCTGTGCGGAATGCACATCAACGCCCCCACGCCGCGTATATACAGGTATCCCATCGCCAACACCAATACTGGCCTTCAAGGAAGCAAACTCATCAGACGCCTCTTCAACATCCATGAGCAATTTTTCGACTTTTCGATTCAACACATTGGCACGATATTGAAAATACTCAAACAAAGAAACAGCAAAAGGCGACGGCTGCTTGACAGACCCCAAGACACCAATTGGATAATCATTCAACTCCAACGCATGGAAAATATCAGCCATTGAATAATACTTGATTGCCCCGGTTTTCCTATCGGCAGCATCGAGAATCCTCGTCACAACACGGACATACGCCCAAAACTCAGTACCTTGAACCAAAAAGCGAGGATCGGCCTTCATCAGATCCTCTTATCCAGTTCCGAGATCATCATCGACGGATCCGCACGCAACGCTCTTACCACACGAATAAACTCGACGACCGACAACCGCCGCTGAGCATTCTCATACTTGGACACAAACGACTGACTTTCCCCAACACGCCTAGCCAATTCTGCCTGGCTCATCCCACTGTCCGCACGCGTCTCTCTCAACAACTCAGACACAGCGGCGTCGCCTTCCGATGAAAACTCGTCCTTCGCCATACGCATCACAGTATGACACGCCTTACAATTATTCCGAATTAGAATATAATGTATCCTGTTACGTATATGCCCGAGGACACCTTCACCATGACACAACCAACCGTAGCGCCATTCAAAACCCAGCTCATAAAATGGGTTGGAAATAAGCAGCGATTCGCACCGCAAATCATATCCCTCTTCCCCGAGGATATGAAAACGTACTACGAACCATTTCTTGGATCAGGAGGAGTCCTAGGAACGTTATCCCCCCAAAAAGCCATCGCCTCAGATGTCCTTCATCCTCTCATGGATATCTGGTTCACTCTAAAAGAAGACCCCGATCGGCTAATCCAATGGTATGCAGAACGAAGAAACGGACTGGAAGACCACAACCAAGTAAAAGCACGTTATGCATATGTCTTGGCCAACTTCAACCAAAAACCCAACGGTGCCGACTTCGTATTTCTGACAAGAACCTGCTACGGCGGCGTGGTTCGCTTCCGCAAATCCGACGGCGGCATGTCAACACCATGTGGCGCACACATGCCAATCTCCAGCGATAATTTCGCGAAAAGAGTAGCAATTTGGCACAAACGCGTACAAGGCACCAAATTCTTTTGCAACGATTACAAGGAAACCATAGAGCTAGCTCAACCTGGAGATGTAATCTACTGCGATCCACCATATGCAGATTCACAAGCCATTCTCTACGGTGCGCAAAAATTCCAGTTAGCCGAATTACTCGACTCCATCGACAGAGCAAAAAGCCGAGGGGTATACATTGCTTTATCTATAGATGGCTCCAAGAAAAGCGGCCTGCACGAAGTCCTTCTCGATTTCCCCAAAGGATTATTTGAAACAGAAGCCAGCATCACAGTCGGACGTTCCATGCTGCATCGATTCCAAATGAACGGACAATCTCTCGAAGGCGACGTAGTCAAAGACCGCTTACTTCTTACGTACAACCTCTAGAGCATTACGCGCTCTTTAGCCATTCGCGCAGAGCAGCTGCAACCACATCGGCACGACTCATCTTAGGTTTCCCGCTCCGATCCCTATTCGCCTCAGACCATACGAACTCGTCCAATTTCTCCAGCACATCCATCGGAAGCCGGAACGAAGCCGGTTTCGTGACGACGTCGGAATGCTTGTTGTGCCGATGCCTCACAGTAGGCCTGTTTTCCTTCGGCGCATCGAGCACGAGATCCTGGCCTTGATTGGCCTCCATCAAGGCCATCAACGCTGCCTTCTGCTGTTCGGCAGTCTTTTTCACACCCATCATCATCCCCTTCCCAAATCCTGAACCGAACGAATTTCGAGCCACAAATCCGTATATTCACCAAGATCGTTTGGGTTCGCCGCGAAGCCCTTGTAACGTACCGCATCAGAGATCGACGTATCAAAACACCTCACCCCCGCCTCACTAATGGCCGAGACCGTATCCGCCCACAGCCTAGTTCGCCTTCGCGCCTTGGTCAGCAGCAGCCATCCCCTATCACCAACGGCATCGAGCGTCTTCTTCGCACGCAACATGCTCATGGTCTCAGCCTCGGTAGGAACGATCACCAAGTCAGCAGCAGCAACCGCGTTACCTATATCCGCACCACTGCCAGGGGCAGTGTCAATGAGCAGAAGATCCTCATCCGCCACCTCCCCGACTTCCGTAACAACTGAAAACCTGGGCTCATCCCCGACGGATGCCGCAAAATTCCACCAGTCCGACGCGGATCTCTGCGGGTCGCAATCCAACACGTAGACCTCTCTATCGGGATTCTGTTTGGCAGCGGCAGCGGCAAGGTACATGCATGTCGTCGTCTTGCCGACGCCACCCTTCGAATTCACCACTGAAATAATCATATATATAGTATAGCACACATGTCTACATGTATACAAGTTTACATAAGTGCCCACCGGAAATGTATACATGTAATCATGTTTACATGTATACTCTGATGCTGACAATTTTGTATACGTGTATACATGTATACATATCATTCTCGCCTTATTTTGTATACACGTTTACATGTATGCGCATCTTCGCTTATTTTGTATACTCGTCCACATGTTTTCTTATACACATTCTTATAATCTTAAACAAGGCAAGAAATCCCCTGGTTTCGCGTCACCGTCCGCGATCATATCCTGCTGCTCATCGTTCAAGATCACGCCGCCTGGCAGCAGCCGGGCGACCTCCTGCCAATCCTCATGCTCGGCCGCCTCCAAGGCGTCAGCCAGCAGCTCCGGCGCGTTCCTGCGTACACGCTTGTACACCACGTTCGGCACCACATAGCCGACCAGTCCCGAAAGCTCATCGGCCTTTTCGGCAAGCTCCTGGTCTTCCAGCTCCTCCACTTCCATCTCCTGCTTGAGACCCCGCGACCAAGTGATGCACCGACGTCGCAGCGTGGCCTCAAAATACTCCAACCACAATGCCTCACGCCTAGAATCGGACAATCCGAGACACCCTTCATCGAGCAATTGGAACGGGTTCACGGATCCCGAACGGCCGTCCTTGATGTCGCCGCGCGCGATCTCCTGAGCCAAAGTCGCGCCCCCCTTGTCACCCTGCACCTTGGTGATATATTCGGCCGCAGCCGTTCCAGCACCCTTGCCTTCCTTGAACTGCAAATCGATGCCGTGCGTATCATTCGGCGCGACGTTGTACGCGTTGCCGTCCGTCTTCATATACCCCTTGGCAACGCGTTCAACCATGGTCTTCCACCGGTCAAGCATCCACGCGCGCATCTCA
>CAVBHJ010000032.1:0-1209 GCA_963595445.1 bacterium
GGAGGTCATCGACGCGGGACGTGGAATCATCGACGCGCGTGCCAAGCATGAGGGACAGTCGTTGGCCGACCTGTACGATCCCGACTTCATGCCCATCGACCTGCGCCGCGCACACGAGAACCTCGACAAGGTGGTCGACGTGGCGTTCGGCGCAAAGAAGCCGTGCGCGAACAACGACGAACGGTTGCAGATCCTGTTCGACCGGTACGCGGAGATGACGGGACAGGAGGATTGATGAGCCGGGGCGTCATCTACATTCTGACGAACCCGTCGTTCCCACAGTTCGTCAAGCTCGGCTACGCGAGCGACCTGCACCGCAGGCTGCGCGAGCTGAACCGTTCGGAGACATTGCCGTACGCCTTCCGCGCGTACGCCGTCTACGAGACCGACCACAAGCTGACCGACAAGGCGCTGCACGAGCTGATCGACAGGCTCAACCCGGACCTGCGCACCATCGAGACGTTCAACGGGAAGCGCCGCGTCAAGGAGTTCTTCGAGATGTCCCCCGAGGACGCCTACTCGATCCTCGACGCCATCGCCCGCATCTCCGGCACCGAGGACAGGTTGCACCGCGTGACGCCGACCGGCAACGAGGCGGAAGCGGAGCGCGACGCCGAACAGTCGAGGACGCGCCGCCCGCCGTTCAGATTCTCCATGGTCGGGCTCAAGCCCGGAGACGTGGTGGCGTTCGCCCAGGACCCGGACAAGCGGGCCACCGTGGTCGACGACTCACACATCGAGTACGAGGGCGTCACCTCGTCGCTGTCCGCATTGGCGGAGCGGCTGACCGGCGCCGGCTACGCGTTGCAGGGGCCGCTGTACTTCGCCTACGAGGGCGAGCTGCTGACCGAACGCCGTGAGCGGATGGAAGCCGGCGGCTCCACGAAACAGGAGCGGCCATAGCCGCCGTCTGGCACGAAGAGGCGAACGGCTCCTCGCCCGGCTCCCGATCGGCCCCGTGGTTTTCCACGGGGCTTTTTGTTTCGCTCCAAATGTCCAAACCGGCCGACGTTTCCACGACGGACGATTGGCGTAAGACACCGGCCATTCCCTCAAGGCCACGGGCGAAAGGAGCGAGGAGTGAACGCGATCATCCTTCACGGCATTGCGCGATCATGCCGTGCGAAATCACTCCCAATCAATGAAATTGATATGGGAGTAGCAAGCGACGCGATTGTAGCTACAATCGCTCGAAACGCGTTGCGTTTC
>CAVBHJ010000032.1:1219-5183 GCA_963595445.1 bacterium
CCGCGGTGTCACCGATGGGAGCACCCGTGTGCCGTCATTCGTGGGACACGGGTGTTCCGTCTTCGCGCGTCGGCGGTCAGACGGCCCCGGCGAGCCGCCTGCGCGCCGCGCCAAGGCCGGGCCGCAGCCGGGGACGATACCGGGCACCGGCCGGGGCCGCGGCCTCACGACGGGAAATATCGACTGCAACATTATGTTGCAGTCGATATTCTGAGCCGCTGCTGATCGCTCCCGGACCGGACTTGATATCGGTGTCGGAGCCATTGCCGGACTCGGGCCATCAAGTGGCATCCGGTCCGATATCGGATTCGATGGATGGAAGTTTCCGATATCGGAGCCTTAAGGTCCATGCCATATCGATGGACCATCTGATCCCGCACTTGGTTTTTGACCGATATATCGGTAAATGGACGGGATCCGATATCGATGTCGGCATCCCGCTTCGTCGCTTTTTGGTCCGTCACGTCATTGTGGTCTTGGGCTGATGAATGGTCCTCGATTCCGATATCGGCAGGTCTTGTTTGACTTATCCGTGAGGATCCGGCAACGGGAGATTCTGATCTGCCGTCGCCGTGCCGCTCCGCTTGAGTTCGAGGCGTCGTGATTCCGCAGAGGTGATGCCGCCCGGCAGCCTTCCGATGGCGTTGTCCTTCAACCATGAACGGAATGGCACGTCATCGTTCGACTCGTAGTAGCGCAACAGCCTGGTCGTGAATTCTCGTTTCAATGATGGGCTTATGGAGAATACGCCGATGCCGGCGTTGACGAGCGCATGGTTCGCCGTCATGAGCGCGGTTCGCTTGTTTCCGTCGTTGAACCATTGTCCTCGCGTGATCCTGCAGAACATGAGCAGAGCACGTTCCTCGGAAGATCCAGCCTTCATCAATGAGGAAATCTCGTCATGGGAGGATTCCATGGTCGGAAGGTCCGGAATCCAATCGGTTCCTCCGATGCGCACGTCGTTCGTTCTTAGTCTTCCCGCGTCACGGATGAGACCCTCGCCAAGGATCCGATTGTATTCGGATACGTATTGCCAGTCGACGGGCTGGCCGACGTTCTCGAACAGGAACATCCAGGCGCGTTTGATGTTGTTGACGACGATGATGTCGTCCACCGCCATGTTCGCCGGAGCACGGCCTTCAAAGATCTCCTGAGTGTCGGGGAAAGTTATCCCGTCAACCTCGATGTTCGCGGTTTTCCACATGACATCGATCAATTGACGTTTCGCCAATTCCACGGCTGCCATCCAACGCTCGCCATTCGCCTCTGTCATCATCGTCTCCTTATCCATCGCTTCGCTCATTCTATTCGAGTTGTCCTTCTTGTGAATTTCTGAAACAATTCGGGCCCATGACGATCGGTCGGATGTCATGGGCCCGGAAATTCTTGTTGTCCAGAAGTCCGGTTCCTGTGGTTCGGCGAACCGGCCCCGGCCCGCATCGGGCCATGGACCGTCTTTCGCTTGTTGGGCTGGCTGAGCCGCTGCTGATCGCTCCATTGCTGATGCCGACTGAGCCGGAAATGGACCAGTCGGCATCAGCGCGGCACGGTCGACGCCCATTCCTTGGCGAGCCGTTCCGGGGTGGCGTGACCCTTGACGAGCCGTTCCGTATCATCGCCCGAATACTCGGCAGGATCCTTAAGGTAGACGATGGAACGGCTGCCGCGTTCCGGTCGCCCTGGCCTGCCCCAGGCCGGCCAGGGAGAAGGCCTTCCCGAGCTTCGCGGGAGTCCATCTGCGGTCCTTGCCCTCCGCCTGGCGGAACAGCTCCCTCGCGAGCATATGGTTGCCGTTCGAATGGACGGCATCATGCATCCATTCGGCCATGTCCTCCCTGACGACCGGGTCCGTCCGATCCTCTTTCATGACGTTTTTGAGATCCAGACAGTCTTGGGCGGTATCGTCGGTTGGCGCGGTCTCGACCACGACCCGCACCGGGAACGTCTTTCCGTCGTCGCCGACGCATCCACGTATCCCGAAGCGGATTTTGGCGTTGACCACCTCGCACGTCCTTGGCCCCGTGAACAGGAAAGCGGTTGGATTGTCCGGCACGAATGTTCGAAGGTGCAGGTCCAGCGCCTTGCAGATAAACCCCGGTATAAGTGTGTAGTTAAGATATAGACCATACACTGACGGCCGGTGGTCGGAAAGGGTCCGCGGCGCGGTTATGGCTGGCCATCGCGTACGCGCCTATGGCGAGCACCGTGATGTCGGCCGCGGTGGCGTCCACCTTGGCCGCGAGGGCGACGACAAGCACCGCCATCAACCAGACCATGGGACCGCCGTGCGGCCCCTCTTCATTCATGCGCATGATCTGCGCCTTTCCGGTAAAGCCGCGCCGCGTCAGGCGCGGCAGCGTCGACCGGCTGTCGCCGGACGGTCGTTCCAGCCCCTGCAAAAAGGCCTTCTCGACACAAGCGATGATATCGGCTAACATGGAAAGCGCCGGTCGAGGCACTGCAAACTTCCTCCCACATTCAAGGCGGTGCGCAACGACTTCTTCGGGAGGATGGCCGGAACCGGCGGGGTGGTTTCATTCCCATCCCCTGGCAAAGCGTCGGGCCGATGTCTTCGGACACCGGCCCTTTGCGTTCCCTGGCCACACCAGAGAAATAAGTGTTGCACAAAGCCTACGTACAACACTTATTCCCGGTTCGCCGAACAACGCCGCCCCGTTCGAGCCCCGCTTCAGACGGTCAGAACAGCGGCACGTCCGACATCTCGGCGGCCTCGCCATGATGGTCCTCGTTGCGCTGGTCGAAACGGCAATACCGACACCGCTCACGCGGCACGAGCGCGTCGCGGTGCTCGCGAGCGGCCGTGATGTCGAACAGCTCGGACGTGGTGTAGACCTCATACGAGGCGTCAGAACATAGCCGGCCTGCTTTGTTTTTCCGTTTTTTGCGTTAGACTGTTCATTGGTTTTGTTGGCGCCTGTCGTTGTTCCACGACAGGCGTTTTTCCTTTCCTGAGATGCCTTTTCAGCATCCTTCGACGTAATCTTCCAGTGATTTGTAGCCGATCAGGAAAATACGCCCTGACTTGCGGGCCCTGATCTTTCCCTGTCTGATGAGCGTGTAGACGCTTTTGGTGTCCTTGAATCCCAGCAGCTGCGCCGCTACGGAGACGGTGACCGCCAACGGCTGATGAATCGAGTCCATCGTGCGTACTCTTGCCATTGTTTCGTTCCTTTCTGACCCTTCCGGTCTGATTCGGCTACGTCCGGACGGACGCCCGGGCTTATAGCCGCCACGTCAGTTACGTGTGATGCCGTCCGATATCGGCTCATGCCATGTACGTCATTGAGGTTCCATCAACATCCGCGACAGGGTCTCTTCCTTCGTCTCGGGCGACAGCCGGCGCATCACCTCCTCTCGTTCGTTGGCGTCCATGACCTTGAGAAGCGTTATGCGTGCCGTCACGTCGGTCCTCTCCAGAAGACGGGCGAGCTCGACGGATGCGCCTCCGCACGAAGTCGAGCGCGTACTCGCGGAACGTCATGGTCGAGCTGAGTTCCTTGGTCTTCTCGATCCGGGGAGGTTCCCAGCTTCCCAGCTTGATGAGCCGTTCCTGTTCCGCCAGCCACGCCTCGGCCATCGCGGTGTATTCCGCATCGAAATTCTTCGTATGGTGTTTCGGCAAGTCGGGCCACTTGGAATAGGCCCATATCGGCGGCTGATAGCGGGCCTGCACGTATTTGCGGCCGTTCTTGGCCGTTCGTTTCGCAATCGAGCCGAACCTACGTCGTTCGCTCATAGGATCACCATCCCAGGCAGCGGGACTCTGCTCTTCCACAAGCTCGGAAAGCGTGAGAAATCCCAATGATTCCAACGGTTGCGAAGACTTTCAAGGAGGCTCTTCCCGTTAAAGAAAGGAAAAATGTGAAAGTGTAGAAGAAAAACGCTATGAAAACGTTGGAATTCCAACGATTTTTACTCTTTTCACCCACTGAAGAAGTGTAAA
>CAVBHJ010000033.1:0-4407 GCA_963595445.1 bacterium
GAAAGATCCCATACATAAACATGTAATCCCGAAAAGCGATGAGGCTCCGACCATGTACGGTCGGAGCCTCATTACGTTACGAACGGCTTTCCGGCCCATCTGGTTCAGTCGCACCGCCGCATACGACTTCGGTATGCGACGGCCGAACCAACGGACCGGTTCCAATCAGGTAATTCAGGTCAGACGAACGTCATCTGACGATGCGGGCGCATCAGAGTCAGTCAACGACGCCCTTTTCCACGACGATGTCGTCCGGGTCGACGTCGGAGCCGTACACCGGCTTCAGTGTCTCCTCGTAATCCTTGTGGAAGAAGTTCTCGTCACCGAGCTTGTCGATCTCCTCGTTGATCCAGTCGAGCAGCTCCTTGTTGCCCTTCTGCACCGCCGGGGCGATGGTGTCTTCGTCGCCGAGCTTGGTGATGCCCACCTTGAAGCCTTGATTGGACTTGGCCCAGGCCAGCACTTCCGTGTTATCGGTGGAGAACGCGTCGCCACGGCCGTCGAGCAGCGCGTTGTATGCGTCGGCGTACTGGTCGTACTTCTGCAGGGTGATGTCGGGCTCGTTCTCCTCGAAATAGGTTTCCGCGGTGGTGCCCTTGGCCACGATCAGGGTCTTGCCCTTGAGCTGGCTCACATCGGTGATCTCAGCGCCTTCCGGGGAGACAACGCCGAGAGCCACCTTCATGTACGGCTTGGCGAAATCGACCTTTTCGGCACGTTCCTCGGTCACGGTGAAGTTGGCGAGGGTGATGTCCACCTTGTTGGACGTGAGCACGTCCACACGTGCGGACGGATCGACGGAGGTGTAGGAGACCTTCACGCCCAGATCCTTGGCCAGACGCTCCGCGAAGTACACGTCATAGCCCGCGTAGTTGCCATCCGTGTCCACGTATCCGAACGGAGCCTTGTCGGAGAAGACCGCCACCTTGAGCTCACCGGACTCCTTGATCTCGTCGAGGGTGCGTGCGGTGGCGTTGCTGCTGGAGCTGGACGAGGATTCGTCGCTCGGAGTCGCAGCGGAAGGCCCGCAGGCAGCCACAGATGCGGCCATGAGCAGTGCTGCTCCTGCCGCCACGATGCTCTTGATGGTTGTGTTGATGGCTGATGCGGTCATGATTTCTCCTCTCTCGGTAATGACTGCTATCAAAATCTGTTACGCATGCCGGAACCGATTACGCGGCATTCCCGGCTTCGGCGCCCGGCTCCTTGCGATGCCGGTCGAATTCGAACGTGTTCAGGAACTGCCTGGCGCGTTCGGTACGCGGATTGGTGAAGAACTCCTCCGCATCGTCGGACTGTTCCACGATGGCGCCGTCCTCAAGCAGAATCACCTGGTCGGCGACCGCGCGGGCGAATCGCATCTCGTGCGTCACGATGAGCATGGTCTGCCCGCCGTCCGCAAGTTCGATCATGACGTCAAGCACTTCCCTCACCATTTCGGGATCGAGCGCGGCGGTCACTTCGTCGAACAGCAACACTTCCGGATGCAGGATCAGGGCTCGGCAGATGGCCACGCGCTGACGCTGACCGCCGGAAAGCTCATGAGGCCAGGAATCCTTGCGATCGGCCAGACCGACGCGGCCCAGCAGCGCAATCGCCTCCTTCTCGACCTCCTGCCTGTTACGTTTTTGCACAAGCGTCGGAGCCAGCGTGATGTTGCCAAGCACCGTCTTGTTCGGGAACAGATCGTAACTTTGGAACACCATACCGACCCTCGTGCGCAGATCGACGCTGCGCCTGCTGCGTCCAGCCGATTCCGTACCCGGCTTGCCGACGTCGATCACGTCGCCGTTCATGGCGATGGTGCCGCCCTGGATCGGCTCAAGTCCCGCAATCGCACGCAGCAACGTCGATTTGCCGGAACCGGACGGTCCGACGATTACGAACACCTTGCCGTGCGGCACAGTGAAGGAAATGTCATTGAGCACCGGCCTTTCGGCGTTCGCATACTGCTTGAACAGGTGCGAGACCTCAAGGCTCGGCTGCGTTCCGGCCTGCCCGGCCTTGCCTGCCACGTCAGTCATGAGACCACCTCTTTTCCAGTCGGCGGGCCACGATGGAAAGCGGCCAGCATACGATGAAGTACATGAAGAAAATCACCCCGTAGATCCACAGCGTTCCACTGGGATATTGGAATCGGTTCGCGTCGATGATCTGCTGGCCGACCTTGATCACTTCGACCACGCCAAGCAGCACCGCCAACGAGGTGGTCTTGACGATTCTCGTGGCAAGGTTCACCGAAGCGGGCAACAGCCTGCGCAGCGCCTGCGGAAGAATCACCCGCAGGAACGTCTGCTTCCTGTTCAGACCCAGCACATACGCCGACTCATACTGCGCCTTCGGAATCGACATCAACGCGCCGCGCACCAGATCGCCCAGTTCCGCGCCTCCCCACAGCACGAACACGAACACGCAGGAGCCGGTCGCATCCAGATTCCAGTTCCACAAACGCGCGAAACCGTAGAAGACTATGAACAGCAATGCAAGCTGCGGCATGATTCGTATGAAATCCAAATACACGCGCATCACGAAGCGGACGACGGGATTCCTCACCGTCATCAGCCAGCCGACGGCCAGTCCAACCGGAATGGACAGCGCCACCGACACCCCCGCAATCCACACGGTGACCCACAATCCCTGCAGCAAACGGGGGAAAACGCCAGGCTGCAGCAGAATCTCAGCGCCGCTCATAGTCGAACCTCCGTTCCAGCCAGGTGCCGAACAGCGATATCGGCAGCAAAATCACCAAATACGCGATGATCAGCAGCAGCAACGATTCGTACGTGCTGTAGTACATGCCGATCAGATCCTTGGCCATGTACATGACGTCGGCGAGCGCGATGGCCGACACCACGGACGACTCCTTGATCAGGAAGATCACGTTGGCCACCACGCCTGGAATGGACGCGCTGACGGCCTGCGGGATGATCACGCGGCTCAGCGTCTGCTTGCGGTTGAGTCCGAGCACATACGCGGATTCATGTTGCACCGCGGGAATGGTCTCCAACGCGCCACGCATGGCTTCGGACATATACGAGCCGCCGAGGAATCCCAGTCCGACGATCGCGCAGACTTCCGCCGACCATACGACACCCAGTTTCGGAAGTCCGAAATACAGAAAATACAGCTGCACCAACAGCGGGGTGTTGCGGCTCAGTTCGATGTAGGCACGCACGATATGCCGCAGCACCGGAACGCGGGCGCTTTCGATTCCGGCGCACAGCAGACCCACCGCAATCGAAAGGATGATGCCGAATACCGAGATGAACAGCGTCATTTCAGCGCCGCTGACGAAGAACGGCGCATAGTGCGTCACGAACTCCCAATCGAACATGTGCACCTCCTTCGTATGGTTTCGACCGCCTGCGATTGCCCACGACTTTGACGTCGCATCGTTTCGTCTCTCTTTGCCCTGCCGCGGCCGGGCATGGCAATGGTAGCGCGGAATGCCCCGCGCACGGGCCTTGTTGTTATCGGTTTTTCATATAGGCGCTTATCAGCATGTGCCGAACGGCTCCTTTTTCGGTGCACACAGTATGGCATACAGGCACGTTTCGGCATGATTCAATATCAAAATGTGAAGATTGGGTACACCTTGCGCGAAAGTATGCTCATGCTCATTCGACATGCAACGATGGAAGACCTCGACGCGATCGAGGCCGTTGAGGCCGCATGCTTCCCTCCACAAGAGGCCGCGAGCAATGAAAGCCTCACAGCAAGAGTGGCCACGTATCCCGATCATTTCTGGCTGTTGGTCAACAACGACGATGACGACACCTGTTTCCCCGCGTCCGTGTACGACGGCACGCTCGTCGGATTCGTCAACGGCATGGTCACCGACGTTCCCGACCTCGACGACGCGATGTACGCGAATGCGTCGATGCATGATCCGCAGGGTGAATGGCAGATGATTTTCGGTGTGGACATCGCGCCCGTGTATCAGCATCGGGGTTGCGCCAGCTATCTGCTCCGCCAGGTGATCCTGGATTCGACCATCGCCGGCCGTAAGGGAATCGTGCTTACCTGCAAGGAACGTCTTGTCGGGTTTTATTCGAAGCTTGGATTCATGGATGAGGGCATTTCCTCCTCCACACACGGCAATGCCATATGGCATCAGATGCGATTGCCCCTGATGCATGCCGTAACCGGGGAAAACCCACCTTCGGACGTTTATGCGAACGATGGCGAAAACCCAAGCGCCGCAAGCATTTCGCCGGACACCGACACTCTGGAATTCCCCGTGGTCAAAGCCCGTTAGGAGCCTTCACCAACCAACCGCGACACGCCGACGATTTGCATTCCGTCGAAAATCCACGTAAGTTAGCTCTCGCTTCGGGCGGTTGGCGCAGTGGTAGCGCACTTCCCTGACACGGAAGGGGTCACAAGTTCGAATCTTGTATCGCCCAC
>CAVBHJ010000034.1:0-4290 GCA_963595445.1 bacterium
AGGTGCTCATGATGATGGTAGTCATGGTGCTAAGTGTCTCATGGGCTTGAGACCGAACTCCAATAGTGCTTGGAGACATACTTGCGTTTTAGTAGGGGAGACGGGTATGAAGAGTGTGAGAAATTTTACGGGTGTCGTGGTGTCGTTGCTGGTAGTGCTGTCAATGGCGGCGCCGGTTACGGCGTATTCCGCGGATACGACGGATTCCGATTCCGAACAGTCAGCGGTCACCGTTCTGGAATCATTGCCGGTTAAGGGACGTGCCGCGAAGACGGGATACAATCGTAAAACCAAATTCGGCACCGCTTGGAAGGACGTCGACCATAACGGGTGCGACACCAGAAACGATATTCTGAAACGGGATTTGACTGACGTGAAGTTCAAATCCGGTACCAAAGAATGCGTGGTGCGTTCCGGTACCCTTGCCGACCCTTATACTGGCACGAGCATCAAATTCGTGAAAGGCAATAAGACCAGTTCTGCCGTGCAGATCGACCATGTGGTCGCTTTGTCGGACGCCTGGCAGAAGGGTGCGCAGCAGCTGAGCCAGGAATCACGTGTTCAATTGGCCAATGACCCGTACAATCTACTTGCGGTGGACGGAACCGCCAATAAGCAAAAATCGGATTCTGATGCGGCTTCGTGGCTGCCGTCGAACAAAAGCTTCCGTTGCGAGTATGTGGCGCGACAGATCGGAGTGAAAGCGAAATACTCCCTTTGGGTGACTCAGGCGGAACATGACGCCATGTCGGACGTTTTGTCCTCGTGCCCCACGCAGACCGTGCCCGCGGAAGACGGCGTGCAAACGACGGTGAAGTCCCAAAGCGAACAGGAAAGCCGGACTGAGCAGCAACAGCAGCAGTCGCAGGAACAGACTCAGCAGGAACAAACCCATCAGGAACAGCAGTCGGTGCAGGAACAAACTCAACAACAATCGCAACAGCGATCAGATGTGTATTACAAGAACTGTACGGCCGCGCGAGCTGCCGGCGCCGCACCCATTCACGTGGGAGAACCCGGTTATGCGCGCCACCTTGACCGCGACGGTGACGGCGTAGCCTGCGAATGACACAACGGAGAGGTTTCTTTTTGTGCCGCAAATGTGTTCCGACGCTTCTGACGGCGTCGGAACACATTTGCGAATCATGCCGTTACGGTCTTTTCTTTTGTGTCTTTTGCGCATGGATGCTGCAGTTTCGGGAGGAAAAGTTGCAGCAGGATTGCCACGGTGCCTCCTACGGCGATTCCGGAGGAGAGGAAATACTGGATGAATTGCGGTGCCGCCTGCACGACATCATCTGGCAAAATCATGGTACTTACACCGCACATCACCGATACCCCGAGAATCATGGTCGCGCGGTCATCCATGACGGTGTCTTTGATCATCTTCACACCGTTGGAGATCAAAGTCATGCAGACCATGGCGAATACGCCGTTGATGACTGGAGTCGGCAGTGAAGTGATTACGGTCATCAGCTTCGGGCAGAAACCCAGCAGTACCAGAATCGCGCCACCGGCGATTACTACGCGACGGGATGCTACCTTGGTGATGGCGATGAGACCGGCGTTCGATGAGTATCCGGTCATTGGAGTACCCCCGAAAAGTGCCCCTGCCAGGCATCCAAAACCTTCGCCGATGGTGCCGCGGTCCACACGTTCGTCTTCCATCGGCTCTCCCGTGATTGCCTGAACGGTAAACCATGTTCCGGTGGTGTCAAGCAAAACGAACAGGTATACGACAACCATCAGCAGACAAGCTTCAAGATTGAACTGCGGTATGCCGAAATGGAATGGTTGGGGCATGGAGAACCATTCTGCGGAGCTGACGGCGCTGAAGTCGGTGCCTCCAAGCGCCCATGCCGTCAAAGTGCCGATGACCAGTGCGATGATTACGGAGAACATATGCAGAATTCGGCTGTTCTGCAATTTGTATTGCAGAACCATGCATACCAGAAGCACGCCGAAGGTCACGCAACCGCTGATGGAATTGACGGCCAGACTGCCGGAAGTGCTGAACACGCCTTCAACCGCCGTCGGTACAAGAGTGAGTCCGACGATGAGAATGATGATTCCTCCGATGAATGGCGGTATCGCTTTTCGAATGAACTTGGAGGATGCCTTGGTCGCACCAAGCAGCATGATAATCAGGGCACCCGGTATGAGGCTGCCGATCATTGTTGGGATTCCCATGGTTGCTCCAATCATGCACAATGCTCCCAGCGGGACATATGAGGGGCCTTGGACGATTGGATATTTCATAAACAGACCGCTCTGTAGCAGGGTGGCGATGCCACAGGCGAAAAAGCTCATTTGCAGGAAGAATGAAAGCTCTCCTCCTTGTAGTCCGATGGCTCCGCCGAGAATAAGTGGCATGATGTATAGATCCATGGACAGCACATGTTGCAATCCCAAGACGATGGATCGACCGACCGGAATCTTATCGTTCACTCCTGCTACAAGTTGTGGTGTCTCTTCTTTGGACATGGTTTGCTCCTGGATTAAAGCTCTTTAGTGCGTTCAGTCGTTGATTTGCTTGCGGAGTTTGGCGAGTTCCGCATCGATTTTGTCGGATAGATCCCGTTCGTCGATGCCGCAGGCGAACTTGCCGTTTTGATAGACGACTTTGCCGTTGACTATGGTTGCGGCGACGTTCTCCTGCGAGGATGAGTAGACCGCTGTGGCGTACGGATCGTGCATTGGTATCGATTTGAGTTTGCGGGGTTCAAACAGGAACATGTCGGCCCTCTTGCCGACTTCGATGCTGCCGAGTCTGTCAGCCATACCGATGGCTTTCGCTCCGCCGTTGGTGGCCATGGAGATGGTTTGAGGCGCGGTGATGCGCGCCGCATCGCGGGTAAATCCTTTTTGAATGAGCGCCGCGAACTTAAGACTTTCGATGTAGTCGGTGGTGTTGTTGCTTGCCGCACCATCGGTGCCCACGGATACGGTCACTCCAGCATCGAGACATTCGCGGATGGGTGCCGCACCCGATCCCAAATACATGTTGGATACAGGATTGTAGCTTACGGACACCCCATTATCCGCGAATCTTTTGATTTCGTCGGTGGTGAGATTCACGCAGTGCACGCCGAGCATCTTGTCGGTCAGGAATCCCATTTCGTCAAGCATGGGGACGATGTCTTGTCCATAATTTCTCTGGCACATGTCGTTGTCGACTTCGGTTTCGTCGATATGCATCGCGTAACGCACGTTCTCTGACTGGCAATAGTCGAGCATGGCTTTGTAACCTTCTTTGGAGGTGGACCACGTGACGTCCGGTCCGGTCCATATGGACAGCATGTCTCCACGGTCGGCGTATGTCTTGCGTAGCCTTGACACTTCCTCCATGGCCTTGTCCGCAGATTGAATCATGCAGGCCGGCATGCCGTAGTCTTCGCCTCGATCTTGGAAGGTTCGAATGAATACGCTGCGAATGCCGGTATCTTCCATGCCTTCGATGCAGCCATCGGCGAGATCGGGATTCTGGTCGGTATAGAAGAACTCGCATAATGTGGTGCAGCCGCTTCGGAGCGCTTCCATACAGGTCAACTGTGCCGCGAGGCGATGTTGATAAGGCGTCATCAGCGCGCCATAGGGGAGTGCGGAGCGGTTAAGCCATTCGATGAGTCTGTGGTCGGCACCCAATCCTTTAAGGAATGACTGGAAGATGTGTGTGTGAGTGTCGACGAAGCCCGGGAAGAGCACTTGCCTGGAAGCGTCGATGATTCTGTCTGCGTTGATATCTTCAGGGGCCGACCCCTCGCCGATTTTTGCTATGTTCTTGCCTTTGACGGCAACGTATCCATGTTGGATGACGTTCATTTCCACATCCATAGTGCAAATGGTCGCGTTTTTGATGAGAAGATCGAAATGTTCCATGTCGTCCTTGTCTCTGCTGGTGTCGTACCGCTCAAACCGTCAGGTCTGGACGTACGACGCTTTGTGTATACATCCAGGCGGAGCCACCAGGTTTCCGCCGCCCTGCGTTTTGGTATCAAGGAAAACGAAGAAAACTCGTGATTTGCACGATAAAGGTCGTCGGTTAACGATGTGCTCCTTGGACATTACGCGAAAAGGCGCCAAAGTTACACGAAAGAAACAATATCCAATGCTTAACTGCGTCAACGGGTTGCCGGTTCGTTTGATGGTTTTCCTGGGATTGGAACAAACCAACCTGTGCTACGGACGGCGAAATCTAAAAGGCAATAACTGGAACATCACCGGGTGATGAATCTCTGCGGCGGGTGGATGACGATCCCAAGCCGTTCTGCTCTGTTCTGCTCGACTGTG
>CAVBHJ010000035.1:0-4279 GCA_963595445.1 bacterium
CGGGCAAGCCACGCTATACCCGTATCGACGCAAACCCAGCCAATCGCGTACGTTTGGAGATACTGAGCAGTCTGCGCTATACCCGTACCGACGCAAACAGGACTGATTGCGTACGTACGGGAATACCGAGCACCCCACACTATTCCTGAATAATCACAATTCGGGCCAAACGCAGCCACGCACCAAACGCAACTACACAAGCAAACACAACCCAGCCACACGTAAAACCATCGTTTGCATTCAAGCCGGCTTGAACATATACCGTAAGAGCCGACACATCACTACAACGATGAAAATCACCTGCAAAGGAGCAACCGTGCACTATCGCAACGTTGGCAAGGCCGGTATCAAAGTATCCGAAATCGCACTCGGCAGCTGGATGACCCGGTTGGAAGATGCCGCCGCAACCGAAAACGCCATGGAAATCGCCAGAAAAGCCTTCGATTCCGGAGTGAACTTCTTCGACTGCGCCGACGCATATTCCGGAGGCGACGCGGAAGTGTTCCTCGGCCGCTTCATCAAAGACCTTCCGCGCGAGGAGACGGTCATCTCCTCCAAAGTGTTCTTCCCGACCGGCAAGTCCGCGAACGGCTACGGTCTGAGTCGCAAGCACATCTTCAACAACTGCGAGCACTCCCTGAAGAACCTCGGTACCGACTACATCGACCTGTATTACTGCCATCGTTTCGATCCGACCACGCCGATGGAAGAGACGCTGCAGGCGTTGAGCGACCTGGTGGATCAGGGCAAGATCCTGTATTACGGCGTGAGCGAGGAATGGAGCGCGGCCCGCATCGAGCGTGCGGAACGCATCATTTCAGAGCGCAAGTTGCATCCGTTGACGGTGGTGCAGCCGCAGTACAACATGATCGACCGCTATATCGAGCATGAGATTGTGGATACCTGCGATTACTACGGCATCGGCATCACGCCGTTCTCCCCGCTTGCGCAGGGTCTGCTGACCGGCAAATACCGCAAGGGACAGCCGATTCCGGCCGGTTCGCGCGCCACCTGGCAGGCCGACCATCAGATCAACGACCTGCTGACCGAAGAGAATCTCGGCAAGGTGGAGGACCTGTTGCAGGTGGCGGACGGTCTCGGGGTGAAGATGCCCACGCTCGCTTTGGCTTGGATTCTGCGACTCCCGACCATCAGTTCGGTGATTGTCGGCGCGTCCCGTCCGTCGCAGCTTGATTCGAGTCTGGCGGCGGCCGGCATGGAGCTGCCCGATGACGCATTGGCTAAGATTGACCGGATTCTTGGCTTCCGCCGATTCGAACGTCATGTTGGCTGAACCGGCGGAACGTATGCTGCCGCATTTCCCGGGGTACTGGGACAATAGTCAACTATGGCATTGAAAAAAGGACCGACCAAGGGGTCGGGCGGAAAGCATCGTAATTCGTTGAAGGGCAAGGGCCCTACTCCCAAGGCTGAGGATCGCGTTTACCACAAGGCATACAGGGAAAAGAAGGTGGCGGAACGCCGTAAGATGGCCGATCCGCGATTGGCGGCACGTCGTCGCGTGGCGAAGTTCACTTCAGAATCCGACGATCTGGTCATCGGCCGTAATGCAGTGCTCGAAGCGCTGCGTTGCGGCGTTCCGGCATCCACGCTGTATATCGCGGCGCGTATCGAACATGACGATCGCACGCGTGAAATCGTGCGTCTTGCCGGCATCCACGGTCTGAACCTTCTGGAAGCGGATCGTCTTGAGATGGACCGCATCGCACGTTCGTCCAATCATCAGGGCGTGGTCATGAAGGCCCAGCCGTTCCAGTATTCCTCGCTGGCCGAGCTCGTGGAACGTGCCGATAAGAAGGCACGCGCCATGGAGGCCGCGAATTCCAAGGCGGCCCGCATTGCGGCACGACCGTTGTTCATCGCTTTGGATGGCGTCACCGACCCGCAGAACCTCGGCGCGGTCATCCGTTCCGCCGCCGCTTTCGGTGCGAACGGCGTGATTCTGCCGGAACGTCGTTCCGCTTCGGTTACCGCCGCCGCCTGGAAGGTGTCCGCAGGCGCAGCCGCCCATATGCCGGTTGCCCGCGTGGTGAACCTGACCAAGGCGATCGAAAGCCTGAAGGAACGCGGCTACTATAGCGTCGGTCTTGACGGCGGCGGCGATGCGCTCGTCGGCGAGACCGGTTTCGAAACCGATCCGCTGGTCGTGGTGCTCGGTTCGGAAGGCAACGGTCTGAGCCGTCTCGTACGTGAGGCTTGCGATTCCATTGCCGGCATTCCGATGTCGAATATGGTTGAGTCGCTGAACGCTTCCGTCGCGGCCGGCATTACGCTGTATGCCGTATCGCGCGCCCGTCGCGAAGCCTCAGCCGAATAAACCCCTTATCCGGCTTAATCGACCGGCTTAATCGGCTCAAGCCGGTCGATCACACTGCCAGGTGTAAACAAAAAGCGCCTGTGAAACAGGCTTGTGAAAACTTCTTAAACCGTTTCCATAACCTGTTTCACAGGCGCTTTTTCACAGCGTTGGTTGAAGTCAGCCGACGTCAGTGGCTCCACACGGCCGCATCCGGATCATCATCCGGGTTGTAGCCGTCATCATAATCGCCGTAAGTGTACTCGTCGTCGATCACACCGGAATCCGCTTCCGCGTTCAACGCGTCCACATCTTTCTGCTCGAGCTTGTACTGCGGCAACACGTTCTCGATGTAGCTCTGCACCGCTTCGCCCATCGGCACATCATGGCCTGCTTTTTCGGCAAGGAACCAGCGATGGTCGAGCACTTCATGGAAGAACTGCGCCTGCTCGATCTGCGAACGGTATTCGCGGGGGATCATGCGCACGGCCGGTTCGAACACTTCACGCATCCAGTCGGTCGCCACGATTTCGAGATCCTCGCCGTCACGCCATGTGGATGCGCGATACGCGTCCAGATCGTTGAGCAGTCGACGTGCCTGATTCTCCTGCACGTCAAGTCCGGTGAGACGCAACAGCTTACGATTCGCATATCCGGCATCCACCACACGCGGACGCACCAGCACGCGCTTGCCGTCGGCGGCGGTCTTCATTTCCAGCTCGTCCACGTCGAATCCCAGCTCATTGAGCTTGTTGACGCGCTTTTCGATCTTCCACATCTCGTCCGGGCCGAAATCGTCGGTATCAGTCAGGGCGCTCCACAGCGAATGGTAGCGGTCCACAAGACGGTTGCCGATTTCGATCTCGTCCACATCACTCGGCAAAAGGGCGCCGGAAGCAAGATCCATCAATTCGCCGATGATGTTGGTGCGAGCCAGATCAACATCGTATTCACGCTGGCCTTCGGTCAAGTTCACTTGCAGGTCGCCGGTTTCCGCGTCCACCAGGAAGGCTGAGAACGCGTCAGCATCGCGCAGGAACAGCACGTTCGACAGCGACACGTCACCCCAGTAGAAGCCTGCGAGATGCAGACGCACCATCAGCACAGCCAAGGCGTCGATCAGTCGTTCGGCAGTATCCGGACGAAGGTTGCGTGCGAACAGCGCACGATACGGCAGGGAGAACTTCAGATGCTTGGTTACCAGAATGGCTTCCAGCGGCTCGCCTTCACGATTATGGCGACCGGTGACCACTGCGATTGGCTGCACCGTAGGCAGTTCCAGCTTCTGCAGTCGACGCAGCAGTTCATATTCTCGTTCGGCGACGTTACGGGTGATTTCCTTCATTGCGTAAACGTCGTCACCCACGTGCACGAAACGCACCACGTGCCTGGATATGCCTCGCGGAAGGTTGGCGAGAAGGTCTTCAGGCCATGTAGCCAACGGCTTTTCCCAAGGCAGGGTAAACATCTTCGGATTCGAGCTCGCGGCGGTAATCTTCAACGCACGCGGTTCGGCGGATTGTGCGGCCGGGTCCTCGGCCTTCACGGAAGTGGCTTTCAGCACACGAGGATCCATTCGGGGCAGTTCAATAGATTCCATACCATAACAATCTACCCGCTGACCTACCCCATACCGTAGGTTTTCTCATCCAGCTACATCATTCCCGAACACTTTGCATTGCCTGGTCACGTAAGTGCGCTCAGACTTGCTGAAGGACGACTGCCAAAGCAGACAAGATCTGGTCTGTGCATGTGACGTTACGAACGTGGGCATACTGCCGGACCCGCATCTCCCCCATCGTTCCGCGAATGTGGCATCGACGCCGTCCTTGCGCTCCCGTCGGCACTCCTTTCTCCCGTCGTCTGTGTGTGACGGCGTGGGGCATGCCGCAGTTTGGCCACGGTTTCATCACGTTTCCCTCACGTTCCCGTTACGTTTTCTTCAAGACAAACCGACGGATA
>CAVBHJ010000036.1:0-3808 GCA_963595445.1 bacterium
ATCGACGTCTACGGGGCTGAAAGTCTGGGCTACGAGATTGTCCAGTATCTCAAATCCGCGTTCAAGGACGGTATGCTGTCTGTTGGCGCGGTATGGGAGTACATCACCCGATTCCCATACATGCCGCGGCTTGCCGACCGTGAAGTGTTCGACCGTGCCGTCGAGGATGTGCCGAACTATCCGATGGAACCGTCCGTGGGATTCGCATTGGCGTCCGGATATAATCCCGAAACGCAGACCTTCCGCAATCTCATCATCCCGGGCATCACCCCGCAGTCTATGGCCATCCAGGTTACGGACTCCACGCTCTTCGTGGACTGGGATGTGGCGAACGCCGCATATGAGCAGGCGAATCAGAGGATGGAGGCTGAGCGAGCGGCCCACATCAACCATGCCGCCATCGGGGTTGTGCCCGGCAATGAACCGACGAATTCGAACGGAACGGGTGCCGCAGCTAATCCCGAAACCGAAGCCGATTCAAGTCAGCCGGCGAGGGTACTGAAGAAACGCTATTATGCGTCGGTGGATCTCGACCCGGAAATCCTCAACAGGCAGCTTGCGCAGTTGAACGAGGCCATTATCGACCAGCTGCGCATGGGGCGTGCACGTATCTCCATGAGTCTGGACATCCAGGCGGAGAATCCCGATGGTTTCGATGACGGCATTATGAACATCATCAACGAGAACGCACGGAACCTTAGGAACGTGAGGAACTCGGAATTCGAAGAGGAATAGCCACATCGGGCTTATGCCATCAACCCATAAGAAGCTGTTGTGGCAGACGCATTCACCAGCGACTGCCACAACAGCCGAACATTAGTTGCCGAAGTCAACCTCGCCGAGCTTTTCGATGAGTTTCATGTTCTCGCTGTAATCGACGGGGCAGGCGATGATGTCGACGCCATTAACGGCCGTCAGCGCCTTGCGGAGCGTCGGATACAGGTCGTCGGCGGACTCGATCGCGTGGCCGCGCGCGCCGAAGCTATGCGCCAGCTCAAGCACGTCGGGATTGTCGAAGTCAACATGTTCGTATGATCCGTTATGGATGTTCATCTTCCACTTGATCAGACCGTATGCCTTGTCGACCCAGACAAGCACCACCATGCGTGCGCCGACGCGGACCGCGGTTTCGATCTCCTGCACGTTCATCAGGAAACTACCGTCTCCCATGGCTGCGAGCACCGGACGTCCGGGATTCTCCAAGGACGCGGCGACCGCGCCGGGCAGGGTCCACGCCATAGTAGACAGGGAGTTGTCGATCACGCACGTGTTGGAATAATACGTGGGGTATAGGCGTGCCATCCACATCTTCAACGCTCCGGTATCCACCAGTGTGATGTCATCGTCGGCCATGGCACGACGGGTGTCGTAGACGATGCGCTGCGGCTTCATCGGGAACGAGTCGTCTTCGGAATACGAATGCAACTCGTCGTTGATGAGTTCATGGATGGTCGGGTGCGATTCGTCGAACCGGATTCCCTTAACGCGGAGCCGGTCAATCAGCGCTTCCAAGGTCTGGTCGATATCGCCCATAATGTTCAACGCGGTCGAATAGTGCGCGTCGGTGTCTTCCACGAACGTGTTGATATGAATGATGGTCTTGTCATCGTTCGGATTGATTTTCTTCGGATCGAACTGCTGGATCGAGAATCCGACGGAAATAATCAAATCGGCTTCGTCGAACGCGAAGTTCTCATAGTCATGCTCCATGAAGCCGACCACGCCGAGCGCATTCGGAATATGATCCGAAATCACGCCCTTGCCCTCGAACGTGGTGGCGACCGGAACATTGAGCTGTTCCGCCAACGCCAGCAGACGATTCTCCGCATGCGCGCGGGCCACGCCGTTACCGGCAAGGATGATGGGGTGGCGTGCTTGGCTGATGATATCCACCGCACGGGCGATGGTGCCGTCGGTCGGACGGATATGCATGGTGTGGGGGAGTGGAAGAGGCTTGATTCCCGTAGGCACTGGCATTTCCGCCACATCTTCCGGCAGAATCAGGCAGGTCGCTCCAGGACGTTTACGCTGGGCCACGGAGAAGGCTTTGCGGACGATTTCCGGTACGGCGCTGGGCGTGGAAATCATGTTGGTCCATTGCGTGAGCGGCCGGAACACGGAAACCAGATCCACAATCTGATGGGATTCCTTGTACAGGCGCGTCACATTGCCCTGTGCGCAAATCGCCACCATGGGCGTGGTGCTTGCATTGGCCTGCGCGACCGGCAAAGTGAGGTTCAACGCGCCCGGACCGAGTGTGGCCAGGCAGACTCCCGGCTTGCCGGTCAGGTGGCCTTGCGTGGACGCCATGAAACCGGCTCCCTGCTCATGACGGGTAAGAACGAAGCGGATACGACCGTCACGTTCCAACGCCTCCATAAGCGGAATGTTCTCTTCGCCGGGAATGCCGTAGATAACATGCACACCCTCATTGACCAAACATTCGACGAACAGATCGGCGACGTTGCGCACATGCTCGTTGGACGATGCTCCAATTACGTTTTCGCTGGATATTTCTTTTTTCACGAAGACACATGTTAACGATTGTTTTGTAACGTCTCCGGTAACATGTCAGCCACATATGTAACATCACCTCGGCAAAACACCGGAATATTGGCATCCGACACGTTTTACAGCCGATGCACGGCCTCGCGCATCCGCTTTCTTCGGATGCGCAAGGAGGATTCAGTGCTCGGCACGTACCACGTCCTTTTCGGCATCGGCCGGGTATGGCTTTGATCTCATCCTGATCTCGAGGTGAGTAGTATATGATGTCCAGTCGATCCGCCCAATGCTGTTGCAGCTTTCCCGGATCGGACAGGCAGTCCCTGCTAAACGACCTATTTCCTTTTCGGGCGAGCTTGAGCATCTTGTTGACCTGAATATTCAGGTTCCGCCGATATGTGGGATCCTCCACCGTCATTCGGACTTCCGATTTCTTGTCATGCTCCCCGCCGCCTTTTCAGCAATCCGATGATCGCATCGTCGCCGGAACCGTTGGTTCTGGCAGCAAACGCGCTCGGCGGAGTGTTCGTAGTTTTCGGGCGGGTCTTGACCTTGGAATCTTCCTCCGAAGCGCTGCGCATTTTGGGAAGTTGATCGCACAGGGCTTGCCATCGTTCGAACTGGTCTTGGATGTTCATACGGTTCACGAGAGTGATGTAGTCGCTGTCGTAGGGGTCATATGTGCCTTCGATGAAACATGCTCGTCGAACGAGCTGTACGGAACCGACAGCAGCCTGACGGGTGTCGTATCGAATTCCTTATAGATGATCAGCGGAAGTCCGGTCGGTGAACCTGCCTGGAATATCACATAGTCGCGGGAGTCGAATCCGTTTTCATAGTTGCCGATGGGGATGACTCGAACGAGACGCCTATCATCAGGTATTTCCGAAACCGTTTCGATAGTGGCGAATCCCGTTTCTTCATTCTGTGTGCCGAGAAACGCGTCGGCCAGCTTTCTGACAATTGTTGAACGCGTGTTGAGCTTGCAACGCTTCTCATTGATATCGTCACGCGTCAGATCCGGATACTTCTCACGCAGAATTTCCGCAATGCAATAGCGGAGGAGCCATTCGCACGACTATTGGAGGAACCACTTGCTGGGGTCGCATTCGGTGAACATGCTTTTTTGAGCTCTTCCATGCATGATTCTCCGTCGGTTGGTTTGTGTCGCGGTCAATCAGATCGTTGTTTTCCAGCCAAGCGAATTTATCCTTGCGGCCCATCTTCGGGTCTTTTATGATTTCCCCGTTTTTCCCTTTGCTCATCCGTTTCTCCCTCATTTTCGGGTAACGAGATAATTCTA
>CAVBHJ010000037.1:0-2305 GCA_963595445.1 bacterium
GTGGGAGAGTAGCACGCCGCCGCATTCTATTCTTTTGTGTTGAAGGGGAATTCCTCAAGGGAATTCCCCTTTTTCTCGTTTATACACGCCCACGGGTTCCGGCGGCCGGCCGGGGTTTCGTCCGTGCCCGTGCGGGGCGTGCCGGCCGTTTCGTGGTTCCCCTTGCCGTTTCCGGTCCGACGGCCCGCGGACGGGTCCCTGTCCTGTCGTGCGGATTCCCGGGATCCCATGAGACCCTCGCGTCGGCATGGTCGACGCAAGGGCGGCTGTCTGGACAACGCGGCGACCGAGCAGGTGTTCCGCCGTTTGAAAGACGAGTCCTACCGCGGTCGCGAATTCGACTCGTATGAACAGTTCAAGTGTGAGCCGGATGCGTACATCATGCACTGGAACATCAGATGGCGTCAGATACGACTCGAGGGACATGCTCCGGAGGAGTTCCAGAGCATGTCCCTCGTGGCCTGACCCTGTATCTAATCAACAACGTCCAAACAATCGGGGCGCAGCTCAAGGATTCTGGTCCCTCATTGATTCAATTCTCGTATACTAGACGTCCTTGGCACCACACCTTTCTGATGTTGGCTGGAGTAGACAGGTTCATGATCTTCTGGAACACGACCTTGGGATCCTCCTCGTCATCGAAAATTGGAAGGTCAGCATGGACGGTGTGTGCGTCCACGATCTGCGCGTCCCAGATGTAACCTACGTCAAGACGTCCGGTACGGACATGAAGCGCGTTCGCGCCGCCGACGGTCGCCAGCCAGAAGGCTTGGTCAAGCGTCATGAGCGATCCGGGAACTCCTCGCTGGTCGGCGGCGACCCTCATATCCACTCCGTACTCCAGCATGCGTGAGGCGATGGCGGCCATCCGAATCGCCTCGTACATGCTCGGCGCGTAGCCGCCGGATATGTCCGTTCCCATGCCGACGGTGACTCCCTGCTCGCGATACCTGCGCACAGGGCATACGGCGCTTGCGAAATAGGCGTTCGAATACGGGCAATGTGCCACGGCAGCGCCTTTCTGCGCGAAAAGGTCGGCGTCGGATTCCGACAGGTAGACGCAATGGTGCATCACTGTCTTATCCGTGAGTAGACCGAAATCGTTAAGGGCCTCCGTGTCACTCTTGCCGAAACGCTCACGGACGGTTGCATGTTCCCAGTCTCCCTCCGAGCAATGCGTCTGGGTGAAGCACCGGTATTTGGAGGCCAAATCCCCCAATGCCTCAAGTCCCTTATCGGTGCAGCTTGGGATGAACCGCGGCGTGATGACTGGATACACGCCCTGAGGCGCGTCGATGTTGAGGGTTTCCACGATGAATCGTTCGGTTTCGGCCACCGCCTCGTCCGTCGACTCGCGATAATACTCGGGATTGGCCTCTGGATCGTCCATCACGACCTTCCCAACGAATGCGCGCTGGCCCTTTTCGGCGCATATTTGGGCCAAACCGACGGCCGAATCCCTGTATATGGTGTCGAAATACAATACGGTGGTCGTCCCGCGGGCGAGCAGCGAATCAACGAGGTGACCGTGCACCTTGGTGGAATACCGTTCATCCGCGAAACGTGACTCGGTAGGGAACGTGTATTTGTCGAGCCAACGTTCCAGAGGCTCGTCCAAAGCCGCGCCGTCCTGGGCCCACTGCGGGGAATGCACATGCAAGTCGATGAATCCTGGAAGCAGGTATTGCCCCTCGCGAAGACTGGTCAGACATCCCAACTGGCTGGCTTCCCCTCGGAGCGACACATACTCGTCGGAAGACGATGATACGACACGCTCGATAATCCCGGAAGAATCGATCACATACAGCGACTTTTCCCTGTAAGTGACGTTGAATTCGTCCTGGCTCGAAAAGGCTGGACCCTCGATTACGGATCGGCCATCTCCCGCTTGCAGCATTTTTCCTCCTTGAAAGTTCGCGCAGAATACATCTCCGACGTTTTTCGCGATTGATAACGATTAAATGTAGTATTACCGTCACATAAAACACTAATGCGCCACAGCGTGGTTGAAATAATGGCGTTTCAACCTTTTTGTTTATTGAAAAACATTGAGATTTCGCCGTTTTCTGAGCGGTTTCCCTCATAATGCATGAATGCGTCTAGTAGCGTTGGAGTGTGTAAAAAGGTAAAGTGAAGGGTGCGTAACAGGGTGTGGCCCGTAGTCGGTTCAGCTGTCGTTGATTTGTTGTTTGGTTTTTGTGGTGCGGCGCTCTGGTTCGTTTCGGCTGCCGCCCGTCGATGGGGTTTCGGTTGTTTTGCCCGGGTTGTGTTCGACACGCCCGGGTTTTGTGTTTCGTGGTCGGTT